>NZ_FTMZ01000014.1 GCF_900156335.1 Sphaerotilus natans
CACCGAGTGGCGCTACTACATCAGCAGCACGCAGCTCAGCCCCGAGCGGTTCGAGGCCGCGGTGCGCACGCACTGGGGCATCGAGAACCAGTGCCATTGGGTGCTGGACATGACCTTCTCCGAAGACGACTGTCGCATCCGCGTGGGCGACGGGGCCGAGAACTTCGCCATCCTCAGACGCATGAGCCTGAACCTGCTCAAGCAGGAAAAATCCAGGAAGACCAGTCTCAACATCAAGCGCCAGAAGGCCGCCTGGAGCCCGAAGTATCTGGAGACCGTGCTCGGCATCAGCCCGAAGTAGGGGATCGGGCTTCATGCAATCGCCCTGGCATGCGCTCTCGGGATGCTGTGCGGACGAGGTCGAGACCTTCCGGCGCTATTTCCAGTCCCAGCAGCTCTGGGGAACCCCCCGCCCGGGCGACATCGACTACAGCCAGGTGCTGGAGTTCGATCTGGCCGAAGTCAAGCCAGGCACGACCTGGCTGAGCCGCAGACAGCATCGCCTCCACTGTCCCGGGTCGATGCCGCAGCCCCGGGCGGACCTGCCTGCGCCACGACAGGATGTCGGCATGTCCGCCGGGCCGACCTGGATTTGGAGCGAGGGCTCGACGCGGATCGTGCGCTCCCCGTTCGTGGACGACACCGACCCGAACCGGCCCGGACTTCTGCCCATCGAAGATGCCCGGGCGCTGCTCATCCCGGCAGGAGACACGAGCAGCATGCGGGCCGCCGCACAGGCCTGCCGCGACCAGGGCTCAGCCCTGATCATCTTCGCAGGCACGAACTACGGGGCAGGAGCTTCGGCCGGCCAGCACGGAGCGGCAAAGACCTTGAGGGCGCTGGGCGTGAGCGCTGTCGTGGCAGTCAGCTTCGATCCTGACCATCGGACCGATCTGGTCGCGATGGGCGTGCTGCCGCTCCAGTTCAGCCCAGGCGACAGCGCCGAGGAGCTGGGATTGCAGGGCCATGAACGCTTCGATCTGATCAGCCTGCAGCAGCCACTGGTGCTGCGCCAGCAGGTGTTGCTGCGCGTGCATCGCGCGGACCGCACCACAATCGAGTGCCAGCTGCTCCTGCGCATCGACACCCCGGCCGAACTCGCCTACCTGCGCCCGGGCGGACTTCTGCCGTTTCTCCTGAAACAGCTGCTCGCCGACTGAGCAGCGTCTGGGCTGAGCGTCTGGGCTGAATCGGGCGGGTCGCGAGAGACCCGCCTCTGCCAACCCCCGTCAGTTCATTTCTTCATCCATGCCGTCAATGCAGTCACATGCTTTTCTGCATCACGCAACATGTCATCGATGACTTTCCGTGTCGTCTCGTCACGATGACCCACAAGCAAGGCCATCTGACGATAGAACCGCATGGCGGCACGTTCGGCCGTCAGATTGGCTCCGATGATGATGTTCATGTTGCTCAAGTCTTCATAGCGGACATGACTGCGCCGGTCCATGTACTGCGGAGAATAATCTGGCAGCCCGCCAAGCTGAACGATCCGGCTGGCGAGCCGGTCACAGTTCCTCAGGGCCTGGTTCGAATTGAGGAGAAAGTTCTCCGCGATCCACGGAAAACCCAGAACGATGGCCGAGCCATGGTTTCTTCGATACCGAAGCATGAAGACGCACTGCGTCGCCAGCAGCCTGTCAAGCATCCGCAGCTTGTCGCTGGCCAGGAAAAAGTTGTTCTGGATCACATCGGATGAGCTGCAGTCCTCCGGCAGCATCGGTGTTGTCGGCATGAAATCGTCGCGGTGTTCATCCGGACTGCGGACGACGTCCGTCTTCATGCCGCCCCGAGAAAGAGGAGGGAAAATCGGCAGTGGATCTGGCGATTGCGGGCCAAAGATGCGATTCAGAAAACTGCTCATGATCGATCCACCAGTTGGATGAGTTGCAATTCCGGCACCCGGAAAGAATTCCGATGGTAGGCCCCCTGGCGGCAGGCGTATGTGCGCCATCCAACACTCGGGCAGGACTCAGGTGGCGACCCGATCAGGCAGCAGCCGCTCATACTCGGCACGCACGACCGCATAGCACTCGCAGGTCCGGCGCTCCAGTCCACCACGATCCAGCACATGGATACGCCCTCTGGCGTAGCGGATCAGGCCGGCCCGCTGCAGGCTGAGGGCAGCCTCGGTCACACCTTCGCGGCGCACGCCGAGCATGTTGGCGATCAGCTCCTGGGTCATCATCAGGTCGCTGCCGCTCAGGCGATCCAGGCTCAGCAGCAGCCAGCGGCACAGCTGCTGGTCGAGCGAGTGGTGACGATTGCAGACTGCCGTCTGCGCCATCTGCGTGATCAGGGCCTGGGTGTAGCGCAGCAGCAGGTGCATGACCGGGCCGGAGCGCTCGAACTCCTCCTTGAGCACACGCGACGAGAGCCGAAATCCCTGCCCCGCGCTCTGCACCACTGCCCGGCTGAGCGTGGACTCACCGCCCATGAACAACGGCACGCCCACCAGGCCCTCATGGCCCACCACGGCGATCTCCGCCGAGGCACCGTTCTCCATCACGTACAGCAGCGAGACGATGGCTGTCGTCGGGAAGTAGGCATGACGCGGGCGCCGTCCCGACTCGTGCAGGACAGCACCCAGCGGAAGATCGACCCATTCAAGCTGGTCTTGCCAGCGGGCCAGCTCAGCCTCGGGCAAGGCGGCCAGCAACTGATTCGCCGTGATGGCTGTCTTGTCATGAGACATCCCTTCCCCTTGTGTCGCCCGGAGCGGAACAAATTATTACCAATGGTTTTTCACTATAAACAAAAAAACCTTCAGGACATGTTCGCCAGCGAACAGACGAATGCAGGATGACGACCATTGCGGCTGAACTTCAAGAAAACCCGGTCAGCCATGAAAACCACGCATTGCGCGCCATATGCACTCATCTGAGGCCAAGATCAAAAAATTCCTTTCCGGCGGGGTGTTCCATGTTCAAAAACGCGAAGCCCCTGGCCTCGTCCCGGCGCCTCGAGACGAGGTCGAAGCGGGTATTCTTTACATGGCCGAATGATCTGCGATCGGAACGATGTGGCTCATGCCAGACAGTTTCCGGCCGGCACTTGAGTGCGCCGACGCACAGACGCGAGCGAGAAGCCTTCGTAGGGTCTACAGCATGAAGGGACTGCGCTGGTGCAGGCCCCGAGACCAGAAGGGTTCGCATGAGCTACATCTTCAAGTCCCGTGCCTCGGGAAACCTGCTGCTTGGCGCGCTGGAGGGTGACCGCCTGATGCGCATGGTCGGCCAGGTGCCCGGGCGACCCGGACTGTTGGATCACGAAGAGCTTCCTGCCGCCATCCGCGTCATGGAGCAAAGCGTGGCGCGGCCGCTGCGGCCTGAGCTGGACACCACCGACACGGACAGCCTGCAGTCGATCCTGGAACTGTTCATTACCGCGAGAAACGAGACCGTCGAGGTTCTCTGGGGAGTCTCGACATGCTAGAGCGGGGTCACGCCGCGACACATGGCGGAACGCCTGCCTCTCGGCGTTCGCGTCGCCCGTCAGTGCCCCTGCAGGAGAACCCGATGTCCTTTTCCCATGCCGAGACCCACGATCCTGCCATCGAGCTGGCCGATGCCGGCACGGCACTGTTCACGCTGACAGCCCAGTCCGTCCAGATGGTCGAGATGCTGCGGGACCACATGGCTCAATACGATGAGGTACCAGGTGCCGGCCTGATGTCGCTCGACGACTACCTGGACTGGACACAGCGGACCGTCGAGAACTGGATGACCTTCCAGGCGTCCTGCTCGCGGGGCATGAGCAGCTGCCTCGATCTCGTGATGGAGCCCTGGCTCCATCCGCAGACCGAAAGAGAGACCGGTCCGCATTCCAGCGGCCAGACTTGACGATCCGCAGGCACCCTGCTTCCAAGGCCCGCCCGGGCCTGACGCAGCGACTCGGACGCCGGGGCCGCATGCACTTCCGCCGCAAGCCACTGCTCGACGTCCTGGTGTCCCGGACTGGCGGCAGCCAACCCGGCGACCGGCCTGGAATCGTCACGGCCGATCTGGCCTGGGCCGCCTGCCACCGGCCGGACGAGGTGCTGGCCGTTCTGGAGTCCGGCCCCCAGGGGCTAGATGCTGCGCAGGTCCGGGCTCGGCAGGACCGCGATGGCCCCAACGACATCGGTCACGAGGCCCCTGTGCCGATCTGGATGCGACTGTGGCACGGCTATCTCAATCCTTTCAACCTGCTGCTGACAGTGCTGGCGCTCCTGTCATGGCTGGGCATGGATCTTGAAGCGACCCTCGTGATCGGCACCATGGTGGCACTGAGCACGCTCGTCCGGTTCGTCCAGGAAGAGCGCTCGCACCGGTCGGCAGGGGCCTTGCAGGCCCTGGTGAGCACCACCGCGACCGTGATGCGCGAGCCGGTGACACGGTGGCAGGAGATTGCTCAGCGCGATCTGGTCGCTGGTGACCGGATCGCACTGGCAGCCGGCGACATGGTTCCGGCCGACGCGCGTCTGCTCGATGCCCGCGATCTGTTCTTGTCCGAGTCAGCGCTGACTGGCGAGGCTCTGCCCGTCGAGAAATTCGTGGCGCCCGGCCCGGCCGGCACGCCCGCGCTGGCGCAGCGCAATCTCGTCTTCATGGGAACCAATGTGGTCTCGGGCACGGCAACGGCCGTGGTGGTGTGCACCGGAGAGCGCAGCTGGTTCGGAGCGCTGGCCGCGAGCACGCTGGACACCGAGGTGCAGCCAGGCACCTTCCTGGCCGGGGTGAACAGCGTGAGCTGGATGCTGATCCGCTTCGCGATGACGATGGCGCCCCTCGTGTTCCTGATCAGCGGCCTGACACGCCACGACTGGCTGGAGGCCTTCCTGTTCTCGCTGTCGGTGGCCGTGGGGCTGACGCCGGAGATGCTGCCGATGATCGTCACCTCCACGCTGGCGCGGGGGGCAGTCCGGCTGGCCCGCCGCAAGGTGGTGGTCAAGCGGCTCGACGCGATCCAGAACTTCGGCGCCATGGATGTCCTGTGCACCGACAAGACCGGCACCCTCACGCAGGATCGGATTGCGCTGTCACGCCACACAGACGCTTTCGGCACACCTTCGGAGGCGGTGCTTGGCCTGGCCGCGCTCAACAGCCGTTTCCAGACCGGGCTGAAGAACCTGCTCGATCGCGCGGTGCTCGAGCATGTCGACCTGGGTGGAGGCGATCAGCAGGGGGCCGAGCTTGCCCGCAAGATCGACGAGATTCCTTTCGACTTCCAGCGGCGACGCATGTCGGTGCTGGTCGCGCAGCCCGGCGATGGCCTGCCAGACCGCCATGAGCTGATCTGCAAGGGGGCGGTCGAGGAGGTGCTGACCGTCTGCGACCGGGTCCGCATGAGCGTGCATGACGGCGGTGGCGAGCGGCGGCTGGACGCAGAGCTGCTCGCGCGTACGCTGGCATGCACAGGCGCGCTCAACCGCGAGGGGCTGCGGGTGGTGGCGGTGGCGGTCAGGACGCTGCCGCCGTCCCGGCTCGACTGCACGGTGGCCGACGAAGCAGGCCTGACGCTGGTCGGCTACATCGGATTCCTCGACCCGCCCAGGGACTCGGCCGCTCCGGCGCTGCGCAGGCTGGCCGGGCACGGCATCCAGGTCAAGGTGCTGACCGGCGACAACGCGCTGGTGACCGAGGGCGTGTGCCGGCAGGTCGGGCTGCCGCCCGGGTCGATCCTGCTCGGCACGGACATCGAGGCGATGAGCGATGCCGAGCTGCAGGCCGAAGCCGCTCGGCACCATCTCTTCGCCAAGCTCGATCCGATGCACAAGCAGCGCATCGTGCGTGCGCTGCGGGCCGGCGGCCATGTGGTGGGCTTCCTCGGCGACGGCATCAACGACGCGCCGGCACTGCGGGCAGCCGACATCGGCATCTCGGTCGATTCGGCAGTGGACATCGCGCGCGAAGCCGCGGACATCATCCTGCTGGAGAAGAGCCTGCTGGTGCTCGACGACGGCGTGATCGAGGGCCGCACCACCTTCTGCAACATGCTCAAGTACATCCGCATGACCACCAGCTCCAGCTTCGGCAACGTCCTGAGCGTGCTGCTGGCCAGCGCCTTCCTGCCCTTCCTGCCCATGCTGCCGCTTCAGCTGCTGGTACAGAACCTGATGTATGACATCAGCCAGACCGCTCTGCCCTTCGACCGGGTCGACGACGACCTGCTGGAGCGCCCACTGGCCTGGAATCCGTCTGGCATCGGTCGCTTCATGCTGTGCTTCGGGCCGGTCAGCTCGGTGTTCGACCTGGCCACCTTCGCGCTGATGTGGTGGGTGTTCGGAGCAGACGATCCGACGCGACAGAGCCTGTTCCAGAGCGGCTGGTTCGTCGCAGGTCTGCTCACGCAGACGCTGGTGGTGCACCTGCTGCGCACGCCCAGGATTCCCTTCGTCCAGAGCCGGGCGTCGGCAACGCTGCTGGCCATGACCGCTGCCATCGTGGTGGCGGGCGTGTGGCTGCCGATGGGCCCGCTGGCCTCGCATTTCAGGCTGCAGGCGCTGCCCGCGGCCTACTTCGGCTGGCTGGGGCTGATCCTGCTGGGCTACGGCATGCTCGCCACACTGGTGAAGAGGATCTACATCCGGCGGTTCGGCTGGCAGTGAGTACCCCGGTCATCCAGGCCTTCCCCCATCACATCGGCAAGGATCCGGCGCTGCCCGGCATAACACGCGCAGGCCTTGGCCTCCAGGCGCGCACGGTCCAGGACAGTGATCGTCCCGCGGTGGCAGTGGATCAGGCCATCGCGCTGCAGTTCGCCGATCGCCAGGGTCACCCCGACGCGACGCAGACCGAGCATGCTGGCCAGGAAGGCGTGAGTGAACTGCAGCTGGTCATCACTCGCCCGGTCGTGGCTCATCAGCAGCCAGCGCGCCAGGCGCGGCCCGAGCAGATGTTCGTGAATGCAGGCGGCGGTCAACGCCTGCTGCGCCAGCAGCACGTAGACATGGCGCAGCACCTGCCGGCGCAGCACACCGCTGCGCTGCAGTTCCCGGCGGAAGACCGCGGCCGGCGCACGGTACGCCAGGCCTTGACCCTGGATCAGCGCCTGCCAGGGCGATGCGCCCACGCCCAGCGCCCACTGCCCGCCAAGCAGGCCCTCACGGCCCACCATGCCCACCTCCAGCCCGCGCGGGCCCCCGGTGCGCGTGATCAGCGAGATGAAGCCGCTGCTCGGGAAATATACATGGCCGGCAGGATCTCCGGCTTCGCACAGCACCTCGGACGGCCGCAGCACGAACTCGTCGCAGACCCCGAGCATCCGGTCGCGATCGGGCTGAGGCAAGGCGGCCAGCAACTGGTTCGACATGAAGGTCAGGGCCTGGGGCGGACAGGAGCGGCGGGCCGCGACAGGCGCGGTACCCCGCCAGTCTGCCCGCGCGCACGCCGATCCACTGTCTGCCAGCGCACAGACCGGTCCGCCGGACGGCCTGATCGTCCGGAACGAGCCGGGGTATCCGTACCGGACAAGGAGGCATGCGATGGTTCCAGGGATTCAATCCGATTCAGGCCTGTCGTCCGAGCAGGCCGCGCAGGCCCTGGCGGCGCAGGGGCCCAACACGCTGCCGGACACGACGCACCGCGCCTGGTGGTCGACGCTGGCGGAGATCCTGCGCGAGCCGATGTTCCTGCTGGTCCTCGCGGCCGGGCTGCTCTACCTCGGCTTCGGCGACCGGCGCGACGGCCTGACTCTGCTGGTGTTCGTGCTGGTCACCCTCGGCATGACCTTGTACCAGCAGGGCCGCACGACACGGGCCATCGAGGCGCTGCACGCCCTGACCGTGCCGCAGGCACGGGTGGTGCGCACGCTGGCCTGGATGGCCCTGGGGCTCAGCGCGGTCATGGTGCTGCTGCACGGCCTGCTGCGCGGAGACTGGCTCCAGGCCTTGCTGGCCGGCGTTGCGCTGGCCATGGCCATGCTGCCCGAGGAATACGCGGTGGTGCGGACCGTCTTCCCCGCCCTTGGCGCTCACCGGTTGTCGAAGGAAGGCGTGCTGACGCGGAGCATCCCAGCCATCGAGACGCTCGGTTCGATCACGGTGCTGTGCAGCGACAAGACGGGCACGCTGACGGAAAACCGCATGACGGTGGCGCATCTGGTCGCCGGCCCGCAGCTGCAGGAGCGGATCGACCTGCCCGCGCTGGTCGGCCAGATGCGCCTGCCCGCGCCCTTCCTGCCGCTGCTGGAAAGTGCCCTGCTGGCCAGCGTGGCGGAACCTTTCGATCCGATGGAGCAGGCGATCCACCGGCTGGGGCGGTGTGTCCTGTCCGGCCCGGACCTGGCGCATCCGGGCTGGCGCCTGGTGCAGGTCTACGCGCTCAGCCCGGCGCTGCGCGCCCTGTCGCAGGCCTGGACCGTGCCTGGGCAGGAGAAGCAGAGGGTGGTCACCAAGGGGGCGCCTGAAGCGGTGATCGATCTGTGCCACCTCGATGCACAGCGCAGACGCCAGGTCGAGGCGCTCGTCGACGAGATGGCCGCGCGCGGACTGCGCGTGCTGGCGGTCGCCCGTGGCTCCTTCTCAGGCCGACGCTGGCCGGCCTGCGCGCATGATCTCGACTTCGACTTTCTGGGGTTGCTGGGCCTGTCCGATCCGGTCCGCGCGGAGGTGCCGGGCGCGGTGGCCGAGTGTCGGGCCGCCGGCATCCGCGTGATCATGATCACCGGCGACCATCCCGTCACCGCACGGGCGGTCGCGCAGGCTGCCGGGCTGGAGCTGCCCGCCGGCTGCCCGGACGCTCTGCTGTCGGGACATGAACTCGCGGCCCTGGACGACGAGGCCCTGCGCCAGCGGATGGCCACGGTGCGCGTGTGCTCGCGCATCGCGCCCGAACAGAAGCTGCGCATCGTGCAGGCGCTGCAGGCGCGCGGGGAGATCGTCGCGATGACCGGGGACGGCGTGAATGATGCGCCAGCGCTGCGGGCCGCGCATGTCGGCGTGGCCATGGGCAGGAGGGGCACCGATGTGGCGCGGCAGGCCGCCGCGCTGGTGCTGGTCGATGACGACTTCGCCGCCATCGTGCGGGCGATCCGCGCGGGCCGGCGCATCTTCGACAACCTCGGTCGGGCGATGGCCTACACCCTGGCGGTGCATGTGCCGATCGCCGGCATGGCGCTGCTGCCGGTGCTGGTCGGCTGGCCGGTGCTGCTGCAGCCGATGCACATCGCGCTGCTCGAGCTGGTCATCAATCCGGCCTGCTCGGTCGCGTTCGAGAACGAGCCGGCGGATCCGTCCGTCATGCGCCGGCCGCCGCGCGATGTGTCCGCCCCGCTCCTCGCGCGCGGCATGCTGTGGCAGGCGGCATGGCAGGGGCTGGGCGTGCTCGCGGTGGTCATGGCGGGCTTTGCGTGGATTTTGCCGCTGCGCCCGGAGTCCGAGGCGCGGGCCTTTGCCTTCGCCATCCTGGTGAGCGCCAATCTGGCGCTCATCCTGTCGAGCCGCTCCGCCGTCGATCCCCTGCCCGTCACGCTGCGCATCCCGAATCGGAACCTCTGGATCATCGTGATCCTGGCCTTCGTGCTGCTGCTGTGTGCCCTTCAGCAGCCTCTGATGGCCCATGTCATGCGGTTCTCCCCGCTGTCCGTGCAGGATCTGGCCTTGGCATGCAGCCTGGGTCTGCTGAGCGTGCTGTGGTTCGAGCTCGTCAAGGCCGCACGAGCTTGCCTGCATGCGCCCGCAAAGGCCCTCCGCGAAGGCACGCAGAGTGGAAAAGCGTGCTAGCGTGCCCCGCAGTGCTCAGGGGAGCACCCTCAGTGCACCGTCCGCCCGAAGCTGAAGCCGCCGTCCGCCGCCACCTCGATCGGAATCACGTCCTTCGGCCCGAACTTGCCCTCCAGGATGAGCTTGGCCACCGGGTTCTCGATGCGCTGCTGGATGGCGCGCTTCAGCGGCCGCGCGCCGAAGACCGGATCGAAGCCGACCTTGGCCAGCTCGGCCAGCGCCGCGGGCGACACCTCCAGCTGCATCTCCATCTTCGCCAGCCGCGCCTCCAGGCCCTTGAGCTGGATCTTGGCGATCGACGCGATGTGCGTCTGGTCGAGCGCGTGGAAGACCACCGTCTCGTCGATGCGGTTGAGGAACTCCGGGCGGAAGTGCTGCTTGACCTCGCCCCAGACCGCGTCCTTGATGTCCTCGGGCGGCTGGCCGGCCATCGCCATGATCAGGTGCGAGCCCAGGTTGCTGGTCATGACGATCACGGTGTTCTTGAAGTCCACCGTGCGGCCCTGGCCGTCGGTCAGGCGGCCGTCGTCGAGCACCTGCAGCAGCACGTTGAAGACGTCCGGGTGCGCCTTCTCGACCTCGTCGAGCAGCACCACGCTGTAGGGCTTGCGCCGCACCGCCTCGGTCAGATAGCCGCCCTCGTCGTAGCCCACATAGCCCGGGGGCGCGCCGATCAGGCGGCTGACGGTGTGCTTCTCCATGAACTCGCTCATGTCGATGCGGATCATGTGCTCTTCCGAATCGAACAGGAAGCCCGCCAGCGCCTTGCATAGTTCGGTCTTGCCCACGCCGGTCGGGCCCAGGAACAGGAAGCTGCCCAGCGGCCGGTTCGGGTCGGACAGGCCCGCGCGGCTGCGCCGGATCGCGTCCGACACCGCCACGATCGCCTCGTCCTGGCCGACCACGCGCTCGTGGAGCTTGCCCTCCATCTTCAGCAGCTTGTCGCGCTCGCCCTGCATCAGCTTGGACACCGGAATGCCGGTGGCGCGGCTCACCACCTCGGCGATCTCCTCGGCGCCGACCAGGGTGCGCAGCAGCTGCGGCTTGCCGCCGGCGGCCTTGCCGGCCTCCTTGGCCTGCGCCTCCTTCAGGCGCTTTTCCAGGTCTGGCAGCTTGCCGTACTGCAGCTCGGCCACCTTGTCGAAGTTGCCCTTGCGCTTCAGGTCCTCGATCTGCACGCGGATGCGGTCGATCTCCTCCTTGACCTGGGCCGAGCCCTGGGCCTGCGCCTTCTCGGCCTTCCAGATCTCTTCCAGGTCGGCGTACTCGCGGCCCAGGCGCTCGATCTCCTCCTCCAGCAGGCCCAGGCGCTTGATCGAGGCCTCGTCCTTCTCGCGGCGCACCGCCTCGCGCTCGATCTTCAGCTGGATCAGCCGGCGGTCGAGCTTGTCCATCACCTCGGGCTTGGAGTCGATCTCGATCTTGATCTTGGCCGCCGCCTCGTCGATCAGGTCGATGGCCTTGTCGGGCAGGAAGCGGTCGGTGATGTAGCGGTGCGAGAGCTCGGCCGCGGCGACGATCGCCGGGTCGGTGATCTCCACGCCGTGGTGCACCTCGTACTTCTCCTGCAGGCCGCGCAGGATGGCGATGGTCGCCTCGACGCTGGGCTCGTCGACCAGCACCTTCTGGAAGCGGCGCTCCAGCGCGGCGTCCTTCTCGACGTACTTGCGGTATTCGTCCAGCGTGGTCGCGCCGATGCAGTGCAGCTCGCCGCGCGCCAGCGCGGGCTTCAGCATGTTGCCCGCGTCCAGCGCGCCCTCGCCCTTGCCGGCACCGACCATGGTGTGCAGCTCGTCGATGAACAGGATGATGCGGCCCTCGTCCTGGCTGACTTCCTTCAACACCGACTTCAGGCGCTCCTCGAACTCGCCGCGGAACTTGGCGCCGGCCAGGAGGCCCGCCATGTCCAGCACCAGCACGCGCTTGTCCTTGAGCGACTCGGGCACCTCGCCGTTGACGATGCGCTGCGCCAGGCCCTCGACGATCGCGGTCTTGCCCACGCCGGGCTCGCCGATCAGCACCGGGTTGTTCTTCGAGCGGCGCTGCAGCACCTGGATGGCGCGGCGGATCTCGTCGTCGCGTCCGATCACCGGGTCGAGCTTGCCCAGACGGGCGCGCTCGGTCAGATCGAGCGTGTATTTCTTCAGCGCCTCGCGCTGGCCCTCGGCCTCGGCCGAGTCGACGTTCTGGCCACCGCGCACCGCGTCGACCGCGCCTTCCAGCGCCCGGCGCGTCAGGCCGCAGGCGCGCACCGCGTTGCCGTAGTCGGTCTTGGCGTCACTCAGAGCCAGCAGCACGATCTCGCTGGCCAGGTACTGGTCGCCGCGCTTGGAGGCTTCCTTCTCGGCCGCCTGCAGCAGCGCGATCAGCTCACGTCCGGGCTGGAGCTGCGCGCCTTCGACCTTGCTGATGCGCGAGAGCGCCGCGTCGGTGGCCTCTTCCAGCGCACGCAGGCTGACGCCGGCGCGCTGCAGCAGCGAGCGCGGGCCGTCGTCCTGGTTCAGCAGCGCCTGGACGAGGTGCGGGGGTTCGATGTAGGGGTGGTCGGCCGTGTTGGCCAGGCTCTGCGCGTCGGCCAGGGCCTGTTGCAGCAGCGTGGTGAGCTTGTCGAGTCGCATGGGGATGTTTCCTCCGGTTGAGCTGCACTTGGGGAGGCGCCGAAGGCATTTCAAGGGGCGGACGTCACGCACGGCCTCGATGCGCTTGAGCCGCATCAAGCCCCTGCGCCGACCAGGGCGACTGCGGCACAATCGCGCCCGGCCGACCATCGGCCTGATCTTTCATTTCAGTCGCCCACTTGGGGCGAGCAAGGAGCATTTCCCGATGTCCGGTCACGGCTTCCATGTCCACGGTCCGCATGACCACGAGCTCGAGCACGCGGCCCACCACGCCGACAAGGACCCTTTCGCCAGTCGCATCGCGGTGACCACTGCGGTGCTGGCCACCGTGGGCGCGCTGTTCGGCTACATGGGGGGCGCCACCCAGGCCAACGCCAGCCTGTACAAGAACAACGCCGCGATCAGGAAGACCGAGGCGTCCAACCAATGGAACTACTACCAGGCCAAGAGCAGCAAGCAGAATCTCTCCGAGCTGGCCATCGTCATCGTTGCCGAAGACCAGCGCGACCGCTACCGCCAGGAGATCGATCGCTACAAGGAGGAGAAGGCGCAGATCAAGGCCAAGGCCGACGCGCTGGAGGCCGAGGCCCGCGACTGGGACCAGCGCTCCGACGCCGAGATGCATCTGCACCACCGCTGGGCCCAGGCCACCACCGCGCTGCAGGTCTCCATCGCGCTGGCGGCCATCGCGCTGCTGACGCGCCGGCGCTGGCTGGAGGTGGGCCTGTACGGCGTGGCGGCGATCGGTGCGGGCCTGGGCGTGGCAGCAGTGCTGCACCTCTGAACGAATTCAGACCGGGCCATGCGCCCGCTCGACTCACCCGCCCAGCACCTTCCACAGCGCCACCCGGTTGAGCTGCTCGCCCAGGCGCACCTGCACCAGGGCCTGCTCGGCCGACAGCAGGCTGCGCTGAGCGTCGAGGCGTTCGAGTTCGCTGGCCGCGCCGTTCTGATAACGCAGATCGGTCAGGCGGGCGGTCTCGCGGATCGCGTCGAGCTGGGTCTGCTGCGCGGCGAGCTGGTCGCGCCAGGTGTCCAGACCGGCCAGCGCATCGGCGGTGTCGCGGAAGGCGGACTGCACCGCCTTCTCGTACTGGGTGACCGCGATGTCGCGGGCGATCTTCGCGCCCTCGAGGTTGGCCTTGTTGCGGCCGGCGTCGAAGACGGTCGCCAGCAGCTGCGAGCTCATCGTCCAGGCGAACTGGCCGGCGTTGAACAGGTCCGACAGCGAGGTCGAGGCCTGACCGGCGCTGGCGGTCAGCGTCAGGCGCGGGAAGAAGGCCGCGCGGGCCACGCCGATGTTGGCGTTGGCGGCCACCAGCTGCTGCTCGGCCTCGATCACGTCCGGGCGCTGCAGCAGCACCTGCGAGGACAACCCCACTGGCACCGGCGCGAGCGTGTCGCCCGCCATCGCCGAGGTCGAGGCGGTCGGCAGCAGCTCGGCCGGCACCGGGCCGCCAGCCAGGAGGGTCAGCGCGTTCAGGTCCTGGTCGCGCTGACGCTGCAGCTGCGCGCGGGCCGCGCGGGCCTGCTCCAGCAGCGTGCGCGCCGACTGCAGCTCCAGGGACGAGGCCGCGCCCTTGTCGAAGCGCAGCTGCGCCAGCTTCATCGAGGCCTCGCGGCTCTCGACCAGCCGGCTGGTGCTGGCCAGCAGATCGGTGTCGGCCGCCAGCGTCAGCCAGCTCGAGGCCACGCCGGCCACCAGCGCCAGCTCGGCGCTGCGCCGGCCGGCCTCGCTGGCCAGCACCTGGGCCTGCGCGGCCTCGCCCAGATTGGCCAGGCGACCGAACAGGTCGACCTCCCAGCCGCTGACCTGCAGGCCGGCGGTGTAGCTGCGCACCGTGCTGCCACCGCTGGGCGTGGCCGACTGGGTCAGGCCGACACCGACGGTGGGCAGGCGGTCGGCGCGGGTCACGCCCAGCTGCGCCTGCGCACGCTGCACGTTCAGCACCGCCAGGCGCAGATCGCGGTTGCGCTCCAGCGAGAGCTTCACCAGCTGCTGCAGCGGCGCAGACCGCAGGAAGTCCGGCCAGGCGGTGGAGGCGGCGCTGGCCGGGGCCGAGGCGGCCAGCGAGGCCGGCAGCGGCAGCTCGGCCGGCACCGGCGCGGCCGGGCGCTCGTGGCGCGGCGCCAGGCTGGTGCAGCCCGCCAGCACCAGGGCCGCCACCAGCGTCGAGCCCAGGGAAAGCGAGCGCGGGAGCGAGCGCGGGTTCGTGGAGATCAGGTTGGAGATCATGTCGACGGTCACTTCTTCTCGTCCTTCAGCAGAGCGGCCAGTTCGGCATCGGCGACCGTGCTGAACTGCCCCGGCGCATGCGGCACCTCATGGCCGCCCGGGAACAGGCGGCGGATGACGACGAAGAACACCGGCACCAGGAACACCGCCAGCACGGTCGCCGTGATCATGCCACCCATCACGCCGGTGCCGATCGCGCGCTGGCTGGCCGAGCCGGCGCCGGTCGAGATCGCCAGCGGCAGCACGCCCAGGATGAAGGCGAACGAGGTCATGATGATCGGGCGGAAGCGCAGGTGGCAGGCGGTGAGCGTCGCCTCCAGCAGGCCCTTGCCCTCGGCCATCAGGTCCTTGGCGAATTCGATGATCAGGATGGCGTTCTTCGCCGACAGGCCGATGATGGTGATCAGGCCGACCTTGAAGTAGACGTCGTTGGGCATGTCGCGCATCCACACCCCGGCCAGCGAGCCCAGGATGCCCAGAGGCACCACCAGCAGCACCGCCACCGGGATCGACCAGCTCTCGTAGAGCGCGGCCAGGCACAGGAACACCGCCAGCATCGAGAACGCCAGCAGGATGGTCGCCTGCGAGCCCGAGAGCTTTTCCTCGCGGGACTGGCCGGTCCACTCGAAGCCGAAGCCCGGGGGCAGCTGCGCGGCCAGGCGCTCCATCTCGGCCATGCCCTCGCCGGTCGAGCGGCCCGGGGCCACGTCGCCGGAAATCTTCATCGCCGGATAGCCGTTGTAGCGCACCGTCTGCACCGGGCCGGTCACCCAGCGGGTGCTGGCGAAGGCAGAGAACGGCACCTGCTGGCCCTTCGTGTTGGTCACGTTGAGCTTGAGCAGGTCCTCCGGCGCCATGCGCGCCGGCGCGTCGGCCTGCACGATCACCCGCTGCAGGCGGCCGGCGTTGGGGAAGTCGTTGACGTAGGTCGAGCCGAAGGCGGTGGCCAGCACCGAGGCGATGCTGTCGTAGCTCACGCCCAGGGCGGCAGCCTTCTCGCGGTCGATGTCGAGCTTGACCTGCGGCGCATCCTCCAGGCCGTCCGGGCGCACGCCGGCCAGCACCGGGCTCTGCGCAGCCATGCCCAGCAGCTGGTTGCGCGCGGCCAGGAGCGCGTCATGGCCCTGACCGGCGCGGTCCTGCAGCCGGAAGCTGAAGCCGGTGGCGTTGCCCAGCTCGGGGATGGGCGGCGGCGACAGCGGGAAGACAAAGGCGTCGCGGATCTGCATCATCGCGCCGAAGGCCCGGCCGGCCAGCGCCTGCGCGCTGTGCTCGGGGCCCTGGCGCTCGCTCCAGTCCTTCAGCGGCACGAAGGCGAGCGCGGCGTTCTGGCCCGAGCCCGAGAAGCTGAAGCCCGTCACGCCGACCACGCGGTCCACCTCGGGCTGCTTCAGGAAGAAGCCCTCGACCTGCTGCAGCACCGCCTCGGTGCGGCTGACGGTGGCGCCCGGCGGCAGCTGGACGTTGACGATCAGGTAGCCCTGGTCCTCGTTGGGCAGGAAGGAGGTCGGCAGCCGGGTGTAGAGCCAGCCCACCGCCGCCAGCACCGCGACATAGATGACCATCCAGCGCCCGGCCTTGCGGATGATGCGCGCCACCAGGCCTTCGTAGCCGTGCGTGGTGCGGCTGAACACCCGGTTGAAGGCGCCGAAGAAGCCCTTCTTATCGTGGTGGCCGCCCTCGATCGGCTTGAGCAGCGTGGCGCACAGCGCCGGCGTCAGCGCCATCAGCGCCGAGAACAGCATCGAGGCCACCATCGACAGCGAGAACTGCCGGTAGATGTTGCCCACCGAGCCGCTGAAGAAGGCCATCGGCACGAACACCGCCACCAGCACCACGGTGATGCCGATGATGGCGCCGGTGATCTGGCCCATCGCCTTGCGGGTGGCCTCGGCCGGGCTCAGCCCCTCCTCGGCCATGATGCGCTCGACGTTCTCGACCACGACGATGGCGTCGTCGACCAGGATGCCGATCGCCAGCACCATGCCGAACAGCGTCAGCACGTTGATCGAGAAGCCGGCGGCCAGCATCACGCCGAAGGTGCCCATCAGCGCCACCGGCACCACGATGGTCGGAATGATGGTGTAGCGCCAGTTCTGCAGGAACAGGAACATGACCAGGAAGACCAGCGCGATGGCCTCGAGCAGCGTGTGGATCACCTGCTCGATCGAGATCGAGACGAACTTCGAGCTGTCGTAGGGCACCTCGTAGCTCACGCCCTCGGGCATGAACTTCTGCAGCTCGGCCATGCGTGCGCGCACCGCCTTGGCCGTGGCCAGCGCGTTGCCGCTGGGCGCGAGCTGGATGCCGATGCCGGTGGCGGTCACGCCGTTCAGGCGCGAGGTGGTCGCATAGGCCTGGCCGCCGAGCTCGATGCGCGCGACATCCTTCAGCCGCACGCTCGAGCCGTCGGCGTTGGCGCGCAGCAGGATGCGGCCGAACTCCTCCACCGAGGTGAACTGGCCCGAGACGCTGACGGTGGCGTAGAAGCTCTGCGCAGCCGGATTGGGCGTGCCGCCCACCGTGCCGGCCGAGACCTGCACGTTCTGGGTGCGGATCGCATTGACCACCTCGGCCGTGCCCAGGCCGTAGCCGACCAGCTTGGCCGGATCGATCCAGACGCGCATCGCGCGCTCGGTGCCGAAGAGCTGGGCCTGGCCGACGCCGGGCACCCGCAGCAGCTCGGGCTGGATGTTGCGTGCGGCATAGTCGCCCAGCGCCACAGGGTCATAGGCCGGATTCTTCGAGCTGAGCATGACGAACAGCAGGAAGTTCGAGCGCGCCTTGTCCACGCGCACGCCCTGCTGCGTCACCGCCGAGGGCAGGCGCGGCGTGGCGCGGCTCAGACGGTTCTGCACCTCGATCTGCGCGATCGAGACGTCGGTGCCCGGCTCGAAGGTCACGGTGATCGAGCCCGCGCCGCTGGCGTCGGCGCTCGACTCCATGTAGATCAGGCCGGGCGCGCCGTTGAGCTCCTGCTCGATGACCGCCAGCACGCTGTCCTCGAGCACCTGCGCCGAGGCGCCAGGATAGGCGGTGGAAATGATGATGGAAGGCGGCGCGACCGTCGGGTACTGCGCCACCGGCAGCTTGGTGACGGCGGCTGCGCCCAGCACCAGGATGAACAGCGCGATCACCCAGGCGAAGATCGGCCGGTCGATGAAGAATCGGGAAGACATCGTGTCGTCTCTCCTGGGCGATCAGCGGCTGGCCGCCGAAGCGGGAGCTGCAGCCACGGCGGCTGCGCCGGCCACCGGCGTCCAGGGCACCGGCGTGACCGGCGACTTCGGACGCATCTTCTGGAAGCCGTCGACGATGACGCGCTCGCCCTCCTTCAGGCCGTCGAGCACCACCCAGCTGGCGCCCCGGCTGCCGCCGATCTTCACCGGGCGCGGTGCGGGCAGATTGCCCTCGCCGACCACCAGCACGGTGTCGCCGGCGCTGCCGCGCGTCACCGCCTGCTGCGGCAGCAGCATCGCGCGCGGTGCCTCGGCCTGCGCGGTGCGCACCCGCACGAACAGGCCAGGCAGCAGCGTGCCCTTCGGGTTGGGCACCTCGGCACGCAGCGTCACCTGGCCGGAGGTGGCATCGACCGACAGATCGGAGAACAGCAGCCGCCCGGGCTGCGGATGCTCGCTGCCGTCGTCGAGCACCAGGCGCACCTCGGCGCCACGCCCGCCACCCTGGCCGAGCTGGCCGGACTCGACCGCGCGGCGCAGCCGCAGCACCTCGGCGGCGGACTGGGTGAAGTTGACATACATCGGGTCGGTCTGCTGGATCAGCGCCAGCTGCGTGACCTCGCCCTGCCCGACCAGCGCGCCCTCGGTGACCAGCGCGCGGCCGATGGTGCCGGAGATCGGCGCCCGGACCTGGGCATAGTCGACATTGAGCCGTGCGGTGGTAACCGCCGCCTTGGCGGTGGCGACATCGGCCTGGGCCTGCTTCAGCGCGGTCTGGTAGCCGATCCATTCGGTCTGGCTGATCGCCTTGGCTGCAGCCAGCGACTCGTTGCGCGCCAGATTGGCCTGGGCCTGGGCCAGATTGGCCTCGGCCTTGGTCTGCGCGGCCAGCGCGCTGTCGAGCGCCGCGCGGTAGGGCGCGTCATCGAGCTGGAACAGCGCCTGGCCCGCCTTGACCTCGCTGCCCTCGGTGAACAGGCGCTTGCCGACCACGCCGGCCACCCGCGCGCGCACCTGCGCGGTGCGCCAGGCCTCCAGCCGGCCCGACAGCTCGGTGTCGATCGCCACCGGCTCGGCCTTGACCGTCAGCACGCCGACGGCCGGCGGCGGCGGGGCGGCACCGCCACCCGCGGCGGCCGGCTTGTCGCCGCTGCCACCGCCACAGGCCGTCAGCACGGCCGCCAGCACCGCCACGCTCAGCGTCGCGGCCATGCGCGCACCACCGACCGAGCGGCGCGGGCGGGAATTCATCTCGGGGAAAGCGTTCATCGCAGGCTGTCCAGGCAATTTGGGTCTTGAGAACGATCAGGATGGCGCCATCATACATACAATCATGAATGTATGTTCGCGGGACGTACCATCGCGCCCCTGCAAGGAGACTGGACCGTGGCAAGGAAGACAAAGGAAGAGGCCGCCGAGACCCGCGAGCGGCTGCTCGACACCGCCGAGGAGGTGTTCCTGCGCGAGGGCGTGACGCGCACCTCGCTGCAGCGCATCGCCGAGGCCGCCGGCGTGACCCGCGGCGCCATCTACTGGCACTTCCAGGACAAGGCCGACCTGTTCAACGCGATGATGGAGCGGGTCTGCCTGCCCTGCGAGGAGGCCTGCGCGCTCGACGCGCATGCGGACGCGGCGCAGGCGCTGCGCGAGTTCGCTCGCCAGCCGCTCGAGCGCATGCGGGAGGACGAGCGCACCCGGCGCGTGTTCACCATCGCGATCCACCGCACCGAGTACAGCGAGGAGATGCGCGCCGCCTTCGAGCGCCACCTGGAGGCGATGGAGGCGTTTCGCACTCAGGCCGAGGCGATCGTGCGTCGCGGCCAGGCCGAGGGCAGCTTCGAGAAACGGCTCGACAGCCGCGCCGCCTCGGTGGCGATGATCGCGCTGATCGACGGGCTGCTGTCGCGAGCGACCTCGGTGCCCACCGGCCCCGACGAGACGCGGGACGCCTTCGCGGCGATCGACCTGTTCGTGGAGGGGCTCACTCCCCGGCCTGGAGCCGATGCTTGCGGATCTTGTCGTTGAGCGTGGTCTTGGGCACGCGCAGCGCCTTGGCGGTGCGGGCGATGTTGCCCTGCTGGCGGCGCAGCTCGGCGGCGATCAGGCTGCGCTCGTAGCTGTCGACCGAATCCGCCAGGGACAGGCCCTCCTCGCCCGCACCCGTGCCCTCGCCCGCCTCGGACGCCTCGACCGGCGGCGGACCGAGCAGCTCGTCCTTGCGCACGCCCAGCACCAGGCAGTCGGCCGCATTGCGCAGCTCGCGCACATTGCCGGGCCAGTGGTGCGCCATCAGCCGGTGCATCTGCTCGGTGCTGACGTTCGGCGGCGGGCGGTTGAAGCGGCTGGCCGCCAGCACCATGAAATGGTCGAGCAGCACCGGGATGTCCTCGCGGCGCTCGCGCAGCGGCGGCAGCTCGATGGTGACGACGTTCAGGCGGTAGTACAGGTCGGAGCGGAAGCTGCCAGCTTGCGCGCGCGCGATCAGGTCGTCCTTGGTCGCCGCCACCACCCGCACGTCCACCCGCAGCGGCTGGTTGGAGCCCAGACGCTCGATCTCGCGCTCCTGCAGCACCCGCAGCAGCTTGATCTGCATCGGCAGCGGCATCGATTCGAGCTCGTCGAGAAAGAGCGTGCCGCGGTCGGCGTGCTCGATCTTGCCGATGCGGCGCTTCTGCGCGCCGGTGAAGGCGCCCTGCTCGTGGCCGAAGAGCTCGCTGTCGAGCAGGCTGTCGGGCACGCCGCCGCAGTTCAGCGCCACATAGGGCCCGGCACGGCGGCCGGAGAAGTCGTGCAGCGCGCGCGCCACCACCTCCTTGCCGGTGCCGGTCTCGCCGTGGATCAGGATGTCGACCGGCGAGCCGGCGACCTCCGAGATCAGCCGGCGCACCCGCTGGATCTGCGGAGAGCGCCCGACCAGCTTGCCCTCCAGCCCGTCGCGGCCGGCCAGCGCTGCGCGCAGCGTGGCCACCTCCAGCGTCAGGCTGCGCTTCTCGATGGCGCGACGCACCACCTCGACCAGCAGCTCCGGCGAGAAGGGCTTGGGGATGAAGTCGTAGGCGCCGCTGCGCATGGCCTCGACCGCCAGCGTCACGTCGCCGTGGCCGGTGATCATGATGACCGGCAGGTCCGCATCCAGCCCGTGGCAGTGGCGCACCAGCGACAGGCCGTCGGCGCCGGGCAGGCGCATGTCGGTGACGATCACGCCGGCAAAGCCCGGCGTGATCAGGCCCATCGCCTGCTCGGCCGAATCGACCGCCTCGACCGACAGGCCGGCGAGCTGCAGCGCCTGGACGCAGCCGAGCTGCATGTGGAAGTCGTCCTCGACGACAAGAACGGAGAGTTCGCGGGTCATGGGATCAGGAAATGGGAGGCGAGACCGTGTCGGGATCGGCCGTCGCCTCGCCCGGGGGCAGCGGCAGCCGCAGCGTGAAGCATGCACCACCTTCCGGGCAGTTGCTCGCCTCGAGCTCGCCGTGGAACTCGCGCACGATGTCGCGCGAGATCGCCAGGCCCAGCCCCAGGCCGACGCCCGCCTCCTTGGTCGTGAAGAAGGGCTCGAACAGCCGAGCGCGCACCGACTCCGGCACGCCGGGACCGCTGTCGACCACATCCAGGCGCAGCGGCGGCTCGCCGTCGCGGGCCGCGGCATCCGGTCCGGCCGAGATCAGCAGGCGGCGCACCGGGCTGTCCTTCATCGCGTCGGCGGCATTGCCGATCAGGTTGATCAGCACCTGCTCGAGCCGGTTCGGATCGCACCAGGCGACGACCTCGCCGGGCACGCACAGATTGCGCACCTCCACGCCCTCGCGGCGCAGGCGCTGGTCGTAGAGGAAAAGCGCATTGGCCACCGCATGGGCCACATCGGTGGCCGCCGGCACCGCCGCCGACTTGCGCGCGAAGCCCTTGAGTGGCTGGATGATCTGGCCCATCTGGTCGGCCAGCCGGGTGATGATGCCCAGGTTGCCCGACACCGCCTTCTGGTCGCCGCGGCGCTGGAACTCGACCGCATTGCCCGCCAGCGTGCGGATCGCCCCCAGCGGCTGCGCCAGCTCGTGCGTGATGCCGGTGGCGAGCTGGCCCAGTGCGGCCATCTTGCCGGCGTGAACCAGCTCGTCGTGGGCCTCGCGCAGCGTGCGCTCGGCCTGCTCGCGCTCGGCGATCTCGCGGCGCAGCCGGGCATTGGTGTCGGTCAGCGCCCGGGTGCGGCGGGCGACCTTGTGCTCGAGCTCGGCATTGGCGCGCTCGAGCAGCTGCTTGGCCTCGAGCTTCTCGCGCATGCTGCGCCGGCGCTGGTTCAGGAACAGCGTCAGCAGCAGCACGAAGCCGACCGCCACCGCCGACAGCATGCTGTGCAGCACCGCCTGGTTGCGCACCACCCGCAGGTCCGGGAAGATCATCAGCCGCCAGTCCATGCCGTCGAGCGCGCGCCCGAGCACCAGCGCGCTGGTGCGGGCCGGGCGCTGGCCGTCCTCGGCGGGCAGCAGGCCGGGCGGCAGCACGCCGTCGACCTCCTCGCTGTCCACATCGCCCTCGCCGCCCTCGACGCCTTCACCGCCCGCGCCATCGACCAGCCGCAGCGGCACCGGGAAGCGCGGCAGCGGCTGCTCGTCGTAGAGCCGGGTGATCTGCATCTCGACGCGCTGCTCCAGCGTCGGATCGCTCAGCGTGGTGTAGCGCCACTCCGGCCGCGACGACAGGATGACCACCCGGTTGGTGTCGGCCAGCAGCGCCGGTGCGCCGAGCATTTCCCACATCTGCTCGATCGGCTCGAGGCTGATCTTGATGGTGGCCACGCCCACCACCCGCGCGCCGTCGCGGATCGGATGCGAGACGAAATAGCCCGGCTGGTGGGTGCGCGCACCGATGGCGAAATGCCGCCCGACCTGGCCCGACAGCGCTTCCTGGAAATAGGGCCGGAAGGAGAGATCCTCGCCGAGCTGGCTGTCGTCGCCGGTCTGGTCGCTGCTGGTGGCCACGACGATGCCGCGCTCGTCGAGCACGAACACCGCCAGGCTGCCCAGGTGCGCGTTGAGCCGGCGCAGATAGCTGTTGGCCGCGCTGACCCGCAGCGCATGGTGCGGCTCGAGCAGCAGCGCCTGCACCTCGCGGTTGAGCTGGATGGTGGCCGGAATGTGCTCGAGCCGACGGATCGCGCCCTGCGCGGCCGAGGCGAACAGGTCGAGGCGGTGGTCGGCGTCGTCGCGCAGCAGCGCCAGGCCGTGGCGCTCGCTCAGCACGAAGCCGCTCCAGCCGGCCGCCAGCACCGTCAGCAGCGCCAGCAGCACGCCGGCGAGCTGGCGAACCGCCGGCCACAGCGGACGGCGCGGCCCGAACAGCCGGGATGGCGCGGAGCTCGTGATCAAGCCCGGATCGGGTCTCAGTGGCCGACTCAGTGGCCGAGAATCTTCGACAGGAATTCCTTGGCGCGCGGCGAGCGTGCGTCCGGATTGCCGAAGAACTCGTCCTTGCGGCAGTCCTCGATGATCTGGCCCTTGTCCATGAAGATCACCCGGTGGCTGACCTTGCGCGCGAAGCCCATCTCGTGGGTCACGCACATCATGGTCATGCCCTCGTTGGCCAGCTGCACCATCACGTCGAGGACCTCGCCGACCATCTCGGGGTCGAGCGCCGAGGTCGGTTCGTCGAACAGCATCACGATCGGGTCCATCGACAGCGCGCGCGCGATCGCCACGCGCTGCTGCTGGCCGCCCGAGAGCTGGCCCGGGAACTTGTCCTTGTGCGCCATCAGCCCGACGCGGTCGAGCATCTTCAGGCCGCGCTTGACCGCATCGTCCTTCGAGCGGCCCAGCACCTTGATCTGCGCCAGCGTCAGGTTCTCGGTCACCGACAGGTGCGGGAACAGCTCGAAGTGCTGGAACACCATGCCCACGCGCGAGCGCAGCTTGGGCAGGTCAGTCTTCGGGTCGGCGATCGAGATGCCATCGACGACGATGTCACCCTTCTGGAAGGGCTCGAGCGCATTGACCGTCTTGATCAGCGTCGACTTGCCCGAACCCGAAGGTCCGCAGACGACGACGACCTCGCCCTTCTGGATCGAGGTGGTGCAATCGGTCAGCACCTGGAAGCTGCCGTACCACTTGGAGACGTTCTTGATGTCGATCACGATGGAAATCCTCGCTCAGCGAATGATGGCGATCTTCTTCTGCAGGTGCTTGACCAGCATCGACAGCGAGAAGCAGATGACGAAATAGATCAGGGCCGCGACGATGTAGGTCTCGACCGGGCGGTTGAAGTTCTTGCCGGCGATCTCGAAGCCCTTGAGCATGTCATAGGCGCCGATGGCGTAGACCAGCGAGGTGTCCTGAAACAGGATGATGGTCTGGGTCAGCAGCACCGGAATCATGTTGCGGAAGGCCTGCGGCAGCACGACCAGCTGCATGGTCTGGCGGTAGCTCATGCCCATCGCATAGCCGGCAAAGACCTGGCCGCGCGGCACCGACTGGATGCCCGCGCGCATGATCTCCGAGTAGTAGGCCGCCTCGAACAGCGTGAAGGTGATCAGCGCCGAGACCTCCGCGCCCATCGGCCGGCCGATCATCAGCGGGATCAGCAGGAAGAACCACAGGATCACCATCACCAGCGGGATCGAGCGCATGGTGTTGACATAGGCCGCGGCCGGCCCGGCCAGCCAGGGCTTGCCGGACAGGCGCATCAGCGCCAGCAGCGTGCCCAGCACGATGCCGCCGACCATCGCCACCAGCGTGAGCTGCAGCGAGAACAGGAAGCCCTTGGTGACGTAGCTGGCGATGACCTCGCCGCTCAGGAAGGAAAAGTCGAGTTGCATGGAAAGCCTTTGCTGCCGCTCACTTGCCGGCGCCGATCGTGCCGGGAATGCGCAGGCGCTGCTCGATCAGCCGGGCCGCCTGGTAGACCAGGATCGAGGTGATGAAGTAGAGCGCCGTCACCGCCAGATAGATCTCGATGCCGCGCGAGGTCTCCTCCTGCGCCTGGCGGGCGAACATCGTCAGCTCCGCCACCGAGACCGAGAAGGCCACCGACGAGTTCTTGACGATGCCCATGCTCTCGCTGGTCAGCGGCGGGATGACGATGCGCAGCGCCGTCGGCAGCAGCACATGGCGATAGGTCTGCGGCAGCGTCAGGCCCAGCGCCTGGCCGGCCATGCGCTGGCCGCGCGGCAGGCTCTGGATGCCGGCCTTGACCTGCTCGGAGATGCGCGCCGAGGTGAAGAAGCCCAGGCCCAGCACCACCAGCAGGAAGCTCGGGATCTGCTTGAGCGCCGGCACCAGCTCAGGTGCGACGAAATACCAGAGAAAGACCTGCACCAGCACCGGGATGTTGCGGAACAGCTCCGTCCACGCGTCGCCCAGCAGCACCAGCCCGCGGTTGGGCGTGGTGCGCAGGATGCCCATCAGGCAGCCGAACAGCATCGCCACCGCCAGCGCCAGCAGCGAGACCGAGGCCGTCCAGCCCCAGGCCGAGAGCATCCAGTCGAGATAGGTGATGTCACCGCCCTCGCCGAAGCAGCTCGGGCGCGCCTCGCCATCGATCGTGTCCCTGCAGAAGACCTGCCAGTCCCAGTCAGCCAAGTTCTCTCTCCTCGTCGTTCAAGACAGACGGGCCGCATGTCGCGGCCCGTCCGCTGTGGATGACCCTGCGGGTCATCCGGCCCCTTCATCTCACTTCTTCGCGTACTCTTCGGCCGGCTTGTCGTTGGGGTTGGCCCAGGCCGCCTTGGTGGCCTCCGACAGCGGCAGGCCCACCGGCGCATTGGCCGGCGGGATCGGCTGCATGAACCACTTGTCATAGAGCTTGGCCAGGTCGCCGCTCTTGATCATGCCCTTGATGCTGTCGTCGACCGCGGTCTTGAAGGCGGGGTCGTCCTTGCGCAGCATGCAGGCGATCGGCTCGACGTTGAGCACCTCGCCGACGATGCGGAAGTCCTTCGGGTTCTTGGCCTTGGCGATGTTGCCCGCCAGGATCTGGCCGTCCATCACGAAGGCGTCGGCGCGGCCCGAGTCCAGCAGCAGGAAGCTGTCGGCGTGGTCCTTGCCGAAGACTTCCTCGAAATTCACGCCGTTGGCACGCTCGTGCTTGCGCAGCAGCTGCACCGAGGTCGTGCCGGTGGTGGTGGCGACCTTCTTGCCGTTGAGCTGCGAGATCGAGGTGATGCCCGAGCTGGCCTTCACGGCGATGCGCACTTCCTCGACATAGGTCGTCACCGCGAACGACACCTGCTTCTGGCGGGCGGCGTTGTTGGTGGTGGAGCCGCACTCGAGGTCGACCGTGCCGTTCTCCACCAGCGGGATGCGGTTCTGCGAGGTCACCGGCTGGAACTTGACCGTCAGCGACGACAGGCCCAGCTTCTTGCGCAGGTCGGCGGAGATGCGCTCGGCCATCTCGGTGTGGAAGCCGACGTACTTGCCATCACCCAGCGTGAAGCCGAGCGCACCGGAGGACTCGCGCACGCCCAGCGTGATCGTGCCGCTCGACTTGATCTTGTCGAGGGTGCCCGAGGCCTGCACGACACCGGCGGCCAGCAGCGCCGCGACGAGAACGAAGGATTTCTTCATGGCTCTTCCTTGTGGGAGGGGTGGAATGGGTGGATTGAACAAGGGCTACAAGGGCTGCAGGGGGCTCAGCCCAGAGGCTGGTCGTTCGGACGACGCTGCAGCTGCTGCATCGCCGGCGAAGGCGGCCAGTTCAGGTTGAGGCCCCACGGGGGTATCGGCTCCTGGAACCAGCGCTGGTAGATGCGCATCGCCTCGCCGGACTGCATCAGGCGCACCAGCGCGCGGTCGACCACCGCCTTGAACTGGGGGTCGCCCCGGCGCATCATGCAGGCGTAGGCCTCCTGGGACATCGGGGTTCCCACGACCTCCCAGTCGCTCGGGCGCACCGCGCGGGCCCGCGCGCCATACAGCAGCGCGTCATCCATCATGAAGGCCTCGGCACGGCCGGACTCCAGCGCCAGGAAGGCCTCCTCGTGGTCACGGACCGTCACGATGCGCACCTGCAGCCGCCGACGCTCGACATGCGTGCGCAGCAGGCGCTCGGACGTGGTGCCGGCCGTCACCACGGCGGAGCGTCCGGCCAGATCGGAAAAGTCGCGGATCGGCGAGCCGCGCCGCACCAGCAGCCGGGTGCCAGCGATGAAGAAGGTGGTCGAGAAGGCGACCTGACGGGCCCGGTCCGCGGTGTGGGTGGTGGAGGCGCACTCCAGGTCGACCGTGCCGTTGCGCACCAGCGGAATGCGGTTCTGGGTGGTCAGCGGCACCAGGCGCAGCGTCAGCGCCGGCAGCTTCAGCTCGGCCTTCAGGCTGTCGACCACCCGCAGCATCAGCTCGTGCGAGTAGCCGACCACCCGCTTGCGGCCGTCGTAGTACGAGAACGGCACCGAGGACTCGCGGTGCCCGAGGCTGATCGTGCCGGTCTCGACGATGCGGCGCAGGGTTTCCGACTCCGGCAGCGACTGCTCCGGCGCCGGACGCGGCTGGGCCAGCGCCAGCATCGGCGCCAGCGCCAGCAGCAAGGCCGCACCCACGCGCACCCGGGCCGTCAGGCGGCCGGAGCGGGAGAGGTCGGGAGTCGTCGCATCGTTCATTGCACCAGAACAGAGCATGACTCGTGCCAGCCCGTGACGTTGCGGCCATCGCCCCAGCCTGCCGACGAGAAGCGAGGCTGACCGACGCGTACCGGGTCCGGCAATCCGTCACGACCGCTTGCCAGGCAATCGGATTTCCGGACCCATGCCCCTCTTGCTTTCCGTGTTTTCAGTAATTACTGAAAATTCAGCATAGACTTGATTCACCACAAAGACAGACTGAGCCATGGACACCGTCGACACCCTGCTGCTGTCGCGCCTGCAGTTCGCGCTGAACATCACCTTCCACATTCTTTTCCCCACCCTCAGCATCGCGCTGGGCTGGGTGCTGCTGTTCATGCGCTGGCGCTGGCTGCGCACGGGCGACCGCGCCTGGCTGGGTGTGTGGCGCTGGTGGACCAAGGTCTTCGCGCTCACCTTCGCGCTCGGCGTGGTCAGCGGCGTGACCATGAGCTTCCAGTTCGGCACCAACTGGCCCGGCTTCATGGAGCGGGCGGGCAACATCGCCGGCCCGCTGCTGGGCTACGAGGTGCTGACCGCCTTCTTCCTGGAGGCCACCTTCCTGGGCGTGATGCTGTTCGGGCATGGCCGCGTGAGCGAACGCACCCACCTGGTGGCGAACTTCCTGGTGGCCTTCGGCACCACCATGAGCGCGTTCTGGATCCTGAGCCTGAACTCGTGGATGCAGACGCCGCAGGGCCATGTCGAGATCGACGGCGTGCTGCACGCCGCCGACTGGTGGGCCATCATCTTCAACCCGAGCTTTCCGTACCGCCTGGCCCACATGCTGCTGGCGTCGGGACTGACGGTGGCCTTCCTGATGGCCGGACTGGCCGCCTGGCAGCTGTGGCGCGGGCACGCCCATGCCGGCACGCCGAAGGTGCTGCGCCTGGGCGTGACCCTGGCCGCGGTGCTGATTCCGCTGCAGATCCTGGCCGGCGACCTGCACGGCCTCAACACCCTGAAGCACCAGCCGGCCAAGATCGCCGCGATGGAAGGCGTGTTCGAGACCGAGCGGGGCGCGCCCCTGCTGCTGCTGGCCTGGCCCAACGAGGCCGAAGGTCGCCACGACTGGGCCATCGGCATCCCGAAGCTGGCCAGCCTGATCCTGACCCATTCGCCCGATGGCGAGATCAAGGGGCTCGACGAGTTCAAGGGCGCCCACCCGCCGGTCAAGCCGGTGTTCTTCGGCTTTCGCGTCATGGTGGGCGTGGGCGTGCTGATGCTGCTGACCTCGTGGAGCGCCGCGTGGCTGCTGCGGCGCGCCGGCTGGCAGGCGGGCCAGATCCGCCAGCCCTGGCTGTGGCCCCTGCTGAGCACGATGACCTTTTCCGGCTGGGTGGCCACGGTGGCCGGCTGGTACGTGACGGAGATCGGCCGCCAGCCCTACGTGGTGCAGGGCCTGATTCGCACGGCCGACGTGGTCACCACCACGCCGGCCGCCCATGTGGGCTGGACGCTGCTGGGCTACGCGATCGTCTACGGCGGCCTGCTGGTGGCCTATGTGCGGGTGCTGCGCTACATGGCGACCAAGCCGCTCGACACCTCGGAGGCGCCCGCCGCCCTGCCCGGTCAGGCCGCCCTGCAAGGTCAATGACAACGAACCTGCCATGACACCGATGACGCCCATGACGCCCATGACAATCGACACCTTCCTTCCCCTGCTGTTCTGGCTGCTGATGGGCGTGGCCATGCTGGCCTATGTGGCCCTGGACGGCTATGACCTGGGCGTGGGCATGCTGCTGCCCCTGGCCGGCACCGACGCCCACAAGGACCACATGGTGGCCTCCATCGGCCCGTTCTGGGATGCCAACGAGACCTGGCTGGTGATGGGCGTGGGCCTGCTGCTGATCGCCTTCCCCAAGGCGCACGGCGTCATCCTCGGCGCCCTCTACCTGCCGGTGGCGGTCATGCTGATGGGCCTGATCCTGCGCGGCGTGGCCTTCGACTTCCGCGTGAAGGCCCAGGCCCAGCACAAGCCGCTGTGGAACTTCGCCTTCTTTGCCGGCTCGCTGATCACCTCGCTGGCCCAAGGCTGGATGCTGGGGCGCTTCGTGACCGGCCTGGCCGAGACGCCGCCGGCCTACGCCTTCTCGGCCTGGGTGATGCTCGCCCTGCCCGCGGCCTATGTGCTGCTGGGCGCCTGCTGGCTGATCCTGCGCACCGAGGGCGAGCTGCAGCAGCGCGCCGTGGTCTGGGCCAAGGCGGCCTGGCCAGGACTGGTGCTGGCCCTGGCGCTGGTGTCGGTGGCCACCCCGCTGGTGAGCGACACCGTGCGCGAGCGCTGGTTCAGCCTGCCCAACCTGCTGGCCCTGCTGCCGATCCCGCTGGCCACCGCCCTGGCGCTGGTGGCGCTGCGGGCCCTGCTGAACTCGCACCGCGTGGCCGGCCCGAAAGGCAAGCTGTGCTGGGCGCCGCTGCTGCTGGCGCTCAGCGTGCTGGTGCTGGGCGCCTTCGGGCTGGCCTTCAGCCTGTACCCGTATGTGGTGCTCGACCGCTACACGATGTGGGAGGTGGCCAGCGCCACCGAATCCCTGAAGTTCATCGCGGTGGGGGCGGTGCTGGTGCTGCCCACCATCGCCGGCTACACGGTGTTCGTGTACCGCGTGTTCGGTGGCAAGACCACCGCGCTGCGCTACGGCTGATCACGGCCCGGATGAGCCGTCAGAGCATCCGGCCGACATTGAACAGCGTCATCACGCCCAGCACCGCGAAGATGGCCGCGGAAATGCCGTGCACCAGCCGCATCGGCAGCCGGGTCGCGGCCTTCTCGCCGATCAGCACCGCCGGCACGTTGGCCAGCATCATGCCCAGCGTGGTGCCGCAGACCACCTGGACCAGCTCGGTGTAGCGCGCCGCCAGCGCGACCGTGGCGATCTGGGTCTTGTCGCCCATCTCGGCCAGGAAGAAGGCAATCACCGTGGTGCCGAAGACACCGAAGCGACCCGCCTCGGCCTCGGCCTCGTCGATCTCGTCGGGCACCAGCATCCAGCCGGCCATCGCCAGGAAGGACAGGCCGATGACCCAGCGCAGCACATCCGGCCCCAGCAGCCGCGCCACCGTGTCGCCGACCAGGCCGGCCAGCGCATGGTTGAGCAGGGTCGCGGCCAGGATGCCGAGAATGATCGGCACCGGGCGGCGGAAGCGCGCCGCCAGCAGCAGCGCCAGCAGCTGCGTCTTGTCGCCGATCTCGCCCAGGGCGACGATGCCGGTCGAGACGAGGAAGGGTTCGAGGGCGAGGGCCATGCGATTTTTCTCCGGGGCCGGTGGTGCAGGATCAGCGATGACCATGCAGCACCACCGGCCCGTCCGGAGGCTGCATGGTCATCGGTCTTGCCAGGCCCGGAGGGGCTGCCTGCGCCATGTCCGTGAGGGACAAGCATGTTGACGCCAGGCACCGGACAGGATCCGGTCAGCTACTCCCCGATGACGGGAAGGCCGCGATTGTGCCTGCGGATGCACGCTCGCGGCCAGCGCCGGGCTCAGCTCGCGCTCAGATCCTTCAGCTCGGCCTCGGGCGCGTTGCGCGCAACCGACAGGATGCCGTTCTCCATGCCGGCCGCCGACGAGTACATCTCGCTCTGGCCAATGATCTGGCCGTTGCCCGCCTTCAGCACGAAATACGGCTCGCCGGCCTTGGACTCGCGCCGGTCGAAGCGCTCGGGCACGGCCGCATTGGTGCGCACCGACTCGATGCCGCCAAGCGCCGCGGCGTGGCTGGCGTAGCTCTGGCTGGTCAGGATGACCTGGTGATTGCCGGCCTTCAGCACGAAGCGGAAGCTGCCGGTGCCGGACGGGTGAAGCTCGAAGCGACCTGCTGTCATTGCGATATCCATCACGGAAGTGGAAGGTATGCACAGCCTAACGGGTGACCACCGCACCGGTCCCCGGGCGAACCCGTGCCCGGACAGGGTCTTCATCCCGTCTTCATCAGGCGGTCATCGTCCGGCCGCCCTCGCGACTTCACTCGCGACTTCACTCCAGCACCAGATCGGCATCGAGCTGCCAGCCCTCCTCGGCGGCGATGCGGCGCAGCGCCTGCTCGAAGCGCTGACGTGCCAGCGCGGCGGTGCGGCCCAGCTCGTCATGCAGGCGCCGGTCGGCCGGGGTGTCGACCGCGCAGCGGGCGCTGTAGTCCTCGAAGTCGCCCAGCAGCTGGATCAGCTCGGCCAGATGGCGCGGGCATTCGCACAGCACCCGACTGGTCAGGCGGGCGGCACGCGCCAGCGCCTCGGGCGACAGCGCCGGCTGCTCGGCCGCCTGCGGGTCGGCAGGCGCCTGCGGCCAGCGGGTCTCGGCGCCGGCCAGATCGAGCAGCGTGGCGCGCAGCAGCCGCGCCATCTCGGCGCGCCCGAGCGGGCCGCGCCAGACCGACACGCCGGCCTCGCGCAGGCGCTGCACCAGCCGGTCCGAGCCGAAGCCGTAGACCACCACCACCTCGCGCGCGACCTGCTCGCGCTGCAGGGCCAGCAGGCGCTCGACCCCGTCCGGGTGCAGCGTGTCGATCTCCAGCGCCAGCAGGTCGTGATCGCCTCGGGACAGCGGCAGCGCCGACTGCGCCGCCCAGTCCAGCAGCCGGTGCTCGCCCGGCAAGGCGCCGAGCTGCGCCGCCAGCACCGCCGGCAGGGTGCGCCCGCCGCCGCACACCACCAGCGAGCGCGCACGCGGCGCCGGCTCGCCGCGCGGCCGGGCCGACAGGCGCGAGGCCGCCGGCTCGGCCGAGGCAGGCGCCGTCTGCCCGTTCACCAGCAGTTGCTGCAGCGCCGGCTCGGCCAGCGGCGCCAGCGTGCCGATCGCATGGCCCTGCTCGACCAGCGACCGGATCATGCCCAGCCGGCGCACATCGGCCGAGGAATACAGCCGGTGCCCCGACACCGACTGCGGCGGCGCGACGATGCGGTAGCGCCGCTCCCACACCCGCAGCGTCGCCACCGCGATGCCGGTCATGCGGGCCACGGCCGCGGTGCGGAAACGCGGCACCGCGTCATCGCTCCGGGACACGGGCTCGACAGGGGAAAGGAATGTCGTCATGAGCTCACCTCTTACCTCTTGAACAGTCGATGTCTCTGGTGCGTCTCTGATACGTCTCCGTTGCGTCCTCGCTTTGACGTGGATGACTTGGGCGCATGGATCCAGGAATTCATTTGAACTGATTTTGCATCGCTTCAAACTCGGTTCATGATACGCCCCATCGACGGATCATGCAGTGCAGATGCCACGCAGATCGGTCCAGAAACCTCCGGAGCCCTTCGATGCCCTCTTCTTGTCTCACCTCCATCGGGACGCCGCGGATTGCGGTCATCGGCGCGGGCGTGTCCGGCGCGCTGTGCGCGCAGGCCCTGGCGCAGGCCGGCGCGCAGGTCGAGCTGTTCGACAAGGCGCGCGGCCCCGGCGGACGCATGGCCACCCGGCGCCATGGCGAAGGCGCGCAGGCGCTGCATTTCGACCACGGCGCCACCGGCTTCGAGAGTCATTCGCTGGCCCTGCAGCCCTGGATCTGGCAGGGCGTGCAGGCGGGCTGGCTGGCGCCGTGGCGGGCGCAGCGCCCGGACGGCGCGGATCCGGTGCGCTGGGTGGCCGTGCCGGGCATGAACGAGATGGTGCGCCGGCTGGTCGGCACGCTGCCGCTGCAGCTCGGCCAGGCGGTGAGCGCGCTGCATGCGCAGCCGCAGCACACGATGGCACCGGAGAGCGCGCCGCGGCGCTGGCGCCTGCAGCTGGGCGATCAGCCGGTGCTGCCGCGCAGCCATGACGCGGTGGTGCTGGCGATGCCGCCGCAGCAGGCCGCGGTGCTGCTCGAAGCCCATCGACCCGACTGGGCCGAGGCGGCCCGACAGGTCGAGATGGAACCCTGCTGGACGCTGATGGCCGAGACGGACGAGCCGCCCGCCTGGCCGGCCTCGCTGCTGCGCCCGGCGCACGGCCCGATCGCGCTGCTGCTGCGCGATGACCACAAGCCGGGGCGCCAACTTCGCCCGGGGCGGGCCCGCTGGGTGGTGCAGGCCCGGCCGGAGTGGTCGCAGGCGCACCGGGACGACCGCCCGGAGCAGATCGTCACGCGGCTGCTCGATGCGCTGCGCGCCGAGGTCAATCCGGGTGGCGATCTGCCGGTGCAGGTCGCGATGGCGCATCGCTGGCTGTACAGCCGCCCATGCCCGCTGCTGCGTGCCGGCCCGAGCTGCTGGTGGGATGCCGAGCTGGGCCTGGGCGTCTGCGGCGACTTCCTGGGCGGCGGCACCGTCGAGCTGGCGGCGCTCTCCGGCCTGGATCTGGCCGAGCGCATCGGCAGCGAGCCGCCGCGCCCGGCGCGTGCGCAGCCCGCCCCGGCCGGCAGCCATCGCCAGGAGCAGCCGGCATGAGCCCCGACCCCAGCCGCGCCACCGCACTGCGCCGCATCGCCGCGATCGATGCCGAGGCCTATGCCCGCACCCGCAATGCGCTCGACGGCGCGGTGACCGGCCTGTCGCCGTGGATCACGCACGGCATCGTCTCGCCCGGCGAGGTGCTGGCCGGCGCGATCGCCGCGCACGCTGCGGCCGGGCGCCGCACGCCGATCGGCCTGCAGCACCGGCTGGTGATGGAGCTGGGCTGGCGCGAGTATTTCCGCCATGTCTGGCACCACCGCGGCGACGCCATCCTGCGCTCTCTGCACGAGGGCATGCTGCCGGGCGCGGCCTATGCCGATGCGGTGCCCGACGATGTGCGCCAGGCGCGCACCGGCGTGCCGGTGATCGACCAGGCGGTGCGCACGCTGCACGACAGCGGCCATCTGCACAACCATGCGCGGCTGTGGCTGGCCAGCTACCTGGTGCATCTGCGCAAGGTGCACTGGCGCGCCGGGGCCGACTGGCTCTGGCCGCGCCTGCTCGACGGCGATCTGGCCAGCAATCACCTGAGCTGGCAGTGGGTGGCGGCCACCGGCAGCCGCAAGCCCTATCTGTTCAACGCGGAGAACGTCGCCCGCCACGCGCCGCCCGAGTGGCACAGCCCAGGCAGCGTGCTCGACACCGACTACGGCCACCTGGAGCACATCGCCCGCAGCCCGACGCCGGTGCGCACCCGACCCTGGCCGGACGCCGACAGCTGCCCCGAGCCCGCACTGCACGCCGAGCCCCCCAAGGACGGCTTCCACGGCATTAGCGCCGAGCTGCACGAGCAGGTGCGCGGCCGCGAGGTCTGGCTGGCGCACCCGTGGGCGCTGGGCGATCCGCCAGCCGACCTGCCGACCGGCACGGTGGTGATCGGCCTGCTGGTGGCCGAGACGCACCGGGCGCGGCCGTGGAGCGCCGCGCGCTGGAACTTCGTGACGACCCGGCTGCGCCAGCTCACGCCGCACGCTGCGCTGGCACCGCTGGCGCCGTGGCGAGCGCTGCTGCGCGACGCGCGCCGGGTCCATGCCCAGGACGACCCGCATCTGCGCCCTGTGCTTGAGGCGCTGGCGACCGATCTGCGCCCGGCGCCCCGGCTGTTCCCGCGCATCGAGCGGCCCTGCGATTCCTTTTCCCAATGGTGGACCCGGGTCGGGCGTGAGCTCTCGCCGGCAGATCCTGTCTTTTCCCTTGTTGCTTCCGGAGACCCTGATGTCGACCTCGCTGCCTCCCCCGTCGTCCCTCCCTCCCGTCGTGCTGGTGACCGGCGCGCGCGGTGGCATCGGCCGTGAGCTGTGCCGCCGGCTGAAGGCCGACGGCCTGCGCGTGGCCGCGGTCGGGCGCGATGCCGGCGCGCTGCAGCCGGTCGAGGCCGATCTGCGCATCGCCGCCGACACCACCACGCCCGAGGGCGCGCAGCTCGCGGTGGCCGCCTGCCAGGAGGCCTTCGGCCAGGCGCCGCAGCGGCTGGCGCACTGCGTCGGCAGCACGCTGATCGCGCCGCTGCACCGCACCCGCGCCGAGCAGTGGGCAGAGCTGCGCCGGGTCAACCTCGACAGCGCGGTCTTCATGCTGGGGGCCTGGATCGAGGCGCTGCGTGCGGCCGGCCAGCCGGGCGCGGCGGTGCTGTGCAGCTCGGTGGTGGCGCGCATCGGCGTGGCCAACCATGAGGCGATCGCCGCGGCCAAGGGCGGCGTCGAGGCGCTGGCGCGCAGCGCGGCGGCCACCTACGCGCCGGCCGGCCTGCGCATCAACGTGGTCGCGCCCGGCATGACCGAGACGCCGATGACCGCGCCGATGCTCAAGGTCGAAGCGATGCGCGAGGCCGCCGCACGCCAGTACCCGCTCGGCGGCGTGCAGGGCGCCGACACGGTGGCCGCCACCGTCGCATGGCTGCTGAGCGACGAGGCCTCGCGGCTGACTGGCCAGGTGATCGCGGTCGATGGAGGCTTCAGCACGGTCAGACCGCTGGTGCGGTGAGGCTGGCGCCTCAGTCACTCCGACAACACCATCACCCCCAACGCAAAAGCCCCCAGGACGTTGATTTCCTGAGGGGCTTGGCGTCGTGAGGGGTCCTGATCGGCCGGTGTGGCCTGCCCGGAGGGACTCGAACCCCCGACCTGCTGCTTAGAAGGCAGCTGCTCTATCCAGTTGAGCTACAGGCAGAGCCCTGCATGATACCACCGGGGTTCAGATCAGCATGAATCTGCCGATACCGGAAGCCATGTCCAACCAGTGTCGATCCCGGCAGGAACACAAGACATGGCTCTCTGGCCCGCACCCGGCGTGACACGCCGCCAATACATCTCCTCCGCGCTGATGCTGGCGCTGATGGCAGGTACTGCAGGCTTCTCGTACTGGAAACTCGGCGAGGCCAACGACACTGCCCGGCGGACCGAATCGGTGCGTACCGCCCAGCTGCGCGAGATTGCACAGATCGAGCTCTATGTCACCCAGTCGTCGCTGCAATTGCGCCACGGCATGCTGGCGCGCAATGCCGATGAGCGTCAGGCGGCGATCGACGACATCCTGAAGCGACGCCAGCTGATCGAGCAGTCAGCGGCCAGCTACGAGAGCAAGCTCTTCAGCGAGCAGGGACGCCAGCGCTTCTCGGTCATTCCGGATCTGATGAAGACATTCTGGGTTCATGGCGAAAGCAATCTGGAGCTGGTGCGGCAAGGGCGCAGGGACGAGGCGTTCGCCTATCTGGTCGACCGCACGATTCCCGCGCGCAATGCGCTGCTGGCCGCCCTGCGGGACAACGTCGGCTACCAGGATGCGGCGCTGAAGAAGGAGATCGATCAGATCAACCAGGCGGTCAACCAGACTCTGAGCGTGCTGCTGGGTGTCCTGACGCTGCTGGCATTGGGCATGATCTGGAACACGGTGCAGCTCGGCCGAACGATGGGCCGACGCATCGAGGAAAGCACGCAGATCGCCGTGCGCGTGCGCGACGGCGATCTGGCCACCGCGGTGACCGACCGCGAGCATGACGAGTTCTCGCCGCTGCTGCGTGCGCTGCAGGAAATGCAGTCCTCGCTGACGCAGATCGTGAGCGGCGTGCGCGGCAGCGCCGAGACGGTGGCCCAGGCCAGCAACCAGATCGCCGAGGGCAACAACGACCTGAGCCGGCGCACTGAGGATCAGGCCAGCGCGCTGCAGCAGACCGCCGCGACGATGGACGAGCTGAGCAACACCGTGCGAGCCAACACAGGCCATGCCCAGGAAGCCACCCGGCTGGCCCAGGATGCGGTGCAGATCGCCACAGGCGGCGGCACGCTGATGCGCGACGTGGTGCAGACGATGGACGGCATCAGCGAGTCCTCGCGCAAGATCGGCGACATCATCGGCGTGATCGACTCGATCGCCTTCCAGACCAACATCCTGGCGCTGAACGCCGCCGTGGAGGCCGCGCGCGCCGGCGAGCAGGGCCGCGGCTTTGCGGTGGTGGCCAGCGAGGTGCGCAACCTCGCGCAGCGCTCGGCCGAGGCCGCACGCGAGATCAAGAACCTGATCTCGACCAGCGTCGGCCGGGTCGAGCAGGGCTCGGCGCTGGTGGGCCGCGCCGGCGCGACGATGGAGGACATCGTGCGCTCGATCGAGCGGGTCAGCAGCATCGTCGCCGACATCAGCGATGCCAGCCAGGACCAGAACGCCGCCATCGAGCAGGTCGGTCAGGCGATCACCCAGATGGACCGCAGCACCCAGCAGAATGCAGCGCTGGTCGAGGAAAGCGCCGCGGCCGCGCAGGACATGCGCGAGCAGGCCGGCGGCCTGCTGCAGGCGGTGGCCTCGTTCCGCACGCCGGCCTGAACCCGGTCAAAATCAAGAACCAAGGCCGCAAACGACAACGCCCCGCAGTGCGGGGCGTTGTTCATGAACCGTGGTCGGGGTGGTGGGATTCGAACTCACGACCCTCTGCTCCCAAAGCAGATGCGCTACCAGACTGCGCTACACCCCGACGAAGACCGCGACTATAGCAAATTCTCAGACCTGGTCACGCAGCTCGGCGCGGCGCGGCAGATCGGGGCCGCGCCGGGTGCAGGTGATCGCCGCCGCCCGGGCCGCAAAATCGGCCACCCGGCTCATCTCGTCGAGCGAGATGTCGGCCAGCGCCTCGGGCGACAGTCGCCCGATCTCGGCCAGCGCGATCAGCGTCGCGGCCTGGAAGGTGTCGCCGGCGCCGACGGTGTCCTGCACCGTGACCTTCGGTGCGGCGACCTGCACGCGGCCGGCCTTCGTCCAGGCGAAGGCACCCTCGCCGCCGCGCGTCATCATCACCAGCGCCACGCCGGCGCCCAGCCAGCGCGCGGCCAGCACCTCGATGTCCTCGCCCGGATAGAGCCGCTCGAAATCCTCGTCGCTGAGCTTGAGCAGATGGGTGCGCGAGGCCATCCACTCGATGTGATCGCGCCAGACCGCCAGCGCGGGCTCGACGTTCAGGCGCACATTCGGATCGAAGGAGATCACCGTGTCGCGGTGGCGCGCCTCGACCAGCGTGCGCAGCGTCGAGCCGATCGGCTCGACCACGCAGCCGTAGGAGCCGAAGTGGATCGCCGCGACCTGGGCCGGCAGCGCCGCCAGGTGCTCGGGCAGCAGCTGGCGGTCGGCGCCGCCGTGGCCGTAGAAGCGGTAGCTCGGTACGCCGGCAGCGTCCACGCCGACCAGGCTCAGCGTCGTCGGCGCGTCGCAGCGCACCAGCGCCTCGGTCGAGAGGCCTTCCTGCTCGATGCTGGCGAGGATGCGGTCGCCCAGGAAATCGCGCGAGACTGCGCCGAAAAAGACCGCACGGCCGCCCATGCGCTGCACGCCAGCGGCGACGTTCAGCGGCGAGCCGCCCACGACCGCATCCAGGTGCAGGCCGTTGGGGGTCGCGCCGTTCTGGAACACATCCAGCAGGGATTCGCCACAGATGACGATGGGCAGGCTCGGGCTCATGGGATCGGATCCGGTTTGTTGTCCTGTTTCGGGATGGGCACGACCAGCGTCGCCCGTCAAGGGAGCCGATCGTCTCACTTCGCATGACCCGCAACACTAGGGAAACCACTAAATCAAGCTGGTTGATTTAATTAGTCCCAAGGACAAGAATTCATCCCACACCTCACCTCACCACCGGGCCTGCACCGCGGGCCGTTCCTAGCGCAACGGAGACAACACCATGAAGCGTCTTTCCACCCTGGGCATCGCCGCCGCTCTGGCCTGCATGGCCTCGTCGTCGATGGCGGCCGAGCCGGTCATCGGCCTGATCACCAAGACCGAGACCACCCCCTTCTTCGTCAAGATGAAGGAAGGCGCCCAGGCCGAGGCGAAGAAGCTCGGCGCCAAGCTGCTGAGCGGCGCGGGCAAGGCCGACGGCGACAACGCCGGCCAGGTCACCGCGATGGAGAACATGATCGCCGCCGGTGCCAAGACCATCCTGATCACCCCGAGCGACTCGAAGGCCATCATTCCGGCCATCAAGAAGGCCCGCGACAAGGGCGTGATGGTCATCGCGCTGGACAGCCCGACCGATCCGGTCGACGCCACCGATGCGCTGTTCGCCACCGACAACTACAAGGCCGGCGTGCTGATCGGCCAGTACGCCAAGGCCGCGCTGGGTGGCAAGGCCCCGGTGATCGCGACGCTGGACCTGTTCCCCGGCCACCCGGTGGGTGCGCAGCGCCACAACGGCTTCCTGCAGGGCTATGGCCTGCAGTCGCTGGACGCGAAGAACAACGAGCTGGCCAAGCCGGCTGAAGTGGTCTGCATGGCCGACTCCTTCGGCGACCGCGCCAAGGGCCAGACCGGCATGGAGAACTGCCTCCAGAAGAATCCGAACATCAACCTGGTCTACACGATCAACGAGCCGGCCGCCGCGGGTGCGTACAACGCGCTGAAGGCCGCCGGCAAGGAAAAGGATGTGGTGATCGTGTCGGTCGACGGTGGCTGCGACGGCGTCAAGGACGTGGCTGGCGGCAAGATCGCCGCGACCTCGCAGCAGTACCCGCTGAAAATGGCCGCCATGGGCGTGGCCGCCGGCGTCGAATACGCCAAGACCGGCAAGAAGGTCAGCGGCTATGTCGACACCGGCGTGACCCTGATCGCCGCCAAGCCGGTGGCCGGCGTCGACAGCAAGGACACCAAGGTCGGCATCGACCTGTGCTGGGGCAAGAAGTGAGCTGATGGCCGCCGGCGCTGATCCGCGCCGGCACCCAGGCCTCGCGCGGTGCCCGGCGCGGCACCGCGGCGCCCCTTCCGGTTCTCCTCCATGGCCCTCGCAAGAGGGCCTTTCGGCTCCTGCCGTCCGCGGCCGGCGCTCGGCCCCGTGCCGCCCGTCGCCCGGCTTTTTTGCCCTCTCCCCTCCTCTTGCGCAAGGATTCCCGCGTGACTACCTTGAAAGACAAGCTGCCGCCGGTCAGCCAGCTCGGGCCCTTCATCGCCCTGGCGATCGCCTGCACCATCTTCGGGCTCACCACCGACAACTTCTTCAGCGGCGCCAACTTCGCGCTGATCCTGCAGCAGGTCATGGTCGTGGGCGTGATCGCCATCGGCCAGACGCTGATCATCCTGACCGCCGGCATCGACCTGTCGTGCGGCATGGTCATGGCGCTGGGCTCGATCGTCATGACCAAGGTCGCCGAGGACTTCGGCATTCCCGCGCCGCTGGCCATCCTGCTGGGCATCGCCGTCACCGCCGGCTTCGGTCTGGTCAACGGCCTGCTGGTGACCCGCATCAAGCTGCCGCCCTTCATCGTGACGCTGGGCACCTTCAACATCGCCTTCGCGATCACCCAGCTCTACTCGGGCGCTCAGACCGTCACCAGCGTGCCTGACGCCATGCTGTGGCTGGGCAACACCTTCCGCATCGGCGACACGCCGATCGCCTATGGCACCGTGCTGATGGTGCTGCTCTACCTGGGCGTCTGGTTCTGGCTGCGCGACACGCCCTCGGGCCGCCATGTCTACGCCGTGGGCAACAACCCCGAAGCCACCCGCCTGGTGGGCATTCCGACCGACCGCGTGCTGCTGGGCGTGTATGTGCTGGCCGGCGCCTTCTACGGCGTGGCCTCGCTGCTGGCGGTGGCCCGCACCGGCGTGGGCGATCCCAACGCCGGCCAGACCGAGAACCTGGACGCGATCACCGCGGTCGTGCTGGGCGGCACCAGCCTGTTCGGCGGCCGGGGCGTGATCCTGGGCACGCTGGCCGGCGCCATCGTCGTCGGCGTGCTGCGCAACGGCCTGACGCTGATGGGCGTGTCCTCCGTCTACCAGGTGCTGATCACCGGCATCCTCGTCATCATCGCCGTCACCGTCGACCAACTGTCTCGCAAGGGAGCCCGCTGACATGAGCGCCACCCCGAATCAACACAAGGCCCCGGCGGCCCAGCCCAAGATCGTCATGCAGGCCCGCGGCCTGGTGAAGCGCTACGGCCAGGTCACCGCGCTCGACGGCGCCGACTTCGAGCTGCGCGCCGGCGAGATCCTGGCGGTCATCGGCGACAACGGCGCCGGCAAGTCCAGCCTGATCAAGGCGCTGTCGGGCGCCACCATCCCGGATGAGGGCGAGATCCTGCTCGACGGCCGCCCGGTGCGCTTCCGCACCCCGATCGAGGCCCGCCAGGCCGGCATCGAGTGCTGCTACCAGGATCTGGCGGTGGCCCCGGCGATGACCATCGCCGAGAACCTCTTCCTGGGCCGCGAGCTGCGCCGCGAAGGCTTTGCCGGCAACGTGCTGCGCATGCTCGACAAGAAGAAGATGCTCGAACAGAGCATCGCCCGGATGAACGACCTGAAGGTGGGCATCCGCTCGATGACGCAGGCGGTGGAGACGCTCTCGGGCGGCCAGCGCCAGTGCGTGGCGGTGGCACGCGCCGCCGCCTTCGCCAAGCAGGTGGTCATCCTCGACGAGCCGACCGCCGCGCTCGGCGTCAAGGAAGGCAACATGGTGCTGGAGCTGATCCGCCGGGTGCGCGACAAGGGCCTGCCGGTGATCCTGATCTCGCACAACATGCCGCATGTCTTCGAGATCGCCGACCGCATCCATGTCGCCCGCCTGGGCCGGCGCGCCGCGGTGCTCGATCCGAAGAAGATCAGCATGAGCGACACGGTCGCGGTGATGACCGGCGCGATGCCGCCGGAGCAGATCCCGGCCGAGTGCCTGGCGCACTGAAGAACCCCGGAGATCCTTCGCCATGCTCAAGGGAATCGATCCGCTGCTGACGCCGGACCTGCTGAAGGTGCTGGCCGAGATGGGGCACGGCGACGCGATCGTCATCGCCGACGCCAACTTCACCGCCGCCCGGCTGGCCACCGAGGGCCGCAGCAAGCCGGTCATCCATCTGCCCGGCGCCGACGTGCTGCGCGCCTCGCGCGCGGTGCTGTCGCTGATGAACCTGGATGCGGCGGTCGAGCAGCCGGTGGCCTACATGCAGGTCTGCGCGATGCCCGACGGCTACCGCAGCCGGCTGCAGCGCGACGTGGTGGCGATGCTCGAGCAGGACGGCCATGCCCGCTCCGAGCAATGCGAGGCGGTGGAGCGCTTCGCGTTCTATGATCGCGTCCGCGAGGCCTTCGCGATCGTGCTGACCTCCGACCTGCAGCCCTACGGCAACTTCCTGTTCAAGAAGGGCGTGATCGGAGAAGCGCTCGACGTCTGAGGCCCGACCGCACCCGCCTCATTCCTCGAGACCGGCCCGCCTTCGTGCGGGCCTTCCGCCATGGTGAACCCGGATCAGCCCTCCTCCGACCCGTCATCTTCCCACCGCCGTCCGCCGCGCGGCTCGAACCAGAACGGCATGCGCCAGTTCAACGAGCGGGTGGTGCTGCAGGCCATCCGGCTGCACGGCGAGCTGCCCAAGGCCGAGCTGGCGCGGGTGACCGGCCTGAGCACGCAGACGATCTCGATGATCGTCAACGCGCTGCTCGACGAGGGCCTGCTGCTCAAGCGCGAGCCGCTGCGCGGGCGCATCGGCCAGCCCTCGGTGCCGATCGCGCTCGATCCGGAGGGCGCCTGGGCGATCGGCGTCAAGGTCGGCCGCCAGCATGCGGACGTGCTGCTGGTCGACTTTCTCGGCCGGGTCCATCACCGCGAGGGCCTGCCCTATGCCTGGCCCGATCCCGATCATCTGCCCGCGGCGCTGCTGGCGATGATCCGGCGCTGCCGCGAGGCGCTGAGCGCACGCATGCTGCCGCTGGGCCGGCCGGAGCGGCTGTGCGGCGTCGGCGTGGCCGCACCGCTGTCGATCGGCGGCTGGACCGGGCTGTTCGGCATGCCCGAGGCCCAGGCGCGGGCCTGGGAGACGCTGGATCTGGCCGGTCATCTGGCCACGGCGACCGGCCTGCCGGTGCATGCCGCCAAGGACACGGTGGCCGCCAGCCTGGCCGAGCTGGTCGGCGGCGAGGGCCGTCGCCTGCGCAGCTTTCTCTACATCTTCGTCGACACCTTCAGCGGCGGCGGCCTGGTGCTCGACAGCCGGCTGCATCCCGGCGCCCATGGCAATGCCGGCGCGATCGGCTCGATGCCGCTGGCGGTGCCCGGCAGCGGCGCGCCCAGCACGCAGCTGCTGGGCGCGGCCTCGCTGCTGAACCTGCAGCGCCTGTACGAGACAGCCCGGATCGATCCCTCAGCCGCGCTGGACGAGCGCGCGCTCGAGCCACCCTGGCATCCGCACACCCAGGCCTGGCTGGGCAATGCCTCGCGAGCGCTGGCGATGACCATCGTCGGCGCCAGCTGCGTGCTCGACGTCGACGACATCGTCATCGACGGCGTGATCGACCGCCGCCTGCTGGCCCGGTTGATCGCCCAGAGCGGCGACGCCCTCGATGCGCACTGCTGGGAGGGCGTGCGCCGCCCTCGCCTGCATGCCGGCAGCATCGGCTCGGACGCGCGGGCGCTGGGCGGCGCGCTGCTGCCGCTGCACGCCGACTTCGCGCCGCACCCCGAGGTCTTCCTGAAGGCCGACCCCCGCCGCCAGGACAGCGATTGAGCGGCCGGAGTCTCAGGCCGAGGCCGAGCCGCCGCGCAGCTTGCCGACCACGAACAGCAGCACCACCGCACCGACCACCGAGGCGATGAAGCCGGCCGGCTGGCCGACGCTGTACCAGTTCAGCGCCTGGCCGACATAGCCGGCCGCCAGCGAGCCGCCGATGCCCAGCAGCGTGGTCAGGATGAAGCCCAGCGCCTGCGTGCCGGGCAGGATGGCGCGGGCCAGCCAGCCCACCAGAAAACCGATCACGATCGTGCCGATGAGACCCATGGTCCATGTCCTTCCAGAAGGGATGACGCCACCGGTTCGGTGGCGTTCCGATTCTGGCGGACAATCGTGACGAATGTCACGACCAAGGTTGTGGCCTCACATCGACAGACCTCACATCGACATCTGCGCCCAGACCTTGTCGAGCCGCTTGGTGCTGACCGGCTGCGGCGTCTTCAGCTCCTGCGCGAAGAAGCTGATGCGCAGCTCCTCCAGCAGCCAGCGGTACTCGTCGAGGCGGGCGTCGGGCGCGCCCTTGAGCTCGGCCACGCGCCGGCTCCAGCGCTGCTCGAGCGGGCGCAGCTCGGCCAGGCGCTGCGCGTCGCGCGCCGGATCGCCCCGCAGCTTGTCGAGCCGCAGCTGCACGCCCTTGAGGTAGCGCGGCAGGTGCTGCAGCTGCGCCCAGGGCGTGGTGGCGATGAAACGCTTGCCCATCAGGCGCTGCAGCTGCGCGGCGAGGTCGTCGGCGACGTCCTTGGGCGCGCGGGCGTCCTTGAGCTTGCGCTGCGCGGCGGCGAACTCCAGCAGCACCGCCCCGGCCTGGCGGGCGATCTCCTGCGCGATCAGGTTCAGCCGGGTGCGGCCCTCGTCGATGCGTGCCTGGAAGGAGGCGGCGTCATGCGGCAGCGGCTCGGCCAGGAAGGCGCGGTCCAGCGCCACGTCGATGATCTGCGCGCGCAGCTCCTCCTGCGTGCCCAGCGGCATGAAGGCCACCGCCATCTTCTGCAGGTCGGGGATGTTCTTCTCCAGGTACTTCAGCGGCTCCTTGAGGTTCAGCGCCAGCAGCCGGCGCAGGCCGGCGCGGTGCTTGAGGGCCGCGGCCGCCGGCTCGTCGAAGACCTCGATCTCGACCTGCGTGCCGCGGTCGATCAGCGCGGGAAAACCGATCAGCGTCTGGCCGGCCTTGCGGATCTCCATCAGCTCGGGCAGCTCGCCGAAGGTCCAGGCGGTGTAGGCCTGCGGCGCGAGCGGCTCGGGCGCGGCCGGCGGCGTCGGGCTGGCGCTCGCGCCCCGGCGCACCGGGCCGCCCGCCGCGGCGGACGCCGGCACCGGCACGACGGGCGCGGCCGGCGCGCTGGCCACCTTCAGCGCCGCCAGCGCCTGGAAGGCCGAGCGCGCCTGCCCGCCCAGCTCGGCCTTCAGCGCCGCCAGGTTGCGCCCGGTGCCGAGCTGACGGCCGTGCTCGTCGACGACGCGGAAGTTCATGAACAGGTGCGGCGCCACCATGTCGAGCTTGAAGTCGTTGCGCTGCACCGCGAGCTGGGTGCGCTCGCGCACCGCCTTGAGCAGCGTCTCCAGCAGCGGCCCCTGCGCGAACGGGTTGAGCTCGACGAACTCGGCGACGAACTCGGCCAGCGGCATCAGCCGCGAGCGCGGGCGCTGGTGCAGGCTCTTGACCAGCGCCAGCACCTTGGCCTCCAGCAGGCCCGGCACCAGCCAGTCGCAGCGCTCCTCGCTGACCTGGTTGAGCGCGTAGATCGGCACGGTGACGGTGACACCGTCCTTGGCGTCGCCCGGCGCGTGCAGATAGGTCGCGGTGCAGTCGATGCCCCCAAGGCGGATCGTCTTCGGGAAGGCCGCGGTGGTGATGCCGGCGGCCTCGTGGCGCATCAGCTCGTCGCGCGTCAGGTGCAGCAGCTTCGGGTTGCTTTTCTGCTCCTGGCGGTACCAGCGCTCGAAGCTCGCGCCGCTGACCACCTCACGGGGCAGCTGCGCGTCGTAGTAGGCGAAGATCAGGTGCTCATCGACCAGCACGTCCTGGCGGCGCGACTTGTGCTCCAGCTCCTCGACCTGGCGGATCATCTTCTGGTTGTGCGCCAGGAAAGGCAGCCGCGTCTCCCACTCGCCCCCCACCAGCGCCTCGCGGATGAAGATCTCGCGCGCGGCCACCGCATCGACGTTGCCGAAGTTCACCCGGCGCTGGTTGTAGATGACGATGCCGTAGAGCGTGGCGCGCTCGAAGGCCACCACCTCGGCGGCCTTCTTCTCCCAGTGCGGTTCGAGCAGCTGCTTTTTCAGCAGATGGCCGGCGATCGGCTCGATCCACTGCGGCTCGATCGCCGCCAGCCCGCGCCCGAACAGGCGCGTGGTGTCCACCAGCTCGGCGGCGATCAGCCAGCGCCCGGGCTTCTTCGACAGGTGCGCGCCCGGATGGCGCCAGAACTTGATGCCGCGCGCGCCCAGATACCACTCGTCATCGTCGGCCTTGCAGCCGAGGTTGCCCAGGAGGCCCGCCAGCATCGACTGGTGCACCTGCTCGTAGGTGGCCGGCAGTCCGTTCAGGCGCCAGCCGTGCTCGGCCACCACGGTGTGGAGCTGGCTGTGGATGTCGCGCCATTCGCGCACCCGGCGCGGGTTGACGAAGCTCTCGCGCAGGCGCTGCTCCTGCTGGCGGTTGCTGAGCTTGTGGCTGTCGATCTTCTGCCCGGCCTTGGCCGCATCGGCGTGGCCGTGGTTGCCGCGACCTTCCTCGATCCACTTCCAGAGCTTCAGGTAGCCCATGAACTCGGAGCGCTCGTCGTCGAACTTCTTGTGCTTCCCGTCGGCGGCCTGCTGGGCCTCCAGCGGGCGGTCGCGCACGTCCTGCACGCTCAGCGCGCTGGCGATGATCAACACCTCCTGCAGCGCCTCGCGGCTGCGGGCCTCCAGGATCATGCGCCCGACGCGCGGGTCCAGCGGCAGCTTGGCCAGCTCGCGGCCGATCGGCGTGAGCTCGTTGGCCTCGTCGACCGCGCCGAGCTCGCCCAGCAGCGCATAGCCGTCGGCAATCGCCTTGCGCGGCGGCGGCTCGATGAAGGGAAAGTCCTCCACCAGCCCCAGGCCCAGCGACTTCATCCGCAGGATGACGCCGGCCAGCGAGCTGCGCAGGATCTCCGGGTCGGTGAAGCGCGGGCGGCCCTGGAAGTCCTTCTCGTCGTAGAGCCGGATGCAGATGCCGTTGGCCACGCGGCCGCAGCGGCCGGCGCGCTGGTTGGCCGCCGCCTGGCTGATGGGCTCGATCTGGAGCTGCTCGACCTTGGTGCGGTAGCTGTAGCGCTTGACGCGCGCGGTGCCGGCATCGATCACATAGCGGATGCCCGGCACCGTGAGCGAGGTCTCGGCCACGTTGGTGGCCAGCACGATGCGCTTGGCCCCGCCGGTCTCGAAGACGCGGTCCTGCTCGGCCTGAGACAGCCGCGCGAAGAGGGGCAGGATGTCGGCGTTGCGGTGCAGCGGCTGGTGGCTGAGGTGCTTGCGCAGATGGTCGGCGGCCTCGCGGATCTCGCGCTCGCCCGGCAGAAAGACCAGGATGTCGCCCGACGCGGTGCCGCGCCAGAGCTCGTCGACCGCATCGGCGATGGCGTCGTTCAGGTCGAACTCCTTCGATTCCTCGAAGGGCTTCCAGCGCTGCTCGACGGGGAAGGTGCGGCCGCTGACCAGGATCACCGGCGCCGGCCCCTTGACGGAGGCGAAGTGCTGCGCAAAGCGCTCGGCGTCGATGGTGGCCGAGGTGACGACGATCTTCAGGTCGGGCCGGCGCGGCAGGATCTGGCGCAGGTAGCCGAGCAGGAAATCGATGTTGAGGCTGCGCTCGTGCGCCTCGTCGATGATCAGCGTGTCGTAGGCGCGCAGCAGCGGGTCGGTCTGCGTCTCGGCCAGCAGGATACCGTCGGTCATCAGCTTGACCGAGGCGCCGGCCTGCAGCCGGTCCTGGAAGCGCACCTTGTAGCCGACCACCTCGCCCAGCGGCGACTTCAGCTCGTCGGCGATGCGCTTGGCGACCGAGGAGGCGGCGATGCGGCGCGGCTGCGTGTGGCCGATCAGGCCGGCGCCCCCCGCGCCCAGGCCGCGGCCCAGCTCCAGCGCGATCTTGGGCAGCTGCGTGGTCTTGCCGGAGCCGGTCTCGCCGCAGACGATGATGACCTGGTGCTCGGTCAGCGCGCGAGCGATCTCGTCGCGGCGCGCGCTGACCGGCAGGCCCTCGGGATAGCTGATCGGCGGCACCGGGTTGGGCGGCACCGGCGGGCGCGTGGCACGGGGCGGACGGGAAGAACGCGGCGGGCGGGCCGGCGTCGGGGCGGTCGGGGGAACGGTCGGGGAAGTCACGGGGCGGGATTATCCGCGCTCAGCCTGCACCCACCCGGCCCAGGGCCAGCTCGAAGCGGCCGGTCGCCTCCGCACGGCCGGGCAGCGCACGCAGCCGCCCGCCGTGGCGCCGCGCCACGATCTGCACGAACTGCAGCCCCAGGCCGACCCCGCCGGCGTCGCCCGCTGGCAGGCCTTCGTCGCCCTGGTTCAGCCGCTCGCGCTGCGCCGCCGACAGGCCCGGCCCCTGGTCGCACACCGTCAGCAACAGCGCGTCGGCCACCTCGATGTCGGTGTCGACCGCGACACGCACCCGGATCATCACCTCGCCGCCGGCCGGGCTGTGCTTGATCGCGTTGGAGACCAGATTGCCCACCGCACGCTGCACCAGCGCCCGGTCCATCGGCCAGACCGAAGCCGGTGGCGCAGACGGGCCGGCCGTCGGCTCGGTCTGCCAGCCCAGCCGCACCTGCGCGGCCAGGGCCTGAGGCCGAAAGTCCGCCACCACCTCGTCGAGCAGCGCAGCCAGCGCCACCGGCTGGCACTGCAGCGTCCGGGTCTCGACATGCGCGACCCGGACGAAGTCGTCGGCCAGCTGCTGGGTGCGTGCGCCCAGGCGCTGCACCTCGTCGAGAAAGGCCTCCTGCGTCATGTCCATGCGCCCGCGCCGGTACAGGTCGACCATCAGCATCAGCGCATTGGCCGGCGAGCGCAGATCGTGCGAGACAAAGGCCAGCGCGCGGTCACGGCGGCGCTGCGCCTGGCGAATGGCGCTCACATCCGAGAAGGTCACCACCCAGCGCTGCTGGCCGAGCAGCAGCACCGGCGCAAAATGCAGCAGGAAATCGCCCAGGCGCTCGGCCCGGGCTTCGACCACGCAGGCCGCCGGCGCGGTCGGGCGGGGCTGGAAGATCGCCTCCAGGTCGGCCACCGGCGCGCCTGGCACCGGCATGAACTCCACCAGCAGACCCGGCAGCTCCAGGCCGGGCATGTCTTCGGCCCGGTCCAGCTCGAAGAGCTGCGCCGCCAGCGCATTGGCCAGCAGCACCCGGCCGCGCTCGTCGGTCACCGCCATCGCGGTGGGCAGGCCGGCCAGCGCATCCGACAGGAAGCGCCGCGCGCTGCGCACCGTGTCGGTGGCGGCATGCAGCGCCTCGAGCCGCAGCGCCAGCGCATCGCGCCGGCGCGAGGGCAGCGGCACCGGCTCGCCCGGACTCAGACCGGCCTCCGGCCCGAGAAGACCGATCTCGGCATCCAGCGCATCCACCGCCTGCTGCAGCCGCCGCCAGCTCCACAGCGGATAGGCCAGCACCGCCGCCAGCCCCCAAGGCACCGGACTCCACCACCACCCGACCCCGAGCGCCGCCACGCTGAAGCCGACCAGCAGCGGCACCGAGCCCACCGCCAGCACCAGCGCCCCCCGGCCGGCGCCGAGCCGCTCGATGCCCGCCAGCAGCACCAGCACCAGCGCCGCCGACAGCGTCGCCCCCTCCAGCGGCGAGAGCGGTCGCACCGTGTCACCGCTGCGCAGCGTGTGCAGCGTGTGCGCGAGCACCTCGACACCCGGCATCGCATGGTGCTGGCGGTTGACCGGCGTGGCCACGGTATCGCCCAGGCCGGTGGCGGTCATGCCGACCAGCACATAGCGGCCGGCCAGACGCTCGGGCGGCACCGCGCCGCGCAGCACATCCAGATAGGAGACCCGCTCGATGTGACCGGGCGGGCCGGCATAGCGCACCAGAAAGCGCTCCTGGCGGAGCCAGGGCGCCCGACCGGCCACAGGAACCTGCTCGTCCTGCACGGCCACCGGCAGCCCCGGTGCCGGCGTCTCGCCACCGGCGCGCAGCAGCGCCAGCGCCATGTGCGGCAGCGGGGCCGCGGCCGGCCCGGCGCCCAGGAAGGCATGACGCATCACCCCGTCGGCATCGACCGAGGCCTCGGCCGTGCCCAGGCTCACGCCGGGCGGCAGACCGGTGACCGGCGCCAGCAGCTGCGGGGGCTGGCCGGGGCCGGCGATCACCCAGTCCACCGACATCACCACCGGTGCGGCCGCCGCGAGCTGGCGCGCCAGCAGCGCATCCTGCGCCGGGTCGGCATCGGGCTCGCTGAAGGTCACGTCCAGGCCGATCGCCCGGGGCCGGGCGGCGGTCAGATGGGCCAGCAGCGTGCTGTGCACCGCACGCGGCCAGGGCCAGCGCCCGATGGCCGCCACGCTGGCATCGTCGATCGCGACGATGACGATGGCCTCGGGCACCGGACGGCGCCAGAAGGACAGACCGATGTCGTAGACCAGCCGGTCGGCGCGCCAGGTCCAGCCGCCCAGCGCCAGCGCAAAGGCCAGCGCGGCCAGCGCCGCCGCGACCCCGGTGCCGGCCGGCCAGCGCGACCGCCCGGCCGCAACGCTCATGGCGCGATCAGCACCAAGCCCCCGTCCGCACCGCCGACGCAGCGCTGCTGGCCATCGCGCAGGCAGTTCGGAACGGTGAAGGCCTGCGGCGCGGTGTAGGGGCCGACGAAGCCATCGGCATCGCGTGCGCGCAGCCGCAGGTAGTAGCGCCCGGTGCCGGGCATCTTCACGCTCAGCACTGGCTGCTCGACCCGCCGCGCCAGCGCCAGCACCGCAAAGGCGGGATCACGCGCGAACTCGATGTCGAAGCTCTGCCCGGGCTGCCCTTCCCAGGCCAGCCGCACGCCATCCTCGTCGATGCGCGGCGGCGGTGGCGGGGCCGGCAGGGGCCGCAGCTCGACACGATGCGCCGCACCAAAAGGCCCCTGGTCGGTGGCGCTGCGCTCGCTGGCGACCCGCCAGAAGTACGCGCCGGGATCGAGCCCGTCGAGCGTCAGCGTCGGCTCCGTCAGACCACGTCGGTCCTGCAGGGGGGCGCTGAAGTCCTCGCTGCGGGCGAGCTGCAGCCGGTAGCTGCGTGCCTCCTCGACCGTGGCCCAGGCCAGCTGCAATCGCTGCCCCGACAGGACAGCCTTCGCGCCAGGCAGAATCGGCAGTGGCGGCTCGGGCCGGGCCTTCAGCGTGAAGGCGTGGCGCGCGTCCAGACCCTGCAGGCCCTGCGGCCCCTCGGCGCGAACGCGGACCCGATAGTGCCCATCGGGCAGCCCCGCGAAGCGCAGCTCGGCGCCCTCGGTGCGCACATCCGCCAGCACCCGATCGAACTGCGGATCCGAAGCCGCCGCCACCTGCCCCCGAAAAGCCACGGCTGCCGACTGCGCCGCCACCGCGAAGCGCACCAGCAGCTGGTCGTGCAGCACCGGCCAGGCGGACACATCGGGTGCTGCCAGCAGCCGCACCGGCAGCGTCACCGCGCCGCTGCGGTCGACCACGACGCCGAAGCCCGCCGCCACGCTGCGGCCCGCGCGACCATCTCGGCCTTCGGTCATCACCTGGCCTTCGAGCACCTCGTTGCGGGTGGCCTGCGCCTGGGTGTCCACGCTCACCCGGAACTCGGTGCCGCGCACGCCCAGCAGGCCCTGCGGCGTGCTGATCTGGAAGCCGGGCGCGCCGGCGCCGGGGCGCTTCTGGGCCTGAACCTCCACCTGACCATCCTCGACCTTGACGCCCGACAACGCGTCGCCCGAGCGGGGCAGACGCCGCGAGGTCTCGATCTGGACGGCACTGCCGGCGCGCAGCCGCAGCACCGTGCCATCGACCAGCTGCAGCGTGGCCTGGCCGTCGTCACCGGCGAGCAGGCGGGCGCCCTGGGGCAGGGCCTGACCCGCCGCCACCGCCGCGCCCTGCGGGCCGGTCACCGCGCCGGCCGCCGACAGCACCCGCGCCGATGCCGGCTCGGTGGCCAGCAGGCGCAGCGGAATCTTCAGCACCGTGCCGACCGGAATGCGGCGCGGATCCACGATCCGGTTGTGCCGCTGCAGCTGCGGCCACTGGCGCGGATCGGCCAGCAGGCGCCGGCTCAGCGCGATCAGGGTCTCCTCGCGGGTGACCACATGGGTGAAGACCGGCTCGCCCGCCGACAGATCGGCAGCGGCCGGCTGCGGTGCACGGCCCGATACCGTGCCTGCCGTCATCGTCAGCCCGATCGCCGCCAGCTGCAGCGCGCGGCCCCAGCCCACGGCGTTCCACGAAAGAAGCGTCATGTCCGGCCCTTCAGCGCCGCGTCGGCCGCAGCCGCCAGGTCGGCGATCAGGTCGTCCACCGCCTCCAGCCCGATGCACAGCCGCACCAGCATGCCCCGGTAGGGCGTGGCCAGGCTGCGCATCGCGCGGGCCTCGTAGGGCACGGCCAGGCTCACCGGGCCGCCCCAGGACCAGGCGATGCGGAAGAAGCGCAGGCCGTCGACAAAGGCCTCGACCGCCGCCCGGTCGAAGCGCGGATCGACTTCCAGTGTCAGCAGCCCGGCGGCCGAGCGGCACAGCGCCGCCCAGTGCGCGTGGCCGGGCGAGCCCGGCAGCGTCGGGCTGAGCACGCGCACGAACTCCGGCCGGCCCAGCGCCCACTGCGCGATGCGCCGCGCCGCGGCGTCCTGCGCCTCGTAGCGCAGCCGCAGCGACGGCAGCCCGCGCAGCACCGCCTCGACATCGTTCATCCCCACGCCCAGACCCAGGCGCGCATGCGCCAGCGCCAGCCGCCGGTGCAGCGCCTCGTCGCGGCAGGCGACCGAGCCCATCAGCACGTCGGCGCCGCCCGAGGGGTACTTGGTCAGCGCGTGCACCGTCAGGTCCACCGCCAGACCCTCGCCCAGGTCGAAGGCGTCGAAGGCCAGGCCCGCGCCCCAGGTGTTGTCCAGCGCGACAAGCGCCTGCGGCGCGCGCTCGCGCACCCGCCGCACCAGGCCGCGCAGGTCCGGGAACTCCAGCGTGACCGAGCCCGGCGCCTCCAGCCAGACCAGCTTGGTGGCGGGCGTCAGCGCCGCCTCCAGCGAGGCCGGGTCCATCGGGTCGTAGACCCGGTGCGCGATGCCCCAGGCCTGGAGCTCGTGCGTGGCGAAGCTGCGGCTCGGGCCGTAGACGTTGTCGGGCAGCAGCAGCTCGTCGCCCGAGGCCAGCAGCGCGATGTCGACCAGGGTGATCGCCGCCAGCCCGCTGGGGGCCAGCAGGACGTGGTTCGCGCCCTCCAGCGTGGCCAGGCGCGCCTGCAGCGTCAGCGTGGTGGGCGTGCCGTGCAGGCCGTAGGTGTAGCCGCTGCCGTCGATCCACTCGGTGCGGCGCAGCGCCTCGACCGAGGGGAAGAACACCGACGAGGCCTTGTGCACCGCCGGCAGCTGGGCGTCGAAGCCCGCCGGCGCGGTGTACGGATGGTGGACCTGCGCGGTCTGCGGCTGCATCGGGCCGCTCGGGCGGCGGGGGGCGCTCACAGCAGCTCGCCGATCAGGTCGTGGCCGAGCACGCCGTTGATGCGCACCCGCGCGAACTCGCCCACCTTCATCGTGCGCGAGGCCTTCGACGGCGGCAGGATCTTCACGGTGCCGTCGATCTCGGGCGCGTCGGCGTAGGTGCGCGCCACGCCGCCCTTGCGGCCCAGCGCCGGCGCGCTGTCGACCAGCACCTGCATCGTCGCGCCCACGCGCGACTTCAGCTTCTCGATCGAGACCTGCTCGGCCACCGCCATGAAGCGCGCGCGGCGCTCCTCGCGCACCGCGTCGGGCAGCGCGCCGGGCAGCGCGTTGGCCGCGGCGCCCTCCACCGGCGAGTAGGCGAAGCAGCCGGCGCGGTCGATCTTCGCCTCCTTCAGGAAGTCGAGCAGGTACTCGAACTCGGCCTCGGTCTCGCCGGGGAAGCCGGCGATGAAGGTCGAGCGCACCACCAGGTCCGGGCAGAGCTCGCGCCACTTCTGCAGGCGCTCGAGGTTGCGCTCGCCGCTGGCCGGGCGCTTCATGCGCTTGAGCACGTCCGGGTGCGCATGCTGGAACGGCACGTCGAGGTAGGGCAGCACCAGGCCCTCGGCCATCATCGGGATGATCTCGTCGACATGCGGATACGGGTAGACATAGTGCAGCCGCACCCAGGCGCCGTAGGACTTGGCGATCTCGCCCAGCCGGGCCACCAGGTCGAACATGCGGGTCTTGACCGGCGTGCCGTCCCAGAAGCCGGTGCGGTATTTGACGTCCACGCCATAGGCCGAGGTGTCCTGGCTGATGACGAGCAGCTCCTTCACGCCGCCCTCGAACAGCGCGCGGGCCTCGCTCAGCACGTCGCCGACCGGGCGCGAGACCAGGTCGCCGCGCATCGACGGGATGATGCAGAAGCTGCAGCGGTGGTTGCAGCCCTCGCTGATCTTCAGGTAGGCGTAGTGCTTCGGGGTGAGCTTGATGCCGGCGGCCGGCACCAGGTCGACGAAGGGGTCGTGCGGCTTGGGCACATGCTGGTGCACCGCGTCCATCACCTCCTGGGTGGCGTGCGGGCCGGTCACCGCCAGCACCTTGGGGTGGACCTGGCGCACCAAGTTCTCGCCGCCGTCGGCGGTGCGCGAGCCCAGGCAGCCGGTGACGATGACCTTGCCGTTCTCGGCCAGCGCCTCGCCGATGGTGTCCAGGCTCTCCTTGACCGCATCGTCGATGAAGCCGCAGGTGTTGACGATCACCAGATCGGCGCCCTGGAAGGTCTTGCTGGTGGCGTAGCCCTCGGCCGAGAGCTGGGTCAGGATCAGCTCGGAGTCGGTCAGGGCCTTCGGGCACCCTAGCGAAACCATACCTATACTCGGCACCTTCGCGACAGTGGGGGCAGCAGTTGACATCGGTCTATTCGTATCTTCGGTTTTCGGACGCCCGGCAGTCGATCGGCGACAGCGCCGCGCGGCAGATGCAATACGCCGCGCGGTGGGCGGCAGAGCACGGCATGCAGCTCGACGACAAGCTGTCGATGCGCGATGAGGGCCTGTCGGCCTACCACCAGCAGCACGTCAAGACGGGCGCGCTGGGGGTGTTCTTGCGGGCGATTGCTGAGGGCCGCATTGTGCCCGGGTCCGTGCTGATCGTCGAAGGCCTGGACCGCCTGAGCCGCGCCGAGCCGGTGCTGGCGCAGGCCCAGCTGAGCCAGATCATCACCGCAGGCATCACCGTCGTCACAGCCAGCGATGGCAAGACCTACACGCGCGAGAGCCTGCGCACGCAGCCGATGGACCTCGTCTACTCGCTGCTGATCATGATCCGAGCCCACGAAGAGAGCGCGACCAAGTCGCGCCGGGTGAGCGCCGCGCTGATCCGCCAGGTGGAGGGGTGGCAGGCCGGCACCTACCGGGGGCCAATCCGCGCAGGCCACGATCCGGCCTATCTGTCGTGGGATGCTCAGGCGGGATGCTGGGCAGTCGACCCAGTCCGTGCTGCGGCGGTGCGCCGCATGATCGAGCTGTACCGGCTCGGCCTGGGGTCGACGCACATCGTCCGGCGACTGCTCGAGGAGGGCCTGTCGCCCACCGGTGGCGTGATGCCTCCGTCGCACATCTACCGCATCATCCGCTCGAGGGCGCTGTACGGTGATCGAGAGCTGGTGCTCGACGGCCAGGCACACGTCCTGTCCGGCTACTACCCCGCGCTGATGACGCGAGTCGAGTGGGATGAGCTGCAGCTGCTCGCGGAAGAGCGCAGCGGCGTGAGCCGGCGCGTGCGCGGCGAGCTGCCGCACATGCTGACCGGCTCAGGCATCGCCCGGTGCGGGTACTGCGGCAGCGCCCTCGCCGGCCAGCACATGTACAAGCGCCGCAAGCCGGGCGAGCTGCTGGCCGACGGGTATCGGCGCCTGCTGTGCTCAGGCAAGACCATGCAGGTGCAGTGCCCTCGCCCCGGCTCATGCTCGGTCGCGCCGGTCGAGCGCGCAATCATGCGCTACTGCTCAGACCAGATCCAGCTCGATGACCTGCTGCGCGGGACGGACACCAGCGGCGCCGACCGTGCGCAGCTCGCCAAGCTGCGAGCAAGCAGCGCTGACCGGCAGCGCCAGATCGACCGCCTGACAGCAGCGCTGGCTCAGGACGATGGCGCCGCGCCACTGGCGGTGCTGCGCCAGATCCGCGCCCTCGAGGCCGAGCAGCAGCGCGATCAAGCGGAGTCCGAGCGCCTCGAGCGCGCACTGGCCGCAAGCGCCGCCGGCACACTGACCCACGACCAGGCTGCCGAATGGGCTGCGCTGGCGGAAGCAGCGGTCGAACGGCACGACTTCGATGCCAGGGTGCGCGCACGCGAGATGATTGCGACCACCTTCGCCGGGATCACGGTCTACCACCACGGCCTGGTGGAGCCGGACACCGGAGCGATCGACATCCTGCTGCGCACTCGGTCGGGCGTGACCCGCAGCCTCACGATCGACCGGCGGACCGGTGATCGTCGGGTCCAGATCACCCGGCAGCGACCGCCTACCTCACCGGCCGGATGACCGCTGGCAGATCATTCGCCCGCGACCAGGCGATGCGTTGGATGCTGGCCGGTCTTGAGCAAATACAGCTCCCAGAGGGCCGGCTCCATCACCCGCCGCCCGGACTCCCAGTCATCCCATGTCATACGGCGGTCTCGGTGCAGCCGCTGAATCGCCTGCGCCTGCGTGTCGCCTGCAGCCGCGCGAGCGGCTCGGATCATGTCTGGTGTCGGTGTTTGCATAGCGCAATTGTAGATCGCAAAAAGATCATGCGCCCCCCTTGCGCAATGATCGCAATGCGATCACAATATAGCCCATGGACAGCAGAGAGCAGTCCAGGCAACCACCCTCAAGGAGCTCACCATGACCACTTTCATCGTCTTCGCTAACGGCACCAACATGGGCGAGTACCGCGCCGAGACCCAAGTCGGCGCACTCGACCAGTACGCCCGCGATGCCGGCTACACCGACTACGACGACATCGTTGCGCAGTTCAGCGACGACGCTACCGCACACCGAATTGACACCCCGCGACTGATCCGCGATGCAGAAGAGGCGACAGGCAATCTGGCACAGCAGGATGCATACGGCGACGGCGTGGTGCTCATCGGCAACAAGTCGTTCGCGACCTACGCCGATCTCGCCGAGCACATCGGTCGCGACATCAGCGACTTCTTCGCCTGATGACCTGCCGGCCCTCTGAGGCCGGCGCACCGGACATCATGCCCCGGCCTTGCCCGGGGCTTCGTCTTTCTCGGCCGGCCCGCCGCGCAGCATCATCTCGGCCAGTACCGCCCTCGCCTCGAATCGATCGGGGTCAATCCGCCCCCGTGTGAGCACCCGGCGCCGGATCTCTAGCGCGGCGCCGCTCCAGTTCTTGGCATGCACTGCGAGGCGCAGGCCGGATCGCTCCAGCCGGCCGGCGCCGACCATGTCGCACCAGCACAGCACCGCCGCCACCCGCCACGGATTTTCGAGCGCCGGGCACCACTGCAGCAGCGCTGGCACCGCGGCGATGCGCAGGCGCTCGGCGCAGGCGTCGACATCGTCGGGTGCGATGTGGCGGGCAGCGATCTCGACAGCGGTGGTCAGGTCGTAGCGGCTGATCATTCGCCGCTGGCCTGGGCCTGCTCGTCAGCCACGATCCGCCGGCGCAGGTTGATCGCATCGGCGATCGCGCAGGCCGTGGCGGCGCTGATGATGCGCGGCACGCCCTCGCCGGGGTAGCGCAGCGCGACATCCCCGGAGCCCGGCAGCACTGCGGCCTCGACCTGGCCGGCGCCGACGCCGGAGCCGAAGAGTCGGCGGAGGACGCCCATCACGCGGCATCCTCCGCCGCGTAATCGAGGTTCGCCGCCACGCGATTGACCCAGCCCCGCCCGTAGGTCGCGAAGGTCGACAGCGCGGCGACGTAGCGCAGGCGCTGGGCCGCGTAGCGCATCAGCACATCGGTCTCGGACATCGTCGCCAGCCGGGCAGCAGACACCGGCCCCCAGTGCCCATCGTCCGCCACGCCGATGGCGGCCTGCAGCTTGCGGATGGCCGTCGAGATGCCGCTGTTGACCGCGAAGTCGAACGCCTGGAACTTGACCGAGCCCGGCGCCGCCCCGAGCGGCCCCCAGAAGTCGCGCCGGTAGATCTCGGCGGCGCCCTGCCGGGTCAGCGACTTGATGTCGACGCTCGGGTAGCTGCGCTTGCTGATGCCCCACTTTGTCTCGCCGCCGGGGTCGCGCGGGTCATTGACGTAGCCGCCTTCGTGCCCCATCAGGCGCTCGAAGGCCTCCTCGAATGTCAGCGCGGCGGCCGGCATCATTGCGCGCCTCCGCGCTCGCGCAGCAGCATGGCCAGGCCACCGGCCAGCGCAGACACGCCGCGCAGCATCATCGACGGCGCCGCCGGTGCGATCTCGGCCAGGCCCGTGGCGATGACGGCAATGCCTGCCCAGGTGCTGGGCTCTTTCAGTCGGTTCAGGATCGGGTTCATGTTTGTTCCTCGTCGTGTGGTTGGTGAATCAATGGCCGCCCGGCGGGCGGCCTCCATGAGTGATGGCGTAGACCGCGCCCCAGATCGCCACGCCGGCGGCGGCAATCCGGCCGATCCAGCCGAAAGCGATCCCGATCCCGTTCAGGGCCCGGAACGCGCCGCGCGCGGCATCGAACAGGTCGCGAATCTCTTGGGTGACTTCGGTGTTCTTGGCCAGGCTGGTCTGCAGTTGCGTGAGCTGTTCGGTTTGCCGGGCGAGCTCGGCTTCGATTCGCTTCATGCGCTCGGACCCGCGATCGAGCCGGTCCTCGATCTCCTCGCCCCATCGGGTATCAGGCGTCGGCATCGGTGGTCTCCTCCGGCCAAGTCACGGCCTCGATCTGTGCAGCCGTGGTGGCCTCGGTGATGCGCTGGCGCAGGGCGCGGCCGGTGGCGTGCAGCTGCTCGCCGCGCGTGGCCAGGGCCAGCAGCACGCGCATCAGCACCGGGGCGGTGATCTCGGCAGTGGTGTTGTCGGCCAGGGTCCAGACCTTGACCCAGCCGGGCGTCAGCTCGGCTTGCTTGAGCGCCAAGCCGATGCGGGCCACTGCGCGCTCGTCGCAGTCGAACAGCATCCCGTCGACCAGCAGCGGCGCGACCTCGAGGGCGTTACGCCGCTCGCGCAGTGCCGCCCAGCGGCTGGCCCGCAGGCCGTCCAGCGTGGGCACCAGCACCCAGTCGGCCGCGTCGTCATCCCAGTCCCATTCAGCACCGGCGACCTCGCGATCCGGTCGGGGCGGCAGGCGGTCGACGATCACCGGCACCGCCTCGCCGCCCATGCCGTCGTCGACGAGCTGCACGCGATGACGCTGCGGGTCGAGGTCCCCTTCGATGGCGATGCAGCCGGCTGGTGTGTTGAGCATCAGCAGCGCAGGCGGGCCGCAATATCGGTCGGGCAGGACGCTACCGTCCTCGCTGTAGAAACTCCATGTTTTCATCGTTTGATTACCTCGACATTCAGCACCGGGTCATACAGGTAGATGGTGATACCTGTGATAGCGGTGCAGTAGCAGAATATTCTGAATTCACCGGCGGACGGAATGTTGACCGTGTGCGTATATGACACGACACCATCCAGCCCTAAATGCTCGATGTAAAACGCGGTATCAGGCCAGCCAGTAATACCGCCACTCGAATACGTCAAGTTGAACGACATGACGGAACCGGGGCTGGCCGGGTCCGAACCGTTCGGCACCGTGGCCACGTTTTTCTCGTACGTGTACGACAGTCGAATCTGGAGCTTGCACGGCGCGTCAGCGGTGTAGTAGAGCTGGCGGATGACGGTGCCGGTGTCAGGCCCGACCAGCGTCATCGCACCGGCATAGCGCGACACCAGCACGGATGTGGCGGCATCCTCGGCGATGTCGCTGGTCTGCGCCTGCCCGTAGACGTTGTCGCCGAATCGCACCGCAGCAGGGCCGGGTGTCCACGGGCCGGGGCCGGTGGCGTTGGCGCCGACCTCCTCGACCTGAGCCCGGCAGGCGAAAAGATAGGAGCTTGCCTGTCCCTCTTTTGTGTCGTACTTGCGCAGGACTAGGCGCGCGAATGTCGCACCCTGCGGGACGGATGAAATCGAGAAGCATCGCTTCCAGGACTGCAGCCCATAATTGCCATTGCCGTTTGCCTCTTCATCATTCTCGACAGTCGGCGAGTTATAGGAATTCCCAACAATCCCGGACTGGTTGTAATAAAACAAAAACACGGCCACTTTGCACCGATGTGCCCCCGTGTATGCTGACGCACACATGACATCACCCGGCCTGACGAGCACAGGGGGGCCGAGAACTTCGGCGTATAGCCCATTCGATCGGGACAAATGCTCCATGTAGATGGTATTTGCCGACCCGCCAACTCCAAGATTAAGGGTCCATGTCGGGTTGAGATTCACTCCGTACCCGGACGGCGGCAGTGCGGGCGCTGCCAAGACCCACTCGGAAAACCCCGCGACGAAATCCGAGTCGAACAGCATGTTGGCCGAGCTGGCGAGCTGATCGTTGCGGATCTGCTCGGCGCCGGTCAGCCCCGCCAGGTTGCCGGGGACACCCGACAGCTCAGACCAGCCAATGGCCTGCTGCGTCAGCGTCGCGGTCACGTAGATCGGCACCGACAGATTGCCGCTGGTGTCGACCGCCCGGACCGCGAAGCGCCACTGCCCGTCGCCGGGCGAGCCCGAGCGGTGCTGCGTGGTCGCGCCGGTCCATGCCGCGACCTGGGCCATCTGGTCCCAAGTCGCCGTGAGCACGCCGCTGGCGCGCACGATGTAGCCGGCGTGGTCCAGGTCTTGGACGTGCGTGACCGAGTAGATGCGCTCGCCGCTGGCGCCTTCGGTGACCGCGAAGCCCGTGGGCGCGGTGGGCACCGCCGACTTGCCGGCGACGACGTGGGCCCGGATGATCCAGGCGCTTTCGGCTCCGAAGCTGTTGACGTGCCGTATACGGACCAGGATCGGGGCCTGGTCGCGGACACCGTCGATCCAGGTGCGGTCGGCGTCGCCGAGCACCCGCAGCGCGGTCCAGGCGGTGTCGCTGACCTGCCGCCACTCGATTTCGGTGCGAGCGCCCGGACTGGTCATGTAGATGCCTGTCGGCCGGGTCCAGGTCACGAGCACACGCGGCACGATGGTCCCGTCGCTCATCTGCATCAGCGTGCTGTTGCCGCTGGTGGTGGTGACACCCGCCGGCAGGCTCACCGTGCCGGGGGGCGGCAGGGAGGTGTTCGGCGCGGGGTCGGGGTCCATCGCGTCGGCCTGGTCATATGTCGCTGCGATGTCCTCCTGCAGGCTCAGCGTGACGGGCTGCCCCGGCGCCCACGACCAGTCCAGCACCCGGAAGGTCTTGTCGCTGATCTGGTGGATGCTGTCGGTCAGCGTGACGCGGTCGCCGACCTCCAGCCGCCAGAGGCGCATCTTGCCGGTGTACTGCACGATCATCCCGGCCCGGGCCTGCTCCACGAACTGGCGGAGCAGGCTGCGCGCCTGGTTCTTTGACGGGCAGAAGGGCAGCGTGAAGGACTGCCACTCGTTGCCGCCATCGGCGGTGACGAAGGTGCTGTTGATGTAGGGGTCGACGTCTTCGGTCTGGGTGGAGCCGAACGGGATGATGGTCGCGCGCGCCGAGTTGAAGGCCTCGTCGTGATCGGTGGCGCTGCGGGGCACCTGCACCGGCGCGGCCGCGTCGTCATCGGTGATCGTCATCACCGGCGCTGACCAGGCGCCTGCGTGCACGGACCAGACCGGGCCCTGCGCCACGAAGCCGCCCATGTTTTCGGTCAGGTCCGCCAGCACGGCTGATCGGTCATCGCTGGCCTTGAAGGCGCCGGCGACGCGCGAGAACTTTTCGGTCCCGTAGTAGAGGGCGTCACAGGCGTTTGCAGCCGTGATGACCGAGCTGGTGTTGATGTCGTCGGTGGTGAGGTTGTAGCCCCAGGGCTGCCGGAGCCAGTCGTAGACCGCCAGCGCGGTGTTGTCGCTGTAGGCGGTGGTGCCGGTGCGCGGATCGAGTAGCGGCTTGCCCGACACGTCGAAGGTGAGATCGGACGGCAGGCCCTGTTGGAATCGGCTGTCGTCCAGATCGAGCGTCAGGATGGCATAGGCGATGCCCTGCAGCCGGTGTGCATCGGTCCATCGGCTGTTGGCCGCTTTGAGGTAGGTGCTGGCGGTCTGGGTGGTGGTGCCTGCGAACCACTCGAGACGGACGCGCGGGCTGGTGTTGCCCAGGCTGTAGGTGACCTGCCAGGTGCCCGAGGTCGGGCCGCCGGAGATGGTCGATCCGCTGATCGTGGCGCCGGTGTGGCTCTGGGTGGGCTCGCTGTTCTCGGGCCGCGGCCACAGCTCACGGGTGATGCTGACCAGCGAGACCGTGCTGCCTGCCGGCACGTCGGGAATCGTGGCCTGCCCTGCCCCGCTGAAGGCCAGCGACTTGGTGACGTGCGCCGAATCGGCCTTGCGGAAATTGGTGTTGGTCGTCCACTTGTCGGCGCCGAATTCGAGCCATTCGCCGAGCATGAAAACCCGGTGGACGTTGGTGATCTCGTGACAGGCCAGGCCGACGATGATGTGCTGCAGCGCGTCCGGCCGGGTCTTGGTGGTCCCATCGTCGGCCACGTAGGTCTTGGCCGACGAGAGCCGATCGAGCACGGCCCCGCCGACCGCACAGCGGCCGTAGATGATCTGCGGGGACGGCTCGCTGGACTGCAGGACCAGCGTGCGCTCTTGCAGGGACTCCCTCGAGGCAGCGCGCTGAGCGGCTGCGGCCGCCCGGGCTGCCTTGCGCCGGGCCATGATGCCGCCGACCAGCGAGGCGCCGATGGCGACATAGGTGGCCACCGAGACGCTGATGGCCACGCCGAGCACTGTCGCGCCACCCGCCACCGCGATGCCCTGCGCCACCAGCGCGATGGCGGTGATCGGATCGGCATGTGCGGGCGTGCTCCAGAGCAGGCCGGCCGCGGCCAGTGCAGCGGCGACACGGCGCAGGCGGCGGGTCATCGCGCGATCTCCCAGGCCACTGCCGCTGCAGACACAGGGTGCAGCGTGGCCTGCGGTCCGGCGAATGCGATCGCCAGCAGGGGCTCAAGGCCCTCCAGCACGATGCCGATGACGCCGATACCGCCGGCTCCAACCACGCCCGGCGCAAAGGCGACGAGGTCGCCGGGACGCGCGTGCTCGGTGGCCACCGGGCGACGGCTGATGATCTGGCTGACGGCCTCGACCAGACCGCCCCGGCGCAGGATGGTGGACAGCGCCTCGAGCTGGCTGTCGACGGCCGGCATCGGCGGCGCGACCCCTTCGGCGACCGCGACCCAGCGGGCCGGGATGGTGCAGCAGTGCGATTCGCTCCAGTCGACGGCGCGCGGCTGCTGCTGGGCGATGAATTCGGTCAGCAGGCTCATGGCTGGGAATCGACGTAGGCCTTGGAGAGCCAGTTGGTGTTGGTGAGCATGGACGGCAGCCCATCCAGGCCGGCATCGGCGGGGTAGCGGCTGCGGTGCTGCTGCGGCGTCCAGCGCAGGCCCTCAGCCGTGCGAGCGCGGCTGGTGCCGAGCGAGGTGAGCTCGACTTCGACGACCGCCTGCATCTGCTGCTGATCGCCGGTTTCCACGCGGGTGCCGATGCGAGTCATCGTCCCGCACCAGTAGCGGCGCGGCGATCCGACCAGCGCGTAATTGGCGTCGAGGAATTGGCTGTAGAGCGTGACCCGCCGGCCTCGCCAGGTGTGGCTCGGGCCCATGCACAGGGCCAGCAGCGCCAGGTTGGCGGCGCTGAGCTCGAGGGTCACCCGGCCGCCGGCGTCAGCGCTGGCTTTAGCGGCCGGCGGCTTGATGGCATCGCCCACGCCACGCCAGGTGTAGCCCCCGGACACGATGTCGACGGGCCACAGCGCGATGCGCTGCGTGCCACCGGCTGCGGCGGAAAAATCGAGCTGGAACAGCCCGCACTCGGCAACGATGCCCGAGTCATGCAGGGTCTGGGTGGGCGTATCGAGGGTGATCACTGCCACTGCTCCCGGAATTTCAGCGTGACCTGGTCGACCTGCTGGCCAGGGGCCGCCGGCCACAGGGGCGGCTGGCCGACGAGCTTGAACATGGCGCTGGGGCGATCGAGCTGCACCGTCTGCCCGCTGGCGATGGCGGTGCGCAGAGGCGGCTCGAAGCTGACCGTCCCGGGCAGGGTGACGTCGGCGGTGACGTGCAGGTAGTGCGAGCCCAGACCGGTGCCGATCTGCAGCCGATCGCCACGCAGCAGCGTGCCCGTCAGGCCGGACACATAGACGGCAGTGGCCGATGCCGCGGCCGCGCCACTACTGCCGGCGCCGCGAGCCGTGCCGTTGGGCACCAGATGCGCCGGGTCATAGGCCTCGAGGTGGTTGACCTGGCCGCGCAGTTGATCGATCAGCGCCTTCCAGCGGCCGGCGGTGATGCCGCTGAGCCGGCGCGGCGTGATCAGGGTCAGCTCGTGGTACGGCAGGCCGGTCAGGCGGGACTGCATCGTGCCGGTGATGCTGCTGGTGGTGACGATGCCGGGCACGACCAGTTGCATGCCCGAGCCGGCATCGGCCCACAGGCCCGAGGTGCGGAACGAGACGATGGCCATCAGATCTTCACCCCGGCCTGCTCGAGGCGCCGGATCAGGTCGCGCTGCTGCGCGGCCATCATCTTGTTGATGTGCTGGAGCAGCTGGGCATCGTTGGAGACGGTGAGGCTGATCGGCCCGCCGGTGATGGTGGTGTCGCCGCGGTGGCCTGCCGCGCCGCCGGTGAGCGCGCTGGCACCGAACGCGCCGCCGGTCGCGAACTTGGAGCCGGGCGGGATCACGACCGACAGCCGCCCGTTGCCATCGCGGCCCAGGCCCAGGGTCTGCAGATAGCGCCCGTCCGGGCTGATGGCCTGCACGCCGCGTCCGTCCGGCATGGGCATGATGGCTTCGGGGCCCGCCTCGCCCATCAGGCCCAGCTTTTCGCCGCCGGCTCCGAAGCGGAAATGCGTCGGTGCGGTGACGATCTTGTTGGCGAAGGGCGCGCCGAGGGCGAAGGCGTGTGCGGTCTCGGCCGAGATGACGTTGCCCTTGGCACTGGCGAAGGCGGCGGCCAGGCCTGCGGCCGAGTAGTTGCCAGCGCCGGCGTTGCCCATGCTGCCGACACCGCCGAGCAGCCCACCGATCAGGCCCCCGACGCTGCCCAGCAGCGAGGAGCCCTGCCCCGCCACCATCTGGCGGAACTGCACGCGGGCGAAGTCGGCGGCTATCGAATCGATCAGGCTGCGCACGTTGAGCTTGCCGGTCTGCAGCAGGCCGACGAAGGCGTCTTCGCCGCCCTTGAGCAGGGACTGCATGGTCTGGTCGCTGTGCTCGCGCATCATGCGCTGGGTGTCGCCCCAGCCCTCGACCATGGTCTGCCAGCCCGGCTTGAGGCGCTCGGTCAGGCCCCGGTTGACCAGTTCGACCGAGCGGCCGGTCTCTTCGGCCAGCGTGCGGATCTGCTGCTGGAGCATCTCGCGCTGCCCGTCATCGGCGACCAGCTCGACCTGCAACTGCAGGGCCCGGGTCTGCTCCGAGCTGAGCTTCTGGATCTCGGCGACCTGCGCGGCGGCATCGGCGCGGGCCTTGGCGACCGGGTCGGTGATCAGCGCGGTGGTGGCGCTGGCGTTGGCCTGCTTGAGCTGGTCGATGCGCTGCTGGGTGGTCTGCCACAGCTCGACGGTGCGAGCGGCGGTCTCGCGGTCGCGCTCGAGCTGTCGCGCCCCTGCGCTGGCCTGGCTGGTGATGCCCAGCCGGTCGACATCGGCCTGAGCACCGGCACGGTCAGAGCGCAGCTGCACGATCTTGGTGTCGCGCGCGACCTGCTCGGCCTTGTCCTTCGGCGCGCGCTTCGCTTCGGCCTCGATCTCGGCGTCGATCAGGGCGATGCGCTCCTGCAGGCGTTCGCGCGCGATCTCGGTCTTGCGGGCCTCGAATTCCTCGACGCCGATCAGGCCGGCCTGGTGCTGCGCTTCCAGTCGGGCCTGCTCGGTTTCGTTCTGCGCGAGGCGCAGATCACTGGCGGCTTTCAGCTCGGCCAGCCGCTTGTCGGCCACAGCCTTTTCCAGCCGCGCGGCGGCGGCTTCCGGGTTTTCGCCGGTGGCGCCGGGGCCCAGGGCGGCCTTGCGCTCCTTGTTGGCCAGCTCCTGCAGGCCCAGCGTGGTGTCGCGCTGGATGGCGGACTTTCCTGCAGCGGTGAGGGCGTCGAAAGCGGCCAGTTCTTTTGCCGTGGCCCCGCGCTTGAGCATCAGCTCACGCTCCCGCGTGGCCTGCATCTCGAGCTGCTGGAGCTTCTCGGCGCCGGCCTTCTTGACGCTTTCGGCGGTCTTGGCATCGCCCAGCAGTTCGTCGAGCCCCTTCGATGAGGCCCCGGCGCGCAGGTTGATGTTCGGCGTGGCCCCTGCGGCCTTGGCCTGGGCATCTTGGACCTGCTTGTTCAGCGCGGTGTATTCAGCGACGACCTTTTCGGCTTCGGCGAGGTCATCGCGGTCTTGCTGGACCTGGGACTTGCCCATGCCCCAAAAGCCGCTGCCGCTCCGGTCCCCCATGCTGTACTTGCCCTCGCGGACCTTGGCGAGGAGCCCATCGCGCTTTTCTTCAGCCTCGGCTTGTGCTGCAGCAAGTCGACTGGCGTCGGTCGAGCTGACCTGCTTGCCTGCAGCCAGGTCAGCCTTCATCCGGTCGGTGCTGAGCTGGACTTTGGAAATCTTGTCGGCTTCGGCGCGAGCCGACATCATCTTGCCGATGAGCATCGTGATCGCGGTAATGGCGATGCCCACCGGCCCGCCCAGAGCTCCCATCACCACGCCCATCCCACGCGCCGCGATGCTCGACGCATTGGTCGCAGCGGTCAGGCGCTGCTGCGCCTGCTCGAGCGCGGCGGTCTGCTGGGCGTGCTGCTGGCGCAGTGGCAGCACCTGCTGCTCGAGGGCGTTGAGCCGCGCCTGCCCGACCAGCTGCGCGGCCATGGCTTCGGCGGCTCGCAGCCGGGCCGCGGTGAGGGCCTGCTCCTGCGCGAGCGCGGCGACCTTGGCGCGCTGCTCGGCCAGCAGCGCGGCGAGCTGCTGGCGGCTCGACTGGGTGACCTGGTCGTTGGCGACCGCCTCGAGGGCGGCCTGGGCTGCGGCCAGGCGTGAGGCGGCAGACGCGCCGAGCTTGGCTTGCGTGGTCTGCTGGATCTCTCCCGCAAGCTGGCCGATCTTGAGCGCCGCATAGGCGCCGGCCACCAGACCGATGGCGCCGCTGTACTCGCGTGCGATGGCCACGCCCTCGCTCATCGTGCGGATGGAGGTGGCCAGCCCCTCACCGATGCCCGACAGGCCCTGCTTGAGCCCGTCGCCCTGCAGCGCTTCGCTGATCGAGCTGATGGCGCGCTTCGCCTCTTCGGCCGCCGGCGCCATGGCCGAGGCGCTGGCCTGGGTGATCTGCTCCTGCAGGGCTTCCCAACCGCCCTTCAGGGTCTGGCTGTAGACCTGCGAGGTGGAGGCGAAGCCGCTCATGCGGTCCATGAGGAACTTGAAGAGCCCCTCGCTGCTGGCCTTGGCCTTGGCGATGTCGGCATCCTTGAGTCCCAGCGCGGTGGCCAGCGTGCTGCCGGCCGCGGTGATGCCGCCCTGCGTGAGATCGCGCAGCTCCTGCACCATCTGGCCGGTGGTCATGCCCATCGACTTGATGGCGTTGGCGCCGGTGATCGTGAACTGCTCGATCTGCTGCAGGGACATGCCTGCAGCCGTGGCTGGTCCGAGCAGCGCGCGGAAGGTGCTGATGAGGTCTTCGCTGCTGGCGGCGGTTTCGGCCGCGGCCCGCTGGAGGCGCGCGACCGATCCGGCGGCCAGGTCTTGCGCCTGCGCGAAGCTGATCGACTGGCCCTCGATCTCGACCATGCTCTGCAGGATGCCGGCCATGCCGAGCTGGGCCACCTCGGTCTCGGCGATGAAGCCGATGCCCTTGCTCGGGATCGCGGCCATGGCCTCGGCCAGGCGCTGCGCGCCGGCGGCGGCGCTGTTGAAGACCACCGCGCCCTTGGCGATGTCGCCGAGCGAGACGGCGACGGAGCGGACGCCGGAGCGCAGGCCATCGAGCGAGCGCGTGGCCGAGTTGGCGGCGCCGCTGATGCCCCGGCCCATGCTGGCAGCTTCGGCGCTGGCCTGGTTGACGGACTGCGAGTAGCCGCTGCGGTCCAGCGTCAGGCGGATCTTGATGTCGGTGGTCATCTCAGGGACTGCAGCTCACGCTGCGCTCGCTCGTGGATGGTGGTCAGGGCCGCGCCTTCCATGACCTGCAGGGCCTCGAAGGCGGCGGCGGCATCGGCCGGCTTGATGCGCAGCAGACGGGCGACAGGCTCGATGGCGAGGTAGTCGAGCGCGACTGGCCCGCCGGGCCCCATCCGCCACTGCCCGTAGAGGGCGCGGAAGAGGATGAAGGCGGTCCAATGCGACTCCCAGACCTCGATGTCGGGCTCTGGGATCGGGACGAGCCGAGGGTCGTCTTCGATGACCAGGCCACCGCCCAGGTGCTCGGTGCTGTCGTCGATCTGCTCGGGCGGTGAGGCCAGTGCCCGAGCGATCTCCGTCAGTTTTTTCGGGCGGCCTCGCTGGCGCCGGCCCGGTAGGCATCGAGCAGGACCTGGAAGGCCTGCGCGTCTTGCCACAGCAGCACGTCGATGGTGTCCTCGTTCCACGCGACCGGATCGCCGGCCTCGTCCACGATGCCGGCGCCCTCGGGGATCAGGACGGACAGGAAGCGGGTCGAGTCGAAGTCACCGCCGGCCAGCTCGCAGGCCTTGATGTGCGCCTTGTACTGGCGCGGGGTCATGGCCTGGCCGACGAGCGCGATCTCGACGGTCTGGTCGCCCTGCTGGAGCTGCGCGGTGAACGGGAACCGCGGCAGCGGACGCATGATGAAGTGCATGACGAGTCTCCAGAAGGCGACGATTACAGGAACCACAGCCGCACGGCGTCGGTGAGTCCGGGGGCGCTGGGCTGCAGCGAGGCTTCGATGTCGGCGACGATCTGCCCGTTGACCTCGGCGGTCTTCTTGATGCTGGTGATCTTGGCGACGGGGGCGTGCATGCCCCAGCTCGAGCCCGCAGCAGGGGCGCCGGCGGTGTCGAGGGCGTGCATGAAGCCCATGCTGAAGCCGGTGCCGGCCTTGTCACGGCCGCACATCGCCACGTACTCGCTGGCCGACATGGCGCACTGGATTTTGATCGTGGGCTCGGCGTCGCTGATGTCGGTGTCATCGCCACCGCACCACGCCTGGTAGTCGACCTTGGCGCCGCTCGAGAAGCTGTAGCTCGACATCAGGAACTCGGTGCCGCCGCTGAGGGCGGCGTTGGCGTAGGTGACGCCACCGACCGCGCCGATGCGCACCTTGCTGGTGTTGGTGGGCGAGCCCGGCAGGGGCAGCCGGCGCACGAACGTGCCGTTGGGCACCGCCGCCGCCGACACGTCTCCGTTGAGCCGGCCCTTGGCCTTGAAGGTGAGCTTGCCCAGCGAGTTGGTGGCCAGCGCGATGTCGATCGTGCCGAACACGTCTGCGCCGGGGTGGAGCTGGTCGCCGCTGTAGACGGCCATGCTCAGGCCGATCTGGCTGCCGGGGTTCGGCGCCAGGTTGTATTCGGCGCGGGCGGTGATGCCGCTGCCGGCCGCCACCAGGGTTTCGGCGAAGCCGCCGCCCTTCAGCAGCGCCGCGAACCGCGGCGCCGCCCCGGCGGTGCCCGAGCCGATCACGCCCACGCTCAGGCTCTGCATGAAGTTGGCCGCGCCCGGCAGCACTTCGGGCGCGTTGAGCTTGCCGTCGAGCTGCGTGACGCGGGTGCGCTCGCGCTCATAGCCGACGTCGAAATCATCCTGCAGGATGAGCAGCGCATCGGTGGACGCGCTGAGGGTGGCGGGGGTGTTGCGTGCGGTCTGCTGCTTGACCAGCACGACGACCTGCTTGCCAGATGCCATGTCAGGCTCCTGAGGCTGCCGGGCTGGCGGGGTCGGTCAGCTCGGCGGGTTGTTGATCGGGCCAGTCCAGGCCAGCGGCTGCGGCGGTCTGTGCGTCGGCCGGGTAGAGGTGCAGATCGGGCTGCAGGGTCCAGCTACCCGCCACAGGTGGCGTGGCAGGCAGGCCCGGCTCGATCGGGGGGATGCTGCGAGGCAGAGTCATGCGGGTGGGTCCGAATAAGGGGTCAGGGTGTTGGCGACCGTGTGATGCATCAGGCTGATCTGCAGCGAGATGCGGCCGGTCGGCGCGGTGCCGCTGGCGGTCGTGCGGCGCAGGGCCTGGGCGACATCGACCGAATCGCCCTGGGCGTTGCAGTAGCCTGTGACGCCCAGCGGGGCCAGCGCGGCGCGGATCTGGGCCCACTGCAGTGCAGGCCAGAGCAGCTCGAGCACGGCATCGGCCGCGTGATCCGCGCTCTCGTCGACGCGGGGCAGAGCCTGGGCGGCGATCTCGATGTCCAGGTCGGTGATCCAGGTGACGATGTCGCCGAGGTAGCTCTTGTGGAGCCGGCTGTCGCCCAGCTCCAGGTTGATGGCCACGGAGGTCTCGGGCAGCGCCGCGGCGCGGCCGAGGTAGACGACGGCGGATGCGGGTGCAGCCTGGCGCACGACCCCGCCCAGCACCGACAGCAGGCTGGTGAAGACGCTCATGCCGCGATCTCCAGCACGAGGTGGACGCGGCCACCGTCAGCCGGGATGGCCTCGGTGATGCGGTAGCTGCCGGCGCCCTCGCCCAGCGTGATCTCGACCGGTGCGCCGGTCTGCCGGGAGACGGCGGGCACGGGCTCGATCGGCTGGTCTGAGCTGTCGGTGAGGACCTGGCCGGTGCTGTTGGCCAGGTACAGGGTCTGGCTGTGGGCGTGCCACGGCTGAGGGGCCGCGGACTGCCCGGCCCAGGCGGTGGGCACCAGGGCGGCGTCGACCGACAGCGTGCATCGGGTGGCGCCGACGCGGGTGTCCCACTCGCTCTGCTCACTCCAGCTGCGCCGGAAGATGCCCCGGAACGGCTGGCCGGCCAGCAGGCCGGCGCAGTTGCTCAGGTGGTGGTCGATCGCCTCGCTGAGCATCGCGCGGACGCCAGCAGCGGGCAGATCGTCGAGCGAGTAGGTCATGCGGGTCAGCGGATCGCGCCGTCGAGCAGGACCGTCACGGTGCTCACGCCGGCAGCCTTGGCGGCGACGGCGGCACCGACCAGCGTGTTGTTGGTGGCGGTGGTGGTCAGCCGGCGGTTGGTGTTGTCCCAGTACAGCTTGGCGCCCGCGGCGACGGTGTCCGTCGACAGGCACGGCAGGCTGAACACCCCGTCGCGCTTGGCCTCGACAGATTCGCCCGAGAGCGCATCGTTGGCGGCGACAGCGAAGATGCTGCCGACCAGCAGGCCATTGCCCGAGGCGAGCGCATAGGGCGCCAGCAGCGAGAGCGTGGCGCCGAGTTGGATGAAGTTCTTCATGGGAGGATGTCCTTCAGCTTGGGGCTGTGGGGATCAGGCGCCGGTCGCGCGGGTCAGGCCGCGCCAGTCGACGGCACCGGCGGCGAAGTCCAGGCGGCAGCGCATCTGCAGGCCGTCGACATCGAAGCCGACCTGCTGGTCGATCTGCGGGCCTTCGGCACCGTCGAGGTAGCAGTACTCGATGGTGTCGTACACGCCAGAGTCGGTGGCGAGGTACCAGGCGGTGGTCGACGAGGCGTCGAGCAGCGGTTCGATGATCGGCTCGACCGCCGAGCGACCGTTGCCGGCGAACTCGTTGATGTCGGTCTGCTTGGCCGGCACGTAGTTGGCGTTGGTCAGGATGTAGGCCTGGGTCTCCAGCGCCGCCGGGGCGATCAGGTAGGCCGGGGCGAGGTTGAGCGGGTCGCTGGCGCCGGCCTCCTTCTGCATGCGCATCTGCAGACGGGACGCCCGCAGGGCATCCAGCGACAGCGCGCTGCCGCCGCCGGTGGTGTTGTTGGCGTGGTCGGCGTGGAACAGCGCCTTGTTGTCGCCCATGACCTTGTTGCCGGTCAGCAGCGAGTACACGGTCATGTTTTCGAACCGCCCGGCGGCGTTGCCGAACTTCTTCAGGATCGTGCCGAAGGCGCGCAGGTCATCGTTGATGATGGCGTGGCGGGTCAGCGCGACGATGCGGCCGGCGGTGCCGAGCTTGTAGCTGGTGCCGGAGTCGGTGAACGCGCTGTACTTGAACTCGCCGGCCTCGTTGAGCGGCTGCAGGTCGATCTGACCGTCGAGCTGCACGATGTTGATGGCCTTGAAGTCGGGGGCGTTCGGCGCCTTGGCGGCCCAGCGGCGGTAGGTGGTGGAGACGGCGTCATAGGACTGACGCAGGCGCTTGTTGGCGACGTTGGACAGCAGCGTCGCGAAGTCGCTCGAGCCCATGTAGCCGGGGGCCGAACGCATCTGCAGGATGTGGCCGGCCAGGGTGTGGCGGTCCATGCCGCGGGTGCTGACACCGTGCGCCTCGAGGTGCTCGCGGCCCATCTCCATCAGGCTCATGCCGCGGAAGCGCTTGCCGTTGTCGGTCAGCTTCGCGGCCGAATCGAGCCGCGAGGCCACGACCTCTTCGATGCCGCGCAGGCGGGTCTGGGTCTCGTCCGAGACGGTGCGCACGTTGACGTGACCGCCCGCCTCGTTGTCGGTCTTGGCCTTGGCGCGCAGGATGGCCAGGCCGGCGTCAGCGACCGACAGGTTGCGGCCGATCAGGTCGGCGGCCTGCTCGGGCACGCCGGCATCCTTGCAGAGCGTGATGATCTCGATCGAGCGCTGGCGCTCGGCGGCCAGGATGGCGTCGTTGTTCGGCGCGGTCGGCTCGGCCGTGGCAGCGCCGCTCGAGGTGTTGGCTCCCATCGGGGACTCCTTGGTGTTGAGGGCGGCACTCGCCCGGGTGGTGATCTGGCAGGGGTAGGTCTGAGCGACCGGATCGGCGGCGCGCGTGGTGGCGCCGGTGTCGAAGGGCACGGTGACGAAGCTGATTTCGTGCGGCGTCCAGCGGGTGGCGCGCACCAGCGGGTGCTGGCCGCCATCGGTGCGGTCTTCGGGTTCGATGACTTCGTACCGCTGGACCGTGTAGCCGACCGAGATGTTGCGGATGATCCCGGCCTTGATGTCGGCGACCAGGCCGGCCTTGCCGGGGTCCTGGCTGAGCTTGACCCGGGCATGGCCTTCACCTTCCGCTAGCCACCCGCGGGTGGCGATGCCGAGGATGCTCGACAGCCCGTAGGTGCTGTGGCTGTTGAGCGCCTGGACGCTGCCGGAGTCGAAGCGGGTCATGTCGACGCTGGCATCGTCGACCACCAGTTCTTCTTCGTAGTAGCGGCCCTCCCCCCAGTCGTAGCGCAGGCCACGCGCGCCGGTGGTCCAGACCACGTCGACGGTGTTGTCGGCCTCGTTGTAGGAGGCCGGCACGATCTGGGCCTCGCGGCGCTGCATGGGCAGCTGGTGCAGGTGCTCGGCGGATGCGGTTGCGGTCGTCATGGGCCGCATCGTGCCGAGGTGACTGTCCAAAGTCGTGATGAGGTTTGGACGGTCTGCAGCAGGGTCTGAGGACGGTGTCAAGCGCCTGCTGTGATCGGGTGCGGGCTTGCCGGCGGGTCAAGCCTTACCGGCAGGGCCTGTGTTAGTACGTCACCGTGCCGGCCACGCCGCCGAGACTGACAAGGTACGATGCCCCATCGTATGTCAGGGAGATGTCGCACGAGGAGTACGCAGACACGGCGATTGACGTGGCCGCAGGCTTCCCGTTAACAAGCTGCCCGCCTCCGGTAGCGACCGTCAAAGCTTGCGACGATGCATTAACCACGCGAAAGGCCATGCCCAGATTCGCCGCGGCGGCGGTGGGGAGCGTCCATGTAGCAGTGCCTGCGGAGTACCGGTTTACAACTTCCCCCACGTTGACATCAGAGAGTGTCAGCGAGGCTGCGTTACTGTTCGTCACGCGGCGGCCAATTCCGAGTTTCCCGGCCTTCATCCAGCGCGTGCCTGCGGGCACGATAAAATCGCCAACAGACGGCGAGACGCCGTTCTGCGGTGCGGTTCCGGCAAATTGCTGTACCCAATTTCCAGATTCGTCGCGCCAGGAACCATTGATTCCGAAATTTTGCCGGAAACCAGAGACAATCGACGTGCGCAGGTATGACAGTCCACCCGCTGCGCTGTCAATATCCCAATATCCACCATGATTAATCAAGTCTATCGTGCACGCGCACGCGCTGCGCATACAAACTGTGTTGTACGCCTGCGTTGTGCCCGGCACCTGATTGATACCGAGGTGGCCCGCAACCCCCTGCAGGACAACGGCTGTTGTCGCGTTACCCTCTAGATCAACGTCGATAATGTTGAAGTTAGCAATTGACGAGCTTGGCTCGCTCACGAGTTCGAGGTTCGGGAACCCTTTTGTCGTGAGCGTCATCGTATTGCTGGCATTTGGGTAGATGATATCCCCAGAGCTGCGCACCTTCCGGCTGAGGGTAATGGTCCCCGGTCCTGTGGTGGTGCTGCGCGAGTAAACAAAATATGTGGAGTAAAAAGTAAATCCGTTTGTCGATTGGGTCACGCACACCGGCATTTCAAGCGGGTAATAAGACGTGTCAGTTACCGGGATAGGGCTACCAATCGTGATAGACGTGCCCTGAATAAGTTCCTGACGCTCGCCACCAACAAAGCGGTTGACCTGCAGTTTGCGTCCGCCGATTTCATTTAGCGTCGTCCCGTTTCGGGCGGCGATCATGATGCCACGGCTGCCGTTGGTGCTCGCAGGCTCCCCGTACAAGCGCGTTAGCGTCGAGTTCCCAGGGCTCAGTACCGCATTAGATGCCGACCCGATGAACGCCGCAATGCCGAGCGTGGCCCGCATGGACTGCAAATTATCAAAACTGCACTCGATGAAATTTTCAAAATAAAATCCCCAAGCCGTGCAATTTAGTGCGTAGAGGTTACTGAAGGCCGAATTGATAAAGGACGATTTGTAATTCGCGCCGCCCTTCACGGCGTACGTGAAATTCTCGAAGCCGCAGTTTTCAAAGCCTGCCCCAAAAACAGCCATTGCGTTAAATGCGGCAGTGCTTGCAAGCGGCGATACTGCGTCATCCATATTGCAGCCGTATGCCGCAAAAGTGCCATTACCCTCCAGCACCGTCCCGCCGATAAATGCAGTATATGCATCTGGCGCCGCAGCACTCACATATGGCACCGGGTGTACTCCACGATACCTGACCCCAGATATTGCCGGGAGGCTTGCAGTCAGCGTGATGCGGCCCGCTGGAAGTTGGACAATCCCGCCGCCGTCTGCCGCTGCTCTTGCAGCCGCTGCTGCGATGGCCTCAGTCGTCGGCATCGTCGGCGCATAGACCCCACCACCTGACACCGAGGCTTGAGCCTCAGCCAGCGTCATCGTCGCCACAGGCCCCAGACCTGCGATCTGGGCGGCTGAATGCGTGTGGTCAGCGTCAGCGGCGCCGAGCGATTCCGGCGAGTGCGTGTGGTCGGCAGGTGCGGCCCCGATCAGCGACTGAATCTCGCTGATCGGGATTTCGTAGGGGCCTTGCCCTGCGCGTTCGACGTAGACACGATCGGTCGGCTGCAGGGGCAGGGGCAGAGAGGGCGAATCGGTGATGCGAGGCATGGTCAGACCCAGAGAGGTTCGTTCGCGCTGTTGGTGAGCACGTCACCGTTGGCGTCGGTCAGGTAGTCGACTGCGGGCGGCTCGCCCGGCTGAGCGCCCAGGACGGGCAGTAGAGGAGCCCAGACCATTTCGGCCAGGCCGCTGAAGGTGAGCGTGGCGGTGCCAGCGCTGACGCTGATCGTGTCGGGCTGGACGGGATGCCAGGCGGCATCGACCCCGAGCAGCGTGACCAGCGATGCCGGCAGGTTGACCGTGGTGGTCATGGCAAGTCCTTTCCGGCGCCATCCGCCGGCTCTTTGCCTTTGAGCATGAACAGCATCGTCGCCAGGACATTGAGCCCGTCAGGGCCGAGGCGCTTCATGTCGGCGGCCCATTCCTGGGCGACCTTTTCGGGGTCGTTGCCGCGGGACCGATTGCCGGCGCTGATCGTCGACAGGCCGGCGGCGATCTCCATGACCTCGCCGGCCACGTCCTTGACCGGATCGACATGCGGCCAGCGCGGGTAGGTGTGCTCGCACGACCAGGTCGCGGACGGCGGGATGATCCCGGCCAGCTTGCAGTGCGCCACGAAGGCCCGGTCCATGCGCTCGCAGAGCATGTGGTCGATCGTCAGCCACTGCAGTCGCTCGATCTCGGCCCGGAAATCGAGCCGGCGGATGCGCGCGGACGAGTAGTTGACCTCGGTCATGTCGCCGGTGCAGCCCTCATAGGTCCAGCCGCCGGCCGCCGCGATCAGCTTGATCTCCATCTTGATGGCGTCGACATAGCCCGGCATGGCCGTGGGCTGCACGCTGGTCAGGTTCAGGCCTGGCGGGGCCTGGAAGATGCCGCCGGCCGGAATGTCGCCGAGGAATCCGACGCCTGCGCTCGATCCTCCCGCGGATGGCGGGGCCGCCATCTGGCTGAGGTCGCCGGACGCGATGATGCCGAGCCGGGCCTCGGTGTCCTTGCGCAGCATTTCGGCTTGGCGGTAGTTGTGCAGGTCGCGCACCGCCGTGATGACCGACTTCAGGCGGGTCACGCCGCGCCCTGCGCCTGGCCGGCTCACGTCGTACAGCGGGATGATCGATTCCGCCGGCACCAGCCGGCTGTTCATGGCCGGCGTGCGCCACCCGCTGCCGACATCGCCGGGGTGCTCGTCGAACAGCCAGTAGCCGACCGTCTTGCCGATCGGGCTGTACTCGATGCCGTTGATGACCCGGTTGGCGCTGTTCGAGGGCGCGGTTCGCTGCGTGTCGATCCAGTCCACCTCCAGGACCTGGTACTGCAGCGGCACCATCAGCCCGTCTTCGGGACGGCGCGTGCGAATGCGCAGCAGCACCATCCCGTCGACATCCATGGTGTGCACGGACAGCGCTTCGATGCCGCCCATGTTGAGCTTGTCGTCAGCGTCGCACTCCTTGACATGCTGCGCCCAGGCCTCGGTCAGCTTCTTGGCATGCGGGCCGCCCCACTTGCGGACCACGCCGGTCCCGATGGCGTAGTCGATCCGCTGCCCCAGGCCGCGGCCGATGAACCCGACGTTGTCTCGCAGCCAGCGGGCCTTGATGCGCAAGGTATGCTCGTCGGCGGCCACGTCGGTGTTGGCGCTGGCCCCGCCTCGCTTCGGGCGCCATGGATCGGCAGGGCTGGCTGCCTCGAATGCGCGCTTGGCCTGGCGATAGGCCTCCCGCTGGAAGGCTGCTTTGGGGCTGATCGCACCGATCAGCTGGTCAAGCCAGTTGGCCACGGTCACTCTCCCGCGGCGTTGACGCGTCGGAACGTGAAGACCCCGCCGGCCGGCCGAGGCACAGGGGCTGCCTGCGTGGCCAGCTCGCGCCGCACGTAGGCGAGCGCCTGCATCAGCTCGGCCATCGAGCGGTACTCGTGGACCGTGTTGCCTTCGCGGATGGACAGCGTGCCGCTGGCCACCATCCGCTCGAGACGGTCAAGATCGGTTTGGGTGTACGCCATGCCGGCGAGCGTGCCGGCTTGCGTGTCCAAAGTCGTGATGAGGTTTGGACGGTTGCCGGCTATTCAGCGGCGTCGCAGCTTCGCATTGCTGCTCGGATGCTGTAGGCCTTCGAGCGACTGATGCCCAGCTCTCGGGCCACTGTGGTGGGCGACTTGGTCTTGAGCATTGCACGCGCTTGGGCGAGCAGCTTTACCTGATCCAGCGCGGCCTTGCTCCGCACGTATTGGCGCCCGTGTACACCGCCGAACTCCTCGCGCAATCGCTCCTGCAGCTGCTCGAGCACTTCTGGGCGCAGAGAGAGCTCGGGCACCAGCGCGCACAGGTAGGCGGTCACGCTGTCGACCAGGTCGGGTTTCGGCGCGCCTGCGGGCTGTGCGTCGTCATCGATGTCGGGGACAGTGGCGGTGGCGGTCTTCGGCATAGGGTCATCCGCCGAATGGGCGGGGCTGGATTCGGCCGGCGGCCCGGCCAGGGTTGAGGCGTGCAGGCATGGGGACAGCGGGTGCTGCTGGGACGACAGGTGCCGCGGTCGGGATCAGGCTGGCGTCGTCTTCGACGGCGATCACGATCGGCTCGCTGAACAGGTCCTGCGGCGGTTGTACACGCTCCTCGAGCTGGCGCCAGTGTTCGGCGGTGTAGCCGCTCAGGCCCATGCATTCGGCCGCGTGGTGGGCGTAGCGACGGCAGTCGCGCACTTCGACGCGCTTGCGCATGCGGATCCAGCGGTCGACGACGCCGCGGTTGCTGCGCACCGGCACACGGGTCTTGCCGGTGAGCTGGGCATACCACTCGGTCGGCAGGCCTTCGGCGTAGTGCAGATAGCCCGGGCCCGGCTTCTCGACGCCGAGCTGCCCGTGCAGCAGGTCTTCAGCGGCCTGCGTGCCGATGTGCCAGAGCTTGACCCCGTTCGGCCAGCGCTGGCCGCGCCAGTTGACCTCGACCGCCTTGGCGGGGCCCTTGACCGGCATCTTGACGTCGTCGTCGCCCTTGATCGCGCGGATGTTGAGGATGCCGGCGTGCTGGCGCACGAAGTTGTAGACGGCGTGGGTGGCATAGCCGGAGTCGATGCTGATCGACTCGATGCCCAGCGTGCCCCCGTGCCAGGCCTGCCGGTAGCGCCGCTGCAGGTACAACGCGGCGTTGGTCCAGAGGTCTTCATCGACCGAGGGGTTGCCCTCGATGATGTGGTGATCGATGACCCACGACTCGAGGCCCCGGGCCCAGCCCCAGACCCCGATTTCGATGCGGTCCTGCTGGACGTCGATGCCGGCGGTCAGGACCAGCGCCCCGACCGGCACGATGCTCAACCGGTGCTTGTTGGCCTGGCGCTCGAGGGCATGCTCGTCGCGGCGCTGGCCGATGACTTCCCACGCTTCGCCGTAGGTTTCGTTGACGAGGGTGATCATCAGCGAGTTGTCGCCCGCCTCGGCGGCGCTGGCCGCGCGCTCGTGGTCTTCAGCGATCGAGGACCAGGTGCGCTGAGGCGAGTAGGCCGACCAGATCTGTGCCCCGACGATGCGCGGCGGCCGAATCTCGTCGCCAGCGGCATCGGTCCAGCGACCGGCGCCGAGGTACCGGATGCCGGTGCGGATGCAGACCCATGTGCCCTGCATCGGCTCGCCGCCGACCAGGTACTGCGACTGGGTGATCGGCTCGAGGCAGTGGGGGCAGATGTGCACCACCGTCTCGGGCTTGCCGGGCTGCCACTGCAGGCCGGCCTTCGTGCGCGTGCCATCGGGCGCGATGCCCGTCAGCAGGGGGTGCTCGACCCCACAGTGCGGGCAGACGATGTGGTAGCGCATGTCCACATGCGACTGCTCGCACGCCAGCGTGACGTGACAGGCCCCGCGGGTGCCCGGCGTGCTGCCGCCGACGAACTTCGGGAATGGCGCCCCCTCGAGCCGGCCGAATGCCAGGCTGCCGGGGTCGCCCTGCCCCTCGATGCTCTGATCGAAGGCGGACCACTCGTCGAGGATGGCCAGCGCGACCGTGATGCGGCGGTAGGCACGCGCGGCCTTGCCTCCCAGCAGGTGCAGCACCGCGCCGATGAACTGCTTGAGCTTCAGCGTGTCCAGCGCACCGCCTTTGCGCCGGGAGGCGCTGACGGCATCGACCAGGTCGAGCACGGGCTCAAGCTCGGTGCGCACGTAGCTGTCCCGGTCGTCGTCGGTCGGCTGCCAGAGAGCCACCTTGCGGCGCAGGTGCTCGACGTAGTAGCAGATGAGCGCGGTCAGGATCTTGGTGTAGCCGACGCGTTTCGACTTCTTGATGTTGACCCGCTCGACTCGGTCGTCGCTCATCCAGTCCATGAGGCCGACCTGGAACGACCAGCACACCCAGGCGCCGACCTTGTGGCTGGAATCGGCGTCGAGCTCGAAGTGCTCTTCAGCCCAGGCGCTGAGCGTCATCCGATCGATGGCGCCCGCCAGCTCGGCTCGCTTGCGAAGCAAGCGCTGGATGGCCGCGCGGGTCTCTGGGCTGATGTTGCGGGTCACGGCGCGTCGCCCTCCTCGCCATCGATGTCGTCAGCCGGGTCGATGTCATCGACCTTCAGGGAGCCGACCCGGTCCTTGATCTTGTTGCGTGCGGCGTTGACGCAGGTGAGCACCGCCTGGCGTGCGGGCTCGGGCAGGTCGGGGGCGACCTTGACCAGCGCGGCGTCGATCTGCTCGAGCTCGCTGACCATGATCTCGATGGTCTTGGCCAGCACATCGCCGAGCAGTTCGATCGGAGCAAACTCACCGCGCAACTGGGCGTTCTGCAGGGCGAGACGGTCGGCGCGTTCGTTTGTCTCACGGATCCGTGCGGCGACCAGGCCTTCTTCCCCGTTGACATCGGCGCGGCCGGCGGCCTCTTCGCGCAGCTTGCGGATGTAGCGCACCCGGATCTGGTCGAGGGGCGTGGTCTTGTGGCTGATGCCCCACTCGGCGAGCAGTTCGCGCAGGCGCCGGTCGCTGATGTCGAGGTAGTGCGCGATCTCGTCCTGGGTCTCGGGCTGGGCGCGCTTGAGCTGTTCGCTCAGCCGTGCGACTTCGGCGCGCAGGTGCTCGATGTAGGTCCCGATGATCGTGCCGGGGTGGTAGATGCCGGGGCTCACACGCGGGACGATGCCCGCGCTGGCCAGCCGGGTCAGCTCGGCAGGGCTCATCCGCAGGATCTGCGCGGCCTGGTCGTGGCCGATGGTGCCGGCCGGGGGTGCTGCAGTTGCCATGTCAGGCCTTCTTGAGGTCGCCCGCGCCCTTGGCGGGGTCGTGGATGTTGTAGATGGTGGCGGCGTGCTGGTGGCACTCGGCGCTCTCGCGGTCGCGCGCCAGCGGCTCGCTCGGGTAGCTGTCGACGATGACCATGACCGGCTGCAGGCCCTCGGCCAGCAGCTCATGGATCCAGCGCTTCTTCGCGGTGTTCTGACGCTCCTCGCTCTCGCGGATGTGCTCCTTCAGGCGCGACTTCGGCGCGCCGGTCTTGCCGACGTAGCGCACGACCCGGTCACGCGGGTCGACGAGGTGGTAGACGTGCGTCGGCTTGGCGCGGGCCCGGGTGGTGCGCATCAGAGGACCTCGATCCCGTCCAGGCGGCCGGCCTCATCGAACATCCACCGCTCGGTGACCTGCCGCTGTTCGGCCGAGTCGGTGAAGCGGTAGAGGATCGACTCGTCGTCGTCACGCACCCAGGTCAGGCCCGTGAGCGTCTTGGTGGCCTCGCGTCCCGGCTCGGGACAGCCGGCCAGCAGCAGCGCCATGCCATGGTTGCAGTGGCGCTCGAGCGCGGCACGGTCTCCATCCATGGCGGCCTGCTGCACCGCGTAGAACAGGACGACGGGGTCCACGTCGACCAGCGGTGGGCTGTATGCATCCGGCCGCGTCGGCACGGGCCGCGGCGGGATGTGGCCAAGGTACTGCGCGACAACCTTGTTGCGCATGCGGCTCCACCAGTAGACGCCGCCGGCGCCGGCCAGCAGCAGGAGCAGGATGCCGCCGAGGCCGATCAGCGGGCGGTCGATCACCGTCGTGCCGGCAGCGGCCTGAGCTCCACCAGCAGCAGGTGCAGCAGCACCACCGCCGGGCGCGATGACGACATCCGGGCCGGACAGCGCGTTGCCGACCATGGTGCCGACAGCCGCGCCTGCCAGGCCGCCCACGAAGGCCGAGCCGGCACCGGAGCGGCTCGGCTCGGTGCGGGGCAGCGGGGGGTTGTAGCGGGGCGCGGGTGGTGCCGGCGGGGCGTAGCGCGGCGGGACGTAGCGCGGCGCGGCAGGCACAGGCATCGAGCGTGCCACTGTGCTCGACGATCGGCCCACGGACACGCCGCCGCCGGCGCGGGCGTGGGCGGTGCCGACAGTCGCAGCCAGGAACAGGCCGGCCAGGATGATGGAGGTGGTTCGCATGATCACAGAGGGTTGCGGATGGTCCGTTGGTACGGGGTCAGCAGCCGCGCGTCACCGCGCGCTGCCTTGATCTGCACCGCCTGGCCGAACATGCGGCGCAGGAACAGGGTGTCCTCGCGCTCGCTGTCCATGGTGCGGTGCTGGGTCTGCCCGCCGGGGCGGGTGAAGGTGCTGCCGGGCGCCTGGGCGAAGTGGAATCGCATGTCTACCCAGGCGCGCCGGTGGAAGAAGGCGTTGAGCAGGTTGATCCAGTGCGACTCGGCGGCGGTCGTGCGCTCGGTGAAGTAGAGGTGCGGCGAGCGCAGCAGGCCGAAGGCGCTGGCGTTGATGTAGGTGGTCAGCTCGATGGGCTTGTGCGGGTAGTAGTGCTTGGCGTTCGGGGTCGCGTTGAAGCCGAACAGGTAGCACCCGGCCGCCCGCGCCGCGGCGGCAGTGGACTGGATCAGCGCGGCGCACTCGCGCGGGGTGAGGTGCTGCTCGCGGTTGTTGCCCGGCAGGTACAGCCGCGAGGCGAAGGCGATGTCGTCGTCGAGCATGAACAGGTCGCCGAACCGCGCGTACAGCCACTGGCGCTTGGCGGCCAGGTTGCGCAGCGGCGGGTGCGTCTCGACCTCGATGTCCGGGTGCGCCTCGCGGTAGGCGGCTGCCTCATCCTCGGGCACCGACAGGATCGCGCCTTCGACGCGGGTCAGCACCGCGCCGGCGCGGCCGGCCGAGGGGATGACGATGTGCAGGGGCTCGCTCATGCCAGCAGGCTCCGCAGCTGCTGCACCGTGATGACGTTCGGCGTCAGGATCTTGACGTCGCTGTAGGACTGGTGAGGCCGGTTGAGGCCCAGCCGCTGGCGGATCCAGGCCTCGTCGATCTCGTTGTCGCAGACGATCACGAACGCCTGGTGGTGCTCGGCGTACATCGGGACGATCGGCGCCTGGCCGGGCGTGCGCTTGTCGGCCATCTCCTCGCGGTAGGCGGCCTCGTCGGCCGGCATCTCGCGCGCGGTGGTGCGCTGCTCGGCGCTGCGCATGGTCTCGGTCGTCGTCGGCGGGCCGGCCTGCGGCAGCAGGTCATCCAGGCTGATCCCGAACTGGGTGATGTCGACCTCGGTCGAGCCGGCCAGGTGCTGCAGCTCGTGCAGCAGCATGGCGTCGTCCCAGACCGACCCGTCGGCGATCTGGTTGTCGGCGATGACGAAGGCCCGCTTCTTGTCGTCCGACCAGCCGCGCACCACCTTGCAGGGGATCTCGCCTAGATCGGCCCGGATTGCGGCCGTGGTGCGTCCGTGCCCGGCGAGGATCACGTCGTCTTCGTCGATCACGACCAGCCCGTTGAAGCCGAACTCGCGGAAGCTGGCCTCGAGGGCGGCGAGCTGCTCAGCAGGGTGCAGGCGGCTGTTGTTCGGGTGCGGCTTCAGGTGCCGCGGATCGCGTGCTTCGATGTCCATTTTCAGACCTCTCCGATACCGGAACCCCCCTTGGAAGGGGCTGTGAACAGGGAATCACTGGGCGTCGAACTACCCGCAGCGCAGGTCGTGGGAAGGACCCGGGCCGAAGGGGTGGCGCAGGGGAAATCGAAGGCCGTGGGCTCTTCGTCGGGGCCGGCCGGGGTTGCCTCGCTCAGGTCGGCGCCGCCTGCCCTGCCACCGCGCGCGCCCTCATACCTCGAGCGCTCAGGGGTCAGCTCGCCTGACCCGTACTCGCAGGCCTGCAGCCACCAGGGGGAGGCCATGGTGCGCAGCACCTTGATGACCAGGTCGCCCTGCGATGTAGTGCGCCGGTTGATCTCGACCCCGATGTCACCGGCAGGGGTGCGCCATGCGTCTCCGTTGGCCATGGGATCGCCCTCAGAACAGCGAGCGCTGGGCGCCCGGTCGGTTGAGTCGCTGCACGACCTTGGCCAGCGAGCGCATGACGTTGGAGGTCAGTCGCTGATCGACTGTGCGCTGGGTGATCTGCTCCAGGTTGATGCGCTGGGCATAGCGGACCGACCGCACGAACACCAGCACCGGCGTGACGGTGCGGCCCATGAACTCCCGTTGGTACACACCAGGCGCTTTGCCCTCGCCCACGCGGCGCAGGAAGAAGCGGCCGCCGGCCCGCCTCTGTGCGTTGATCTGGCTGCGTGCATTGGTGCTCATGGCACGGTCGAAGCCGCCCACGCGCTGCACCTTTAGCTGGCTCAGGATCTGGGTGATCTGGCTGGGGCTCATGTTGCCGTAGCGATCCAGCGTGGCGCCGGCGCCTGGGACGCAGTACCAGCCCGCCGGCAGCAGCCCCGCCTTCTGGAGCGTGTCTTCGATCGCCTTGGCTGCCTTGCGGCTGCCGCCCTGGGTCTGCGGGCGCATGAAGTACGCCGCCCGATCTTTCACATCCAGCTCGGCCACCAGCTTCTGAGCTGTGGCGGGCACCAGGAACAGCGAGCCCAGCGCGAACGGGGTCGGCCTGTCGAACTGGGTCCGCATCTCGGCGATCACGGCCTTCTCGGCGTCGCGGCCGGTCTGCGTCAGGGCATCGGCGATGCCTCCGAAGAACTCGCTGTCCACCAGCCCCGAGAACACGCCTCGCAGCGCGTCAGCGCCTTCAGCGGTCATCTTCATCGTCCATCCCCTTCGGAGGGCTCTGCGCGGCCTCCTGCGCGGTTCTGGAGGCCGCCAGTGCGGCTCCAGCTTCGATCGATTCCCGGAAGTCCGGGCACAGCCGCCACATGCACCGCAACTGCACCCGGTGCCGCTCCGGCCAGGTCAACACCCAGGCCGCGATGCTTTCCGGGCTCTTCAGATCCAGCAGCACCAGCACCTCTCTTCGATCCGTCCAAGCGTCCAACCCTGGGGGGTCTGGGGTTGGACGGATCTAACTTATTGATTTCATTCACTTCCGTCCAACCGTCCAAGCGTCTAGGCATGAAATGCACACCCACACATGCACACATGCGCACCTGTGCGCCCGCACCTGCACGCACGCCTACGTGTGTGCGCAGGAGAAAACCGGTTAGACGGTTGGACGGTTGGACGGAACCCATACGAATCAACGACTTACACACGTCCAACCCCCAGACCCCCAGGGTTGGACGCTTGGACGGATTCGCGGGGACGGGGCGCGATCGGCGTGCCCGAGGGTGTGTATCCGGGGCGGATGTAGCGGTACCCGCGATCGCCTGCTGCGTCGCGCTTCTTCGCCCAGCCGAGCCGATGCATGATCACGCCGATGCGCGAGGCCATCTGCCGACCGCTGTCGATCTTGTCGATCTGCACGTTGAGGGCGCGGGTCAGCAGCTCGAGCGAGGTGTAGGCGTGCTGCACCTGCCTGGTGTTGGCGTGGTAGTAGCCGCCCGTCTCGCTTTCGTCATCGAGCCAGACGTGCACGCGGGTCATCCATGGGTCCTCGATCTCGCGGGCGCGCTGCTCGGGCTCGATGTACTGCTCAGCCTCTTCCCGGGTCGGGTAGTAGCGCTCGCCGGCAGCCAGGCGGTGCATGGCCTCGGCGAATAGCTGCGGCCGCCACTCGGCGAGCTTGTCCAGATCGAGGTCGCGCCGGATGCGGATCGGCCAGAAGCGCCGCGCCCCGGTCGGGTCCTTGAAATACTCGTCCTGATTGGTGGTGCCTGCCAGCACGCAGGACCGCGGTCGATCGACGGCGCGGCGCGCGTAGGGCTCACGGACCCGGTCGACGCGGCTGGTGACGTACTGCTTGACGGCGGTCACCTCCGCCTTGTTGAAGCTATCCAGCTCGGCGACTTCGTAGAGCCAGACGCCAGCCAAGTTGAGCACTGCGTCCTTGTCGCCGATCTTGAGCGGGGTGTCGGCGAAGGACTCGCCGGCCAGGACACGCAGCGCGCTGGACTTGCGCCGGCCCTGCTTGCCCTCGAGGATGATCATGTGGTCCATCTGGCATCCGGGCACCAGCACCCGCTGGACCATGCCCATCAGGAACCAAGTGCCGACCATCGTGTGATACGTGTCGTCCCGGGTGCTGAGGCACTCGTGCAGCCAGTGGCCGAGCCGCTCGGTCCCGTCCCACTGGAGCGACTGCAGCCAGTCGCGGACCGGGTGGCGTTTGTTGGCCATGCCCACCATCGCGACGCCCGCCGCCAGCGTGCCTTCGCCCTTGATGATCAGCCCGAAGTTCTTGGCAAGCCACAGGCCCAGCGAGAAGTCGTCGTTCTGGGTCCACTCGCCCAGATCGGGCCCCCATGGCATCGGCTCGAGCTTGGTCAGGCGGTAGGCGAACTCGTCGAAGGCGATGCGACCGCAGAAGTCGGGGTGGTGCGAGAGGATCAGGAAGATGTTCTCGCGGCAGTCCACCAGCTCGCCCTTGCGAGTGATGAGCTGATCCTCCCATTCCTCACCCTCGCGGCGTGCCGGCTTGGATGCGGCCTTGCGTTTCTTCGGGGACGGCTTCTTCGCGTCCTCGCCGGAGGCCGACGAGGGGGGGGATTCGGGCTCTGCAGGTGCTGCAGGGGGCATTTCTCCCCCTTCAATGGCTGGCGCCGGCAGGGACGGCGCGGCGATCTCTGCTGCCTCGTCCAGCAGGTCGGTGACGACGGGCATGATCAGCGCCTCGACGTGATCGAGGCCGACCGCCTGGTGCAGGTCGTTGAAGTCGGTGCCGGTCTCCGGCAGATCGGTGGGCAGCACCATGACGGCCAGGCCGGTCTCGGTGCATGCGGCGCGCACCGCGGCCATCGCGCCTTCGCGGCCCGGGTTCTTGCCCGCGCGCTCGGCGGTCTGGCGGTCATCGTCAGCACAGACCACGATCGGCAGCGCCGGCCAGCGCTGGCGCACAGCCGCAGCGATCTTGACCAGGTTGCCGGCGTCGAAGCAGACCAGCACCGGCAGGCCGGTGGCCTCGTGCACGCTGGCGGCGGTCGCGAAGCCTTCGGCCAGCAGCACCACGCTGGCGTGGTTGAGCTGATCGAGCCCCGCCAGGCCGAGCAGATAGGCCAGCTCCGACTTGCGGCCACCCGGCAGGAATCGCTTCTCGGCGCCGATGCGCTGCACGTTGAGCAGCACGCCATCGGCGATCGACAGCATGGGCACCAGCAGCGTGCCATCGCGCAGCATGCGGGCCCCGTGCGCGTGCGCGAGGCCCTTGCGGGTCAGGTACGGCGCGCCCTCGAGCGTGGCCGGCTGGGCGTCGCTCCAGAGCTCGCGTGCATCCCGGGCTGCGCGGTCCGCGCGCTCGCGGTACTCGGCCTCGGCGCGCAGGCGCTCGGCCTCCTTCCGGGCGCGATCGGCCGCCAGTTTGGCCGGGTCCGGCGGGGCCGCGCGCTCGCCGGCCTCGGGGAAGCGGAATCCGTTGTCCTTCGCGACGCCGAACAGCGTGCCGATGCGCACGCGGGTGACCGCACGCGCGCTGCGCCAGGTGCTGCGGTCCTCGGCCAGGTCAAGCTTGGACCGTGAGCCGGCCCAGTCCATCCAGATGTCCTTGCCGCGCTCGCCGAGCTCGCTGTAGATCGCCATGGCCAGGCGGGCGCGCTCGTTGTGCCCGCAGTCTGGCGAGATGTGCGACAGCGCCTGCTCGATGAGCTCGGGCGTCGCCTCCGGGTAGTCGTGTTGGTGTGCCATGTCGTTTGTGTCTCGACCCGTGCCCGGCGTGCTCTGTGGCGCGTCTCGTGGCCGGGGGTTGGTGGTGCTGGCCTGTCAGTGGTCCCCGGGGAAAAAGCCGCCCCGGGGCCGCTGGAGGCGGCGCACCGGGGCGATGAACGCAGTCGCTCCAGACTGCGGCGAGACACAGCGCAGGCACAGCGCTGTTGGGTGGAGCGCTGCAGCTCCCTGACCATGCGCGGTCCCCCGAACCCCTCGAGGGGAGGCAGCAGCGCTCCGAACGGAAAAGAGACCCGTCCGGCGAGCGGACGGGTCAAGACTGGCGACCGCCATCAGCGGTCGGATCCAGCAGCAGCAGTCGAGGTGAGGCCCGGCCGGGTCCGAAGAGAGGTGATGTGACCACTCGCACGCCCCATGCATGCGGGGGGTCTGGCCGGGCCTCGAAAGGGCGGGCGCTCTGCCCAAAGTCGCAGAATGGAAGTTCCAGCAACCGCCTGAAACTTTGGGAGAGCTACCCATGAACTTGGACGACCACAAGATCGACATCCCGTGCCCGTCATGCGGCCGCAAGCGCGCGGAGACGATCAGAAAGCTGAAGACGAATCCGAAGCTCACCTGCGTCTGTGGCACGGTCATCGACGTCGATGCCAAGCAGCTGACTGCCGGGCTGAAGGGCTTCGAAAAGTCGATTGCGGATCTCGAGCGAACGCTCCGCCGCATCGGCAAATGACTTCAGCTCAGCCTGGATCTGCGCGGAGTCTTCGAGGACCAGCTTGAGGCTGTAGGCCTGAGGGGCGGTCATCGCGCCGCCCCTTGGCTTTCATACCGACGAACTTCGGTCATCAGCATCACCAGGTCTTCCTGCGTGAGCAGGAGGCGCAGCACTTCCCCCTGCACTTCGAGGTTGAGGCCGAAGTGCGGCTGACCATCGCAGTTGCACAGGGGGGTGTTGCCGATGACCTTCGCCGGCAGGCGAGTCGGCAGCTTGCAGGTGATGCTCATGCTGACCGCCTGTTCAGTTGAGCAGCAGTTCGACCGCGTCACGGTCGCGGCAGCGGATCACGAGTGCTGCGGCATCCGTCTCCACGGAGACATCCTCGTGCGCCAGGTGCAAGGCGCCGGGGATCAGATGATCAACATCGGAAAAATCCACCACTTCCGTGCATCGGAACTTCTTTTTCAGCTCCGAAGCAAGCAGACTTTTCCCGGCGCCCTGGGGCGCCACGAGAACCACGGTTCTTTCCATCACATCACCTTCAGGAGGTTGGTTATGAGCGAGTTCAGACACGTCTTTCTTCCCTACTGCCTTGAGCGGCAGGCTGACGGCCGATGGGCTGTCTTGAACCGGAAGTACAAGCCGGTCGGGATGCACACAAGCGCCTACGTGAAGTACGAAGACCCGTACCTGATCCGCTTCAAGTCGCCGCTGACCAGCGCGACCCTGCAGGCGCTGTGCGCGCCCGGCAGCGAGTGGAGCGAAACGAAGGTCTGGCTGTACAACGATGGATGCATCCCGACAGACTCGGCTGCGCACTGGACCGCGTACCAGAAGCGGCTGGAGCGCTTGGCGAACCTGCAGATCGTGTGAACCACGGCTGATCAACGGCGCCTGAGGGGCGGTCATCGCGCCGCCCCTTCATCTTCATTTGCCGGCTCCGAAGAGGCCGGCATGCACACATCCATCGCCGGCGCATCAGGGCGCGCCATCAGCTCGGGCCAGATCTCCCACCAGTCGCCCGGGCGCAGCGCCCACCGCATCACGCCGGTCTTCTGCTCAAGCGTCACGCATCTCTTGATCGGTATCCCGTCCCTCCGCCAGCCCGATACGGTGGCAGAGGCGACGCCGACGAGCCCTGCCACGGCACTCGTCCCCCCAAGCTGATCAATCGGATGTTCCATGCGCTCATGATAAGGCGCCGCCTAATCTTTGGCAATAGGAATTGCCTACTTGATGTGAAAAAGTGGAGATTGGGCCATGCTCACAGGCCAAGACCTCGGCGCGGCGATCGAGTCCGCACGCAAGATCAAGAACGTCACGAAGAAGGCCCTTGCGGAACACATGGGGGTCAAGCCTCCTTCCGTAATCGATTGGGTCAAGCGTGGGACGATCGACAAGGAGAAACTGGCAGCTCTCTGGCGGTATTTTTCAGATGTAGTCGGCCCAGAGCACTGGGGGCTAGAGGCTTTTCCGTTTCAGCTCCCCGCCGATTCGCGCGGTTCACCTGGAGCACTGGAAATAAATACAGTACAGGATCCTAGACCAATCTCTTGGGAGGACCTGACTTTGCGCGAGACACCAGACGAGTTCTGGATTGAGGTGCAGGACTGGGCTCTGGCCCCCTACATCTTGAGCCAGGGCGACATGGCGAAAATGAAGCGGAACATTCAGCCGATGCCAACTGACATTGTTCTCGTTCGCGACGCGACGGGGCGAATGTATGTCCGCGAGTACAGAGAAGAGCAAAACGGCGAATGGGTGGCCGCGGCAATAAACCCTGCCTATGCCCACATCACCAGCAAGTCTGGCGGGGAAATTGTTGCTGTGAGCATTGAAGAAAGAAGAATCGGGCGACGTTCCGTCCGTCAATGACCAATCACAATGGGAGAATCATGATTAAAAAACCAACGAAGCCGGAATATGTAATTGCGGCAATCATCTTAATACTTGGGTCAATTTGGGCTTACAACATTCATTCAGAGACTGAAGAAATAAAGGCTGCAGCCAACAGCAATGAAGCCAAACAGATTCAACCGGCAGAAGTTGAGCAGCCCAAGCAGAAATCACCTCTTCTTGAGGCCATGAAAAAAGCATCCCCTGCAAGCAGCACTGAAGAACTTCGGTCTCAAATAGATCAAGTCATTCAGGAGACGGCAAAAGCAGAAGAAGAAAAATGTAAAGCCACACCTGACCCAGAGGCATGCATCATTAAGATTAGAAAACAATTGGGCCTCCAGAATTAGCCAGTTGCTTTTCGCGGTGTCGATGTCTCGCCTGACATCGGCACGCCCCTCCTGAGCAGATCAGAGAGCCATTCCGCCGCGACCGCGTCAGCGTCGTCTGTCATGTGCGCCATCGCACATTGCCCCTGCAGATCCGTGAGCACCTGCGCCCTTGTCGAGGTGTCTGCGGCGCGCCACAGCAGGATCAAGAGCGCTTCCTTGAGATCGTTCACATCTTTCACTTGGCACCTCCTGGCTGCAGTACGCGCGCCTGCCCGCTTCTGCGGCATCCCCCCAAAGAGGGCCCTCGCGTAAAAATTAGGCGCCGCCTATTGTCAAACAGTTAGGCAGGGCCTAATATTCGTTCCATGCACCAAGCCCGGTGCAAGGGGACGAAGATGGCGACGACGAAGACGGCGCTGCAGCCTGTGCAGCGCAACACCGAGGAGCGGCTGGCGCTCCAGGTGCACCGCATCGAGCAGCGGCTCACCGACTGGGGTGTGCTGGCTGAGGCGGGCTACACCGAGCCCGACACCAGCGAGATCCGCGCCGACCTGGCCGCGGCCATGCAGAGCCCAGGCGCCCAACTGGCGGTGAGCTGCTGGCGTGGGTTCTGGCGGGTGGCGGCGGTGGCCGCCCTGTCGGCCTGCGTGCTGACGCTGGCCGGCTGTGGTGGCGGTGGCGGCGATGACGCCGAGCCGGCCCCGATGGCGCCGGCCCGCGCCAACCAGATCCGCGCCGGGCTGGTCGGCCAGCCGGTCGGCACCCTGTCGCCGGTCAGCCTGGCCGAGGCCATCACCCAGGACGTGGTGATCAGCCACCGCCCCGGCCCCCCGGGCACGCTGGCCGCAGCGGCCGACGCCGCGCGAGCCGACTGCGAAGGCGCTCAGAAGGCTGCCCGCCCCTGCGTCATCGTCTCGACAGCGATCGACGGCCAAGGCGCCCAGGTTGGCAAGTGGCTGGCCGCCGACAGCATGCGCGTGACCTTCTGCGACCTGACCCGCAGCACCGCGCTGGAGCTGGACACCGAGCGATGCGCCGCCATCGCCCTGGCGAGCTGGAGGATCCGCTGATGGCCTTCCCTGCCCGCCTGCCTGATTCGCGCGACAGCAGCGCCCCGCGCGCTCGCAGCGCCGAGATCTACCACCTGCACCAGGCCGCCGGCTACGAGGCCGGTGTTCAAGAGCCCGGCTGCTGGGACCACATCGGCCGCCACATGCAAGCCGACGCCGAGCCCGTGCGCCGCACGCCCACTCGCCGCCTGTCGCGGCCCAGCCGCATGGCGCGAATCTGGGCCTGCGTGAAGAGCTACGCCATGGCCGACGTGGTGATTGCCTTCCTGTTCCTCAGCGTCCTCGCCGCAACCGCATTCGGAGTCCTCTGACATGGCCCAGCACATCACCCGGTACGTCGTCAAACGCAACAGCCCTCAGCACGCGGTGCTGCAGCTCGTGCGCCAGCGCGGCGCCATCACCGTCGATCAGCTCATCCAGAGCAACATCTACTCGCCGCACATCAGCGGCGGCTGGGTCACCCGCGTGCAGACCATGATCGACCGCAGCCTGGTCAGCGTGATCGACACCAGCCGCATGGTGTCCAAGGTCTGCGTCGGCGCCAACGACAAGCCCGCGCGGCTGCAGATGACGCTGACGGCCTTCGGGATGTCCGAACTGCGCCGCCTCACCCCGCCCGACGACGACACGGCGCAGGAGCCGGCCCGGCCTGTCGTGCCGCACCCCTACCGCAGAGTGCCGCGCTTCGAGGACCTGCCGATGACGATGGACCGCCCACCGGTGCTGCGTGCCGGCGCCATGGACTTTGCCCGGTGCCCGAGCGTGGTCGGCGAATCCCGCGTCGAGTACGCCCCCCACTGCTGAGCCGCGCGATGCGACACCCTGCACTGCTCACCGCCGCGGTCTGCACCAGCAGCATCGGCATTGGCATGTCCGTGGCCAGCGCGCTCGACCGCGCGGTGACGCCGGCTGACCAGGTGCTGTTCGGCGCCATCGGCGTGGCGGTCACGGCCGGCGCTCACGTCCTGCCCGCCCTGACCCGCACAGCCGTAGGGCGTGCGCTTTGGGGCGCCTGCCTGGCGGTGACGGTCTACGGCCACGCCGGCTACTTCGCCAGCGCGATCGACCGGGCGGGTGAGCATCGAGCCGAGCACGTCGCCGAGGTGGCCACCGTCACCGCGCTGCGTGATCAGCTCCAGTCGATCACCGCCAGGCCGACCGCGACGGTCGCCGCAGCTCTGGGGGCTGCTCAGCGCACCGAGGCTGCGGCCCGAACCGCGGCGATCACCTGCGCCAAGCCCTGCAGCACCCTGCAGGGCCGCGCCACGGCCGCCCGAGCCCGGGTGACCGAACTGGAAACCGAACTGGCCGAGGCGCGGCGCGCCGACGCCCTGCGCGAGCAGCTCACCCAGCAGGCCAGCCAGTCCGATGCGCGCCGCGATGCGGCACGCATTGATCCGGCGGCCGCGGCCATCTCTCGCCTGACCGGCGCTGATGCCAGCACGGTGCAGACCTCGGTGCAGCTGCTGTCGGCCTGCCTAGTCGAGCTGCTGGCCGCACTGCTGTGGTCGCTGGCTCTGCGGCCAGCGATCACCGGCGAGGTCAGCGTCGTGGCCCGGACCAACCTGCAGACCGCTGCGGTGCGGCGCAAGCACTTCTCCCCCTTCATTGAGCTGCGCGCGGCGTGGTCGAGTTGGCGCGGCGCCCTGGGGCGCACTGCCAAAGCCCGAGACCGCCCAGCAGGGATTGAGCCCAGCGCGCCATGGCCGCGTCACGCCACCCCCTGACATCCCCACTGCCCCGAACCCATGAGCAACATCACCCGCACCCTCGCCCACATCGACCGTGGCGCCTACCTCTCCCGGCTCGACGATGACCTGACCAACGCGGTCAAGGAAGCCCAGGAGCACGGCAAGGCCGCCTCGCTCACGATCAAGGTCACCGTCAAGCCGGCCAGCCGCGGCGGCGCGCTGCAGATCAGCGCCGAGCACACCGTCAAGACGCCGAAGCCGGCGCCGGCCGACGTGCTGCTCTTCGCCGACGACGCCGGCGACCTGCACACCAGCGACCCGCGCCAGGCCGCGCTCGAGCTGCGCCAGGTCAGCTCGGATGTCACCCCGATCAAGACCGTCGGCTGAGCCGACACCCACCATCCCACTGGAGCCCACGATGAGCCCCGAAATCAAGATCGATGCCGCTGAACTGCTGAGAAACCAGCAGTTGCCTTTCCCGCTCACTCGAGAAATCGGCCCGACCGTACAGCCCGGCGATGAGCGCCGGGTATTCGCGGTGCCCGATGGCTGGAATCTGCAGACGCGCGACACGGAAGAGCTGCTGATGGTGCCGCGCGCCAAGCGCGGCAAGGCCACCTTCCAGACCCTGGCGAGCTTCGTGGACTACTTGGAGACCCATGCCGAGTTCGGCTCAACCGTGGTCTGGGTCAAGCTGGACCCGATGACAGCGGCCCTGAGCCTGCGTGCGGTCATCGATGACCATTCGCGGGAAGTGCCGCACTGGCGCCGCCACACCGCCGAGTACACGCCGCGGCACTCGGTCGAGTGGAAGACCTGGTCGGACGCGAACGGCAAGGCCCGCGCCCAGGGCGACTTCGCAGCCTGGATCGAGGACCAGCTGCCTGACATCGCCAGCGTGCCCGGCCTGCCGACCGGCGCCGACATGCTGAAGCTCGCGACTGACTTCGAGATCCGCCAGGAGATGTCGATCAAGTCGGCGGTGCGCCTGCAGGACGGTGGCGTGCGCCTGAACTACGTCGCCGACAGCGACACCGGCACGGTCTCGCAGCTCGAGGTGTTCAACCGCTTCGCCATCGGCATCCCGGTCTACTGGGGCTGCGACCGCTACCAGATCGAGGCCAAGCTGCGCTACCGCGCCAAGGAGGGCAAGGTCGTCTTCTGGTTCGAGCTGGTGCGCCCCCACCGAATCGCCGAGGCGGCAGCCAACGACCTGATCGACCAACTGGACAAGCTGGTCAGCGAGCGCAACATCCCGGCCCGCATCCTGTTCGGCGAGATGTGACATGGACGCCATCGCCCAGCACCTGCTTGACCAGGCGAAGGCCCGCCTGCTGACGCGCGCCACCGGACCGGCGCGGATGACGCCAAGCATCTCTCTCGTGCCGCGGCAGGGCCTGCGCGTGGTCGGCAGGCTGCAGGGCGATGCGGTGTACCGGCAGACGACAGACGGCCGGCCCTCGGTGCATGTGGTCGTGGACCAAGGCGAGCAGCATGCCGTATGGGCCGCGATCTGGAGCCCGACCCGCCCTGACCTGGAGCCCACCGAGACCGACCGGGTCGCCGCGAAGGCCAAGGCCGCGGGCCTGCGGCGGGGCGATCCGGTGATCGTCTACGCCCTGACCGCCGGCATGCCGACCGCACGCGGTGGCCGCGTGCACATCCCCCTCAACGCGGTGACGCTGATCGAGACGGTCAGCATCCCCAGACACCAGCGAGACGCAGAGTGAATCCCGCCATCTCCACCATCCGGCCGCAGCGAGCATCCCCCGTGAAGCTGCGCGCCGCCCTCGAGGCCGCTCACGCGATGGCGAGCGCGGGCATCCTGTTCGTGCCGGTACCCATCGTGTCCGATGAGCAGGCCACCGATCTGCACAAGCAGGCGATGACGGCCCTGGAACAGCTTGAGGCGGCTGCGACTGCTGCCGAAGGGGCCGACGCATGAGCCGCTCTGCAGGACAGCGCCGCGTCTACGTCGTGCGGCATCCCTCCGGCACCCGGCTGGTTCGGGCCGGCAGTGCAGCCCAGGCCCTGCGCCATGTCTGCCAGGACTACCGCGCCGAGGTGGCCTCTCAGGAAGACCTGATCGCGCTGCTGCCGGCGGGCGTGCCGGTCGAGGACGAGCAGCATGCTGACGCTGTGGCAGATCGCGACCCCGCCACGCAAGACCTGTTCGAGGCGCCGGCCACTGCAGAGCAGCAGGACGCGCCGCCAGCACCAGCACCAGCACCAGCACCAGCACCAGCACCAGCACCAGCACCAGCACCAGCACCAGCACCAGCACCAGCACCAGTACCAGCACCAGCACCAGCACCAGACTTGCGTGACCAGGTCATCGCTCTTGGCACACGGCTCGGCAGTGAGCAGCCCCGTCTGCCACCGGATCATCTGCCGCTGGAACTGCTCACGCTGTGCGGTGTCGAGAACCCCCATCCCCGCGACGTGCTGCCCTGGCAGCTCGACGAGCTGGCGCGGGACTTCTGGGATGCGTACTACGCGGCGCGCGAAGCGGCGGCATCGAGCCTCACGGAGGCCCAGCGGCAGGCTGAATCGGCCGCGCGGCGGCGCCAGAGCGGGCCGGGTGTGCGGTACCGCCACCCAAAGACAGGCGAGACCTGGTCGGGCCGCGGCCTGCAGCCGAAGTGGATCCGCGCCGAGCTTGAGGCGGGCAAGACGCTGAGTGAATTCGAGGTCAAGGAGGCATGAACATGAACCAGCCGATCCCATCAATCGCGCACGCAGTGCGTCACCCGATCCATCGCGACCGAGAGCTGTCGCTGTACATCGACCGCAGCAGAGCAGAGACAGCAGTCGGCCTGTTCGGCGGCGTGCTGCTTGACCTGGTTGACCGTGTTGAGCATGAGCGGATCGTGGAGGAGCTGAAGCTCAAGCTGCACGAGACAGAGTGCCGCACCGTCATGTTGATCGAGGCGATGGACCGCTTGGCTTGGCATGGCCATTTGCAGGCAAGCACCTGCGCCAGCGATGAAGTGAATGCCGATCTGCGTTTCGCCGCCGATGTGCTGGCGCAGGCGAAACAGCCGTTGAAGGGGGTGTGAGATGCCCGACATCACCCCTATCGCCGCCGGCCTGACGCTGGCGCGCAAGCTGCTCAAAGAGGACCGCGCGGCCTTCATCAAGTGTCACTCCGTCCCGGAGGCCGGGTTGTCGGCCGGTGACCGGGCAATCGCCGACGACTACATCGCAGCATCAGCAGCATGCGCACATGCCTCAGCAGAGCTGCAGCGCCTGCAAAAGCGGCAACGCGCGATCTCTGACCGCACGCGCAAAGAAGTAAGTTGGATCATCCGCACGCGAGAGCTTGGCGGGGCGGGGCCGAACGAGAGCATCGCTGAAATGACCGAGCGGGTGATCCGCGAGCGCGACGCGCTGGCCGCGCGGCTGGCAGAGCCGATGGTCATTGGCGCTTGCATCACTGATGGCCGCCTACATGCGACAGTCATGCGCAAAGAGGCAAACGGGCATGTGACCGTGCTCGCGGCCGCTGAGCTTGGCGTCGACATGCTGCATAAGCGCGACTGCCTCGCGAAGCTGGAACCAGCGGCCGAGCCGGCGCTGGAGATCCGCGCCTGCGGCTGCAGCCAGGCCAAGAACGGCCGGTGCGTCATGGGCGATTACGGCTCGCTGCCCGTCCGCACGAAGCTCTATGCTGGCACGCCGCGGCCCGCAGACCATCTCGAGGATGTCCTCGAAATGGCCCGGGCGCGGCCAGCTGTGACGCTGGCGGATGAGCAGATCCGCGACATCGTGCGAGAGGCGTCGCCTGGGGCAGCCACTCGACGTGACGGCACCACATCGACGCGCATTGCCCGAGCCGTCGAGGCCGCAGTGCTCGCAGCGAATGGCCTGGCTGGCTGTGGAGCTTGCGGCGATGCGTGCCAGTCGCGCGGGGCGAGCCGGCTGGCTGATGAGTCGCCGCAGATCGAGCCGGCGCGCCCCTGCCGCTGCGGCCCGGACGGCTGCGCAGACAGCCAGTGCCCGGGACGATCGGCCGAGCAGTGCCAAAAGCAGGAAGGCGGTGCAGCATGAAGACCACCCACACCACAGCAGCCGCAGCGGCCCTCGTGCACGGCCGCCATCCGCACCAGATCATCTTCGGCACGCCGCTCCTGAAGCGCTCGATCGTCGAGGAGCTGGACATGACGTACGAGCAGATCGTGCACGCACTCGACAACCCCGACACCTGCGCCGCAGCGCTGCAGGACTGGTGCGAGGCGGTCATCACGGGCGCCATGATGGCGCGCATCACCGGGACCGGCGTGGCCGAGACCGACCCGATCCTCGACCACCTGCAGCACCTCATCAACACCCGAACGCCCGACGGCCGGCCGGTGCTGACCGACGCCGATCGCGAGCAGCTTCTGCACGCGGCCGACGTGCTGACCGCAGTGGCCAGCATCACGCCGGCCGAGGTCGCCACGCTGTGCGCGCAGGTCTCGACGGAGGCCATGCAGACCGGCCGGCTGCCGGAGATGCTGCGCGGGGGGCGCCGATGATGATCGACCGCGGAATCCGTCTCTCGGCGACGATCACCAAACCGCTGCAGGCGACTGTCGCCGGCAAGCCGGCCCGGCTGGCGATCGTCGACGAGCAGGGCCAGATCATCGCAGCCGGTGATGAGGTGGCCTGGGAATGCGCTGCTGTGCTGCGCGGCGCGCTGGAGCGCTACTGGGAGGCGCAGGGCTGGCTCGAGACCATCAACACAGCCGAGACGTTGGCCGAGGCCGCACCCGATCTGGCTGGAGCCATGGCCGTTAGCGGTCGATGAAAGTGATCCATCCCCGAATCAGCCCGCCTCGAGCGGGCTTTTTCATTCCGCTGTGCGCGGTATAGATACCGACGCATTCGGGCAGCCCAGGCTGACAAAGCCGATCTTCGGCGCAGCGGAGGCGGAGGTGGAGGAAATGTTCTGGAGGTCGCTCATGGGACAGATTGTCCCAGAGAGCGCCGCCTCACGGCTTGCGGAACGCGTCGTGGCAGCTGCGGCAGCTGCCCTCGACCTGGCTGACCGCCGCCTTGATGCGATCCAGGTCGGAGCCCTGGGCCGCGGCCACCAGCGCATCGACCTTCTGCCGGTAGTCGGCGCTGGCCTGGGCGAACTCGGCCGGCTTGTCCCAGACCGCCGACAGCGCCCGGGTCGGCGGGTAGTTGCTGTCGGCCGGGAACAGCGCCCAGGGCTGATCGGCCAGCTTCTGCAGGGCCTGCGCCTGCGCCAGGAATTCGGCCGCCTGGTAGGGCTTGCGGTCGCGCGCGACCTGACCGATCGGCTCGAAGCTGCGGGTGAAGGACTTGAAGATCTCGCGTCGCTTCGTCACCGGCTGATCGGGGTGGGTGTCGGCCGGCTCGGCCGAGCAGCCGGCCAGCGTCAGGGCCAGCGTGCCGGCGCCGGCCAGCATCAGCAGGGAGCGGGAGAACAAACGGTTCGGAGAGCGGTTCGATGTCATGTCGGGATGCAGGAGCCAAAGGCAAAAGCCGCAAGTGTGCCCTGCCCGTCCGGGCCGCACCGCGATCCCCGACAATGCCGCCCCGATGAACGCCCCTGCCCCGATCTCCCCCGCCCGCGTCGATCTCCGGCCCGACGGCACGCCCTGCGCGCCCGACTACGGCGACGTCTACCACACCGCCGCCGGCGCCTTCGCGCAGGCGCGCCATGTCTTCCTGGCCGGCAACGGCCTGCCCGAGCGCTGGCAGGGCCGCGAGCGCTTCGTGATCCTGGAGACCGGCTTCGGCCTGGGCAACAACTTCCTCGCCACCTGGGCGGCCTGGCGGGCGGATCCGCAGCGCTGCGAGCGGCTGGTGTTCATCTCGCTGGAGAAGCATCCGCTGCGGCGCGAGGATCTGCAGCGGGTCCACCGCGCCAGCGAGGAGGCGGCGCTGGCGGCCGAGCTGATCGCGCAGTGGCCGGCGCTGACGCCCGACCTGCACGCGCTCGACTTCGAGGCGGGCCGGGTGCAGCTGCTGCTGGTCTTCGGCGACGCGCTGCAGACGCTGCCCGGGCTGCAGGCCGAGGCCGATGCGCTCTACCTGGACGGCTTCGCGCCCGCGCGCAATGCCGAGCTGTGGAGCGCCGAGCTGTTCCGCCGGCTGGCCCGCCTGGTCGCGCCCGGCGCCACCGCCGCGACCTGGAGCGCGGCGCGCACGGTGCGCGACGGGCTGACCTCGATCGGCTTCGAGGTCGAGCACGCGCCCGGCTTCGGCGGCAAGCGCGACATCACGGTGGCGCGGCACGCGCCGCGCTTCGTGCCGCCGCGCCCGGCCGCGTGGCGCCCGCCGCACGCCGGGCCGCGCCAGGCGCTGGTGATCGGCGCGGGTCTGGCCGGGGCGGCGGCGGCGCACGGCCTGCTGCGCCAGGGCTGGCAGGTGGAGGTGATCGACCGTCAGGCCACGCCGGCGGCCGAGACCTCGGGCAATCCCGGCGGGCTGATGCACGGCATCTTCAACGCGCCCGACAGCCTGCACGCGCGCTGGTTCCGCACTGCCGCGCTGCGCACCGCACGGCTGGCCGCACCGGCGCTGGCCAGCGGCCAGGTCGCCGGCCGGCTCGACGGCTTCCTGCGACTGGAGCCGCGGCTGGACGACGATCGAGCCCGCGCGCAGCTCGCCGCCGTCGGTCTGCCCGCCGACTGGATCGACTGGCAGGACGGCACGGCGGCCGCCGCCTTCAGCGGCCTGCCCCACGGTGGCCCCGGCGGCTGGCAGTTCGGCTCGGGCGGCTGGCTCTCGCCGGCCGACTGGAGCCGCCACATGCTGCAGGGCGCGACCTTCCGCGGCGGGCTGGCGGTGCAGCGGCTGCGGCGCGACGGCGGCCTGTGGCAGGCGCTGGATGCGCACGGCCGGGTGCTGGCGGCCGCGCCGGTGCTGGTGGTCGCGGCGGCGCTGGGCAGCCCGGCGCTGCTGGCGGAGCGCGCCCGGCTGTCGCTGGCGTCGGTGCGTGGCCAGACCACGGTGCTGCCCGCGGGCTGGCCGGGGCTGCGGGTGGCGCCCGAGGCGCTGCGCCCGCTCTCCGGCCAGGGCTACGCGCTCGCGCTGCCCGACGGCCGGGTGCTGACCGGCGCGACCACCCAGCATGACGACCCCGACCCGCAGGTGCGCGCGGCCGACCACCACCACAATCTGCAGCGCGCACAGCGCCTGGGGCTGATCGAGCCGAGCCTCACGCCTCACGATCCGGGCGACCTGGAGGGTCTGACCGGCCGGGTCGGCTGGCGCGCGGTCACGCCGGACCGGCTGCCGCTGGCCGGGCCGCCGGTGGACGAGGCCGCGCTGCAGGCGGCCGCCGCGACCGGGCGCCAGCGCCTGGATGCGCTGCGGCTGCGCCCACGGCTGCATGACGAACACGGGGGGCTCTACCTGCTCGCCGGCCTGGGCTCGCGCGGGCTGGCCAGCGCGGCGCTGGCCGGCGAGGTGCTGGCGTCCTGGATCACCGGCGCGCCCTGCCCGGTCGCCACCGACCTGCGCGACGCGATCGACCCGGCGCGTCAGTCGCCGGGCAGACCCGGCGCCTCGGGCGGCGCCTCCAGCCCCTCGACCGAGCGCAGCTGACGCGCCATCGCGCGGGTGCGCACCTCGGCCGACTCGATGCTGGAGCTGGCCTCCTGCAGCTTGCGCCGCGTCTTCTCGAGCACCTCGCCGAAGCGGGCGAACTCGGTCTTGACGCCGCCGAGGATCTTCCAGACCTCGGTCGAGCGCTGCTCCAGCGCCAGCGTGCGGAATCCCATCTGCAGGCTGCCGAGCATCGCCAGCAGCGTGGTGGGCCCGGCCAGCGTCACATGGTGCTCGCGCTGCAGCCGCTCAAAGAGGCCGGGGCGGCGCAGCAGCTCGGCGTAGAGCCCTTCCGTCGGCACGAACAGCACCGCGAAGTCGGTAGTGTGCGGCGGCGCCAGGTATTTGGTGGCGATGGTGCGCGCCTCGTCGCGGATGCGCGCCTCCAGCGCGCGCGCGGCGGACTCGGCCGCATCGCGGTCGGCGCGGTCCTGCGCGTCGAGCAGCCGCTCGAAGTCCTCGCGCGGGAACTTGGCATCGATCGGCAGCCAGACCGGCGCCTCGCCCGGCAGCGCGCCGCGCCCGGGCAGGCGGATGGCAAACTCGACGCGCTCGCGGCTGCCCGGCACGGTCGCGACGTTGGTGGCGTACTGCTGCGGTGTGAAGACCTGCTCCAGCAGCGCCGCCAGCTGCACCTCGCCGAGAATGCCGCGCGTCTTGACGTTGCCCAGCACCCGGCGCAGGTCGCCCACGCCCTGCGCCAGCGTCTGCATCTCGCCCAGGCCGCGGTGGACCTGCTCGAGCCGCTCGGCCACCTGCCGGAAGCTCTCGCCCAGGCGCGTCTCCAGCGTCGACTGCAGCCGGTCGTCCACGGTGGCGCGCATCTGGTCGAGCTGCTGCTCCACCGTCTGCTGCAGCGCCTGCAGCCGGCGCTCGCTGGCCTCGGCCAGGCGGTGCAGGTGCTCGTCCTGGGTGCGCAGCGCCTCGCCCGACTGGGTCATCAGCAGGCGCTGCAGCTGCGCGAGCTGCGCGTTCGACTCCTGGCGCAGGCCGCGCGCGCTGGCCTGGACCTCGGTGCGCAGCTCGCGCTCGACGCGCTCGCTGTGCGCGTGGCCGGCGTCGATCACCGCGTCGCTCAGCTCCTGCAGCCGCTCGGCCAGACGGGCCTCCAGCTGCGGATCCGCCGCGGCCGGCGGCGCCGGGCGCAGCAGCAGCCAGACCAGCAGGCCGGACTGCGCCAGCCCCAGCGCCAGCAGCGCCGTCTCGAGCCCGCTCATGCGCTGTCGTGCGTCAGACCTCGGTGCCCAGCGCGGCGGCCAGGCGGTCCAGACGCGCGCGCAGCTCGGCCACCTCGGCGCGCAGCACCGCGACCTCCTCGGCCAGGCCGGCGTCGGCCGCGGCGGCGGCCGTCGCGCCCGGCTCGGCGCCAGCGGCCTCGATCTGCACCTCGCCGCACAGCAGGTGCACCCAGCGCGACTCGCGCGCGCCCGGCGCACGCGGCAGCTTGCGCACCATCGGCTCGGCCTTGCCCGCCAGCTCGTCGAGGAAGCCCTCGACCGAGGACACGTCGGCGAAGCGGTGCAGCCGCTCGCTGTGCAGGCGCAGCTCGGCGGCGGTCTGCGGCCCGCGCAGCATCAGCGTGGCCAGCAGCGCCACCGCCGCGCCCGGCACGCCCAGCGCGCGGCCCAGGTTGTGCTCGAACTTGACGGTGCGCGTGCCGCTGATCTCCACGACCAGGCTCAGCGCCTTGAGCTCCTCGATCGCGGCCAGGGCCTGCGGCTCGGTCACGCTCATGACCGGATCGCGGGCGGTCTTCTGGCTGCAGCCCGCGCACAGCGCGTTGAGCGACAGCGGATAGGTGTCGGGCACGGTCGATTCCTTCTCGACCAGCACCGCGACGATGCGGGCTTCCAGCGCGGTCAGCGTGCGTCGGATCATCGGGTCGCCTCCGGGTTCACAGACCGAAGCCGTCGTCGGCCTGGACGATGGCGCCGTTGACGAAGTGGCTCTCGTTGGCACACAGCATCAGCAGCACCAGGTCGAGGTCCTCGGGCTTGCCCAAGCGCTTGCGCGGCAGCATGTTGACCAGCTTGTGGCCGGCCTCGGTATCCCAGTGGTGGTGGTTGATTTCGGTGTCGATGTAGCCCGGGCAGATCGCGTTGACGTTGATGCCGAACTTGCCCCACTCCAGCGCCATCGCGCGGGTCATGTGGATGACCGCGGCCTTGCTCATCGCGTAGGGCCCGATCTGGCTGAGCACGCGCAGGCCGGCCATCGACGCGATGTTGACGATGCGCCCGCCGGTGTAGGTGCCGGGCGCGGCGCCGCGGGCTCGCGCCACCATGCGCCGGCCGACCTCCTGCGCCACGAAGAAGGCCCCGCGCACATTGGTGTCGAAGATGAAGTCGAAGTCGTCGGGCGTGACGTCGAGGATCTTCTGGGTCGCGCTGACGCCGGAGTTGTTGATCAGGATGTCGAGCACCCCGACCTCGGTCTCCGCATGCGCCACCGCCGACTTGATGCTGTCGAGATCGGTGACATCGAGCTCGACGACATGGGCGTCGCCGCCCTGACCTTCGATCTCTGCACGCAGCTCCTTGAGCCGGTCGGAGCGGCGGCCGCCCAGCACCACCGCGGCACCGGCCTGCGACAGCACGCGGGCGAACTGGGCGCCCAGGCCACTGGACGCGCCGGTGATCAGCGCGACACGGCCGGACAGGTCGATCGAATAGCTCATGACATGCTCCTGGTCAGGTGGGAATCTGCCGAAACTTGCGCTTCGGGGGGTCGCTGACGATAGCATGGCGCCCCGCACCCGCCGGGCACTGCGGCGCATAGCGGGCGATGTCCTGCTGCAGTCCGTCGACCAGGCGCTGCACCTCCCGGCGATCGCCGAACAGGATCTCGATCTCGCGGCGGGCCAGATCGCTGGCAGGCCGCACCGGCGCCAGCGACAGGTCCTCGGCCGGCAGCAGCAAGGGCTCCAGCAGGTCCGAGTGACGCTCGTAGATCGTCGGATGCACATGCTGGATGCGCCGCACCAGCCGCGAGGCAAAGGACCGGACCAGCGGGCGCGGCGCCTCGCCGGTGCGCCTCGCCAGCGCGTCGATCAGCACCTCGAGCTGCTCGGCCGGATAGCCGTCGAGCGGCTGGACCGGATCACGCGCCGGCACATCGGTCGCGAACATCAGCACATCGGCCATGACCGCACCATGGCGCGCCTCGACCATCCCGACCAGTTCGGAAACCAGCAGTCCCAGCATGACACTATTCCTGTTGCCTGGGCGCTCGCCGATCGACCGGACTCCTCCGGGTTTGCACTGACTGCGCCTGATGTCGGAAGAATAGAAATATCGCCCGGTACCAGGTGCACGGAAAAAGCCGCGTGCACAGGGGCATCTCGCGACGCCCGCGCCGCGCCGCGCTGTGGTGCATCCGCATCGCCACTAAAAAGAACGATCGTTCTTTTTTCGTGGCCGGGCCGTTAGAATTCACGCCGCTCCAACAACACAGGACAACCCCATGACTCCCCAGGAGATCCTCGCCCAGTACGGCCCGCGCGACGCGATGGAATATGACGTCGTCATCGTCGGCGCCGGCCCGGCCGGACTGGCTGCCGCCATCCGTCTCAAGCAGCTGGCCAACGCCAAAGGGCAGGAACTCTCGGTGGTGGTCATCGAGAAGGGCTCGGAGCCGGGCGCACACATCCTCTCGGGCGCGGTCATGGACCCGATCGCGATGAACGAGCTGTTCCCGGACTGGAAGGAGCGCGGCGCGCCGCTGAACCAGCCGGTCACCGCCGACGAGGTGCTGTTCCTGAGCGAGACCGGTGCGACCAAGACGCCTGACGCGCTGGTGCCGGACTGCTTCCACAACGCCGGCAACTATGTCATCAGCCTGGGCAGCGTGGTGCGCTGGATGGCCGAGCAGGCCGAAGGCCTGGGCGTGGAGATCTTCCCCGGCTTTGCCGCGGCGGAAGTGCTCTACAACGACGACGGCAGCGTCAAGGGCATCGCCACCGGCAACCAGGGCGTGGGCAAGGACGGCGAGCCCAGCGACGCCTTCCAGATCGGCATGGAGCTTCACGGCAAGTACACGCTGTTCGCCGAGGGTGCGCGTGGCCATCTGGGCAAGCAGCTGATCGCCCGCTTCCAGCTCGACGAGGGCCGGGATCCGCAGAGCTACGGCATCGGCATCAAGGAGCTGTGGGAGATCGATCCGGCCAGGCACAAGCCGGGCTTGGTGGTGCACACCGCCGGCTGGCCGATGCAGCCCGACACCTACGGCGGCGGCTTCCTCTACCACCTGGAGGACAACAAGGTCACGCTGGGCTTCGTCGTCGGCCTGGACTACAAGAACCCGTGGCTGAGCCCCTTCGAGGAAATGCAGCGCTGGAAGACGCATCCGTCGATCCGCCAGTACCTCGAGGGCGGCAAGCGCCTGAGCTACGGTGCACGCGCCATCACCGCCGGCGGCCTGCTGAGCCTGCCCAAGACGGTGTTTCCGGGCGGCGCGCTGGTCGGCTGCGACGCCGGCTACCTGAACGCCGCGCGCATCAAGGGCAGCCACGCCGCGATCAAGACCGGCATGATGGCCGCCGAGGCCGCCTTCGACGCGCTGGCCGCCGGCCGCCAGGGCGACGAGCTCTCCGCCTACCCGGAGGCCTTCGAGGCCAGCTGGCTGCACAAGGAGCTCGACCGCTCGCGCAACTTCAAGCAGTGGTTCAAGAAGGGCGTGTGGGTCGGCTCGCTGATGACCGGCATCGAGCACTGGCTGCTGCCGAAGTTCGGCATGGAAGCCCCGCCGTGGACGATCCACCGCACCGAACCGGACCATGCGCGCCTGCTGCCGGCCGCCCAGTGCGAGAAGATCGAATATCCGAAGCCGGACGGCGTCATCAGCTTCGACCGCCTCAGCTCGGTGTTCGTCTCCAACACCAACCATGAGGAACACCAGCCCGCGCACCTGACGCTGAAGGACGCGCGCGTGCCGGTCGAGACCAACCTGGCTGTCTACGCCGGGCCGGAGACGCGCTACTGCCCGGCCGGCGTGTACGAGTTCGTCAAGACCGACAACGGCCATGACAAGCTCGTCATCAACGCGCAGAACTGCGTGCACTGCAAGACCTGCGACATCAAGGACCCGACGCAGAACATCGTCTGGGTCACGCCGGAAGGCGGCGGCGGCCCGAACTACGCCGGCATGTGAAGCAGACGGGGCGCGGGCAGCGCCTCGAAGCCGGGGCGGCCGAACAGGTAGCCCTGGAACAGCTCCACGCCCTCGCCAGCCAGCCAGCGGTATTCCTCGAGCGTCTCGACGCCCTCGGCGACCGCATCGATGCCCAGGTCGAGGCAGGCGCCGAGCACCGCACGCACGATGGCCTGTCGCGGCCCGCTGCGCTCAATGCCGCGCAGCAGCGCCATGTCGAGCTTGAGCAGGTCGGGCTGGAACTCCGCCAGCAGGTTCAGCCCGCAGTGGCCGGCGCCGAAGTCGTCGATCGCCAGCTGCAGGCCCAGCGCCCTGATGCGGCGCATGCGCTGCGCGAAGCCAGCCAGATCGCCGATCGCCTCGCTCTCGGTCACCTCCAGCACCAGCCGTTCCAGCGGCAGACCGTGGCGCTGCGCGGCGAGGAACATCGCCTCGAGCACCTCGTCGTCCTCACCCAGGCTGCGTGGAAGGAAATTGAGGTTGAGCCGCCCCTGCAGCCCGAGCCGCACCGCCAGGTCGATCGCGCGGCCGCGGCCGTTCGCATCGAGCCGGTACAGCGCCGGCTCGTCCAGCCCCGACAGCACCTGCCCGGCCGGCTCGCCCGCCGGACCGCGGATCAGCGCCTCGTGCGACCAGACGCGGCCGCTCGGCGCATGCACGATCGGCTGGAACGCGAAGGAGAAGGCCGAGCGGTCCATGACCGGCCTCAGGCGGAGCCATCGCGCCGGCGCCAGCGGCCGGCGCCGAAGGCCTGCAGCAGCTTGCGCGCGCGGCCGCTGTCGATCGCGCTCAGCGCGGTGCCGCCGCGGAAGAAGTCGTTGGCACCCTCGACGCTGCGCAGCAGCTCGTCGTCGACCTGCACGAAGCCCATCGACCACTGGCCGAAGCTGCGTCGCGCGACCGGCTCGTGAATGATGCGCACGATCTCCGCATGGCAGGGATCGGCGGCGATGCGCATGTACAGCGCGTCGACCGTGGCCGCCTCGCCCTCCAGCACCTGGAAGAAGCTGCCCCGGTCATGCAGCAGCATGCCGGTCACGCCCAGCGCGGCGTTGTTGCGCCGCGCCACCGCCAGCAGCTCCACCAGCTGGTCGAACGAGAAGGGATGCGTGGCCGAGCTGGCGTAGATGCAGTGGACGAGATCGGTCTCGGTCGCCATCGTGGACTCCTGAGGACGGGACGACCGGTTGTTTCGGCCGTCCGTGCCCAGGACTTGATGCGTACCGCAGCGCAAGACCCAGTGCGAGGCGGCGGCACCGGATCCAGCCGTTCACGCCATGTCAGGACAAGGTCTCCACATCAAAAGCCACCAGATTGCGCTCCGCGCGGCTGAACTCGACGCCGATCAGGTGCACCGGCTCGCCCCGGTCGCGGTATTTCTCGGCGTAGCCCTTGGCGCGGATCTGCGCGATGGCGCGCCCCTCCGGCACCAGCTCCACGACCTTGAACTCGAAGATCCACACCGCGCCGCACGCCAGCACCGTCATGTCGATGCGGCCCTTGTTCGTCGTGTCCTCGACGCGGATGTCCAGGCCCAGCGCGGCGAAATGGCTGTAGAAAATGCTCGCCCAGTAGCCCTCGAACTGCGCGATCGGGCTGTTGCGGTACCAGTCGTTCGGGATCGACGCGAAGAAGGCGTGGAACAGCGCCTTCAGCGGCAACGGATCGCCGGCTTCCAGCAGATCCCACAGCCGGCTGATCTGCGGCCCCGGGGCGGACAGGTCGCCTGAGAGCGACTGCAGCAGCACGTCGTTCAGGCTGGCCTGCACCTCCTGGTTCGGGTACTTCAACTGGAAGTCGGTCCGACCCGGCCGGGCGTGCTCCGAGGCAATCGTCAGGTACCCCGCCTGGAACATCAGCGCCTCGGTCGGGATCGTGTCCACGTCGAAGGTCGACAGCAGCGTCTCCGGCGCCACCAGCCGTCCCAGATCGGGCGTGAACTGCCGCCGCTCGGTCAGCAGTTTCACCAGGAAGGTCGGTGTGCCCGTCTCGAACCAGTACGGCTTGAAGCGCCGCTTGCGGAACAGCAGCAGCACGTCGAACGGGTTGTAGACCGACTCGCCCAGCCAGTTGTAGCCGTTGTACCAGCGGCGGATCTCGTCGCGGTCCAGCCCCGGCAGCTCGGGCGCGAACACGGTGTCCAGATCCTCGTCGGTGTAGCCGCACAGCGCGCTGTACTCGGGATCGAGCGTGATGTCGGTGAGGTGGTTCAGGCCCGAGAACAGGCTGACCTTGCTGAACTTCGACACGCCGGTCAGGAAGACAAACTTCAGGTGCGCATCAGCCCCTTTCAGCACCGAATACAGGTTCTTCAGCCCCTCGCGCATCGCCCGCGCCGTCTCCGGCTGGTCGATGTTGTCCAGGATCGGCTTGTCGTACTCGTCGATCAGCACCACGGCCCGTTCTCCATGCCGCTCATGCGCCCGGCGGATCAGCTCGCTGAAACGGCCCGCGATCGACTCCGCGGCACCCGGCTCGACGCCCAGATCCTGCGCCGCCTCGTGCAGGATCTCGCCGATGCGCTGGTCCAGCGACGCCCGGCTCTGCAGCACGCCGTCCGAGAAGCTGATGCAGATCACCGGATGCCGGCGCGTCCAGTCCCAGCGCGTCTCGGCCGCCAGCCCCGTGAACAGCGCCTGATTCCCCTCGAACAGCTCCTTGAGCGTGTCCACCAGCAGGCTCTTGCCGAAGCGGCGCGGCCGGCTGAGGAAAAACGCAGAGCCCGATTCGATCAGGTCGATCGCCAAGCCCGTCTTGTCCACGTAGTAGCAGTTGTCCTCACGCAGCTTGGCGAAGGTCTGGATGCCGATCGGCAGGCGGCGCTTGGGGGTCGGGGAGGTCATCCGGGCAGTGTAGCCAGCGGGCACTCATCGGCAGGGGGTTGCATCGCTGGCGCGATGCTCATCAGCCAGCGGTCTTCCAGGCCGGATCGCGCTTGTCGATGAAGGCCTGCACGCCCTCGAGCGCGCTGTCGTCCATCATGTTGCAGGCCATGGTCTGCACCGCGCTCTGGTAGGCGGCCTCCTGGCCCATCTCGAGCTGGCGGTAGAACAGCGCCTTGCCCATCGCGATGGCGGTGCGCGGCTTGGCCAGGATGCTGTCGACCAGCCGGGCGACCTCGGCGTCCAGCGCCTCGGCCGGCACCACGCGGTTGACCAGGCCGCGCTGGCGCGCCTCCTCGGCGGAGATGAACTCGCCGGTGACCAGCATCTCGAAGGCCTGCTTGCGCGGCACGTTGCGCGACAGCGCCACGCCGGGCGTGGCGCAGAACAGGCCCAGGTTGACGCCGCTGACCGCAAAGCGCGCGCGCTCGACGGCCACCGCCAGGTCACAGGCCGCCACCAGCTGGCAGCCGGCGGCGGTGGCCACGCCCTGGACCTTGGCGATCACCGGCACGGGCAGGCGCTGGATCGTCGTCATGACCCGGCCGCAGCGGCCGAACAGGTCGCGGTAGTAGTCCAGCGCGGGCTCGGCGCGCATCTCCTTCAGGTCGTGGCCGGCGCAGAAGGCCCGGCCGGAGGCGGCCAGCACGACCGCACGCAGCGTCTCGTCGCCGGCCAGCGCGTCGAGCTCGGACTGCAGCGCCGCCAGCATCGCCTCCGACAGCGCGTTGAAGGCCTCGGGGCGGTTCAAGGTCAGCGTGACGACGCCGTGCGCATCGCGCTGGCTCAGCAGGATCGGATCGGACAGGCTGTCGTGGCTGTTGTTCATCGGGGTCTCCTCAGGTGGGTGCACGGCGCAGCTTAGCGCCAGCGGCGACAATCACGCCATGTCAGCAACCCCGAACCCGATGCGCCGCCGCCTGACGGCGCGGCTCGCCACCGCGGCTGCCGCCCTGGCGGTCGCCCCGGTCCTGGCCACCGCCCAGACCGTGCCTTCGCCGCCGCCCGGCTACGAGGGCCGCGAGGATGTCTCTGCCTTCGTGCGCCAGCTCGTCAGCCGCCACCCCCAGCTCGACGACGAGGTGGTGGCCACCGCGCTGGCCGATGCCCGCTACCAGCCGCAGGTCGCGCGGCTGATCATGCCGGCGGCCAGCCCGGCGGCGAAGAACTGGAAGGTCTACCGCTCGCGCTTTCTCGACACGCTGCGGGTGCGCGAGGGCGTGAAGTTCTGGCGCGACAACGAGGCGGTGCTGGCGGCGGCCGAGGCGCGCTGGGGCGTGCCGGCCGCGGTGATCGTGTCGATCATCGGCGTGGAGACGATCTACGGCCGCCAGACCGGCGGCTTTCGCGCGATCGACGCGCTCTCAACGCTGGCCTTCGATTTTCCGCGCGGGCGCAGCGACCGCTCGGCCTTCTTCCGCGACGAGCTCGAAGCCCTGTTCGTGCTGGCCGCGCGCGACCGGATCAACGTGATGACGATCCGCGGCTCCTACGCCGGCGCGCTGGGCATGCCGCAGTTCATGCCCAGCTCCTGGCTGAAGTTCGCGGTCGACTTCGACGAGGACGGCCGCGTCGACCTGCACCGCAGCGTCGCCGACGTGGTCGGCAGCGTGGCGAACTTCCTGTCGGTGCACGGCTGGCAGCGCGATCTGCCGACCCATTTCGACGTGCTGCCGCCGCCCGAGGGTCCGGACCGCGAGGCGCTGCTGGCGCCCGACATCCTGCCCAGCTTCAAGGCGGCGGACCTGGCCGCGCGCGGCGCCACGCTCAGCCCGGCAGGACAGCAGTTCACCGGTCAGCTCGCGCTGGTGGAGCTGCGCAACGGCGTCGAGCCGCCCTCCTTCGTCGCCGGCACCGGCAACTTCTGGACCATCACCCGCTACAACTGGTCGGCCTACTACGCGATGGCGGTCATCGACCTGGCCGACACGCTCTCGGCGCTGAAGCTCGTCGCCGATCAGCGCTGAACCTGACTTTCCCATGCTCCAGTTCAAGAACATCACGCTGCGCCGTGGCACGAAGCTCGTGCTCGACGACACCTCGTTCACGCTCCAGCCCGGCGAGAAGGCCTCGCTGGTCGGGCGCAACGGCGCGGGCAAGTCCTCGCTGTTCGCGCTGCTGACCGACCGGCTGCACCCGGACGCCGGCGACATCGAGATGCCGCCGCGCTGGCGCATCGCCGAGGTCGCGCAGAACATGCCCGAGACCGAGACCGGCGCCACCGCCTTCGTGCTCGAGGGCGACGCGCCGCTGATGGCCGCGCGCGAGGCGCTGGCCCAGGCCGAGGCCAGCGGCGACGGCCACGCCATCGGCGAGGCGCACGCCCGTCTGGCCGAGGTCGGCGCCTTCGACGCGCGCTCGCGCGCGCAGGCGCTGCTGCTGGGCCTGGGCTTTCGGGTCAGCCAGCTGGACCTGCCGGTCAACAGCTTCTCGGGCGGCTGGCGCATGCGGCTGCAGCTCGCGCGCGCGCTGATGTGCCCGGGCGACCTGCTGCTGCTCGACGAACCCACCAACCACCTGGACCTGGACGCGCTGGTCTGGCTGGAGGCCTGGCTGCTGCGCTTCGAGGGCACGATGCTGGTCATCAGCCACGACCGCGAGTTCCTCGACACGGTCACGAAGGTGACGCTGCACCTGGACGAGGCCCGCGTGACCCGCTACGGCGGCAACTACACCACCTTCGAGTCGATGCGCGCCGAGCGCATGCTCCAGCAGCAGGCCGCCTACAGCCGCCAGCAGGAAAAGGTGGCGCAGCTGCAGCGCTTCATCGACCGCTTCAAGGCCAAGGCGACCAAGGCCAAGCAGGCGCAGAGCCGCGTCAAGGCGCTGGCGCGCATGGAGAAGCTCGCGCCGGTGCTGACGGCCGCCGACTTCGAGTTCTCCTTCCGCGAGCCGCTGAGCCTGCCCAATCCGATGCTGGTGATGGACGGCGTGGAAGTCGGCTACGGCGAGACCGCGATCGTGCGCGGCGTGAGCAAGTCGGTGCTGCCGGGCCAGCGCATCGGCATCCTGGGCGCCAACGGCCAGGGCAAGTCGACGCTGGTCAAGACGCTGGCCGGGGCGATCCCGCGCCTGTCGGGCCGGGTCCAGGAGGGCAAGGGCCTGGCGATCGGCTACTTCGCGCAGCAGGAAATGGACGTGCTGCGGCCCGAGGAAGGGCCGCTCGCGCACATGATCCGCCTGGCCCGGGAGGTGAGCCCGCAGGCACGCGAGCAGGAGCTGCGCGACTTCCTCGGCCGCTTCCGCTTCGTCGGCGACATGGTCAACCAGGAAGTCGGCTCGCTCTCGGGCGGCGAGAAGGCGCGCCTGGTGCTGGCGATGCTGGTCTGGCAGCGCCCCAACCTGCTGCTGCTCGACGAGCCGACCAACCACCTGGACCTGACCACCCGCGAGGCGCTGAGCATGGCGCTCAACGAGTACGAGGGCACGGTGATGCTGGTCAGCCACGACCGGGCGCTTCTGCGCGAGGTCTGCGACGAGTTCTGGCTGGTCACCGGCGGCCAGGTCGAGCCCTTCGACGGCGATCTGGACGACTACCAGAAATGGCTGCTCGAGCAGAGCCGCGAAATCGCCCGCCGCGCCCGCGAGGAAGACCGCGCCGCGCAGGAGCAGGTCCGCGCGGCCAGCCAGCCGGCCGCAGCTTCAGCCCCTTCCAGCCGCGACGAGCGCAAGGCCCAGGCGGCCGCGCGCATGAAGCTCGCCGAGCTGACCCGGCCGCTGAAGAAGCGCCAGCAGCAGGCCGAGCAGGCGCTGGAGAAGGCCCAGGCCGAACATGCCGCGCTGCTCGACGCCATGGGCCGCCCGGACCTGAGCCCGGCCGAGCGCGCCGAGCAGGGCCGCCGCCTCAAGGAGCTGGACGATCGCATCGAGACGCTCGAGATGGAGTGGCTGGAGCTTGGCGAGCAGATCGAGGCGATGGAGGCGGCCTCGGCCTGAGCGCCGCCCCGCGCCGGATCACTCCAGCGCGAACACCTCGTCACCCGGCTCCGGCACGCAGTCGTCGCCCAGCGGCGCCCAGCCCCGGCGCAGCACGCCACGGGCGCCGGCATGGCAGAACTGCAGCCGCTCGGCGGCAGGCCAGCGCTGGCGCATGAAGTCCTCGAGCGCCGCCGGCAGGCTGACCTGCATGTGCCCGGCGGCCAGATCCTCGGGCGGATGATCGTCATGGTGCAGCCAGGGCACCAGGCGCGTGAGGTCGACCGCCCAGAGCGGCAGCTCGATGCGGCTGGGCTGATAGCCGGCGCGGCGCAGCCAGGCCTGCGCGGCCTCGCGCCCGGGACCGGCGCCACCGGCGGCCGCGATCAGCTCGATCGCCCACTGGTTGCAGTTCTGGTAGCGGCTCGAGAAGGCATGCGCGTTGGGGCTGTAGACGGCGCCCAGCACCTCGAGCGAGCGCCCGGCGTCGAGCAATGCGGCCTCCAGCGCGGCCTCGTCGGCTCCGGCCTCCAGCGGCAGCAGCAGCACCGACAGATGACCCCGCTCAGGCCGCTCGGCACCAGCCAGGAAGCCGGCCAGCCCCTGGTCGAACAGGCGTGATCGGCCCTCCTCGCAGGCGTAATAGAGCTGGCGCACCGACCACGGCCCGTCGGCGCTGGCGCGCACGCTGAAGCCGGCATGCGAGAAGCGGTGGCCGATGCGATCCAGATCGAGACCGGCGCGCGACACCAGCGCGAGCCGACGCCCGGAAGCGTCCAGCGCAGTGCGAACGCGCTCGGCGAGCATCAGCATCCGGCCGATGGCACGCGGCCCCGGATCTGCTGCGGCCGCGCACGGCCTCAGCCAATCCGCCCGGGCCGGCAGCGCTGCCAGCAGCAGGACCAGCAGCGCCAGCGGCCAGGCCGCCGCCCGGCTCACAGCGTGACCGGGCGCGAGCCGAGCTCGCGATGGCGCACATCGTCCAGCACCAGGAAGAAGGGGTCGACGGCACCGGCACGGGCCAGCTCGAAGCCCCAGCCCTGGCGGCGCACGTTCAGCAGTACGCCGGCGCCCAGCGCCTGGCGCTCGGCCAGCACGCGCGGCAGCTTCAGCACCAGCTCGGCGCCACCGGGCTCGGCCTGCAGCGTCAGCGCCAGCAGCGCACGCCCGGGCTCGGCAGCGTCAGGCGCCAGCTCGGCCACATCGGTCACCCGCCAGTCGCCGGCGGCCAGATCACCGCCCGACGAGCTTCGGCTCGACTGGCCGATGGAGGTCGACAGGCTGCCGACCGACGAGGAGGCGCTGTCGAGCGCCGAGGACGCCGCGGTGCTGGCGGCAACCGCCGGCACCGCCGCCGTGGCCTGAGCCAGCGCCAGCAGCACAGGCAGCGCGCAGACGCGCCGCAGACGGAAAGAGATCGAGGAATCGTTCATGCGCAGGACGTTAGCAGCGACAGGCAGGAGTCGACTCCCCGATCTGAGCGGTGTTCCGCGTCGACTTCGGTTAGTGTCACGCCCTTTCATGCAACCTTCAGCTTCGCGCCACGATGCGCGCCGTCCGCCTTGTCACTCCGCTTCCTGCCCTCCGCGCTGGCCTGTGCCGCCGCGCTCGTGCTGCTGCCCGTGCCGGCCAGCGCCTTCGACTCTCCCTTCAAGTCCTTCCTGCCTGGATCGGCGCGCACCGACGAGCAGCCCGCGACACCGGCCGCGGATGCGCCGCGGGGCTATCCCGGCAGCAGCAGCCGCTGCCCGCAGTTCTTCCCGCAGAAGAGCGTGCTGCCACGCATCGACCTCAGCCCGCAGCGCCGGCTGCGCGAGCTGTGCTTCGATGCCTTCGCGGTCGTTCATTCCGGCCAGAGCCGCACGCCGGTGCTGGTGATCGAGCGGCTGACGCGGCGCCAGCTGCAGGACGCCCGCGGCGAGGAGCGCACCAACCGCTTCTACCCGGAAGCCCGTCTGCCCTCGGCCGATCGGGCCACGCCGGACGACTACCGGAACTCCGGCTTCGACCGCGGCCACATGGCGCCGGCCGCCGACATGCCCACCGCGCAGGCGATGGCGCAGAGCTTCTCGATGGCCAACATGGTGCCGCAGGCGCAGCAGAACAACCGCGGCCCCTGGGCCGACATCGAGCAGGCCACCCGCAAGTACGTGATGCGCAGCCAGGGCGCGGTCCAGGTCTACACCGGTCCGATGTTCCCGAAACGGCCTCGCACCATCGGCGACAACCAGGTCTGGGTGCCCTCGCAGCTCTACAAGCTGGTCTACGACGAGAGCGAGAACCGCGCCTGGGCCTACTGGATCGACAACCGCGACGACGTGCAGATGCCGCGCCCGATCAGCTATGCGGAGCTGGTCAAGCGCACCGGCATCGAGTTCCTGCCCGGTCTCAATCCGAAGCAGTGAGCGCGCCCGGCCAGTCGGCCACCAGGGTCTGAAGCGCTCCGGCCAGTTGCTCGGCCGGTCCGGCAATGCCTGTGCACCAGTCCTGCAGCCGGTGCCCGCCCGGCGGCGGCAGGCCCGCCGCCAGCGCCTGCTCGGCCTGGGCGGCCAGCCGGGACAGGTCGGCTGCGCCCATCGTCGCGGCCAGGCCCTTGAGCGAGTGCATCTGCCGAACCGCCGCCGCCCGATCGCCCTGGGACAAATGGGCCTCGAGCTGCGCGGAACAGCCCTGCAGGGTCGGCACCAGCGCGATGGCGAATCGGTGCAGCACATCCAGACGGCCGGACATGCGCTCGAGCGCGGCCTCCAGGTCCAGGCCCGTCCGGACAGCGTGCAGGCGCAGCGCCTCGGGCAGACCGGCGGCATGGGCCGTCGGTCGCACGCTCGCCTGCCGGCCGGTCAGGTGCAGCAGCACCCGCACCAGCGCATCGAAGTCGAAGGGCTTGCCCACATGCTCGTCCATGCCCGCGGCCAGACAGGCGATGCGGTCGCCCGGCATCGCGTTGGCCGTCATCGCGACGATCGGCAGGCGCGTCAGGCCCAGGTCGTGGCGGATGCGGCCGGTGGCGGTCAGGCCGTCCATCACCGGCATCTGCAGGTCCATCAGCACCAGATCGAAACCGGGATCGGCCGAGGCCACCGCCTGCACGCCCTGCAGGCCATCGGCGGCGATCGTCACCTGCGCGCCCTCGCCTTCGAGCAGCTCGCGCGCGATCTGCTGGTTGTTCGGATTGTCCTCGACCACCAGCAACCGCAGGCCGTCGAGCCGGCGCTCGGCCGGCGCGGTGGCGGCCGGCGGCGATTCGCCACGCCGCTGCGCCGCCACCGCCGCCACGGTGTCCCGCAGCACCGCGGCGATCAGCGGTCGCACCAGGCAGCCATCCAGACCGTCGCGCTGCGACAGCGGCTGCGAGGCCAGCGCCACCCGGCCGCCGACGTTCTCCAGCGACAGCAGCATCACGTCCTCGTCATGGCCACGCAGCCTGCGGCACAGCGCGCGTGCCGCCGCAGCGGGCAGCCCGTCGACCAGCGCCAGCGTCACCCGCGGCCCGCAGGCCAGGCCACGTCGGACCGCATCGACCGCCGCGTCGGCGTCCACCACCGCCTGCGCCGGCCAGCCCAGCGACGCGGCCATCGCGACCAGCGCCTCGCGCGTGCCGGCATGGTCGTCGACCACCAGCACCTGCTGCGCCGACACACCCGCCCCGACAGACGACAGCACCGGCGCATTCCCGTCCGCGGCGATCTCCAGGGCCAGCTCGAAGCTGAAGCGGCTGCCCTGTCCGGGGTGGCTCTCGAGCGCCATCTCGCCACCCATCAGCATGACCAGCCGCTGACAGATCGACAGCCCGAGCCCGGTGCCGCCGAAACGCCGGGTGGTGGAGGTCTCCGCCTGCGAGAAGCCGCTGAAGATGCGCTGGCAGTGTTCCGGCGCGATGCCGATGCCGGTGTCGCTCACCGTGAACTCCAGCAGCACGTCGGTCAGGTTGAGCAGCAGCGGCCGCACCGTCAGCCGGACCTCGCCGGCCGGGGTGAACTTGATCGCGTTGCCCAGCAGATTGATCAGCACCTGCTGCAGCCGCAGCGCGTCGCAGACCAGCCGGGGTGGCGTGGCCGGATCGATGTCGAAGATCACCTCCAGCGCCCGCTCGCCGACGCTGGCGGCCACCAGATCGGCCAGGTCGCGCAGCAGCCGCTCCAGCGCGAAGGGCTGGGGATCGAGCTCGAGCTTGCCGGCCTCGATCTTCGAGAAGTCGAGAATGTCGTCGAGCAGGCCGAGCATCGCGCGGGCGGCCCGTCCGGCCTTGTCGGTGTAGTCCTGCTGCGCCGGGCTCAGCGCGGTGCCCTGCAGCAGCCGCAGCATGCCCAGCACCGCGTTCATCGGCGTGCGGATCTCGTGGCTCATGTTGGCCAGGAACTGGCTCTTGGCCAGGCTGGCCTCCTCGGCCTGGGCCTTGGCGCGCAGCAGCGCCGCGTGCTGGGCACGCTGCTCGCCGATGTCGACATAGCCGACGACCACGCCGAGCTCCTCATGCGCGGCCGGCATTGCGCTGACCGAGAGCCAGACCACCCGCCCGTCCGGGGCGAGCACCTGCATCACCGCATCGCGCACCGGCTGGCCGCTGCGCAGCGCGCGCAGGCTCGGGTACTCGTCGGCGGGCATCAGGCTGCCGTCCTCGCGCCGGAGGGTCCAGCGCGTGTCGTCGCAGTTGCGGCCGACATGCTCGGTCCGGCTCAGGCCGAGCATGCGCTCCGAGGCCGGATTGCAGTCGATGATGTGCCCGAAAGGATCGGTCACGGTGATGCCCACCGGCAGGAGGGCATGAATGGCCTGCAGCCGTGCCAGCGCCTTGCGGCTCTCGCGCGAGGCCGCCTCGGCATGCTCGCGCGCCAGCACCAGCTCGGTGATGTCGATGCGGAATCCCACCAGATGGCCGTCAGGCATGCGCCGCTCGATGATGCGCAGCCAGCGTCCGTCGTCGAGCTGCTGCTCGACCTCACTGTCGGCGGCACGGTGCACCGCCATGCGCTCGGCGATCCAGGCCTCGACCCGGCCGGCCGCGGCACGGTACTGGCCACGCTCTGCGCCGGCCCGGATGATCGACTCGAAGCTCGCGCCCGGCAGGATCAGATCGGCCGAGGTGGCATAAAGCTCGCGGTAATTGTCATTGCAGAACACCAGCCGGTCCTGGGGGTCGTAGACCACGAAGGCCTCGTTGACCGCGTCGATCGCGCCGCGCAGCAGCGTCTCGGTCAGCTTGTGCTCGGTGATGTTGACGTAGGTGGTGACGAAGCCGCCACCGGGCAGCGGCGCGCTGCGGATGTCAAGCGTCAGCCCGTCCTCTCGGGTGTGCTCCATGCGCTGCAGCATCGGCTGGCGTGCCACCGCGATGCGCGCGGCCACCAGCGCGTCGATGTCGCCGGCGCCATAGTCGCCGCGCTCGGCCTTGCAGCGCACAATCTGCTCGTAGGAGGTGCGCGGGCCCGAGAACAGCGCCTCCGGCAGATCGAGCAGCTGCCGGTACTCGGCATTGCAGATCATCAGGTCGAGCTCGCCGTCGAACACCGCCAGCCCGCAGGGCACGTTCTCGAGCATGCCGCGCAGCATCGCGTTGGTGTGCGCCAGCGTCTGCAGCAGGCCGTCGTCCTCGGACGGCGCGGCCGGCTGATGTGACAGCGGCACCGAAGGCTCCCGCCTGACGGCGGCACGCCACAGCAGCAGCGGCGCGGCCAGCAGCAGGCCGCCCGGCAGCGCCCACATGGCCGCCGAAGGGGCCTGCAGCGTGGTCAGCAGCCACAGCACCAGCGTCTGGGCCAGCAGCACCAGCAGCAGGCTCTCCAGGACGAGGCGCCGGGCCTCAGAAGAATTCGACCGCACCCTGGGCTGCCGGCGGGTTGGGGGCCGATGCGGCGGCGGTCGCCGCGAAGGCCGGCGACCGGGCAATGGACGGCGACGCCGGCACGGACGCGGACTCGCTCATGCCGGAGAGCCGGAACTGCGCCAGCACCCCGTCCAGATCACGCGCCTGGGCCGCCAGCACATCCGCGATCGCGAAGGTCTCGGTGGCCAGCTGCAGGTTCTCGCGGGTGGTCTCGCGCAGCGCGAACAGCGTGTCGCGCATCGCCAGCAGCCCGTCGGCATGCTCGTTGGTGTCGGCCGACAGGTTGTGGAAGGTGGTGTCGACCCGGGTGACCGCCTCGCTGAGCCGCTCGATCGTGGTGCCGGCGACCGAAGCCAGCGCACTGCCCTCGGTCGAAGCCCGCACCGACTCGCCGATCAGCCCCTTGATCTCGGCCGCGGCCTGGGTGACGCGCTGCGCCAGCATGCGGACCTCGCCCGCCACCACCGCGAAGCCCCGCCCCTGCTCGCCGGCACGCGCGGCCTCCACCGCCGCATTCAGCGCCAGGATGTTGGTCTGGAAGGCGATGCCGTCGATCACGCCGATGATGTCGGTGATGCGACGCGCGTCGGCGTCGATGCGGTGCATCTGCGCCACCATGCGGGTCACGATCTCGCCGCCCTCGCGGGCCAGCGCAGTCGCCGACTGCGCGGTGGCGCGTGCCGCCATCGCCGCGCCAGCACTGTCCTTGACGATCACCGCGATCTGGTCGAGCGACACCGCCACATCGCCCAGTTCGCGCGCGGCCTGCTCGCTGCGCTCGCCCAGGCGCTGGCCGCTGTCCTGCAAGGTGGCCGCGGACTCGCCCGTCGACTGCGCGGAGCGCCGGGCCTGCGCCAGCATCTGGCCGACCCGCTCCTGCACATCCTTCAGACGCTGACCCAGCGGTGTCTCGGCCCTCAGCACCTCGAGATTGAGATGGATGCGTCCGGAGCGGCCCATCGCGCGCACCAGGAAATCCACATCGAACAGCGCCTGCGCCTGGTCGGCCCGCCGGCGGGCATCGAGGATGCCGAAGACGCCCTGGGCCAGCGTCAGCAGCAGCCAGACAGGCAGGCCGGCCGGCCATCAGCAGCGCCGCGCCCTGCAGCAACGCGGCCAGCAGGGGCAGCAGGGGCCGCTGCAGCAGCGGCAGCAGCATCAGCAGCACCGCGCCGGGCAAGGGCGCCAGCGTCTGGGCCGGCCGCTGCCATGGCCAGATGGCCGCGCCCAGCACCGCCAGCCCGAGCAGCAGCAGCCCCGGCCTCGAGCGCAGTGCAGCCGCCAGCCCATGGGCTGTACGGCTGAGCCAGGAAGAAGGAATCGTTTCCAGGGAGCGGTCGGACATCGGCAGGACTCGCAAGGGGTCGACCGGCAGCGTAGGTCGCCTCACGCCAAGGGGTCCGGGCGAACAGCCTCAGGTCGATCCGGCTGTTTCCACCATCAGACGCGCGTCACGCCTCTAGATTCGGCAGCATCGCCTTGCCTTGCCGACCGGAAACCGCCCATGAAACGTGTCCTCGTCATCGACGACCAGCCCGAGATCCGCGAACTGATCCGGATGACCCTGGAGATCGAGAACATCGAGGTGCACGAGGCCGGCGATGGCAGCGAAGGTCTGGCCAGCGCCCTGCGGCTGCGCCCGGACCTGGTGCTGCTCGACGTCATGATGCCCGGCACCCTCGATGGCTTCGCGGTCTGCCAGCGCCTGCGCGGCGACGCCACGCTGCGCCGCACGCCGGTCATCATGCTGACCTCGAAGACAGAAGCCGCCGACCGCCGCCGCGGCCTGGAGTCCGGCGCCAGCGCCTTCCTGACCAAGCCCTTCAGCCCGCGCCAGCTGCTGTCGGTGGTGGACAGACTGGCCTGACACGCTCTTCCTGGCGGGGCACAAAGCAAAAACCCCGAGCCATTGAATGACTCGGGGTTTGCATTTGGCGGAGAGGGCGGGATTCGAACCCGCGGTGGGGATTAACCCACACACGCTTTCCAGGCGTGCGACTTAAACCGCTCATCCACCTCTCCGGAAAGACATGCATTCTAGCATGAGAAATTCATGATTGAAAAGATCTGCATGAAAAAGGGGGCCGAAGCCCCCTCGTCGTGTCGTCGTCGCTGCTGCCGCCACGGACCCCGGATCCGCCCGACAGCGCAACGCCCGACGCTCAGCGCACCACCGCGATCTGCTCGCGGTTGCCACCCTTGTAGGTGAACATCGTCAGCGCGCCGTTCTTGATGTCGCCCTTCTCGTCGAAGGTGATCGTGCCGGTCACGCCCTTGTAGCCCGAGGTCTTCGCCAGCACCGGCAGATACTTCGCCGGATCGCTCGAGCCCGCCTTCTCCATCGCAGCCACCAGCACGTTCACCGAGTCGTACACATACGGTGCGTAGATCTGCACGTCCGCGTTGAACTTCGTCTTGAAGCGGGCCTTGAACTCGTCCATGCCCTTCTTCTGCTCGCCTTCGACGCCGCCAGCCTCGGCGCACACCACCTGGCTGTCCTCCATCGCGCCGCCCGACAGCTTGGGCAGCTCGCCCGAGCAGATGCCGTCGCCGCCCATGAACTTCGCCTTGATGCCCAGCTGCTTCATCTGCCGGATCATCGGGCCCGCCACCGCGTCCATCCCGCCGAAGAACACGATGTCCGGCTTCTTCGCCTTCAGGTTGGTCAGGATCGCGGTGAAGTCCGTCGCCTTGTCGTTGGTGAACTCGCGCGCCACCGTGCGGCCGCCCGCGGCCTTCACGCCCTTCTCGAACTCGTCGGCAACGCCCTGACCGTAGGCGGTGCGGTCATCGATCACCGCGATCGACTTGCCCTTGAGCTGCGTCACCGCGTACTTGCCCAGCGTGCCGCCCAGGTGCACGTCGTCCGCCACCACGCGGAAGGTCGTCTTGAAGCCCTGGCGCGTGTACTTCGGGTTCGTCGCCGTCGGCGACACCTGCGGAATGCCCGCGTCGCTGTAGATCTTCGACGCCGGGATCGACGTGCCCGAGCTCAGGTGGCCCACCACGCCGGCGACCTTCGAGTCCACCAGCTTCTGCGCCGCCGCCGTGCCCTGCTTCGGGTCACCGCCGTCGTCCTCGGCCAGCAGCTCGAACTTCACCTTCTTGCCGCCGATCGTCACGCCCTTGGCATTGAGCTCGTCCACGGCCATGCGCGCGCCGTTCTCGTTGTCCTTGCCCAGGTGCGCGATGCCGCCGCTCGTCGGGCCCACATGGCCGATCTTGACCACTTCCTGGGCCGAGGCAGA
>NZ_FTMZ01000004.1 GCF_900156335.1 Sphaerotilus natans
GGCCAAGTACCGCCCGGAGTTCCCGGCCAGCGGCGGCTTCAAGGATCTGCAGGCCGCGCGGCAGTGGGCCAGCGCGTTCGTGCATTGGTACAACCACGACCACCGTCACAGCGGCATCCGGTTTGTGAGTCCGGCACAGCGCCATGCAGGGCAGGACCGGGAGATCCTGGCGGCGCGCGATGCGCTGTACGGCCAAGCCCGTCAGGCGAACCCGAAACGCTGGTCGGGCAAGACCCGCGACTGGTCGCCCATCGGGGCAGTCACGCTCAATCCCGAGCGGGAATGTGTGGCCGCGGCCACCGAAATAAGCGCAGTCGCGGCATGACTTACGCGGCAACTACCTTGACATGCTCCGATTCGCACCCGGCTGCCGGCGCTGGAGCATCGGCGGATCGAGAAATTCATCACACCCCGCACGGATTCATGATCCGCAGACGAACAATCCTGCAATCGCCGCGCTGACTGCCATTACAAATATGGCGTCCACGTCAGCCCCTGCCGCAAGACTCGCCATTTTCTCTCCAAGCCCAGGCACCTATAGATAGATGGCATTTTCATGAATAAATCATTCTCCAAATTGAGATGGCCATGTATAGCTTTGATATTTTTATGTCTTCTCGCAGCAGCATGGTTTTTTTACATTTTTGCACCCACAGCAGACGAAAAGAGGCTGTTGGAAATTCAGCCAGGCACCACGAGAAAACTCAGTAGCATATTCCAGGTACCTGACAGGGACGATATTACAGTTTGCGCGCTGCAGCCATATTCTGGAAAGATTCAAATCCACAGATCGAAAGATTTAATCCATAAAGGTCATCAAGTTCCCCTAAATGTGTTAACCAGAATCAACGAATACCTGCTCAACAGAAAAATTCGAGCTCGCGAAGGCGAGTGGGTGTTCATATTTGCGCAAAAAGATGGATACATCTTCACTCGCTCAATTTCGAGAAGGCACGCAAACTTTAAGATTCCCATAGAATTTAATGATTTTTGCTTACCCATCCATGTGGCGGCCATTAGATCAGTAGCCGGGAATGAATCATTACCGCCATCCTCATCGCAATTTATTTTAACAACCAAGGAATAGCCAATGGAGAAACTCGAAGAATTACATCAGCAAGCCGACTTCTATGCGGATCAATTTGGACTCTCGATTCAAGCCGTTAATAGTCCCCGCGACGCATTTCGACACGCTTATGCCAGCGCCGTGTTGGCGAGGGATTGGGGGGCAGGCATGGCGGAATCGGCGGGCATGGTATGGGAGTTAATTGGCTTACTTACAGGGCAATCTACAGAAATTGAAGCAAGAATGGATATCTGGAACAACAGTGTTGGCCGAGATATTCAACAAGCGCTAGGCCCTGCCGCCAGCAATACTCAAATCGCGAACGCCATTAAAGGCGCACTTGACACGGGACGCCTGATTACAAATCCTGCGCAAGTTAGACAAACAGGGACAACTCCAATCAGCTATAACCAAAATGGGTTGCAAGCCGACATCGATGAATTTTCCGAATTAGGTTCTTGGTTATTTGGTTATGATGTTGGAACAGATTTTTATCAGGGTTATCCAGATCCAGACATGGAAGCCGACTATAAATTAGCTAGATTTAAGCATCTTGCCCAGAAGTTAGGCATTAATTCGATTACGTATGACCCTATAGAGAACAGAGTTACCTTCGGAATAGCTTCACCCATAGTTCTTGATATTGACGACAACGGAATACAAACGTACGATTTTTTGAATAAGGCCGTGGATTTCGATATAAATGGAGACGGAGCTATTGATAAAACAGCGTGGATTTCATCGGGCGATGCATTTCTCGCAATAGATCAGAATGGAAACAATAGAATTGACGGAGTCAATGAGCTTTTCGGAGGCCTTGGGCGCGGGGATGGCTTTGCGAAATTAACAAGTTTCGATGAGAACCGCGATGGAAGGGTCGATCAAAGTGATGGGCGCTTCTCGGAGCTACTGATATGGCAAGATAAAAATTCAGACGGTGTAACTGATGATGGCGAATTGAGAAGCGCAGAGCAGTCTGGTTTGCAGTCAATTGATACCGTCTATACGATTCAGAACATTTTTCAACAAGGGAATTTGCTCGGCGAAGCGTCAACCGCATCGTGGCAAGGACGCACAATCGATGTAGTTGACGTGTATTTTCAGTTTCAGAACGAATCAGCGCTAAAAAAGCACCACCAAAATAATTTGGATGCACACGCAGATCGTCAATCCTGTCCACCTACAAGCAGCAGTGACGGCCCCATGCTGCTCGATGCCGAACTGCTAAGTCTTGTGCAGGCAATGGCAGTCTTTACTCCGCCTTCAGGGAGCCTGACGCTACTTACTTAACATTATTCTAACGCACCGGCTCCCACCATTTCGGCGAACTTGCAGTAGGTGGAATATCAATGGCCGGCACGCGTCAAGCTACGGCAGTCTCAAACCTGAAATGCAACACCTCTGAAAAGCCAGTCAGATCAGGTATTCCACGATAAAACCGACCCCGAGCGACGAGAGCAACGCTCGTCATCGCACATGCGCCGCCTCCACCATGTAGGCTTGGGGCGAGCGCAATGGCGTCGGCGGGCGCGTCGTTCGTGCTGATGAATCGCGCCACGGCCAGCCCTTCGGCGTGGTGGGCGCTGTGCTGGCTACTGGCCGCGCTGGACGCAGGCGGGTTTCAGGTTGCCGGGCGCCGTCTGCAGGGCAAACACGCTGGGCCGGCGCGGAACGGCGCAGGACAATTACGCGCATGAAACTCGGCTACACCATCGTCTACGTTCCCGATGTGGCGGCCTCGCTGGCCTTCTTCGAGACGGCCTTCGGCCTGTCGCGCCGCTTCCTGCACGAATCCGGCGACTACGGCGAACTGGACACCGGCGAGACGACGCTGGCCTTTGCCTCGCTCGCGCTGGGGCGCATGAACCTGCCGGCCGGCTTCGTGGCCGCAAGTGAATCCCCCGTGCCGCTCGGCATGGAAATCGCGCTGATCACGCCCGACGTGGCCGCAGTGCACGCCCGGGCCCTGGCCGCCGGCGCGGTGGAATTGCAGGCGCCTGACGCCAAGCCCTGGGGCCAGACCGTCTCGCATGTGCGCTGCCCGGCGGGCACGCTGGTCGAGATCTGCTCGCCGGTGCAGGCATGACAACCGAACCGAACCGAATCGAACTGCAGTGAATCCCCCGGAGCGACCCGCCATGCACAGCACCGTCCTGACCTTCTGGTTCGAGGAACTGCAGCCCGCACAGTGGTGGCGCGTCGACGCCGCGCTGGACGAGCGCATCCGCACGCAGTTCGGCGCGCTGCATCAGGCCGCCCACGCGGGCGAGCTGGCCGCGTGGCGCGATCAGCCGGACGGGCGGCTGGCCGAGATCATCGTGCTGGACCAGTTCTCCCGGAACATCCACCGCGGCACGCCGCTGGCCTTCGCCTGCGACCCGATGGCGCTGGCCCTGGCGCAGGAAGCGGTGCGCGCCGGCGCGGATCAGGCGCTGCCGATCGAGCGCCGGGCCTTCGTCTACATGCCCTACATGCACAGCGAATCAGCCCTCGTCCACCAGGACGCCGAGCGGCTGTTCCGCACGCAGGCGCCGCAGGCCAATCACCAGGCCGAACTGCAGCACAAGGCGATCATCGACCGCTTCGGCCGCTATCCGCACCGCAACGCCATTCTCGGCCGCGCCTCCAGCGCGGAGGAGCTGGCCTTTCTGCAGCAGCCGGGGTCGAGTTTCTAGGGCGCGCGGGCCTGCCCGCCCGCCCCGTCATGCCCGCGAAGGCGGGCACCTACGTGGGACAACACGGTTTTGGGTCGGCGTGGGTCCTCGCCTTCGCGAGGATGACGGGAGGGGGGAGTCGTGCGCGTCGCACCTGTCATGCACGCCGCACCTGTCATGCCCACCTCATCCGTCACGCCCACCTCATCCGTCATGCCCGCGAAGGCGGGCACCCACGCGGGACAACACGGTTTGGGGTCGGCGTGGGTCCTCGCCTTCGCGAGGATGACGGGAGGGGGGGAGTCGTGCGCGTCGCACCTGTCATGCACGCCGCACCTGTCACGCCCACCTCACCCGTCAGCGGGGCGCAGCCTGCAGGGCCAATACGCGGGGCCGGACTTCCAGCGCAGAGGACCTGGCCTTCCCGCCGCAGCGCGGGCTACGGCGCCCTGTCCGGCGCTGCATCGGCGCGGAGATGTCGGTACACCCGCCCCCGCGACACCCCCAGCGCCCGTGCCGTCTTCGACACATTCCCGCCGTGCTCGGACAGTGCCCGCACGATCGCCTGGTGCTCTGTTTCTCGCAGCGACATCGTGTTGCCAGCGGGCTCGGCCACCGAAGCGGACAGGGCTGCGGGCTCGGGTGTCACCGCATGCAGGCCGCGGTGTCCGTCGCGGCTGCGCCAGTCGCAGCGCACCCACAGCGTCAGGCCATTGGGCAGGGGCAGCGGGTGCGGCTGGGCCGACGTGCTCCAGCCGATCAGGGTGGACAGCGGCACACCAAAATGCGCCTCGACGCAGCCACGCTCCTGCAGCCCCAGCAGCTGCGCCGCGGCCCCATTGCACCAGTCGAGCCGCCCGTCGCCCGTGATGCCCGCCAGCCCAGCCATCGGGGTGTCGAGCAGGTTCGGCGTGATCTGCATCCGCACGACCAGGTGCTCGGTCGACTGCGCGCACAGCAGGCGGTTCTCGATCTCCGCCGCGTAGTGCCCGACCACCGAGCCGGCGTCGAACCCGAACGGCAGCCCCTCGCTCGACAGGTCCAGCGCACCGGCGAGCTGGCCACGGATGTCGTGGATCGGTGCGGCGGCACAGTGCATCATCTGGGCATTGCCGAAGTAGTGTTCCGCGCCCGACACGATGCAGGGCCGCGCCGTGCGGGCCGTCACCCCCGGTGCGGTGGTGCCGACCGCATCTTCCGACAGGTTCACGCCGATGCGCGTCGTCACCGGCATCAGCCGCTCGTGGCTGCGCGCCTGGACGAAGGTGCTGTTGATGATCATGCCCTGCGCGTCGGTAAGAATGGCAGTGCTGCTGGTGCCGGCCAGCGTGTACTGCAGGCGCGCCATCTCGTCGGCGGCGGCGGCGAGCAGTTGCTGGTTGAGCCGCAGCGCGCTGTGCATGCGGCTGGGCGTGACCGGCTCGAAATCGACGGGCTGGCTCGGGTCGCGCCGGGCCTGCAGGCAGCGTGCCCAGGACTGGATCACCGCCTCGCTGACCATCCCGGAGGGCCGGATGCCTTCCTCGAAATAGCGTTGCCGTGCCAAGGCGATTCGCTGGGTGGTAGAGGCGTAGAACGGATTGGCGGGCAGGGGGTGGCCGTGGGTCATGGCGGTGTCTCCGTGCGGCGAGTGTGGGGGCGGGCCGCAGAAGGCGGCAAGGTGTGCCGTGGCGGAACACTCCAGGCCTCGGGTGAATCCCGAAGTGGTCGCTCGGTGGCACTCGGCCTATCGTGGCCCGTGATTTGACCCACAAGGATCCCGCCGATCCGCACAGAAGGAGACTCCACTCATGTTGAAACTGCCTCTCCGAAGCCTCGTGGCCATGGCCATGGCCTCGCTGGCCACGGCGGCGAGCGCCCAGAGCCTCGCCGACCTGCGCAACGACGCTGCCACGCCGGGCGATGTCAGCACCTACGGCATGGGCTGGGGGCTGCAGCGCCACTCGACCAGCCGGGAGATCACGCCCGCCAACGTCAAGAGCCTCGCACCGATCTGGAACCTGAGCCTCGACAACTCGACCAACGCCTCGAACCAGCCGCTGCTGGTCGACGGCACGCTGTATGTCGCCACGCACAACAGCACGGTCGCGGTCGATGCCATCACCGGCCGCCAGAAGTGGAAGGTGGGCGTGGACCTGCCCAACGACATCGCCGGCTACCTGTGCTGCGGCGTCCACACCCGCGGCATGGCGGTGCTCGACGGCGTGCTCTACCGCACCACGATCGACGCGCATGTGATGGCCATCTCGGTGGCCGACGGCAAGGTGCTGTGGAAGCAGAAGGCCGCCGACTACAAGGAAGGCTATTCGATGACGCACGCGCCGCTGATCGCCGGCGGCGTGCTGATCACCGGCATCTCCGGCGGCGAATACGGCACACGCGGCTTCATCAACGGCTGGGACCTGAAGACCGGCGCGAAGAAGTGGCACCGCTGGACCACCGCGCTCCCCGGCGAGCCGGGCGGCGACACCTGGAAGGGCGACACCGCCAAGACCGGCGGCGCCCCGACCTGGCTGACCGGCAGCTACGACCCGGAGCTGGACCTCGTCTACTGGGGCACCGGCAACGGCGGTCCGTGGAACGCGGCGACGCGGGGCGGCGATTCGCTGCACATCAATTCGGTGCTGGCGCTGCGGCCCTCGACCGGCGAGATCGTCTGGACCTACCAGTTCTCGCCCGGTGATCCGTATGACTACGACGGCGTCAACGAGCTGGTGCTGGCGGATCTGCCGATGGACGGCAAGAAAACCAAGGTGCTGATGCAGGCCAACCGCAACGGCTTCTTCTACGTGATCGACCGCCAGACCGGCAAGCTGCTGTCGGCCAAGCAGTTCGCGCGCAAGGTCAACTGGGCCAGCGGCATCGACATGAAGACCGGCCGACCGATCGACACGCCGATGACCACCGAGGTGCGCAAGTCCGAGGAGATGAAGGACTTCGTCGAGGTCTGGCCGAGCGCCTTCGGCGGCAAGAACTGGATGCCGATGAGCTTCGACCCGGGCCGCGGGCTGGTGTTCATGAACACGATCGACGTGGGCATGAAGGTCCGCTACACCAAGCAGGAACGCCCCGGCGGCCCGAACTGGTATCTGGGTCTGGAGCTGGGCGGCTTCGTCGGCCCGGCCGACGGCAACCGCGGCGCGCTGGTGGCCTGGGATCCGGTGGCGGGCAAGCCGGCGTGGACGGTAACGAACAAGTCGCCGTTCTGGGCGGGGGTGCTGTCCACCGCGTCCGGGCTGGTGTTCACGGGGGCGCAGAACGGGCAGTTCCTCGCGTTCGACTCCAAGTCCGGCCGGAAACTGTGGTCCTTCCAGACCGGCTCGGGCATCTCCGGCCTGCCGATCGCCTGGGAGAAGGGCGGGCGCCAGTACATCACCGTGCTCAGCGGCTCGGCGCACGTCTACGGCGCGCTGGCGGGGGATCCGGACACGGCCAATGTGCCGGCGGGCGGCTCGGTGTGGACCTTCGCGCTGCCGCAACGATGAAGACGGGCGTTCTTGCACTGGCGCTGTGGGGCGCCTTGTCCGGATCCGCCGCCGTGCAGGCGCAGGAGATGACGGTCGACCCGATCGAGGCAGGTCGGCGCCTGTATGTCATGTCCTGCCAGCGCTGCCACGGCATCAACCTCGTCTCCAACAGCATCGGCTTCGACCTGCGCACCTTTCCGCAGCACGACAAGGCACGCTTTGTCCGCTCGGTGAACGAGGGGCTGCGGGCGATGCCGGCATGGGGCGCCGTGCTCAAGCCAGGGCAGATAGAGCTGCTCTGGGCGTATGTGGGGTCGGTGAACGGTTGGGAGAAGGAGAAAGGGACTGACGCGCCCCAGTGAGCAGCGTGTGAATCCACCTGACTGCTCCCATGCGGTCTCTGGCGGATGGGCTGAGATCATTTTTCAGGGCGGCACCGTCGTCATGCGCGTTGCACCCGTCATGCCCACCTCATCCGTCATGCCCGCCCCATCCGTCATGCCCGCGAAGGCGGGCACCCACGCGGGGCAACGCGGTTTTGGGTCGGCGTGGGTCCTCGCCTTCGCGAGGATGACGGGAGCGTCCGGCGTCCGGCCTCAGGCCGCGCCCGGTCCCAGCCGGCTCCACACCCAGCGTCCGCTGCCGCGCAGCTTGCCCAGCAGCCAGTCGATCGTCATCTGCACCGGCGGGCCCATGTCAGCGGGGTCGAAGGCGCGGAAGACGGTGCGCGGGTGCAGCATCGACAGCAGTCCGCGCAGCAGCGGCTCGCGACCCTGGCGGTGGCGCACGAGAAAGGCGCGCAGGTCGGCGCGGCCGTGGCGGTAGCGCAGCCCCGTGCGCCAGGGGGTCTCGGGCAGCGGCGGGCGGCCGCAGACCTCGCGGTGCACCCGCGCCGGCAGGTTCAGCCCGGCTCGCGCCAGCAGCAGGCTCGCGCCGCTGGCGCGCGGGTTGATCTCCAGCAACCACATCCGGCCGGTGCGCGGGTCGCGGCGGAAGTTCATCGACACCATGCCGCGCAGCTTCAGGCGTTGCAGCATCGCGCAGGCCTCGGCCTCGAGCGCGGGCATCGCCACCGTTTCCAGATGGCAGGCGGGGCCGAAATCAGCCGGCCAGTTGCGCAGCGTGCGGGTGGTGGCCAGCGCCACCGGCGTGCCGCCGCGCGCGATGCAGGCATGCACCGTCCACTGCTGGTCGACATCGCCGGGCACCCGGTCCTGGATCACCAGCTCCAGCCCGTGCGGCGCGAGCTGGCAGCACAGCCGCATCAGCGCCTGCGCATCCTCGACCTGCACCGCGCGGCAGCGCGACAGCGCCGGATCGATGCCCGGCCGGTGCCAGCAGCCGGCCCGCGCCGGCTTGACCACCACCGGATAGGCCAGCGTGCGCCCGAGCGCCTCGACCTCCTCGAGCGTGCGCGGCGCATGCAGCGCCGGCACCGGCAGCTCGTGCTGGCGCGCCAGCTCGGCGAAGCGGCGCTGGTCCTGCAGCCGCGCGATCATGTCCGGCGAGGACGACAGCCACAGCGCGGTGCCGACCAGCTCGGCATGCAGCTCGGCCATCACCCGCAGGTCCGGATCGGCCGAGGCGAACACCGGCAGCGCCTGGCCGTGGCGCATGCGCAGCTCGCGCAGCACCTTCAGCAGCCGCTGCGGATGCAGCGTGAAGTCGCGCGCGCAGATGAACTCGATGCAGTGCCGCGAGTAGCCCGAGGGCGGAAACGGGTACTCGCCGACCACGATCACCGGCACGCCGTCGCGCCCCAGGGCGCGCACCAGGTTCAGGTCGGCACCGGGCGCGCCCCGGCAGGCCAGCACGACGGCCGGCAGAGGGGAAGGCGAGGACGGAGAAGTCGGGCTGGACGAGATCATGGCCGGTCGCAGGAGCTGGCGCCTGAAATGAAAGAAATACGGCGTGATCGTCGCCGTCGTGCGGTCCGGCGTCGTCCCCCTGAAACGGGGTCGGCGGCGATGCGCCGGCGCACGGCGGTGCATTTGCACGCACGGCGCATGCCGGGCCGGCCCCGGCTCAGCGCTGCCCGAACATCATGCGCCGCGCCAGCAGCGACTTCAGCGGCCCGGCCTGCTCCAGCGCCGCCAGCGCCGAGCCGCGCAGCGTGCCCAGCCCCGGCAGGTTCCAGGTGAAGCTGCGGGCGAGGAAATCGGTGGCGGCGATCATCACCCAGCGGTCGGGCGCACGCTGCCACTCGACCCGGCGCAGCGCCTGATCGACATCGTCGCTGGCGGCCAGGCGGCGCACCAGCTCGTGCGCGTCGCGCAGGCCCAGGTTCAGGCCCTGGCCGGCGACCGGGTGCAGCGTCTGCGCCGCATTGCCGATGCGCACCGTGCGGCCGCGCACCAGCGTGCGCTCGGCATTGAGCCCGAGCGGGAAGCACTTCAGCGGCCCGATGCCCGCCAGCCGCCCGACCTCGCCCGGCAGCAGGTGCGTCAGCACCGCCAGCCGCTGCGCATCGTTCAGCCCGGCGACCGGATCGTCACCGCTGTCGACGCACCAGACCAGCGAGAAGCGCCGCCGCGGCGCCTGCCCCGGGCGCTCGATCAGGCCGGGCAGCGGCAGCAGCGCCACCGGCCCCTGCGGCGTGAAGCGCTCGTAGGCGCAGCCGGGCTCGCCGCCCTCGACCTCGACGGTGCCGACCCAGGCGCTCTGGCGGTAGTCGCGGGTGACGGCGCGGCGCGCCTGCTCGGTGTAGACGCCGCCCTCGGCGATGACCGCCAGATGGTGGGTCTCGACCAGCCGGCCGCGCTCGCCAGACGTGTCCGCGCCCTCGCCGGGCCGATCGGTGGCCAGATCGACCTCGACGCCGGCCGGCACGGTGCGCACGTCCAGCACCGGCCGCCCCCAGGGCGCGGACAGGCGCTGCGGCTCGCGCGCGCAGGCCGCCAGCCAGGCCGCGCGCATCGGCGCGACCAGCCGGCCGTAGGGAATGACCGCGCCGAGCTGCTCGACGCGCTCGTCCTCGGCGCGGATGCGCAGCGCCGGCGCCGCGCCGCGCCCGAGCAGCTCCATCAGCCCGGGCTGCTGCTGCGAGACATGCACGCAGCGGATCGGCTCGGCCTGCGCGGCCATCTCGTCCCAGACACCGAGCCGGCGCAGCTCGACCACGCTGCCCTGCGACAGCGCCAGCGAGCGCGGGTCGGCGGTCACGTCATGGGTGGCGGGCAGCCGGTCGTGCACGCAGATGCGCGCCTGCGGCAGGCGCCGCGCCGCATGCAGCGCCAGCGCCAGACCGACCGGGCCGGCCCCGATCACCGCCAGATGCAGGGACGCAGGAGAAGCCGCAGAGACGGCATCAGCGTCGAGCGCGGGGGCGGACAAAGGCGAGCCGGTCGTCGAAGTGGTCATGGGTGCCGATGCGTCTGAGGGTCTTCGGCCGGCCGCCGCCGCGGCGACTGGCGTGAAGCCCGCATTTTCCTCGCGATCCAGCGCGACGTCAGCACCAGGGCCGGGCGCGGATCGTCCAGGCTCAAGGTCTGGCAGACCAGCGGCCAGCGCAGCAGCGAACGCAGGTAGTCGCTCCAGCGGGTCAGGCCCTCGGCCCGGTACTGGCGCACCGCCCGCAGATCCTTCAGCCCGTTGACATACCAGCGCCCGGCGCGGACCGGCGGCGCCAGGTCGGGCGCCGGCAGACCCTGCGCATCGCGCCAGGCCAGCCACGGCAGGTTGACGCCGCAGCGGGTGGTCAGGATGCCCCACTGGCTGACACGCGGATTGATCTCCAGCAGCAGGAACTCGCCGGTGCGGCAGTCGCGCTTGAAGTTCATGTTGGCGATGCCGCGGTAGCCGATGCGCGCCAGGATGTCGAGCGCCAGCGCCTCCAGCCCGGGCTCGTTCAGGCTCTCGACGAAGCAGCCGCTGCCGGCGTGCGGCGGCCAGATGCGCCACTTGCGGCCGCTGAACACCGCCTGCGCCCGGCCATCCCGACCGATGAAGGCATGGACGTCGAAATGCTCCTCGTCCGGACCCTCGATGAACTCCTGCACCAGCGAGGTCGCGCCCAGCGGCAGCAGCTGCGCGCACAGCGCCATCAGCTCGTCGACGTTGTCGACCCGCAGCGCCTTGGCCCGGCGCACCGCCTCGGCCAGACCCGGCGCCTGGCACCAGGCCTGCGGCGTGGCCGGCTTGACGATGGCCGGAAAGCGCAGCCGCTCGGCCGCGTCACGCACCTCGGTCAGCGAGGTCGGCGCCAAGGTGCGCGGCACCGGCAGCCGGTGCGCGGCGGCCAGGCGGTCGAATTCGGTCTTGTCCATCAGCCGGTGCACCAGGTCCGGATCGGGCAGGGTCGAGACGATGCAGTCCGACGCGCCCCGGGCCAGCAGCCGGGCCAGCACCTCGAGATCCGGATCGGCCGACGCCAGCACCGGCAGCGGCCCGCCATGGTGCGCCGCCAGCGTGCGCAGCGCCTGCAGCAGCGCCTCAGGCTGCTCGGAGAACAGCGGCACCTGGACAAAGCCGGTGCAGTGGCGCGACAGGCGTGCCGGCGGATCGGCGTACTCCGCCACCAGGATCACCGGCACCCCGGCCAGGCCAAGCGAGCGCACCAGGTTCATGTCGCCCTCGCTGGCCCCGATGCAGGACAGCACGACGCACGGACGCGGACCGGCAGACGGCGGGAAAGAGGCAACAGGCGACAGGCGGGACATCCGGAGCTCCGTTCAGGTGCTCCAGATTGTCCGCTGCCGTACCCGGCCCTCCGGCCGAAATCAGGCGCCCGTCGATGTGATCTGCGTCACAGCCGTGGCAGATGCCGCGCCCAGTGCAGCCGCCGGCACCGAGGTGGCCCGACTTTCGGACAGGCCCTCGGCAGCCCCGGCATCGGCCGCCTCGGCCGCACGGCGGCGCGACTGGCGCAGCCGCTCGGCCGCCAGCATCGCCGCACCTGCAAGCCGGTTGCCCGGCACCAGCAGCGCGCCCAGCTCGCGCCGGCCCGGCCAGAGCTTGCTGATGAAGGAGTCGGACGAGGCGCCGCTCTCGAACATCGTCAGCTGCGGGCAGCGCTCGCGGCCCTGGCGGATGAACTCGATCTCGTTGAGCATGCCGGGGCCGAACTTGCGCAGCTCGGGATCCCAGCCCACCTTGAAGGCAAAGCCCATCGTTCCGGAGATGAAGTTGCAGGTCGAGGCGATCGCGCGGCCGTCGAGCCGCAGCTCGGTGAACAGCGCGCGGCCCTCGGCATCGAAGCGCGCCACCATCTCGCGGAAGAAGGCCTCCTCGGCCGGCACAGCACGCACCGAGGTGCCCGACTCGCCCTTCCAGCCCTGGTGCTCCAGATGCAGGAAGTTCTCGATCGCCGACTCGGTCAGCGGCTCGCCCTGGCCAAGGCAGTGCCAGCTCAGCTCGCCCATCTCGGCCAGCCGGCGCCGGCAGCGGTTGATCTCGTTGAGCTTCTTGCCGAGCAGCTCGCGCAGCATGTCCTCGCCGCACTGGCTCATGTCGAGCATCGCGCGCTCCTGCGGGCCCAGGCGCAGCATCGACAGGCCGCGCGCGTCGGTCTGCTGTGCCAGCGCACGCGCCAGCCGGCCATCGCAATCGGTCTTCGGCAGCACCAGGCCCTGCCAGGGCGACAGGCCGCCGATGGCGCGCATCAGCGCAGCCACTGCAGCATCCAGCCGCTCGGCATCGAGCAGCAGCCCGCCCAGAAAGCTGTGGCACGACAGATAGGCACTCAGGTGCGGCCACGGAAAGCTGCGGCTGCCCGGGCTGCGCCGGAACACGCCGACGCCGACCAGCTCGCGCGCCGCCCCGGTGCCCGCCTCGATCCAGGCGATCACCGGCCGCAGGCCGGCATCGAGATGCCGCAGCGCCGGCAGCACGAAGTGGGGCGACAGGTAGACATTCGGCTCGGCCGCACGCGACTCCAGCCCGGTCCAGGCCTGCAGGTCACGCGCGTTCAGCTCTTCAAGCCGGCGCCAGCGCACCTCAAGATGTTCTGCGCTCATGCTCGATCTGTCCTCCACAACCTGGGCCAGACCCGCTGCGCGCGTGCGCTGTGCCGATGATGCGCCCCCCTGAGGCGACTGATGATGACTGGCCCTGCTCTTGTCGATCGATCCCACGACTCCCCCTCTGTACAGCTTCTGCCCCCGCAGTCATGGGGCTTGCCCATGCGCCTGGGCTGGCAGACGAGGGTTGTACTCCAGATCTTCGGGATCGGATGCACGCCCGCCCCCCGCAAGTAAGTGTCTGTAACTCAGGCCTTGCTCAAAGCTTAAGCCAGACTGAAGCCGGCCGGTGGCGTGGCAAATCACAACAAGCTGGCGTGAAATACATCATGCTCAGATCGCCAGCGGATCCACATCCAGCGCCCAGCGCAGCACCCGAGCCTCGCCGGTGCGGGCCGCCGACTGCGCCAGCACCGGCTGCCAGCGCGCCAGCAAGCGGTGCAGCGCCTGGCGCGACGAGGCCTCGAGCAGCATCTGCGCGCGCTCGACATCGGCCACCCGCTGGATGGGCGCGGGCACCGGCGGGAAGATCAGCACCTCGGCCGCCTCGGGCCAGTCCAGCGTCGCGGCCGACACCGTCTCGAGAAAATCACAGGCGGCCTGCTGGCTGCGCGCCTCGGCGCGAAGCAGCGCCTGGAAGGCGTAGGGCGGCATCGCCGCCGACTCACGCTCGAGCAGCTGCGCGGCGGCGAAGGCCGGATAGTCGTGCCGGCGCAGCGCCGCATAGAGCGGATGCGCCGCATGCCAGGTCTGCAGCCAGATCTCGCTGCGCCCGGCCAGCTCGGCATCGCGCCCGGCGCGCCCGCCCGCCTGCATCAGCAGCGCGAACAGCCGCTCGGGCGCGCGAAAGTCGCTGGAGAACAGCGCCGCATCGGCCTGCACCGCCGCCACCAGCGTCATGCGGCGGAAGTCATGGCCCTTGGCGACCATCTGCGTGCCGACCAGCACGTCGATCTCGCCGTCATGCACCTGCGCGAGCTGGCTTTCCAGACTGCCCTTGTGGCGGGTGGTGTCGGCGTCGATGCGGCCGATGCGCGCGCCGGGCAGCAGCTCGGCGATCTGCTCCTCGAGCCGCTCGGTGCCGCGGCCCATGGGCTGCAGGTCCGGATCGCCGCAGCTTGGGCAGGCGAAGGGCACCCGCTCGGAAAAGCCGCAGTGGTGGCAGCGCAGCGTGCGGTCGCTGCGGTGGAAGACCCGCCAGGCGCTGCAGTGCGCGCAGTCGCTCTTCCAGCCGCAGGAGGTGCAGTGCAGCACCGGCGCGTAGCCGCGGCGGTTCAGCAGCACCAGGCTCTGCTCGCCGCGCGCCAGGCGCTCGCGCATCGCCTCCAGCAGCGGCGGCGCCAGCGGCTGGCTGTAGACCGCGCGCTTGCCGAACTGCGCGGCGATGCGCGCCAGATCGACGGTGCGCACCCGCGGCAGCGCGCCGCCACCGATGCGCGCGGGCATGTCCAGCCGGCGATAGCGCCCCGCGCCACCCTCGGCCGCCGGCAGCGCGTTGTGCCAGCTCTCCAGCGAGGGCGTGGCCGAGCCCAGCAGCACCGGCACGCCCTCGGCCCGGCCACGCCAGACGGCCAGGTCGCGGGCCGAGTAGCGCGCGCCCTCCTGCTGCTTGTAGGACGGATCGTGCTCCTCGTCGACGACGATCAGGCCCAGACGCGGCAGCGAGGCGAAGATCGCCATGCGGGTGCCCAGCACCAGATCGGCGCGGCCCCGATGCGCCGCCAGCCAGCCCTGCAGCCGCTGCGCGGGCGTGAGGCCGCTGTGCAGCGACACCAGGCGCCGGCCGGGGAATCGCGCGGCCAGGCGCGCCTCGAGCTGCGGCGTCAGGTTGATCTCGGGCACCAGCACCAGCACCTGGCCGCCGGCCTCGAGCACCCGCGCAGCCTCGCGCAGATAGACCTCGGTCTTGCCGCTGCCGGTGGCACCGAACAGCAGCACCGGCCCGGGCGGCATCGCCGCGAGCTGCGCCAGCGCCTCGCGCTGCTCGTCGGAAGGCTCGGGCACAGGCGACGCCTCGGCGGAGGCAGCCTGCGCCGCCTTCGCGGCCTCCCGGTCGAGCTTGTCACCGCGGCGCAGCCGGCGCACGAGCTGCGTGGCGTCGAGCTCGCGCAGGTCAGGAGGCAGCGCGCCCAGCGCCACCTCGCCCAGGCTGCGCTGGTAATAGGTGGCCGCGAAGGCCGCAAGCCGGCGCCAGGCCTCGCCCAGCGGCGGCAGCGCGTCCAGCGCCTGGGCGATCTCGCGCAGCACGACCGCCCCGCCCTCGCCGTCCGGGCTGGCGAGCTCGTCGCCCGGCCCCCAGACGATGCCGCAGACCTCGCGCCGGCCCAGCGGCACCCGCACCAGCGTGCCCGCCGGCCAGGCCTCGGGCGCCAGGTAGTCCAGCAGCGGGTCGAGCGGGCTGTGGCGCGGCAGATCCACCAGCACCTTCAGCCGCACGCTTGTCCGGCCGGGCTGTGAATAATCCGTGACACTTTCCACTGAAGCTGTGGATAACTCTGTAGAGAAGTCGTGATGAGCTGCTTCAAGTCCTTGTCAGACAAGGACTTTCTACAGATTGCCTCAAAAACGGGCAGAAGCCGCCGCGCGCATCGCCCGCGAGTGGCGGTGCACCGTCTCGACCAGCACGGTGACCGCCTCCGGCGGGGTGTGCTGGCTGATGCCGTGGCCGAGGTTGAAGACATGGCCGGCATGCGGGCCGAAGCTCTCGAGCACGCGGATGGCCTCGCGCTCGACGGCCTCCGGGGTGCCGAACAGCACGTTCGGATCCAGGTTGCCCTGCAGCGCCACCTTGTGGCCGACCTGCGCGCGGGCACGACCGAGGTTGACGGTCCAGTCCAGGCCCACCGCGTCGGTGTCGCTGGCGGCGATCTCGTCGAGCCACAGGCCGCCGCCCTTGGTGAAGACGATGCGCGGGATCTGCACGCCGTCGTGCTCGCGCTTGAGCTGCGCCAGCACGCGCCGGGTGTAGGCGAGGCTGAACTCCTGGAAGGCGCCGTCGGCCAGCACGCCGCCCCAGCTGTCGAAGATCATCACCGCCTGGGCGCCGGCCTCGATCTGCGCGTTCAGGTAGGCGGCGACCGAATCGGCGTTGACCGCCAGGATGCGGTGCATCAGATCGGGCCGTCGGTACATCAGCGACTTGACCAGGCGGTAGTCGTCGCTGCCGCCACCCTCGACCATGTAGCAGGCCAGCGTCCACGGGCTGCCGGAGAAGCCGATCAGCGGCACGCGGCCGTTCAGGGCCTTGCGGATCGAGCTCACCGCATCGAACACATATTGCAGCTTGGCCATGTCCGGAACCGCCAGGTCCGCGACCGCGGCCTCGTCGCGCACCACCTTGGCGAACTTCGGCCCTTCGCCCAGCGCGAAGCTCAGGCCCAGGCCCATCGCGTCGGGCACGGTCAGGATGTCGGAGAACAGGATCGCCGCGTCGAGCGGGTAGCGCTCCAGCGGCTGCAGCGTGACCTCGGTGGCGTAGTCGACATTCGTCGCCAGGCCCATGAAGCTGCCGGCCTGCGCGCGGGTGGCGCGGTATTCCGGCAGGTAGCGGCCGGCCTGGCGCATCAGCCAGACGGGCGTGTGGTCGGTGGGCTGGCGGCGCAGCGCGCGCAGGAAGTTGTCGTTCAGGAGGGGAACATGCATGGTGGCGGGATTGTAGAAGTGCGCCTGACATGCGCCTGCCGTCGGCCGTCATCCGGCCCTCAGCCGCTTGCGCTAGTCTTGGCAGGTCTTGATCTGTGTCGAAGTACGCAGCCTGACACAGTTTCACAGTCACGACACCTCCGGAGGGATCCCCGATGTTCCTGAGCCTCTTTTCATGGCCGTCGCTGCGCCTGGGTGCCGCCCTGCTCTGGGCCGCGGTGCTGTCGGGCTGCGGCTACAACGACTTCCAGCGCCTGGACGAGCAGGTCAAGTCGAGCTGGGCCGAGGTGCTCAACCAGTACCAGCGCCGTGCCGATCTGGTGCCCAACCTGGTCGCCACCGTCAAGGGCGAGGCGAACTTCGAGCAGGAGACGCTGACAAAGGTGGTCGAGGCCCGCGCGAAGGCCACCTCGATCCAGGCCACGCCGGAGCTCATCAACGACCCGGCCGCCTTCAAGCGCTTCCAGGACGCGCAGGGCGAGCTCTCCGGCGCGCTCGGCCGCCTGCTGGTCGTCACCGAGAACTACCCGAACCTGAAGGCCAACCAGGGCTTCCAGGACCTGCGCGTGCAGCTCGAGGGCACCGAGAACCGCATCACCGTGGCCCGCAACCGCTACATCCAGGCGGTGCAGGACTACAACATCCTGGCGCGCAGCTTTCCCAGCAACCTGACCGCGAAGGTCTTCAGCTACGAAGTGAAGCCGAGCTTCACGGTGGCCAACGAGGCGCAGATCAGTGCGCCGCCCGCGGTGAGCTTCGACAAGCCGGCGGCGGCCGCCTCGCGCTGAACCGGCCATGAGGCACGCGCACGGCTTCCTGCGCTGGCTGGCCGCAGGTCTGCTGCTGGCCTGGGCCCTGACCCTGGGCGCGCAGGCCCAGGGGCTGCAGCCGGTGCCGGCGCTGTCGGACCGAGTGATCGACCAGGCCGGCGTGCTCGGCAGTGGCCGGGCCGCGCTGGTCGAGCAGCTCGCGCGCCTCGAGCGCGAGACCGGCGCGCAGCTGGTGGTGCTGACGCTGGCCACGACCCAGCCCGAGGACATCGCCGCCTATGCGCATCGGGTGGCCGACCAGTGGAAGATCGGCCGGCGCGAGATCGGCGACGGCCTGCTGATCGTCGTGGCGGTGCAGGACCGGCGCATGCGCATCGAGGTGGCGCGCACGCTGGAAGGCGCGGTGCCCGACGTGGTGGCCGGGCGCATCATCCGCGAGCGCATGGCGCCCGCCTTCCGCCAAGGCGACTACGCCGGCGGCATTTCGGCCGCCGTCAGCCAGATCGACAGCCTGATCCGCGGCGAGAAGCTGCCCGCACCCGAACCCGACACCCACGGCGAGAGCGGCTCGCACGACACCACAGGGGCCGGCGACGAGGATATCCCCTGGCTGCTCACCGGCGCCTTCGTGGTGCCGGTGGTCGCGCGGGTGCTGGTCAGCCTGACGGGCCGACTGCTCGGACCGCTGCTCAGTGGCGGGGTCGGTGTGCTGCTCGGTGCCCTGCTGGGCGGCGGCGCGATGATTCCGATCGTGGCGCTGGGCGTGCTGGGCTTCGGGGTGGCGGTGCTGATGGCGATCAGCTCGGCGATCGCCCGGGTGACGGACACGCGCGGCGGCAGCGGCTGGAGCTGGAGCTGGAGCGACGGCGGATCGTCCTCGAGCGATGGCAGCTCGTCCTCGGGCGGCGGCTTCTCGTCGGGCGGCGGCGGCAGCTTCGGCGGCGGCGGCTCCTCGGGCGGCTGGTGAGCCGAAGGACAGGAACACGTCATGATCGACACGATGCTGCGCATGCTGCGCCATCTCGCCACCGGCCGGCGCGCGGTGCATCGCGCGCTCGATGCGGCCGCGCTGCAGCGGCTGCAGCAGGCCATCACCGCCAGCGAACAGGGCCACGACGGCCAGATCCGCCTGTGCGTCGAAGCCGCCCTGCCCTGGCGCTATCTGCGCGGGCGGGCCAGCCCGCGCGAGCGCGCCCTGGCGGTGTTCGCCAAGCTGCGCGTCTGGGACACCGAGCGCAACAACGGTGTGCTGATCCATCTGCTGCTGGCCGACCGGGCGATCGAGGTGGTAGCCGACCGGGCCCTGCACCGCCGGATCGCTCCGGCCGACTGGCAGGCGCTGGTCGAGGCGATGCAAGGCCCACTGCACGAGGGCCGGCACGAGCAGGCGCTGCTGGCCGCGGTGGCCACGCTCGACGGCTGGCTGCGCCAGCATTTTCCCGCCGACCCCAACTCGGCCGGCACACGCGACAACGAGCTGCCGGACCCGGTCGAACTCGGCTGAACCGGGCCGGGCAGCACCAATGACAACGCCCGCGAGGCCTGGGCCTGCGCGGGCGTTGGGGGGTGTCGTGGCCGGTGTGCGCCTGCGGCAGGCCGCAGGTCTTCATCCCGTCACGTCACACGTCGCGTCACTTGCGACGCAGCTTCTGGATCGCGGCGATCTGGGCGGCCATCAGCGCGAACTCGCTCTGGGCACGGGCCAGATCGATGTCGCTCTTGGCGTTCTTGATCGCTTCCTCGGCCACGCGCTTGGCTTCCAGGGCCTTGGCCTCGTCGAGGTCATGACCGCGGATCGCGGTGTCGGCCAGCACGGTCACGCGGTCGGGCTGCACCTCGAGAATGCCGCCGGCCACGAACACGAACTCTTCCTGGCCATTGTCGGCGCGCTCGATGCGCACCGCGCCCGGCTTGATGCGGGTGATCAGCGGCGTGTGGCGGGGCAGGATGCCCAGCTCGCCGTTCTCGCCCGGCAGCGCGACGAACTTCGCCTCGCCCGAGAAGATCGACTGTTCAGCCGAGACGACGTCCACGTGGATCGTTGCCATGGTGTTCCTTCGTTGGTTTGAAGAGAGTCAGGAGACGGAGGTGGCGGCGCTGCCCGACCCACCCGCGGGGAGCGGGCGGACAGCAGCCGTCAGCCGGCTCACTGCATCTTCTTCGCCTTCTCGAAGGCTTCGTCGATGGTGCCGACCATGTAGAAGGCCTGCTCCGGCAGGTGATCGCACTCGCCGGCGACGATCATCTTGAAGCCACGGATGGTTTCCTTCAGCGGCACGTACTTGCCGGGGGAGCCGGTGAACACTTCCGCGACGTGGAAGGGCTGCGACAGGAAGCGCTGGATCTTCCGGGCGCGAGCCACGGCCAGCTTGTCTTCCGGCGCCAGTTCGTCCATGCCCAGGATCGCGATGATGTCGCGCAGTTCCTTGTAGCGCTGCAGGATGCCCTGCACCGAACGGGTCGTCGCGTAGTGGTCTTCGCCGATGACGTTCGGGTCGATCTGGCGCGAGGTCGAGTCGAGCGGATCGACGGCCGGGTAGATGCCCAGCGCGGCGATGTCACGCGACAGCACGACGGTGGCGTCCAGGTGACCGAAGGTGGTCGCCGGCGACGGGTCGGTCAGGTCATCCGCGGGAACGTAGACGGCCTGGATCGAGGTGATCGAGCCGACCTTGGTCGACGTGATCCGCTCTTGCAGACGGCCCATTTCCTCGGCCAGCGTCGGCTGGTAGCCCACCGCGGACGGCATGCGGCCCAGCAGCGCGGACACTTCGGTACCGGCCAGGGTGTAACGGTAGATGTTGTCCACGAAGAACAGCACGTCACGGCCTTCGTCACGGAAGGATTCCGCGATCGTCAGACCGGTCAGCGCCACGCGCAGACGGTTGCCCGGGGGCTCGTTCATCTGGCCGTAGACCATGGCGACCTTGGACTCGCCCAGGTTCTCCAGGTTCACGACGCCGGAATCGGCCATTTCATGATAGAAGTCGTTGCCCTCGCGGGTACGCTCGCCCACACCAGCGAACACCGACAGACCGCTGTGGGCCTTGGCGATGTTGTTGATGAGTTCCATCATGTTCACGGTCTTGCCGACGCCGGCGCCACCGAACAGACCCACCTTGCCGCCCTTGGCGAACGGGCAGATCAGGTCGATCACCTTGATGCCGGTTTCCAGCAGCTCTTGCGACGGGCTCAGCTCGTCGTAGGCCGGGGCCTTGCGGTGGATCGACGCCGACAGCTCGTTGCTGACCGGGCCGCGCTCGTCGATCGGGCTGCCCAGCACGTCCATGATGCGGCCCAGCGTGGCGGGGCCGACCGGCACGGTGATCGGAGCACCGGTGTTCTTCACCTCGATGCCGCGACGCAGACCGTCCGACGAGCCCAGCGCGATGGTCCGCACCACGCCGTCGCCCAGCTGCTGCTGCACTTCCAGCGTCAGCGCGCTGCCTTCGAGTTTCAGCGCGTCGTAGATCTTCGGCATCTGGTTGCGCGGGAACTCCACGTCCACCACGGCGCCGATGCACTGAACGATCTTGCCCACTGCTTGAGTAGTCGCCATTTTTCGTTCCTTCAATCTTGATTCGTTGCGTCTGTCGCCCGGACCCGCATCAGCCGCCCAGGGCTGCGGCGCCGCCGACGATTTCGGACAGTTCCTTGGTGATGCCTGCCTGACGGGTCTTGTTGTAGACCAGCTTCAGGTCGGCGATCAGCGTGCCCGCGTTGTCGGTGGCGGCCTTCATGGCCACCATGCGCGCCGACTGCTCGGACGCCATGTTCTCTGCCACGGCCTGGTAGACCAGGGCCTCGACGTAGCGCACCATCAGGTCATCGATGACCAGCTTGGCGTCCGGCTCGTACAGGTAGTCCCAGCCGTGGGCCTGCTTTTCGGCCTCGGACTGCGACAGACGATCCGTCGACAGCGGCAGGAGCTGCTCGACGCGGGGCTCCTGCTTCATCGTGTTGATGAAGTTGGTGTAGCAGAGATAGACCGCGTCGAGCTTGCCCTCGGCGTACTGGTCCAGCAGGATCTTGACCGGGCCGATCAGCTTCTCGAGGTGGGGCACGTCGCCGAGCTGGGTCGCCTGCGCGACCACCTTGGCACCGACCCGGTTCAGGAAACCGAGACCCTTGTTGCCGATCGCCACGGCCTGCACCTTGGTGCCGGCCGCCTCGAGCTCGCGCATCTTGTTGGTGACCACGCGCAGCACGTTGGTGTTCAGACCGCCGCACAGACCCTTGTCGGTCGAGACGACGATCAGGCCCACCTGACCCGTGCCACTGTTCTTCACCACGAACGGATGCTTGTACTCGGGCGTCGCCTGCGACAGGTTGGCCGTGATGATGCGGATCTTGTCCGCATACGGACGAGCCGCACGCATGCGATCCTGCGCCTTGCGCATCTTGGACGCGGCGACCATCTCCATGGCCTTGGTGATCTTCTTCGTGTTCTCGAAGCTCTTGATCTTGCCGCGAATTTCCTTGCCTGCCGCCATGACGCTGCTCCGGTTTAGGCGAAGGACTTCTTGAACGCGGTGATCGCGGCGTTCAGCGCCGCTTCCGCATCCTTGTCCATCGCCTTCTTGTCCTCGAGCGTCTTCAGCAGCGCGCCGTGGCTGGTCTTCAGGAACTGGTGCATGCCCGATTCGAAGGCCAGGACCTTCTTCACTTCGATGTCATCCAGGAAGCCCTTGTTGACCGCGTACAGCGTCGCTGCCATCAGGCTGATCGACTGCGGAGCGTACTGCGACTGCTTCAGCAGCTCGGTCACGCGGGCACCGCGGTCGAGCTGGCGCTTGGTCGCGGCATCCAGGTCCGAGGCGAACTGCGCGAACGCAGCCAGTTCACGGTACTGCGCCAGGTCGGTACGGATACCGCCGGACAGGCCCTTGATCAGCTTGGTCTGGGCAGCGCCACCGACGCGCGACACCGAGATACCGGCGTTGATCGCGGGACGGATACCGGCGTTGAACAGCGAGGTTTCCAGGAAGATCTGGCCGTCGGTGATCGAGATCACGTTGGTCGGAACGAAGGCGGAAACGTCACCGGCCTGGGTTTCGATCACGGGCAGCGCGGTCAGCGAACCGGTCTTGCCCTTGACTTCGCCCTTGGTGAAGGCTTCCACGTAGTCGGCGTTGACGCGGGCTGCGCGTTCCAGCAGACGGCTGTGGAGATAGAACACGTCGCCAGGGAAGGCTTCGCGGCCCGGCGGGCGGCGCAGCAGCAGCGAGACCTGGCGATAGGCGACGGCCTGCTTGGACAGATCGTCATAGACGATCAGCGCGTCCTGGCCGCGATCGCGGAAGTACTCGCCCATCGTGCAGCCGGTGTAGGCCGACAGGTACTGCATGGCGGCCGACTCGGAAGCCGATGCCGCCACGACGATGGTGTAGTCCAGAGCGCCGTTCTGTTCCAGCGCGCGCACCACGTTCTTGATCGACGAAGCCTTCTGGCCGATCGCGACGTAGACGCAGGTCATGTTCTGACCCTTCTGGTTGATGATCGCGTCGATCGCCACGGCGGTCTTGCCGGTCTGGCGGTCGCCGATGATCAGCTCGCGCTGACCACGGCCGATCGGCACCATCGAGTCGATCGACTTCAGGCCGGTCTGGACCGGCTGGTCCACCGACTTCCGTGCGATCACGCCCGGGGCGACCTTCTCGACGACGTCGGTCATCTTCGCGTTGATCGGACCCTTGCCGTCGATCGGCTGGCCCAGCGCGTTGACGACGCGGCCCATCAGCTCGGGGCCGACCGGCACTTCCAGAATGCGACCGGTGCACTTGACCGTGTCGCCTTCGGAAATGGTCTCGTACTCGCCCAGGATCACGGCGCCGACGGAGTCACGCTCCAGGTTCAGCGCCAGACCCAGGACACCGCCCGGGAACTCGAGCATTTCGCCCTGCATCACGTCGCTCAGGCCGTGGACTCGGACGATACCGTCCGTCACCGAAACCACGGTGCCCTGATTGCGGATGTCGGCGGCGGCGCCAAGGCCGTCGATGCGGCTCTTGATCAGTTCAGAAATTTCTGCGGGATTCAATTGCATAGCTTGCTCCCAATCCAGCCGATCCGGCGCGCCACCAGGGTATGCGCGGCACGCGGACCAGCCAGAGGATGGATTCGATTCAAGCGCTCAGCGCCACCTTCATGCGTTCGAGTCGGGCCTTGACGGAGGTGTCAAGCACCTCGTCGCCCACCACCACGCGGATGCCACCGATCAGCTCCGGCTCCAGCTCGACACGGGCCGACAGCTTGCGCGCGAAGCGCTTCTCCAGGCTTGCCACGACCTCGGCGAGCTGCTCGCCTTCGATCGGGTAGGGGCTGTAGATCACGGCATCGGACACGCCGGAGGCGGCGTTGACCAAGGCTTGGAACTGCTCGGCGATGGCGGGAAGCGCCACGAGGCGACCGTTCTCGATCACGGTGCGCAGAAAGTTCTGCACACCCGTCTCGAGCGGCATGCCGGCGACGCTGCTGATCAGGTCGAAGACCTGGTCGGCGGTCACCTTCGGGCTGTCGGCGAACTGGCGCAGCTGCTCGTCGGAAGCAACCGCGCTCAGCGCGGCGACCTGGCGGCTCCAGGCCGCCACGTCACCCTTCGAGGCGACCTGGAACAGGGCTTCGGCGTAGGGACGTGCGATGGTAGTGAGCTCGGCCATGTCACAGCTCCGTCTTCAGGCGGGTCAGCAGCTCGGCGTGGACGCCGGCGTTGACTTCGCGCTTGAGGATCTGCTCGGCGCCCTTGACAGCCAGTGCGGCCACCTGCGAGCGCAGGGCTTCGCGGGCCTGGATCGACTGCTGCTGGGCTTCGGCCTTGGCAGCGGCGACGATCTTGGCACCTTCGTCTTCGGCGCGGCGCTTGGCCTCGTCGACGATGGCCTGGGCGCGCTTCTCAGCGTCGGCCAGCAGCTTGGCGGTCTCGTTGCGCGATTGGACGAGCTGTTCCTCGACGCGCTTGTTGGCGCTCTGGAGTTCCAGCTTGGCCTTGTCGGCCGCAGCCAGACCGTCCGCGACCTTCTTGGCGCGGTCATCGAGCGCCTTCGTGATCGGCGGCCACACGAACTTCATCGTGAACCACCAGAGGATCGCGAAGACCACGATCTGCGCCAACAGTGTTGCGTTCAGATTCACGGCTTCGACCTTTCTCGTGTAAGTCGTTTAGGGGAACAGGGAACGACGAGAAAGACCGATTACTTCAGGACGAACGGGTTCGCGAAGGCGAACAGCATCGCGATACCGACGCCGATCAGGAAGGCCGCGTCGATCAGACCGGCCAGCAGGAACATCTTGGTCTGCAGCTCGTTCATCAGCTCCGGCTGGCGAGCCGAGGCTTCGAGGTACTTGCCACCCATCAGGGCGATACCGATACAAGCGCCGATCGCGCCCAGACCGATGATGATGCCGCAAGCCAGAGCGACGAGACCGAGGACGTTTTCCATGATTGCTCCTAAGAGAGGTTGTTGACGGACGGAAGGGAAAGGGAAACCGGGAGACGGGCGCGCCTGCGGCCTCACCAGCCTTTTCGGGCCGGCGTGACTGTGACAGATTTCGCGCGGAAGATCGATGCCGATCGGCATCGATCCGGGTGCTTCAGGACCAGATCAGTGCTTGTCGTGCGCTTGGCCGACGTACACCAGGGTCAGCATCATGAAGATGAAGGCCTGCAGCGTGATGATCAGGATGTGGAAGATGGCCCAGGCGGCGCCAGCGATGATCTGGCCGAACCACAGCGCGATGCCACCGAAGGAGCCGAAGCCCACCGCGCCCATCAGCGCAATCAGCATGAACACCAGCTCGCCGGCGAACATGTTGCCGAACAGTCGCATGCCGTGCGAGATGGTCTTGGCCAGGAACTCGATGATCTGCAGCGTGAAGTTGATCGGGGCCAGCAGGATCGCGGCCGGACCGTGTGCATGGAACGGTGCCGAGAACAGCTCGCCGACCCAGCCGCCCAGGCCCTTGATCTTGATGCTGTAGTACAGGCAGGCCAGCAGCACGGTGACCGACATGCCCAGCGTCACCGACAGGTCGGCGGTAGGCACGACGCGCAGGTAGGCGTGGTGCGGATCATGGCCCATCGCGCCGTAGATGCCGGCCCACAGGCGCGGCAGCAGGTCCAGCGGCAGCAGGTCCATCGCGTTCATCAGGAAGATCCAGACGAAGGCGGTCAGCGCCAGAGGAGCGACGACCTTGCGCGACTCCTCGTTGTGAATGATGCCCTTGGCCTGGGTGTCGACCATCTCGACCAGGAACTCGACCGCAGCCTGCAGGCGACCCGGCACGCCGGAGGTCACGCTGCGCGCCACGCTCCACAGCAGGAAGCATCCGACGACGCCCAGCAGGATCGAGAAGAACAGCGAGTCCAGCTTCAGGACCGGATCGGTCAGCGAGAAGTCGGCAATGCCGGTCTGGGCACGGTTGGTCAGGTGGACCAGGTGGTGGGAGATGTACTCACCCGCGGTCGGAGCGTGTTGATCGGCAGCCATCGTCTTCTCTCGAACGGTTGTCTTTTGTCTTAAGACCGATTGGTTGTCACCCGACCCTGCCACAGCAGAGCCAGCCAGTTCATCTTCATGCACACGATCATCGTGACCAGCAGGGCCGGCCAGCTCAGATCAGGCACGACCAGGACCGCAGCCGCCAGCATGGCCACCGAGACCCCGATCTTCAGGAACTCCCAGAACATGAAATTGAACGCAGCCACGTTCGCCTTCACCTCTGGCAGCCGGTTCATCCGGGTCATGCCGCGCGCAAGAAGCGCCGTCGGCACCACCACGGTGGCCGCACCGTAGAGCGCGGACCAGACCGCCCCCCGCCCCGTGATGACCAGCCAGCACAGCACCGTCATCACCAGACCTGCCGCGGCTTGCGCCGCCACCACCCGCCACGGAGAGAGCTGCGGGAGACGGCTTCGAAGGGCTTGCGCCTCTTCCTTCGTCAGGCTCTTGAATTCTTCCTGCCCATCCTCAACTGATGCTTCATCGAGGTCGACCTGCTCCGGGAACGTCCCGGATGTGCTTGTCTTCACGCTGTTCATCGGCTGGTTCGGCAAAACCACCGAATTATACGTGGAAACCCCGACAGCTTCGACGTTTCAGCATCGTTTCAGCGCATCGTGCAGCGACCGCCCCTGAAGCGTGCACGCGATACAACACTGCGCCAGGCTCGTGCATTCATTCGCGGGTTGATCACACTTGACGGTCACACGGCGTGATGATGCGCAAGATCGATGACATTGCGCTTTCATCGTGATGCACCATGCCGGTGCCCATCCTGGCGCCTGCCCCTGCTCCGCTCAGCCCAGGGCGAACTGCGCCGGCAGCCCCGGCACGTCGACCTCCAGCGCCAGCACGCAGCCCGCCAGCGGCTGGGCTGCCAGTTCCTCGGCCGGGCGCTTCTCGCGCGCGGTAGTGATGTAGAGCGTCTTCAGGTCGGCGCCGCCGAAGCAGGGCATGGTCGGGCAGCGCACTGGCAGGCGGATCTCGCGCAGCACCTCGCCGGCCGGAGACAGCCGCAGCACGCGCTGGCCCTCGAACATCGCCACCCAGTAGCAGCCCTCGACGTCGACCGCAGCGCCGTCGGGACGCCCGCCATAGCCCTCGAGCGGCTGACCCGCCTGCTTGAGCGGGAAGGACGCGAACACCCGTCGGCGCGAGACGCTGCCGTCATGCGCATCCATGTCGAGCGCATGGATGGTGTGCGAGGTGGTGTCGGTCCAGTACATCGTGCGCCCGTCCGGACTCCAGCCCAGGCCGTTCGAGACGGTCACGCCGTCAGCCACCCGCTGCAGCTCGCCATGCGACCAGCAGTACAGCGCCGCCAGCGCCGGCGTGCGCGGCTCGTAGATCGTGCCGACCCAGAAGCGGCCGAGCGCATCGCTCTTGCCGTCGTTGAAGCGCTCATGCGCCGGATCGTAGGGCGGCTCGGCCAGGCGCTCGCGCTCGCCGCTGGCCGGGTCGAAACGCCACAGGCCGTCGCGCATCGCCAGCAGCAGACCGCCGCCGAGCAGCGGCGCCAGGCTGGCGGGCTCGACGGGAAAGTCCCAGGCGGCGGTCGCGCCGCTGGCCGGATCGAGCCGATGCACCCGCCGGCCGGGAATGTCGCACCAGTAGAGCACCTGCTCCTGCGGATGCCACATCGGCGATTCGCCGAGCAGGCAGGGGTCGCTGACGGCGCGGATCGGGGTACTGGTGTCGTCCATCGGGCAGTTCTCCGGGGAAGCTCGAAAACCCGGGATGCTAGCGCCGTACCCCGATGTAACCCGACCGCGGCGCCGCAGACCGATCAGTAGCGGCTGCCGCCGCCGCTGCCATCCAGCTCGGCGCGCAGATAGTGCGCGCCGGGAATCGGGTTGTAGTAGTAAGGCGGCACCTCGACGAAGCCCAGCGAGGCGTAAAGCTCGCGCGCGGCCTCCATGTCGTCGAGCGTGTCGAGCAGCACCGAGGAGTAGCCCGCCAGGCGCGCCGCATCCAGCAGCGTCTCGGCGATCTGCCGGCCCAGCCCGAAGCGCCGGAACGCGCGGCGCACATAGAGGCGCTTCATCTCGCAGGCGTTCGGGTAGTCGACATCGGTCAGCCGGCGCAAGGCGCCGCAGCCCGCCACCTCGCCGCCGACCAGCGCCAGCAGCAGCGTGCCGCCGGGCGCGGCATAGGGCGCCGGCAGCCCGGCCAGCTCCGCATCGAAATCCTGGAAGCACAGGTCGAACGACAGGCTGGCGGCGTAGTCACGGAAGATCTCGCGGGCGGCCTCGATCAGGGCCGGCGTGTCCGCGACGACAAGTCGTGTCTCGGGTTGGTCCATGGCGCCGCAGTCTAGCCGCCCTGCGCACCCACCCAGGCGGCCAGCGCCACCGCCGCCGCGGCGATCGCCAGCGCCAGCGCACGAGTGCGAAGATCGTCACGCGAGGCCGGCACCTCGGCCGGCAGCAGCTTGTCGCCGCCGAGCATCGGACGCACCAGGTCGGTGCCGCGCAGGCGGTAGAAGACGATCGCGGCCAGATGCAGGCCGATCATGCCCAGCAGCAGCCACTGGCCCCAGCTGCGGTGCCAGGAGGTGGCCTTCAGCGCCAGCTCGGAGTCGACCCAGGCGTACAGCGGCCCGGTGAAGGCGATCTCGTCGTCGCTGATCAGGCCGGTGCCCAGCTGCAGCGCCACCAGCGCCAGCAGCGCGAACACCGACAGCGCGCCGGTCGGGCTGTGGCCGGCGTCGAGATGCTCGCCCGGGCGCGGCTGGCCGCGCAGATGGCGCATCAGCGCGCCGGGACCGTGCACAAAGCTGGCAAAGCGCGACCAGCGCCCGCCCACCAGCCCCCAGACCAGCCGGAAGGCCAGCAGCGCCAGCACTGCCAGCCCGAGGCGCGAATGCCAGACCATCGCATTGCCGCCGATCTTGGCCGACACCACCGCGCCAGTCACCGCCAGCGCCAGCAGCCCATGAAACAGCCGGGTCGGAAGATCCCAGATCCGAACCCGCGCCAGCGCGTTCGACCGGGGGGAAGAAGTCGGATTCATCAAGTGTCCTGCGTCATGAAGGGCGTCGGAGCGAAGGCTACACTGGCCCGGACCCCCGGGTCACCTCAGATGTTCATTTCCGACCGGAGAACCTTGCCGATGAAACGCCTCTGCCTCGCCCTGTGCACCGCCACCGGCCTGCTGGCCGCCCTGCCCGCCAGCGCCCAGTTCCAGAAGCCCGAGGATGCGATCAAGTACCGCAAGGCCAGCTTCACCGTGATGGCCGCCCACTTCGGCCGCATCGGCGCGATGGCCAATGGCAAGGCGCCGTTCGACGCCAAGGCCGCCGCCGACAACGCCGCGCTGCTGGCTGCGCTGGCGCCGCTGCCCGGCACCGCCTTCGGCCCCGGCACCGACAAGGGCGAGACCCGCGCCAAGCCCGAGATCTGGACCGAATCGGACAAGTTCAAGGCCGGCATGACCAAGATGACCGAGGAGATCAACAAGCTCAACGCCGCGGCCAAGACCGGCGATCTGGCCCAGATCAAGGCCGCCTTCGGTGGCGCCGCGCAGACCTGCAAGAGCTGCCACGACAGCTATCGCAAGGACTGACGCGGCCGGCCTCAGAGCCGCAGCGTCCCGCTGACGCAGCGCGTCACGTCGCCGGCGATCCACACGCCGGCGTTCTCGCCCGCGGCGATGCGCTCGACATGCACCCGTCCGTCGCGGCCGAGCGCGTGGCCCTGCCCCGCCACATAGCGCGCCGGCAGCAGGCCCGCGCCGGTCAGCCACTGCGCCAGGCCGGCGTTCAGGCTGCCGGTGACCGGATCCTCCGGCACGCCCAGCTCCGGCACGAAGGCGCGCACCTCGACATCGACCTCGCCGCCGGCCGGCCAGGCGCCGACGGCGCCGATCTTCAGCCCCGCCGCCGCCATCACCGCGAAGTCAGGCTGCAGCGCCCGCACCGCCGCCGCATCAGCCAGCCGCACGCCGAGCCAGCCCGGACCGTTGTCGATCCACTCGACCTGCAGCACCTCGGGCACGGTGAGCCGCAGCGAGGTCAGCACCTGCGCGACGGTGGCGGCGTCGGCCGGGCCGCTGCGGCGCAGCGGCGGCGCCTGGAAGGCCAGCCGCGTCGCGTGCCCGTCGATCCGACGCACCCGCACGAGGCCCACGCCGCATTCCTGCACCACCTCGCCGGCGTGCCGTGGCACGCCGCCCGCGTCCAGCCAGGCCTGGGCGCTGCCCAGCGTCGGATGGCCGGCGAAGGGCAGCTCGCCGCCGGGCGTGAAGATGCGCACCCGGTAGTCGGCGGCCGGATCGGCGGGCGGCAGCAGGAAGGTGGTCTCTGAGAGATTCGTCCAGCGCGCGTAGGCCGCCATCTGGGCATCGCTCAGGCCCTCGGCGTCGATGACGACCGCCAGCGGGTTGCCGAGCAGCGGCGCGGCGGTGAAGACATCGAGCACCGCGTAGCGGCGCGACAGGGCAGCGGCAGCAGTCATGGTCAGGGCGTTGGGGTCGGCGCGTCTTCGGTCAGGTGGCGGCGCAGCAGCGCGCCCAGCGTGGCCACCGCGGTGCGGATCTCGTCGGGCGTCAGCGTCACGAAGGACAGGCGCACGGTGCGCGCATCGGGCTGGCGGGCGTAGAAGGCCGCGCCGGGCACGAAGGCGATGCCCTGCTCCACCGCCTGCGGCAGCAGCGCGACCGCATCACAGCCCTCGGGCAGGCGAATCCAGCAGAACATGCCGCCCGAGGGCGGCTGCCACTCGCTGCCGGCGGGCAGGTGCTCGCGCAGCGCCTCGCACAGCGCGTCGCGCTGGCGGCGGTACATCGTGCGGATCTTCGGCACATGCGTGTCGAGGAAGCCGTCGCGGATCACCTCGTGCACCACGCGCTGGTTGAAGCCGGGCGTGTGCAGGTCGGCGGCCTGCTTGGCCTGCAGCAGCTTCGGGTAGAGCGCGCGCGGCGCCACCAGATAGCCCAGCCGCAGCCCCGGCGCCAGCACCTTCGAGAACGAGCCCAGATAGATGGTGCCCTCCGGCCAGCGCGCGGCCAGCGGGCGCGGCGGCGCGGTGTCGAACCACAGGTCGCCGTAGGGGTTGTCCTCGACCAGCGGCACGCCGGCCCGCTGAGCCGCAGCCACCAGCGCCTCGCGGCGCGCCTCGGGCATCAGCCGGCCGCTCGGATTCTGGAAGTTCGGCAGCACATAAAGAAAGCGCGTGCCCGGCGCGTCGTGCGCCAGCGCCGCCACCGCCTCGGGCAGCGGGCCGTCGGCATCGCTGGCGACGCTGGCGAAGATCGGCTCCATCGGCGCGAAGGCCTGCAGCGCGCCCAGGTAGGTTGGCGTCTCCACCGCCACCGGCGCGCCCGGATCGACCAGCACCTTGGCCACCAGGTCCAGGCCCTGCTGCGAGCCGGTGGTGATCAGGACCTGGTCGGCGCCGACCGCCATGCCCTGCGCGGCCAGATGCGCCGCGACCCATTCGCGCAAGGGCGCGAAGCCCTCGCTGGCGGCGTATTGCAGCGCCTCGCGCGGGGTGTCGCGCAGCACGCGCTCGCAGGCCGCGCGCATCGCCTCGACCGGGAAGCTCTCGGGCGAAGGCAGGCCGCCGGCCATCGACAGGATGCCGGGGCGGTCGGTGACCTTGAGGATCTCGCGCAGGATCGACGGGTTCATGCGCTCGGCGCGATGCGCCAGCGTCCACGGGGAAGAAAATTCAGCAGCAGTCATCGCAGCACTCATGCACGGCACTCCGGCTCGGATCGGTTCAGGGAAGACGGGACCGCCAGGACTCGGGGTGGCGTGCGCCCGACCGGCATTGTCCGCCCGATGCCCACGCAGGCCATCACCGCCAGCGCGAAGACCAGCGTGTCGGCCTGCAGCGGCTCGCCCAGCAGCGGCACGGCCGCCAGCAGCGCCAGGAAAGGCTGCAGCATCTGCACCTGGCTGACCCGCACCAGCCCGCCCAGCGCCAGGCCGCGGTACCAGGCGAAGAAGCCCAGCCACATCGAGAACACGGTGACATAGGCGAAGCCCGCCCAGGCCGAGCCCGACACCGCCTGCGGCGCCGGCGGCCACGACCACAGCGCGACGGGCAGCGTCAGCGGCAGGCTGATCACCAGCACCCAGCAGATCACCTGCTCGGGCGGCCGCGCCGCCGACAGCCGCGCGCCGGCCACATAGCCGGCGGCCCCGCACAGCATCGCCAGCAGCAGCCAGCCGTCGGCGGCGCTCACCCGGCCACCGCCCTGCGTCCAGGCAAAGCCCAGCACCAGCGCCGCCCCGGCCAGCGCGCAGAGCCAGAAGCCGCGCGAAGGCCGCTGGCGCAGATGCCAGGCGCCGACCGCGGCGGTGCACAGCGGCAGCAGACCGGTGATGACCGAGGCGTGCATCGACGGCACCTCGCGCAGCGCCATCGCCAGGCACAGCGGAAAGCCCAGCACCGTGCCGGCGGCCGACAGCAGCAGCGCGCCGCGCTCGGCACGGGTCGGCCAGGCCGCACGGGTCAACAGCAGGAAGATCAGGCTGAGCAGCGCAGCACCCGCCGCGCGCCCGGCGGTGACAAACAGCGGCGGCAGCTGCGGCGCCTCCAGCGGCCCGACCGCCAGCCGGGTCATCGGCGTGGTCAGCGCGAACACCGCCACGCCCAGCAGGCCCAGCCAGAGGCCGCGGCGCTCGGCCGCCAGGTCCCGCAGCGGGGAGGACATCGGGGACATCGTGTTCATGATGAGGCGCAGTCTAGGCACGCCGACCAATACACTTGCAGTACAGATTACCCCACATTCCGACACACTGTATGGCCCGGACGACCGACACAGCCGCTTTCCCTGTCGCCCTGCCGGCGGCGCTGCAGCTCAGCCGCGACGGCGATCGCACGCTCTCCGAACAGCTCGCCACGCACTATGCGGCGCTGATCCGCCAGCGCCTGCTGCCGCCGGGCAGCCGGCTGCCGTCGGTGCGCGAGGGCGCCCGGCGCCACGGCGTCAGCCCGCACACCCTCGTCGCCACCTACGACCAGCTGCTGGCGCAGGGCCTGGTCGAGGCGCAGCGGCAGCGCGGCTTCTTCGTGCGCGAGCGTGCCGCCCCGTCCGCACGCGGCGAGGCCGCGGCCGCGTCACCGCCCGACAGCCCGCGGGTGCCGGTCGATGCCAGCACGCTGATCCGCGGCATGCTCGGCAGCGGCGGCCGGCCCGGCCCCGGCCTGGGCGTGCTGCCGCCGGCCTGGCTGGACGCGCCGATGCTGCAGGCCGCGCTGCGCCGGGCAATGGCCGCCGGCCGCGACGACGAGGCCCAGGTCGCCGCACTGCACTACGGCGAGCCGGCCGGCGACCCGCGGCTGCGCGAGGCGCTGGCGCAGCGCCTGGCCGATATCGGCGTGCGGGCCGCGCCGCGCCAGATCATGAGCACGCTGGGCGCGACCCAGGCGCTCGATCTGGTCTCGCGCGCGCTGCTGGCGCCGGGCGATGCGGTGCTGGTCGACGAGCCGGGGTGGTCGGTCGAATATGCCCGGCTGACGCTGCTGGGCATGCGGCTGCTGCCGGTGCCGCGCGGCCCCGACGGGCCCGACCTGGCGGTGATGGAGGCACTGGCGCGCGAGCACCGGCCGCGCCTGTACGTGACCGTCTCGGTGCTGCACAACCCGACCGGCGGCATGCTGTCGCTGGCCACCGCCCATCAGCTGCTGCAGCTGGCGCAGACGCACGACTTCCATGTCATCGAGGACGACACCTACGCCCACTTGGCGCCCGCACACGCGCCGCGGCTGGCCGCGCTCGACGGGCTCAAGCGCTGCTTCCACATCAGCGGCTTCTCGAAGATCCTCGCGCCGGGCTGGCGGGTGGGCTTCGTCGCGGCGCCGCCCGACTGGATAGAGCGGCTGATCGACGTGAAGATGCTCGCCAGCCTGACCACGCCGGCGCTGCTGGAGCAGGCGGTGGCGGTCTGCCTGGAGCAGGGCCTGCTGCGCCGCCATGCCGAGCGGGTGGTGACGCGGCTGGACGCGGCGCGCGGACGCAGCGTGCGGCTGGCGCAGGACGCGGGCTGCGAGTTCGTCTGCCCGCCGCAAGGCCTGTTCGGCTGGGTCGAGACCGGCGTGGACACCGAGGCGCTGGCGCAGCGCCTGCTCGACCGCGGCTGGAGCACCGCGCCCGGCAGCCTGTTCCACGCCCGGCGTCAGCCGGGCACGAAGATGCGCATCAACTTCGCGTCCGCGCAGGACGCCGCGTTCTGGCGTGATTTCGAGATCGAGCGGGACGCGATGCGGCGATGAAGCGCGCCACCGCGCTGGCCGCCATCAGGCCGCCTCGACCAGCGCCTTCTTCATCTTCTTCATCGCCGCGACCTCGATCTGGCGGATGCGCTCGGCGCTGACGCCGTATTCGGCCGCCAGCTCGTGCAGCGTCATGCCGCCGGAGCCGTCGTCGTTGACCTTGAGCCAGCGCTCCTCGACGATGCGGCGGCTGCGGGCGTCGAGCGCGTCGAGCGCGCGCAGCAGGCCCGGACCGGCCAGCTCGTCGCGGCGGCGCGCCTCGATCGCGCGGGTCGGCTCCTGGCGGTCGTCGGCCAGATAGGCGATCGGCGCGAAGGACTCGTCGTCCTCGTCGCCGCCCGGCTCCAGCGCGACGTCGCCGCCGGCGAAGCGCGTCTCCATCTCGATGACGTCCTCGCGGCGCACGTTCAGCTCGGCGGCGACACGGTCGATCTCAGCCTCGGTCAGGCCGGCGCGGTGGGTGGCGCCGTCGGCGGCCTCGCCCTTCATCTGGCGCTTCATCGAGCGCAGGTTGAAGAACAGCTTGCGCTGCGCCTTGGTCGTGGCGACCTTGACCACGCGCCAGTTCTTCAGGATGTACTCGTGGATCTCGGCCTTGATCCAGTGCAGCGCGTAGCTGACCAGGCGCACGCCCTGATCGGGGTCGAAGCGCTTGACCGCCTTCATCAGGCCGACGTTGCCTTCCTGGATCAGGTCGCCCTGCGGCAGGCCGTAACCGAGGTACTGCCGCGCCACCGAGACCACCAGGCGCAGGTGCGACAGCACCAGCCGGCCGGCAGCGTCCAGATCCTGCTGGTCGCGCAGGCGGCGCGCCAGCCGCGACTCGTCTTCGGCGCTGAGCATCGGCAGCCGGTTGACGGCGCTGATGTAGGCATCGAGGTTGCCCAGCGAAGGCACCAGGGCCCAGGGATCACGAACGGCAAGCGCGGTGGAAGAGGACAGTTGCATGTTGGCCATAGACTGCTTCAGCCTTCTGGAGTTCCATTGATCTTAGCACTCGACGCAAATGAGTGCTAAAGCCGAAAACGGCAGAAAAGGGTCAGACTCGTGACAATCGGAGCGAAGGAAAAAGGGAGAGAGAAGGCATGAAACATGGGGCCGAGGGGTCATGGCGCGGGCTGGTGGCGCTGGACGCCGCGCTGCTGCGGCGCCATCGGCGCTTCGCGCTGGCGGCGCTGGGTGCGCTGCTGGTGCCGGCGCTGTATGCGCTGATCTACCTCTCGAGCCTGTGGGATCCGAGCGCACGCACCGGCGCGCTGCGCGCCGGGCTGGTCAACAGCGACCGGGGCGCCTATCACCGCGGTGTCGAGGTCAGCATGGGCGAGCAGGTGCGGCAGGCGCTGCTGCGCCAGCATCTGTTCGACTGGCAGGTCTTCGACGACCGGGAGGCAGCGCGGCAGGCGGTGCGCCGCGGCGAGCTGAGCTTTGCGGTGCTGATCCCGGGCGACTTCAGCGAGCAGGCCCTGCCCGGCCGGGAGGCGGGTGCCGCGCGGCTGACGATCTACACCTCCGAGGGCAACAGCTACAGCGCCGCCGGCTTTGCCAAGCGCTTCGCGCCGGAGCTGGCGCACCGGGTCAACGAGTCGCTCAACGAGCAGCGCTGGGCGCTGGTGCTGGAGACGGCCGCCGGCTCGCGGCTCGACCTGGCAACGCTGCGCGAGCGCGTCGAGCAGATCCGCGACGGCAGCGGCCGGCTGGCTGACGGGCTGCACCAGGCCGACCTGGGCGTGCGCGAGCTCGGCCGGGGCCTGACGCAGGCCCAGGACGCCAGCCAGCAGCTGCACCGGGGCGCCGGCCAGCTCGCCGACGGCAGCAGCGCGCTGGCAACCGGCTGGCGACCGCTGGCCGGCGCGCTGCGCACGCTCGACGCCCAGCGTCCGCCCGCGGCCGACCTGGAGGCGCTGCGCCAGGGCAGCCAGCGTCTCGTCCACGGCCAGGACGAGCTCGGTCGCGGTCTGGAGGCGCTGCAGGGCGGCAGCCGCACGCTGCGCCAGGGCGCGCTGATGCTGCAGCAGGCCAGCGAGCCCATCCCGCTGGTCGGCGACGATCTGGCCGAGGCGGCCGCGCACCTGGGCAACGGCGCCGCTCAGCTCGGCACCGGCCTGGGCCAGGCCCGCGAGGCCAGCCGGCAGCTGCACGCCGGCAGCCAGCAGCTCGCCGCCGGCGTGCAGACGCTGACCGGCGGCGTGAGCCAGGCGGGCGGCGCGCTGCACCAGATCGTCACGGCACTGCCTGAGGACGGCCGCATCGATGCGCTGGCCCAGGGCGCGCAGCAGCTCGGCGCCGGCACCCAGGCGCTGGGCGGCGGCCTGAAGCAGCTCCAGGCCGGCCAGGACCGCCTGCAGCACGGCCTCATCGAGCTCGACGACGGCAGCCGGCGGCTGCATGAGGCGCTGACGCTGCTGGCGCGCTCGCTGCCCGCCGATCTGCCGCTGCCCGAGGGCAGCGCGCGCGGCCTGGCCGATTCGGTCGCGCCTCGGCTCGAGGTGGTCGCACCGGTGGGCAGCGACGGCGCGGGCTTCGCGCCGAACTTCGTGCCGATGTCGCTGTGGATCGGCGCGGTGACCGCCGCGCTGATGTTCCACCTGCGCCGGCTGCCGCACGAGGCGGCCACGCTGGCCCGACCGCTGCAGGTGCTGGGCAAGCTGGCCTGGCCGGCGGCGATCGTGCTCGGCCAGGCGCTGGTGATGGTGGCGATGCTGACGCTGCTGCTCGACCTGAAGGTGCTGCACCTCGGCCCCTTCGTCGCCACCGTCATCACCGCCTCGCTGAGCTTCCTGGCCATCGTCTTCCTGCTGATCCGCTGGTTCGGCGACATCGGCAAGGCACTGGGCCTGCTGCTGCTGGTGGTCCAGATGGCCGCGGCCGGCGCGGCGATGCCGATCGAGCTGGCCTCGCCCTTCTTCCAGGCGATCCACCCCTGGCTGCCGCTGACCTGGGTGGTCAAGGCCTTGCGCGCCAGCCTGTTCGGCGCCTACGACGGCCAGTGGCTGCTGCACTGGGCGGTGGTGGCGGGCTGCGGCGGCGCGGCGCTGCTCGGCGCGATGCTGGTCGGGCGCTGGCGGCTGATCGACCGGCAGGACTACCAGCCGGGCATCGAGTTCGACTGAGCGTCGTCGTCGCCTCGCCCCCTCAGCCGCCGCCCAGCGCCGCCAGGCCGGCCAGCGCGCACAGCGCCGCGACCTCGGGCACACGCACCTGGTAGCCGCGCACCGTCAGCACGCCGCGCGACTGGAAGCTGCGGATCAGCCGCGACAGCGTCTCCGGCGACATCGCCAGCTGCTGCGCGATGTCGCGCTTGCGCTCCTGCAGCCGCAGTTCGGCCGGACCGCTGCGCACCGGGCAGCGCTGCAGCAGCCACTGCGCCAGCCGGGCCGGCGCGTCGTTGTGCAGCAGATTGCGCGAGGCCAGCGTCATCTGGCGGATCTGCATCGCCAGCGCCTGGCAGAGCAGACCGGCCAGCGCCGGCTGGACCGCCATCTGGCGCATCACCTCGTCGATCGGCAGCTCGGCGATGACCGCGTCGGACAGCGCCTGCGCCTCCATCGTGCAGGGCTGGCCGAGCCAGGCTGCGCTGACATCGATCCAGGCCGGGCCGTTGACGCTGCGCTCGGTGCGCAGGCTGCCGTCGGGCGCGCGCGAGCCCATCACCACATCGCCCGACAGCAGCAGCACCAGGGCGCGCGCCGGCATGCGGGTCTCGAGAATCATGTCGCCCGCTGCCACCGTGCGACGACGGGCCATCGCCATCAGCGCGTCGATCTCGGTCTGCGCCAGCGCCGAAGCGGCCAGCACCCGACGCCACGGCGACGGATCGGCCGGGGACGGCGGCGGCGCGGCCAGGCGGCGGCGCGGGCGGGGAACGGGAGCGGCCGCAGGGGAAGTCCCCTCGGCCCGGGCGGTGAACATCTCCATGGGCGGGCAGTCAGGCTGTGCGGACGCGGCAGGATCGCCACCACACTGTCACCCAGGTTCGCACCGCCACTGTTGAGACAAGTCAAGCCGGACCGCGCAATACCCCCCGGCGGTTCAGGCCGCCGTGACGATTCAGTCGAGCCCGAGCTCCTGGATCTTGCGGGTGATGGTGTTGCGGCCGATGCCGAGCTTGTGCGCGGCCTCGATGCGCCGTCCCTTGGTCAGCGACAGCGCCGCCAGGATCAGCCGGGCCTCGAACTGGCGGGTCAGCGTGTCCCAGACCTGCGGATGGCCCTGGTCGAGCAGCTCGCGCGCCTGCCGCTCCAGGCCAGCCAGCCAGGCGTCCTGTCCGGGCAGCAGCACCGCCGCGGCCGGGCTGACCGCCTCGCGCGGCAGCGCAGGCGTCGCCAGACCCGCCGGCAACGCCGCCGCACCCCCGACCGGCGGGCTGCTGTCAGCCGCAGCCGGCAGGCCCGACGCACCCGTGGCCAGCGCGGCTGCGGCATGCGCCTGCACCTCGGGGGGCAGATCCTTCGGATCGACCACCTGGGCCGGCGCCATCACCGTCAGCCAATGGCAGAGGTTCTCGAGCTGGCGCACATTGCCGGGAAAGTCGAACAGCACGATCTGCTGCAGCGCGGCCTCCGACAGCCGCTTGGACTCGACGCCCAGCTCCTTGGCGCTGCGCTGCAGGAAATGCCGCGCCAGCCCGGCGATGTCCTCGCGGCGCTCGCGCAGCGGCGGCAGGCGCAGCCGGATGACGTTCAGGCGGTGGAACAGATCCTCGCGGAAACCGCCCTCGCGCACGCGCTCCTCCAGATGCTGGTGGGTCGCGGCGATCACGCGCACATTGCTCTTGAGCGGCTGGTGGCCGCCGACGCGGTAGAACTGCCCGTCCGACAGCACCCGCAGCAGCCGGGTCTGCAGGTCGAAGGGCATGTCGCCGATCTCGTCGAGAAAGAGCGTGCCGCCCTCGGCCTGCTCGAAGCGGCCGCGCCGGGTGGCCTGCGCGCCGGTGAAGGCGCCGCGCTCGTGGCCGAACAGCTCGGATTCCAGCAGGTCCTTCGGGATCGCCGCGGTATTGATCGCGACGAAGGGCCCCCCGGCACGCGGGCTGTGCTTGTGCAGCGCGCGCGCCACCAGCTCCTTGCCCGAACCGGACTCGCCGGTGATCAGCACGGTGACGTTGCTCTGGCTGAGGCGGCCGATGGCGCGGAACACGTCCTGCATCGCCGGCGCCTGGCCGAGCATCTCGGGCACCTCGGGCGCGCCGCGGTCCTCGACGCTCTCCTCGCGCAGGCTTTCCTCGACCGCGCGGCGGATCAGCTCGACCGCCTTGGGCAGGTCGAAGGGCTTGGGCAGGTACTCGAAGGCCCCGCTCTGGAAGGCGGAGACCGCGCTGTCCAGGTCGGAGTAGGCGGTCATGATGATGACCGGCAGGCCCGGATGGCGGGCCTTGACGCTGGCGAGCAGGTCGATGCCGGTGCCGCCGGGCATGCGGATGTCGCTGACCAGCACCTGCGGCGCGTCGTCCTCGAGGGCAAGCAGCACGTCGCGCGGATTGGTGAAGCTGCGCACCGGCAGCTCCTCGCGCGCGAGCGCCTTCTCCAGCACGAAGCGGATGGATTGGTCGTCGTCAACGATCCAGATGGGTTTCATGCGCGTGGCCTGTCATGGCGTGAGATCCCGCTGCTTGCCGGCCACGTCGGGCTCAGGGCAGCGGGATCTGGATCTTGAACAGCGTGCAGCCCGGCTCGCTCTCGCATTCGATCAGGCCGTGATGCTGCTGGACGAAGTCCTGTGCCAGCGTCAGGCCGAGCCCCGAGCCGCCGTCGCGGCCGGAAACCAGCGGAAAGAAGATGCGATCGCGGATCTCGGGCGGCACGCCGGGTCCGTTGTCCTCGATATGCAAGTCCAGTGCCAGCCGGTAGCGCTGCCGCCCGATCGTGACCTGGCGCGCCGCACGGGTGCGCAGCACGATGCGCGCGTCGCCCGCCTGGCGGCGCTCGGCCAGCGCCTGCGCGGCGTTGTGGGCGATGTTGAGCACCGCCTGGATCAGCTGCTCACGGTCGCCGCGGAACTCGGGCAGCGAGGTGTCGTAGTCGCGCTGCACCACCAGCCCCTTCGGGAACTCGGCCAGGATCAGCGAGCGCACCCGCTCCAGCACCTCGTGGATGTTGACGTCGGCCACCATGTGCGGGCGGCGGTGCGGCGCCAGCAGCCGGTCGACCAGCGCCTGCAGCCGGTCGGCCTCATGAATGATGACCTGGGTGTATTCATGCAGCGAGCGGTTGTCGAGCTCCATCTCCAGCAGCTGCGCCGAGCCGCGAATGCCGCCGAGCGGATTCTTGATCTCGTGGGCGAGATTGCGGATCAGCTCCTTGGTGATGCGGGCCTGGTCGAGCGCGCGCGCCTCGCGGTCCTGGCGCGCCTGCTGCTCCAGCTCGACCAGTTCGAGCAGCACCTGCTCGCCGTGGTCGATCTGGGTCACGATCGCATGGACCGGCAGCGGCTCGCTGGAGGCCGCGCCGGGCGGACGCCCCAGCAGGGCCTCCAGCCGGGCGGTGCTGTACTCGTTGGCCACCACCGCGTCGAAGGTGACCTTCAGCATCGCCGGATCGACGAACCAGCCGAAGGCGCTGCTGCGCTGCAGCGCGCGGCGCGGCAGGCCCAGCGTGCTCTCGAAGGCGGCGTTGACATGCTGGCAGCGCCCCTCGCGGTCGAGCACCGCGACCATCGTCGCCAGATGGTCGAAGGCCTCGAAGGACGGGGCGGTGCGGTTTCGGTTCCTGAAGAAGCTCACGGGTTGGGCAGCTTGCTGAGTTCACGCCGGATCGCGGCGACGTCGGCTTCCTTGCGGGCGATGGCGGCCTTCATCTCGGCCACCCGTTCCTGGTAGCGGGCGAAGTTGCGCTCGTCGCCGCGGCGCTCGGGTTCACCGTTGTTGTAGTCCTTGCGCAGCACCGCCAGCGCGCTTTCCTCGCGCGCCAGCTCGGACTCGAGAATGCGCCGCGCATCGCTGTCGCGGGCGCGCTGCTGCGCAGGATCGACCCGCATGTCCGGCGCGCCGGCCGGCCGGGCCGAGCCTGACGACGGCGCGCCGCCCGAAGCGGTCGCGGCCGGCGCGCTCACCCGGCCGGCGCCCTCGCCCGCTGCCGGTGCGGCACGGCGGGGCGCCGCGCCCTGCACCACGGTGACCGGCGCACCGTCGAGGGTGCGGCAGCCGCGCTCGGCCGCCTCCTTCGGGGTGATCTGGTCGGTGTAGAGATTGCCGGGGCAGCGGTAGACCGGCCGCTCCTGGGCCACCGCGTTCGGCAGGAAGGTCAGCGCCGTCAGACCGGCCAAGGTGAGCGCGGCAAGCCGCGGGCGCAGGCAGGAAGCTCGGATCATGATCGGATCAGTATCGCGCAAAAGGAAAGGCGGCCCGGAGGCCGCCTTCGCGATGGGTGTCCGCCAGGACAGCGCTGCCGCCGGCTTGAGGCCGACGGCAGGCCCGCATCACAGCGCGTAGTACATGTCGAACTCGGCCGGATGGGTCGTCATGCGCATGCGCTGGACTTCCTGCATCTTCAGGTCGATGTACGCGTCGATGTAGCTGTCGGTGAACACGCCGCCCTTGGTCAGGAACGCACGGTCCTTGTCCAGGGCTTCCAGCGCCTGCTCCAGCGACGAGCAGACGGTCGGGATCAGCGCGTCTTCTTCCGGCGGCAGGTGGTACAGATCCTTCGTGGCGGCTTCGCCCGGATGGATCTTGTTCTCGACGCCGTCCAGACCGGCCATCAGCAGCGCGGCAAAACCCAGGTACGGGTTCATCAGGGGATCCGGGAAGCGGGCTTCCACGCGACGGCCCTTCGGGTTCGCGACGAACGGGATGCGGATCGAGGCCGAGCGGTTCTTGGCCGAGTAGGCCAGCTTCACCGGGGCTTCGTAGCCCGGGACCAGACGCTTGTACGAGTTGGTGCCCGGGTTGGTGATGGCGTTCAGCGCGCGAGCGTGCTTGATGATGCCGCCGATGTAGTACAGCGCGAAGTCGCTCAGGCCGGCGTAGCCGTCACCAGCGAACAGGTTCTTGCCGTCCTTCCAGACCGACTGGTGCACGTGCATGCCCGAGCCGTTGTCGCCGACGATCGGCTTCGGCATGAAGGTCGCGGTCTTGCCGTAGGCGCCAGCCACGTTGTGGATGACGTACTTCTGCAGCTGGACCCAGTCGGCGCGCTCGATCAGCGTGCTGAACTTGGTGCCGATTTCCATCTGGCCGGCGTTGGCCACTTCGTGGTGGTGCACCTCGACCGGGATGCCCAGGCTTTCCAGGATCAGGCACATTTCCGAGCGCATGTCCTGGCCCGAATCGACCGGCGGGACCGGGAAGTAGCCACCCTTGACGGTCGGGCGGAAGCCCTTGTTGCCGTGCTCGTAGTCCTTGCCGGTGTTCCAGGCGGCTTCTTCGGACTCGATCGAGACGAAGCAGCCGGACATGTCGACGTTCCAGCGCACGCTGTCGAACACGAAGAATTCCGGCTCCGGACCGAAGTAGGCGGTGTCGCCCAGGCCCGAGGCACGCATGTAGGCTTCAGCGCGCTTGGCCAGCGAGCGCGGATCGCGCTCATAGGCCTTGCCGTCGGCCGGATCGATGACGTCGCAGGTCAGGATCAGGGTCGGCTCTTCGAAGAACGGATCGATGTTGGCGGTGTTCGGATCCGGCATCAGCAGCATGTCCGACGCCTCGATGCCCTTCCAGCCGGCGATCGAGGAGCCGTCGAACGCGTGACCCGACGTGAACTTGTCTTCATCGAAGTGCGAAACCGGCACGGACACGTGCTGTTCCTTGCCACGGGTGTCGGTGAAACGGAAGTCGACGAACTTGACTTCGTTTTCCTTCACCATCTTCATCACGTCGGCGACGGTCTTGGCCATCAGGGGCTCCTAGCGAGATGGGGATATCTGTGAATCGATCGGGGGGTATTGCAAGGTTCACGACCGAGCCGTGAACCGCACGGCAATGTAGCAGAAACCATGCCTGAAACCGTATCCGTGGGAACGGCTTTCGTCCCCGCCGCACCCGGCCTGATTGACTCAAAACAAGGCGGATTTCATGGCTGCACCTTCATGGTGCGCGAACAGCATCACGCCGCGAATCATTCTGGTGCATTTGAGCGCACCATTTCGGGGCCCGTGCGGGCACCGAAGCGGGCGAGCCCGTCCAGCAGCGCGGCGTAGGCCGCGTCGAGGCGCTCCCCCCGGCCCTTGACGCCCAGCTCGATGTGGCGGCCGTGCACCGGATGGTCGACGCTGGGCAGGCTGAAGACCTTGATGCCCTCGAAGGCCGCCTCGATGTCGATCATCAGCGGCGTCAGGCTGGCCTCCATCGCGCCGTAGACGATGAGCGAGCGCTCCTGCTGCACGCCCGCGCCATGCAGGTGCGCGTAGCGGGTGTCGAGCAGCGCCTCGATCATCGGGTGCGCCATCACCGGAAAGCCCGGCACGAAATGCACGTCGCCGACCGAGAAGCCCGGAATGCGGTTGTACGGATTCGGGATGATGGTGGCGCCCTCGGGAAAGACGCCCATGTTGAGCCGGTGCAGCGTGTCGGGATGGTCCGGATCGTCGGTCCAGCCCTTCTCGGCGGCGAGCTGGCGCACCCGCTCCATGATCAGCTCGCGCGCCTCGGGGTGCAGCGCCAGCGGGCGGCCCAGCGCGGCCGCAGCGCACTGGCGGGTGTGGTCGTCGGGCGTCGCGCCGATGCCGCCGCAGGAGAACACCACGTCGCCGCTGGCAAACGCGGTGCGCAGGATCTCGGTGATGCGGCGCGGGTCGTCGCCGACATAGTGGCTCCAGGCCAGCGCGAGACCGCGCGCCGAGAGCAGTTCGATGACTTTCGCGAGATGCTTGTCCTGGCGCTTGCCCGACAGGATCTCGTCGCCGACGATGATGAGGCCGAAGTTCATGGCAGCAGAGGCGGGTTCGGAAGGGAGGAAGAAGGAGATGCGGAGGCGGGCAGCGCCGGTGCGCCCGGCATCGGCACGCCGTCGACCGGCTCGATCTCGACGCGCAGCGGCTGCAGCACCGGCGCGGCCTGGCGGCGGGCATCGAGCGCGGCCAGCATGTAGTGCGCGAACCAGAGCGCGGCGAAGACCTCGACCAGCGTGTAGAGCCAGACATAGACCGGCAGCAGCAGCGGCGCCATCGGCAGCGCCAGCACGCCGAAGGCCCAGATCAGCGACGGCGCCGCGCCCAGGTAGCCGCAGGTCACGCCGATGGCCAGCAGCGGCGCGCGGTGCTCGCGCAGCAGCGCGGCGCGCTCGGCCGCGTCGGCATGCTCGGCCAGCACGTCGTGGGCCATGACCCGGTAGGTCAGCCAGCCCAGGATCAGCGGCGGCAGCAGCAGCGCCAGCGGCGGGATCAGCCACAGCGGCAGCGTCAGCACCAGCGCCGCCAGCGCCGCGCCGATCGAGCCCAGCGTCCAGCCCAGCGCGCGCCACCACGCCAGCGGGCCGCGCCGCTCCAGCGCCTCGAAGCGCCGCCGCCCCACCAGACCGATCAGGGTCGGCGCCATCAGCGCCGACACCAGCAGCAGCGCGGCAATGATCAGCACCGGCACCACCGCCACCAGCAGCAGCAGCGGCCCGATGACATGGCGCAGCACCCCGCCGGTCCAGCGGTCCAGCCAGGCGACCGCATCGCCCAGCAGCGGCGCGTCGACCACCAGCGCGGTCATCGCCGCCGCCGCGGGCTCCCAGAAGAACCAGGCCAGGGCCATCGACACGGTGCCCAGCAGCAGCACCGGCAGCATCGACAGGAAGATCACGCGCGGCATGAAGCAGTAGCCGATCGCGCGCCAGAGGGCATCAAGGACTTTCGACATGCCCGCCAGCATAGCGAAGCGACGGCGCCGATGCGTGAAGGATGTCGCAGTGCCCCGGCATCCGGCCGGCTCAGGCGCGCCCGATCAGCCGCAGCAGCCCCAGCCGCTGCTGCGCCCAGAAGCCGCGGCCGTAGTCGCGTCCGCCCTCCTCGGGCAGCTGGTCGCGGATGCCGGTCGGGCCGACCGGGCTGCGAAAGTCGGCGGTGCCGAACAGGATGTCCCAGACCGGAAACAGCACCGCGAAGTTGCAGCCGCCCAGCGTGTCCTTGCCGGCCTCGGACTCATGGCCCAGGCCGATGGCATGGTGCAGGCGATGAAAGCGCGGGCTCACCAGCAGCCGCTCGCCGATCAGGCCGAAGGACAGGCGCAGATTGGCGTGCGACAGGCTCTCGACCAGCTGGCCGAAGGCGACGATGGCGACGAACTGCGCCGGGGCCACGCCGATCAGGTGGCCGAGCTGCACCAGCAGCGCGTCGCGAATCAGGTCGTCGAGCAGGTGATTGCGGTTGTCGCTCCACATCGTCATCTGGCGCTGGCTGTGGTGCAGCGCATGCAGTGCCCACCAGGCCTCGAACTGGTGCTGTCCGCGGTGCAGCAGGTAGTCGACGAAGTCGAAGACCAGCAGATAGGCGAGGAAGGCGACCAGCGCGGTGTCGGTCACGCCCGGCCACCAGGGCGCGATCGCCTCGTCCAGATGCCAGCCGGAAAAGCCGTGCACCGCCAGCGCGCCCCACAGCGCCTGCCACAGCGGATCGACCAGGAAGAACAGCCCGACGCGAAAAAGCCCGAGCCGATGCAGCAGCGTGTAGGCGATGTCGGGAAGGATGGCGGCGCGGTCGCGCACCGGCTCGACCGGGCGCAGGCGCTGCAGCGGCCCGATCAGCGCCAGCATCACCGCCAGCTGCAGCAGGCCCACCAGCAGCCAGCCGGTGGCGTTGTAGGCATCCTCCAGCAAGGCGCCGCCGCCCAGCGAGAACAGCAGCGGCTGCACTGCCGCCTCGAACAGCCACTGCTGGGCCTGGCCGAAGAGCTGGACAAGAACATCGATCATGGTCGTGACGGAGAGGAAGTCGGGGCCGGGCGGCGTGCCGCCTCGCCCAGCTCGGGATGCGCGACCAGCGTGGCGAAGCAGTGGCCACGCGCCTTCAGCCCGACGATCAGCGGCTCGAGCACCGCCGGCGCCCAGGCGTCCTGGCGCGACCAGATGCCCAGGTGCGCCAGCAGGATGTCGCCCGGGCGAATGTCGCGCAGGGCCTGCTTCAGCAGCCGGTCGTTGGGATAGCGCTCGCTGGACAGCTCGTCGCCGAGAAAGCCCGCCGGGCTCCAGCCGACATGCGTCCAGCCGCAGCGCGAGGCCGCCGCCAGCAGCGCCGGCGAGGTCTTGCCGCCGGGCGCGCGGAACAGCGCGGCCATCGCCGGCCGGCCGGCGATCTCGGCCAGGCGTGCAGCCGGCCGGGCCAGCTCGGCGCAGTACTGGGCAGCGCTCATCGTCGAGCGCACGCCGGCCTGCGGACCGGCGCTCGGACGCACCTCGAAGCCGCCGTCGGCGTGGTCGCCGCGCCAGTAGACATGGTCGAAGGTGTGCGAGGCGAACAGATGGCCCTCGGCCACGCGCGCGCGCCACCACGGCGCCCACTGCGCGTCCAGGCTGCCGCCATCGGTCTGCGTGCGCTCGTTGGCCAGAAAGAAGGTGACTTTCACGTCCTGCCGCCGCAGCACCTCGGCCACCAGCGGCGCCACGCCCATGTGGCCGGTGTCGAAGGTCAGGAACAGCGGACGGGCGCAACCGGCCGCAGCCGGGACGGTGAGCAGCAGTCCGGCCATCAGCAGCCCGACCGACCGCGCCGTGCGTGTCCGCGCCGCCCGCATCGTCACAGCCTCGGCGCGTGGTCGAGCGTCCAGACGCCGTGCGGCGACTTGCCCACGCTCACCTGGCGCACCACCTTCTTCTGCTCGGTGTCGATGACGCTGAGCTTGCCGGCCCAGCGCGAGGCCACGAAGATGAACCGGCGGTCCGGCGACAGGTCCATGCAGTCCGGCCCGCTCGGCGCCGGATAGGTATCCACCACCGCCAGCGTCTGGGTGTCGATGCGGCTGATGGTGTTGGCCACGCGGTTGCTGACCAGCACATGGCGCCGGTCGCCCCAGGCGCGGAAGGCGTGCGCGCCGTCGCCGGTCGGGATGCGCTTGATCAGCTTGGGCGGATTGACGCTCACGTCCCAGGCCTCGACCACCGAGTCGCCGGTCAGGCCAACCAGCAGCGTGCGGTCGTCCGACGTCAGATAGACATCGGCCGGCATCTTGCCGCAGGAGACGGTCCAGCGCGGCGCCTGCGTGGCCAGATCGACGGCGATGAGCTGGTCGCTGTCCTGCAGGCTGGCGTAGACCACGGTGCTACGGGTGTCGATCGCCAGGTGGCTGGGCGTCTTGCCGGCGGGCACGCGCTTGACCAGCGTGATGTCGAAGCCGCCACCCGCCGGCCGGCCGACGCGGTACAGGTCGATGTGGTTCAGCCGGTTGGCCGCGGTCACGAACCACTGCATGTCGGGCGAGAAGCGCAGGTGGTAGGGATCGACGATGCCGGTGAGCGTGCGCTGCACCTCGCCGCTGCGCGGATCGACCAGCGTGATCGAGTCGCCGACCGCATTGGCCACCAGCAGCGACTTCTCGTCGGGCGAGAGGTAGAGGTGATGCGGCTCCTTGCCGGTGGGCACGCGGCGCAGCTCGGTCATCGTCACCGGGTCGATGACGCTGATCGTGGCGTCGAGCGAGTTCAGCACGAAGATCGGCGCACGCACCGAGAACGGCGCCGAGGCCGCTGGCGTGGCGGGTGCCGCCGACGAGGCGGCCGCAGCAGGAGCGGCCGCCGAAGGGGCCGTCGAGGCGGATGAAGCGGTGGCGGGTGCCGCCGACGGGCTGGCCGGCGGCGCTGCAGTGGTCGGCTTGCAGGCCCCCAGCGACAGCGCCAGCAGGCTGGCCGAGGAGGAGCGAAGGCAGTCGCGGCGCGAGATCATGCGGCGGGGAGGTGGGGTGAGACGTTGTCGTTCGGTTCGGGGAGCGCGGCAGTTTAGCCCGCCCACCTGAAGCGACATCCCCCCTCGCCTGCCTCGCATCGCACCCCTGCTTGAGCGGGATCAGCCCAGGCGCAAATCGATTCTGCGCCGCTCAGGCCACGCCCTGGGCCTTGAACCACGCCAGGCAGCGCGCCCAGCCGTCGGCCGCCGGCCCGGCCCGGAAGCTGGGGCGATAGTCGGCGTGGAAGGCATGCGGCGCCTCGGGGTAGACGACAAATTCCGAGCGCTGCGCCGCCGGGCTGCCGGCCGCCAGCGCCGCCTTCATGCGCTCGACCGTGTCGAGCGGGATGCCAGTGTCGGCCGCGCCGTACAGACCCAGCACAGGCGCCTTGAGCTCGCCGGCCAGATCGACCGGATGGCGCGGCTGCAGCGCATTGGCGTTGCCCACCAGCCGGCCGTACCAGGCCACGCCCGCCCGCACCTGCGGGTTGTGCGCGGCGTACAGCCAGGTGATGCGCCCGCCCCAGCAGAAGCCGGTCAGACCCAGGCGCGTGACGTCACCGCCGTTCTTCGCCGCCCAGGCCACGGCGGCATCGAGATCGCGCATCACCTGGGCATCGGGCACCTTCGAGATCACCTCGGCCTGCAGCCGGGCGATCTCGCCGTAGCTGCCGGCGTCGCCCTGGCGCACGAACATTTCCGGCGCGATCGCCAGATAGCCCTGGCGGGCGAAGCGCCGCGCCACGTCGGCGATGTGCTCGTGCACGCCGAAGATCTCGCTGATGACCAGCACGACCGGCAGCCGGGTGCCGCCGGCGGGCGCGGCGCGATAGGCCGGCATCGCGAAGCCATCCACATCGATCGTGATCTCGCCGACCGTCAGACCGTCGGCGGGGGTCTTCACCACCGTCTGCGCCATCACCGGCAGCACCGCCGCGGCAAAGCCGGTGCCCAGCGTGGTGCGCATGAAGCCGCGCCGGTCAGGCACAGGCCGCGGCCCGGCCGTCACGAGGCTGTCGAAGTCCTGGCGCATATTGTCATCAAGGGGATTCACGGCCATGTCGGTCTCCTGGAGAGCGGGGTTGTCGGCAACGGCGCGAGCATCCGGGGACGCAAAAAAAACCGCAGTCACGGCCGGCTTGCCCCCGAGAAGACCATGGACAATTCACGCATGCCAGCCCAGTCAGCCTCTTCTTCCGTGCCGTCCTGGCGCGGCGTTCTCGCCTCGATCGACATCGGCTCGAACAGCTTTCGCCTCGAGATCGGACAGACCACCCGCGGCCGCTACCGCCGCATCGACTACCTCAAGGAGACGGTGCGGCTCGGCGCCGGCCTGGACGCCGAGGGCCGCCTGAGCGAGGAGGCCGCGCAGCGCGGCCTGGCCTGCCTGCAGCGCTTCCGCGCCCGGCTGGCCGGCATTCCGGCGCGCCAGCTGCGCGCGGTGGCGACGCAGACGCTGCGCGAGGCCGCCAACCGCGACGCCTTCCTGGCGCGCGCGGCCGAGGCGCTCGGCCATCCGGTCGAGGTGATCTCCGGCCGCGAGGAGGCGCGGCTGATCTACAAGGGCGTGGCGCGGCTGCAGCCCTCGATGCACCCGCGGCTGGTGATCGACATCGGCGGACGCTCGACCGAGCTGATCATCGGCGCGGGCAGCGTGCCGATGCAGGCCGAGTCCTTCGGCATCGGCAGCGTCAGCCTGTCGATGCGCTACTTCGGCGACGGCCTGTTCACCGAGGAGCGCTTCCGCGCCGCGCAGATCGCCGCCGGCGCCGAGTTCGAGGAGGCGCTGGAGACCTTCTCGCGCCGCCACTGGAGCGAGGCGCTGGGCTCGTCGGGCACGGCCGGCGCGGTCTCGCAGATCCTGGCGGCCGCGGGCGTCACCGACGGCACGATCACGCCCGAGGGCCTGGCCTGGTGCATTCGCGCCTGCGTGCAGGCCGGGCGCGCCGACGCGCTGGTGCTGCCCGGCCTGAAGCCCGAACGCCGTGCGGTGCTCGGCGGCGGCCTGGCCATCCTGTCGGCGCTGGCGGCGCAGTTCGGCATCGAGGCGCTGCAGCCCGCACGCGGCGCGCTGCGCCAGGGCGTGATCTTCGATCTGGAGGAGCGTCTGGCCGCCGACCGCGATCCGGCCCACCATGATCTGCGCGACGACACGGTGGCCGAGCTGCAGCAGCGCTTTCGCGCCGACGCGATGCAGGCCCGCCGCGTCCAGGACACCGCCCAGCGCCTGCTCCGCCAGCTCCAGCCCCGCGCCGAGCTGGACCTGCAGCGCGAGCTGGGCTGGGCCGCGGCGCTGCACGAGATCGGCATGATGGTCTCGCACCACGATCACCATCGCCACAGCGCCTACCTGATCGCGCACGGAGACGCGCCGGGCTTCTCGCAGACGCAGCAGCGCCGGCTGGCCGACCTGGTGCTGGGCCACCGCGGCGGACTGCGCAAGATCGAGGCCGCGCTGGCCGAGCCCGACCTGGTCTGGCAGCTGTTCGCGCTGCGGCTGGCGGTGCTGCTGTGCCACGCGCGCTGCGCCCCCGACGAGCCGCTGCCGACGCTGGCGGCCGAGGGCCGCGTGGTACAGCTGCGCCTGCCCGCCGGCTGGGGCGAGCGCCACCCGCGCACGCTGCACCTGCTGGCGGCCGAGGCCGAGGCCTGGGCGCGCGTCGGCGCGCTGCGGCTGCAAGTGCTCTGAGCCTGCACGGCCCCTGGGCCGCCGATCTGGCCGGTCAGACCGGCGAAAATCCGTCACAGATCTGTCATGCCACCGGCCTAGCATCGCCGGATGCCCGACACGATGACCTCTTTTCGCGCTCCGGCGCTGATCAGCCGCGAGCGCTCGATCCTCGAATTCAACCGGCGCGTGCTGGCGCAGGCCCGGCGCAAGGATGTGCCGCTGCTGGAGCGGCTGCGCTACATCTGCATCGTCTCGTCGAACATGGACGAGTTCTTCGAGGTGCGCTTCGCCGACGCGCTGGAGGCCGCGCGCCTGACCGACGAGCTCGATGACGACGAGGATCTGGCCCGGGCCGTGGTGGAGGCGCACGCGCTGATCGACGAGCAGTACCGCGTCTTCAACGAGGAAGTGATGCCGGCGCTGGCGGCCGAGCGCATCGTCATCGTCAACCACGCCGACCGCACCGAGGCGCAGCGCCAGTGGGTCTCGCAGTTCTTCCACCGCGAGGTGCAGCCGCTGCTGATGCCGCTCGGGCTGGACCCGGCGCACCCCTTCCCGCAGGTCGCCAACAAGTCGCTGAACTTCATCGCGCAGCTGGCCGGTGCCGACGCCTTCGGCCGCGAGAACTCGATCGCCATCATCAAGGTGCCGCGGGTGCTGCCGCGCATCATCCGCCTGCCCGACCGGCTCACCGACGGCCGCCAGGCCTTCGTGATGCTGACCAGCGTGATCCGCGCGCATCTGGCCGAGCTGTTTCCCGGCCGCCAGGTGCTGGCCTTCTCGCAGTTCCGCGTGACCCGCGACTCCGACCTCGATGTCGACGAGGACGATGTCACCAACCTGCGCCAGGCGCTGCGCAGCGAGCTCACCACCCGCCACTACGGCCGCGAGATCCGCCTGGAGGTGGTCAACACCTGCCCGCCCGAGCTCGCGCAGTTCCTGCTGAACCAGTTCGACCTGCCGCCGGCCGCGCTCTACCGGGTCAACGGCCCGGTCAACCTGGTGCGCATGAACACGCTGATCGACCTGGCGGTGGCCCCGAAGCTGCGCTTCGCGCCGCACGAGCCGACCTGGCCGACCGCGCAGCTGCCGCGCGGCCGGCGGGTCATGGACTGCATGGCCGAGCGCGACATCCTGCTGCACCAGCCCTTCGAGTCCTTCGACCCGGTGGTGCAGTTCCTGCGCGAGGCGGTCGAGGATCCGAAGGTCCTGGCGATCAAGCAGACCATCTACCGCACCGGCACCGAATCGGTGCTGATGGAGCTGCTGATCGAGGCGGCGCGCCGCGGCAAGGAAGTGCTGGCGGTGGTCGAGCTGAAGGCGCGCTTCGACGAGGAGGCCAACATCAACTGGGCCGAGCGGCTCGAGCGCGTGGGCGTGCAGGTGGTCTACGGCATCGTCGGGCTGAAGACGCACGCCAAGCTGCTGCTGGCCACCCGCAAGGAAGGCCGCCACATGGTGCGCTACGCCCACCTGTCGACCGGCAACTACAACTCCAAGACCGCGCGGCTCTACACCGACCTGGGCTTCCTGACGACCGACCCGGAGATCACCGCCGACGCCGATGCGGTCTTCCGCCATCTCGCCAGCCTCAACCCGCTCGACCGCACGAAGCGGCTGCTGGTGGCGCCCTTCGACCTGCAGTCGACGCTGGTCGAGCTGATGCAGAAGGTGGCGGGCGCGGCACGGGCCGGCCGGCCGGCGCGCATCGTCGCCAAGTTCAACGCGCTGACCGATCCGGTGCTGATCGGGGCGCTGCTCGAGGCCGGCCGAGCCGGCGCCGAGATCGACCTGATCGTGCGCGGCGCCTGCATGCTGCCGCCGGGCGTGCCGGGCCACAGCGAGAAGATCCGCGTGCGCTCGGTGGTCGGGCGCTTCCTGGAGCACACCCGGGTGCTGTATTTCCGCTGGGGCGAGAGCGAGCGCGACGAGGCGCTCTACCTCAGCAGCGCCGACTGGATGACGCGCAACATGCTGCGCCGCATCGAGATCGCCTGGCCGGTGCGCGATGCAGCGCTGCGCCAGCGCGTCATCGACGAATGCCTGGTGCCCTACCTGCACGACGGGCGCGACGCCTGGGTGCTGGAGTCCGACGGGCACTACCGCCGCGCCGGCGAGGAGGGCCTCAGCGCGCAGCAGGCGCTGGTGGCGCGGCACGGCTGAGCGCACGGTCCGCCACTAGAATCGGCGGCCGATCGCGACCAGAAGGCCACCGATGAACACCGATGACACCCCCCTGCCCGCCGCCGACCGCGAGGTCGACGCGCGCGGCCTGAACTGCCCGCTGCCCATCCTGAAGGCCAAGAAGGCGCTGGCCGACATGGACAGCGGCCAGGTGCTGAAGGTGCGCGCCACCGATCCCGGCTCGCTGCGCGACTTCCAGGCCTTCAGCCGCCAGACCGGCAACGCGCTGCTGGCGCAGCAGACGCTGGACGACGGCGAGATGGTGCATCTGCTGCGGCGGCGCTGAGCGCACAGCCGCAGCCGCGCCTCACGGGTTCCGGCCCACAGGTCGAGCCTCACTCAGGCTCGATGCCCGCAGCCCGGATCACCTTGCCCCACTTGAGCGTCTCCGCGGCCTGGTGGCGCGCGAGCTCCTCGGGCGTGCTGGTCCAGGCCTCGGCGCCGGAGGTCTCGAAGAAAGCCTTGGCCGCCGGCGCGCGCACGGCGGTGGCGAGCAGCTCGTTGAGGCGCTTGATCACTGGCGCGGGCGTGCCGGCGGGCGCGTAGGCCGCGAACCAGTAGCTCATGTCGTAGCCCTTGACGCCGGCCTCGTCGAGGGTGGGCAGATCAGGCAGCAGCGGGCTGCGGCGGGTCATCGAGAAGCCCAGCGCGCGCAGCTTGCCGGCCTTGATCTGCGGCACGCCGGTGGCGGTGTCGGTGATCATGAAGTCGATCTGGCCGCCCATCACATCGGTCAGGGCCTGCGGGTTGCTCTTGTAGGGCACATGCAGGATCTCGGTGCCGCTGAGCTGCTGGAACATCTCGCCGGCCACGCGGCTGGAGGCGCTGCCGCTGCTGAAGCTGAGCTTGCCCGGACGCTTGCGCGCGTCGGCCACCAGCTCGGCCACGCTCTTCCACGGCGAGGCCGGATTGACCACCAGCACCTGGCCGCCCCGGCCCAGGCCGGTCAGCGGCGCGAAGTCCTTGACCGGGTCATAGGGCATCTTCTTGTAGAGATGCTCGTTGGCCGCATGCGTGGTGTTGGTGGAAATGATGACGGTGTGGCCGTCCGCAGGCGCGCGGGCCACGAACTGCGCGGCCATCATGCCGCTGGCGCCGGCCTTGTTGTCGACGATCACCGTGGTCTTCGTCTGCTCGCCCACCGATTGGGCCAAGGCGCGCGCGAGCTGGTCGGTGGCGCTGCCGGCCGCGAAGGGCACGACCAGGGTGATGGGCTTGCTCGGGAAGGTCTGGGCGGCGGCCGGGCCGGCCAGGCAGGCCGCGGCGGCCAACGCCAGGGTGCTCAGGGCATCGCGGCGGGAAATTCGGTTCATGGGCTTGTCTCCTCGTGGGCGGTGAATCGGAAGGCGTCGAGCGGGGGCGGACGCGGTCAGTCCGCCGGGCGCAGGCGGTCGGCCAGCGCCAGGGGCACCTGCACCGGCAGGTCCAGCAGCAGATACGACAGCGCCTTGCCGTGGCTGTCGAGGTTGAGCGCGTCGTTCACGCCCCCGTCGAGCACCGCATCGATCACGACGTTGAGCGCCTGCAGCCGGGGCAGCGCATGACAGGTGATCGCGCCAGGGCGGCGGTGCCCGAACTGCCGCGCCACCGCCTCGGGCGTCACCTGGGCCTGAATCAGCGGCCAGAAAGCACGGTCCCAGGCGATGACGCTGATGTTGGAGCGGTCGCCCTTGTCGCCGGTGCGGCCATGGGCGAGGCGGTGCAGCGGCACGGTGAGCGGCACATCGGTCGATCGGTTCTCGCTCATGCGCCCTCCGTGATGAATCGGTACGTGGCCGGCACGGCCTCGCGGGGCACCAGGCAGGACACCGTGCCCAGGGTGCGACGCATCGCGGTGCGCACGCCGCCGCCGCCGGCCGGGCCGCAGGTGTAGAGCGCCGTCACCTCGCGCATCAGGCGCTCGGCCTCGGTGCGCTCGGTGCGGCGCCAGGCGGCGCGCAGGCGCACGTCACGCGCGCCGTGCACGTCCAGCGCGTCGACCCAGGTGCCGGCGTCGTCGCCGAAGACGCTGCCCACGCCGATCAGGTCCAGGCGCAGCGGGCCCTGCAGCCGCTCGCGCAGCACCTGCCCGGCCAGCTTCGCCCGCGCCCCGGCACGCACGCCGGCGTAGGAGATCTCGCCCTCGGCCAGCCAGCCGGTGGCATGACAGACATTGACCTTCAGCGTGGCTGGACGCGCGTGCCCGCGCACCCCCGTCAGGCGCACGCGGTCCGGGCCCAGCTCGGTCAGTTCGGCCTCGCGCAGGTCGGCGATCACATCGGGCGTGAGGTAGGCGGCGGGATCGTGCACCTCGTAGAGCAGCTGCTCGGTGACGGTATGGCGGTCGATGCGCCCGCCGGTGCCAGGTGGCTTGGTGATGATGCAGTGGCCGTCCGCGTCGATCTCGGCGATGGGGTAGCCCAGCCGGGCCAGGCCCGGCACGTCCTTCACCCCCGGATCGGCGTAGTAGCCGCCGCTGACCTGCGCGCCGCATTCCAGCAGGTGGCCAGCCAGGGTGGCGCGCGCCAGGCGGTCCCAGTCGTCCTCGGCCCAGCCGTGATGGGCCATCGCCGGGCCCACCACCAGCGAGGGATCGGCCAGACGGCCGCCCACCACCACCTGCGCGCCCTCGCGCAGCGCGGCCGCCACCGCCGAAGCGCCCAGATAGGCATTGGCCGACACCACGTCCAGCCCGTGGGCATGCGGCTGCCACAGCGCACGCGCCGGGCCGGTCATCAGGTCGTCGCCGTCGATCACGGCCACGCGGGGCGCGCTCAGGCCCAGCTCACGGGCAAGGCGCAGCACATGCCGTGCCGCACCCTCGGGGTTCGCAGCCCCGAAGTTGCTGACGATGCGGATGCCGTGCGCCAGGCAGCGCGCCAGCACCGGACGCAGCAGCTCGTCGAGCAGGGGCTCGTAGCCGGCCTCGGGCCGGGCGCGACGCTCGAGCTGAGCCAGCGCCAGCGTGCGCTCGGCCAGGGTCTCGAAGATCAGGCAGGCCGGGCCGCCGGACGCGATCAGCGCCTCCACGACCGGGCCGGCGGCATCGGTGCGGTCGCCGGAAAAGCCGGCGGCCCCACCGATGCGCAGCGGAACTGGCATCGTCGTCTCCATCACCGGATCGAAGGCCCGGTCGTCTGGATACAGACTCTAGAGCGCCCCGTCTCATTCGTGAAATGGAAATCACGAATTGATTGATCGAAATGACAGATGAATACTCGCACCACGATGACCGACCTGTCCACCCGCCAGCTGCGCGCCTTCCTGACCCTGGCCGACAGCGCCAGCTTCACCCGCGCGGCGGCCGCCTGCCACCTCTCGCAGCCGGCCTTCTCGGCGCTCATCCGCGGGCTGGAAGACCAGGTCGGCCTGCGCCTGTTCGACCGCAGCACCCGCCATGTGGCGCTCACGCCCGAGGGGGCGGCCTTGCGCCCGCGGGCGCAGCGCCTGCTCGAGGAGTTCGAGGCCGCGCTGGAAGGCCTGAGAGAGCTGGCGGCACGCGAACGCGGCCGGGTCTCGATCGCCCTGCTGCCCTCGCTGGCAGCGGGCTGGCTGCCGGAGGTGCTGGCGGGATTTCGCGCCCGGTGGCCGGGCATCACGCTGTCGGTCGCCGATGTGCTGTCGGAGCCCTGCATCGAGCGCGTGCAGCGCGGCGAGGCCGACTTCGCGCTCGCCGCCGTACGCGCCGACACGCCCGAGCTGCAGGCCGAGCCCTTCTGCACCGACGGCTTCCATCTGGTGCTGCCCGCGGGGCATCGCCTGACCCAGGGCCCCATGCCGACGCCTGCGGATCTGCACGGCGAGGCCTTCATCCACCTGTCGCGCATCTCCAGCGTACGCCAGTACATCGAGGCTGCGCTGCACCCGCAGGTGCCGCCAGCCACGCTGGAGGTCGAGCAGCTCGCCACCGTGGCCGGCCTGGTTCGTGCAGGCCTGGGTCTGAGCATCGTGCCCGCTCTGACGCTCTACCAGTTCCAGGACCCCGGCCTGGTGACCCGGCCGCTGGCCTGGCCCGGGCTGGCGCGGCAGATCTACCTGATGCGACGGCGCGACCGCGGGCTGTCGGTCGCCGCGCAGGCGCTGCACGACTGGCTGACGGCGCATCCACCCGCGCCATGAAAAACGCCCGCACGGGGCGGGCGTCGGGAAGGCGCAGGCGGCCTCAGATCTCGAGATTGCGCAGGTAGTCGCGGAAGCCCTTGCCCAGCTCGGGGTGGCGCAGCGCCAGCTCGACGTTGGCCTCGAGGAAGCCGTCCTTGCTGCCGCAGTCGTAGCGGCGGCCGTCGTAGCGGTAGGCGAAGACCTTCTCGCGGCGCAGCAGCGCGGCGATGCCGTCGGTCAGCTGGATCTCGCCGCCGACGCCGCGCGGCTGGGCGGCGATTTCGTGGAACACGCCCGGCGTCAGGATGTAGCGGCCGGCCACGCCCCAGCGCGACGGCGCGACTTCAGGCTCGGGCTTCTCGACGATGTTGCTGACATCCATCAGGTGATCGTTGACCAGCGTGCCGGCGACGATGCCGTAGCGCTTGGTGTGCTCGGCAGGCACTTCCTGCACCGCCAGGATGGAGGCACGCCAGTCGTTGAACTGGTCGACCATCTGCTTGAGCACCGGCGGCTCGCCGATCATCAGGTCATCGGCCAGCAGCACCGCGAAGGGCTCGTTGCCGACCAGGCGCTGGCCGCACAGCACCGCATGGCCCAGGCCGAGGGCCTGCGCCTGGCGCACGTAGATGCACTCCATGTCCTTCGGCTTGATGCTGCGCACCACCTTCAGCAGCTCGTGCTTCTGCGCGTTCTCGAGCGAGACCTCCAGCTCGTAGGTCATGTCGAAATGGTCCTCGATCGCGCGCTTGTGGCGGCCCGTCACGAAGATCATCTCGCGCACGCCCGCGGCGTAGGCCTCTTCGACCGCGTACTGGATCAGCGGCTTGTCGACGACCGGCATCATTTCCTTGGGCTGGGCCTTGGTGGCCGGCAGGAAACGGGTGCCGAGACCGGCGACCGGAAAGATGGCTTTCTTGACGAGTTGCATGGACAGGTCCCCCTGGAGCAAAGAAAAGAGAACGGATTGCCAAAGTTGTTGAATTGACCGGCAAAAGCACGGCTTCTCGATCAATTCTGGCATGAGATGGTGTCATCTCCACGCTCGATCAGGGGACCGTAATACATCGCGCTACTGATTAACATCGAAGCTTACGGATCCTTCACGTTTTGCCGCTTTTCATGGACCTGCTTGTTGCTGAACCGCTTGAGCCCGAGGTGCTGCGCTGGCTGGAGCAGCGCCATGAGGTCTTCCACGCGCCCCGCCTGACGGAGGACGCGCGCGTGCTGGCGGACCTGCTGCCGCAGGCCCGCGCGGCGATGCTGCCCGCCTCGGTGGCGATCGACCGGCGGCTGCTGGGCCGACTGCCGCGGCTGCTGGCCATCGGCCGGGTGGTGGGCGGACCCGAGCGCATCGACTTCCATGCCTGCGAGCGCGCCCGTGTCGAGGTGGTGCGCTGCGCGGATGCCGCCGCGCCGGCCGAGGCCGAGTTCCTGCTCGGCGCGCTGATGTCGCTGCTGCGGCCCGACCCGCGCGAGTCGATGCCGGCAGGCGGGCGCGAGCTCGGTCACAGCACCGTCGGGCTGATCGGCATGGGGGCGACCGCACGCCGGCTGGCCGAACTGCTGAAGGTGCTGGGCACGAAGGTGATCGGCTACGACCCGGCGCTGCACGCGGGCAGCGCGCATTGGGCGCGCTGGGGCGTGCGTCCGGTCGGGCTGCAGGAGCTGTTCGCCCACAGCGATGCGGTCAGCGTGCAGCTCGACTTCTTTCCGCGCTACGCCGGCCTGCTGGGCGAGCGGGTGCTGGCGGACTGCAAGCCCGGCCTGGTGCTGGCCAGCGTCTCGCCGCTGGACCTGTTCGAGTCTCGGGCGCTGGCCGCGGTGCTGCGCAGCGGCCGCCTGACCGCCGCGTGGATGGACCAGGCTGGACCGGAGGCCCGCAGCGAGGGCCACCCGCTGCACGGCGTGCGCGGTCTGGTGCTGACGCCCCGGCTGGCGTCCTACACCCGCGAGGCGCGGCTGCGCAGCGCCTGGGGCGTGGCCCGACGGCTCGACGAGATCCTGCGGATGAAGCCGGCCGGCGACCGGGTGGTCACGATGCCGGCCGAGCTCGGCGACCTGGTGCTGCCGCCGATGAGCGGCGCACTCAGCCCAGGCGCTGCAGCTGCGACTGCAGCTTCGCCAGCGTCTCGCTGAACGCGGCGATCCGCGCGCGTTCCTGCTCGACGACGGCCGCCGGCGCGCGCGCCACGAAGCTCTCGTTGGCCAGCTTGGCCTGGGCCTTGGTGATCTCGCCGCTCAGGCGGGCGACTTCCTTGCCCAGGCGGGCGCGCTCGGCCTCGACGTCGATCTCCACCTTCAGCGCCAGGCGCGCCGCGCCCTGCACCGCCACCGGCGCCAGCGCGCTGGCCTCGGCGAAGGCGGCCTCGTCCTGGATGACCTGCACCTCGGCCAGCTTGGCCAGCGCGCGGATCACCGGCGCGGCCGAGGCCACGAAGTCGGCGTCACCGCAGGTCAGCAGCGGCACGCGCTCGGCCGGCGACAGGTTCATCTCGCTGCGCAGCGCACGCACCACGCCCACGAGCTCCTTCAGGCGCGCGACCCAGGCGTCGGCGGCCGGATCGACCTTCTCCAGCACCGCCACCGGATAGGCCGCGGTCACGATCGAGTCGGCCGCGTCCGCCGCCTTGCGGCCGGCCACCACCGCCACGCCGTTCCACAGCTCGGCGGTGATGAAGGGCGCCACCGGGTGCAGCAGGCGCAGCGTCGTCTCCAGCACGCGGATCAGCGTGCGGCGGGTGGCGCGCGCCGAGGCCTCGTCACCGGCGTCCTTGGCCACCTGCAGCTGCACCTTGGCGATCTCCAGGTACCAGTCGCAGTACTCGTCCCAGACGAACTGGTAGATCGCGTTGGCGACGTTGTCGAGGCGGTAGTCCTTGAAGCCCTGCGCGACCGCATGCTCGACGCGCTGCAGCTCGCCGGTGATCCAGCGGTCGGCCGGGCTGAAGCGCAGGTAGCCGCCGGTCGCGCATTCCTCGGCGCTGTGGTCCTTCAGGCCGCAGTCCTGCCCCTCCGTGTTCATCAGCACGAAGCGGGTGGCGTTCCAGAGCTTGTTGCAGAAGTTGCGATAGCCCTCGCAGCGCTTGGAGTCGAAGTTGACCGAGCGGCCCAGCGTGGCCATCGCCGCGAAGGTGAAGCGCAGCGCGTCCGCGCCGTAGGCCGGGATGCCCTCGGGGAATTCCTTCTCGGTGGCCTTGCGCACCTTCGGCGCGGTCTCGGGCTTGCGCAGACCGACGGTGCGCTTGTCCAGCAGCTCCGGCAGCGCGATGCCGTCGATCAGGTCCACCGGATCGAGCACATTGCCTTCCGACTTCGACATCTTCTTGCCCTGCGCATCGAGCACCAGGCCGTGGATGTAGACGTGCTTGAAGGGCACCTTGCCGGTGAAGTGCTTGGTCATCATGATCATCCGGGCGACCCAGAAGAAGATGATGTCGTAGCCGGTGACCAGCACCGAGGACGGCAGGAACAGGTCCTGCTCGATCGTCTGCTCGGGCCAGCCCAGCGTGCTGAAGGGCACCAGCGCCGACGAGTACCAGGTGTCGAGCACGTCCTCGTCGCGCTTGAGCGCGCCGGTGTAGCCGGCGGCGGTGGCCTGGGCGCGGGCGTCTTCCTCAGACTTGGCCACGAACAGCTCGCCGTTCTCGCCGTACCACGCCGGGATCTGGTGGCCCCACCAGAGCTGACGCGAGATGCACCAGTCCTGGATGTTCTTCATCCACTGGTTGTAGGTGTTGACCCAGTTCTCGGGCACGAACTTGACGTCGCCCGAGTCGACCGCCTCGATCGCTTCCTCGGCAATGCTCTTGCCGTTGGCGCCGGCCTTGGTCATCGCGACGAACCACTGGTCGGTCAGCATCGGCTCGATGACCTGGCCGGTGCGGGCGCAGCGCGGCACCATCAGCTTGTGGGCTTTCACCTCGACCAGCAGGCCCTCGGCCTCGAAGCGCGCCACCAGCGCCTTGCGGGCGGCGAAGCGGTCCATGCCGACGTATTCGGCCGGGATGTCGGCGGCCTCGTGCGCGCTGACCTTGGCCTCCAGGTCGAAGATGGTCAGCATCGGCAGGCCGTGGCGCAGACCGACCTGGTAGTCGTTCTGGTCATGCGCGGGCGTGACCTTGACGACGCCGGTGCCGAAGGTCTTGTCCACATAGGCGTCGGCGATCACCGGCACCAGGCGGCCGGTGATAGGCAGACGCACCTGCTTGCCGATCAGGTGCGTGTAGCGCTCGTCCTCGGGGTGGACCATGACGGCGGTGTCGCCCAGCATGGTCTCGGGGCGGGTGGTGGCCACGACCAGCGACTCGTCCGAGCCGTCGACCGGATAGCGGATGTGCCAGAGGCTGCCGTTCTCCTCCTCGCTCTCGACCTCCAGGTCGGAGACGGCGGACTTCAGGATCGGGTCCCAGCTCACCAGGCGCTTGCCGCGGTAGATCAGGCCTTCCTCATACAGGCGCACGAAGGTCTCGGTGACGACCTTCGAGAGCTTGTCGTCCATCGTGAAGTACTCGTGCGACCAGCTCACCGAGTCGCCCATGCGGCGCATCTGCTGCGTGATCGTCGCCCCCGACTGCTGCTTCCACTCCCAGACCTTGGCGACGAAGTTCTTGCGGCCCAGGTCGTGGCGGCTGACGCCCTGCCCCTGCAGCTGGCGCTCGACGACGATCTGCGTGGCGATGCCAGCGTGGTCGGTGCCGGGCACCCACAGCGTGTTGTGGCCCGACATGCGGTGGTAGCGCGCCAGCGAGTCCATGATCGTCTGGTTGAACGCGTGGCCCATGTGCAGCGTGCCGGTGACGTTGGGCGGCGGCAGCTGCACGCAGAACGAGGGCTTGCTCGGGTCGAGCGTCGGCGCGTAGACGCCGCTGGCCTCCCAGGCCGGCGCCCAGCGGGCCTCGATGGGGGACGGTTCGAACGATTTGGACAGGGCGTTGAGGGCGTCGGTCATGGCGGGGGATGTGATCGGGTCGGCGCGCGGTCGGGCGCGGACAAGGGCATGATTCTAAGAAGTGTGATCGTCGTCAGTCCGGCGTGAGCGGCATCCGTCAGAATCGAACGACCGTTCTTTTTCCGAACCCGGCTCGGGTTCGCGTCATTCTCACTTTCGCGGGAGCATCCACATGAGCATCCAGACCGTCGGCATCATCGGCGCCGGCACCATGGGCAACGGCATCGCGCAGGTCTGCGCGCAGGCCGGTCTCGACGTCGTCATGGTCGACATCAGCGAGGCGGCGGTCCAGAAGGGCCTGGCCACCGTCGCCGGCAGCTTCGACCGCCTGATCAAGAAGGACAAGCTCACCGCCGAGCAGAAGGCCGCCGCGCTGGCGCGCATCCAGCCCTCGACGAGCTACGACGACCTGAAGGCCGCGCAGCTGGTCATCGAGGCCGCCACCGAGAACGAGGCGCTGAAGATCAAGATCCTCGGCCAGCTCGACGCGCTGCTGGCGCCGGAAGTGATCGTCGCCACCAACACCAGCTCGATCTCGATCACCCAGCTCGCCGCCAAGACCCAGCGCGCCGACCGCTTCATCGGCATGCACTTCTTCAACCCGGTGCCGATGATGGCGCTGGTGGAGATCATCCGCGGCCTGCAGACCTCGGACGCCACCCACGCCGCAGTGCACGATCTGGCCACCCGCCTGGGCAAGTCGCCGATCACGGTCAAGAACGCACCGGGCTTCGTCGTCAACCGCATCCTGATCCCGATGATCAACGAGGCCTTCTTCGTGCTGGCCGAGGGCCTGGCCTCGCCGGAGGACATCGACGCGGGCATGAAGCTGGGCTGCAACCAGCCGATCGGCCCGCTGGCGCTGGCCGACATGATCGGCCTGGATGTGTGCCTGGCGGTGATGGATGTCTACATGCAGGAGTTCAACGACTCCAAGTACCGCCCCTGCCCGCTGCTGAAGGAATACGTGGCCGCCGGCTGGCTGGGCCGCAAGACCGGCCGCGGCGTCTACAGCTACTGAAGATACGGGCAGCCGCACCGTGGCGCCGCCGGCGGTCGTGCTGCTCAACCCGCTGGCCGCGCTGGGACGGGCCGGCGAGCTGCGCCGCCCGGTGGCCGACTGGCTGGCGCACCATGCGCCCGGCGTGCCGCTGCTGAGCGCCGCCAGCGTGACCGAGGCCCGGGCACGGCTGAGCATCCTGGCGCCGCGCACCCGCATCGTGCTGATCGGCGGCGACGGCACGCTGCACGCGATGCTGCCGGCGCTGCTGAAAGGTGGCTTGCGGGTCGGCCTGGTGCCGGCGGGCCGGCGCAACGAGGTCGCCTGCAGCCTGCACCTCGACCAGCTCGACTGGCGCCAGGCCCTGCTGCATGCGCTGCATGCACCGACCGCCGCGGTCGACATCGGCCTGATCGAGACCGACGCGACGGTGCTGCACTTCGCCGGCCTGGTGCGGGTCGAAGCGGATCAGCCGCTGTCGCTGTGGATCGACCAGCACCGCGTCGCGCTGGCGCGGCCGGTGCTGCGCCTGCGCCTGTGCAACGCCACCCCGCCGCCGGCCGATCGCGACGCCCCCGAGCGCATCGCCCCGGTGCTGATCGACGACGCGCTGCTGCACCTGCTCGACGAGCCGCAGCGCCCGCTCTGGCAGCGCCTGCTGCACCCCGCGGCGCAGCCGCCGGCCCGCCCGGCCCTGCGCATCCGCATCGAGGCCGCGCAGCCGATGCCGCTGCTCATCGACGGCGAGCCGCAGCCCGCCACCCGCCAGATCCGCGCCGAGCTGCTGCCCGGTGCGCTGCAGATGACCGGCTCGCATGTGCCGACGCTGGACCCGCATCGCCTGTCCGACACCACCTGGTGAGCGCTGAGGCCCACCCGTGCTTGATGGCCCTAAGCTTTGCCGGAGTGTTGCCAAAAGTAACCTTTCGTTAAATACTGCACACAGCGCAACGCACAGGACAGCGCGCTCCGATCCGGCACCGGATGGCACCGGCTCGGCTCGTCCACACCATTCATTCATCACACACGGAAGGAACGATCATGCGTGAACTCAAGAAGGAAGAACTGAAGGCAGTCTCGGGCGGCTTCTTCCTGTTCGGCGGCCTGCTGCGCCACCTGTTCGGCTTCAAGAGCTACAGCTACCACCAGCCGGTCAAGCACGAGCCGCCGAAGTCGAAGCACTGATGCCGCGAACATGGTGATGAACCGGCTGGACCGGTTCATGCCTCTGCCAGGGCCGCCTCGTGCGGCCCTTTGTGCTTTTCATCGGCCTGCGGACAGACCTGCGGACAGGCCCGGGCCCGGCCTCAGCCCTGCCGGGCCACCCGCTGCAGCCACGCCGCCGGCGGCCCGTCGAAGACGATGCGCCCGCCCTCCAGCGCCACCACCCGCTCGGCCGCGGCCACCGTCTCGGGGCGGTGCGCGATGACGATGCGGGTGATGCCCATGCGCGCGACCGCGGCGTTGACGCCGGCCTCGCGCTGCAGGTCGAGGTGGCTGGTGGCCTCGTCGAGGATCAGCACCCGCGGCCCCTTGTAGAGCGCACGCGCCAGCAGGATGCGCTGCTTCTGCCCGCCCGAGAGCGTCGTGCCCATGTCGCCGACGAGGGTGTGCAGGCCCATCGGCATCGCCTCGATGTCCTCGCGGATCGCCGCCAGCTCGGCGCACAGGCCGATGCGCGCCAGGTCGGGCTGCGGATCGAAGAAGGCGATGTTCTCGGCCAGCGTGCCGGCAAACAGCGCGTCATCCTGCATCACCGCGCCGACGCAGGCACGCCAGGGCGTGCGGCCGATGCGCGCCAGCGGCACGCCGGCGACGCGGATCTCGCCCTCGACCGGCTTCAGGTCGCCCAGCAGCAGGTTGACCAGCGTGCTCTTGCCGCCGCCCGAGGGCCCCACGACGGCCACGCACTGGCCCTCGGGAATCACCAGGTCCAGGCCGTCGATGACGAAGGGCTCGTGGTCGGAGTAGCGAAAGCGCACGCCCTGGCAGCGGATGTCGAGCGGCTGGCCCGAGCCCGGCGGCGGCAGCCCTTGCGGCGCGCGGCCGTCCTGCTCCTCGGTCTCGGTGGGCGTGAGCACGATGTCGGCCAGGCGCTCGGCGTCCAGCCGCAGCAGGCGCAGCTCCAGCAGCTTCATCACCAGGTCGGTCATGCGGCCGTCGAACTGGGTGCGGTAGGCGATGAAGGCCAGCAGCATGCCCAGCGTCAGCTCGCCGGCGAGCACCGCCTGCGCGCCCATCCACAGGATGGCCACCGTCGACAGGCCGGAGAACAGGCTGCGGCCGATGCTGCGCACCAGCTGCAGCGCCTGCACCCGCAGGCCGGCATTGAGCTCGGCCGCCAGCAGCGACTGCCAGTGCGCGCGCCGCTCGACCTGACGGCCGAAGAGCTTGAGCGCGCGCACGCCGCGCACCGACTCCAGCACATGCGAGGACTGGGTGGCCTCGCGCACGATCTCCTCCTCGCGCGCGCGCAGCAGCGGCCGGAAGATCAGCACCAGCAGCAGCGCGTACAGCCCCACCGCCAGCACCGCCACGCCGGCCAGCTTCGGGCTGTACATCAGCATCAGCCCGAGCGCGAACAGCGCCATCACCCCGTCGAGCGTGGCCTCGACGAAGGTGGTGGTCAGCACCTGCTGGATGTGGTCGATCGACTGGAAGCGCGAGATCACGTCGCCCAGATGGCGCTTCTGGAACCAGGCCACCGGCAGGTCGAGCAGGTGCTGCAGCACATTGCTGCGCCACTGCAGCTTCAGCGAGGCCGACACCGCCGCCAGCAGCCAGCCGCGCAGCAGCGTCAGGCCCTGCTCGGTCACGGTGATCAGCACGAAGCCCAGGCCGAGCAGGGTCAGCAGCTCATGGTCGCGCGACAGCAGCACCTGGTCGGTCACCCACTGGGTGAACTGCGGATGCGCCAGCGCGAACACCTCCAGCGCCAGCGACAGCGCCAGCAGCCGCGCCAGCATCGCGCCGCCGCCGCGCACCTGGCCGATCAGCCGCGGCAGCGTGACGCGGGTGCGCTCGCTGCGCGGGCGGAACCCTTCAGCCGGCCACAGCTCCAGCGCCACACCGGTGAAATGCTCCGACAGCTCGCGCCGGCTCACCCGGCGCTCGCCGCGCGCGGGGTCGAGGATGACCGCGCCGCGCGCGTCGGCCTCCTTCAGCACCACGAAATGGCTCAGATCCCAGTGCAGGATGCAGGGCCGGCGCAGCTGCACCAGCTCGTCGACCTCCAGTCGCAGCGCGCGCGAGGCCAGATGCTCGGCCGCAGCCACCGTCACCAGGCCGCCCAGGCTCAGGCCCGACATCGACACCGCATGGCGCTGGCGCAGCGCCAGCAGATCGGTGCGCACCCCGAAATGGCCCAGCACCATGGCCAGGCAGGCCAGGCCGCACTCGGCCGCCTCGGTCTGCAGCACCACCGGCACGCGCGATCGCATCGCCAGCGCGATGCGCAGGCTGTCGATCAGCAGCTGCGCCCGGCCCGCACCGGCGCTCTTCATGTCCATGTTCTCGCTCACGACTTCACCGCCTTGGCCGCGGTCAGCAGCGGCTCGAGCATCCATTCCCACAGCCGGCGCTGCTCCATCATCAGATCGGCCTGCACCCGCAGGCCCGGGCGCAGCGGTGCGCTCGCCAGCGCCGGGAAGACCTGACGCTCCAGCCGCACGGTGATCGCGTAGAGCGGCTCGGCGCTCGCTCCGCCCCCGGCGCCCGCGGCCTCCGGCGCGAAGCTGGCCAGGCCGAGCTGGTCGTCCAGACCGGCCGGATAGGTCGACACCGCCACCACCTCGCCGCGCTGGTGGCCGAACTTCTGGTACGGGAAGGCCTCATGGCGCAGCCAGACCGCGGTGCCCGGCCGCACGAAGCCGACGGTGCGGCTGGGCGCGTACAGCACCGCCTGCAGCGTCGTGTCGTCGGGCACCAGCACCAGCAGCGGGCGCACCGCGTCGACCGTCGTGCCGGGCGCGCCCTGCAGCAGCGTGGCGCGCCCGTCCTGCGGCGCGGTGATGACGATGCGCCGGCGTGCCTCGGCGTCGGCCAGCTGCTCGCCCAGCAGCGCCAGCTCGCGCTCGATCGACTGCTCGCGGGTCTGGCGCGCGGCGCGGGCCTGGTCGAGCTGCTGCTCGACCTGCGCCTGCTCGCGCGCCAGCGCCAGCGCGTCGCGCCCGAGCGCCTGCAGGCGCTGGCGCTGGTCGGAGAGATCGCGCTCGCGCTCCTGCCAGGCCTCGCGGGTCACCAGGCCCTGCTCGAACAGCAGGCGCTGGCGCTGCGCGCTCTCCTCGGCCAGCGCGACGCGGCGGCGCTGCTCGGTCTGCTGCTGGCTGATCTGGCCGCGCTCGGCGCCCATCGCGCTCACCCGGCGCTGCAGCGCGCCGATGTCGGCCTCCAGCGATTCGACGGTGCGGCGGCGCTCGGCCTCGAGCAGCTCGCGGCGCTGCGCGATGCTGCCGCTGATCTGCGCCTGGTAGCCGGCGAGCGTCTCGGCGCCGGCCGGCCGGTCGGTGCCCAGCACATAGAGCACCTCGCCGCGGCGTACCGGCTGGCCCTCGCGCACGCGCTGCTCGATGACGGTGGCGCCCTGGGGCGCGACGATGCGCATCACGCCCTGCACCGGCACCAGCTGGCCGCCGACGGTGGCGCGCCGGGTGTAGCCGCCCTGCGCGACCAGCAGCACCAGCGCGCCGGCCAGCAGCAGCGCGATCAGCGTGACCGCGTTCCACAGCGGCCGCGCGCCCAGCAGCACCTCGCCGGCCAGACGCGGACGCCGTCCGGCCATCACCTCGGGGCGGAACAGCGGGCTGTCGTCGTCCTCGTCGGTGGAAGACGGCGCGGCGCCGGGCAGCGGCTCCTGGATCGTCGCGGGAAAGCCGGAATCGTCATCGTCGGCGGGCGGGGCGGCAGCGCGGGGCATCTTCGGACGGAAACAATGGGATACACATCGTAACCATCGCGCGCGACGCGCTGTGACCGCCCCCCTGACTGCGGGCACTGGATCCGGCAGGCGCGGTACGCTCCGCCCCGCGTTTTCAGCCAACCGGGACCAAGATGGCCGTCAAGAAATCAGAACTGTATGCATCGCTGTGGAAGAGCTGCGATGAGCTGCGCGGCGGCATGGACGCCAGCCAGTACAAGGACTACGTGCTGGTGCTGCTGTTCATGAAATACGTCAGCGACCGCTATGCGGGTGATCCGGACGGCCAGATCTTCGTGCCCGAGGGCAGCCGTTTCAGCGATCTGGTGGCGCTGAAGGGCGACAAGGAGATCGGCGACAAGCTGAACAAGGCGATCGCCGCGCTGGCGGAGGAAAACGACCTGACGGGCGTGATCACGCTGGTGGATTTCAACGACCCGGACAAGCTCGGCAAGGGCCGGGAGATGGTCGATCGGCTCTCCAACCTGATCGGCATCTTCAACGCGCCGGGGCTGGACTTCAGCGGCAACCGGGCCGAGGGCGACGACCTGCTCGGCGACGCCTACGAGTTCCTGATGCGCCACTTCGCCACCGAGAGCGGCAAGAGCAAGGGCCAGTTCTACACGCCCGCCGAGGTGTCGACGGTGATGGCGCGGCTGCTGGGCATCGGGGCGGACACGCCGGCCTCAAGAAGCGCGCATGACCCGACCTGCGGCTCCGGCTCGCTGTTGCTGAAGGTGGCGGCCGAGGCGCCGCACGGGCTGACGCTCTACGGCCAGGAAATGGACAACGCCACCAGCGCGCTGGCGACGATGAACATGATCCTGCACGACTGCACCACGGCCGCGATCGAGAAGGGCAACACGCTGTCGTCGCCGCAGTTCCGCGACGCGGCGGGGCAGTTGAAGACCTTCGATTACGTGGTGGCCAATCCGCCCTTCTCCAGCAAGGCCTGGAGCAACGGGCTGCAGCCGCAGGACGACGAGTTCGGCCGCTTCACCTACGGCGTGCCGCCGGAGAAGAACGGCGACTACGCGTTCCTGCTGCACATCCTGAAGGTGTTGAAGAGCACCGGGCGGGCGGCGGTGATCCTGCCGCACGGGGTGCTGTTCCGGGGTGGCGCGGAGGGGCTGATCCGGCAGCGGCTGCTGAAGCAGGGCTTCATCCAGACGCTGATCGGGCTGCCGGCGAACCTGTTCTATGGCACCGGCATTCCGGCCTGCATCCTCGTGCTGGACAAGTCGCAGGCGGCGACGCGGGACAGCGTGTTCGTGGTCGATGCGAGCCGGGGTTTCCGCAAGGACGGCAACAAGAACCGGCTGCGGGCGCAGGACATCCACCGCATCGTGGACGTGGTGACGCGCCAGCGCGAGGCGGAGCGGTACGCGCGCCGGGTGCCGCTGGCGGAGATCGAGGCCAACGACTGGAACCTGAACATCCCGCGCTACATCGACGGCAGCGAGCCGGAGGATCTGCAGGACATCGAGGCGCACCTGCGCGGCGGCATTCCGCGGCGGGACATCGACGCGCTGCAGCGCTACTGGGCGGTGTTTCCGGGGGTGCGGGCGGCCTTGTTCGAGGATCTCGCGGGGCGGCCGGAGCATGTGCGGCTGAAGGTGCCGGCGGCGGAGATCCGGGCGGCGATCTTCGGCCATGCGGAGTTCACGGCGTTCAACGCGACCGTGAGCGGGCGGTTTGCGGCGTGGCGCGAGGAGCGCACGGCGGGGCTGCGGGCGCTGGCGGTGGGCGACTCGGCGCGGGCGCTGGTGCGGGATCTGGGGGAATCGATCCTGGCGCGGTTCGAGGGGGCGCCGCTGATCGACGCCTATGACGTGTACCAGCACCTGATGGACTACTGGGACGAGGTGATGCAGGACGACGTGGCGCAGATCGTCCAGGACGGCTGGCGGGCGCAGCGGCCAGGGGCGACGGCGGGGCGGATGGAGCCGAACACGGACCTGATCCCGATGGCGCTGGTGATCGGGCGGTTTCTGGCGGCCGAGGCGGCGCTGGTCGAGCAGCTGGAGGGCGTGCGCGACGGCTTCACCCGGCTGCGCGAGGAGCTGGAGGAGGAGCACGGCGGCGAGGACGGCCTGTTCGCCGAGGCGCGCACCGACAAGGGCAAGCTGACGGCGGCGAGCGTGAAGGCGCGGCTGAAGGCGATCAAGGGCGATGCGGACCAAGCGGACGAGCGGGCGCTGCTGGACCAGTGGCTCGGGCTCAACGACCAGGAAACCGACGCGGGCCGGCGCATCAAGGACGCCCGCAAGGCGCTGGAGACAAAGGCCGCCCGGCAATACGCCGCGCTGACCGACGACGAGATCCGGGCGCTGGTGATCGACGACAAGTGGATGGCGCGGCTGGCGGCGGATGTGCAGTCGGAGCTGGATCGGGTGTCGCAGGGGTTGACGGGGCGGGTGCGGGAGTTGGGGGAGCGGTATGCGGTGCCGTTGCCCATATTGATAGAAAAACACAAAGAAATTTCATCCCGACTGGATATTCATTTTCGTGAAATAAATTCAACCGCATGGCAAGACCTATTAAGTGGTGAGCGACGCCTACCAAATTACACGGCACCACGGATTAATCGCCCACTAAGCTATGTAATTGCAGACCTCGAAGCTGGCGTAAGCGTCAATTCCGTGGAATGTGACAACCCAGCAAGCACCGGCAAACCTTGCATACTCAAGACTTCAGCAATTTACGATGGCGAATTTAATCCTGCAGAATGCAAATTGATCGAACCAAAAGACACCAGTCGCGCTCGGCTGTCCCCGCGAAAAGACACGATCTTGGTCAGCCGGATGAACACGCCGAACCTCGTCGGGGAAGTCGGCTACGTCGCCAACGACCACCCAAACCTGTACTTGCCCGATCGCCTCTGGATGACACGATTTCACCAAGGCGCCAAAGTCTGTCCACGCTGGCTGGCCTACATGCTCAGCAGTACGCACATCAAGGACAAGATCAAGGGCCTCGCCACGGGCACCAGCGGCAGCATGAAGAACATTTCGAAGGGCGCCTTGTTGGGGCTGGAGTTGGCATTTCCCGTGCTCGAAGAACAAATCGAAATTGCCATGATTCTCAGTGACATGGACACCGAGATCACCGCCCTCGAAGCCCGCCGAGAAAAAACCCGCCTCATCAAACAAGGGATGATGCAAGAGCTATTGAGCGGCCGGGTTCGGTTGATCTGATCAAACTACCCGCCAGGCCGGAATGCACCGGTTTGGCGCACCACGCGGCGGCATTCGTTCGCCGCGAGATCCCACCATGTGAATGCATGGATCTGGATCAAGAAATCCCCTCGATGAACTGAAAACCGCCCGCGTTGGCGGTGTTGGGCTTTCGCTTTCGGTAGCACTTTTGCGTGAAATTTTCCACATTTGCGGTGTGACAAATTTCACGCTTTTTGCATTTCAACTCGAAAGTTTAAGGGTTTTTGATGTGAGGACAAGGGTTGCAGGTTGAGGCTTTGAGCGTGCGTGAAGGTACTTATATTGGAAGTAGTGGACCAATTACCCCTTACTCGGGAGATGTCGAATGGACCGAAAAATCACCGCCATTGCAGTGATGTTGTTTGCCACCTCACACGCTTACGCGCAACTGGACTCGTATCCACCGGCACTTTCTGAAAAGTTAGCCGCACAGAGAGCAGCAGAAATAAGCGCCAGCCAAAAGCTTCCTGATCAAACCGCAAACTATCTATTCGCCAGAAAGCGTTGGACTCCCGGATCAACCATACTTATCGCATTCAATGGCGGCGAGTCGGCAATGCATGGTGCAATTGCCAAACAAGCCGCACAGTGGGAAAAATATGCAAACATAAAACTCGATTTCGGCTTTAATCCAAAAACCAAAAAATACAGAACTTGGTCAACTGAAGACACCAATCGCTCAGCCCATATTCGCATCGGATTTTCGGAACCTGGATATTGGTCATATGTCGGGACTGACAGCGTCAGCAGCATCGCTCCAGAAAACGCCTCTTCCATGAATTTCGAGGGATTTATTGAAAGTTGGCCGAAACTCATGCCCGACCGTTGGAAAACGGTAGTGATTCATGAGTTTGGACATGCACTGGGGCTTCATCATGAACATCAGCATCCAACTTGCGGCGCTGAATTTAGATGGGAAACCGGACCGAACAAAGAACCGAGCGTGTACGAGGTATTTCAAGATTGGCAACGATGGGATCGCCAAACTGTTGATGTCAATCTTCGCCCGAGTGAAATCAATCAAACATATTCATCAAAAATCGCCGACAGAGCATCAGTAATGTTCTACGCAATGCCTGAGCAATCCTTCATTAAGGGGCGAAAAAGTATCTGCTACATTCCCAAAGAGAACCGAGGAATATCAAGAATAGATGGCATCGGCGCAGCAGCCTCGTATCCCAAAAATCCAACGCACGCAGTAGAAATGGCCCTCGCATATGCTCAAACCTCAGCATTACTCTCCTCTCTATCGAAAGAAAACTTAAATTCAGAAGAACAACAGGCAATCAAAAATAGGGTTCAATCAGGAATCGAAGCCAAAAAACCTTTGCTCTACATTCAAATACAACGTGAATCCGATCGCGCAATTGCCAGCAAAATACAGATTGCAGCCCAAAACAACGGGTTTCTTGCTCCCGGTATAGAAAATGTAGCCGCAAAAAAATTAAAGTCTGGAGCAAAAACAGAAATAAGGTATTTTAGAGAAATTGATGCGCCATATGCAAAAAATATTGCAGAAATATTTGAAGAGTCACTTACCGGCAACGACTATCGCATAGTGCATGTCAAGTCGCTGGCATCGTCAGTCAGTCGAAATCTGGTTGAAATATGGCTTCCGTAAAAAGTCATCACGTCAGTCAAGCCCATCACGCAAATAGCACGGCCTCACCCCAACTTTAAATCGGAGTCAATTATGCTACGTATTACCATGCTCGCGTTGTGCGTTTTCACCGCAAGCGGCTGCTCTCACATCTCCGACAGAAAATTCTCGCCAGAAGAAACCATGAACCCACCCAAGATTCATGGTGCGAACGATGAAAAAGATCTTTCGAAAAATGCCGAAAAAATTCCAGTGGACGACTATTTCAATGCTCTCAGACTGGCGCAGCCAATTTATAGAGAAAAATCAATTGAATTACCACAAAACAATCAAGCGGCTATCGAAAACTATGTATCAGAAGGCATCGGACTAGTTGACTCCTACTGCAGCAGATGGTTTAGAAAAATAGACGATCTGAGTCGACTTCTTAATTATCAGAGCGAAAACCTGAACGTAATCACACAACTCGGAACGACACTTCTTGGCATTGGCACAGCAAACGCCAACTTCATCACAGGCTATGGTGCCGCAACTGCCGCGATTGCCGGAATGTCAAACAATGTAAACAGCTCATTCTTCGCCACGCCCACTGCCTCAAAAGTTCAGAGGCACATAGAAAACCTCATGAAGGATGAGGCCACGGCACTCAAATCCGCAGCAAAAAACAATCAACTCAATTTCAAGGACGCTTATACACGCCTAGAAAAATACGCGGACCTATGCACCCATGCTCGAGCAAAGGAAGTCGTTGAATCCGCCTTAGACTCGACGAAGACCGAAATAAATCATGGCGTAATGAAAAGCATCTCCATCAAATAGCCCAACTACACGAATATATTCCCCTTGCCAAACAACGACACCGGATCACAAAATGGATGATGCCGTAGAATTGAGGCAAGGGGAGCGCCATGACCAAATCCATCAATCAAAAAGAATCCACCACCCAAGCCCGAGTGACTCGCCTCTTCACCGAGTCCCTCGGCTACACCTACCTCGGCCGCTGGTCCGACCGCCCCGACAACCGCAACATCGAGCCCGCCCTGCTGCGGGCTTTTCTCTTGGCGCAGGGCGTGGACGCCGCACTCGCGGACCGCGCCATCTACCAACTCGAACAGACCGCCAACGACCGCGTCCAGCGCCTGCACGACCGCAACCGCGCCGTGTACGAGCTGCTGCGCTACGGCGTCAAGGTGCGCCCCGACGCGGGCGAGCAGACCCGCGATGTCTGGCTGATCGACTGGAAACACCCCGAGCGCAATCACTTCGGCATCGCCGAGGAAGTCACCGTCAAGCCGCACGACCCGCGCGCCCACACCAAGCGCCCCGACCTCGTGCTGTATGTCAACGGCATGGCTCTGGCCGTGATCGAGCTGAAACGCTCCACCGTCTCGGTGTCCGAAGGCATCCGCCAGAACCTCGACAACCAGAAACCCGAATTCATCGAAGGCTTCTTCTCGACGCTGCAGTTCGTCATGGCCGGCAGCGACACCGAGGGCCTGCGCTACGGCACCGTCGGCACGCCCGAACGCCATTACCTGACCTGGCGCGAAGACGGCGCCGACCTCGCCGACGACCCGCGCAGCCCGCTCGACCAGCACCTCGGCTGGCTCTGCAACAAGGCGCGGCTGCTGGAGCTGATCCACGACTTCGTGGTGTTCGACAGCGGGCGCAAGAAACTCTGTCGCCACAACCAGTATTTCGGCGTGCGTGCCGCCCAGGCCCGCCTGCAGCGCCGCGAGGGCGGCATCCTCTGGCACACGCAAGGTTCCGGCAAGAGCCTGACGATGGTGTGGCTGGCCAAATGGATCCGCGAACACATCCGGGACGCCCGCGTCCTCATCATCACCGACCGCACCGAACTCGACGCCCAGATCGAAAAGGTCTTCCACGGCGTGCAGGAACAGCTCCACCGCACCCGCGACGGCGCCGACCTCGTGTGCGTGCTGGGCGACGACCGGCCGTGGCTGATCGGCTCGCTGGTCCACAAGTTCGGCGGCGTCAGCCGCAAGAGCGCGCGCGCCGACAACGACGGCGATGCGGGCGACGTGGCCGGTTACGTCCAGGAGATCCGCAAGGCGCTGCCCCCGGGCTTCCGGGCGCGGGGCCGGCTCCACGTCTTCGTGGACGAATGCCACCGCACCCAGTCCGGCCTGCTGCACGAGGCGATGAAGGCCATCCTGCCCGACGCGGTCTTCATCGGCTTCACCGGCACGCCGCTGCTGAAAAGCGACAAGCAACGCAGCATCGAGGTCTTCGGCGGCTACATCCACACCTACAAGTTCAACGAGGCGGTGCGCGACCGCGTGGTGCTCGACCTGCGCTACGAGGCGCGCGACATCGACCAGCGCATCACCTCGCAGCGCAAGATCGACGACTGGTTCGAGGCCCACACCGCCGCGCTGACCGACCTCGCCAAGGCGCAGCTCAAGGCCCGCTGGGGCACGATGCAGACGCTGCTGTCGAGCCGCAGCCGGCTGGAGCAGATCGTGGCCGACATCCTGCTCGACATGGCCACCCGCGACCGCCTGAAGAGCGGGCGCGGCAACGCGATGCTGGTGGCAGGCAGCGTGTACGAGGCCTGCCGTTACCACGACCTGTTTGCGCGCACGCCGCTGGCCGGGCGCTGCGCGGTGGTCAGCTCCTACGTGCCGAAGGTCGCGGACGTGAAGGGCGAGGCCACCGGCGAAGGCGTGACGGACGCGCTGCAGAAATACGAGACCTACCGCCGGATGCTGGCCGACTGGTTCAAGCTGCCGCCGGATGAAGCGGTGCTGCGCATCGACGACTTCGAGACCGAGGTGAAGCAGCGCTTCATCGACGAGCCGGCGCAGATGCAGTTGCTGATCGTCGTGGACAAGCTGCTGACCGGCTTCGACGCACCGCCCGCGACCGTGCTCTACATCGACAAGCCGATGCGCGACCACGGCCTGTTCCAGGCGATCTGCCGCGTCAACCGACTGGACGGCGACGACAAGGAGGTGGGCTGCATCGTCGACTACAAGCACCTGTTCGAGCGCGTCGAGGGCGCGATCCAGGACTACACCCGCGGCGCGCTCGACGGCTACGACGCCAGCGACATCGCCGGCCTCATCACCAGCCGCATCGACAAGGCCCGCGAGCGGCTGGACGAGGTGCTCGAATCGGTGCGGGCGCTGTGCGAGCCGGTCGAGACGCCGCGCACGATGGAAACCTACCTGCGCTTCTTCTGCGGCACGGCAGCGGGCGACGCGGCGGAACTCAAGGCCCGCGAAGGCCAGCGGCTGGCGCTCTACAAGCTGACCGCGGCGCTGGTACGCGCCTATGCGAACCTCGCGGGCGATTTTGCGGAAGCTGGCATCACGCCCGACGAAGCGACGGCGCTGAAAGCCGAGGTGACGCAGTTCGAGGCGGTGCGCAGCGCGGTGAAGATCCGCAGCGGCGACTACATCGACCTGAAGGCCTACGAGCCGGCGATGCGCCACCTGATCGACACCTACGTGCAGGCGGGCGACAGCGAGAAGCTCTCGGCCTTCGATGACCTGACGCTGGTGCAGATGCTCGCCACACGCGGCCCCGAAGCGGTCGAGGCGCTGCCGGACGGGCTGCGCACCAGCCCCGAGTCGGTGGCCGAGACGATCGAGAACAACGTGCGCCGGGTCATCATCGACGAGTCGCCGGTCAACCCGAAATACTACGAGCGCATGTCGGCGCTGCTGGACGCGCTGATCGCGCAGCGGCGGGAACAGGCGATCGACTACGCCGAGTTTCTCCAGCAGGCCAGCGCGCTGGCGCGGCAGGTGCAGTCGCCATCCTCCAGCGCGGCCTACCCGCGCGCCATCGACACGCCCGGCAAGCAGGCGCTGTTCGACAACCTCGGCCAGAACCAGCCGCTCGCGCTCAGCGTCCACCACGCAGTGATCACGCACCGCGAGGACGACTGGCGCACGGTCAACGCGAAGATGAAGACACGCAAGCTGCGCACGGCGATCAAGCTGGCCTTGGGTGCGCCGGGCGTGCTGGTCGCAGCGGAAGGCCACGGCGTGCAGGAAGACCTGGATGCGCGGGCGGACCGTATCCTTGAGCTGGTCCGGAACCAGCCCGAATACTGATAAATCCTGAGGCCCCTGACACCGTCATGCCCGCGCAAGCGGGCACCCACGCAGTCCGACACCCGCGCGCATCGTGGATGCCCGCTTGCGCGGGCATGACGGACGCGCTGGAACGCGCGCTCCAGCCCGCCGAGCCGGGTTGCCCGCTTGCGCGGGCATGACGGCGTGCCAGGACAGGCCAAGAATCGACAACATCCAACGTCCGTCCATGCCATCGACGCCGCCCCACCATCTCGACATCAGCGGCCTGCGCATCGAGATCGCCCGCCAGCGCATCAAGCACCTGCACCTCGGCGTCTACCCGCCGGACGGCCGCGTGCGTGTGGCGGCACCGCTGGCGGTGGACGATGAGGCGGTGCGACTCGCGGTCGTGCAGCGGCTGGGCTGGATCCGCCGCCAGCAGGCCCAGTTTGCGGCACAGCCCCGCGAGTCACGGCGCGAGATGGTCAGCGGCGAGAGCCACCAGGTCTTCGGTCAGCGGCGCCGGCTGCGCGTGGTCGAGGTGGACGCACCGCCCAAGGTGGAACGCGTCGGACTGACGACGCTACGGCTGCAGGTGCGCCCCGGTGCGGACCGGGACCAGCGTGAGCAGGTGCTGCAGAACTGGTACCGAGTCGAACTGAAAGCGCTGATCCCGGCGCTGCTGGCACGCTGGCAGCCGGTGCTGGGCGTGGAGGCCAGCGCCTGGGGCGTCAAGCGCATGAAGACAAAATGGGGCAGCTGCACGCCGGCCAGCGGACGGATCTGGCTCAACCTGGATCTGGCTCGCCAGCGACCCGCCTGCATCGAGTACGTTCTGGTGCACGAGCTGGCCCATCTGCGGGTGCGCCGGCATGACGAGCAGTTCACCGCACTGCTCGACCACGCGCTGCCGTCCTGGCCGTCATTGCGATCTGAACTGAACCAGACGCTGCTGCCCGCCAGCAGCGTCAGCCGACCTCCACCGTCCCGGCGTTGACCCGCAGGGTCTTCTGCGACAGCAAGGGGCTGGCCGGCGCCGTGCCATCCGCATTCAGCGGCCGGACCTTGTGGAAGGTGACGTCGAACGATGTCGCGGTCACGACCGCCGACGCATAGCCCTGGGCGTCATGGTCGGCATGGCGCAGGTCCGGGTTGTGCGCCTGCAGCGTCGCGTCAAAGATGGCCGGCGTGGCGGCCAGCGCGGCCAGCGGCGTAGTGCCGGCCCCGGCCTTGATGTAGCTGTAGAAGCTCGAGCTGCTGATGCCGGCGCTGACGAAGTCGACCAGCACCGGCGTGCCCACGGCCGGATCGGGATCGTCGCGCACGACGTGGCACTGGAAGGCGTGCAGGTCGCCGGTGATGGCCACGACATTGCGGATGCCGGCGGTCTTCAGATGCGCCATCAGCTCGGCGCGGTGACGGGTGAAGCCGTCCCAGCCGTCGGCGTTGACGACATAGAGCGCGTTGTACGGCGCCGGCGCCAGCGTGCGCAGGTCCAGCCCCATGCGGCCGAGCGTGACCTCGTTGCCCCAGACCTTCCAGGTGGCGCTCGAAGCCTGCATCGTGGCCTTCCACCACGCGGTCTGGGTGGCGCCCAGGATGGAGGGCGCGCGGCCGAGCGCGGCGGTCCGAGCCGCCTCGAACTGCGCCAGCACCGGCTGCTGCACGAAGTAGCGCGCGCCGATGGAGTCGCTGCCGTTGACCGGATCGTGGCCCTGGGCCGCGGCGAGGGTCGCCTCGTCGACCACATGGTCGTCGCGGTAGAGGCGCTGGTCGGTCATCACCAGATGCATCAGCGTGCCGAAGCGGAAGTCGCGGTAGATGCGCAGGTTGTCGTAGGCCGCGTTCGCCGTGTCGAACGAGACATCGCCGAAGTCGACCGGCATGTACTCGACCCAGGCCTGGCTGGCGGCGCGGCGCCGGGCGGTCTGCTGCAGGTTGGCGTTGGTGTAGGTCTGGTGGTCCTGCCAGCAGTCGTCGCTGAACTCGTGGTCGTCCCAGATGCCGATGAAGGCGAACTTCGCGTGCACCGCCTGCAGGCGCGTGTCGCCGCGGTAGGTGCGGTAGAGCGTGCGGTAGTCGGCCAGCGTGGTCGCGTAGCGGCCGCCGCCGGGCAGGGCCGCGCCGTCGGGCAGGCGGATCGCGCCGTGCGCCGGCTCGGCCACGCCGGCCTGGAAGGCCGCGTCGGTGGTCTCGTAGATGTAGTCGCCGACGTGGACGACGAAGTCGTGGTCGCCGGCGGCGATCAGGTCCATCGCGCCCCAGTGGTTGATGCTCCAGTCTTGGCAGGTGAACCAGGCGAACTTCAGCTGCGCGGGCGTGCTGGTGGCGGCCGGCGCGGTGCGGGTGCGGCCGGTCGGGCTGAGATCGCGGCCGGCGCGGAAGCGGTAGAACAGCGCGGTGGCCGCCGGCAGGCCGGTGACCTTGGCGCGCACCGTGTGGTCCCAGGTCGCGCGGGCGCCCAGCGCCACCGAGGCGAGCAGCGGGGCGAAGTTCTCGGCGGTCGAGACCTCCAGCGTCAGCGCGATGTCGGCGCCGCTGCCGTCGGCGCGCACGCAGCGGCTCCAGAACACCACGCTGTCCGGGCGCGGATCGCCGCTGGCCACGCCCTGCGGGAAGTGGTGGGTGCCGGCGGGCGGCAGGGCCTCGGTCTCGTCCGCGTCGCTGCCGCCACAGGCGGCCAGCCCGACCGGCAGCGCCGGCACGACAGCGAAGAAGACGGAGCGGCTCAGGAACTGGCGTCGGTCAAGCGTCATGCGTCAAGTCTCGATGAAGAATTGAAAATTCATGCAAGGCCATGCTTCGCGATGGTGACAGCTGGCGACGACCTCGGCGTGACAGGTTGCCGATACCAGAGCGGCGCACGAGAATCGCGGCCATGCCTGCTTCTGCCCTGGACGACCGCCGTCCCCTGCCCTCCCCCGAGCGCCTGCGCGCGCTGATCGACACGCTCGGCGACGGCCTGCTCGAGCGCGACACCGAGACCCGCCTGGCGCTGCTGGCCGCGCTGGCCGGCGAGCATGTGCTGCTGCTCGGCCCGCCCGGCACCGCCAAGAGCGAGCTGGCGCGCCGCCTGCATCGCGCCTTCGAAGGCGCCCCCTATTTCGAGCGGCTGCTGACGCGCTTCTCCACGCCGGAAGAGCTGTTCGGCCCGCTGTCGCTGAAGGCGCTGGAGGAAGACCGCCACGAGCGGCTGACCGCCGGCTTCCTGCCCGAGGCCGGCATCGCCTTTCTCGACGAGGTCTTCAAGGCCAACTCGGCGATCCTGAACGCGCTGCTGACGCTGCTCAACGAGCGCGAGTTCGACAACGGCAGCGGCCGGGTGCGCGTGCCGCTGCTGAGCGTCGTCGGCGCCAGCAACGAGGTGCCGGGCGACGAGGCGCTGCGGGCCTTCTTCGATCGTTTCCTGGTGCGCCTGCCGGTGGCGCCGGTCAGCGAGGCGCGCTTCGAGGCGCTGCTGCGGCTCGACGAGGGCGATAACCAGGCCCGGTCGCTGCTGCGCACGCCGCCCGAGCGCGGCCTGGACGCAGCCGAGCGCGAGGCGGTGCGCCTGGCCGCGGACCGTGTCGCGCTGAGCGACGAGGCGGTCGAGGCGCTGCACCGGCTGCGCCGCTGGCTGGCCGCGCAGCAGCCGGCGCAGGCGCTGTCGGACCGGCGCTGGCGCCAGCTCGTCGGCCTGATGAAGGTGGCCGCCGCCACCGAGGGCCGCACGCAGGTCGACGCGCTCGACCTGTGGCTGGCACCGCAGACCGCCGCGCCGCTGCCCGAGCTGGCGCCGGCGCTGCAGGACTGGTTCGCGCACGAGATCGTCGGCGCGGTGCCGCAGGACGCGCCATGGCTGACGCGGGCGGTCGAGGCGCTGGAGCGCCAGCTCCAGCTCGAGCAGCGCGCCGAGGCCGAGGAGACCGGCAGCGGCGAGAGCGATCTGGCCGGCAAGATGGCGCTGGCCCGCGCGATCGGCGGCGGGCGCGACGCGGACGGCAGCGCCGGCACGATGCGCCTGATGTCGCAGGCGCTCGACGCCGCCTCGCGCCGGCGCTGGAGCCCGGTGCATGTCGCAGCCCGGGTGGCGCAGGTCGACGAGACCCTCGCCCTGGCGCGTCCGCACCACGAGGCCGCGCTGGCCGCGGCCGAAGCCCTGTCGGCACGGCTCGAGGGCAGGCTGTGGATGCCGCCGGCCTGCGTGGCCGCGCTGCTGGGCGCGCATCTGCACACCGCGCTGGTGCTGCAGGCGCTGCTGGACCGGCTCGAGGCGGTGCGCGCCGGCTTCGCCGGCCTGCCGGTGCAGGCCACGGCCGAAGGCACGGAAGGCGCCGAAGCGCCGCCCCCCGCGCCGGTGCTGCTGGAAGACTGAAGCCCCGCCCGGGACCGCGCACCGGACCGCGTCGATGCGCCGCTCGCCCGACCTGCCGTGGAACCGTCTGGCCGAGCTGCCGCGCGAGCTGTGGCTGCCAGCCCTGGTGAGCAGCATCGGCCACGCCGAGGCGCGGCTGCGCGACACGCGGCGCTGGCAGCAGGCGCTGGAGGCCGGCACCCTGCCGCCGCCCGAGGCCGACCTGGGCGATGCCGCCGCGCTGGCCCCGATGCGCGAGGCCGCCGCCGAGCTCGGCCTGCCCGGCCTGAGCCGAGGCCGCCCGGCGATGGCGCAGCAGGTGCTGCGCACGCTGCTGTGGCATCTGGACCGCATCGTCGATCAGCAGCCCCGGCTGACGCGGGCCGAGGCCATCACGGGCGCTGCAGCCGGCTTCCGGGCCGAATGGCAGCTCGAGGGCAGCGGCTGGGACGAGCGGCTGGTGCTGCTCGACAGCCTGGGCGATCCCTCGCGGCTGAGCTGGGACGAACTGCGCGGCCATCTGCGCTCGCGCGCCTGGCGCGAGGCCCAGCAGGCCGCGGCCTGGCTGGAGCGCCTGCCGCAGCTCGCCGCGCTGATCAGCCGCCTGGGCCGCGCCGAGCGCCAGGGCGGCCCGCCGCCGCAGGACGCGCCCGAGCCGCAGGCCGAGGCCCGCGCGGCCCACGGCCTGCGCGCCGTCGAGACCCGTCTGCCCGATGCGCCCGGCGAGCTCACCGGCCTGCAGCTCACCGGGCGCATCGACCGGATGCTGGCCTCCGAGGCGGTGATGCTGCGCCACCCGCTGCTGCGCCGCCTCTGGCGCGCCCGTCAGGCCGAGTGCCGTCTGCTGGGATGGCAGTCCGAAGCGGTGCTGACCGACTGGCGCCCGGACCCGGCCGCGCCGCCGCGTGCCGCCCTGTCGCCGCCGGACCCGGAGCCGCTCGGCCGCGGCCCCTTCATCCTGTGCCTGGACACCTCCGGCTCGATGCGCGGCGCGCCCGAGAACATCGCCCGCGCGGTCGTCATCGCCGCGATGCGCGCGGCCCACGCCGAGCGGCGCGGCTGCGTGCTGATCGCCTTTGGCGGCCCCGGCGAGGTGATCGAGCGCGAGCTCGACCTGAGCCCGGCCGGCCTGCAGGCACTGATGGACCTGATGGGCCAGACCTTCGACGGCGGCACCGACGTGCAGACGCCGATCGAGCGTGCGGTCGAGCGCGTCCACCAGGCACGCTGGCGCCAGGCCGACCTGCTGATCGTCAGCGACGGCGAGTTCGGCTGCATGCCCGCCACGCTGGCGCGGCTCGACCAGGCGCGCGAGCGCTTCGGCCTGCGGGTGCAGGGCGTGCTGGTGGGCGACCGCGAGACGATGGGCCTGCTCGACGCCTGCGACGACATCCACGGGGTGCGCGACTGGCGCCGCTACACCGACGATCCGCGCGCGGTCACCGAGGTCTCGCCGGTGCACAGCCGCAGCCTGACCGCGCTGTATTTCCCCAATGCGCTGTCGGGTCGGGCCGCAAGGCATCACAAAGTACCCTAATGGGTATATAGAATCGCGGCCATGAACACCGCCGCCCCCTTCGCCAGCCAGACCACCGGCCGGCTGCGCATCGACACCTTCTTCGACGAGGCCACCTCGACCTTCTCGCATCTGGTGATCGACCTGGACAGCCGCCAGGCCGCGATCGTCGACAGCGTGCTCGACTACGACCCGAAGTCCGGCCGCACCGGCACGCGCGGCGCCGAGCGCTTGGCCGCGCAGGTCGAGGCGCTCGGGCTGACGGTGCAGTGGCTGCTCGAGACGCATGTGCACGCCGACCACCTCTCGGCGGCGCCGTGGCTGCAGGCGCGCCTGGGCGGCACGATCGCCATCGGCGCGCAGATCACCACGGTGCAGAAGACCTTCGGCGCGCTGTTCAACGCCGGCGAGGACTTCGCCCGCGACGGGCGCCAGTTCGGCCGGCTGTTCGCCGACGGCGACACCTTCGCGATCGGCGGCCTGCGCGCGACGGCGCTGCACACGCCCGGCCACACGCCGGCCTGCCTGACCTATGTGGTCGAGGATCCGGCCGACCCGCAGGCCACGCCGGCCGCCTTCGTCGGCGACACGCTGTTCATGCCCGACTACGGCACCGCGCGCTGCGACTTTCCCGGCGGCGATGCCGCGACGCTGTACCGCTCGATCCAGCGGGTGCTGGCCTTGCCCGGCGACACCCGGCTGTTCATGTGCCACGACTACCGCCCGGGCGGACGCGCGCTGGCGCATGCGACGACGGTGGCCGAGCAGCGTGCGGCCAATGTGCATGTGCACCAAGGCATCGCCGAGGATGCCTTCGTGGCCATGCGCCGCGCACGCGACGCGACGCTGGACATGCCGGTGCTGATGCTGCCCTCGGTGCAGGTCAACATGCGCGCCGGCCACCTGCCGCCGCCGGAATCCAACGGCGTGCGCTATCTGAAAATCCCGCTCGACCGGCTCTGACATGCCGCGGTGCGGAGGGGTCTGCTAGGCTGACCGGCAGCACTCCCGAGGAAACCCCATGCTCCAGCTCTCCGACACCGGCCTTCAGGCCGTCGCCTCGATCGCCGCGCGCCACGGCTTCAGCACGGAGGCGGTGACCGTGATGCTGCAGGCGGTGCAGGCCGGCGGCGGCACGATGGCGCAGTTCAGCCATCCCGAGTTCGGCGGCTCCGGCCAGTGGATGAGCGGCGGCATGCTGATGCTCGGCGACATGTTCAACCACGGCCTGAAGGCGCGGGTCGACGGCCTGTGCCACGAGCTGGCCACGCTGGCAGCCACCCGCGGCGACCTGTGGCTGAGCGCACCGGTCTTCGGCGGCGGCAGCGCCTGGTGGCCGGCCGAGCTCGGCCAGCCGGCCGCCAGCGGCGCGCAGAACCAGATGCGCTACGCCTGGTTCCCGCAGGCCCGCCGCCTGGCGCTCGACAGCGGCGGCGAGGTGTGGATCTACGACACGCTCGACCACCAGATCGGCGGCTTCTCGCAGCAGCAGGGCGGCAGCGGCGGCATCGCGATGAGCAGCCAGTTCGGCCCGGTCGACCTGGCGCGGCTGCCGGTGGTGATGCGCGGCGGCGTGCCGGTCGCGCCGGCTCCGGTGCCCGCGCCCGCCCCGGCCTTCGCGCCGATCGCCCAGATCGCTCCGATGGCCCCGCCCGCAGCGATGTCGACCGGATCCACCGGCGGCGAGGACATCCTGGCGACGATCGAGAAGCTCGGCGCGCTGCTGCAGCGCGGCCTGCTGACCGAGCAGGAGTTCGCCGCGAAGAAGGCCGAATTGCTGGCGCGGCTCTGAAACCGCAATGATCCGATCCGCAACAGTCGCATCGCGGACGGATCTACAAGAATCGGTGCGCTGCGGGCAGAATGGGCCATGTCGCGCACCGTCATCACCACCCAAAGCTTCACCGACGCCGAGGCCGCGTTTGCGCACGCCAAGGCGATCTACGACTCCGGCATCGCGCACCTGCGCCAGTCGCTGAAGGAATTCGTCGGCGGCCGCGACGACTTCGGCGGGCGGGTGCGGGCCTGCTACCCCTTCGTGCGGGTGCGGGTCGACACCGTCGAGCGCGCCGACTCCCGGCTGGCCTACGGCTTCGTCGCCGGCCCCGGCGTGCACGAGACCACGCTGACCCGGCCGGACCTGTTCCGCTACTACTACCGCGAGCAGTTCAAGCTGCTGCTGCGCAACCACGGCGTGGCGCTGGAGGTCGGGCTGTCGAGCCAGCCGATCCCGGTGCATTTCAGCTTCGCCGAGAACGACCACATCGAGGGCACGATGAGCGCGGAGCGGCGCACGCGCCTGCGCGACCTGTTCGACCTGCCCGACCTGGCGGCGATGGACGACGGCATCGCCAACGGCACGCATGAGCCGCACACCGGCCACGACGGCCAGCTGCGCCACCCGCTGGCGCTGTTCACCGCACCGCGGGTCGACTACTCGCTGCACCGGCTGCGCCACTACACCGGCACGCTGCCCGAGCACTTCCAGAACTACGTCCTGTTCACGAACTACCAGTTCTACATCGACGAGTTCGTGCGCCTGGGCCATGAGCTGATGGCCGACGACGCGGGCGAATACACCGCCTTCGTCGAGCCCGGCAATGTGCTGACGCGCCGCGCCGGCCTGCCCGCCGAGCCGGGCGACGCGCTGGGCGCGCCGCCGCCGCGTCTGCCGCAGATGCCGGCCTATCACCTGAAGCGCCACGGCCACAGCGGCATCACGATGGTCAACATCGGCGTGGGGCCCAGCAACGCCAAGACCATCACCGACCACATCGCGGTGCTGCGCCCGCACGCCTGGCTGATGCTCGGCCACTGCGCCGGCCTGCGCAACACGCAGCAGCTTGGCGACTACGTGCTCGCCCACGGCTATGTGCGCGAGGACCATGTGCTCGACGAGGAACTGCCGCTGTGGGTGCCGATCCCGCCGCTGGCGGAGATCCAGGTCGCGCTCGAGTCGGCGGTGGCCGAGGTCACGCAGCTCTCCGGCTACGAGCTGAAGAAGATCATGCGCACCGGCACGGTGGCCTCCACCGACAACCGCAACTGGGAGCTGCTGCCGCATCCGGGTCCGGAGCGCCGCTTCAGCCAGAGCCGCGCCGTGGCGCTCGACATGGAAAGCGCGACGATCGCCGCGAACGGGTTCCGTTTCCGGGTTCCATACGGTACCCTGTTGTGTGTCTCCGACAAGCCGCTCCACGGCGAAATCAAGCTGCCCGGCATGGCCAACCACTTCTACCGCGAGCGGGTCGACCAGCACCTGCGCATCGGCATCCGCGCCATCGAGATCCTGCGCCACCAGGGGCTGGACCACCTGCACAGCCGCAAGCTGCGCAGCTTCGACGAGGTGGCCTTCCAGTGAGGTGCGCTCCCTGAGATGACAGGCCGGGCACATCGCGCCCGCCTGCGGCCACGGCAGCAGATCCATGGAACTTGATGTCCGAACGCTGATGGTCGCGTTCTCGGTGAACCTGTTCGCCGGCGCGATCGCCCTGCCGACCATCATGGGCTGGCGCCGCATCGGCATCGCGGCGCGCCATGCGGTGCTGGCCACCGGGCTGCAGGCCCTGGGCTGGCTGTGCCTGGTTCTGTCGACCCTGGTTCGCAACGAATGGCCCGACCGGCTGCTGTCGACGCTGGCGATGGGCGCGATGTCGGCCAGCCTGGTCACGCTGTGGCGGGCGATCCGGCTCTGGACCGGCCATGGCCGGCCCGACGAGCGCAGTCTGGGCCTGATCGCGCTGTGGCTGCTGACCGGCCTGATGACGCTGGGCTACGGCATCGGCTTTACCAGCTACCCCTGGCGGGTCGGGTTGGCCAACGGGGTCCTGGGGCTGCAGATGCTGATGGTGGCAATGGCGGCGCTGACGCACTCGCCCGGCACGCACCGCGGCTGGCGCGCGGTGATCGCCGCCAGCATGGCGATCATGGCGACCATCACCTTCTGGCGCGGCATCCTGGGCGCCTTCTTCACCGAGAGCTATCCCTTCCTGACCGCACCGCATCCGATCAACCAGCTCTCGGCGCTGGTCAGCAGCGTGGTGCTGCTGCTGAACTCGATGGCGCTGCTGATGGCCTACCGCGAGGAAGCCGAGCGCCAGCTGCGCGAGCAGGCGATCACCGATGGCCTGACCGGCCTGCTCAACCGCCGCGCCTGGACCGAGCGTGCCGAGGTGCTGCTGGCCGACGCACGCCGCTATCAGCAGCCACTCGGGCTGATGATGATCGACATCGATCATTTCAAGCGGGTCAACGACGAGCACGGCCATGCCCGGGGCGACCAGGCGCTGCAGCTGGTGGCGCGCATGCTGCACGAGCAGCTGCGCTCGGGCGATCTGGCCGGGCGCTACGGCGGCGAGGAGTTCTGCGTGCTGCTGACCCACACCCGCGAGGGCCCGGCGCTGTCGCTCGACCAGCGCCTGCGCCAGTGCCTGCGGCTGGAGTCGGAGCAGGCGCTGGGCTTCGTGCTGGAGTACAGCGCCGGCCTGGCCGCGCTCGGCGAGAACGACCGCACGCTCGACGACCTGCTGCGCCGCGCCGACGACGCGCTCTACGAAGCCAAGCGCGCCGGCCGCGCCCAGGTGGTGCTGGCCGCACGCTGAGCCCGCACGCGGCGACATGATTCTTTACCGGGGACGCATCAGGAACCCGGAGCGGGCTTGATAAAAATCAGGGTAAACCCTTGGCTTCGCCACGAGCATGCTTCCACATGCCGTTGCAGCCCCCGCGATGACCCTGACCCCTCCGCACCTCGCGCCACCGGTGCCCCGCCGGCTGACCCTGCTGGCCCTGGCGCTGCTGCTGGTCGGCTGCACCAGCCTGCCGCACACCACGGCCACGACACGCGCCGAAGCTGCCCTGCCGCCGATCACCGGCACAGACACCCCGGCCGCGACGCTGCCCGCGCTGTCGCGCTGGTGGCAGCAGTTCGATGATCCGCAGCTCGGCGCGCTGGTCGAAGAGGCGCTGACCGGCAATCTGGACATCGCCTCGGCCCGGGCCCGGGTGAACCAGGCGCGGGCGCTGCGCGAGCAGGCCGCCGCCGCGCTGGCGCCGCAGCTCGGCCTGGGCGCCAGCCTCACCCGCCAGCGCAGTAGCGGCAGCACGACGACGGTGCTGGCGCCCCAGCTTTCGGCCAGCTGGGAGCTCGACGCCAGCGGCCAGCTGGCCGCCACCGAGCGCGGTGCGGCGGCCGACCTGGCCTCGGCCGAGGCCAGCGCGCAGGCCAGCGCGCACAGCGTCGCTGGCGAGGTCGCGCTGGCGCATGTCGCGCTGCGCGGCAATCTGGCGCGGCGCGCGCTGGTGCAGGCCAGCCTCGAGGCGCAGCAGCAGACGCTGCAGCTCACGCAGTGGCGCGCGCAGGCCGGCCTGGCTTCGACGCTGGATGTCGAGCAGGCGCGCACCAGCCTCGAGCAGACCCGCGCCCAGCTGCCGGCCTGGGACACCGCGATCACCCAGGGCGAACATGCGCTGGCGGTGCTGCTCGGCCTGGCGCCGAAGGCGCTGCAGGCCCGGCTCGGCCGCGACGACCGCCTGCCCTCGCCCGGCGAGGCGCTGGCCACGCTCGACCGCCAGCTCGAAGCCGGGGTTCCCGCCGGGTTGTTGCGCCGCCGCCCCGATCTGGTCGCCGCCGAGGCCACGATCGGCGCCGAGCTGGCCCGGCTGGATGCGCGCCAGGCGGCACGCCGGCCGGACTTCTCGCTGTCGGGCACGCTGGGCTGGCGAGCGCTGACGCTGGCCGCGCTGGGCGGCAGCGGCACGCTGGTGGCCACGCTGGCCGCCTCGGTCGACTGGCCGGTGCATGACGGCGGCCTGCGCGCCGCGCAGGTCGAGGCGCAGCAGGCGGTGCTGGCGCAGGCGCGACTGAGCTGGCGCGCCGCCACGCTGGCCGCCGCCCAGGACGCCGAGGACAGCCTGGCCGCAGCCGCCGGCAGCCGGGCGCAGGCGCGTGCGCTCGGGGAGGCGGTCAGCGCCGCCACCCAGGCGCTGGCGCTGGCCCGCCAGCGCTACCAGGCCGGCCTGATCGACTTCACCACGCTGCTCGACGCGCAGCGCACGCTGCTGACGCTGCAGACCAGCCAGGTCGGCGCCGAGGTCGAGCTGCGCCAGAACCTGATCCGCCTGTTCAAGGCCCTCGGCGGTGGTCTGTCCGCCGCCGATCTGGCGGCGCTGCCCGTGCACGCCGCCTCCACCCGCTGAATTCCCCCCCTCCCGTCTGCCATGGCCTCCGCTGAACCCCACCGCTCCCGCGCCGATGACCCGGCCGCCGTCGCCGACCTGCTGGGCAGCGCCGCATTGCCCCGCCCGTGGTGGCGCCGCCGCAGCGTCTGGATCGGCGCGGCGCTGCTGCTGGCCGCCGGCGCCGGCCTGCTCGCCTGGCAGGGCCGCCAGCAGGCCCAGGCCGCGCCGCGCTTTCTCACCGAGCCGCTGGCCCGCGGTGACCTGACGATCACCGTGACCGCCAACGGCACGCTGCAGCCGATCCGCCAGGTCACGATCGGCTCGGAGCTCTCCGGCACGATCCGCAAGGTCCATGTCGACGTCAACGACGAGGTGCGCGCCGGCCAGGTGCTGATCGAGCTCGACACCACCAAGCTCGACGACCAGATCGCCCGCTCGCGGGCGACGCTGGCCTCGGCCCAGGCCACGGTGCGCCAGGCCGAGGCCACGCTGGCCGAGCAGCGCGCCAGCCTGACGCGGCTGGAGGAGGTGTCGCGGCTGTCGGGCGGCCAGGTGCCCTCGGGCACCGAGCTGGACGCCGCCCGCGCCGCGCTGGCCCGCGCCGAAGCCGCGCTGGGCAGCGCCCGCGCCAGCGTGACCGACGCCACCGCCGCGCTGCGCATGGACGAGACCAGCCGGGGCAAGGCCGAGATCCGCTCGCCGATCGACGGCGTGGTGCTGACCCGCTCGGCCGAGCCGGGCAATGCGGTGGCCGCCTCGCTGCAGGCGGTCACGCTGCTGACGCTGGCGCAGGACCTGCGGCAGATGAAGCTGCAGGTCAAGGTCGACGAGGCCGACGTCGGCCTGGTGCAGGCCGGCCAGCGCGCCAGCTTCAGCGTCAGCACCTGGCCGGCGCGGCGCTTTCCGGCCGAGATCGCCCGGGTGGCCTACGGCTCGACCACCACCGACAACGTCGTGACCTACGCCACCGACCTGAAGGTCGACAATGCCGACCTGAGCCTGCGCCCAGGCATGACCGCCACCGCCACCATCGCCGCCACCGAGCGCCGTGGCGTGCTGACGGTGCCCAACACCGCGCTGCGCTTCACGCCGGCCGCCGCCGGCACGGAGGCGGCAGCCGGCGACACCGGGCTGCTGTCGAAGCTGATGCCGCGCCCGCCCGGCGCCAGCACCCCGAAGCGCAGCGGCGGCGCGAAGACGACCGAAGGCGGCCAGCGCCAGATCTGGATCCTGAAGGACGGCGTGCCGCAGCCGCTCACCGTCACCACCGGCCTGAGCGACGGCCGCCGCACCGAGGTCAGCGGCGAAGGCCTGGCCGAGGGCGCGCCGGTCATCACCGGCCAGGCCAGCGCCAGCGCCAGCGCCGGTGCCGGTGCCGGCAGCACACCGGGCAGCACCCGATGAGCGCCAGCCCCCCGCCGCTGATCCGGCTGCGCGGCATCGAGAAGATCTACGGCCAAGGCCAGGCCGCCTTTCACGCGCTGCGCGGCATCGACCTCGATGTCGACGAGGGCGACTTCATCGCGGTCATGGGCCCGAGCGGCTCGGGCAAGTCGACGGTGATGAACATCCTGGGCTGCCTGGACGTGCCCAGCGCCGGCCAGTACCTGTTCCGCGGCGTGCACGTCGAGCGCTTCGACCGCGACCAGCGCGCGCGGCTGCGCCGGCAGTACCTCGGCTTTGTCTTCCAGGGCTTCAACCTGCTGGCGCGCACCTCGGCGCAGGAGAACGTCGAGCTGCCGCTGCTCTACCGCGGCGAGCCGGCCGCCGCGCGCCAGAAGGCCGCGCGCGAGGCCCTGGCCGCGGTCGGCCTGAGCGGCTGGGAGCACCACACGCCGGCCGAGCTCTCGGGCGGGCAGCAGCAGCGCGTGGCCATCGCGCGCGCCATCGTCAGCCGCCCCACCGTGCTGCTGGCCGACGAGCCCACCGGCAACCTCGACACCGCGCGCAGCCGCGAGATCATGGCGCTGCTCACCGGCCTGAACCGTGACCGGGGCATCACCGTGCTGATGGTCACCCACGAGCCGGACATGGCCGAATACGCGCGGCGCATCATCCGCTTCGTCGACGGTCGCATGGACAGCGATGTCCGCCAGGAGCGGACCCCATGATCGGCAACACCCTGCTGCTGGCGATCCGCGAGATCCGCCGCAACCTGCTGCGCTCCTTCCTGACGATCCTGGGCATCGTCATCGGGGTGAGCGCCGTCATCACCATGGTCACGCTGGGCCGCGGCGCCACGCAGGCGGTGCAGGCGCAGATCGCCAGCCTGGGCAGCAACCTGCTGCAGGTCCGCCCCGGCCAGCGCATGGGGCCGGGCGGCGGGGGCTCGGGCGCGCCCTCGTTCCGCGAGGCCGATCTGGACGCGATCGCCGCCCAGATCGCCGGCGTGGCCGCGGTCGCGCCGGAGGCGCGCAGCAGCGTCACCGTGGTGGCCGGATCACGCAACTGGTCGACCAGCGTGACCGGCACCACCAACGCCTGGCTGAAGACCGGCAACTGGACGCTCTCGGCCGGCCGCGCCTTCGAGGACACCGAGCTGCGCGCCGGCAGCGCGGTCTGCCTGATCGGCGCGACGCTGCTGCGCGAGCTGTTCGCCGGCACCGATCCGCTGGGGCAGACCCTGCGCATCAAGCAGTTCTCGTGCACGGTCGTCGGCGTGCTGGCCTCCAAGGGCCAGGCGGCGATGGGCATGGACCAGGACGACACGGTGATCGTGCCGCTGCGCACGCTGCAGCGCCGCGTCACCGGCAGCCTGAACATCGGCACGCTGCTGGTCTCGCTCGAGGACAGCGCCGACAGCCGAGCGGTGCAGTCCAGCCTGCGCCAGCTGCTGCGCGAGCGGCGCAAGCTGGGCGCGAGCGACGACGACAACTTCAACATTCTCGACACGCAGCAGCTGGCCGAGACGATGAGCGGCACCACGCAGCTGATGACCTCGCTGCTCGGGGCGGTGGCGGCGGTGAGCCTGCTGGTGGGCGGCATCGGCATCATGAACATCATGCTGGTGAGCGTGACCGAGCGCACCCGCGAGATCGGCGTGCGCCTGGCCATCGGCGCGCTGGAGCACGAGGTGCTGCTGCAGTTCCTGATCGAGGCGGTGGTGCTCTCGAGCTTCGGCGGCCTGGTGGGCATCGCGCTGGCGACCGTGGCCTCGATCGGGCTGTCCTCGCTGCTGGCCATGCCCTACGCCTTCCAGCCCGGCATCAACGGCCTGGCCTTCGTGTTTTCGGCCGCGATCGGCGTGGTGTTCGGCTATGTGCCGGCACGGCGCGCGGCACGCCTCGATCCGATCGAGGCGCTGCGGCACGAATGATCAATCCGCACTGATCGTGGTCTTGAGTATTCGCCGCAGGCCGCTTCTCTGCGGCGGAAAACTCGCTTTCCGGTGCACGGCGCCTGATGGCAGTGCAACACCCGAGTTTTCATCGCACCACAAGATGACATGCCGATGAAAATCGCACCAATACTGCACCGGAGCAGGAATATTCATCGTCACCGATGCACCAGATAATCCACCACAAATAAGGGTTGACCCGGGGCACCCGCCCCGAATAGATTGTCGACACCTGATGCATCCGGTTTTCCGGAATCCGGTTCATTCGACAGTTCATTCGACTTTTCTGGTTCCTGAGTCTCTTCTGGCGACCTCTTTCCTGCTGTCCTTGCGGCCTTCTTTCCGCTCGTTCCCGTGTCCGCCGCGACCGTGGTCGCCATCGCAGCGGACCCCCTCGATGTCCGGAGACGATCATGCGCAAGACCGCACCATCGGCCGACATGCCGTCGGTCCCCGTGCCGCCGGCGCCGGCGCCGATGCCGGGCAGTGGCGTGCCGCGCGAGCTGCTGATGCGCCACCCACGCACCGGCGAGGAGCGCATCGCGCCGGTGGGCTATGCCTGGTCGGTGCTGCTGGCCGGTCCGTTCGTGCTGGCCCGGCGCGGTGACTGGTCGATGGCGCTGGCCTGCCTGCTGCTGCCGCTGCTGGGTCAGGTGCTGCTGGCGCCGCAGGCCAATCGCCGCCATCTGCGCCGGCTGGTGGCACGCGGCTACCGGGCGGTGAGCACGGTTCCCGGCCGCGTCAGTCATGTGGAATGGGCGCTGGGCATGCAGATCCCGCGCTACAGCGGTCGCCGAGAAGACATCTCGCGCTTCGAGTAGGACGCCGACCTGGCCCGATCCCGCAGCCGACGTGAGCGGGTGCGGGTCGTTCAGGGCCACCGTCTTCACGCGCTCGGGCCCATGGTCCTGCCACCGGCCCCGCGCATCCGGCAGAGAAGCGCCACCGCCATGCCGCTCATCGGCGCGGGTCCGGCCTCAAGTCGGCGCCCGTGAGGCCGACGCCGCTCAGCGCGGCCGTCCCTCGCCCGGTTCGGGGCGCAGTCCCAGCTTCTGCCCGACCGTCAGCCGCTCGTCCGACAGCACGTCGAGAAAGTCCGACAGGCGCTTGGAGCGCACGATCATGTAGCCGGTCAGCAGCAGCGAAGCCAGCAGCGTGATCCCGAGAATCAGCAGGCGCTCGGGCCAGGGACGATCGGCCTCGTCGAGCAGGTTCATGCCGAGAAAGCCGGTCGACAGCGTGCCGATCAGCCCGGCGATCGTCACCACCGTCAGCCGCACCACGGTGTTGGCCTGCCGGCGCAGGCTGTCGGTGTCGAGGTAGGTGTTCATCTCGCTGACACGCTCGCGCACCTCGGGGTGCAGCGCATCCAGGCCGAGGTGATCGGCGCACAGTCGGTGCAGCGCGCGGGTCTGGGCCTGCTCGGACAGGTCGTGGAACCAGTAGCGGTGGGTGAAGCGCAGGAAGGTCTCGAAGTTGCCGCGCACCGCGCGCTTGAAGCGCTTGACCGAGCTGGCGTCATGGATCTCCAGCGCGTCGAGCGCCACCACCAGCCGGTCGGAGAACATCAGCAGCGCCGCCTTCTGGAAGTGCGCGATCAGGAACATCAGGAAATGCTGGTGGCGGAACTGCGCCAGCACGCCGCGCTCGCGGTCGACGAAGAAGCGCGAGCCCGCGCGCCCGACCACCACCAGCGCATGGCCGCAGCACAGATAGCGGGTGAAGGGCGCCGCGCCGCCGGGGCGCCAGAAGCGGTCGTAGCAGTGGCGGGCCTCGAAGTCGGCGACATGGCGCTCGGCGAAGGGCAGCTCGTCCTCGCCGTCGCTGCCCTGCCCGGCCACCAGCCCGAGGCGGATGAAGTCGGCGCGCCCGAGCGCGGCCGGATCGTCCAGCGCCAGCCAGGCCATCACCGGCATGCGGTGGTACTCGATCTGGCGCACCCGCAGCAGCGGGCCCGCGCCATCGTCGGGTTCCTCGTCCTGCTCCGGGCGCAGCGGCTGCAGCAGCCAGCGCCAGTGCGCCGCCAGCCGCGGCGCGCGGTGCAGGCCGACGAAGTCCAGAAAGGCCTGGCGGTCGGCCGCGTCCGACGCGCACAGCGTCCGGTCGTCGGCGCCGAGCCACTCGACCTCGCTGGCGCAGTGCAGCGGCTGGCCCTCGCCGTCCCAGCCCGGCGGATAGGCGCGGCCGAAGCGGTAGAGCAGCTCCTGCGCCACCGGCAGCGGCAGCTCGTCGGCATGGACCTCGACATGCAGCACCACCACGTCGACATCGTGGAAGAAGTAGAGGTCGACATGCTCGACCGCCAGCCGCAGCGCCGGTTGGTCCGGCGCCAGACGCAGGCGCACCGCCCGCACGTCATCGCGGCGCAGCACCCGCATCGACGAGCCCCCTCCGGTGCGCGCACTGCCGGCGCGCGGCCCGTCGCCGTAGAGGAAGCGCTGCACATGCGGCAGGAAGGTCACGAACTCCTGGTAGTGGCGCTCGCTCGACGGGCCGTGGCGCATCTCGGCGGCCTCGCGCCACGGACTGCCCGGGCGCTCGAGCACCGCGGTCCAGGGCTGCAGGCGCAGCCGCTCGTCCTGGCGCGGCAGCAGCTGCAGCGGCCACAGCAGGCGCTGGCGGAAGTGGCGAATCATCAGGCTCATGGCTCAGGATTGTCCACATCGCTCGGCTGCAGCGGCGATGCAGCCTTCTTTCAATTCCGGAACCTCGCGATACTGCCCGGCATCATGCGCATCCTCTTCGTCCACCAGAACTTTCCCGGCCAGTACGTCCACCTCGCCCCGGCGCTGGCCCAGGCCGGTCACGAGGTGCGCGCGCTGATGCTCGAGCCCACCGCGCGGCCGCTGCCCGGCGTGGCCTGCACCCGCTACAAGGTCACGCGCAGCAGCACGCCGCAGATCCACCCGTGGGTGGCGGAATACGAGACCAAGGTGCTGCGCGGCGAGGGCTGCGCACGCGCCGCGCTGGCGCTGCGCGAGCAGCACGGCTTCATGCCCGACGTGATCTGCGTGCATCCCGGCTGGGGCGAGGCGCTGTTCCTGCGCGACATCTGGCCCGAGGCGCGCCAGCTGCACTTCGTCGAGTGGTTCTACGGCTGGGAGGGCCACGACGTGACCTTCGATCCGGAGTTCCCGCCGCGCGGCATCGAGGCGCGGCTGAGGCTGCGCGCGAAGAACACCCACCTGCTGCAGGGCCTGGTCGACATGGACGCCGGCGTGTCGCCGACCGCCTGGCAGCGCTCGACGGTGCCGCAGGCCTTCCAGCACAAGATCCGCACGCTGCACGACGGCGTCGACACCGACCTGATCCGCCCCGACCCCGAAGCGGTCTTCGAGCACGGCGCGCTGCGACTGCGCCACGGCGACGAGGTGCTGAGCTTCATCAACCGCAACTTCGAGCCCAACCGCGGCTATCACGTCTTCATGCGTGCGCTGCCGGCGCTGCTGCGCGAGCGCCCGCAGGCGCAGGTGGTGCTGGTCGGCGGCAGCGGCGTGTCCTACGGCGCGCGCCCGCAGGACGGCCGCAGCTGGCAGGACACGCTGCTCGCGGAGATCGCGCCGCAGCTCGACGAGGCGATGCGCGCGCGCCTGCACTTCGTCGGCCGGCTGCCGCATCCGCAGCTGATGAAGCTCTACCAGGTGACCCGCGCCCATGTCTACCTGACCTACCCCTTCGTGCTGTCGTGGTCGATGCTGGAGGCGATGTCGGCCGGTGCGCTGGTGATCGGCTCGCGCACCGCGCCGGTCGAGGAGGTGATCGAGCACGGCCGCAACGGCCTGCTGGTCGACTTCTTCGACCGCGAGGGCCTGGTGCGCACGATGGCCGACGCGCTGGCCGCGCCGCCCGGCACGCATGACGCGATCCGCAGCACCGCGCGCGAGACGATCGTGCGCCGCTACGACCTGCGCCGCGTCTGCCTGCCGGGGCAGGTGGCGCTGGTCGAGGAGATCGGGCGCGGCCCGCGGGTCGCCTGACGGCCACGGTCAATGCCGCGACCGGTCAACCGGCCTCGCGCATCGCCTCGGCCAGGAAGTCGACCACCGCCTGGATGCGCGGCAGCCGGTCGCGCTCGGGCAGCATCACCGCCCAGACCGGCGCCCAGCCCGGATCGCGGAACGGCGCCAGCACCTCGACCAGCTCGCCGCGCGCCAGCAGCGGCGCAACCAGCAGCGTGCTGTGCCAGCCCAGGCCGAGACCTGAGCGCACCATTTCCAGCCCGAGCCAGGTGGTGTTGGCACTGAAGCGACCGCTCACCGGCCAGGGCCGGCGCTCGCCGTCGACCACGAAGGTCCAGCGGTTCAGATGCCCGGCGTTCAGGTGCGTGACCAGCGGAAAGCGCGCCAGATCGGCCGGCGTCTGCGGCGTGCCCAGCCGCGCCAGCAGCGCAGGCGCCGCGCAGACGACGCGCCGGAAGCGCCCGACCCGGCGCGCCACCAACCCCTCGTGGCGCAGATGGTTGGTGCGCAGCGCAACATCGAAGCCTTCGGCCGCCAGATCGACGATGCGGTCGTCGGCATGCAGCTCGATGCGCAGGTCGGGTGACGCGCCGCCAGCGCGGGCAGCGCCGGCACGACAAAGCACTGCGCCAGCGCCGGGCTGACCGCCAGCCGCACGACGCCGCTGGCGCGCTCGCGCCGTGCCGACAGCTCGTCGGCCAGATCGCCCAGCGCGGCCAGCACCTGGCGGGCATGCTGCAGCAGCGTGCCGCCCTCCGGCGTCAGGCTCAGGCCGTGGGTCGAGCGGCGCAGCAGCCGCACCCGGTAGAGCGCCTCCAGCCGGTCGACCGCGCGCGCCACCGCCGAGAACGAGCCCAGCTCGGCCACGTGCACGAACAGCGCCAGGTCGGCTGGCGCGGCATGGGCGGGCGCCTCGGGCGGAAAGGCATCAGGACGGGTCTTGCTCGGCATGCAAAGGCGCTGGGCACGGCGGGGACTGTCCCCGGGCGGGCGTGAAACCTAGTCTAGCGCCATGTTCCACGGGAGATCCCCATGCCTCTGCTGACCCTGAGCACCTGGCCGGCGCTGACGCAGCCCGAGCAGCGCCACGCCATCGCCCGCGAGCTGACCGGCCACACCGAGCGGCTGCTCGGCAAGAAGCGCGCGCTGACCGCGGTCGCGGTGCTGGCCGAGCCGATCGGCTGGACGATCGGCGGCGAGCCGGTCGAGCCACCGGACCGCGCCGCCGAGGCCGGCCCGGCGCGGTCCACCTTCGCGCTGGAGATCCGCATCACCGCAGGCACCAACACCGCGCAGCAGAAGGCCGACTGGATCGCCGCGGCCTGGGACACGCTGCGCCGCGCGCTGCCGGAGGCGCTGGTCGAGGCCAGCTACGTCAGCGTGCTCGAGCTGCCGGCCGACGACTGGGGCTGGGGCGGCCGCACGCAGGCGGCGCGGCTGCCCCGCTGAGTGCGCCGAACCCGCGCCTCAGCCCGCCGCGAACACCGCGTCGAGCCGGTGCTGCCAGACACGCTTCTGGTCGGCGTCGACGAAGCTGGCCTCGAAGCTGTTGAGCGCGAGCTGGTAGGCGTGGCGGGCGGTGAGCTGCGGCTGCGCAGCGAAGAGCTCGACGAAGTTCTGGTTCATGTAGCCGCCGAAGTAGGCCGGATCGTCCGAGTTGACCATCGCGCACAGGCCGGCGTCGAGCAGCGCGCCGATGTTGTGCTGCGTCAGGTCGTCGAAGACGCACAGCTTGACGTTGGAGAGCGGGCACACCGTCAGCGGCGTGCGCGCGGCCGCCAGCCGCGCCACCAGCGCCGGGTCTTCCAGGCTGCGCACGCCGTGGTCGATGCGCTCGCTCTGCAGCAGGTCCAGCGCCTCGACGATGTAGGCGGGCGGGCCCTCCTCGCCGGCGTGCGCGACGATGTGCAGGCCCAGCTCGCGGCAGCGCGCGAAGACGCGCTCGAACTTGCTCGGCGGGTGGCCGACCTCGCTGCTGTCCAGCCCGACGCCGATGAAGTGGTGCCGCCACGGCAGCGCCTCCTCCAGCGTCGCGAAGGCCTCCTCCTCGCTGAGGTGGCGCAGGAAGCACAGGATGAGCTTGGCGCTCACGCCCAGCTCGGCGTGGGCGCGGTGCACCGCGTGGTTCAGGCCCTTGATGACCGTCTCGAAGGGCACGCCGCGCGCGGTGTGGGTCTGCGGGTCGAAGAAGATCTCGGCGTGCACGACGTTGTCGGCGGCGGCCTTCTCGAGGTAGGCCCAGGCCATGTCGAAGAAGTCCTGCTCCTTGAGCAGCACGCTGGCGCCGGCGTAGTAGATGTCGAGAAAGCTCTGCAGGTCGGTGAAGGCGTAGGCCGCGCGCAGCGCCTCGACGTCCGCGTAGGGCAGCGTCACGCCGTTGCGCTGCGCCAGCCGAAAGATCAGCTCGGGCTCCAGCGAGCCCTCGATGTGGATGTGCAGCTCCGCCTTGGGCATCAGGCGCAGCAGCGCGGGCAGCCGCTCCGGCGCGATCGCGTCGAGGCGGGCGGGCGTCATTCCGGCAAGCAGGGCAGCGGTCATGATGAATGGAACTCCAGGGGTCTGAGGGAAGACCCGATTATCCGCAGCCACGCCGCCAGCGGCACCATGGGTGCCCGCGTGTGACGCGTTCACGGAAGAAGCCACGATGCCCCTGCCCCCCCGCCTGCTCGCGCCCGCACTGCTGGGCCTGATGCTGATGCCGCCGGCCGGCGGCGCCGAGACCGGCCCCCGCGCCGAGGCGCTGCACCTGCGCGCGCTGGCCGCCGGCTGCGCGCAGTGCCACGGCACCGACGGGCGCGCGGTCGAAGGCGCCAGCCTGGCGGCGCTGGCCGGCCGCGACGCGGGCGAGCTGCGCGCGCGGCTGCGGGCCTTCCGCACGGGCAGCGCGCCCGCCACCGTGATGCACCAGATCACCCGCGGCTACAGCCCCGAGCAGCTCGACGCGCTGGCGAAGCATTTCGCCCGCCAGAGCCCGTGATGCGCCGCCGCCGCTGTCTCCAGGCCCTGATGGCCGCCGGCGTGACCGGCCTGAACGGCTGCGCCGCGCCGCGCGGCTCGGCGCTGGCGCGCGCGCGCGTGCTGGTCGTCGGCGGGGGCTACGCCGGCGCGACCGCGGCCAAATACCTGCGGCTGCTGTCGGACCAGGCGATCGACGTCACGCTGGTCGAACCCAACCCGCAGCTGGTGTCCTGCCCGATATCGAACGGGGTGATCGGCGGGCTGCGCACGCTGGACGACATCACGCTGTCCTACGACCGGCTGAGCGCACGCCATGGCGTGCGCCGGGTGCAGGACCGCGTCGCGGCGATCGACCCGCAGCGCCGCGTCGCGACGCTGGCCGGCGGCGCGCGGCTCGGCTACGACCGGCTGGTGCTGGCGCCGGGCGTCGATTTCCTCTGGGACCGCATCGAGGGCCTGAAGGCGGCGCATGACGCGGGCCGCGTGCTGCACGCCTGGAAGGCCGGCGCGGAAACGCTGGCGCTGGCGCGGCAGATCGAGGCGATGCCCGACGGCGGCACCTGCGTCATCGCCATTCCCGAGGCGCCCTACCGCTGCCCGCCTGGCCCCTACGAGCGCGCCTGCCTGATCGCCGCCCGGCTGCGCCGCACCCACCCGCGCGCGAAGGTGCTGGTGCTCGACGCCAATCCGGACATCACCTCCAAGGCGGCGCTGTTCCGCCAGGCCTGGAAGGATCTGTACCCGGGCATGATCGAGTACCGGCCGCAGCACCGCGTCACCGGCGTCGACGCGCGCACGATGACGCTGCGCTTCGAGGTCCAGGAGGACCTGCGCGCCGATGTCATCAACCTGCTGCCGGACATGCGTGCCGGCGACCTGGCCGCGCACGCTGGCCTGGCCACCGCCAACGGGCGCTGGTGCCCGGTGGACTTTCTCGACTTCCACTCGGTGCACGCGCCGGACCTGCATGTGCTGGGCGACGCGCTGCAGAGCGCGCCGGGCATGCCCAAGTCCGGCCACATGGCCAACGCGCAGGCCAAGGTCGCCGCCGCGGCCATCGTCGCGGCGCTGCTCGACCTGGAGGTCGATCCGCGGCCGATGCTCAACAACGTCTGCTACAGCCTGGTCGACACGGACCAGGCCATCCATGTCGCCAGCGTGCACGCCTGGCAGCCGCAGCAGCGCAGCTTCGTGCCGGTGCCCGGCGCCGGCGGCCTGTCGGCGCAGCGCTCCGCGCTGGAGGCCCGGCACGCCGAGGCCTGGGCGCGCAACATCTGGGCGGACATGCTGGGCTGAAGCCTCAGCCGATCAGCGTCTCGTCGCTGCGCTGCTCGCCGCGGCTGTCGGTCCAGGTGACGGACAGCCGGCTGCCGGCCGGCGCGGCCGCCGCGCGCAGCACGAACTGCAGATAGGGATGGCGCGACACCGACGGCCCCCAGTGCGCCTGCATCACCACCCGGCCGTCGAGCCGGGCGACGACCTCGCGGATGTGCCAGGCCGGCACCCGGCGGCCCGCCTCGTCGAGGCGCCGGCCGTTCTCCATCTCGTGGCTCATCAGCACCCGCACGACGACGCGCTCGCCCTGGCGCAGCGCGCGGATGCGCATCGGCTGCGGCTCAGCCACCGCAGCCTCCGAGCGTGACCTGCACCGCCTTGCGCGCGAACAGCACCCGGCCATCGTGCATCAGCGCGACCGCCCAGACCGGCGAGGACTCGGCCATGCGGGTGCGGATGACGACATCGGGCTCCAGTGCCGGATCGACCTCGAACAGCGCGCACAGCGCCGTCGGGTTGCGCTCGACCAGCAGCAGCAGCCGGCGCACGCCCTCGAGCCGGGTCGCGCAGCCCAGCGACACCGCCGCGCCGTTCTCGGCGATGTCGGGCGCGCTCAGGCGAATGTCGGCGCTCTCGACCGGCGCGGCCAGGCCGAGCGCGGCCAGCGCGGCGTCGATGCCGATGGCGGCGAAGGCGGCCTCGTTCCAGGCGGCCTGCGCCGGCGCGGGCAGCAGCCCGAGACCGGCCAGCAGGCCGGCAACGGCCGCGCTGCGACCGAGCAGCTCGCGACGGACAGGACAGGTGCACATGTCCGCATGCTAGCCGGGCGCAGCCTGCTGCGAAAAGCCCTTTTCTTCAGATCGATTGATACCCTTATAGGTATTTTGCTACCATGCATTCCATCATGGAGATCGCCGAGATGAGCACCCCTGCCGCCCCCGACCGTCGAGCCGTCCTGCCCTGGCTGGCCGGCGCGCTGCTGCTGGCCGCCACCTGGCCGGGCGCCCGGGCCCAGCCCGCCGCCGCGGCCGGCCTGACGGTGCCGACGCTGACGGTGCAGGCCAGCCGCGACACCGCCAGCCTCTCGCTCGACGGCACGCTGGAGCCGCAGCGCCAGGCGGTGCTCGCCGCGCAGGCCGCCGGCAGCGTGCGGGAGCTGACGGTGCGCGCCGGCGACCGGGTGCGCGCCGGGCAGGTGATCGCGCGCATCGACGCACGCAGCGCCGAGGCCGGCGTCGCGCAGAGCGAGGCCGGCGTGGTGCAGGCCGACGCGAACCTGCGCAATGCCCGCACCCAGCTCGAGCGCACCCGCGAGCTGCGCGCGCAGGGCTACATCAGCCAGGCCGCGCTCGATGCGGCCGAGAACCAGTTCCGTGCCGCCGAGGCCGGGCTGGCGCAGGCACGCGCCGGACGCCGCCAGGCCACGCTCGGCCAGGACTTCACCAGCGTCGCCGCGCCCTTCGACGGCGTGGTGCTCGCCACCCACCTCGACGCCGGCGACCTGGCCGCACCGGGCCGGCCCGTGCTCACCCTCTACGCGCCCGGCGCGCTGCGCACCTCCGTGCAGGTGCCGGCCTCGCAGGCGACGCAGGCACGCGCGGCGCGCCAGGTCGAGATCGAGCTGCCCGACGGCCGCCGCGTCGCGCCGGTGCGCCGGGCCGAGCTGCCCGGCGCCGATCCGGTCGCGCAGACCGTCGAGTGGCGGCTCGACCTGGCGCCCGGCGACGCCACCGACCTGCGCCCGGGCCGCACGGTGCGGGTGCACTTCAGCGGCGCCGAGCTCGCGCCGACGGGCGCGCGCAGCGTGCCGACGGTGCCTGCGGCGGCGCTGCTGCGCCGCGGCGAGCTGACCGCCGTCTATGTCGTGCGGGAAAACGGCTTCGTGCTGCGCCAGGTGCGCGCCGGCGCCAGCCACGGCGGTCGCACCGAGGTGCTCGCCGGCCTGAAGACGGGCGAGCGCATTGCCGCCGACGCGGTGCGCGCCGGCCTGGCGGGAGCCCGTCCGTGAGCGGCCCCGGCGAGCGCGGCATCGCCGGCCGCATGGCGGCCTTCTTCCAGGCCAACGCGATCACGCCGCTGCTGGCGATCGTCGCGCTGCTGCTCGGCCTGTTCGCGGTGCTGGTGACGCCGCGCGAGGAAGAGCCGCAGATCAACGTCACGATGGCCAACGTGCTGATCCCCTTCCCCGGGGCCAGCAGCGTCGACGTGCAGAACATGGTCGCGCGACCGGCCGAGCAGGTGCTCTCGCAGATCGCCGGCATCGAGCACACCTACTCGGTCAGCCGTCCCGGCGTGGCGGTGCTGACGGTGCAGTTCCAGGTCGGCGTGCCGCGCACCGAGGCGCTGGTACGCCTGTACGACGTGCTCAATGCCAACCAGGACTGGCTGCCGGCGAGTCTGGGCACGCTGGCGCCGATCGTGCGTCCCAAGGGCATCGACGACGTGCCGGTGCTGGGCGTGACGCTGTGGAGCCGCGACGAGACCTCGGCGCTGGAGATCGAGCGCGTCGCGCGCACGCTGGAGGCCGAACTCAAGCGCGTGCCCGGCAGCCGCGAGGTGCAGACGATCGGCGGCCCGGGCCGCGCGGTGCAGGTCAGCCTCGACCCGAGCCGGCTGCGCGAGCGCGGCGTCGACCTGCTGCGCCTGCAGCAGACCCTGAAGGCCGCCAGCCTGGCGATGCCCGCCGGCACGGTGGTCGACCGCGAGGCCCAGCGCGCCCCGGACGGCAGCGCGCAGATGCTGTCGGTCGAGACCGGCGAATTCCTGCGCTCGGCCGACGAGGTCGGCGACCTGGTCGTCGGCGTGCATGCCGGCCGGCCGGTCTACCTGCGCGAGGTCGCCGCGATCGAGGACGGCGCCGCGCAGCCGCAGCGCCATGTCTGGTTCACGCCGGGTGCCGCCGCCTCGGACGCCGGCAGCGTGCACCCGGCCGTGACGATCACCGTCACCAAGAAGCCCGGCCAGAACGCGGTCGACGTCGCGCAGGCCGCGCGCGCTCGCCTCGACGAGCTGCGCGGCACCGTGGTTCCAGACGGCATCGAGATGACGGTCACGCGCGACTACGGCCAGACCGCCGCCGAGAAGGCCGACAAGCTGATCCAGAAGCTCGCCTTCGCGACCGGCTCGGTGATCCTGCTGGTCGGCTTCGCGCTCGGCCGGCGCGAGGCGGTCATCGTCGGCGCCGCGGTGATCCTGACGCTGACGGCGACGCTGTTCGCCAGCTGGGCCTGGGGCTTCACGCTGAACCGGGTGTCGCTGTTCGCGCTGATCTTCTCGATCGGCATCCTGGTCGACGACGCGATCGTGGTGGTCGAGAACATCCACCGCCACCAGCAGCTCGAGCCGCACCGACCGCTGCGGGAGATCATTCCGGTCGCGGTCGACGAGGTCGGCGGCCCGACCATCCTGGCGACCTTCACGGTGATCGCGGCGCTGCTGCCGATGGCCTTCGTCTCCGGGCTGATGGGGCCGTACATGGGCCCGATCCCGATCAACTCCAGCCTCGGCATGGCGATCTCGCTGGCGATCGCGTTCTCGGTGACGCCGTGGCTGGCCGCCCATCTGATGAAGTCGCACGCGCAAGGCCACGGCAGCGACGGCCACGCCGCGCCGGGCGGGCTGGCCGCGAAGCTGCCGGCGTTCTTCACGCGCCTGCTGTCGCCCTTCCTGGAGAGCGCCGCCAAGCGCTGGCTGCTGCTGGCGGGCATTCTCGGCGCGCTGCTGCTGAGCGTCGGGCTGGCGGTGGTGCAGCTCGTGGTGCTGAAGATGCTGCCCTTCGACAACAAGTCGGAATACCAGGTCATCGTCGAGATGCCGGCCGGCAGCGCGCTGGAGGACACCGCGGCGACGCTGCACGACCTCGGCGCCTACCTGGCCAAGCAGCCCGAGGTGCAGAACCTGCAGGGCTACGCCGGCACCGCCAGCCCGATCACCTTCAACGGCCTGGTGCGGCAGTACTACCTGCGTGCCGACGCCGAGCAGGGCGACCTGCAGGTCAACCTGGTCGACAAGCACCACCGCAGCGACAAGAGCCACGTCATCGCGCAGCGTCACCGCCCGGCGCTGGAGAAGATCGCCGCAGCGCATGGCGCGCGCCTGCAGGTCGTCGAGGTGCCGCCAGGCCCGCCGGTGATGAGCCCTCTGGTCGCCGAGGTCTACGGCCCCGACGAGACCGGTCGCCAGCGCCTCGCCGCACGCATCGCCGCGGCCTTCCGTGCCACGCCCGACATCGTCGGCGTCGAGACCTCGCTGAAGGAGGACGCGCCGCGCGCCTTCCTGCGCGTGCAGCGCCAGCGTGCCGAGTCGCTCGGCATCCCGGTGGCCGCGGTGGCGCAGACGGTGCACGGCGCGCTCTCGGGCCTGGACGCCGCCTGGCTGCACGACGGCCAGAGCAAGTACCCGGTGCCGGTGCGGCTGCAGCTGCCGCGCGAGGCGCAGGTCGGGCTCGACGCGCTGCTGGCCCTGCCGCTGCGCGCCGCCAACGGCCAGCTCGTGCCGCTGTCGGAGCTGGTGCGCGTCGAGAAGGGCGTGATCGACAAGCCGCTGTTCACGAAGGACCTGCACGGCGTGAGCTATGTCTTCGGCGACATGGCCGGCCGGCTCGACTCGCCGCTGTACGGCCTGTTCGCGATCCGCCCGAAGCTGAGTGACGCCGCGCTGCCCGGCACCGGCGAGATCGCCGAGTACTGGATCCGCCAGCCAAGCGACCCCTACCGCCAGTACGCGATCAAGTGGGACGGCGAGTGGCAGATCACCTATGAGACCTTCCGCGACATGGGCGCCGCCTACGGCGTCGGCCTGATCCTGATCTACCTGCTGGTGGTGGCGCAGTTCCGCAACTACCTGACGCCGCTGATCATCATGGCGCCGATCCCGCTGACGATGATCGGCGTGATGCCGGGCCACGCGCTGCTGGGCGCGCAGTTCACCGCGACCTCGATGATCGGGATGATCGCGCTGGCCGGCATCATCGTGCGCAACTCCATCCTGCTGGTGGACTTCATCGAGCTGCAGGTCGCGCAGGGCATGGCGTTCAAGGAGGCCGTCATGAGCTCGGCCGCGGTGCGCGCGCAGCCGATCGCGCTGACCGGCCTGGCCGCGATGATCGGCGCCTTCTTCATCCTCGACGACCCGATCTTCAACGGTCTGGCCATCGCGCTGATCTTCGGCATCCTGGTCTCGACGCTGCTGACGCTGGTCGTGATCCCGGTGCTGTACTACGCCGTCTACCGGCGGCGCCACCCCGACGTCCCTGCCCCCCCTGCATCCCCTGCATCCAACCTTCCCCAAGGAGCCTGACATGACCGTCGACCGCCTGATCCGCATCTTCGCGGGCAGCTTCATCCTGATCTCGCTGGCGCTGGGCGTCGAGGGCAGCCCGCTGTTCGTCAGCCCGTGGGCGCTGGCCTTCACCGCCTTCGTCGGCGCCAACCTGCTGCAGTTCGGCTTCACGAACTTCTGCCCGCTCGGGCTGATCCTGCGCAAGCTCGGCGTGCGCGATGACACGGGCGGCGGCAGCAGCTGCTGCCGCTGAGCGGTGGAAACGATTCACTGAAATCTCAGGAATCCACCACGATCTGTCACGGAGCAGGGACAATGCGCATCCCGAAACCCCCGGTCAATCCCCTCCAGGCTTGCAACATGGCCCAGCTCCAGGACGAATCCAGCCGCACCGACATCCTCAACCGGCTCAAGCGCGCAGAGGGCCAGCTGCGCGGCATCCAGCGCATGATCGAAGGCGGCGAGCCCTGTCTCGACATCGCCAGCCAGATGGCTGCGGTGCGCAAGGCACTCGACAGCGCCTATGTGCGCATGACGGTGTGCTTCATGCAACAGGAGATGCGCGCGCAGCTCCACCTCAGCGACGAGGACGCGCCGAAGCTCGAGGCGATGCTCGGCGACGTGCAGACCCTGCTCGGCAAGGTTCGCTGAGCACCGGCCCGGCCTCGACCGGGCCCGAGGCCATCAGCCGCGCCACCAGCGGGTGCGGCACGCTGCGCTCGGCGCAGACCGCATGGAAAGGCTCGTCGACCCCGGCGCAGCCCCCGATGCGGCACACGCCATAGCGCGCCAGCAGGTCCTCCTCGACCCACTCGGCCGCAGGAAACACGCCCAGGCCGCGGGCGCCGAAGGTCTTGAGCAGCGCGCTGTCCTCGAACTCGCCCGCGATCCGCGGGCGCACGCCCTCGCGCTCGAACCAGGGATCGAGCTGCTGGCGCATCGTCGCCGGCGGCAGCGGCAGCAGCACCGGCACCTGCGCCAGCGAGCGCGGGAAGTCGGCCTGCGCCGCCTCGCGCAGCGCCGGCGGCGCATACCAGGCCACCGGCGAGACGCCCAGCAGCCAGGTGCGCAGCCGCAGACCCGGATGCGGCGCCGGCGCCCGGTCGACCAGCGCCAGGTCGAGCCGGTGCAGCGCCAGATCGGCCAGCAGATCCTCGACCGGCTGCTCGACCACCTTCAGGCGCAGATCGGGCTCGTCGAGCACCGGCTGCAGCAGCCGCCAGGTCACCAGCTTGGGCACGCCGCCGCCGACGCCCACCTGCAGCCGCCGCACCGGCTGGGTCGCGGCTCCGCGCACCCGCTCGGGCAGCTGCTCGCCGAGCTGGAAGATCAGGTCGGCCTGGTGCATGGCCGCCTCGCCGGCCTCGGTCAGCGCGACGCCGCGCCCGGCCGGGCGCAGCAGCGCATGGCCGAGCTCGCGTTCGAGCTCGCGCACCTGGGCGCTGACGGTCTGCACCGCCATGCCCAGCCGGGCCGCCGCCCGAGAGATGCCGCCTTCCCGGGCAACGACCCAGAAGTAGTAGAGATGCCGGTAGCTGAAGTCGAGACTCATCGTCCGTGACGGATCCGCGGTCTCGCCAGGAAGTTCCCCGGGACCGAGCGCAATTCATCAGAAAAATCCTGAACATGCTTCAGCCTCATGCTGGTTTTACAGGAATGTCGACCGCCCTACGCTGAAGGCCGTCATGTCACCCGACATGCCTGACAACCAGGAGCCCCGACGATGGAAGTGCTGTTCGAGTCCCGTCATGCCGAGGCCCGATCGCTGCGCGATCAGGTGATCCGGCGTCTGCGTTTTGCCACCCGGCGCCTGGGTGCGCTGGCGCCCCGGGCGCGCATCCTGCTCGAGGATGTCAACGGTCCGCGCGGCGGCATCGACAAGCAGTGCCGCATCGAGCTGCGCGGGCCGCGCCTGGGCCACCTCACCGTGCAGGCCGAGGCCGACAGCTGGCAGCGCGCCTTCGAGCAGGCGCTCTCGCGGATCAGCCGGGCGCTGGCTGGCCAGTGGCGGCGACTGCGCGAGCAGTCCCGGCTGGAGCGCCGGCGTCAGCCCGCCACGGACCTCTGAGCCCTCGCTCCGCCATCTTCACGATCCCCACCCCGACACGACAGGAAACACGCCATGCGCAGCTACCCCGCCAACAGCCCCGAAGCCGCCGCCCGCATCGTCGCGCTGGCCCTGGTCGCCGACGGTCATGTCAGCCTGATCGAGATCGACACGCTGCAGCGCCAGGACATCGCCCAGCGCCTGGGCCTGAGCGCCGAAGCCTTCCGCGACGTGCTGCACGGACTGTGCGAGGACCTGCTGGTGCAGTCCCCGATGATCTGGAACGACCCGGCCCGCATCGCCCCACGCCTGATCGGCGACCTGCTCGACGAAGTCGACGATCCTGGGCTGTGCACCGAGCTGATCCATCTGTGCCGCACGGTGATCGAGGCCGACGCCCATGTCGCCGACGGCGAGGCGCTGATGCTCTCGACCGCCTTCGTGCACTGGCATCGCCGGCTGTCGCCGCCGGCGGGGGCCAGCCGCCCGAGCCCGCGGGCGGCCTGAGCGAGCGGATCGCTCAGCGACTGCCGAGCGCTTCCCAGCGCTCGAGCAGCGCCAGCAGCTCCTCGTCGATCGCGGCGAAGCGCGCATGCGTCTCGGCGATCTTCTCGGGCGAACGGGCGTAGAGCTCGGTGCCGTTGAGCAGTTCGCCCAGCACCTTCTGCTCGTCCTCGAGCGCGGCGATGCGCGCGGGCAGCTCGTCGAGCTCGCGCTGCTCCTTGTAGCTGAGCTTGCGCTTCGCCGCGGCGGCGGCCGGCGCCGGCGCTGCCGCCACCGGCGCGGAAGCGGACGCCGGTGCCTCGGCCTTCGGCGCGGCCTTGGCCGCCTTGGCCGCCAGCGCGGCGGCGCGCTGCGACTGCGCCAGCCAGTCCTCGACGCTGCCCTCGTACTCGCGCCAGCGGCCGTCGCCCTCGCTGACGAGGGTGCTGGTCACCACCGCATCGAGGAAGCGCCGGTCGTGGCTGACCACGAAGACGGTGCCGGCGTAGTCCTGCAGCAGTTCTTCGAGCAGCTCCAGCGTCTCGATGTCGAGGTCGTTGGTCGGCTCGTCGAGCACCAGTACGTTGGCCGGCTTGGCGAACAGGCGCGCCAGCAGCAGGCGGTTGCGCTCGCCGCCGGAAAGCGTGCGCACCGGCGAGTTGGCGCGCGCCGGCGAGAACAGGAAGTCGCCCAGGTAGCCCATGACGTGCTTGCGCGTGCTGCCGATCTCGACCCACTCGCTGCCCGGGCTGATGGTGTCGGCCAGCGTGGCGTCCAGATCCAGCGCGTCGCGCATCTGGTCGAAGTAGGCCACCTGCAGCTGCGTGCCCTGGCGCACCGTGCCGGCGTCGGGCGCGATCTCGCCCAGGATCAGCTTGAGCAGCGTGGTCTTGCCCGCGCCGTTCGGGCCGATCAGGCCGACCTTGTCGCCGCGCAGGATGGTGCCGGTGAAGTCGCGCACGATGGCGCGGCTGCCGTAGGACTTGGCCACGCCTTCGAGCTCGGCCACGATCTTGCCGCTGCGGCTGCCGGTGTCGAGCTCCAGGCGCACCTTGCCGACCACGTCGCGGCGCGCGGCGCGCTGCTCGCGCAGCGCCACCAGGCGATTGATGCGGCTGACGCTGCGGGTGCGCCGCGCCTCCACGCCCTTGCGGATCCAGACCTCTTCCTGCGCCAGCAGCTTGTCGAAGCGCGCATTGGCCAGCGCCTCGTCCTCCAGCTCGCGCGCCTTGGTCGCCTCGTAGGCGCTGAAGCTGCCGGGATAGCTGCGCAGCTGGCCGCGGTCGAGCTCGAGAATGCGGGTGGACACCGCGTCGAGGAAGGCGCGGTCGTGCGTGATCAGGATGACCGCGCCGGCGAAGCCCGCCAGCAGGTCCTGCAGCCAGACGATCGCCTCCAGGTCGAGGTGGTTGGTCGGCTCGTCGAGCAGCAGCACCTCGGGCGCGGCCGCCAGCGCCTGCGCCAGCGCCACGCGCTTCTTCAGCCCGCCGGAGAGATCATCGACGATGCGCTCGGGCGCGAGCTGCAGGCGCTCGAGCGTCTCGGTGACGCGCTGCTCCCAGGTCCAGCCGCCCAGCGCCTCGATGCGGCTCTGCAGCGCGTCCAGATCCTCGCCGGGCGCGTGCGCCTCGTAGCGCTCGCGCAGCGCCTTGGCCTCGGCCACGCCGACGCTGACCGCCTCGAACACCGTCGCGCCCGGCACGAACTGCGGCTCCTGTGCGACGTAATGGCGCCGCAAGCCCTGCTGGATCTGCAGCAGGCCGTCGTCAGGCTTCTCCATCCCGGCAAGGATCTTCAGCAGCGAGGACTTGCCCGTGCCGTTGCGGCCGATCAGGCCGAGGCGCTCGCCCGGCTCAAGCGACATCGCCGCGTGGTCGAGCAGCGCGACATGCCCGTAGGCGAGACAGGCGTCCTGGAGGGTGAGAAGGGCCATGGCAGGGGTCAGAAGGGTAATCGGACATTATCCCCGGCCCGCCCCGGTTCACCGGCTGTCCCCGATTTCAGCCGGTTGTTACGGTGCTGTCGCAATGCGTCGATACACTGGTTCGCCCCTGCGCCAGAGCGTGAAGCAGTTCACGATTCAACCCCAGCATGCCGACCGGGAGACCCGATTTGAGCCGCATCGCCCTGTCCGACACCATGGCCCGGCTGCTGCCGGCCAGCGAGGATCTGAACGCGCTCGAGCCGACCAGCGCCGGCGCGGCGACCGACTGGGGCCGCGAGATCGCGCTGTGGCCGATCGAGGCGCTGCGCGGCGCCGACCCGGTGCTGGGCCTGGCGGTGCTCATGATCATCGCGCTGCTGGCCGGCGAGGCGGTGCGCCGCGCCACCGGCCTGCCGCGTGCGCTGGGCGCAATGCTGGTGGGTGCGCTGGCCAGCCCGCTGGCGCTGAGCCTGGTCGCAAGGGCCGAGCTGGATGCCTGGAAACCGCTGATCGACCTGGCCGTCGGCCTGCTGGTGTTCGAGCTGGGCGCCCGCATCCGGCCGCGCTGGCTGCGCGACAACCCCTGGCTGACGCTCAAGAGCCTGGCCGAGGCGCTGCTGTCCGGTCTCGCGGTGGCCGGCGCGCTGGTGCTGCTGGGCATCGACCACCAGAGCGCCACACTGGCCGGTGCGGTGGCGATGGCCGGCTCGCCGGTCATCACGATGGCGGTGCTGGGCGAGCTGCGCCCGCGCGGCCAGGTCACCGAGCGGCTGCTGGTGATGACTGCGGTCAACACCGTCTGCGCGGTGCTGGCGCTGAGCCTCTGGCAGATCGCGGTCACGCTGGACGCCGACGGCTTCGACTGGCAGCCCGCGCTGGCCGGCGTGCTGTATGCGCTGTGCGGCTCCTACCTGCTGGGCGCCTTCGCCGGGCTGCTGCTGGAGCGGCTGAGCCGGCAGATCCGCGGCACCGGGCTGGCGACGCTGCAGCTCGCGCTGGTGGTGATCGCGGCGATGCTGGCGGCGCAGTTCACCGTCTCGCCGCTGCTGTCGCTGCTGGTGGCCGGCATGGTGGCGCGCGCGCGCATGGGCCACCGGCTGCAGGTCGAGCCGCAGCTCGGCAGCGGCGGCACGGCGCTGACGCTGCTGCTGCTGCTGACGCTGGGCCTGCTGTCGACGCTCGACGGGCTGCTCGGGCTGTGGCCACTGGTGGCGGCGATCATCGGCGCGCGGCTGCTGGCCAAGGTCGGCACGGTGCTGCTGCTGGCGCGCCCGAGCGGCCTGGGCTGGCGCCAGTCGCTCGGCCTGGGGCTGGCGCTGCAGCCGGCCTCGAGCCTGCCACTGCTGCTGACCAGCGCGACGCTGGGCTGGCCCGCCCACCTGCCCGCCCCGCCGGCCGAGCCGATGCAGGCGTTGCTGATCGCGCTGACGCTGCTGCAGCTCAGCGGCCCGGTGTGGCTGCAGCTCGGCCTGCGGGCGGTCGCACGCGAGAGCGACGCCCGCCCCGACTGACGCCGGACCGACGACGACACGCCCCCTCCCCGACAGGAAACCACCCGCCATGCCGCTGCAGGACTTCGCCACCTCCGAGCCGCTGACGCTGGGCGTCGAGCTCGAGCTTCAGCTGATCTCCACCCACGACCAGAACCTGGTGCCGCAGGCCGAGGACCTGCTGCGCGAGACCGCCCGCCACACCGGCGCCTGGGACATCAAGCCCGAGATCGCGCGCTCGATGATCGAGATCGGCAGCTCGATCCAGCGCGAGCACGGCCCGCTGCTGGCCGAGCTGCGCGACATGCGCGACCAGCTGGTGCACGCCTCGCGCCGGCTCAACATCGGCATCGCCGGCGGCGGCACGCACGCCTACCAGCACTGGAGCGAGCAGCAGATCTATCCCGGCGAGCGCTTCCACTACCTCAGCGACCTCTATGGCTACCTGGCCAAGCAGTTCATCGTCTTCGGCCAGCATGTGCATGTCGGCTGCCCGAACGGCGACGACGCGCTGTGGCTGCTGCATGCGCTGTCGCGCTATGTGCCGCATTTCATCGCGCTGGCGGGCTCCTCGCCCTTCGTGCAGGGGCAGGACACCGGCTTCGACTCGGCGCGGCTGAACGCGGTCTTCGCCTTCCCGCTGTCGGGGCGCGCGCCCTTCGTGCGCAGCTGGTCCGAGTTCGGCACCTACTTCGACAAGATGACCGACACCGGCGTGGTCAAGTCGATGAAGGACTTCTACTGGGACATCCGCCCCAAGCCCGAGTACGGCACCATCGAGCTGCGCGTGTGCGACACGCCGCTGACGGTGGAGAAGGCCGCGGCGCTGGCCTGCTACCTGCAGGCGATCTGCCGCTACCTGATCCAGGAGCGCCCCTTCGAGCCGGCCGAGGACGACTATCTGGTCTACACCTACAACCGCTTCCAGGCCTGCCGCTTCGGGCTGGACGGCGAGGTGGTCAATCCGCAGACCAAGCAGCGCTCGCGGCTGCGCGACGACATCGTGCGCACGCTGGCCAAGGTCGACGCGCATGCGGTCGACCTGAAGTCCTGGGACGCCTGCCAGCAGATCCGCGACTCGCTCGGCGAGGGCAACGACGCCACCTGGCTGCGCCGGCTGCACCGCACCGGCATGCCGCTGTCGGAGGTGGTGGAGACCGCCGCCCGGCGCTGGAGCGGCGCGTAGAGCGCCTCAGCCCTTCACGCACAGCACCTGCCGGAGCGTGTGCACCACCTCGACCAGATCCTGCTGCGCGGCCATCACCGCGTCGATGTCCTTGTAGGCCATCGGGATCTCGTCGATCACCGCCTCGTCCTTGCGGCACTCGACGCCCTCGGTCGCGGCGATCTGATCGGCCACCGTGTAGCGCTGCCTGGCCTGCGTGCGGCTCATCACCCGTCCAGCACCGTGGCTGCAGCTCTCGAAGCTCTCCGGGTGGCCCTTGCCGCGCACGATGTAGGAGCGCGCGCCCATGCTGCCCGGGATGATGCCCATCTCGCCCCGGCCGGCGCGCACCGCGCCCTTGCGCGTCACGAAGACCTCCTGGCCGAAGTGCGTCTCGCGCTGCACGTAGTTGTGGTGGCAGTTGACCGCCTCCAGCTGCGCCTCGAAGGGCCGGCCCAGCACCCCACGCACCGCAGCGATGACCCGCTGCATCATCACCTCGCGGTTGGCGCGGGCGAACCGCTGTGCCCAGCCGACCGCGCGCACGTAGTCGCCGAAGTAGCGCGCGCCCTCCTCGAGATAGGCCAGGTCGCGGTCGGGCAGATGCACGTCGTTGCGCATCGCGTCCTCGCGCGCCAGCTCGATGAAGAGCGTGCCGATCGCGTTGCCGACGCCGCGCGAGCCCGAATGCAGCATGAACCACACCGCCCCGGCCTCGTCGAGGCAGACCTCGATGAAGTGGTTGCCGCTGCCCAGCGTGCCCATGTGCCGGTGGTTGTTGGTCTTCTCCAGGCGCGGATGGTCGCGGCAGATCTCGGCGAACTCGTCGGCCAGGCCGGCCCAGGCGGCATCGGCCTCGTCGGGCGGCGTCTCCCACGCGCCGCGGTCCCGCCCCTGGCGACGCGGACTGAGGCCATGCGGCACCGCGCGCTCGATGGCCGCGCGCATCGGGCCGAGGCTGTCGGGCAGGTCCTCGGCGCGCAGCGAGGTGCGGCAGGCCATCATCCCGCAGCCGATGTCGACGCCGACAGCCGCCGGAATGATCGCCCGCACCGTCGGCACGACCGAGCCGACGGTCGCGCCGATGCCCAGATGCACGTCGGGCATCGCCGCGACATGGCGGAACACGATCGGCAGCCGCGCGGTGTTGGCCAGCTGCGCCATCGCGGCGGGCTCGACCGGCACGCCCTCGGTCCACAGCTTCAGCGGCACGCCGCCGGGCACGTCCTGTTCGATGGGGGAAGACATCTCGAATGCTCCTTGTCGGTCAGCCACGGTGTCTCGACCGGAAGCCGGTCGACGCGACGACAGCCAGCCCGAGCGCCCACAGCGGCAGCAGCCCGAAGCGCCCCGCCCACCAAGCGAACGGCGTCGTGCCCTCGCGGCCCTGCACCTGCGCCTCCAGCACGCCGCGCACATGCGGAGCCAGCCGGTGGGTGACGCGGCCGCGGTGGTCGATCGCCACCGTCGCGCCGGTGTTGGTGGCGCGCACCATCGGCCGCTGCAGCTCCAGCGTGCGCAGGCGCGAGATCTGCAGGTGCTGGTCGACCGCCACCGTCTCGCCGAACCAGCCGATGTTGCTGACATTGGCCAGCACCGTCGGCGCCTGCGCGGCGTCGACGAAGCGGGTGGCGAGCTCCTCGCCGAACAGATCCTCGTAGCAGATGTTCGGCCCGACCCGCTCGGTGCCGACCGCGAAGGACGGCGCGGCCAGCGGCCCGCGCGAGAAGTCGCCCAGCGGCATGCGCATCATGTCGACGAACCAGCGGAAGCCCCAGGGGATGAACTCGCCGAAGGGCACCAGATGGTGCTTGTCGTAGCGGTAGAGATCGGCGCCAGCCCGGCCGGGCCCGAAGCCGACGACCGAGTTGCTGTAGCCGCTGTCGGCATCGCCCAGCGGCACGCCGACCAGCGCCGAGGTGGTGCGACGCGAGAAATGGGCTTCCAGGCCCTGCCACAGCCCCTGCGGCAGCTGCGCCGGCAGCAGTGGAATGGCCGTCTCGGGCGCCACCACCAGATCGGCGGTCGAGGCGAAGAGCGCCCGCACATGCCAGTCCAGCGTCTGCGGCAGCCGGCTGAAGTCGAATTTCTCGTCCTGCGGCACATTGCCCTGCAGCAGCGTGACCGCCAGGCCGCCGGTGGCGCGGGTGAAGTCCGGCCCGCGCAGCGCCGGGGCCAACGCCAGCGCCGCGGTCAGCCCCAGCGCCGCGGCCCGGGCCGGCTGGCGCGGCTGCAGCACCAGCCGCGCCAGCACGAAGCCCAGCGCCGCGCCGGCCGCGCCCATGCCATGCACACCCAGCCACGGCGCCAGCAGCGCCAGCGGCCCGTCGACATGCGCGTAGCCCGCGGCGCCCCAGGGAAATCCGGTCAGCAGCTGCGCGCGCGCCAGCTCGGCCAGCAGCCACAGCGCGCTCCACAGCAGCAGGTCGTGCCCGAAGCCGCCGCGCCCGCGCCAGCGCGCGAACAGCGCCATCGCGCCCGCCAGATAGAGCGACAGCGCCGCGGCAAGTGCCAGCACCGCGCCGGCCGACAGCCAGGCCGGCAGGTTGCCGTAGCGATGCATGCTGATGAACAGCCACCAGAAGGTGCCCGCCAGCCAGGCCACGCCCGCCAGCGCCCCCAGCACGAAGGCGCGCCGCGGTGCGGCCTGCGCCACCAGCGCTGCCAGCAGCGCCGCGCCCAGCACCTGCAGCACGCCGCGCGGCTCAGGGGCCAGCGACAGGGCCTGCAGGCCACCGGCGCCGAGCGCAAGCAGCCCGACGACCGGCGCCGGCATGCGAGACAGGCCGCGCTCAGCCACCGCTGGCGTCGTCGCCCGCAGACACGCGCGACACCCGGAACCAGCGCACCGCGCCGCCGCGGGTCAGCATCACCACGAAGCGCAGCGGACCGACGTCGACGCTCTCGCCGCGGCGCGGCACGCGGCCGTTGCTGTGCGCCACCAGCCCGCCGATGGTCTCGAACTCGTCGGCCGGCAGGTCGGTGGCGAAATGGGCGTTGACCGCCACCACCGCCGCGTCGCCCGCCACCCGCGAGCTGCCATCGGTCAGGGTGTAGAGACCGGACTCGCCCTCGCGCTTCTCGTCGTGCTCGTCCTCGATCTCGCCGACGATCTGCTCGAGCACATCCTCGATGGTGATCATGCCGGCCAGGCCGCCGAACTCGTCGATGACGATGGCGAGGTGGTTGCGGTTGGAGCGGAAGTCGCGCAGCAGCTCGTTGAGGCCCTTGGACTCGGGCACGAACAGCGCCGGGCGCAGCAGCGTGCGCAGGTCGGGCGCGCCGAGGCCGCGCGTGCGCAGCAGATCCTTGGCCAGCAGCACGCCGATGATGTTGTCGCGCGAGTCCTCGAAGACCGGAAAGCGCGAATGTCCGGTGCTGGCCACCGCGTCGAGCACCTCGTCGAACGGGGTGGCGATGTCGATCATGTCGATGCGGGGTGCGGCCACCATCGCATCGCCTGCTGTCAGGTCGGCCATGCGGATCACGCCCTCGAGCATCGCGCGTGATTCGGGATCGATCAGCTCGCGCCGCTCCGCGTCGGCCAGCGTCTCCATCAGCTCGTCGCGCGAGTCGGGGCCGGGAGAGATGAACTCGATCACCCGCGCGAACAGGCTGCGGTGGTCCGCAGTGCTGCGGGAACTCGGCTGGGGTTCGGACACGGTGTGTGCCGGAAGTGAAGATGGACGAAGAATACCGCAAGGACCGGGGTCGACTTGACAGGCCCGGGGGCTTGACAGACAGTCGTCCATCCATTTTTCCCCTGACCTGCTGCCCGCCATGTCCAACGGCCTCATTCCCGCGACCATCCTGACCGGCTTTCTCGGCTCGGGCAAGACGACGCTGCTCAAGCGCGTGCTCTCCGAATCGCACGGCCAGAAGATCGCCGTCATCGAGAACGAGTTCGGCGAGGAGAACATCGACAACGACATCCTCGTCGCCGACACCGAGGAGCAGATCATCCAGATGAGCAACGGCTGCGTCTGCTGCACCATCCGCGAGGATCTGCGCTCGACGCTGGCCACGCTGGCCGAGAAGCGCCGCAAGGGCGAGCTGCAGTTCGACCGCATCGTCATCGAGACCACCGGCCTGGCCGATCCGGGCCCGGTCGCGCAGACCTTCTTCATGGACGACGAGGTCGCCGAGAGCTTCCTGCTCGACTCGATCCTGACGCTGGTCGATGCCAAGCACGGCGACACGCAGCTCGACACCCGCCAGGAGGCGCGCCGCCAGGTGGGCTTCGCCGACCAGATCTTCCTCAGCAAGGCCGACCTGGTGGACGCTGGCACGCTCGACGCGCTGTCGCACCGCATCAAGCACATGAACCCGCGCGCGCCGCAGCACCGCGTCGACTTCGGCGTCGTGCCGATCAAGGACGTTTTCGACCTGCGCGGCTTCAACCTCAACGCCAAGCTCGAGATCGACCCGGCCTTCCTCGACGCCGACGACCACGGCCACCCCCATCACGACCATGACCACGGTCATGAGCACGGTCATGAGCACGGTCACGACTGCGGCCACGACCACGCGCCCGGCGAAGCCTGCGATCACGCGCATCACCATCGCCACGACGACGACGTCAAGTCCTTCGTCTTCCGCTCGGACAAGGCCTTCAATCCGGCCAAGCTGGAGGACTTCCTCGGCTCGGTGGTGCAGATCTACGGCCCGAAGATGCTGCGCTACAAGGGCGTGCTGAACATGAAGGGCACCGAGCGCAAGGTGATCTTCCAGGGCGTGCACCAGCTGATGGGCAGCGATCTGGGTCCGAAATGGATGCCCGGCGAGAAGCGCGAGAGCCGCATGGTCTTCATCGGCATCGACCTGCCGCGCGACGTGTTCCAGGCTGGCCTGAGCCAGTGCCTGGCCTGAGGCTGGCGACAATCGCTGGCGACCCTTCCCCCGAGCGGATGAAGCAAATGCAGCGGATGCGCCACGCCCTGCCGCGGATCAGCGTTGCGCAGGCCGAGATCGCTACAATCCGCGCGCCCGGAATCGGCACGATCGACCCGGTGGCCATCACGGCCTTCTCCACTGCCAGCCACCCGAGGCTCCCATGCCCCAGAACGACCTGAAGACCGACCCGAACCTCGCCAACGCCTGGAAGACCAAGGCGGGCCGCGACCTGACGGATGCCGAGCTGCTGGCCATGCCCGACAGCGAGTACATGAGCGACCAGCAGCTCGAGTTCTTCCGCTCGCGCCTGCAGCGGCAGAAGGAGGACCTGCTGGCCAACGCCGGCGAGACCACCGAGCACCTGCGCGAGGACACCTCGATCGTGCCCGATCCGGCCGATCGCGCCACCATCGAGGAAGAGCACGCCCTGGAGCTGCGCACACGCGACCGCGAGCGCAAGCTGCTGAAGAAGATCTCGCAGTCGATCAGCCGCATCGATGCCGGTGACTACGGTTACTGTGACGAAACCGGCGAACCGATCGGCCTGGGCCGCCTGCTGGCACGCCCGACCGCTACACTGTCGCTGGAAGCGCAGCAGCGCAGGGAACTGAAACAAAAGCTCTTCGGCGACTGACCGCAGACGATGTTCCGGGGAGACGGCCGGAGTCCGCGCGAAGCGCCGTCAGCAGCGCCATCAGGCAACACACATGGCTGACTCCAAGGACTCCCCGAAAAGCGGGTTCTTCCGCAAGGTGGTGCGCTTCGCGCTCAACCCGACCACCGACTGGGCAGATCTGAACGGCAGCGAATCCGACTCCCGTCAGGACGACTACGCCCGCTCGGAACTCAAGGCGATGATCGAGCGCAAGCGCCGCAACGACTTCGTGCGCAAGCGCGAGTTCGACGCGCTGCGCCGCATCCGCCGTGAAGGCCTGACCGGCGACCGGCTCGCCGGCCTCGAGGGCCTGGAGGGCCTGTCCCACCTCGACGACTCCGAGGTGCGCAGCCACGACAGCTACGGCACCCGCCCCGACGGCGACGACGTCAAGGACAAGATCGACGCGATCGAGCGCCAGATGGTCGGCGAAGGCCTGACGCAGCGCCGCGGCGCCGCGGTCATGGGGCGGCCTGCGCCACCGCGCATCGAGTCGCGCTTCGACGCCACCACCGCGCCGCAGGTCATGGCCACCAGCCCGCACCTGTCGGACGCCTTCAAGCCAACGGCGCCGATGCAGATGGAATCGGTGCTGATGCGCACCGACAGCGGCCCGAGCACCGCCAACCCGGGACGCATCAGCGTGCACGGCCCCGGTGTCGAGGGCGGCGATCAGGTGCTGGTGTCCGAGCTGGCCCATGATCCCGACCTGGACGAGGCGGTCATCGCCTTCGCCAATGCCGACTTCGAGCTGTGCGAACGCTCGCTGCTGGCGCTGATCAGCCTGAGCGGGCCGCGAGCCCGGCATGCCGAGACCTGGCATGTGCTGTTCGACCACTACCGCGCCACCGGCAACCAGACCCGCTTCGATGCGGCTGCGCTCGACTACCAGGAGCGCTTCGGCATGTCGCCGCCGCAGTGGTTCTCGATCCCGCAGCTCGCCTCCGACGCGAAGCGCCAGGACACGCAGCATGCGTCCGGCAACCCGGGCATGCCGGCCCAGATCGATGGCCATCTCGGCTGGGTCAGCCCGGAGCGGCTCGAGGTCGATGCGGTCGGCCAGCTGCGCGCCCAGCTGCTGCAGATGCCGCTGCCCTGGGTGCTGGACTGGCGGCCGCTGCGGCGCATCGAGCCGCAGGCCGCCGGCATGCTGCACCGGCTGCTGCATGAATGGTCGGACGAGCCGATCGAGATGCGCTGGATCGGCGCCGACCGCATGCTGGCGGTGCTGGCCGAGATGGCGCCCAACGGCATGCGCGACGCCGACCCGGCCTTCTGGCTGCTGCGCATGGAAGCGCTGCGCCTGGCGCACCGCACCAACGAATTCGATCAGGCCGCGATCGACTACTGCATGACCTACGAGGTCTCGCCGCCCTCCTGGATGCCGGCTCGCTGCAGCGTGCGGCTGTCGGACGCCTCCGGGCAGGTGGTGGTCGAGACGCCCACCACCGGCATCGCCGATGTCGCCACCAGCTTCATGGAGTCGCAGTCGCCCGACGAGGGCATGCTGGAGGTGGCGCAGGTCGAGCTCAACGGCCAGCTGCTCGGCGACATCAGCCGGCTGCTGCTGTCGATGGACGAGCAGATCGGCAAGTCGAGCATCATCCACATCTCCTGCGCGCGGCTGATGCGCATCGATTTCATCGCCGCCGGCGACCTGCTCAACTGGGTCATCGGCCGGCGTGGCGAGGGTCGCCACGTCACCTTCGTCGATGCGCACCGGCTGGTGGCGCTGTTCTGCGGCGCCATGGGCATCACCGAACAGGCGCGCGTGGCCATCCGCCGCGACTGAGCGCCCTCCTCGCCGCGCCCCGCCACCGCAGCCCTTGCAAGCGCTGCGGCGCGCCCCATCTGCCCTCTGCCTTGTCCACGCCCTCAGCGAGCCCACGCCCTATCATGTCCACCGAATCCTTTCACGGCACGACCATCGTCAGCGTGCGTCGCGGCAACACCGTGGCCATTGGCGGCGACGGCCAGGTCACGCTCGGCCACATCGTCGTCAAGTCCAGCGCGCGCAAGGTGCGCAAGCTCTACCGCGAGCAGGTGCTGGCCGGATTTGCCGGTGCGACCGCCGACGCCTTCACGCTGTTCGAGCGCTTCGAGGCCAAGCTGGAAAAGCACCAGGGCCATCTGGTACGCGCCGCCGTCGAGCTCACGCGCGACTGGCGCACCGACCGGGTGCTGCGCCGCCTCGAGGCCATGCTGGCGGTGGCCGACCGCAGCGCCTCGCTGATCATCACCGGCAACGGCGACGTGCTCGAGCCCGAGCACGGCATCGTGGCGATCGGCTCAGGCGGCGCCTATGCGCAGGCCGCCGCCCGCGCGCTGCTGCAGCACACCGAGATGGCGCCGGCCGAGGTGGTCAAGCGCTCGCTGGAGATCGCCGGCGACCTGTGCATCTACACCAACCAGTCCCATACCATCGAAACCCTGGAATGAGCCGGAGCACCCCCATGAGCAGCGCCATGACCCCGCAGGAGATCGTCTCCGAGCTCGACCGCCACATCGTCGGCCAGCAAGGCGCCAAGCGCGCCGTGGCCATCGCGCTGCGCAACCGCTGGCGCCGCCAGCAGGTCGACGAGAAGCTGCGCCCCGAGATCACGCCGAAGAACATCCTGATGATCGGCCCGACCGGCGTGGGCAAGACCGAGATCGCCCGGCGCCTAGCCCGACTGGCCGACGCGCCCTTCATCAAGGTCGAGGCCACCAAGTTCACCGAGGTGGGCTATGTCGGCAAGGACGTCGACACCATCATCCGCGACCTGGTGGAGAGCGCCGTCAAGCAGGAGCGCGACCGCCAGGTGAAGCTGATGCGCCACCGCGCCGAGGACGCCGCCGAGGAGCGCATTCTCGACGTGCTGGTGCCGCCGCCGCGCCCGGCCGCCGCACCCGGCCTGGGCGGCCTGGGCTTCGGCTTCGCCGAGCCGGCGGCCCCCGCGCCAGCGCCGGTCGACAGCACCGCGCGCCAGACCTTCCGCAAGCGCCTGCGCGAGGGCTCAATGGAGGACAAGCAGATCGAGATCGAGGTCGCCGAGGCGCGGCCCGCGGTCGAGATCATGGGCCCGGCCGGCATGGAGGACATGGCCGAGCAGTTGAAGGGCATGTTCTCGCAGCTCGGTCAGGGCAAGCGCAAGGCCCGCAAGCTGACCATCGCCGAGGCGCGCCGCCTGCTGATCGACGAGGAGGCGCAGCGCCTGGTCAACGAGGAGGAGATCGTCACCCGCGCGCTGCACAGCACCGAGCAGAACGGCATCGTCTTCATCGACGAGATCGACAAGGTCGCCAGCCGGGGCGAGGGCAGCGGCGGCGCCGACGTCTCGCGCCAGGGCGTGCAGCGCGACCTGCTGCCGCTGGTCGAGGGCACCACCGTCAAGACCAAGCACGGCATGGTGCGCACCGACCACATCCTGTTCATCGCCTCGGGGGCCTTCCACCTGTCGCGCCCGAGCGACCTGATCCCGGAGTTGCAGGGGCGCTTCCCGATCCGCGTCGAGCTGGGCTCGCTGAGCGTGGACGACTTCGAGGCGATTCTCAGCAGCACGCACGCCAGCCTGCTCAAGCAGTACCAGGCGCTGCTGGCCACCGAGGGCGTGACGCTCGACTTCCAGCCCGGCGCGATCCGGCGCATCGCCGAGATCGCGCACGGCGTCAACGAGCGCACCGAGAACATCGGCGCACGCCGGCTCTCGACCGTGATGGAGCGCCTGCTCGACGACATCTCCTTCGACGCGCCGCGGCGCAGCGGCGAGACGGTGTCGATCGACGCCACGCAGGTCGATGCACGCCTGGGCGAGCTGGCCGGCAATGAGGATCTGTCGCGTTACATCCTCTGACATTCCACGCGGTACCACCCTGAACAGGGGGAGGGAACACCCCGGCCGGACCGGGGCGTGACCGATATGATGACCCGGCCCCGCCCGGATTGCGCCCGGATGCGGGGCGATTTCATCATTTTCGACATGCCCTGCCCGATTGCCCCGGAACTCGAGACTGCCTTGGCCGCCGCCGCCCTGCTCGGCCTGCCCGCGGTGGCGCTCGACCTGCGCGGGCAGGAGCTGGCGGGCGCCGGGCTCATGCTCGAGCCGGCCGGACGCGAGCGGCTGCTCGCGGCGCTGGCCGACCGGCACCGCGGGCCGATCGAGCCGCTGCAGGCCGCAGCCGGGCGCTGGCTGCAGCTGGACCTGTCCTGGCCGGCCGGTGCACAGGCCGCTCAGGCGCTGGCGCTGGTGCGCGAGGTCGGCGCGCCGCAGGTGGCCGAGCCGACCTTTCGCCGGGAGCGCGACCGCTTGTGCTGGCTGGCCGACAGCGCCCCGGTGCTGATGGCCTACTGCGAGAACGAGGCGCTGCGCTGCAGCTATGCCAACCGGGCCTTCGTGCAGTCGCTGTGCCCGGCCGCCTCTGAACGCGGCCCGATCGGCCAGCCGCTGGCCGGCGCGGTCACCCCGGATCTGGCCGACTGGCTGCAGGCCGCCACCGCGCAGCTCGAACGCGATGGCGAGGCGGTCTGCAACGAGCAGTGGCTCACGCTGGCCGACGGCACCGTGATCTGGGCCGAGCTGACGCTGGCGCCGCATGTCGACGCACGCGGTCGCCGCCACGGCCTGTACCTGCTGGTCAGCGACCACAGCCGCCACCACCATGCCGAGCGGGCGCTGCTCGAGTCCGAGGAGCGGCTTGCGCGCTTCATGCAGGCAGGCGTCGAGGGCATCGTCTTCCACCGCGACGGCCACATCGTCGATGCCAATCCGGCGCTGTGCACGCTGATCGGCCAGTCGCTGCACGAGCTGCTGGACCGGCCGCTGCTGGGTCTGATCGCGCCGGAATGCCAGTCCCGGCTGGCGCGCCGGCTCGATGCGCAGGAGGATCTGTGCATCGAGACCAGCCTGATCGCGAAGGACGGCCGGCGCATTCCGGTCGAGCTGATCGAGCGCGGCACGCTGCAGCGCGGCGCGCCGATGCGCATGACGGTGCTGCGCGACATCCGCGAGCGCCGCGACGTGCAGGACCAGCTGCACTACCTGGAGCATCACGACGCGCTGACCGGCCTGGCCAACCGCCACGCGCTGTTCAGTCAGCTCGAGCATCTGATGGTCGCCGCCCGGGCCTCCGACACCCGGCTGGCGCTGCTGTTCATCGACCTCGACCACTTCAAGCGGGTCAACGATTCGCTCGGCCATGCCGCGGGCGATGCGCTGCTCAAGACCCTGGCCAGCCGCCTGGGCGAGCGGGTGCGCAGCACCGACCGGGTGGCGCGCTTCGGCGGCGACGAGTTCATCGTGCTGCTGCCGGGCGTGCGCAGCCGCGAGGCAATCGCCCATGTGGCGCGCAAGCTGCTCGAGGCGCTGGCGCGTCCGGTGCGGATCGCCGGCTCGTCGCAGGACATCTCGATCACGCCCTCGATCGGCATCGCGGTCTATCCGGACGACGGCGACACGCCCGATGTGCTGATCCAGCATGCCGACGCGGCGCTGCATGCGGCCAAGGCCCAAGGCCGTGCCCACAGCGTCTTCTTCGAGCCCCGCCAGGTCAGCCTGGCGCGGGACAACCTGGTGCTGGAGGGCCAGCTCGGCCAGGCGATCGCACAGCAGGAGTTCGCGCTGCTGTTCCAGCCGCAGGTCTGTGCCCGCGATGGCCGCTTCGTCGGCGTCGAGGCGCTGATCCGCTGGAATCATCCCGAGCGCGGCCTGCTGGTGCCCGACGCCTTCATCGCGCTGGCCGAGCAGCACCGGCTGATCGTGCCGATCGGCGCCTGGGTGCTGCGCGAGGCCGCGCGCCAGGCGCGCCTGTGGCATGAGGCCGGTCTGCCGCTGACGGTGGCGGTCAACCTGTCGACGCTGCAGTTCCAGGCGCCCGACTTCGTCGCCTCGATCGAGCAGCTGCTGGCCGAGACCGCCCTGCCTCCCGGCTGGCTCGAGCTCGAGCTGACCGAACGCATGCTGATGGACGATGTGCCCGGCGTGCTGGCGCGGCTGGCCCAGCTGCGCCAGCTCGGGGTGAAGCTCTCGGTCGACGACTTCGGCACCGGCTACTCCTCGCTGAGCCATCTGAAGGAGCTGCCGATCGACAAGATGAAGATCGACCGCTCCTTCGTGCGGGAGCTGCCGCATCAGCGCGAATCGGCAGCGATCGCCGGCGCGATCATCGAGCTGGCACGCGGCCTGGGCCTGACGGTCGTCGCCGAGGGCGTCGAGACCGAGGCGCAGCGCGAGTTCCTGCTCGCGCATGGCTGCGACCAGCTGCAGGGCATGGGCATCGGCGCGCCGATGGACGCCGCGGCCCTGCAGGCCTGGCAGCGCGCCCGCACCGTCGCCCCGCCCTGAACCCGGTGCGGCAGGTCCGGACGCACCGGCCTGCGGGCGCGCTCTGCTAGGCTGATCGCATGGCTCCGGAGCGATCACCGTCGACACTCTCGTTCATGCCCTCGCGCCTGCCGCGGCACTGGCTGCTGCTGTGCAGCCTGGTCGCGACGATTCCCGCCTTCTATCTCGAACTGCTGTCAGGCAGCGGCTCGCCCGCCGCCGCCGCGACCTACCTGATCGCGGCGCTGGTCGTCGTGCTCGCCGAGCGCCGGCACCACGGTCAAACGCCACGGCTGCGCCGGCTCCTGGCGCGACTGCTGATCGGCGGGCTACTCATCTCGGCCCTGCTGCCGCCCAGCTCGACCTCGACGCCCGCACTGGTGCTGCGCTCGCTGACGGCCGCACTGACGCTGATGCACATGGTCTGGTGCCTGCGTCACCTGCTCGCACGCGACAGCCTGCCGGCCATGCTGGGCACCGCGCTGGGCGTGCTGCTGCTGTGCGGCGCCGGCTTCTGGTGGCTGGAGCCGCTCACGCCGACGCTGGCTGACGGCCTGTGGCTGGCCTTCACCACCGCGGCGACCGTCGGCTACGGCGATGTGGTGCCGAGCACGCCAGCCTCGAAGATCTTCTCGGTCTTCGTCGTGCTGCTGGGCTTCGGCATCCTGTCGCTGGTGACGGCCTCGATTGCGGCAATGTGGGTCGAGACCACCGAGCGCCAGGTCGAGCGCGACATCCTGCAGGACCTGCACGCCGAGATCGGTCGGCTGCGCACCGAGCTGCACGCCACCCACGCCGAGCTGCAGGCACTGCAGCGCCGGCTGCCGCCGACGCCTGCCGCGCACGACGATCAGCCGCCCGGGAACTCCTGAGCCCCGAGGCGCAGCAGGCCCTCGAAGATCAGCGTGTCGACCAGCTCGAAAGGCAGATCGGTCTCGGGCGCGAGCTTGACGGCCGCGCCACCGCCCATCAGCAGCATCGGCTCGGCCCCGCAGCGGCGCAGCAGGTGGCGGTGCATGCGCTCGATCGCGCCGGCGATGCCGTAGGTGCCGCCGCTCATCAGCGCGTCGCTGGTGTTGGTCGGGAACTCGCGCACCTCGCCGGTGGGCACCTTCAGTCCGGCCGTGCCCGACTCCAGCGCCTTGAGCATCAGCCCGAAGCCCGGCAGGATCAGCCCGCCCAGGAAGCGCCCCTCGGCATCCATCGCGTCGATCGTCACCGCGGTGCCGACCATCACCACGAGCGCAGGCCGCGCCGGCCCCGCAGCCAGCACCCGCGCGCGTGCGCCGATCAGCGCCAGCCAGCGGTCCGAGCCCAGCCGGGCCGGATGCTCGTAGCCGTTGACCACGCCGGCATCCTGCGGCTGCGACACCACCCAGCGCGGCGTCAGATCCCACAGGTCGAGCTGCTCCTCCGCGCGGCGGCGCACGCCCTGACCGGCCACCGCGCTGCCCAGCATGCGCTGCGGCGCCGGCAGCCGAGCCCACTCCTCCTCGGCCAGCCGATCGATGGCCTCGAGAAAGACCGCCCCTTGCGCGATCAAGGCCGCCTCGGGCCGGGGCGCCTCGTACAGGCCCCACTTGAGACGCGTGTTGCCGATGTCGATGACCAGGAAACTCATGAGAACGCCACAGGACAGCAGAGAGACAGGAATCGAGGAGCCGGCACCTGACGCCTGACCGGATTCAGGACTTCAGCGATTCAGGACGCCAGCAGCGACTCGACGCGCAGCAGCTGCTCGCGCATCTCGCCCTGCGGCCGCACGCGCTGCAGTCGCACCTGCACGTCAGGCAGCAGGGACCGCAATTCTGCGCGAGAGCGAGCGCGTCTGACCCTCAGCATCATCACTGCCCCTGACACCGGGGCATGGGCCCGGAGCAGATCCAGCAGCGCCTGGCGCGCCTGGGCAAAGCTGCCGTCGGTGGCATCGAGCCGGGCCAGCTCGGTGTCGCTGACCGCACTGCCCGGCCCGACGGTGTCGGGCCCGTCGAGCGGCATCGGCGCGGTCGGCGGCGGCCCGATGACGATCAGGCCGAGCGCGAACAGCTCGTCGATGTAGCCGCGCGGCACGCCGCAGCGCCGGCCCTGCTCGACCACCTCCTCGAGGGTGCGCTGTCCGTCGACCAGCAGCAGCAGCAGCCGGTGACGCTGCGACAGGCGCTGCTCGCGGGCCGCCATCTCGGCGTGGCCGGCCGCTGTCTTGCACGGAATGCCCAAGGATGCCTCCGGCCGGTGTCGGCGCGATGCTGGCCATCGTCATTCCGCACACGGCATGAGCCGATTGTGCGCCCAGAACTGCCAGATCCGACCCATGAAGCCCTGACATGCTGTTTCAGATTGGCACAAGAAAAAACCCGACGGGGTACCGTCGGGTCAGGTTTTCACAAGGCCAATGCGTCACCCGCGTGACAAGCCGTGATCCGGGTTGTGTTGCAGAAACAACGCTTCAGCCCCGTACCAGGCTGTACCGGGCGGTGCCCGGCTCAGGCCGCGTCCTTCTCGACATGCGCCTGCTTGTGATACAGGAACTCCAGCACCGCCTCGCGCGAGGCCAGGTAGCCGGCGTCATGCGCCATCTCCAGGCGCGGGCGGAACTGCTCGCGGATCGGCGGCAGCGGCACCTGATGGATCTCGCCGATGGTCGCCGCCGGGCCGTTGGTCAGCATGACGATGCGGTCCGACAGCAGCACCGCCTCGTCCACATCGTGCGTGACCATCATGACGGTCGAGCCGGTGGTGGCGACGATCTTCATCATCTCGTCCTGCAGCTTGGCGCGGGTCAGCGCGTCGAGCGCGCCGAAGGGCTCGTCCATCAGCAGCATCTTCGGCTCCATCGCCAGCGCCCGGGCGATGCCCACGCGCTGCTTCATGCCGCCGGAAATCTCGCCCGGGCGCTTGTCCTTGGCGTGGCTCAGGTTGACCAGATCCAGCGCCGCCAGCGAGCGCTCGCGCAGCTTGGCCTTGTTCTCGGTCGCGCCGAACACCCGCTCGACCGCCAGATAGACGTTCTCCATGCAGGTCAGCCACGGCAGCAGCGAGTGGTTCTGGAACACCACAGCGCGCTCCGGGCCCGGCCCCTTGAGCTCGCGGTCGTCGAGCAGCAGCACGCCCGAGGTCGGCGTGGTCAGGCCGGCGACCAGGTTCAGCAGCGTCGACTTGCCGCAGCCGGAGTGGCCGATCAGCGAGATGAACTCGCCGCGGGCCACCTCCAGGTTGATGTCGCGCAGCGCGATGAAGGTGCCCTTCTTGGTCGGAAAGGACATGCCGACGTTCTCGATGCGCAGGAAGCGATTGGCTTGGCTCATGGTGAGGGTCCCCGAAGAATCGGAAGTCGGTGAATCAGGTGTAGTCAAAGCGGCGGGCGATCGCCACCAGCAGCGTCTCGAGCAGCAGGCCGACCCCCCCGATCACGAAGATCGCGATCAGGATGTGCGCGACGTTCAGGTTGTTCCACTCGTCCCACAGCCAGAAGCCGATGCCCTGCCCGCCGGTCAGCATCTCGGCCGCCACGATCACCAGCCAGGCCGTGCCCACCGCCAGGCGCACGCCCGTCAGCATGTAGGGCAGCACCGCCGGGAAGAGGATCTTGCGAATGATCGTCAGCTCCGACAGGTTCAGCACACGGGCGACATTGAGGTAATCCTGCGGCACCTGCCGCACCCCTACCGCCGTGTTGATGACCATCGGCCAGATCGAGCAGATGAAGATCGTCCAGATCGCGGCCGGGTTGGCGGCCTTGAACACCATCAGGCCGATCGGCAGCCAGGCCAGCGGCGACACCGGACGCAGCAGGCTGATGATCGGGTCGAGCATCTGGTTGAAGAACGAGAAGCGGCCGATCAGGAAGCCCAGCGGAATGCCCACCACCGCCGCCAGGCCGAAGCCCACCGCCACGCGCTGCAGCGACGACAGCACGTTCCAGCCGATGCCCTGGTCGTTCGGGCCGTTGACATAGAACGGGTCGGAGAACAGCTTGACCGCCGCCTCCCAGACCGGAATCGGGCCGGGCAGCTGCTTGTCGCCACTGTGCGCCACCGCCTGCCACACCAGCAGGAAGAAGGCGAAACCGAGCACCGGGGCCGCCATGCGGGTGAGCGTGCGCAGGCGCTGGGCACGGGCCATGGCTTCGGCCTGGGCCTTCATGCGGGCCTGGGTCTCGGCGTCGAGCACCGGAGCGGTCGGGGTCGCCGGGGCGGTCGGTGCGGCGGATGCGGCAACGGTCAGGGTGGCGGCATTCATGTCGGGAACCTCCTGGGACGGGGGACAGGGCGTCTCTTGTCGTCGCGGACCGCGCTCAGGCGGCCCGGATCTTGAAGCCGGCGGCGTACTTCGCCGGATTCGTGCCGTCCCACACCGTGCCGTCGACCAGCTTGCTCGAGCGCATGTCGCTCTTCGGGACGTTGATCTTCAGCTGCGCGGCGGCCTGCTTGTACAGATCGGTCTTGTTGATGGTCTTGGCGACGGCCAGATAGTCCGGATCGGACTTCAGCAGGCCCCAGCGGCGATGCTGGGTCAGGAACCACATGCCGTCCGACAGGTAGGGATAGTTGACCGCACCGTCGTTGAAGAACTTCATGTGGTTGGGATCGTCCCAGGTCTTGCCCATGCCGTTCTGGTAGCGGCCCAGGATGCGCTGGTTGATCGCGTCGACCGAGGTGTTGACGTAGGACTTCTCGGCGATGACCTCGGCCATCTTCATCTTGTTCTGCAGGCCGGTGTCGATCCAGCGGCTGGCCTCCAGGATGGCCATGATCATGGCGCGTGCGGTGTTCGGATTCTTCTGGACGAACTCGGCCGTCGTGCCCAGCACCTTCTCGGGATGATCCTTCCAGATGTCCTGGGTGGTGGTGGCGGTCACGCCGATGCCGTCGATGATGGCGCGGTGGTTCCACGGCTCGCCGACGCAGAAGCCGTCCATGTTGCCCACGCGCATGTTGGCCACCATCTGCGGCGGCGGCACGGTGATGACCTTGCCGTCGGTCATCGGGTTGATGCCGTTGGCGGCCAGCCAGTAGTACAGCCACATCGCGTGGGTGCCGGTCGGGAAGGTCTGCGCGAAGGTGTATTCACGCGGCTCGGCCTTCATGACCTTGGCCAGACCGGCGCCATCGACCGCACCCTTGTCGGCCAGCTTCTTCGACAGCGTGATGGCCTGACCGTTGTGGTTCAGGGTCATCAGCACCGCCATGTCCTTCTTCGGGCCGCTCACGCCCAGGTGCACGCCGTAGACCAGACCGTAGAGCACATGCGCCGCATCCAGCTCGCCGTTGACCAGCTTGTCGCGCACCGCGGCCCAGGACGATTCCTTGGACGGAATGATCTTGATGCCGTACTTCTCGTCGAACTTCATGACCGACGCCATCACCACCGAGGCGCAGTCGGTCAGCGGGATGAAGCCGATGCGCACTTCCTTCTTCTCGGGTGCATCGGAGCCGGCGGCCCAGGCACCACCGGGCAGGGCGACCGCGCTGCCTGCAGCCGTCACGGCGGCGGCACGCTGGATGAAGTCGCGTCGGGACGGGTTGACAGGAATCGAGGGCGTCGTCATGGGAATCTCTCTCCAGGGGAAGAATCGGGGACGGCAAAAAAAAGCGGCGTCACGATCGTTGTCCGACACCCGGCTTGCGCCGGTCATCGGGACGATCGGACGCCGTTGTCCAAAAATGTCCCACCTAGTGAAGCCCCGTCGCCGAGGCCTCGTTGCATGTATTGCAGGGACCGTGCCAACCCCTGAAAACCCGGGCGTAGACGATCTTTCGTGCCGAAATCTTCGCGCCGCAGCGAAGCCGGCGTGCCAGCGACGGGTGCAGCGCACCATCGACAGGCATGCGCCGGGCCGAGCGCACGCAGATGAAGCGCCGCGGTTCAAGTCGATGCATCGCGCTGGCGCCCCGTGGCCGTGCACCTCGCCGCAGATCGGTGCAAAAGCCGGCACCCGGTCGTTCGGATCGGTGCAACAAGGGTTCCCCCCAGATGACGTTTACGTAAACGTCAATCGAAAATCGCGGTCCGGATGTTCCTCGGAGCCCTCAGATGACCGATCTCGCCGCCGACCACAAGGCCCTGGCCAGCTACCGCCCGACGCACAAGGTCCGCTTCGTGACCGCGGCCAGCCTGTTCGACGGGCATGACGCCTCGATCAACATCATGCGACGCATCCTGCAAGGCATGGGTGCGGAGGTGATCCACCTCGGCCACAACCGCTCGGTCGACGAGGTGGTGACCGCCGCGCTGCAGGAAGACGTGCAGGGCATCGCGGTCAGCTCCTACCAGGGCGGCCATGTCGAGTACTTCAAGTACATGGTCGAGCTGCTGCGCGCGCGCGGTGGCGCGCACATCCAGGTCTTTGGCGGTGGCGGCGGCGTGATCGTGCCGGCCGAGATCCGCGACCTGCACAGCCACGGCGTGCGCATCTTCAGCCCCGAAGACGGCCAGCGCATGGGCCTGGCCGGCATGATCGGCGAGATGATGATGCGCTGCGACCAGGATCTGTCGGGCTACGCCCCCACCGACCTGAGCGCACTGCAAGGCCACACCGAAGCCGCCTGGCGCGCGCTGGCGCAGCTCATCACCGCGCTGGAAAACGGCCAGGCCGACGCGGGCCTGGTCGCCGCCGTGCATGAAGCGGCGAAGACGAGCAAGACGCCCGTGCTCGGCATCACCGGCACCGGTGGCGCCGGCAAGTCCAGCCTGACCGACGAGCTGATCCGCCGCCTGCGCCTGGACCAGGACGACGCGCTGCGCATCGCCGTCATCTCGATCGACCCCTCGCGGCGCAAGAGCGGCGGCGCGCTGCTCGGCGACCGCATCCGCATGAACGCCACCGGCCCGTGGTCGAACGGCGCGCGGGTCTACATGCGCAGCCTGGCCACCCGCGACACCGGCTCGGAAGTCTCGGCGGCACTGCCCGACGTGATCGCCGCTGCCAAGGCGGCCGGCTTCGATCTGGTCATCGTCGAGACCTCCGGCATCGGCCAGGGCGACGCGGCGATCGTGCCCTTCGTCGACGTGCCGATGTACGTGATGACGCCCGAGTTCGGCGCCGCCAGCCAGCTCGAGAAGATCGACATGCTCGACTTCGCCGAGTTCGTCGCGATCAACAAGTTCGACCGCAAGGGCGCACTCGACGCGCTGCGCGATGTCGCCAAGCAGGTGCAGCGCAACCGCGAAGCCTTCACCGTCATGCCGGACCAGATGCCGGTGTTCGGCACGATGGCCAGCCGCTTCAACGACGACGGCGTGACGGCGCTGTACCAGGCGCTCAAGGTCCGCCTGGGCGCACTCGGCCTCAGCTTGAGCGAAGGCCGCCTGCCGCGGGTCAGCACCCGCCACAGCACGCACCAGACACCGATCGTGCCGCCGGCGCGCACCCGCTACCTCGCCGAGATCGCCGACACGGTGCGCGGCTACAAGGCCCGCGTGCGCCAGCAGGCCACGCTCGCCCGCGAGATCCAGCAGCTGCGCGCCAGTGCGGTGATGTTCAAGCAGTCCAATCCCGCCAAGAACCGCGGCGTCGAGGCACTGACCGAACTCGCCGATGAGCGCGAAGCCCGGCTCGACCCCGGTGCGAAGAAGCTGCTCGCCCTGTGGCCCGAGATGCAGAAGGCCTACGCCGGTGACGAATACGTCGTGAAGATCCGCGACAAGGAGATCCGCACCGGCCTGATCCACACCACGCTCAGCGGCAACAAGATCCGCAAGGTCGCCCTGCCCGGCTTCGAGTGCCACGGCGAGCTGCTGAAGTGGCTGATGCTGGAGAACGTGCCGGGCAGCTTCCCGTTCACGGCAGGCGTGTTCGCGTTCAAGCGCGAAGGCGAAGACCCGACGCGCATGTTCGCGGGTGAAGGCGACGCCTTCCGCACCAACCGCCGCTTCAAGCTGGTGAGCGAGGGCATCCCCGCCAAGCGCCTGTCCACCGCCTTCGACTCGGTCACGCTGTACGGCGCCGACCCCGATCCGCGCCCGGACATCTACGGCAAGGTCGGCAACTCGGGCGTGAGCATCGCGACGCTGGACGACCTGAAGGTGCTGTACTCGGGCTTCGACCTGTGCAACCCGACCACCTCGGTGAGCATGACGATCAACGGCCCGGCGCCGAGCATCCTGGCGATGTTCATGAACGCGGCCATCGACCAACAGCTCGAGAAGTTCAAGGCCGACAACGGCCGCGAGCCGACGGCCGACGAGGCGTCGAAGATCAAGGCCTGGGTGCTGGCGAATGTGCGCGGCACGGTGCAGGCCGACATCCTCAAGGAAGACCAGGGCCAGAACACCTGCATCTTCTCGACCGAGTTCAGCCTCAAAGTCATGGGCGACATCGCGTCCTACTTCGTCCACCACGACGTGCGCAACTTCTACTCGGTGTCGATCAGCGGCTATCACATCGCCGAGGCCGGCGCGAACCCGATCAGCCAGCTCGCCTTCACGCTGTCGAACGGCTTCACGTTCGTCGAGGCGTATCTGGCGCGCGGGATGCACATCGACGACTTCGCGCCCAACCTGTCGTTCTTCTTCTCGAACGGCATGGACCCGGAATACACCGTGCTCGGCCGCGTGGCGCGGCGGATCTGGGCGGTGGCGATGCGCGACAAGTACGGCGCCAACGACCGCAGCCAGAAGCTGAAGTACCACATCCAGACTTCCGGCCGCTCGCTGCACGCGCAGGAGATCCAGTTCAACGACATCCGCACGACGCTGCAGGCGCTGATCGCGGTGTACGACAACTGCAACTCGCTGCACACCAACGCCTTCGACGAGGCGATCACCACGCCGACCGAGGAGTCGGTGCGCCGCGCGATGGCGATCCAGATGATCATCAACCGCGAGTGGGGCCTGGCGAAGAACGAGAACCCGAACCAGGGCGCGTTCATCATCGACGAGCTGACCGAGCTGGTGGAGGAAGCCGTGCTAGCCGAGTTCGAGAAGATCGCCGACCGCGGCGGTGTCCTGGGCGCGATGGAGACCGGCTACCAGCGCAGCAAGATCCAGGAAGAGTCGATGCACTACGAGATGCTCAAGCACACCGGCGAGTACCCGATCATCGGCGTCAACACCTTCCGCAACCCGAAGGGCGACGAGATCCCGGAAACGATCGAGCTGGCGCGCTCCACCGAGGAAGAGAAGCAGTCGCAGCTCCAGCGCCTGAACGACTTCCACGCCCGCAACGCCGCGGCAGCGCCGGCGATGCTCAAGCGGCTTCAGCAGGCGGTGATCGACAACGCCAATGTGTTCGAGGTGCTGATGGACGCGGTGCGGGTGTGCTCGCTGGGGCAGATCACCAGCGCGCTGTTCGAGGTCGGCGGGCAGTATCGGCGCTCGATGTGAAACCGAGGGCGGCCCGCCCTCTCAACTTCAGTTCAGGATCTTGCCCAGCCGCACCAGCTGGGTCTCGCCGCTGCTGTCGTTGACGCCGTCGTTATCGGTGACGAACAGCACCTCGCCGCTGGCCAGCACCGCCAGGCCCTCGATCTTCTCCAGCACCGGGCCCTTGGTGGCGCGCAGATCGGGCATCAGGTCGCGCACCAGCGTCTTGGTCAGCGTGCCGCCGTCCACGGCCCCCGTCAGGTCGATGCGGTAGAGGCGCTTGATGCGGGCGTCCGGGCCGTTCTGGTTGTCGCGCTCGACCACCAGAAAACGGTTGTTGCCCAACGCGGTGATTTCCGACAGGCCCACCCAGCCGCCGTTGGGCGAGGTCGCCGGGTCCAGCGGGTAGAAGTGGAACTGCCAGGTCTTGGCGGTGAGGTCGTACACCGCGATGCGCGGCATCGTCTCGCCCAGCCAGGCGCGCTGGATCGGCACGACCAGCTTGCCGTTCGACTCGGCCACGCCCTCGAAGCCGTAGCGGGCCTGCAGCGCGTTGACCGCGTCCGGCAGGGTCACCACCTCCTGGATCACGCCAGTGGCCGACACCCGCAGCAGCAGGTTGGCCGAGGTGATGTTGCGCCCCGTCTCGTAGGCCGTCTTCGAGCCCGCGCCCTCGGAGGCGATCCAGAAGCCCCCGGCGCTGGCCAGCGAGATGCCCTCCGGATCCAGGTTGACCGTCTTGTCGGCGTTGATCATCACCGCCACGTCGGTCTGGTCGAAGGCCTGGTTGTCCTTGGCGGCCGGCAGCGTGGCGCCGAAGGTCTTGAGCACATCGTTGGCGTCGGTGATGCGCAGCTCGCTGCGGATGACGGCGGGCGTGACGCCGACATCGACCGTGAAGATGCGGTTGGCGCGGAAGAAGCTGTCATCGACCGCGTAGACCGTATTGCCGCTGGCCGCTGCAGCCATGCCAGACAGGGCGGCCCAGGGCATCGGCTTGCCGTCCGCGCGGTCGGCGGACTGGATCGTCGGATAGGCCGGTGCCGCCTTCTGGTAGGCGTAGATGTTCAGGGCAGCACGGGCCGGCAGGCTGCGATCGTCGATCTCGCTGGCGGAGATCAGCAGGCCGCGCGACGGAATCGTCAGCAGGCCTTCCGGGCTGAGCGCGCCGGGCAGCGCCTGCTTGTAGACCGGCGCGGTCGGCTGACTCATGTCGTAGACGGCCACCACGCTGGAGCGCTCGGACGCCACGAACAGATAGTCGGTGCTGCCGAAGCGGCCGAAGGCGACGTTTTCCGGCTCGTTGCCCTTGGCATCGTTGCGGCGATCGTTGGTGTGGCCGATGCGGGCCAGACGGTATTCCAGGTCCATGCCGGCATCGAAGGCCACGCTGCCGTCGGTGTTGAACACGGTGAAGCCGCGGCTGCCGCCGTTGAGGTCGCCTTCGTTGGCGGTGGCGAAGCGGGTCTTCGATACCCAGGTCACGCCGTCGGGCTCGCGCAGGCGGTCGGCCTGGGTCTGGTTGAACTGGATGAGGTTCGGCCGCTCGTCGGTCAGATCGACATCGCTCAGCGTCACGCTGCCGGCGGAGAAATGCCCGCGGACCTGGCCGGTGGCGAGATCGACCAGCGCGATGTGGTTGTTCTCCTGCAGCGTGACGACGGCGATGTTGTCCTCGTTGATCGAGACGTACTCGGGTTCCGGGTCGGTGCCGTAGAGCGCGGCCAGGCCGGTCAGCGCCACATCGCGGCGGGTCCAGGCGGTCGGGGCGCCGACCAGGTCGATGATGGCCAGCCGGCCGGCCGGCAGCTGCGGGATCGCGCCGCCGTTGACGCTCTCGTCGCGCTCGTTCTCGATCGCGATCGCGGCGTAGCGGCCGTCCTTGCTGACCGCCACCGAATCCGGCTGGCCGCCGAGGTCAAGTTCAGCCACCTTGGTGCGCGTGGCGATGTGCACCACCACCAGCTTGCCCGACGGCGCGGTGAACGAGGCCGAGGTGTTGACCGCCACCAGCGCATGTGCCCCGACCACGGCCACCGAGGTCGGCTCGCCGCCCAGCGCCAGCGCGCCCAGCCCGACCGGTGCGGCCGGGTCGGTGATGTCGACGAAGCCGATCTGCTGGCTCAGGCCGCTGGTGTAGATCAGCGTCATGCCATCGCTGCTGGCGGCCACGATCTCGGCGTTGACGGGAGTGGCCGATTCGCAGGACGCACCGACCTGCGCGCAGACCGTGAAGGTGGCGACCCGGTTGAAGTGCATGCTCGTGTCCGGCACCGAGGCCGCGACGACGGGCGTCGTCGGCGCCGGATCGTCACTGCCGCCGCCGCAGGCGCTCAGTCCGACCATCATCGACACGGCCAGGGCGATCGCCGTCTGGCGCAGGCGGGGAAATGACATGTCCGGCTCCTGTTGAAGTCTTGAAGAAAAGTGAAGCCGCGATGCTGGCAAGGGCCGGTGACAGTGCCATGAATTGCCGGTGACAGCGCCGACCGGGCAACTTGCCCGCCATCACCGGCGCGCCGTGCGCCCCCGCTCGCCTCGGGCAAGATCACGAACCTGCCTGCCGCCATGCCAGAGAACGCCGTCCCCGCCCCTGCGATCGCGCCCGACGCGCTGCAGCCCGCGCTCGACCTGCAGCGCACGCTGCTGCGTCGCGGCGCGCTGCTGGTGGCGCTGCTGCTGCTCGGGCTGGGGCTGTGGTCGGGGCAGGCGCTGGGCCGGGCCGAGCGCGTGGCGCTGCCGGCCACCGCGCGGCTGGTGGCGCAGCTGCTGCATCAGGATCTGGCCCGGCAGCTCAGCGCCTTCGAGCGCGATCTGGAGCAGGTGCCGGTGCGCCTGGAGGTGCTGGCCGACCTGGAGCGACGGCTGCCGCTGTGCGTGCGGCTGCGGGCGATCGACGAGCGGGAGATCGGCGCGCACTGCGGGCCGGACACGCCGGTCGCGGCCCCGGCGCGCTGGCTGGGCCGGCAGCTGGCGGCGCTGGCGAGCGCCGATCGGCCGGACCGGGTGCGGCTGCCGCTGCTGCTGCCGGCCGGCATCAAGGCCGGCACCATCGAGGTCGGCGTGCACTGGGATCAGGTCGGTCTGGCCTGGGCGGAACGGCTGCTGCTGCTGCTCGGGCTCGGCCTGCTGCTGGGTGCGGCCGGACTGGCGCTGAGCTGGCCGGTCGGCCGGGCATTGCGGCCGACGCGGCAGATCCTGGCGGCGCTGGCCCGGCTGGAGGCCGGCGAGCGCGAGGTGCGCCTGCCGGTGCCGCCGCTGCGCGAGCTGCGCGAGCTGACGCTGTGCTTCAACCGGCTGGCGCAGCGCTGGACCGAGCTGCTGGCGCGCCAGCAGCAGCTCGCCGGCCGGCTGCTGCACACCCGCGAGGAGGAGCGCCGCCACCTCGCCCGCGAGCTGCATGACGAGATGGCGCAGAGCCTGAGCGCGCTGCGCGCCGAGACTGCGGTGATCGGCGCGCTGGCCGCGCGCACCGGCACCCCGGCGCTGCAGCAGGCCGCCGGCCGCATCGCCCTGCTGTGCGCGCAGCTTCAGGAGGCGCTGCAGGGCGTGCTGCAGGCGCTGCGCCCGACGATGCTCGACCGCTTCGGCCTCGGCGCGGCGCTGGAGGCGCTGGTCGCGCAGCCGCGCCGCCGCGAGGTCGACGGCGCCCTGCCCGCCTGCACGCTGCAGCTGCCGCCCGGCGGGCTGGAGGCAGTGCCGGCGGACATGGCGGTCCATGTCTACCGCATCGTCCAGGAGGGACTGACCAACGCGGTGCGCCACGGCGAGGCCCGCGCGGTGCAGGTGCAGATGCGGCTGGACCGGGACATCGACCCGCAGGCCACCTTGCTGATCGACATCGCCGACGACGGCCGCGGCCCCGGCCCGGACGGCCCGGTGCCGGGCCACGGCCTGCTCGGCCTGCACGAGCGGGTGCAGGCGCTCGGCGGCACGCTGGCGCTGGATCGGCCCGAGGCCGGGGGCATGCGGCTGCGCGTGCGGCTGCCGATCCGCCCCCCGGCGCCGATGGAGGACAGGACATGACGATCGAGGTGATGCTGGTCGACGACCATGCGGTGGTGCGCGAGGGCTACCGGCGGCTGCTGGAGCTGCACGAGGACCTGCAGGTGACGGCCGAGGCGGCCGACGCCGAGAGCGCGCTGCTGCAGTGGCGCACGATGCAGCCGCGTCCGGCGGTGCTGGTCATCGACCTGGCGCTGCCGGGCATGGGCGGGCTGGAGCTGATCGGCCGGCTGCGCCAGCGCGACCCCGAGGTGCGCTGTCTGGCCTTCAGCATGTACCGCGATGCGGTCTGGGTCACGCAGGCGCTGCGGGCCGGTGCGCTCGGCTATGTCACCAAGAGCAGCGATCCGGCGCAGCTGGTCCACGCGGTGCGCGAAGTGCATGCCGGGCGCCGGGTGCTGGGCAGCGACATCGCCGGCGAGGTGGCGCGCCACCTGATCGAGCACCCGACCGCCACGCCACATGGCCTGACCCCGCGCGAGTTCGAGGTGCTGCGCCTGCTGCTGGCCGGCTGCAGCCCGCGCCAGATCGCCGAGACGCTGTGCCTGAGCGTCAAGACGGTGCACAACATTCACTACCAGATCAAGTCCAAGCTCGACACCCCGAGCGACTTCGAGCTGGCGCGGCTGGCCTGGCGTCAGGGCTGGGTGGACTGATCGGCTGCCGTGGCCGGCTCGGGATGGGCAGGCGCCGGGGCGGCGGCTTCAGGTGCGGCATCCAGTTCGGCGTCAGGTGCGGCAGCAGGCGCGATCTTGCCGCTGACCCAGCGCTGCAGCAGCGCTGGCGCGCCCTCGTCCATCACCATCTGCTCGCGCCGGCACAGGTTCAGCAGGTTGCCGACCAGCCGGTAGGACAGCGTGGGCAGATCGTCATGCCCCCGGCCGAACTCGTGGCCACACAGCAGCAGGCCACGCAGCACCCAGTTGACCGCCTCGCGGCTGACCTCGTGACCGGCGTCGCGGCAGCGGTCGCGCACCCGCTTGCCGGTCTCGTTGAGCTGGAAGGGCTGGGCCGCGACATCGACCGCGATCATCTCCAGCAGCGCGCGGAAATCGCGCGGCGACAGCAGCGGCATGCCGATCGCATCGTGCATCTGGCGCGCCAGCGCGAACAGCGCCGGATCCGCGCCCCAGGCCGAGGCGGCCGGAGGCGTGCGCAGCGTCTGCTGCGCCGCCAGCGGGCGCGGCGGCACATGGCGCGCCGGGTCGTAGAGATGGCCGCCCGAGCCGCTCCAGTCCAGGCGCAGCGGCGCCAGCGGCAGCGCCTCCAGGAAGCGCCGGAAGCTGCCCTGGCCGCCCCACTCCGGCGCCAGGCCGGGATGGCCGGCCATCAGCCGCGAGGCCAGCCGGGCGCAGGGCACCGGCTGATCGGCACGCTCGACCTCGGCGCGCAGCCAGGCGGTCATCTGCTGCAGCGGCAGCTCCAGGGTCATCGCCGCCGCGGTGGGGCCGGGCGATGCCGGCTCGCTCGCCTCCGGCACCGTGGCGGTCGGCGCCGATGCGGGCCCCGGAGCAGGCCCCGGTGCCTCGTCGACCTCGGCGCCAAAGCCCAGGCCCTCGCGGATGAAGCGGTCGGGCTCGATCAGCAGATCGGCCGAGGCGCGGTAGGCCGCCGACGGAAAGCCCACCGCCAGCACCGTGGTGCGGCGATCCCAGCGGCGCAGCTTGCGCAGCACCGGCGTGAAGTCGGCATCGGCCGAGAAGACGATGAACTCGTCGTAGTGCACCGGATGCTGCAGCAGCTCGACCATGTCGAGCACCATGTGGATGTCGGTGCTGGTCTTGCCCTCGCTGGTCATCGACGGGCAGTCGACGATCTCGAAGCCGGCATGGTTGAAGGACGGGCGGAAACGCTGGTAGACCTGCGGATTGAGGTAGACGCGGCGCACCAGCAGCCGGCGCCGGGTGCGCGCCTCGGCGGCGTCGAGCCCCTCGGGCAGGCCCAGCCCGTCGGTCAGCCAGCCGATCCATTCCAGCGGATGGCGGCCGAAGCGCTCGGCCACCGCAGGATCCAGCTTGCGCAGGCCCGAGTAGACATTGTCGAAATCAACGAAGAGGGCCGACTTCATGGTGTGGGGTCAGGATCGGAGGATCAGGAGCGGGATCGCGAGGGGCGCAGTGTACGCAGCCCGCACCGCGCCACCTCGCCTCAGGCCGCAGGCGGCGATTTCAGCCGCAGCAGCGCGAGCTGCCGACCCACTCCTCGCTGACCCAGATCGGGTCGAGCAGCTCGGGCCAGCCCTGCAAGATGTGCGAATAGGCCAGATCGCGGCGCAGCGCCGCCGACTCGCCGGGCGCGGCGACAGGCGAAGAAGGCTGCGGGGTATCCATGACGCCGCAGTGTGACATTGCCCGGCGTCAGTTCGCTGTAGAGGAGGACAAGTACTGTGGCAGTCCCGCACACCGATTTTTCCGGAGGAAGACAGCCATGGCACGTGAAGTCTTTGTCGTCAGCGCCGCGCGCACCGCGATCGGCACGTTCGGAGGCACGCTGAAGGACGTTCCTCTGGCCGATCTGGCCACCACCGCCGTCAAGGCGGCCCTCGCCCGCTCGGGCGCGCCGGCCGACGCCGTCGGCCACCTCGCGATGGGCACGGTCGTCGTCACCGAGCCGCGCGACTGCTACCTGAGCCGCGTCGCCGCGGTCAACGCCGGTCTGCCCAAGGAGACGCCGGCCTTCAACGTCAACCGCCTGTGCGGCTCGGGCCTGCAGGCCATCATTTCCGCCTCGCAGGCCATCCTGCTGGGCGACTGCGAGGTGGCGATCGGCGCCGGCGCCGAGAACATGAGCCGCGGCGCCTACCTGATGCCGGGCGCGCGCTGGGGCACCCGCATGGGCGACGCGCAGATCGTCGACCTGATGGTCGGCGCGCTGCACGACCCCTTCCACAAGATCCACATGGGCATCACCGCCGAGAACGTCGGCGAGCAGTTCGGCATCAGCCGCCAGCAGATGGACGAGGCCGCGGCCGAGAGCCACCGCCGCGCGGCGGCCGCCACCGCTGCCGGCTACTTCACCGAGCAGATCGTCCCGGTGGAGATCGCCAGCCGCAAGGGCACGATCAGCTTCGTGACCGACGAGCACATCAAGGCCGACACCACCGCCGAGAGCCTGGCCAAGATGCGCCCGGCCTTCAAGAAGGACGGCGCGGTCACCGCCGGCAATGCCTCGGGGATCAACGACGCCGCCGCCGCGGTGATGCTGGCCAGCGGCGAAGCCGTCAAGGGCCATGGCCTGCGGCCGCTGGCGCGCCTGGTCTCCTACGCCCACACCGGCGTGGAGCCGACCATCATGGGCATCGGCCCGGTCTCGGCCTCGCGCAAGGCGCTCGAGCGCGCCGGCCTGACGGTCGCCGACATGGACGTGATCGAGGCCAACGAGGCCTTCGCCGCCCAGGCCTGTGCAGTCAACAAGGAACTCGGCCTGGATCCGGCCAAGGTCAACCCGAACGGCTCGGGCATCTCGCTGGGCCACCCGATCGGTGCCACCGGCGCGATCATCACCACCAAGGCGGTCTACGAGCTGCAGCGCACCGGCGGCCGCTACGCGCTGGTGACGATGTGCATCGGCGGCGGCCAGGGCATCGCGGCGATCTTCGAGCGCTGCTGATCCGCCAGCGCCCTCTCTCTTTCATGCGTGCCTCGATTCAGAGGTCGTTCACAGGCCGGTCGGCGACGACCGGCCTTTTTTGCGCCGGCGTCAGATGTAGCGGCTGCCAGAGATCTGCTGGGCGCGCACCGCGGCGGCACGCAGGTCGGCGGCATACGACGGCTGGGTCGCCTCGTAGCGGCCGGCCCACTCGATCAGCTCTTCGGCGGTGCGCGGCTCGCGCGGCTGCAGGCTGCTCTTGGCGGCCTTCATCGCGGCCTGCCACTGATCGACCAGCCAGCCGACCAGACGGACCAACGGTGCCTGGGCGGCAGCAAAAGCCTGCGACTGAACGGGAACAAGGATCTGGGCCATCACGAACTCCTTAGGGAAAACCCTTGGTTGATGGCTGGAGTTTAGGGTAAACCCCAGGTCATTGATCAAGAGGAGCCGCAAAAGACCATCCTATTGACTTGGTCTATGAAAATCCTTTTCGGTTACGGAACGGGTACATCAATTCCGCATCAATCCCGCATCAATCCCGATGTGCCACCCGTGCGGCCCGGCCGCTGCGCAGTACCGACCAGGCCAGCCAGATGCCGCCGATGCCGGCGATCAGGAAACCCAGCAGCCCGAAGGCCGGCAGCCCGAACAGCATCGGCCCGCCCCGCACCGTCATGACGATGGACGAACCGACGATCAGCGCCGCCACCACCATCGCTACCGTCAGCCGGCTGACCGCGCGGTCGAGCTGGTCGACCACCCGCTCGAGATGGCGCACCTCGACATGCACCTGCACGCCGGTGCGCTTGGTCTGGCGCAGCATGCGCGCGAGCTCGCGCGGCAGGCGCCCGAGCAGGCGCAGGCCGTGCACCGCCGAGGTCCAGCCGCGCTCGGCCAGCACCCGGGGCGAGTAGCGCGCCCGCACCGCCGCCTCCAGCAGCGGCTCGGCCTCGGTGGCCATGTGGAAGTCGGGCGCCAGCGAGCGCCCTAGCCCCTCCAGCGTGATGAAGGTCTTGACCAGCAGCGCCAGGTCGGCCGGCAGCGCCAGCCGGTACTCGCGCAGGATGGTGGTGACGTCGTTCATCATCCCGCCCAGGCTGAGCTTGGCCAGCGCGGTGCCGCGGTACTGGTCGACGAAGGCGACCACATCCTGCTGCAGCGCCTCCATGTCGGTGTGGCCGGCATCCTCGGTCCACTCCATCAGCACCTCGACCACCGCCTGCGGGTCGCGCTGCACCAGGCCGAGCATCAGCGACAGCAGCTGGTCGCGGCGCGCGTCGCTGAGCCGGCCCATCATGCCGAAGTCGATGAAGGCCAGCCGGTTGCCCGGCAGGTAGAAGACGTTGCCGGGATGCGGATCGGCGTGGAAGAAGCCGTCCTCGATGATCATCTTCAGCACCGCCTGCGCGCCGCGCTGCGCCAGCAGCATGCGGTCGAGCCCGGCGGCGTCCACCCGCGCCAGCTCGTGGCCCGGAATGCCGTCGATGCGCTGCTGCACATTGACCCGCTCGCCGGTCCAGTCCCAGTAGACGGTCGGGATGACGATGTGCTCTCGCCCGGCAAAATGGGCAGCGATGCGCTCGGCGTTGTGGCATTCGCTCTGCAGGTCCAGCTCGCGGCGCAGCGAGCGGCCGAGCTGACGCACCAGGCCGACCGGCTGGTAGGGGCGCAGGTCAGGCCACTCGTCCTCGGCCAGCTGCGCCAGGCGCTCGAGCAGGCGCAGGTCGGCCTCGATGACCGGGCGGATGCCGGGCCGGCGCACCTTGACGATGACCTCGGTGCCGTCGTGCAGCTGCGCGCCATGCACCTGCGCGATCGAGGCCGCCGCCAGCGGCTCGGCGTCGAAGCGGGCGAAGACCTCCTCGGGCGGCGCGCCCAGGTCCTCGGCGAGCTGGGCGCGCACCACCTCGAGCGGCACCGTCGGCGCCTGGCTGTGCAGCTTCTCGAGCTCGGCGATCCAGGCCGGGCCGAACAGATCGGCACGGCCGGCCAGGATCTGGCCGAGCTTGACGAAGGTCGGCCCCAGGTCCTCCAGCGCCATGCGCAGCTGCACCGGCGGCTCCAGCCGCGCCAGGTCGGCGGCGTGGTCCATGCGCAGCACATGGCCGGCGCGGGCCAGGCGATCGGCCCAGCCGAGCCGGCGCACCAGATCGCCCAGACCGTGGCGGATGAAGACCGCCGCGATCTCCTGCAGCCGGCCGAGGTCACGGGCGGCGGTCAGCGTGGGGAATGCCATGCGCGTGAATGTCAGTGGCCGAGACGCGACCAGAGGTAGGCGAACTCCAGCGCCTGCAGGTGCGCGCGCTGGGCGTTGTCGGCCGCGCCGCCGTGGCCGCCCTCGATGTTCTCGTAGTAGAGCACCGGCTGGCCGAGCGCCTCGAGCTTCGCGACCATGCGCCGCGCGTGGCCCGGGTGCACCCGGTCGTCGCGGGTCGAGGTGGTGAACAGCGCACGCGGATAGCGCACGCCCTCGCGCAGCGCCTGGTAGGGGCTGTAGCGCTCGATCCAGGCGCGCTGCTCGGGCTGGTCGGGGTCGCCGTACTCGGCCATCCACGAGGCGCCGGCCAGCAGGCGGTGGTAGCGCAGCATGTCGAGCAGCGGCACCTGGCAGACCACCGCGCCGAACAGGTCCGGGCGGCGCGTCATCGCCGCGCCCACCAGCAGGCCACCGTTGCTGCCGCCCATGATGCCCAGCCGCGCCGGCGAGCTCAGGCCGCGGGCGATCAGGTCCTCGGCCACCGCGATGAAGTCCTCGTGGCTGCGGGGCTTGTGCTCGCCGACCGCCGCCTGGTGCCAGGCCGGGCCGAACTCGCCGCCGCCGCGGATGTTGGCCACCACCAGCGCGCCGCCGCGCTCGTACCAGGCCAGGCCGAAGCCGCCCGAGTACCAGGGCTGCATCGACACCTCGAAGCCGCCGTAGCCGTAGAGCAGCGTGGGCGTGCTGCCGTCCATCGGCGCGTCCTTCGGGCGCACGACAAAATACGGCACGCGCGTGCCGTCCGCGCTGGTGGCGAAGCGCTGCTCGGCCGCCAGCCCGGCGGCGTCGAAGTAGCGCGGGCGCTGCTTGAGCACCTCGGGCGCGTCGCGTCCGGCCTCGGCCAGCATCAGCGAGTCCGGCGTCAGGAAGTCGGCGTAGGTGACCCAGTAGTGCTCGGCCAGCGGATCGTCGGGCAGGTGCGGCTCGTGCAGCGCGCCCAGCCCCAGCGTGCCCGGCCCCGGCAGCGCCACCGCGCGGCGCGTCCAGCCGCCGCTGGCGGCGTCGAAGCGCAGTTCCTCGACCCGATTGGCGACCTTGTCGAGCAGGTTCAGCAGCACATGGCCGCGCGTCCAGGCGCTGCCGCCCAGCGAGCAGGTCGGCGTCGGCGTGAACAGCGCCGTCCAGCGCACCGCCTCGCAGCCCTGCGCCATCAGCGCGTCGATCTCGGCCACCAGCAGCGAGCCGGCCGGATGGCGCGCGCCGTCCGCCAGCGTCAGGTCGCTGCGCAGCTCCATCACCGCCCAGCGCTCGTGAAAGCCCAGGCTGGCGTCGGCCGGCTTGGGGACCGCGCGGCGGCTGCCATCCGGCGCGACCAGCCACATCGCGGTGGTGTAGAAGTCGATCGAGCGGCCGTGCACCGTGCGCTCGAAGCCGGGCGTGTCGTCGATGCTGACCCAGGCCGAGACGTCGCCGGCCTCGCCCTCGTGGATCGTCGGCGCGTCCGCCAGCGGCGTGCCGCGCTTCCAGGCCTTGATGACACGGGGATAGCCCGAGTCGGTCATCGAGCCCGGCCCGAAGTCGGTGCCGACCGCCAGCGTGTCGGCATCGATCCAGCTCGCGCTGCTCTTGGCCTCGGACAGCGTGAAGCCGCCTTCGCCTGCCGGAATGAAGCGGCGCTCGACCAGGTCGAACTCGCGCACCACGGTGGCGTCGGCGCCGCCGCGCGAGAGGTCGATCAGGCAGCGGCGCCAGACCGGACGGCTCTCGGCGTCACGCGCCGGTGTGCAGACGTCCGCGCCGTGCCAGACCCAGTTCTCGCCCTCGGCCGCCGCCAGCGCGTCCAGGTCGAGCACCGTCTCCCAGACCGGCTCGGCCAGGCGGTAGCTCGCCAGCGTCGTGCGCCGCCACAGGCCGCGCGGGTGCTCGGCGTCCTGCCAGAAGTTGTAGAAGTCGTGGCCGATGCGGCTGACGTAGGGAATGCGCTCGCGCGCGTCCATCAGCGCCTTCAGGCGCGGGCGGAACTCGGCGTAGTCGGCGCGCGCGCCCAGCTCGCCCTCGGTGCGGGCGTTGTGCTCGCGCACCCAGGCCAGCGCGGCCTCGCCGTGAACCTCCTCCAGCCAAAGGTCTGGGGCATCGCCCTCGGGGCGGTCGACGGCGCTCATGCCGCACCTTCCGCGTACGGATCGGCGAAGCCCAGCGCGGCCATCACCTCGCGCTCGCGCTGCTCCATCGCCTCGGCCTCCTCCTCGCTGTCCTCGTGGTCGTAGCCCTGGGCGTGCAGCGTGCCGTGCACCAGCAGGTGCGCGTAGTGGGCCAGAAGATCCTTGCCGTTGGCGGCAGCCTCGGCCTCGACCACCGGCGCGCACAGCACCAGGTCGGCCATCACCACCGGCTCGTCGGCGTAGTCGAAGGTCAGCACGTTGGTCGCGTAGTCCTTCTGGCGGTACTCGCGGTTGAGCGTCTGGCCTTCCTCGGCGCCGACGATGCGCACGGTGATCTCGCCGGGCCGCTCCAGCGCGGCGCGCACGAAGCGCGCGACCTTGTGGCGCGGCAGCAGCGCGCGGTGGCGCGGATCGGCGAATTGCAGCGACAGGCTCAGTTCGGGGCGGGCAACGGGCATGGGGCGGGACTTTCTCGGGATCGGATCGAAGAGCGGATCGAAAGACAGATCGACAGGCGGCTCAGGCCTCGGGCCGGTCACCCACCGGGCGCGGCCGCGCCGCATCGTAGGCCTCGACGATGCGCGCCACCAGCGGATGGCGCACCACGTCGGCGGCGGTGAAGCGGGTCATGGCGATGCCGCGCACCTGGCGCAGCACCTGCGCGGCGTCCACCAGGCCGCTTTTCTGGCCCCGGGGCAGATCGACCTGCGTGGTGTCGCCGGTGACCACCGCGCGGCTGCCGAAGCCGATGCGCGTCAGGAACATCTTCATCTGCTCCGGCGTGGTGTTCTGCGCCTCGTCGAGGATGACGAAGGCGTGGTTGAGCGTGCGCCCGCGCATGAAGGCCAGCGGCGCGATCTCGATCTGGCCCTTCTCGAAGGCCTTGGCCACCCGCTCCATGCCCATCAGGTCGTAGAGCGCGTCGTAGAGCGGGCGCAGGTAGGGGTCGACCTTCTGCGCCAGGTCGCCGGGCAGGAAGCCCAGGCGCTCGCCGGCCTCGACCGCCGGGCGGGTCAGGATGATGCGCTGCACGCTGCCGCGCTCGAGCGCATCGACCGCGCAGGCCACCGCCAGGAAGGTCTTGCCGGTGCCCGCCGGCCCCAGGCCGAAGGTGATGTCGTGGCCGAGGATGTTGCGCAGGTAGGCGACCTGGTTGCGGGTGCGCCCGGCCAGCTCGGCGCGGCGCGTCTTCAGCACGATCTCGGGCGCCTCGCCGGCCGGCTCGATCACCGTCTCGCCGGACTGCACCACCCGCAGCGCCGGGCCCTCGTCCTGCAGGGCCTGCACCAGCAGCAGCTGCAGCTCGGCTGGCTCGATCGGCGCGGCGGCGCGCTCGTGGAGCTGCTGCAGCACCGCGACCGCACGTTCGGCGGCGCGGCGCGCACCCTCGATGCGGAAGGACTCGTTGCGCCGGCGGATGCTGACGTCGAAGGCCGCCTCGATCGTGCGCAGGTGCTCGTCCAGCGCGCCGCAGACATGGGCGAGGCGCTGGTTGTCGTGGGGAATGAAGGCGTGGCGCAGGATCACGGGTCGAGTGTGAACTATGAGGCACGGGGCCGGAGCCACGATTGTCGCCGCGCGCCGACCTCCGGGGCGGTCCGGCAGAATCGGGCGCCCGCCCGCCACCTCTGCCACCTCTTCCGGATTTCACATTTCCGTGACCCCGCCTCCCGTTCCGGCCGCCGACGTCCCGACGATCCATGCCTCGCAGGCGACCGACACGCCGCCCGAGTCCGCCGCGCCAGGCGCCTTGCCCGAGCCTGTGATGCCCGATGCGGGCGCCGTCCGGCCCTCGCTGCGCCAGAGGATCGAGCGTCTGACGGGAGGATCGCTGCTGGCCGCCCTGCACCCGGCGCGCTGGGGCCTGCTGGTGCTGGCGCTGATCGTCGCTGGCCTGTGGCTGGTCGAGCTCGGCAGCCGCGGCAGCCAGGACGACATGACCGTCATCCGCAGCGCGACGCTGATGGCGATGCCGACGCCCGAGCGGCCGCAGGCCGGCGCCCCCCGGCTGATCACCCTGCCGCACGCCTGGGATCATTCGCCGCGGCTGTCGGCACCGCTGGGCTACCGGGTCCGCTTCGATCTGCCGACGCGCCGCGCGTCCGCTGCGGGCGCCGCAGGCCTGGCGGGCCTGTACATCGAGCGCCTGTGCGGCGCGCACGAGATCCGACTCAACGGCTGGCGCCTGGCGGTGCGGGGGCGGCTCGACGCGCCACGGCCCAATGAATGCCTCGACCCGGTGCTGGTGGCGCTGCCGCCGGCGATGCTGCGACAGGCCGACAACCAGCTCGACATCATCCTGGCCGCGCAGGTGCGCTCGCAGGTGGCGGTCAGCGAGCATGCCGGCTACCTGTCGCCGGTGCGCATCGGCCCGATGCATCAGCTCGAGGGCATGCAGCGCCGCCTGCAGACCCTGCACACCGGGGTCACCCAGGCGCTGGCGATGCTGGTCGGCGCGGTGGGCACCGCCGCGCTGCTGCTGGCCGCGCTCAGCCGCCTGCCCTATCTCGGCTACTTCGGCGCGGCGTGCCTGGGCTGGGCGATGCTGTGCGCGCTGCTGACCGGCGCCCACCTGCCGCTGTCGGTGCCCGCCTACGAATGGCTGACTGGCGCGCTGATGCCGCCGATCGCGGTGGCGGCGATCCTCTCGCTGATGCGCTACAGCGGCATCCAGGTGCGCTGGATCGAGCTGTCGGTGGCACTGCAGAGCATCGTGGTGCCGCTGAGCCTGCTGATCGCCGCGCCCGACCGCATCAGCACCATCACCCAGCCGTGGATGGTGATCCTCTCGCTCGAGGTGCTGGTGGCGCTGGGCGTGTTCCTGCACCGGGCCTGGATGCGCTCGCCGGCCGACTTCCGCGTCGTCGGCTTCGCGCTGGGCATGACGCTGGTGGGCGCAGCCTTCGAGCGGATGATGGTGGCCGACGAGATCCTGCTGCCCGGCGTGCGTGCGATCAGCATCGGCGCGGTGGTGATGTTCGCCGGCATGGTGCTGCGCATGCTGCAGCAGATGCAGGCCGCGGTCGGCGCGGCCGAGGCCGGCCGGCTGGCCGCCGAGCGCCGGGTCGAGGAGATCACCAGCGACATGGAGCGCAACTACAGCCACATGGCCGAGATGCGCGTCGAGCAGGTCACCGCCAAGGAGCGCAAGCGCATCGCCGCCGACCTGCACGACGACCTCGGCGCCAAGCTGCTGACCATCGTGCACACCAGCGAGAGCGAGCGCATCGCCACGCTGGCGCGCGAGGCGCTCGAGGAGATGCGGCTGTCGGTGCGCGGCCTGACCGGCCGCGCGGTGCAGCTCGGCGACGCCATCGGCGACTGGCGCAGCGAGGTCATGATGCGCCTGAGCCAGGGCGGCGTGGAGCTCAACTGGAACACGCCCGACGACCTGCTGATGAGCGAGCGCGCGATGAGCGCACGCGCCTACGTCCAGACCACCCGCATCCTGCGCGAGGCGGTCAGCAACGTGCTCAAGCACAGCGGCGCCACCCACTGCGAGATCTCGATGCGCATGGACATCAACGACTTCGAGCTGACCATCTCCGACAACGGCCGCGGCATCCCGATGGAGCTCGACGGCAAGCTCGACCGCGGCCACGGCATGTCGACGATGAAGGGCCGCGCCAAGCAGCTCCAGGGCCAGTGCCTGGTGGAATCCGGCCCCGGCTACGGCACGACGATCCGGCTGACGCTGCCGCTGTGACCGGCGTGAATCATGCGAATCATGTAAACCACCAAGTACCAATGCCCTGGCAACGCCAGTGATCTTTCACGAAATCCGGTCATTTTCGTAACCAGATCCGCCGTGGGGCTCCAGTCGGCCCGGCCGGGTCCACACTCCCATCCGGCCGAACGCTCCCGAGGAAAAGACGATGAAAACGATCCTGCTGCTCGAAGACCTTCCCGAAATCCGTGCCTGGCTGCGTGCCCTGGTGGTGCAGGTGTTTCCCGGCTCGACGGTGGTGGAATCCGCGCGGGTGCATGACGCGCTGCAGCAGGTCAGCGCCCACCGCTTCGATCTGGCGATGATCGACCTGGGCCTGCCCGACGGCTCGGGCGTCAAGGTGGTGCAGGCGCTGCGCGAGGCCCAGCCCGACGCGCAGTCGGTGGTGGTCACCATCCACGACGACGACGATCACCTCTTCCCCGCCCTGCAGGCCGGCGCCTACGGCTACCTGCTCAAGGAGCAGCCGCGCGAGCAGCTGATGGAGCACCTGCAGCGCATCAGCCAGGGCGAGCCGCCGCTGTCGCCCTCGATCGCGCGCCGGATGATTTCCTACTTCTCGGCGCAGGCGAACCGCCCGGCGCTGCAGCCGCAGCAGACCCAGGACGCGCTGATGCCCAACGTACAGCTCACCGAGCGCGAGCGCGAGGTGCTGCTGCGCGTGGCCAAGGGCTTCACGCTGCCGGAGATCGGCGTGCAGCTCAGCCTGAGCCGCCACACCATCGCCGACTACGTCAAGCAGATCTACCGCAAGCTCAACGTGAGCTCGCGCGCCGAGGCGGCGCTCGAGGCGCAGCGCCTGGGACTGTTCCGCCGCTGATCCACCGCTGATCCACCGCTGATCCGCCTGCGGCGCGCCGCTCGCATAATCGCGTCCCATGATCGGACGACTCACCGGAACCCTGGCGGAGAAATCCCCGCCGCTCGTGCTCGTGGATGTCGGCGGCGTCGGCTACGAGGTCGACGTGCCGATGAGCACCTTCTACAACCTGCCGCACCTGGGCGAGCGCACCACGCTGCACATCCACATGGTGGTGCGCGAGGACGCGCAGCTGCTCTACGGCTTCCTGACGCTGGAGGAGCGCGAGACCTTCCGCCAGCTCATCCGCATCAGCGGCGTGGGCCCGCGCATCGCGCTGGCGGTGCTCTCGGGCATGAGCGCGCAGGAGCTGGCGCAGGCGGTGAGCCAGCAGCAGCCCGGCCGCCTGGTCAAGGTGCCCGGCATCGGCAAGAAGACCGCCGAGCGGCTGCTGCTCGAACTCAAGGGCAAGCTCGCGCCGGATCTGGGCGTGCCCGCCGGCTCGGTCGTCACCAGCGACGCGCAGGCCGACATCGTCCAGGCCCTGGTCGCGCTGGGCTACAGCGACAAGGACGCGGCCGCCGCCATCAAGGCGCTGCCGGCCGACATCGGCGTGAGCGACGGCATCCGCGCGGCGCTGAAATCACTGGTGAAATAGACAGTCCTTTGCACGGTTTCCGGCCGGTCGTCGGCCGGCTTTGACGGACAATTCCCGCCATGGCCATCCAGACCGACGACTTCGCCGCGCCCCCGAAACGCATCGTCAGCGCCGCTGCCGGCACGCCCCAGGAAGAAGCGCTGGAGCGCGCGCTGCGCCCGAAGCTGCTCGACGAATACATCGGCCAGGCGCGCGCGCGCGAGCAGCTCGAGATCTTCATCGGCGCGGCCCGGAAACGCCGCGAGGCGCTCGACCACGTGCTGCTGTTCGGCCCGCCGGGGCTGGGCAAGACGACGCTGAGCCACATCGTCGCCGCCGAGCTGGGCGTGAACCTGCGCCAGACCAGCGGCCCGGTCCTCGAGAAGCCCAAGGACCTGGCGGCGATCCTGACCAGCCTCGAGAAGAACGACGTGCTGTTCATCGACGAGATCCACCGCCTGAGCCCGGTGGTCGAGGAGATCCTCTACCCGGCGCTGGAGGACTACCAGATCGACATCATGATCGGCGAGGGCCCGGCGGCGCGCTCGATCAAGCTCGACCTGCAGCCCTTCACGCTGGTGGGCGCGACCACCCGCGCGGGCATGCTGACCAACCCCTTGCGCGACCGCTTCGGCATCATCGCGCGGCTGGAGTTCTACACGCCCGAGGAGCTGGCCAAGATCGTCACCCGCTCGGCCGGGCTGCTGGGCGCGCCGATCGACGTCGAGGGCGCGATGGAGCTGGCGCGGCGCTCGCGCGGCACGCCGCGCATCGCCAACCGGCTGCTGCGCCGGGTGCGTGACTATGCCGAGGTCAAGGGCGACGGCCGCATCGTCAAGACGGTGGCCGACCGCGCGCTGACCATGCTCGACGTCGACCCGGTCGGCTTCGACCTGATGGACCGCAAGTTCCTGGAGGCGGTGGTGCACCGCTTCGACGGCGGTCCGGTCGGGCTGGAGAACGTCGCCGCCGCCATCGGCGAGGACGCCGGCACGATCGAGGACGTGATCGAGCCCTACCTGATCCAGCAGGGCTACCTGCAGCGCACCCCGCGCGGCCGGGTGGCGACGCTGGCGGCCTGGCGCCACTTGGGCGTGACGCCGCCGCAGCGCGCCGGGCTGGTCAGCGGCGGCCCCGACCTGTTCGGCGAATGATGGACACCGCCCCACCCCGTCACCCCCGCGCAGGCGGGGGGCCGCGACAGGCGCTCAGGACAGGCTGTGCGCCGGCGTGAGGCTGCGGCCGCCATCGCTGCTTTCCTCGAGGGCGTCGCCTTCGAGGTGCTGGATGTCGCCCCAGCCGATCATCGTCAGCCGCTCCCCGGTGAACAGCAGCCGGTTGATGCTCGCATTGCCGAGCTGCCAGGTGCGCGGCGCCTCGATGGGCATGCCGCAGGCGGCGCGGTAGAGGCAGTCGAGCACGCCGCCGTGCGCGACCATCACCACGGTCTGGCCAGGATGAGCCGCCGCCAGGCGCTGGGCGGCATCGACCGAGCGCTGGTAGAAGACCCGCAGCGACTCGGCGCCCTCGGGCTCGAAGTCGGGCTCTCGCGACTTCCAGCGCCGGACCAGGTCCGGGTGGATCGCCTCGACCTCGGCCACCGTGCGCCCCTGGAACAGGCCGAAGCGTCGCTCGCGCAGCCCCTGGTCGTGAACGACCGGCAGGCCGACGCGCGCCGAGATCGCCGCGGCGGTGTCGGCGGCGCGGACCAGGTCGGAGGCGTAGATCGCGGCGATGTCCTCGCCGGCGAGGGCCTCGGCGACCCGCCCGGCCTGCCAGCGGCCGGTGTCGTTGAGCGGAATGTCGAGCTGTCCCTGGATGCGGGTGTCGACGTTCCAGGCGGTCTCGCCGTGACGGATGGCGAGGATGCGGGTGCCGTGGCCCATGCCGCGCCGTCCCGTCAGGCTCCTGCGCCGGCGCCCAGGCGCCGGTTCAGGGTGTAGGAGCCGGTGATCTCGGCCTGGCCGAGCACATGACCGGCGATCGCCTCGCGCACCTGCGCGCCGGTGAAGGCGCCCTCGACCGGGCAGCGCGCCAGATCCAGCGCATACAGCGTGAAGACGTAGTGGTGCACCAGGCTGTCGTTGAACGGCGGGAAGGGGCCGTCGTAGCCGAAGTACTGGCCTGACATGTCGGCGTTGCCGGCGAACCAGCCGGTGTAGTCGTTCAGGCCGTGGCGCGCGCCGTGCAGCGTCTCGGGGCCGGCCTTGCCGCGGGCGGTGAAGCCCTGGCTGAACTCGCCCTCGGCGATCTGGCCCAGCGCTGGCGGCAGGTCGACCATCACCCAGTGGAAGAAGTCGACGCGCGGCAGGTCGGCCGGCACTTCGCGGTCGGTCTGGTTGACGTCGTCGCCGCGGCTGGGCACGTCCGGATCGTGGCAGATCAGCACCAAGCTCTGGGTGCCGGCCGGCAGATCGCTCCAGGCCAGGTGCGGGCTGAGGTTGTCGGAAAAGGTGACGATGCTGGCCTCGTCGGGGCGGCCGGCGGCGAAGCGGGCGGAAATGGCGGCGCCGTCGGTCAGGCTGTCGCTGCGCAGTTGCATGGGAACAGGTCTCCTTCCAGGGTGAGGGAACGGGGGACGAGGCTCAGACGCCCCAGACGATGTCCTTGTCCTCGGCCGCACAGCGGCGCAGCATGTCGACCAGCGGCCAGACGCGCTGGCGCAGGCTCACGCCCTTGGGCGCAGGCAGCGTGCGGCCCTCGGCGGCGGCCTCGGCCTCGGCGCGGCGGCGCGCCTCCTCCTCGTCATGCACGGCCGCCTCCAGCAGGCGGATCAGCTCGGGCATCTGCGCCGGCTGGAAGATGCCCTGCGGTGCAGGCTCGCGGCCGATCAGGCGCATCAGCCGGTCGCCGACCTCGGAGGTCATGATCACGTCGCCGGAGGCCTTGGAGCGGAACTTGTAGAGCATGGGCGGACTTTCTCGATCGATTCGTCGTGGCCGGATCCGGTCGATTCTGCCCCAGGCTCAGGTCGGCGGCGTGTCGGACGCGATGCCGAGCGCGGCGGCGATGCGCTCGCGCAGCCGCTGCGACAGCGCGCGGCGGTCCAGGCCGGCCGACTCGATCGGCGCAAGGATGCCGATGCGCACCTCGATCGCATCGGCCGAGGCGATGCGCCACAGGCTCTGCAGCAGCGTGGTGTCGCCGATGTAGGCCGCCGCCGGGCTGACCGGGTGGCCGGGCTCGGAGAAGCGCAGCGCCAGCGGCTGCACCGGCACCCCCGCGGTGACCGCCGCCTGCAGCAGGTTGGCGTGAAAAGGCAGCAGATGATGGCCGTCGGAGGTGGTGCCTTCCGGGAAGAAGGCCACCGTGTCACCGGCGGTCAGCGCCTCGGCCGACTGGTGCACCACCCGCAGCGCGTCGCGCTTGCTCTCGCGCTCGATGAAGATCGTGCCGGCGGCCGTGATCAGCCAGCCCAGCACCGGCCAGGCCTTCACGTCGGCCTTCGAGACGAAGCGCGCCTGCGGGCAGACCGCGTGCACCGCGGTGATGTCCAGCCAGGAGACATGGTTGGCGGCGATCAGGTGCGCACCCGGCGCGAAGCGCCCGTCCGGCCGCAGCCGCAGACCCAGCAGCGCCAGCAGCTTGGCCGACCACCACTGGATGCGCGCGCAGCGGTGCGCGGCGCTGGCGCCGTCGAACTCCCGCCAGGCCACCCAGACACCGTGCAGGATGTGCACCAGCACCCGGCCGAGGCGCCAGACCGCCCTCAGGCTGCGCAGCACGCGGTCCGCCCGGGGTCAGCGCAGCTCGTGCGCGATGGTGCCGGCGACCAGCGTCGCGCGCACCCGGCCCGGCAGCGCCATGCCGGTGTCGGCAAAGGCGAACGGGGTGTGCTTGCCCTGGCTGTGCAGCACGTCGGGCGTGACCGGCCAGGTCTCCTCGGGATCGAAGATGCAGACGTCGGCCACGCCGCCCTCGACCAGCCGACCGGCGCTCGAGGCCAGCGAGCCCAGCGCGTCGCCCAGCACCCGCACCGGCGCGGCGGTGACGCGCTCGAGCGTCTGCGCCAGCGTCAGGCCCTGGTCCTGGCCCCACTTCAGCGCCAGGCTGAGCAGCAGCTCCAGACCGGTCGCGCCCGGCTCGGCCTCGCCGAAGGGCAGCGTCTTGGCGTCGCCCTCGACCGGCGTGTGGTCGGAGACCAGCGCGTCGATCGTGCCGTCGGCCAGACCGGCACGCAGCGCGTCGCGGTCGCGGCCCTGGCGCAGCGGCGGCGTCAGGCGCATCGCCGGATTGAAGTAGCCGATGTCGACATCGGTCAGGTGCAGCGAGTTGATGCTGACGTCGGCGGTGACCGGCAGGCCCTCGGCCTTGGCCTGGCGCACCAGCTCGACGCCGGCAGCGCTGGAGAGGCGGCACAGGTGCACCCGCACGCCGGTGGCGTGCATCAGCTCGAAGATGGTGTGCAGCGAGATCGTCTCGGAGGCCACCGGCACGCCCGACAGGCCCAGCCGGGTGGCGACCGCGCCGCTGGCGGCCACGCCCTTGCCCAGCCACGGATCGACCGGGCGCAGCCACAGCGACAGGTCGTGCGACGAGGCGTACATCATCGCGCGCTGCAGCACCAGGGTGTCCTTGATCGCCGATTCGGCCTGCGAGAAGCCGACGCAGCCGGCGGCGGTCAGCTCGGCCATCTCGGTCAGCGCCTCGCCCTTGAGGCCGCGGGTCAGCGCGCCCAGCGGGAACAGCCGGCACAGCGAGAGCTTGCGGGCGCGGAACTTCAGCATCTCCACCAGGCCGGGCTCGTCGAGCGCCGGATCGGTGTCGGGCGGGCAGACCAGGCTGGTCACGCCGCCGGCGGCCGCCGCGTTGAGCTCGCTCTCGAGCATGCCGCGCTCGCGCAGCCGCGCGGCCAGATCGACCAGGCCGGGCGCCACGACGCAGCCGCGCGCGTCGAGGGTGCGGCTGGGCTGGAAGTCGGTCGGCACCGCGCCGATGGCGACGATGCGCCCGGCGGCGATCGCCACGTCGGCCAGCTCGTCGCGGCCCGAGGCCGGATCGATGACGCGGCCGTTCTGGATCAGGATCTTCATGCTTCGTTCCCCGCGATGATCGACATCACCGCCATGCGCACCGCGATGCCAAACGTCACCTGCGGCAGGATCACGCTGTGCTGGCCATCGGCCACCACCGAGTCGATCTCGACGCCGCGGTTGATCGGGCCCGGGTGCATCACGATGCAGTCGGGCGCGGCCAGCGCGAGCTTCTCCTCGGTCAGGCCGTAGCTCTTGAAGTACTCGCCGGCGCTGGGCAGCATCGCGCCGCTCATGCGCTCGTTCTGCAGGCGCAGCATGATGATGACGTCGGCGTCGCGGATGCCCTCGGCCAGGTCGTGGTGGACCTGCACGCCCATCTCGGCCAGGTTGCCCGGCACCAGCGTCTTCGGGCCGACCGCGCGGATCTCGGGCACGCCCAGCGTGGTCAGCGCATGGATGTCCGAGCGCGCCACGCGGCTGTGCACGATGTCGCCGACGATGGCCACCCGCAGCTGGGTGAAGTCCTTCTTGTAGTGGCGGATGGTGTACATGTCCAGCAGCCCCTGCGTGGGGTGCGCGTGGCGGCCGTCACCGGCGTTGACGACGTGGACATGCGGCGCGCAGTGCTGCGCGATCAGATAGGGCGCGCCCGACTCGCTGTGGCGCACCACGAACATGTCGGCATGCATCGCCGACAGGTTGGCGATGGTGTCGAGCAGGCTCTCGCCCTTGGAGGCGCTGGACTTGGCGATGTCGAGGTTGATCACGTCCGCGCTCAGGCGCTTGGCGGCGATCTCGAAGGTGGTGCGGGTGCGGGTCGAGTTCTCGAAGAACAGGTTGAACACCGACTTGCCGCGCAGCAGCGGCACCTTCTTGACCTCGCGGTCGTTGACCGCCAGGAAGGTGCTGGCGGTGTCGAGGATGTGCGTGAGCACCGACCGGGGCAGGCCCTCGATCGACAGTAGATGGATCAGCTCGCCGTGCTTGTTGAGCTGGGGATTGCGGCGCGAGAGCATCAGCGGGTCTCCTGGGTGTCGCGGACCGTGAAGCGGAAACGGCCGGTCTCGTCGCGGTCAAGCGCGATCTGCTGGGTGGCCGGCAGCGCGATGCGCGCGGCGGCAAAGGCGGCCTGGATCGGCAGCTGGCGCCCGCCCCGGTCCACCAGCACGGCCAGCCGCACCGAGGAGGGCCGGCCGAAGTCGAACAGCTCGTTGATGACCGCGCGCGTCGTGCGGCCGGTGTAGAGCACGTCGTCGATCAGCACGATGGGGCGGCCGTCGACGCTGAACGGCAGGTTGGTCGCGTCGGTGGTCGAGCCCAGACCGCGCGAGCTGAAGTCGTCGCGGTGCAGCGTGCTGGAGATGACGCCGTGGGGCGTGGCCAGGCCCAGGTCGCGCTGCAGCCGCTCGGCCAGCCAGGCGCCGCCGGACCACACGCCGACCAGAACGGCGTCAGGCTCCAGCAGCCCGCGCACGCCGGCCAGCAGCTCGCCATAGAGCGCCTCGGCATCGAGATGCAGACTCATGGATCAATCCTTCGGTGGGTTCGTTTCTTCGGGGTCTTGTTCTTGCGGCGACGTGAGCGCAGCGACCCGCGTAGCCCGGTCGAGCTCGTCGAAGTGCTGCGTCAGCAGCAGCGCCGCGGCGGCCGCATCGGCGTCCCGCGCGCCGGCGGCCAGCACCTCGGTGGTGCTGTAGCGCTCGTCGACCTCGAACACCGGCAGGCCGAAGCGGCCCTGCAGCTGGCGGGCGAAGCGCTGCGCGCGCCGGGTGTTCTCGTGGTCGGCGCCGTCGGGGTGACGCGGCACGCCCACGACCAGCGCGTCGGGGCGCCACTCGCGGATCAGCGCCTCGATCGGCGCGAAGCGGGCGTTGCCCTCGGCGGTGACGGTCGTCAGCGGCGCGCCGCGGCCCAGCATGCGGCTGCCGCTGGCCACGCCGGTGCGGCGCAGGCCGTAGTCGAAGGCGAGGTAGGTCTCGGGCGGGCGCGGCGCGGTCATCGGCGCGGTCATGCGTGTCCCGCCTCCTGCGCCAGGAAGGCCGGGTCGATGCCCAGCAGCGACAGCGCGCGCTGGTAGCGCTGCTCGGCCGGCGTGTCGAAGATGATGGCCGGATCGGCGTCGACCGTCAGCCAGCCGTTGCGCGAGAGTTCGTCCTCGAGCTGGCCGGCGCCCCAGCCGGCGTAGCCCAGCGTGATCAGCACCCGGCGCGGGCCGTTGCCGCCCGACAGCGCCTCGAGCACGTCGCGGCTGGTGGTCATCGCCAGGCCGCCGGGCACCAGCAGCGAGGAGGCGTAGGCCGCCGCGTCGTCGGCCGGGCGGTCGTGCAGCACGAAGCCGCGCTCGGTCTGGACCGGTCCGCCGAAATGCACCGGCACGGCGGCCAGGTCCTCGCGGTCCAGCGCCATCTCGACACGCTCGAACAGATTGGCGATCGTGATGTCGATCGGCTTGTTGATGACCAGTCCGAGCGCGCCGCGCTCGGTGTGCTCGCACAGGTAGACGACCGAGCCGGCGAAATGATCGTCGGCCATGCCGGGCATGGCGATCAGGAACTGGTTGGTGAGGTTGATGCTGCCAAGGCCGGACATGGCGCGGATTGTAGCGATCACGCACACTGCGCAGATGCCCACGCGACTGCCCCCCTCCCCCACGCTCGACCCGGTCGACCGGGCGCTGGTCTGGCTGCGCCGCGACCTGCGCGTCGACGACCATGCCGCGCTGCACCGCGCGCTGCGCCAGGCCCGCCAGGTCTGGTGCGTCTTCATCCTCGACACCACGATCCTGGCCGGCCTGCCGAAGGCCGACCGCCGGGTCGAGTTCATCTGGCATGCGCTGCACGAGCTCGACCGGCGGCTGCGCGTATTCGGCGGCGGCCTGATCGTGCGCCAGGGCGACCCGCGCGAAGAGATCCCGCGGCTGGCGCGGGCGCTGCATGTGCAGGCGGTGCATGTCAACCGCGACCACGAGCCCGACGCGATCGCACGCGACGCCCGGGTGCGCGGCGCGCTGGCCGACGCCGGCATCTCCTTCCTGAGCTGGAAGGACCAGGTGATCTTCGAGACCGACGAGGTGCTGACCGCGGCCGGCACGCCCTTCTCGGTCTTCACGCCCTACCGCAACGCCTGGCTGAAGAAGCTGGCCGAGGGCGGCGGCTTCTACCTGAAGGCCTATCCGGTCGAGCGCCACGCGCGCCACCTGGCGGCGGTGCCGGCCGACTTCGACCTCGGCATCCCGACGCTGGAGGCGCTCGGCTTCGCGCCCACCGACATGGCCGCGCGGCTGCACCCCGGCGCCTCCGGCGGCGAGCACCTGCTGCTCGACTTTCTCGAGCGCATCGACCGCTACGACAGCACGCGCGACTTTCCCGCCATCAAGGGCCCGAGCTACCTGAGCGTGCACCTGCGCTTCGGCACGGTGTCGATCCGCCAGCTCGCGCGGCTGGCGCACGAGCGCATGACGGCAGGCTCGCGCGGCGCCGAGGTCTGGCTGTCGGAGCTGATCTGGCGCGACTTCTACTTCCAGATCCTGCACCACCATCCGCGCGTGGTCGGCCACTGCTTCAAGCCGGAGTACGACGCGATCCGCTGGGAGCACGGCAAGGCGGCCGAGGCGCTGTTCGAGGCCTGGTGCGCCGGGCAGACCGGCTACCCGATCGTGGACGCGGCGATGCGCCAGCTCGCGCAGACCGGCTACATGCACAACCGGCTGCGCATGATCACCGCCAGCTTCCTGACCAAGCATCTGGGACTGGACTGGCGCCGCGGCGAGGCCTGGTTCGCGCGGCATCTGAACGACTTCGATCTGGCGGCCAACAACGGCGGCTGGCAGTGGGCGGCGTCCACCGGCTGCGACGCGCAGCCCTATTTCCGCATCTTCAACCCGATGACGCAGAGCCGGAAGTTCGACCCGGAGGGGCGCTTCATCCGCCGCTACGTGCCGGAGCTGGCCGGGCTGGACGATGACGCGATCCACGCCCCCTGGCAGGCCCGGCCGATGGAGCGGCTGGCGGCAGGCGTCGAGCTGGGCAAGACCTATCCGCAGCCGGTCGTCGACCATGACGAGGCGCGGGCACGCACGCTGGCGCGCTTCGAGACGGTGAAGAAGGTCGCGGCGCGGCGCTGAGCCGCAGCAACACGACCGGGCTCAGAACAGCTCGACCGAGCCGAACTTCATGTTGTCCTCGAGCTCGCCGGCCGCCACCAGCGCGAGCTGCGAGCAGACCTGGTTGCGGCCGTGGGTCTTGCCGTAGTAGACCGCCTTGTCGGCCCGGTCGAAGCAGGCCTGCGGGGTGTCGCCCGCGCGCACGTCACTGAAGCCGATGCTGACCGTCGAGCGGCCGATGCCGATGAAGTAGTGGCTCTCCACCGCGTGGCGGAAACGCTCGAAGGCAGCGCGGGCGCTGTCCTCGTCGGGCGCCGACAGCAGCACGACGAACTCCTCGCCACCGAAGCGGTAGAGGCGGTCGTCATAGCGGAAGGTCGAGCGCATCAGCCGCGCCAGCACCGTCAGCGCCTCGTCGCCGACCAGATGGCCGAAGCGATCGTTGATCTGCTTGAAGTGGTCGATGTCGATGACACCCAGCCAGTAGCGGCGCGGCCGGTCCTGGCGACGCTCAGGCACGGTCGTCGCAGTGGCGGCCACATCGTGCACCGAATAAAGCCGGTGCGCGTCGACCACCGTGGCCTGCAGGAAGGTGGAGTCGAAGCTCTTGCGGTTGAGCAGACCGGTCAGCGTGTCGCGCTCGCTGTAATCGAGCAGCGACATGTAGTTGCCGTGCACCCGCAGCACGCAGGCCAGCAGCGTGCGCACCGAGTCGCTGACCGGCCGCGAGGAGCAGACCTCGAGCACGCCGGCGGTGTGCAGGTCGCCGGCCATCGGCAGCAGCAGCAGATGCCGGTCGCCCTGCACGGTCGTCGTCACCTCGGCCCGCTCGAAGCAGTGCCAGTGCGAGGGCAGGCTGGAGAGCACCAGCGGATCGCGCTCGTCGTCGGGCAGCTGGTCGGCCACGATCGGCGGCTCGCGGCCGGCACGCTGGATGCCGCACAGGATCCAGAAGCGCGGGCCGTCGGCCTCGCCGATCAGCCGCCACAGCCGCACCTCCTGCACCCCGTCGGTGTCCGACAGCGCGGCCAGCAGGGCCGAGTCGATCATGACCCGCTCGCGGGTGCAGGTCATCTCGATCAGCAGATCCAGCGGTGCCGCGATGGACGGTGCACACCGGCTAGGTGGGTTCTGGGACATCTGGAAAACTCCGTCAGAGCGGGAGAGGTGCCGCTACATCGGCATGTCGACGGATCAGCCTTAGCAGTTCCTCCTCGCCATAGGGCTTGCCCAGATAGCCGTCGGCGCCCAGCTCGTGCGCAAGATCACGATGCTTCTGCGCGATCCGGGAGGTGATCATGATGACCGGCAGGTCCGCCAGGGCCGAATCGCCGCGGATGTTGCGCAGCAGGTCGAAGCCATCCATGCGCGGCATCTCGATGTCGGACAGCACCACCGCCGGACGCTCGCCGGCCAGCAGCTCCAGCGCCTCCATGCCGTCCTTGGCCAGCGCGACCCGCAGGCCCTCGCGCTCGAGCAGCCGCCGAGTGATGCGGCGCACCGTGAGCGAGTCGTCGACCACCAGCACCAGCGGCGCCGGCCGCACCGGCTCGAGCGGCGCGGCGCCCTGCGGCAGGGCCTCGGGCACCTGCATCAGCTGCTGCGCCTCGGCACCGTAGACCGCCGCCAGCGTGACCGGGTTGTAGATCAGCGCGACCGCCCCGGAGGCCAGCAGCGTCATGCCGGCCAGCCCCGGCAGGCGCGAGAGCTGCGGCCCCAGGTTCTTGACCACCACTTCATGGCTGCCGAGCACCTCGTCGACCTGCAGCGCCACCCGCTGCTGCGCCGAGCGCACCACCACCAGCGGCAGGGTGCGCGCGCCGGCCATCTCCAGGCTGTGCCCGCTGCCGCCCAGCAGCGCGCCGAGCCAGTAGAACGGCAGGCGCAGGCCGCCATACAGGTACTGGCCGTCATGCGCGGCCTGCTGCACCTGCTCGAGCGGCTGGCGCTGCACCAGCTCGACCAGGTGGGACGGCACCGCGATCGAGCGGCTGCCCGCACGCAGCAGCACCACCTGCGTGACCACCGTCGTCAGCGGCATGACCAGCCGGAAGCGCGTGCCGCGCCCGGCGCGGCTGAGGATCTCGATGCGCCCGCCCAGCGCCTGCACCTCGGACTTGACCACGTCCATGCCGACGCCGCGCCCGGCCACCTCGGTCAGCACCTCGACCGTGGACAGCCCCGGCGCGAAGATCAGGTTCGCCAGCTCATGCTCGTCGAGCCGGGCGCCCTCGGCGATCAGGCCCATCTCGACCGCACGGCGGCGGATGCGCGGCAGATCCAGCCCGGCGCCATCGTCGCGGACCTCGACGCTGACCTCGTTGCCTTCCTGCTCGAGCAGGATGACGATGCTGCCGGTCGGATCCTTGCCGGCGCCCTGGCGCTGCTCGGGCGGCTCGATGCCGTGGGTGACGCAGTTGCGCAGCAGGTGTTCGAGCACCGCGTTCATGCGATCGAGCACGCCGCGGTCGACCTCGATCGAACCGCCGACGATGTCGAAGCGCACCTGGCGGCCGGTCTCCTTGGCCGCCAGCCGCACCACGCGGTACAGCCGCTCGGACAGGCTCTCGAACTCGACCATGCGGGTGCGCAGCAGATCGCCCTGCAGCTCGCGGGTCAGCCGGGCCTGCGCGGCCAGCTCGTCCTCGGCGGTCTGCAGCGTGCGCTGCAGCGCGCCGCGCACGGTGGCCACGTCGTTGACCGACTCGGCCATCATGCGGGTGAGCTCCTGCAGCCGGGTGTAGCGGTCGAGCTCGAGCGGGTCGAACTCCTGCGCCGCCGCACGCGCGGCCGCCTGGCGCGACTCGAGCTGGGTGTCGGCCTGCAGCGTCACATCATGGAGCTGGCGGCCCAGGCGCTCGAGGTTGTCGGTGAGATCGCCCAGCGAGCCGCGGATCTGGGCCAGCTCGGACTCCAGCCGCGAGCGGGTGATGCTGACCTCGCCGGCCAGGTTGACCAGCCGGTCCAGCAGCGGCGCACGCACCCGCAGCGGCTGCGGGTTGACCGGCGCGCGCTCGGGCGGCTGCGGCATTGCCGGCATCGCGGCGGCAGCGGCCAGGTAGCGGCTCCAGTCGACGCCCTCGCCGGGCTGCGCCGGTGGCAGCACGGGCGCGGACTCGGCGGGCGGCGGCGCAGACCCCGCCTCGGCACCGGCGGGCGTCGTGGCCGTCCGGGGCGGGTCGACCAGCGAGATCATCGCCGCTTCCGGCGGATGGTTGGGGCGACTCGGCTCGACCGGTGGCAGCGGTGCCGGCCGGGTGGCCCAGGACACCGTCAGCGTCGAGGGTGCGCCGGCCTGGCGGGCACACAGCGCCTCGAAGGCCGCCGACAGCGCATCGATCTGGCGCGACAGCCGCTGCAGCCCCGCCACCTCGGGCGCCATGCCCAGCGCCTCGACCGCCGACTCCAGGCGGTGTGCCATCTCGCCCAGGCGCATCGCGCCGGCCAGCCGGGCCCCGCCCTTGAAGGTGTGCAGCGCCCGCATCAGCGCCGGCGCCGGCTCGCGCAGGTCGAGATCACGCAGCCAGGCGGCGCCCTGCATCTCGATCAGCGGCAGCAGCTCCTGGGCCTCCTCGGCAAAGACCGGGAACAGGTCGGCATCGACCTGGTCGATCTGGTCGATGTCGGCCTCGAGCTCGGGATCCGGCTGGCGCGCGGACGACGATGCCGGGACGGGCAGAGGCTGCTGCTGCTGCGGCGCGTCAGACGCCGCGTCCACCCGCCGGTCCCCGGTCAGACCGTCCGTCGGCGCAGGCAGACGGCGTGGCACCTCGTCGATCCAGGCCTGCAGCCGCTCGAGCACCGCTGGCGAGGCCGGCCGCAGGAAGCCGGCGGCGAACTGGTGCAGCAGCCGGCGGATGTCGTCGCTGACGGTGACGAAGAGCTCGGCATCGCCCGCCTCGAGCAGGGCATGGCGCTGCAGCGAGGACACCTGCTGCAGCGCCTGCTCGAGCAGCCGCGCCAGCTGGGCCAGATCGGTGAAGCCCACGGTGGCGGAGTTGCCGGCCAGCCGGTGCGCCAGCACCACCACCTCGGCATCGAGCGCGCGCGGCAGCTCCATCGACCACAGCGTCAGCTCGGTGCCAAGCCGGCGCGAGACCTCGTCGGCCTCGTTCAGATAGATGTTGAACAGCGGGATCTGCAGCCGCAGCGGCCCGATGACCTTGATCTGGTCGGCATCCGGATCGCGCTCGGGCTGGGCCGCACGCAGCACCTCGGCGCCGACCTGGGCCCGGAATTCCTCGAGCTGGATCACCTCGGCCCCGGCCGGCGCCGCATCGGCGGCAGCCATCTCGAGCGTCAGCGGCTCGAGCTCGGTGATCGGACCGACCGGCTCGCGCACCAGATCGGACTCGGCCATCAGGCCGCCCGCATGCGTGGTGGCCGGAGACTGGGTGTCGACCACCACGGCCTCGGCGATCACCGTCACCGGCTCGACCGGCGCAGGATCGCGCGCAGGCTCAGGCGTCAGGTCGAGATCCAGGCCCAGGTCCAGATCCAGTGCCGTGGCGTCCTGCGACACCGGGTGCGGTGCATCCAGATCCAGATCCAGCAGCTCGACCGGCGACGGTCCCTCGTGCGCGGCCTCGGGCAGCAGCAGCGGCAGATCCATCGGCCGGGTGGCCTGCAGCGGCTCCATCAGCGGCGCGGTCTGGGTGCCGATCGGCACTTCCAGGTCGACCTCCAGATCCACCGCCTGCTCGGCGCCGGACAGGCCGGAGGGCGTGTGCGCCTGCGCCGGCATCGGCAGCGGCCGGCTTTCGCCCGGCAGCACCACCCGCATCAGCTCGCCGGCCTGGCGCATGGCCTCGGCGGCGGCGATCAGCGGCTCGGGCAGGAAGATCTGCGCGTCGCCTCCGGCGATCGCCTCGGTCCAGGCCGACAGGTAGGCGATGGCGTCACCGGTGAGCGTGCGCAGGTTCGGCGTGGCCGGCACCTGGGCCGCCAGCCAGTGGTTGTAGAGCTGCTCGCAGGACCAGGCGGCCTCGCCATAGGCGTTCAGCCCGACCATACGCGCGCTGCCCTTCAGGGTATGGAAGGCGCGGCGCAGCCGGGTGATCAGCGCGAGGCTGGCCGGATCGGCCTCGAGCTGCCGCAGCGCGTCGGTCGCATCGGCGATCACCTCGCGCGACTCCTCGAGGAAGACGTCGCGCATCTCGTGATCGTCCTCCAGGCCGGTCGGCGCGAAGGCGGGCGGCTCGGCCAGCGGCGGCGGCGCCAGCGGCCGCTCGGTCAGCGGCGGACCGAGCGGATCGAAGTCCAGCGGCGCGGTCGCGGTGGCGACGAAGTCCTGCACCGCCTGCGCCAGCCCGGCGCCATCGGCCTGCTGCAGCGCCTGGCGGGCCGCATCGAGGCGGTCGCTGAGCGCCGGCACCGCCGCCACCCTCGACTCGTCCTGCAGCGCCTGCAGCTGCGAGGAGATCTGGTCGAGCGGCAACGTCGCCTCGCGCACCGCCTCGACCAGCGCCTCGGCGCGCTCGATCACTTCGGCATCGACCGCAGAGCGCCCCATCAGCGGCGCCAGCACGCCCAGGCGCTCGTCGAAGACGAACAGCGTGCGCGCCACCTGCGGCTGCACGCCCAGCATGTCGACCAGGAAACCGAGCGCGCCCAGATTGGCCGCCAGACGCTGGAAGGCGCCCAGCGTGACCGGATCCTGCGGCCCGCGGTCGTCGTGCAGCAGCTGCTCGACATCGGCGCGCATGCGCTGCAGCGTCGAGATGCCGGCATCGAGCCCCAGCACCGAGAGCACGCCGCGCATCGCGCCAAGCTGGCCCGGCACCGGCGCCAGCAGGCCGCTCTCGTGCGGAGAGCGGAAGAACTGGTCGATCTGGCGCTCGACCTCGAGCAGCGCGCCACGCAGCTCCTGCACCACGCTGCCCAGGGTCTGGCGGTCGCTGACGCGGCGGTAGAGCTCCTCCATCCAGGGCTCGAGCGGCTGGGCGGGATGGCCGGACAGCACCCGGCCGATGCGCTCGGCCAGCCGATGCGCGGGCGCGGCCACGCCGCCGTCGAAATCACCCTCGTCGATGGCCGCCTCGAGATAGAGCAGGCTGGTCGCGACCTCCATGCCCAGCTCGGGCTGGGGGGCGCGGCCACTGCGCAGCGTCGTCTCGGCCGCCTGGCGCAGGGCATCGGCCAGCGCACGGCCATCGGCATAGAGCCGGCTGACCGAGTCGCCCACCAGCGAGAAGGTCTCGCCCAGATGCAGCATGCGCTGCGCATCGCCGGCCGCGGCCGCATCCCAGGCCTCCTTGGCGGCCTGCAGGCGACGGCGCGCCTGCAGCACCAGCGCCGGATCGCGCCGGCCGTAGAGCGGCTCGTCGTAGCTGACCAGCGGCTCGCGCGACAAATGCCAGGCGGCATGGACCGCACGCAGCCACGGCGCCGCCTGCGCCTCGGCCGGCCAGGCGCGCGCGCAGTGGAAGAGCAGATCCTGGGCCAGGCGGTCGGACAGGTCCGGATCGCCCTTGACCCGGCCGCGCAGCTGCGCCATCACCCGCGAGGCGCTGCGCTTCACATACAGGTCGGGCGTCAGCAGCGCCAGCGCCCAGGCCTCGAAGAAGGCCGCAGCCAGCCGCCACAGCGCCTGCTCGTGACCTGCGCTGGTAGCGCCCAGCACCGCGCACTCGCGCGACAGCGCGGCCGCGGCACCCGGATGGTTCTGGCGCATCAGCACCAGCAGCGCCTTCTCGAAGCGCGCCAGCTGCGTCGCGTCGGCCGGCTTGACCAGCGCCGCCGGCACCTCGACCGCGGCCGGCAGCGCATGCCACTGCCAGTCGCGCCGCCACAGATCGGCCGGATGGATGCGCTCGGCACCGGTCAGCTCCAGCAGCGTGCGCCACTGCGCGAACAGCCCGACCGGCTGCACCGGCTGGCCGGCGAGCTTGCGGGCCAGGAAGTCGAGCAGCGCGAACAGCGCCTTCTCGACCGCCTCGACGCCGGCGCTGTCCAGGCGCTGCGGCCGCGCCACGAAGCGCTGCACCAGCTGCTCGGCCGAGCGCATCACCAGCGCGGCCTCCGGCAGGTTGACCAGCTCGAGCGCACCGGCGCCCTGATGGATCTGCTGGCGGGCCTGGCGCAGGATGGACGGATCGACATCGTCGAGGTCCGAGCGGTCGGCCTCGCCGACCTCGCGCAGGTAGCGGCGCAGCGACTTCTGGGCCGACTCCAGCGTGCGGCGCAGCTCGTCATGGACCCAGGCGAGTGCGCTGAGATCGTCGGTCGGGGCAGTGTCTCGGGGCGATGACATGGGAACTCGCTCAGCTGATCTTGAAGCGCGCCACCGACTGCCGCAGCTCCTCGGCCGTGCGCGAGAGCTGCCGGACCAGCTGCGCGGTGGACCGGGTGCCTTCGCCGGTCTGCTCGGTGACCGCGAAGATGTGCTGGATGTTCTGCGCGACGATGGTCGCCGACTCGGCTTCCAGACGGGACTGCGCCGAGATGGCCTCGATCAGCTCGGCGAGCTGGCGCGAGACGCGGTCGATCTCGGTCAGCGCGGTGCCGGCGTTGTCGGAGAGCTTGGCGCCCTCGACCACGCCCTGGGTCGAGCGCTCCATCGCCACCACCGCATCGGCGGTGTCGGTCTGGATGGTCTTGACCAGCGCCGCGATCTGGCGGGTGGCGTCGGCCGATCGCTCGGCCAGGCGCTGCACCTCCTCGGCCACGACCGAGAAGCCGCGCCCCGCCTCGCCGGCCGACGCGGCCTGGATCGCCGCGTTCAGCGCCAGCACATTGGTCTGCTCGGTGATGTCGGAGATCAGCTCGGTGATCTCGCCGATCTCCTGCGAGGACTCGCCCAGGCGCTTGATGCGCTTGGAGGTCTCCTGGATCTGCTCGCGGATGGTGTTCATGCCGCCGATGGTGTCGAGCACCGCGGTCAGGCCGGAGGTCGCCGCCGACAGCGAGTGGCGCGCGACATCGGCCGACTGCTGCGCCTGGCCCGACACGCGCTGGATGCGGCCCGCCATCTGCAGCACCGCCTCGCCGGTCTCGCGGATCTCGCGCAGCTGCTCGTCGGAGGCGGCCAGCAGCTCGGTGGAGGTGGCCTCGACCTGCTGCGTGGTGTCGGTCACCCGCGCGACCGTCCCTTGCACCTGCGAGACCAGCGAGCGCAGTTCTTCCACGGTGTAGTTCACCGAATCGGCGATCGCGCCGGTGATGTCCTCGGTCACGGTGGCCTGCTGGGTCAGGTCGCCTTCGGCCACGGTCTGCAGCTCGTTCATCAGGCGCAGGATGGCAGCCTGGTTGGCGTCGTTGACCCGCTTGGCCTCGCGCTCCTGGCGCTCGGCCTCCAGACGCTGGCTGTCCGACAGCAGCGCGCGGGTGCGCTGGTCATGGGTGAAGACCATCAGCAGGCCGATGCCGCCGACCGCGCCCAGCAGCAGCGACACCGCCAGCAGCGCCACATTGAACCAGCCCAGCCCGCCGGCCGAGCCGATGCCGGTGCGCACCTGCTCCAGGCCGAGGCGCAGCACCTCGGTGTCGGTGATGATCGCGGCCTGGGCCTCGCGGGCTGACACCAGTCCCTGCAGATTGCCCAGGATCGCGCCGGCCTGGATGCGCAGCTCGTCATGCGCCTTCAGCAGCGCCTCGAGCCGGGCGCGCAGCGCCGGGTCGCGGGTGGCGGTCAGGCGCAGGTCGGCATTGCCATCGAGCAGACCACGGGCGATGTCGCGGAAGCTGTTGAGATCCTTGCCGAGCAGGAACAGCGCCTCCGGCGAGACGCCCTCGATCGTCAGCGCCTCGTTGGCGGACTTGCCGATGCGCTGGGTCAGCATCACCAGCCGGCCGGCGGCCGACACCTCGGCCGGCAGCGCGTCCTGCTGCACCTTGGCCGCGGCCACCGCCTCGGCCGTCTCCAGCAGCTCGCCGGACTGGCGGTTGATCGCCTTGAGCGCCTGCGAGACCTGGGTCAGCAGCTTTTCCTGCGCCAGCACGGTGGCGGCATGGCGCTCGGTCTTCTCGACCACCGCCAGCAGCGGCTCGATCTGGCCGCGTGCGTGCAGCGGCAGCGCCTGCAGGCCGGTCTCGGGCCGGCCGCCGTGCAGGCCGCGCACATCGGCCGACAGCACCGCGGCGGCATCGCGCAGTTCGGCGAAGGCCTCGGGCCGGCCGGCCACCGCCTGCAGCACCGACTTGGCCAGCCGCTGCGACTGCATCAGCGCCTGGCCGGTCGCGCCGACCTGCGCGGCGCTGCCCCCGGCCGAGCGCGCGGTCAGCACCGAGGCCAGCACCAGGCCGAGCACGCCCGCTGCCAGCACGCCGCCGAGCAGGCGCTGCTGGCGATCGGACGACCAGTGGCCGATCAACGGCAGACGCGCGCCCGATCCCGGCTGCGGCTGGCGCTCGAGGGATTCGGCCGCGCGGCGCGGCCCGGCCACCGCCAGCACCGAGGGCGAGGCCTCGCTGATGATCGCGTCAGGCACCGACACGGTGGTGCCCAGCCCGCTGTCCTGGATGGTGTCGCGCAGATCGGCCTCGAGGCCCGAGTACGGACCGGAGAGCGAGGAATCCTCGTGCTGCACGGCCTCGCGGTCCTTGCGGCCGCGCCCCTTGAGCCTGTCCATGAAACTCATCCACGCCTCGTCTTTCCTGTGTCTTGTCGTCGTCCGGGGCCGACAGCGGCGACCGGCGGGGTCATCGAGCGGCGACGATGCGCAGGAAACGCTCCTCGCGCGGCAGCATCGACAACCGGATCTCCTGCCACAGCCGCCCGGCCCCGTCGCGCCAGCAGCCCCCGGCGAAGGCGGGCGCCGTCGCGTCGGCCGATGCCACCGCCTGCATCTGCTCAGGATGGCGCAGCCCGGCCAGCCGATCGACCAGCAGCGCCACATTGATGTCCAGGCTCGGGTTGAAGGCCACCACATGCGCCTGGTCGCGCACCGCGGCGGGCAAGCGCTCGCGCAGGCCCAGCACCCCGGCCAGATCGATCACCCCGGTCAGCGAGCCGCGCAGATTGGCCACGCCCAGGAACCAGGGCTCGGTGTGCGGCACCTCCAGCAGCGCACCGGGCTGGAAGATCTCGCCGGCCTCGGCCAGCGGGAACAGCAGCGCCTGGCCGGCGCACTCGACCGCCAGCCAGCCCGACACATGCTCGAGGCTGCGCACCTCCTGCAGCCGCTCGGCCAGGCGCCCCTGCAGGGCCCTGAGCGCTTCCTTGTTGGCCATCGTCGCGTCCCGTCCTGTGGTGGGCCGGCTCAGCCGAAGGCCCGGATCTTCTGGACGAGTTCGCCCGGATCGACCGGCTTGACCACATAGTCGCGCGCACCCTGGCGCATGCCCCAGACCTTGTCGGTCTCCTGGCCCTTGCTGGTGCACATGATCACCGGCACGTCGGCATAGCGCGGGTCGCGGGTGATGGTGCGGGTGAGCTGGAAGCCGTTCTGCCCGGGCATGACCACATCCATCAGGATCAGGTCGGGCTTTTCCTCGGCGATGCGGCGCAGCGCCTCGTCGCCGTTCTCGGCGGTGCGGACACGGTAGCCCTGGCGCACCAGCAGGTCCGACAGCACATGCAGCTCGGTGCGGGAATCATCGACCAGCAGGATGCTGCGGATGGTCATCGGGTCAGCCCCGCTCACGCCTCGACCCGGCCATGCTGCTGCACGGCCTGCAGCAGCTGGTCCTTGGTGAAGGGCTTGGTCAGATAGTCCTCGGAGCCGACCATGCGGCCGCGCGCCTTGTCGAACAACCCGTCCTTGGACGACAGCATGATCACCGGCACGCCAGCGAACTGCGGATTGCGCTTGATGATCGCGCAGGTCTGGTAGCCGTCCAGGCGCGGCATCAGGATGTCGCAGAAGATCAGGTCGGGACGGTGGTCGCTGACCTTGGCCAGCGCGTCGAAGCCGTCCTCGGCCAGAACCACCTCGCAGCCGCCCTGCTTCAGGAAGATCTCGGCGCTGCGGCGAATGGTGTTGCTGTCGTCGATGACCAGCACCCGCATCGCGGTGCGCTCGCGTGCCGCATCGAGGGGCGTCGAATCAGGTTCCAGTTCCACGGCGACCTTTCCTCGGTTGAAGCCATCGTCAGCGTTGCAGGGCCAGGGCCGGCCACCGCGGAGCAGGCGCCGGTCCGCGGACCCTGCGGGGGTCAGATCTCGACCATCTCGAAGTCGTCCTTGCGGGCGTCGCACTCCGGGCAGGTCCAGTTCATCGGCACGTCCGCCCAGGCGGTTCCGGGCGCGATGCCGTGCTCGGGATCACCGGCGGCCTCGTCATAGATCCAGCCGCAGATCAGGCACATCCAGGTTTTCGGGGAACTCACGGCAGAGGGTCAGCTTGTCACTACAATGGCTGAGGATTGTAGCCACTGGCCTTGCCCGAAAAGCAAGAACAGGCAGCAAGCTCCGCAACAATTCCCAGAAACCTCCCGCGCCCGAATACCCCCGGATGAACCCCATCGCAACCGATCCCGCCAGCGAAGACCCCCAGGACCTGCCGGCCCCGGCTTGCGTGATGAGCTTCAATGCCAGTGACGCCACCGGTGCCGGCGGCGTCGCCGGCGACATCGCCACCATCGCCGCGATGGGCGCGCATGCGCTGCCGGTGGTCGCCACCATCGTGATGCGCGACACCGCCGAGGTCTTCGAGCAGGTCACGCTCGAGGCCGAGGCGGTGACCGAGCAGGCCCGCGGCGTCCTGGAAGATGTGACGATCTCGGCCTGGAAGGTCGGCTTTCTCGGCAATGCCGAGACGGTCGGCGCCGTCGCCGAGGTGCTCTCCGACTACCCCGACGTGCCGCTGGTCACCTACCTGCCCACGCTGTCCTGGATGGACGACGAGGACGAGGCCCTGGCCTACCTCGACGCGCTGCGCGAGCTGGTGCTGCCGCAGACCGAGGTGCTGGTGGGCAACCAGAAGACGCTGACCGACTTCCTGCTGCCCGAGTGGGATGCCGAGCGCCCGCCCTCCGCCCGCGAGCTGGCGGTGGCCGCCGGCGAGCATGGCGCCAGCTATGTGCTGGTGACCGGCGTGCAGCTGCCCAACAACCAGGTCGACAATGTGCTGGCCTCGCCGCAGGGCGCGATCACCGGCGAGAAGTTCGAGCGCTTCGACACCAGCTTCATCGGCGCCGGCGAGACGCTGTCGGCGGCGCTGGCCGCACTCCTGGCCACCGGGCAGGAGCTGCACCTGGCGGTGTCGGAGGCCCTGGCCTTCCTCGACCAGTCGCTCGACGCCGGCTTCCGCCCCGGCATGGGCAATGTCGTGCCCGACCGCTTCTTCTGGGCACTGCCGCCCGAGGACGAGGAAGGCGAAGAAGGCGCCGAGGATCCGATGGCCGTCGGCCTGGAGCCCGCGCCCGGCAAGCCGCGCAGCATCCACTGATTCTTCCTTCGGCCGATCGGGGTCTGCCCGGACCGGACGGACGCCCGCGGCTCCCACAAGACCGCCGGCTCCGACCGGCCCGCGACCGATGACCACCAACGACCAGCTGTTCGAGCGCGCCCGCCAGGTGATTCCCGGCGGCGTCAATTCCCCCGTGCGCGCCTTCCGCGCCGTCGGCGGCACGCCGCGCTTCATCGCCCGCGCCCAGGGCGCCCACATGTGGGACGCCGAGGGCACGCAGTACATCGACTACATCGGCTCCTGGGGCCCGATGATCCTGGGCCACGGCCACCCGGCGGTGCTGGAGGCGGTGCAGAAGGCCGCGGTCGAGGGCTTCAGCTTCGGCGCGCCCACCGAGCGCGAGGTCGAGCTGGCCGAGGAGATCATCCGCCACGTCCCGAGCATCGAGCAGGTCCGCCTGGTCAGCTCCGGCACCGAGGCCGGCATGAGCGCGATCCGCCTGGCGCGCGGCGCCACCGGCCGCTCGAAGATCATCAAGTTCGAGGGCTGCTACCACGGCCACGCCGACGCGCTGCTGGTCAAGGCGGGCTCGGGCCTGGCGACCTTCGGCCATCCCACCAGCGCCGGCGTGCCGGCCGAGGTGGTGCAGCACACGCTGGTGCTCGAGTACAACAACGTCGAGCAGATCGAGGCGGCCTTCAAGGCGCACGGCCCCGAGATCGCCTGCGTGATGATCGAGCCGATCGCCGGCAACATGAACTTCGTGCGCGCGCAGGTGCCCTTCGTGCGCCGCATCCGCGAGCTGTGCGACCAGCACGGCGCGCTGTTCATCTTCGACGAGGTGATGACGGGCTTTCGGGTGGCGCTGGGCTCGGCGCAGAGCCTGTACGCCCAGGCGATCCCTGGCTTCCAGCCCGACATCTCGGTCTTCGGCAAGGTCATCGGCGGGGGCATGCCGCTGGCGGCCTTCGCCAGCTCGCGGCGCATCATGGCCCACCTGGCGCCGCTGGGCGGCGTCTACCAGGCCGGCACGCTCAGCGGCAACCCGGTGGCCACCGCCTGCGGCCTGGCCACGCTGCGCGAGATCAGCCGCCCCGGCTTCTTCGACGCGCTGGGCGCCCGGACGCGCGCGCTGGTCGAGGGCCTGAAGGGCGCGGCCGACGCCGCCGGCGTGCCCTTCTGCGTGGACAGCCAGGGCGGCATGTTCGGCTTCTTCCTGATGCCGGAGCTGCCGCAGAACTACACCACGGTGATGACCACCGACCAGCCGCGCTTCAACCGCTTCTTCCACGGCATGCTGGAGCGCGGCATCTACCTGGCGCCGGCGCTGTACGAGGCCGGCTTCGTCAGCGCCGCGCACACCGACGCCGACATCGCCGCGACGGTGGCCGCCGCCGCCGAGGTCTTCCGCACCCTCTGATCCCAGCTCCCCACGCACGATGAGCGACGACACCGCCCTGCCCCGCGCCTCGCAACCCACCGGCGCCTGCCTGTTCGACGGCCAGCCGGCCGTGCACCTGCGCTCGCCCGCCGGCGCGCAGGCCACCGTCCTGCTGCACGGCGCGCATGTCGTGTCGTGGATCCCCGCGCTCGGCGAGGAGCAGCTCTACCTCTCGCCTACCAGCGCGCTGGGCGGCACGGCCGCGGTGCGCGGCGGCGTGCCGGTGATCTTCCCGCAGTTCAACCAGCAGGGTCCGCTGCCCAAGCACGGCTTCGCGCGCAACCGCGCCTGGACGCTGCAGGAGGCCACCATGCGCGGCGAGCACGCCTTCGCGGTGCTGCGCCTGGAGGCCGACGAGGCCACCCGCGCGATCTGGCCGCACGGCTTCGCGCTGGAGATGACCGTCAGCGTGGACAGCCGCCGCCTGGAAATGGAGCTGGCCGTCATCAACACCGGCGACAGCACGATCGACTTCCAGGCCGCGCTGCACACCTACCTGCGCTGCGGCGACGTGGGCCGCGCGCAGCTCGAAGGCCTGCAGGGCGTGAACTACCAGGACGCGGTGCTCGACCAGCCGCGCCAGCAGTGGGTCGATGTGGTGACCATCGCCCAGGAGCTCGACCGCATCTACTGGGAGGCGCCGCGCGAGCTGCTGCTGCGCGAGGCCGGCCGCAAGGTGCGCATCATCGCCAGCCAGTTCGAGGACACGGTGGTCTGGAACCCCGGCCCCGAGAAGTGCGCCAGCCTGCCCGACATGCCCGACGAGGACTGGCCGCAGATGCTCTGCGTCGAGGCCGCGCAGATCGGCAACCCGGTGCGCCTGAGCCCGGGCGAGGAGTGGACGGGCATGCAGACGCTGGTCGTCGAGGACTGAGCCTCCCGCCAGCCGCCCCCCCACGCCGACGCCGCGCGCCATGCCCGAGGATCCGCATGCCCGCCGCGTCCGGCTGCACCAGCTGGCCGCGCTCCAGCGCAACACGCCCTTCATCGTGCTCGGCAGCCTGCTGGTGGCGGCCGCGCAGACGGGCGTGCTGGCCGGCGTCGTGCCCCACGCGTGGCTGGGCGTCTGGCTGGCCCTGCTCGCGCTGCACTCGGCGCTGCGCCTGCTGCTGTGGCGCCACGCCGCCCGGCGCCAGGACTGGCCGACCCAGGCCGAGTCGCTGCTGCGGCGACACACCGCGATCTCGCTGAGCTCCGGCCTGCTGTGGGCCGGCGGTGCGCTGGTCTTCCTGCCGCATGGCCGGATCGAGCACCACCTGCTGGTGATCTTCATGCTGGCGGGCATGGTGTCGAGCTCGCTGCACTCGCAGACCATCCACCTGCCCGCCTTCATGGCCTTCTTCGTGCCCTGCGCGATCGGCGCCGTCAGCGGCAGCCTCTGGCTGGGCGGCTCGCTCTATCAGGCGGTGGCGCTGTCCGTGTTCGCCTACTCGCTGCTGACGATCCGCTTCGCGCGCACGCTCAACGGCAAGCTGGTCGAGTCGCTGCGGGCCCGCTTCGAGATCGCCATGCTGGCCGAGCGCCTGCGCGAGCAGAAAGAGGCCGCCGAGCAGGCCAATCTGGCCAAGTCGCGCTTCCTGGCCGCCGCCAGCCACGATCTGCGCCAGCCGGTGCACACGCTGTCGCTGCTGGTGGGCACACTGCGGCAGGAGACGCTGCCGACGCCGGCGCGCCCGATCGTCGAGCACATCGGCGAGGCGGTGCGCACGCTGGGCACGCTGTTCTCGTCGCTGCTGGATATCTCGCGCCTGGACGCCGGCGTGGTGGAAGTCCGGCCGCATGCCGTAGCGCTGCGCCCGCTGCTGCGGCGGCTGGCCGAGGAGGCCCGGCCGCTGGCCCAGGCCAAGGGCCTGGATCTGCGCCTGCACGCCCCCGAGCTCACGGTGCGGACCGACCCCGTTCTGCTCGAGCGCATCGTGCGCAACCTGCTGTCGAACGCCGTCCGCTACACCGAGCGGGGTCGCGTCGTGCTGGGCGGGCGCCGGCGGGGCGCACACATCGAAGTGCAGGTCATCGACACCGGCCTCGGCATGAGCGAGGAGGAGCAGCGCCGCTGCTTCCAGGAGTTCGTCCAGCTTCAGGCGCCGTCCGCGGAGCGGCAGGGCATCGGGCTGGGCCTAGCCATCGTGCAGCGCCTGGCAAGGCTGCTCGACCATCCGATCCAGATGCGCTCGCGGCCCGGCCACGGCACGGCCATCGGCGTCGTGCTGCCGATGACGGCGCCCGACCCGCGGCCCGAACCCGCAGAAGCGCCACCTGTGCCCCCGCCCGCTCCCGGCACCGCCGGCCGGCGCGTGCTGGTGCTCGACGACGACCCGTCGATCCTGGCCGCGCTGGGCCTGCTGCTGGCGCGCTGGGGCTGGCAGCCGGTCCTAGCCGGCACGCTGGACGCCCTGCGGGCGGCCGCCACCCGCGACCCGGACCTGCCCGCCCTGATCATCTCCGACCTCGGCCTGGAACACGGCGCCGGTGGCCTGGAGGCCATCGAGGCGCTGCGGGAGGAATTCAACACCGACCTGCCCGCCCTGCTGATCACCGGCAACACCGCGCCCGAGCGCCTGCGCGAGGCCCGCGCCGCCGGTCACCAGCTGCTGCACAAGCCGGTCGATCCCGATCTGCTGAAGGCCACGATCGCCCGCCTGGCCGGGCCCGGCACGCCCTGACCACCGCCGCCGGCCCTACAGGAGCGCCGCGCCCCATCCGGCGCCACCGCGTGCGGCGATCACCGCCTGGGTCCGGTTCGTCACGCCCAGGACCTTGAAGATCGCCCCGACGTGGACCTTGACGGTCTTCTCGGTCAGCGACAGCTCCTGCGCGATGCTCTTGTTGGGCAGGCCACGGCACATCAGCGACATGACCTCCTGCTGCCGCAGCGTCAGGCTGCAGGGTGACGCCGCCCGGGAGGCCTGACCCGGAACGACGGCCGCCCCGCTCGGCGTCCCCAGCGTCGGCACGCAGGGCCGCCCGCCCATCACCTCGCCGAGGGCCGACTTCATCTCCTGAGGATCGGCCGACTTCGAGATGAAGCCGCAGGCCCCCGCCGACAGGCTTCGCCACACGTCGTCCTGCCGGTCCGAGGCCGACAGCACCACCGACCGCAGCCCGGGACGGCGCTCGCGCAGCCGCGTGACCGTCTCCAGCCCGCCCATGCCGCGCATGTCGAGATCGACCAGAGCGAGAGCCAGATCGTCATGCCGCTCGACCAGATCCAGCGCCTCGAGGCCGCTGGCCGCCTCCAGCACGTCCGTCGCGGCCGCATGACCCCGCAGGAACAAGACCATGCCCTGCCGCCACATCGGGTGGTCATCCACAAGCAGAAACTTCATCGGACAGCGTGGTAACGGGAATCAGATGATTTGATCACTTCAGGGCATGGGTGCCTAGGACCGGATCGGTCGGAGCCCCTGCTGTCCCAACAGATCTCACGGATCCCCCCTGCCCAAGGGGCAGCCCCTGGCGCACCGACCCGAGACCGCATGAATTCGCACACGCTCGCCGGGACCAAGGTCCCAGCCCTGGCCCGAACCTACGACCAAAGCCTCATTGGCAACCCCTTCCAGATCCGGAAGAATCAATTCATCGACGACATCGACGACAAAAATCATTTCAGTGGAATCCGGAAACCACATCAGTCCGGGGCGGAACCGAAAAGCCAGACGAGTAGGAAAACATCTTTCAATTTTCTTGTCTTATCAAAGGGAGCTACCATGAGCATCAATGTCAACGCCAAGACCGAGATCAAGTCGATCACGACCCTCATCGCCGCGCTGAATGACTACAAGACGAAGAACTGGGGTATCGGCTTGACGGGAAATACCCTCGTCCCCGACAGTTTCCTGGCGTTCTTCACGAATCGCGAGCTGCCCTTCACCTATTATGTCCGCTGCAAGGACGTGAGCCTCGGCGACGCCAGCGCCTATGACAAGAACATCAATGTCCTGAATTCCTATACCAACAAGGTCAAGGCCAACGAAAAGGCGCTGGTCAATGCCACGATCGCCGTCCTCAACGAATATAAGAGCAAGACTTGGGCGATCGGCCTGAATGGCGACACGCTGCAGCCTGACAATCTCCTGCCGTTCTTCGCGACGCGCGAGCTGCCGTTCGAGTTCTTCGTGCGCAAGCCGAGCCTGTCCCTCGGCGAATCGACGGCCTACGACAAGAACGTCGCGACCCTGACCAAGTATCTGGCCAGCCTCTGATCGACGGGCGCCCGGGAAGGCCGAACGGCCTTCACCGCAGCGTGCGCTCCACCCAGTCCACCACCGCCTGGGGCGAGCCGAAGTCCTCGACCGAGCGCACCGGAATGTGCGGATGGCGCGCCTGCCACATCTTCGCCAGCGTGCGCCCGGGGCCGACCTCCAGCACGCAGCGCGCGCCGCGCTCGGCCACGCTGTCCAGGCAGACGTCCCAGCGCACCGGCGCGGCGATCTGCGCGGCCAGCCCGCGCAGCACGCCGGCCCGGTCGCGCCGCGCCGCGCCATCGGCGTTGCCGACCAGCCAGGTGCGCGGCGCCAGCAGCCCGGCCGCGGCCAGATCCTCGGCGAAGGCGGTCGCCGCCGGCGCCATCCAGGGCGTGTGCGAGGCGATGCGCACCGCCAGCCGGGTGATGCGCACGCCCGCCCCTTGCGATTCCAGCTCGGCCTGAGCGGCGTCCAGCGCCTCGGCCGGGCCGCCGACGATCGCGCTGTCGGGCGCGATGCGGATCGCCAGCGCCAGGCCGTGGCGGGCGCACAGCGCCTCGCGCCGCGCCTCGTCCAGCGCGGAGAGCGCCAGCAGCCCCGAGGCACGCCCCGGCAGCGTGAGCGCCGCCGCCTGCGACATGCGCTCGGCGCGCTGCGCGGCCAGCGTCAGCGCGGTGGCGGCGTCGCACAGGCCGGCGGCGCTGGCCGCGGCCAGCTCGCCCACGCTGTAGCCGGCGATCACGCCCGGCGCCGGCAGCCCCGGCGCCAGCGCCGCCCAGCACGCCAGCGAGAGGCCGGTCAGCAGCGGCTGGGCGAAGCGGTTGTCGCTGGCGCGCTCGGCGTCGGCCAGCACCGCGCGCCAGTCGGGCCCGATCCGCGCGACCATCGCCGCCAGCACCGGCGCGCAGGCGGGCGTGCGCTCCAGCCACGGCAGCAGATCCGGGTGCTGCGTGCCCTGGCCGGGAAACAGCAGTGCCAGCGTCACCGGCTCACCCGGTGCAGCCAGCAGGCGGCGGCCAGCATGTCGGCCGCGCCGCCGGGCGACAGGCGCCGCGCGACGAAGTCGCGGTGCAGCGCCCGAGCGCGCTCGATCGCCTCGGGCGCGGCCGCGCCGCCGGCGGCGAGAAAGTCGCGCGCGCGCTGCTGCACGTCACGCAGCCCGGCCAGCCCGGCGCGGTGGGCCAGATTGGTGTCGTCGAGCACCGCCATCGCTGCGAACAGCGCCTGCAGCCGCGCGCGCTCGGCGCCCAGGCCGCGCGCCAGGGCGGCCTCCAGCGCCGGATGCACCACCTCGAACAGCGCGGGGAAGGCCTCGGCCGCCTCGATGCCGGCGCCGCGCAGGCCGTGGCGGCGCGCGGCGATCGCGCCGTTCGACAACGCGCCCGCCGCCCGCTCGGCCCGTGCCGCCAGCGCCTCGCCCCAGCCCTGGCGCAGCGACTCGCGCACGCCTTCAGGCCGCAGCGCCTGCCCGCGCGCGCGCAGCCGCCCCGCCGCCGCGCACAGCAGGCCCAGCGTGAAGATCGCGCCGCGGTGGGTGTTGATGCCGCCGGTGGCGCGCAGCATGCGGGCCTCGGCCGCCAGGCCCTCCTGCTCCAGCGCGGCGAAGGGTGCCCCGGCCGCGCCCAGCCGGGCAAAGGCCGGAAAGGCCCGGCGCAGCGAGAACAGGCTGCGCAGGAAGGTCGAGGCGTCCATGTCGGTGTGGCTGCCGCTGTCGACGAAGGACACCAGCCCCGGCTTGGGGGCCAGCGCCAGCTCGTCGTGCAGGGCGACGGTGGCGGCGCGGCCCAGGATCAGCGCGGCGTCGGAGCGCTCGACCGCGGCGGCAAGCAGCGGCAGGCAAGGCAGCGCGCTCATGCCCGCTCCCTGGCCAGGCGATGCTCGGGCCGCTCCAGCGCCACGCCGTGCAGCCGCTTGACCAGCACCTCGCGGGTGCGCCCGGCGCGCCAGGCGGCCCATTCGCGCCAGGCCACCGCCGAGCCGTCCGGCCAGGTCAGCTCGCCGTCCAGGCGCGGCAGCGCCGAGCGCTCCTGCGCCGCCAGCGCCGTCACCACCGCATCGGCCTGGGCGGCCTCGCGCACCGGCAGGCACAGGTCGAGATCGGAACCGGGGCGCAGGCAGTCCTGGCCGCTGACCAGCTGCCAGCCGTGGCTGCCATGCACCCGCGCCGGGCACGACACGGCCGCCAGGTCCGCGAGCAGCTGCTGCATCGGCGCGCGGGCCGCCGCCGGCAGCAGGCGCATCACCTGGCTCGCTGCGGGAAACTCGTCCAGCCAGGCCACCGCGGTGGCCGGCACCTGCAGCGCCAGGCGCAGGCGCTGCCAGGCGGTAGGCGCGGGCAGGCCCAGCGCCAGCATCGCGGGCGCCGAGGAGGCGGCCCGCCCGTCGGGCTGACGGGTCACGACCAGCGGCAGGTCGTTCTGGGCCCAGAAGGTCAGGCAGGACCGCGCGAGCGGCACCTGGGGCTGGTCGAGCACGCCGGCCCAGCCTGAGGCGCTCAGGTGGACGAGCTGATGGCGGTGCAGCGGGGGCATGGCGGCCGCGCCTTCACGCCGCGTCCAGCACGCGCTGGATCACCGATGCGGCCAGGCGCCGGCCGCCGCGCGCCCGGCCGTCGTCGGCGCGCACGTCGGTGCGGGGCGCCTCGGCCAGGGCGGCGCGCAGCGCGGCGGCCAGGTCGCCCGTCCACAGGCGGCGCACGCCGCCCATCGCCACGTAGTTGTCCACGCCGGGCGCGAACACCGGGTTGTCGCGCGACAGCGCCTCCAGCCGCTCGGGCGCCAGCTTGGTGATGCGCGCCATCGCCGGCAGGCGCATCACCCGGATCTCGGCGCCGGGCAGCGCGTCGCACGCGTCCGCGATCAGGCCCGAAGTGATGAAGCCGCCCGACAGCGCCTGGTCATAGACCAGCCCCAGCACCCGGTGGCCCTGGCGACGCGCCAGGTCGATGGCCTGGCCAAGATGGGCCATGGCGCGGTGGATGCCCAGCAGCTCGTCGCGGCGGCGCAGCTGCTGGCCCTGGGTGTCGATCAGCAGCAGGATGGGTCGTCCGGGGTGATCGCGCACGGTGTCGAGCACCACGCGGGCCTGGCGCAGCGCCAGGTCCACGCCGATGGGCGCGTGGTTCGTGGTGCCGACCACCGTCAGCGGCGCGCCGTCGAAGACGACCGTGCCGTGCAGGAAGTCGCCGTCCTGGGTGATGCCGTGCGGCGCGGGGCCGGTGCCGAACAGCGCCTCGGCCAATGCGGTCCAGTTCATGGGAGGGGCCTTCTTCAGACGGTGCGCAGGCCGCGCACCTCGTCCACGTTCAGATCGGACACCCGCGCGGCCTCGGCCACACCCAGGCGGCGCCACAGCGTCACCGCGTCGTCCTCGCCCGCGGGCACGGGCGTGGCCTCCAGCAGCGCCTGGCGGCGGCGCAGCAGCGCATGCTCGGCCTCCAGCACGGCCAGCGTCACCGGCGCGCGGGCATCCAGCGCGGCCAGGGCGGCGGCGCGGAAATCGGCCACCGTGTCCTCGACCAGCGCGTCGCAGTCGCCCGTGAGCCAGCGGTGCTTGCCGCCGGTGGTGCGCCAGACCAGCGCGCGGTCGCGGGCGTCGAACTCCTCGACGCCGTGCGAGGACTCGATCACCTCGGGGCCGGACATCGCCAGCCGGCCGATGTCGCTCATCACGACATGGTCGGTGCAGCGCGCGACCATGCCCATGCCGCCGAAGCAGCCGTTGGCGCTGCCCACCAGCACCACCACCGGGATGCCGGCGGCGCGCACGTCCAGCACCGCGCGCATCACCTCCGACACCGCGATCAGGCCGGCGTTGGCCTCGTGCAGCCGCACGCCGCCCGAGTCGGCCAGCAGCAGCACCGCGTCGGGGCGCTCGCGCAGCGCGCGCCGCAGCAGGCCGACGAGCTTGGCGCCATGCACCTCGCCCACGCCGCCGCCCAGGAAGGCGCCCTCCTGCGCCGCCAGGAACACCGGCCGCCCGCCCAGCGTGGCGCGGCCGATGACGACGCCGTCATCGAAGGCCGAGGGCACGCCGAGCTGCGCCAGGTGCGGGCTGGTCAGGCGCTCGGCCGGCGGCAGCCACTCGTGGAAGCTGCCAGCGTCGGCCAGGTGGGCGACGCGCTCGCGCGCGGTGCATTCCGAATAGCTGATCGCGCTCATGGCCGGCCTCCCGCGGACAGCTCGGCCACCGCCTGGTCGAGCCGCAGGCTCACCACCGCGGGGGTCGCGCCCATGTCGTGGATGGACACGCGCACGCCGGCCAGGCCGTGGCGGGCATGGAAGTCGTCCATCACCGCCTGCCAGATGGGGCGAAAGCCATGCGCCGAGGTCTCGACCTGCACCCGGCAGGCCGGCGGCTCGGCCGGCTCCAGCAGCACCTCCAGGTGGCCCGAGCCGACCACGCCGACCAGCACGGGGGCGAAGGGGCCGACCGGATGGCGCCCCTCGTACGAGAAGTCCAGGGTTTCGATCCCTGCGGGGGGGGTGTTCATCGTCGTGTTCTCCGATCTCTCGCCGCCACCAGGCCGTCACCAGGCGGCCGGTTCACCAGTTGCGGAAGCGCTGGGGCGGGCGGTACAGACCGCCCGAGGCGCGCACCAGGTCGCGCATGCTGCGCGCGGCCAGCAGGTTGCGGGTGGCGTCGCGCGGATCGATGCCCAGGTCGGCCGGACGCTGGATCACGCCGCGGTCGCGCAGGTTCTCGACCAGGCGCCGGTCGCGGCCCAGGCCCACCGGCGTGTAGCCGGCCACGCCGCGGATGGCCTGCTCGCGCTCCTCGTCGCTGCGGCACAGCAGCAGATTGGCGATGCCCTCCTCGGTGAGGATGTGGGTCACGTCGTCGCCGTAGATCATGATCGGCGGCAGCGGCATGCGCGCCTGCTCGGCCAGCGTCCAGGCGTCGAGCCGCTCGACGAAGGCCGGCTGCATGTGCTCGCGGAAGGTCTCCACCATCTGCACCACCAGCTTCTGGCCGCGCGGCGTGCCCGCGGCGCCGTGGCGGCCGCGGCGCGACTCCTCGCCGGCCTGCAGCCAGGTCGGGCTGGCGTGGCGTCGCCCGCGCGCGTCGGCGCCCATGTTCGGCGCGCCGCCGAAGCCGGCGATGCGCCCGAGCGTGGCGGTCGAGCTGTTGCCGTCGAGGTCCATCTGCAGCGTCGAGCCGATGAACAGGTCGCAGGCGTAGTGGCCCGCGGCCTGGCTGAAGGCGCGGTTGCTGCGCAGGCTGCCGTCCGGCCCGGTGAAGAACACGTCCGAGCGGGCGCGGATGTAGTCCTCCATGCCCAGCTCCGAGCCGAAGGAATGGATCGACTCGACCCAGCCGGCCTCGATGGCCGGGATCAGCGCCGGGTGCGGGTTCAGCGCCCAGTGCCGGCAGATCTTGCCCTTCAGGCCCAGCGACTCGCCGTAGGTGGGCAGCAGCAGCTCGATGGCGGCGGTGTCGAAGCCGATGCCGTGGTTCAGGCGCTGCACGCCGTAGCGGGCGTAGATGCCCTTGATGGCCATCATCGCCATCAGCACCTGGATCTCGCTGATCTGCGCCGGGTCGCGGGTGAAGAGCGGCTCGATGAAGTTCGGCCGCGGCGCCGGAACCACGAAGCTGACCCAGTCGGCGGGAATGTCCACGCGCGGCAGCGCGCCGTCCACCACCTCGTTGACCTGCGCGATGACGATGCCGCCCGAGAAGGCAGTGGCCTCGACGATGGCCGGGGTGTCTTCGGTGTTCGGGCCGGTGTAGAGGTTGCCGTGCCGGTCGGCCGCCTGCGCCGCCACCAGCGAGATCTTCGGCGTGAGATCGACGAAGTAGCGCGAGAACAGCTCCAGGTAGGTGTGGATGGCGCCGATCTCGATGCGCCCCTGCGACACCAGCCGCGCCAGCCGCGCGCCCTGCGGCCCGGAGAAGCTGAAGTCCAGCCGCGAGGCCAGGCCCAGCTCGAACAGGTCGAGGTGCTCGGGCAGCGCCAGCACCGACTGCACCATGTGCAGGTGGTGCACCCGCTCCGGGTCGAGGCTGGCCAGCGCCTGGGCCAGGAAGTCGGCCTGCTTCTGGTTGTTGCCTTCGAGGCAGACGCGGTCGTGCGGCTCGATCACCGCGTGCAACAGGTCGGTCACGGCGCCGGTGGCGACATGACGGCCGCTCAGTCGCGGGCCGAGCGCCTCGGCGGCGCGGGCCAGGCGGGCTTGGCGGTCCTGCTGGCGCTGGTTCCAGGGGCGGTGATCCATCGCTCAGTCGGCCTTGATGTTGCCCGCCTTGACCACCTCGGCCCAGCGCTTGGTCTCGGCCGCCACAAAGTCGCCGAAGTCCTTGCCGGCCAGCGTCGGCGTCTCGGCGCCAAGGTTGTTCCACGCCGCCTTCAGCTCGGGGCTGGCCAGCACCGTCCTCAGCTCGGCGCCCATCTTGTCGACGATCTCCCGGGGCGTGCCCTTCGGCGCCCACAGGCCGTACCAGGTCGCGACCTTGTAGGTCGGCGCGCCCGCCTCGGCCGCGGTCGGGATGTCGGGAAAGCCGGGGGCGCGCTTGTCGCCGGCCACCGCGATGGCGCGCAGCCGCCCGCCCTTGAGATGCGTGGCCGATGAGCCCAGGCCGTCGAACATCATGTCCACCTGCCCGCCCATCAGGTCCTGCAGCGCCGGGCCGGCGCCCCGGTACGGGATGTGGGTGATGAAGGTGCCGGTCTGCATCTTGAACAGCTCGCCGGCCAGGTGGTGCGAGGAGCCGTTGCCCGCCGAACCGTAGGTCAGCCGCCCCGGCTTGGAGCGGATGAAGGCCAGCAGCTCCTTCAGGTCCTTGACCGGCACCTTCTGCGGGTTGACGACGATGACCTGCGGCACGCTGGCCACCAGCGCGACCGGCACGAAGTCGTTCGCCAGGTGGTAGTCGAGCTTCGGGTAGATCGACGGCGCGATGGTGTGGTGCACGCCGCCCATGAACCAGGTCTGGCCGTCGGGCGCGGCCTTGGCCGCCACGCCCGCGCCCAGGTTGCCGCCCGCGCCGCCCTTGTTGTCGATGATGACCTGATGGCCGAGCTGCTTCGTGAGCTGCGCCGACAGCGGCCGCGCGAAGGCATCGGTGCCGCCGCCGGCCGGAAAGGGCACGACCAGCGTGATCGGCCTGTTCGGCCAGGCGGCCTGGGCGAGCGCCGGCAGCGGCAGGGCGGCGGCGGCCGCCGCTGCGGCGCACAGCGCCAGCACCGGGCGGCGCGACACGAGGGAAAGGGGCATGGCTTGTCTCCTGGTGGGCAGCGCGCGCTGCCTCGGCTTGGTATCTGCGGTATCTGCGATCCATGACCCGGACGGGCCGGGCTGCACGCATCGTCGGACATCAGGCACGATCGCGCCATTCGCCATCGATTGAGGCCGCCTTCGACCTGCGTTGAGGGCGCGCCGCCCGGCGCTGGAGCCCTTGCCCCGTGATCAACCTGAACCGTTTCGACCTTGTCTCGCTGCGCCTGTTCGTCGCGGTGGTGGACGCCGGCAGCCTGACGGCCGGCGCCGACCGCTTCGGCATCTCGCTGGCAGCGGCCAGCAAGCGCATCAACGAGCTGGAGCAGCACTGCGGCCTGACGCTGCTGCAGCGCGGCCAGCGCGGCGTGAGCACCACCGCCAGCGGCCAGCTGCTGCACCGCCACGCCATCGAGGTGATCGCCCGGCTGGAGCAGCTGGCGCTGGCGGTCGAGGACGTGCACGGCGGCGCCGACGCGCACCTGCGGCTGTGGGCCAACCCCTCGGCCTTCGGCGGCTTCCTGCCCCGGCTGCTGTCGGCCTATGCGGCGCGCCACCCCCAGGTGCGCATCGACCTGGAGGACGCGCTCAGCGAGGACGGCGTGCGCGCGGTGCAGAAGGGCCTGGCCGAGCTGGCGGTCATCGGCGACAACGTGCCCTGCGAGGGCCTGGAGACGCGGCTGTGCAACATCGACCGGCTGGTGCTGCTGGTGCCCCGGGCGCATGCGCTGGCGCAGGGCGCGAGCGTGCCGGTGGCGGCCGCCTTCGCGCACGACCTGGTCACGCTGCCGCGCAGCGCCTCGCTGACCCGCAAGGTCATGGCCGCGGCCGAGACGGCGGGCCACACGCCGCGCATTCGCGTGCAGGTGCGCAGCTTCGACTCGATGTGCCGCATGGTCGCCTGCGGCCTGGGCCTGGCCATCCTGCCCGAGGCCGCGGCGGCGCTGTACGCGCAGGCCCTCGACCTGAAGGTGCAGCCGCTGCACGGCATGGCGGTCGAGCGCCAGCTGCTGCTGGCGATGCGCCGCCGCGCCGACCTCTCGCCGTCGGCCGAGGCGCTGGTGGCGATGATCGAGGCGGCGCTGGGCGAGAGCACACGGTCGCCATGAGCCGATCTGGCCCCGGCAGATCGTCATGCCCGCGAAGGCGGGCACCCACGACGAGCCAAAGCCGGCGGCAGGCGTGGGTCCTCGCCTTCGCGAGGATGACGGCAGCGCGGCCAAGGCCTCAGCCGGCCTCTCCCAGACTCACCCCGATCTCCCGCGCGCAGACCAGCAGCGGGTGATCCAGCGGCACGCGGCGGTTCTGACCCGCCACCGAGGCCAGCGGCACGCTGGCGAGCTGACCGCCCTGGAGCGTGACCATCCGCCCGAACTGGCCCCGGCGCAGCAGGTGCGCGGCCTCGTTGCCGTACTGCGTCGCCAGCACCCGGTCGAAGGGCGTGGGGCTGCCGCCGCGCTGCACATGGCCGAGCACGGTGGCGCGCACCTCGGCCTGGACCAGCGGCTGCAGCCGCTCGCGCAGAAGGTGCGCCACGCCGCCCAGCCGGATCGGGTCGGGGCTGCCCGCCACCGTGCGCTCGACCGTCAGCGCGCCGCCGACCGGCTTGGCGCCCTCGGCGATGCAGATCAGCGTGGCGCGGCGGCGCGCATGGCGCTCGCGGCAGACGGCGGCGATGCGCTCGACATCGAAGTCGATCTCCGGCAGCAGGATCACGTCGGCCGCGCCGGCCAGGCCCGCCTCCAGCGCGATCCAGCCGGCGTAGCGGCCCATCGTCTCGACGATCATCACCCGGCCGTGGCTCTGGCCGGTGGTCTGGACGCGCTCGAGCGCCTCGGTCACGGTGGCCACCGCGGTGTCGAAGCCGAAGCTGCGCTCGCAGCCGGCGATGTCGTTGTCGATGGTCTTGGGCACGCCCACCATCGGCACGCCGCCAACCTCGCCGAGCCGCGCCGCCATCGTCATCGTGCCGTCGCCGCCGATGGTCACCAGCGCGTCGAGCCCGAGCTCGTGCTGGTAGGCGACGACCTCGGCCGAGACGTCGCGGCCGCGCCAGGCAAACGGGCTGGCGGTGTTGCTGGTGCCCAGGATGGTGCCGCCGGTGGCCAGAATGCCGCTGACCTCGTCCCAGCCCAGCGGGCGCACCCGGCGCTCGATCAGGCCGAGAAAGCCGTCCTCGATGCCAATCACCTCGGCGCCGCACTGGCGGATCAGCGACTTGGTGACGGCGCGGATGACCGCGTTCAGGCCGGGGCAGTCGCCGCCGCCGGTGAGCATGCCGATGCGCATCAGAGGTACCTCTCGGTTTTCATTTCGGTCAAGCCACAGCCCCGGCAGATGCGGGGCCCGGAAGCTTGCCAGTCTAGGGGGACTCCGCTCGGCGGACCTTGAGCCGGATCCTAGAATCGCCGTCATGCACATCCACATCCTCGGCATCTGCGGCACGTTCATGGGCGGCGTCGCGGCGCTGGCCCGCGAGGCCGGTCATCGCGTCACCGGCTGTGACGCCAACGTCTACCCGCCGATGAGCGACCAGCTGCGCGCGCTCGGCATCGACCTGATCGAGGGCTTCGCGCCCGAGCAGATGGCGCTGAAGCCCGACCTGTTCGTGGTCGGCAATGTCGTCAGCCGCGGCAACCCGCTGATGGAGGCCATCCTGGACGCCGGCCTGCCCTATGTCAGCGGACCGCAGTGGCTGGCCGAGAACGTGCTGGCCGGGCGGCATGTGCTGGCGGTGGCCGGCACGCACGGCAAGACGACCACCACCTCGATGCTGGCGTGGATCCTCGAGGCCGCCGGGCTGCAGCCGGGCTTCCTGGTCGGCGGCGTGCCGCAGAACTTCGGCGTGTCGGCGCGGCTGGGCCGCCTCGGGGCGACCGGCGAGCGCACGCCCTTCGTCATCGAGGCCGACGAGTACGACACCGCCTTCTTCGACAAGCGCAGCAAGTTCGTCCACTACCGCCCGCGCACCGCGATCCTGAACAACCTCGAGCACGACCACGCCGACATCTTCCCCGACCTGGCCGCCATCGAGACGCAGTTCCACCACCTGGTGCGCACCGTGCCGTCGCAGGGCCGGCTGGTGGTCAACATCCGCGAGGAGGCGCTCAAGCGGGTGCTGGCGCGCGGCTGCTGGAGCCCGGTGCAGCATTTCGGCGCCCGCAAGGAAGAGCCCGGCGCGCTGCGCGCCCGCGGCGAGCCGCATGCCTTCGACGTGCTGCGCGGCAGCCTGAAGGTCGGCCGCGTCGAGTGGAGCCTGCTGGGCGAGCACAACCAGCTCAACGCGCTGGCCGCCATCGCCGCGGCCGAGCATGTCGGCGTGGCGCCGGCGGTGGCCGCCGAGGCGCTGGGCCGCTTCGAGAACGTGCGCCGGCGCATGGAGCTGCGCGGCGAGGCCGGCGGCATCAAGGTCTACGACGACTTCGCCCACCATCCGACGGCGATCCGCACCACGGTGGACGGCCTGCGCCGGCGCGTCGGCGACCAGGCGCGCATCCTGGCCGTCTTCGAGCCGCGCTCCAACACGATGAAGCTCGGCACGATGAAGTCGCAGCTGCCGTGGGCGCTGGAGGAGGCCGACCTGTCCTTCTGCCACAGCGGCGGCCTGGGCTGGGACGCGGCCGAGGCGCTCTCGCCGATGGGCAAGCAGGCGCGGGTCTACGGCTCGATCCCCGAGCTGGTGGATGCGGTGGTGCGGCTGTCGCGCCCCGGCGACCATGTGCTGTGCATGAGCAACAGCGGCTTCGGCGGCATCCACGCCAAGCTGCTGGACGCGCTGGCCGCGAAGAAGGCCTGAGCATGACCGGCGCCGCGCGCCCTCCGACCACGCACCTGCTCTACCTGCACGGCTTCCGCTCGTCGCCGCAGTCGATGAAGGCGGCCAAGATGGCGACCTGGGCGGCGACGCAGCCCGGACTCACCTGGTGGTGCCCGCAGCTGCCGCCCTCGCCGGCCGAGGCGATGGCCCTGGTGCGCGAAGGCACACGCGACTGGCCGGTCGACCGGCGCGCGGTGATGGGCAGCTCGCTGGGCGGCTTCTACGCGGCCGCGCTGGCGGGCGACGGCGGCTGGCGCGCGGTGCTGATCAACCCGGCGGTGCACCCGGCGCGCGACCTGGCGAAGTACATCGGCGAGCAGACCGCCTGGCACGATCCGCAGACGCGCTTCTTCTTCCGCCCGGAATTCATCGCCGAGCTGGAGACGATCGACGCGGCCGCCCGCGCCGCTGCGGCCACGACGGCGCGCCGGATGCAGACCTGGGTCGCGCAGGGCGACGAGGTGCTGGACTGGCGCGAGATGGCCGCGCGCCACGCCGCCACCGAGCTGCATGTGCTCGAGGGCGGCGACCACGCGCTCAGCAGCTTCGATGATCACCGCGACGCGATGCTGCGCTTCCTGCGCCTGCCCCACGATTCCCACCCCCCTGCCGAAAGACACGCATGCGACTGAAGGACAAGGTCTCGATCATCACCGGCGCCGCCCAGGGCATCGGCCTGGCCACCGCGCTGAAGTTCGCCGCCGAGGGCGCGATCGTCATCGTCTGCGACATGAAGCCCGAGGCGGTGGACGCCGCGGTCGCACAGTGTCGCGAGGCCGGCGCGCAGGCGACAGGCTTTGCGGTCGACGTCACCGACCGCGCGGCGGTCGATGCGATGGTCGCCGCCGTCAAGGCGCAGTTCGGCCGCATCGACGTGCTGATCAACAACGCCGGCATCACCCGCGACGCGCGGCTGCAGAAGATGACGCTCGAGCAGTTCGACGCGGTCATCGACGTCAACCTGCGCGCGGTCTTCCACTGCGCCCAGGCGGTGACGGACACGATGGTCGAGCAGGGTTCGGGCGTGATCCTGAACGCCAGCTCGGTCGTCGGCATCTACGGCAACTTCGGTCAGACCAACTATGCCGCCGCCAAGTTCGGCGTCATCGGCTTCACCAAGACCTGGAGCCGCGAGCTGGGGCCGAAGGGCATCCGCGTCAACGCGGTGGCCCCGGGCTTCATCGAGACACCGATCCTCTCGACCATTCCCGACAAGGTGATGGACCAGATGCGCGCCGAGGTACCGCTGCGCCGCCTGGGCCGGCCGGAGGAGATCGCCAGCGTCTACGCCTTCCTCGCCAGCGACGATGCCAGCTATGTGAATGGCGCGGTGCTGGAAGTGGCGGGCGGGCTGACGGTCTGAGGCGCCCCCCCGCTCCGGGCTCAGGGCAGCACCACGCCCGCCTTCGTCGTCACCTTCTGGTGCGAGTAGTCCGCCGCCGCCGGCCGGGCGACCGTGCCCAGCGCGGTGACATGGTCGGCGAAGGTCTGGGTGTAGAGCAGATAGGTGTTGACGAACTTGCCCGCCGCGTAGATCGGCGCGAAGGTGGCGTAGCCGTCCTTGCCGCTGGCGACGAAGTCGTTGGTGACCAGCACATAGCTGCGGGCCGGATCGATCGCCGACCAGGCGCCGGTGCTGCGGTTCTTCACCTCGACCTGGCTGAAGCGGCTGCCCTTGGGCTGGCTCAGGTCCAGCGTCCAGCGCAGGCCGGCCGCGTAGGGGTGCGAGCCGTTCGACTGCGCGCTGTCGAGGTGGTTGGCCACCCCGTCCTCCAGCGCCGCGACGATCTGCGCGCCGGTGACCTCCAGCTCGACCAGCACGTTGGTGAAGGGCAGCACGGTGAACGCGGTGTTCATCGTGATCGGGCCCGCGGCGATCGCGGTGCGCACGCCCCCGGCGTTCTGCAGCGCCATGTCGGCGCGCTTGCTCGCGCGCAGGAAGGCCTCGGCCACCACCTGCGCCGCATCGCTGCCGCGTGCCAGCGTGTTGGCGCTCTCGCAGCCGGCGACGCCGCCGGAGCGGTTGGTCGTCTCGCCCGGCACCCGCACCAGGCACAGCGCCTGGCTGGCGGTGCCGATGGTCCGGGCCTTCTGGGCATCCACCTGCGCGGTATAGCCGGCCAGCACGCCGGCGGCCACCGTGTCAGGCGCCGTCACCTGGATGCCAGCGTCGGTGGCCAGCCGGGCGCTCAGCGTCGCCTGGGTCGCGGCATCCACCGCGACGAAGGTGCCGGCCGTGTTCTTGCGCTTGAAGCTGTCGCCGATCACCAGCGAGGCCTGGCCACCGCAGCTCGCCACCGCGCCGCGGGTGTCGAACTTGACATTCATCAGGCCGAAGACCTTGCTGTATTCCCAGGCCTGGCCGATGCAGACCGTCTCGCCGGAGCGGTTCTGCACGACGGTCGGGTAGGCGCCCGAGCTGCTCAGGCCGAAGCGGGTGAAGTCGCCCAGCAGCGTGTGCGAATCCGCGCCGATGATCACGTCGACATCGCTCAGCGCCGCGGCCATCTTCTTGTCCGCCTCGTAGCCCTGGTGGGTCAGCAGCACGATGTGGCGCACGCCGCGGGCCTTGAGCTCGTCGATGTATTTCTGCGCGGTGGTGGTCTCGTCGAGGAACTGCGTCGTCGCCAGCGGGCGCGAGGAATTGGTCGTCTTGCCGGCGATGTCGATGCCGATGATGCCGACCTGCACGCCGTCGTAGGTCTTGATCAGGTAGGGCTGGTGCACCGGCGTGCCCGTCGGCGCCAGCGGCGAGCCGGTCGCCGGCACGACGTTGGCCGAGACGACCGTGGTGCCGCAGCCCCCGCCCAGCAGCTGGTCGACGAAGGTCTTGAGCACGCCGTCGCCGTCGTCGAACTCGTGGTTGCCGTAGCCGACCGCGTCGAAGCAGACGGTGTTCATCATCTTCGCGTCGGCCTCGCCCTTGAAGAAGGTGTAGTACAGCGAGCCGGTCAGCGCATCGCCCGCATGCAGCTTCAGCAGGTTCTTCGTGCCGGCCTGCTGCTGCGCCTTGAACAGCGTCGTCAGCCGGGCAAAGCCGCCCAGGTCGACCTGCGTGGCCACGCCGTCGAGCGTCAGCTCGGTGCCGGCAAAAGCCTCCAGCTGCGAGTGGTGGTCGTTGATGTGGGCGATGTTGAGCTCCAGCGCGGCATAGCTCGGCGCGGGCGCGACACTGCTGTCGCTATCATCGGTCGCGCAGGCGCCCAGCACGGCAGCGGCCATCAGCGCCAGCAGGGTCGGCCGGAAACGGCGGGCAGAGGTGGGACGCAGGCAGGGCATGGAGCGGCTCCGGGCGGATGTGAAGAAATGTCGCGATGCTGCGTGATGAGGGTGAACGGGTCATGACATGCAGAGGGCGTGCCGGGGTGGCCGGGGTGCGGGTGCCCTGCGTGGGCCCTCGCCTGCGCGAGGGTGACGGGGCGGGCGCGCGTGGGCCACGGCCTCCGCGAGGGTGACGGGCAAGCTTGCACCGTCATGCCCGCGCAGGCGGGCAGCCACGCCGGGCGGGCTCGCCATCGGCGACAATCCGGGCCCTATGAATGCCCTCTTCGAAGACGCCGGGAAGTTCCTCGCCGGCCGCGTGTTGTCCGAGGCCGAGAGCTCGATGCAGGTCGAGCTGGACTCGGGCAAGCGTGTCAAGGTCAAGGCGGCCAACGTGCTGCTGAAGTTCGACAAGCCCGCGCCGGCGGTGCTGATCGCCGAGGGCCAGCGCCTGGCCGAGGAGATCGACCTGGACCTGGCCTGGGAATTTGCGCCCGAGGGCGAGTTCGGCTTCGCGGATCTGGCGCGCGACTACTTCGACGCCGGCGCCGGCCTGACGCACCAGGCCGCGGCGCTGTTCCGCCTGTTCGGCGCGCCGCACTATTTCCGCCGCATGGGCCGCGGCCAGTTCCGCAAGGCGCCCGAGGACATCGTGAAGGCGGCCCTGCTCGCGATCGAGAAGAAGGCGCAGCTCGCCGCGCAGATCGAAGGCTGGGCGGCCGAGCTGGTCGCCGGCCAGTGCCCCCAGCCGGTGCGCGAGCAGCTCTACAAGATCCTGTTCAAGCCGGACAAGAACGCGCCGGAATACAAGGCGGTGGTCGACGCCGCGAAGAAGGCCCAGCGCGCGCCGCTGGACCTGCTGGTGGCCGCGGGCGCCATCGACAGCCCCTACCAGTTCCACTGGCGCCGCTTCCTGTTCGAGCAGTTCCCCAAGGGCACGAACTTCCCCGCCTCGCTGGTGGCCCCCGAGATCCGCGACGAGCTGCCGCTGGCGGCGGGCGTGCGCGCCTTCTCGATCGACGACTCGGCCACCACCGAGATCGACGACGCGCTCTCGGTGCAGGGCCTGGGCAGCGGCACCATCGTCTTCGGCGTGCACATCGCCGCGCCGGCGCTGGCGATCCAGCCGGACTCGGCCGTGGACAAGGTAGCGCGCGATCGCTTCTCCACCGTCTACATGCCGGGCTGGAAGCTGACCATGCTGCCCGACGAGGTGGTGCAGAGCTACACGCTGCAGGAGGGCCGCGACTGCCCGGCGGTGTCGCTCTACGTCACGATGGACGAGGCGACGCTGGCGGTGAAGTCCACCGAGACGAAGCTCGAACGCGTGCCCATCGTCGCCAACCTGCGCCATGACAAGCTCGACGCGGTGGTGACCGAGGCGGCGCTGAGCGGCGAGGCGCCCGCCGACTTCGACTTCGCGCCCGAGCTGGCCTTCGGCTGGCGCCTGGCCAAGCATCTGAAGGCCCAGCGCGAGGTGGTGCGCGGCAAGCCGGAGAACTTCAACCGGCCGGACTACAACTTCCGCCTCGTCGATGCCGACGGCCAGTCGCCGGTGGCGCCGCCCGAGGGCCGCGAGACGGTGCTCATCAGCGAGCGCCGCCGTGGCGCGCCGCTCGACACCATCGTCGCCGAGGCGATGATCCTGGCCAACAACACCTGGGGCGGCTGGCTGGCCGAGCTGGGCGTGCCGGGCATCTACCGCAGCCAGGCCAGCATGGCGCCGGGCGTGAAGGTGCGCATGTCGACCAAGGCGCTGCCGCACGCCGGCATGGGCGTGGCGCACTACACCTGGGCGACCTCGCCGCTGCGCCGCTATGTCGATCTGGTCAACCAGTGGCAGATCATCGCCTGCGCGCGCCACGGTCGCACCGCGGCGCTGGCGGCGCACTTCAAGCCCAAGGACACCGCGCTGTTCGCGATCATCTCGGGCTTCGACGCGGCCTACTCGGCCTACAACGGCTTCCAGAACGGCATCGAGCGCTACTGGACGCTGCGCTGGCTGCAGCAGAACGGCGTGACCGAGCTCGACTGCGCCGCGATGAAGGACGGCCTGGTGCGCGCCGACACGCTGCCCCTGGTGCTGCGCGCGGTCGGCGCCGACGGCCTGCCGCGTGGCGCGCGGGTGCGGGTGCGCCTGGGCGAGCCGGACCTGCTGACGCTGGAGATCGGCGGCAGCGTCATCGCCCGCCTGGACGATCCGACCCGCGCGGACGACGACGCCGCGCTCGAGGACGAGGCCGAGGAAGGCGCCGAGGCCGCCGCCACTGGCCTGGCCCTGGCCATCGACGTGGCCGATGCCGACACGCCGGCCGCGGCCGACGGCGGCGCGCCGGCCGCCTGAGCCCGGCCCCTTTGCCTCCTCCCCGCCTCCACGCCCCGCCGATGCAGCGCCTCAAGCAACTCTCGAACCTCCAGATCGCCCTGCTGCTGTCGCTGGGCGTGCATGCCGCCCTGCTGACGCTGCGGGTGGTCGATCCGGAAGCCTTCGACCGCATCCTGCAGGACACCTCGCTCGAGGTGGTGCTGGTCAACGCCAGCTCCGCCGAGGCGCCGACCCAGGCGCAGGTGATCGCGCAGCGCAACCTGGCCGGCGGGGGCGATGCCGAGCAGGGCCGGGCGACCTCGCCGCTGCCGCCGGCACCGGTCAATCAGGCGGGCGATTCGCTCGAGGAAACGCAGCGCCAGATCGAGCAGATGCAGCTGCAGCAGATGCAGCTGCTGGCGCAGATGAAGCGCGAGCTCGCCCGTCTGGCCGCCACCGACCCGGCTCGGCCTTCGGCGCAGGACAGTCCGGCCGCACGCGCCGAAGAGGAGCGCCGCCGCCAGCTGCTCGACCAGCTCGCGCAGATCGAGAAGCGCATCAACGACGAGAACGCCCGCCCGCGCCGGCGCTATGTCAGCCCCTCGGCCCGCGAGGGCGTGCACGCGATCTACTACGACACGCTGCGCAGCCGCATCGAGGACATCGGCACGCGCAACTTTCCCGAGGACAAGGGCGTCAAGCTCTACGGCGAGCTGAGCATGCTGCTGGAGATCGACAGCCTGGGCCGCGTCGTCGAGGCCGAGATCATCCAGACCTCCGGCAATCGGCTGCTCGACCGCAAGGCGCAGTCGATCGTGCGCGGCGCCGGCCCCTACGGCCACTTCACGCCGCAGATGCGCGCGCAGTTCGACCGGCTGGTCTTTGTCTCGCGCTTCCGCTTCACCCGCGAGCAGGGCCTGCAGGCGACGGTCGAGGAAAACCAGAACGCGCCGCAGGGCCGCTGACGCGCCGCCCCTCGCCCGCGCCCTTCTTCATTCAGTCACTCTCACGCCCGCCTGCTGCCATGGACCGCTATGTCGTGATCGGCCACCCGGTGGAGCACAGCCGCTCCCCCGCCATCCACGCCCGCTTCGCCGCCCTGACCGGCCAGACGCTGGTCTACGAGCGCCTGCTGGCCCCGCTGGACGACTTCGCCGGGACGGTGCGCGGCTTTGCTGCGGCCGGTGGGCGCGGCTGCAATGTCACCGTGCCGTTCAAGTTCGAGGCCTGGCAGCTGGCGGCGCGCCGCACGCCACGCGCCGAGCTGGCGCAGGCCGCCAACACGCTGCGCTTCGACGCCGAGGCCGACGGCGGCTGGTGGTGCGACAACACCGACGGCGCCGGCCTGGTGCGCGACATCACGGTGAACGCCGGTGTCGCGCTGGCCGGCCGGCGCGTGCTGCTGATCGGCGCCGGCGGTGCGGCCGCGGGCGTGCTCGGGCCGCTGATCGAGGCGCGGCCCGCCGGCATCGTCATCGCCAACCGCACCGCCGAGAAGGCCCAGGCGCTGGCGCTGCGCCATGCCGCGCTGGCGCGCGAGCACGGCGTGGCGCTGCAGATCGCGGCGCTGGAGGCGCCCGGCGAGGCCTTCGACGTGGTGATCAACGGCACCGCCTCCAGCCTGTCGGGCGCGGGCGTGCCGGTGCCGGCCGAGGTGCTGCGCCCGGGCGCGCTGGCGCTGGACATGATGTATGGCTCGGGCGCACGCGGCTTCCTGGCCTGGGCGAGCGCGCACGGCGCCACCGGCCGCGACGGCCTGGGCATGCTGGTCGAGCAGGCGGCGGAAGCCTTCCTGGCCTGGCGCGGCGTGCGGCCCGACACCGCGCCGGTGCTGGCCGAGCTGCGCGCGCTGGTCGACGCACCGCGCTGAAACAGCCCGCCCGGAGAGACCCGCGATGTCGGACGCCCCTGTCGCGACGCTGTCCTGGCCGGCCCGGCTGGGCCGGCTGCTGGTGCTGGTGCTGCTCGCAGGCCTGGCGCTGCAGCTGTATTTCCTGCTGCGCATCGCGCTGATGACGGTGATCGATCCGGCCTCGACCACCTTCCAGCGCAGCGAGATCTGGCGTCTGGCCACCACCCAGGGCAGCGTCGACTGGGCGCAGGACTGGCGCGACTACGAGGAACTGGGCCTGCCGATCGCGCGCGCGGTCATCGCCAGCGAGGATGCCGGCTTCGTCGAGCACAGCGGCGTAGAGTGGGACGCGATCGAGAAGGCCTGGGAGCGCAACCAGCGCGCCGAGGCGGTGGCCGAGCGCCGCAACGAGCAGCTCGAGCGGCGCCAGCAGCAGGCGCTGGCGCGCGGCCGGGCGCCGGCCGAGCCGCCGCCGCGGGTCGAACCCAAGGTGGTCGGCGGCTCGACCATCACCCAGCAGCTGGCCAAGAACCTCTTCCTGTCGGGCGAGCGCACCGCAGCGCGCAAGGCGCAGGAATTTGTCATCACCTTCATGCTCGAGGCGCTGCTGAGCAAGCGGCGCATCCTCGAGATCTACCTGAACCATGTCGAGTGGGGCGAGGGCCTGTTCGGGGCGCAGGCCGCCGCGCGCCACTACTTCCGCACCGATGCGCGCCGGCTCGGGGCGGTGCAGGCCGCGCGGCTGGCGGTCATGCTGCCCGCGCCCAAGCGCTTCGAGCGCCGGCCCGGCTCGGGCTATCTGACAAGCCGCGCCGGCACCATCGCCGCGCGCATGGGCGCGGTGCAGCCACCGCGCTGAGTTCCCAACCCTGCGAGGATCGCCAGGATGTCCACGCCACTGACTGCGGAGATCGCTGCCGCCGCCGCCCGCCTCGTCGTCGAGGAAGGACTGGAGTACGGCCCGGCCAAGCGCCGCGCCGCCCGCGACCTGGGCCGCGGCGCGCGCCAGACCGAGCTGCCCGGCAACGACGAGGTCGAGGACGCGGTGCGCGAGTACCTCGACATCTTCTGCGCCGACACCCAGCCGGAGGAGCTGCGCGCGCTGCGCGAGCTGGCCACCGTCTGGATGGAGCGCATGGCCGCCTTTCGCCCGCACCTGACCGGCGCGGTCTGGCGCGGCACCGCCACGCGGCTGTCGGCACTGCACCTGGAGCTCTACTGCGACGACGGCAAGTCGGCCGAGATCGCACTGCTCGACCGCGGCGTCGACTTCGACATCGCCAGCACGCGCGGGCCGCAGGGGCGCGACATCGACGTGCTGTCGCTGGCCTCGCGCTGTCCCGCCTTGGGCGAGACGGTGACGGTGTTCCTCTCGGTGCTCGATCATGACGACCTGCGCGGCGCGCTGAAGGCGGACGCACGCGGCCTGACCCAGCGCGGCGACCTGGCGGCGCTGCGCAGGCTTCTGGACAAGCAGGCGGAGGAGGACTGATGCGACGCAGGACCTGGATGATGCTGGCGGGCGGCACCGCGCTGGCCAGCGCGGGGGCCGGGCTCTGGTGGCGCTCGACCGCGCATGACGTGCCGGCGGCGGCGACCGCCCCGGCGGACGGCGCGGGCACGCTGTGGTCGATGCAGTTCGACCGGCCCGAAGGCGGCAGCCTGGCGCTGGCCGCGCTGCGCGGGCGCCCGCTGCTGATCAACTTCTGGGCCACCTGGTGCCCGCCCTGTGTCAAGGAAATGCCCGAGCTCGACGCCTTCGCCAAGGAGCAGGCTGCACTGGGGCCGTCCGGCTGGCAGGTGATCGGCCTGGCGGTGGACGGCCCGACCCCGGTGCGCGAGTTCCTGGCCCGCACGCCGGTGAGCTTTCCGGTCGGTCTGGCCGGTTTCGGCGGCACCGAGCTGGCGCGCAGCCTGGGCAACGGCGGCGGCGGCCTGCCCTTCACCGTGGTGCTCGACGCACACGGCGAGGTGATCCATCGCAAGCTCGGCGCCACCGATCTGAAGGAAATGAAAGACTGGCGTCGTCAGGACGCATCGTCCCCCCGGTCCTGAGCCGGGAGATGGGCCCGACAGGTTTCCGAGCCATCGCCGCTCGTGGCATCATCGCGCCCCCGCGCCATCCGGCCGGTTCCTGCCCGATCGCAAATTCGTTGCATCGCTGATCGACTTGAAACGAAAAGCGCGTAAAGTCGGGGCTTCCTCCAGAAACTCGCGGTATCCATGCATATCGGCAGCCTCCAGAGCTTCCCGTCGGTCCGTCCCGCGCATCCCCGCGGGATGAGGTCCGGCCTCAGCGATACCGCGCCGACCCGGGCCGGCCGACGGCCTTTCCACACGGACACGACCTGAACCGGCGCCTGCGCGCGCAGGCAGATCCGCCGCCCTGACGCGGCGCCTGCACGGTCTCCCGTCGTCCACCGCAACCCAAGAATCCCGGAGCCTCCTCCATGGACCTTCGCAAGCTGAAGACCCTGATCGACCTGGTGTCGGAATCCAACGTCTCCGAACTCGAGATCACCGAAGCCGACGGCAAGGTGCGCATCGTCAAGCAGAGCCCGACCCAGGTCGTGGCGATGCCGGCGCCGGTCTATGCCAGCGCGCCCGCCCCGGCCGCGGCCGCAGGCGCTCCCGCTGCCGCGGCCCCCGCGGCGGCCCCGGCTGCCGCAGAGATCGCCGGCACGGTCGTCAAGTCGCCGATGGTCGGCACCTTCTACCGCGCCTCCAACCCCGGCGCCAAGCCGCTGGCCGATGTCGGCACCACGGTCAAGAAGGGCCAGGCGCTGTGCATCATCGAAGCGATGAAGATCATGAACGAGATCGAGTCCGAGTTCGACGGCACGATCACGAAGGTGCTGGCCGAGAACGGCCAGGCCATCGAGTACGGACAGCCGCTGTTCATCATCGAATAACAGGGCCTGCGCCATGTTCAAGAAGATCCTGATCGCCAATCGCGGCGAGATCGCGCTGCGAATCCAGCGCGCCTGCCGCGAGATGGGCATCCAGGCGGTGATCGTCTATTCCGAGGCCGACCGCGACGCCAAGTACGTCAAGCTCGCCGACGAGGCGGTCTGCATCGGACCGCCGCCGTCGCAGAAGAGCTATCTGCACATGCCGGCCATCATCTCGGCCGCGGAAGTGACCGACGCCGAGGCCATTCACCCCGGCTACGGCTTCCTGTCGGAGAACGCCGACTTCGCCGAGCGCGTCGAGAAGAGCGGCTTCGCCTTCATCGGCCCGCGCCCCGAGTCGATCCGCCTGATGGGCGACAAGGTCTCGGCCAAGGACGCGATGATCAAGGCCGGCGTGCCCACCGTGCCCGGCTCGGCCAGCTCGCTGCCGGATGATCCGAAGGAGATCATCCGCATGGCGCGCGAGATCGGCTATCCGGTCATCATCAAGGCCGCCGGCGGCGGCGGCGGTCGCGGCATGCGGGTGGTGCACAGCGAGTCGGCGCTGATCCACTCGGTCGAGACGACACGCGCCGAGGCCGGCTCGGCCTTCAACAACCCGGCCGTATACATGGAGAAGTTCCTCGAGAACCCGCGCCATGTGGAGATCCAGGTGCTGGCCGACCAGCACGGCAACGCCGTCTGGCTGGGCGAGCGCGACTGCTCGATGCAGCGCCGCCACCAGAAGATCATCGAGGAGGCGCCGGCGCCGGGCATTCCGCGCAAGACCATCGAGAAGATCGGCGAGCGCTGCGCCGCCGCCTGCCGCAAGATCGGCTACCGCGGCGCGGGCACCTTCGAGTTCCTGTACGAGAACGGCGAGTTCTACTTCATCGAGATGAACACCCGCGTGCAGGTGGAGCATCCGGTGACCGAACTGATCACCGGCATCGACATCGTGCAGCAGCAGATCCGCATCGCCGCCGGCGAGCCGCTGCCCTTCACGCAGAAGCAGATCGGCCTGCGCGGTCACGCGATCGAGTGCCGCATCAACGCCGAGGATCCGTACAAGTTCATCCCGTCGCCGGGTCGCATCTCGGTGTGGCACCCGCCGGGCGGCCCGGGCGTGCGGGTGGACTCGCATGCCTACAGCAACTATGTGGTGCCGTCGAACTACGACTCGATGATCGGCAAGATCATCGTGCACGGCGACACCCGCGAGCAGGCGATGGCGCGCATGCGCAGCGCGCTCAGCGAGATGCTGGTCGAAGGCATCAACACCAACATCCCGCTGCACCGCCAGCTGATGGCCGATGCCGCCTTCATCGCCGGCGGCACCAACATCCACTACCTCGAAGGCTGGCTGGCCGCACGAAAGGCGGCACTGTGATGATCGAGCTGGTGCTGCTGGCCCGCGCCGACCAGGTCGATGCGCTGAGCGACGCGCTGACCGACGAGCTCGACGCCCTGGCCGTCACGGTCGAGGATGCCGATGCCGACACGCCCGACGAGGCGCCGATCTTCGGCGAGCCGGGCATGCCCGCGACGCTGTCGTCGCAGATCGGCGGCTGGCAGCGCTCGATCGTCAAGGCGCTGTTCACCGACGAGGATGCCGCCACCGAGGCCGCCACGCTGCTGCTGGCGCAGGACGACGACAGCGGCGCGACGCTGTTCGACGATCTGCACATTCACGGCCTGCAGCCGGTGGCCGACCAGGACTGGGTGCGCCTGACGCAGTCGCAGTTCGAGCCGGTGCTGATCACCTCGGACTTCTGGATCGTGCCGTCCTGGCACAAGGCGCCGGAAGGCGCAACCCGCGTGATGCGGCTCGATCCGGGCCTGGCCTTCGGCACCGGCACGCATCCGACCACGCGCATGTGCCTGCGCTGGATCGCGCGCCACGCCGACCTGTCGGCGCCGTGGCCGCGGGTGCTGGACTACGGCTGCGGCTCAGGAATCCTGGCCATCGGCGCCGGGCTGCACGGCGCGACCGGCATCGACGCGGTCGACATCGACCCCGCCGCGGTCGAGTCCAGCCGCGCCAATGCGGCGGCCAACGGCGTGAGCCTGAACCGGGTCGGCCTGCCCGACCAGGCCGAGGGCCTCTATCCGGTCGTGCTGGCCAACATCCTGGCCGCGCCGCTGAAGCTGCTGGCTCCGCTGCTGAGCCAGCATGTCGCGCCGGGTGGCTCGCTGGTGATGGCCGGCCTGCTCGAGCGCCAGATCGAGGATCTGCAGGCAGCCTATGCACCGTGGCTCGCGCTGGAAGTGGCAGATCGTGAAGAAGGCTGGGTCCTGCTGAGCGGCCGACGCCCCTGATCCGGGGGCGGATGGCATGATCCGGTCATGAGCCTGGCTACCTCCTGTCCCTCCTGTGGCACCGTCTTCCGCGTCCAGCAGGATCAGCTGAAGACCTCCGAAGGCTGGGTCCGCTGCGGCCAGTGCCAGGAGGTCTTCAACGCGCTCGAAGGCCTGTTCGACCTGGACCGGCGCGAGACCTCGGGCAGCAGCAGCCGCCAGGCGCCCCCGGATCTGGCCCGCCCGACCGCCATTCCCGACCCGAACGATCCCGCCTGGGCCGAAACCCGGCCGGCGATGTTCTCGGGCCGTGACAGGAAAGCCCCCTCCACACCACCGCCTCCCCCTCTGCCGCCGCGGCACGCACCGGCCGCGCCGCAGGTGCGCATCAGCACCCGACAGATGGGCACCTGGGATCCGACCGCGCAGGATTCCGGCCTGTCGATGGCCCCGACCCAGCCCGACACCGGCTCCTGGCGACTGCTGCGCGATCCCGATGATCCGGCCCGACCGCTCTCCGAGGCCGACGACAGCCTGCTGATGCCCGCGCCCCCGGAGCCCGAGCCGCGGGAGGATGCCGGCTATCCGGCCACCACGCTGGAATTCCGCTCCGAAGCCTTCAGCGCCTTCGCCAGTGCCCGTCTGGACCAGCATCAGGGGCAGCCGGACGTGGATCTGTCGCTGCCGATCCCTGCGGCACCCGCCGAACCGATGCCGCCTGTCGAAGCGGTCGCCCCCGTGGCGCCCAGCGAACCGGCGGGGCCGATGCCGACGGCACCACAGCCTGACGACAAGCCCGTGGCCGTGGCGGCCACCGTAGCGCCGCTGCCCGCCGAGTCTGCCGTCACGCCGGAGCCGGAGGCGGTGCCGCAGCCGGTCACGGAACCGGCCTCGAGCCCGCAGCCCTCGCCGGACCCATTCGAGAAGACCCTCGACCTGAGCGGCGAAGCGACGCCGCCCGCGCTGTCACGGCAGGGCGAGCAGGAAGAAGCGCAAGCCGCAGCAGCCACGACGGCGGCCATGCCGCTGCCGTCGCCGCCTGCGGTGCAAGTCGATCCGGAGCCGACGCTGGACTTCATTCGCCAGGCCAACAGCCAAGCACGCTGGCAGCGCCCCTGGGTGCGCGGCGCGCTGAGCGCCTCGGCGCTGCTGCTGGGGATCGGATTGCTGGCGCAGATTGGCACGCACTGGCGCGATCTGGCCGGAGCGCGCTGGCCCGTGCTGAGCCCGGTGCTCGAGGCGCTGTGCCAATGCCGGCTGCAGGCACCGCGGCAACTGGATGCGCTGGTGGTGGACAACACCACGCTGAAGCGACCTCAGGAGAGTGCCGGCTTCCAGCTTGGCGTGACGCTGCGCAACAAGGCGACGCACCCGATCGCCGCGCCGCACATCGAGCTGAGCCTGACCGACACGCGCGGTCAGGTGGTGCTGCGCCGGGTGCTGTCGCCCCAGGACTTCAGGCAGCCCGAGCGCCTGCAGGCCCAGACCGATGCGACCTGGCTGCTGGACTTCAGCAGCACCGACAGCCGCATCACCGGCTACACGCTCGCGGCCTTCTATCCCTGATGGGCCAGGAACCCGGACGGGATCAGGCGCGCGCCTGGGCCAGCAGCGTCGCGGCGTCACTGACCTCGAACTTGCCCGGGCCTTCGATGTTCAGCGTCTTGACCACGCCGTTGTCGACCAGCATCGAGTAGCGCTGCGAGCGCACGCCCAGGCCCTTGGCCGTCAGGTCGAGCACCAGATCGACCGCACGGGTGAAGTCGGCCGAACCGTCGGCCATCATGCGCACCTTGCCACCAGCGGCGTTCTCGCGGCCCCAGGCGCCCATCACGAAGGCGTCGTTGACCGACAGGCACCAGATCTCGTCGACACCGGCGGCCTTGAACGCCTCGGCAGCCTGCACATAGCCGGGCAGATGCTGGGCCGAGCAGGTCGGGGTGTAGGCACCGGGCAGCGCGAAGATCGCGATCTTCTTGCCGGCGCAGGCCTTGGCCACGTCGAAGGCGTTCGGTCCGAGCGAGCAGCCATTGCCCTCGACCTCGATGTATTCGTAGACGGTCGCGGACGGCAGGGTGTCACCGATCTTCAGCATGATGGTCATCTCCAATGAAAAAAACCGGCCGCCAGTATCCCAGCGTGCCGGTTCTTGTGTTGACCGGAATCAAAAGACCCCGGAAAACATGCGATAACGATGGATCGCTACTGATCGCGAAAGATCAGACCAGACGAGCCTTCTCGACCAGGCGGGTCACGACCCAGCTCTTGGTCTTGGAGATCGGACGGCCTTCGGCGATCTCGACCAGATCACCCATCTTGTAGTCGCCGTTTTCGTCGTGCGCATGGTACTTGCGCGAACGGGCGACGATCTTGCCGTACAGCTCGTGCTTGGCGCGACGCTCGACCAGGACGGTGACCGTCTTGGCGCGCTTGTCGCTGACCACGCGGCCGACCAGGGTGCGCGTGTTCTTGGTGGCTTGGGCTTCGCTCATTGCGCGGCCTCCTTCTTCTTCTCGGCCAGGATGGTCCGGGCGCGAGCGATGTCGCGGCGGGTCTTGCCGAGCAGGGTGTTGTTGGCCAGTTGCTGAGTGGCCTTCTGCATGCGCAGGCTGAAATGGGCCTTCAGCAGATCGCTGATTTCCTTTTCGAGCGCAGCGACATCCTTGGCGCGGAGTTCAGATGCTTTCATTCAATCTCTCCCGGCTCAGGAACCGAACTGGCGGGTCACGAAGGTGGTGCTCAGCGGCAGCTTCGCGGCAGCCAGCGTGAACGCTTCGCGAGCCAGTGCTTCCGGCACGCCGTTGATCTCGTAGAGCACCTTGCCCGGCTGGATCTCAGCGACGTAGTACTCCGGGTTGCCCTTGCCGTTACCCATACGCACTTCGGCCGGCTTCTGCGAGATCGGCTTGTCCGGGAAGATGCGGATGAAGATGCGGCCACCGCGCTTGATGTGGCGGCTGATGGCACGACGGGCGGCTTCGATCTGGCGAGCGGTGATGCGGCCACGCTCGGTGGCCTTCAGTCCGAACTCGCCGAACGACACCTGGGCGCCACGGGTGGCGACGCCGGTGTTGCGGCCCTTTTGTTCCTTGCGGAACTTGCGACGCGAAGGTTGCAACATTCCTTGTTCTCCTTAAGCGGCCGGCGTGCGGACCACGCGCTTGACAGCGCCGTCGGCACCGCCCGCGTTCGCACCACCGCCACGGCGGTCACCACGGTCACCATTGCCACGCGGACCACGGCGCTCGCCCGGACGGTCGTTGCGCGGGCCACGGCGGCGGCGGTCGTCTTCCGGACGCTCTTCGCGTGCGGCAGCCGGCAGCTCGCCATTGGCCAGGCGATCACCCTTGTAGACCCAGACCTTGACGCCGATGACGCCGTAGGTGGTCTTGGCTTCGGCGAAGCCGTAGTCGATGTCGGCGCGCAGCGTGTGCAGCGGCACGCGACCTTCGCGATACCACTCGGTACGCGCGATTTCGATGCCGTTCAGACGGCCGCCCGACATGATCTTGATGCCCTGGGCACCCAGACGCATGGCGTTCTGCATCGCGCGCTTCATCGCGCGGCGGAACATGATGCGCTTCTCGAGCTGCTGGGTGATCGACTCGGCGATCAGCTGGGCATCGGTTTCCGGCTTGCGCACTTCCTCGATGTTGACGGCCACCGGCACGCCCATCATCTTGGCGAGTTGCACCTTCAGGTTCTCGATGTCCTCGCCCTTCTTGCCGATCACGACGCCCGGACGAGCCGAGAAGATCGTGATGCGGGCGTTCTTGGCGGGGCGCTCGATCAGGATGCGCGAGACAGCGGCGTTCTTGAGCTTCTTCTTCAGGAACTCACGAACTTCGATGTCTTCGGCCAGCATCACGGCGAACTGGCGGTTGCCAGCGTACCAGCGCGACGACCAGTTGCGGGTGACCGGCAGGCGGAAACCGATCGGATGGATTTTCTGTCCCATGGTTCTCTTTCCTGCCTCAGTTGCCGACGGTCACGTAGATGTGAGCGGTGGGCTTGCTGATGCGGTTGCCACGGCCCTTGGCACGGGCGGTGAAGCGCTTCAGCGTGGCACCTTGCTCGACATAGATCGAGGTGACGCGCAGCTCGTCGATGTCCGCGCCATCGTTGTGCTCGGCGTTGGCGATCGCGCTTTCCAGCGCCTTCTTGATGATGCCGGCGGCCTTCTTCTGCGTGAACGTCAGGATGTTCAGCGCTTGGTCGACCTTCTTGCCACGGATCATGTCGGCCACCAGGCGACCCTTGTCGCAAGAGAGGCGCACGCCGCGGACGACTGCTTTCGTTTCCATCGTCAGGACTCCTTAGCGCTTGGCCTTCTTGTCCGCGGGGTGACCCTTGAACGTGCGGGTCAGTGCGAACTCGCCGAGCTTGTGGCCGACCATCTGGTCGGTCACGTACACGGGCACATGCTGGCGGCCGTTGTGCACGGCGATCGTGATGCCGATGAATTCCGGCAGGATCGTCGAACGACGCGACCAGGTCTTGACGGGCTTCTTGTCCTTCGTGGCGACCGCCTTCTCGACCTTGGCGAGCAGGTGATGGTCGACGAACGGACCCTTCTTCAGCGAACGAGACATGTCGTGCTACCCCTTATTTCTTGCGACGCGACACGATCATGTTCTGCGTGCGCTTGTTGTTGCGGGTACGGTAGCCCTTCGTCAGGGTGTTCCACGGCGAGACAGGTGCCTGGCCTTCGCCGGTGCGACCTTCACCACCACCGTGCGGGTGATCGACCGGGTTCATGGCGGTGCCGCGAACGGTCGGGCGGATGCCCTTCCAGCGGATCGCGCCGGCCTTGCCGTACTGACGCAGGTTGTGCTCTTCGTTCGACACGGCGCCGATGGTGGCGCGGCAGTCGATGTGGATCTTGCGGACTTCACCCGAGCGCAGGCGGACCTGGGCGTAGGTGCCTTCGCGAGCCATCAGCGTGACGCTGGCACCGGCCGAACGCGCGATCTGCGCGCCCTTGCCCGGCAGCATCTCGACGCAGTGGATGGTCGAGCCCACGGGGATATTGCGGATCGGCAGCGTGTTGCCGGCCTTGATCGGCGACTCGGCGCCGCTGATCACGGTCTGGCCCACTTCCAGGCCACGCGGCGCGATGATGTACGAGCGCGCGCCGTCGGCGTAGCACACCAGAGCGATGTGCGCCGTGCGGTTCGGGTCGTACTCGATGCGCTCGACCTTCGCGGGGATGCCGTCCTTGTTGCGGACGAAATCGACCACGCGATAGTGGTGCTTGTGACCACCGCCCTTGTGACGGGTGGTGATGTGGCCGTTGTTGTTGCGGCCGGCGTTCTGCTTCTGCGGCTCCAGCAGCGAAGCTTCCGGCTTGCCCTTGTGGAGGTGCTTGTGCACCACCTTCACCACGGCACGGCGGCCAGGCGAAGTCGGTTTGACCTTGACGACAGCCATTACGCGGCCTCCCCGGAGAAGTTGAGTTCCTGGCCTTCCTTCAGGGACACATAGGCCTTGCGCACGTTGTTGCGACGACCCGGACGGCCGCCGAAGCGCTTGGTCTTGCCCTTCTGGTTCAGCACCTGCACCGACGCGACCTGCACGCCGAACATCTGTTCGACAGCGGCCTTGATCTCGGGCTTGGTGGCGTCCTGGAGGACCTTGAACATCACCTGGTTGTGCTTCTCGGCGACGCTGGTGGCCTTTTCCGAGATGATCGGCGCGACGAGCACCTGGGCCAGACGGCCTTCTTCGAACTTCAGTGCGCTCATGCGAACATCTCCTGCAGCTTGTCGATCGCGCCCTTGGTGACGACGACCTTCTTGTAGAAGACCAGCGACAGCGGATCAGCGTAACGCGGCTCGACGACCAGCACGTTGGCCAGGTTGCGGGCGGCCAGGAACAGGTTCTCGTCGACCTGGTCGGCGATGACCATGACGTGTTCCAGGTTCATCGCCTTCAGCTTGGCGGCCAGCAGCTTGGTCTTCGGCGCCTCGACCGACAGCGAGTCGATCACGACCAGACGGCCTTCGCGAGCCAGCTGCGAGAAGATGGCGGCCATGCCGGCGCGGTACATCTTCTTGTTGATCTTGTGCGAGAAGTTCTCGTCCGGGCTGTTCGGGAAGATGCGACCGCCCCCGCGCCACAGCGGCGACGAGGTCATGCCGGCGCGAGCGCGGCCGGTGCCCTTCTGGCGGAACGGCTTCTTGGTCGAGTGGTGAACCTGCTCGCGGTCCTTCTGGGCGCGGGTGCCTTGGCGGGCATTGGCCTGGTAGGCGACGACGATCTGGTGGATCAGCGACTCGTTGTAGTCACGTGCGAACACGGCGTCAGCGGCCTCGACCTTCGACGCGGCCTGACCCTGCTCGTTCAGGAGTTCCAGCTGTGCCATCAGTTGGCTCCCTTCTTGACCTTGACCTTCACGGCCGGGCGGACGGTGACGAAGCCACCCTTGGCACCCGGAACAGCGCCCTTGACCAGCAGCAGCTGGCGAGCCTCGTCGACGCGAACGACGTCGAGGTTCTGGGTCGTGACGGTCTCGTCGCCCATGTGGCCGGTCATCTTCTTGCCCGGGAACACGCGACCCGGATCCTGCGCCATCGAGATGGAGCCCGGGACGTTGTGCGAACGGCTGTTGCCGTGCGAAGCGCGCTGCGAACCGAAGTTGTGGCGCTTGATCGTGCCGGCGAAGCCCTTGCCGATCGAGGTGCCCTGCACGTCGACCAGCTGGCCAGCGGCGAACAGCGTGGCCGACAGCGAGGCGCCAGCCTTGTATTCAGCGGCGACTTCCGGCGTGACGCGGAACTCTTCCAGCAGCTCGGCGCCTTCGACACCGGCCTTGGCCAGGTGACCGGCTTCCGGCTTGTTGACGCGCGAACCCTTACGGGTACCAAACGCCACTTGCAGGGCGGTGTAGCCGTCGGTTTCCACGGTTTTGACCTGGGCAACGCGGTTGTTGGACACGTCCAGCACGGTCACGGGCACGGTGTCACCGTCGTCCGTGAAGATGCGCATCATGCCCACCTTGCGGCCCAGCAACCCGAGGCGATTGCTAAGACTCATGGTTCTTCTCCAATAACCCGACAGCGATTGGCCGGGCTGACCTGTCTGGCTGCACGCGCAAGGTTTGCTTCCTCAGAAGGCAGACCCGCTCGCGCAACGGCGAAATGGGGCGCAGGAATCCCAACACCCGAAAAGCTCGCGAGTATCGCACAGACACCCCGGACCCGCAAGGCATGTGTATGCTAGTCGCATGACGGACCCGCACCATGGACGGACTTCACCTCTGCGCCGAGTGGCATGACTGCGCCGCAACAGTGCTGCTGCACGATCGCGACGCGCTGCGCGAGGCCGGTGTCCGCGCTGCGCGCGAGGCGGGCCTGAGCGTCGTCGGCGAGGTCTTCCACGCCTTTCCCGAGCCCGGCGGGGTGACCGGCGTCGTGCTGCTGGCCGAGTCGCACCTGGCGCTGCACACCTGGCCGGAGCTGGCGGCGGTGACGCTCGACGTCTATGTCTGCAACCGCTCGGGCGACCACTCGGCGCAGGCGCGCCAGGTTCTGGAGGCGCTGCGGCCCCTGCTGCGCCCCGCCCGCGTCGAGGAGCGCGAGATCACCCGCGGTGCGCTCGGTCCGCCGTGCGCCGACCCGCCAGCGTCCCCAGCGTGAAGGCTTCCTCGAAGACCGAATAGCCCGCCAGATCGGCATGGGCCAGCGCGACGCGGCCCGCCAGCCGGGTCAGCGCCCGGTGCGCCGGCGCCGAGCGCGTGCCCGGCAGCGGAATGCGCATCGCATGGCCGTGGCGCGCCAGCTCGATGCGGCGCAGCCGGGGCGGCAGGTCCGGATGCAGCGGCAGCAGATCGGCCAGCACCCGCTGCGCCCAGGGGCGCCAGTCCGCGCCCTGCAGCGCCGGCCGCTCGGCCGGGGACAGCGGCAGGTAGGCGGTCAGCACCGTCGGGCCGGCGTGCGGCCGTGTCGACTGATGCATCGCGTCGACATAGCCGAGCAAGGCGGTGCCGAAGGCGACGCTGTCCCAGGCGGACGACACGCCGACACGCGCGAGCAGCGGCGCATCGAGATGCAGATTCGCCACCAGCCAAGGCGCGTGGCGCGCCTGCGCGGCCGTCTGGCGCAGCGCCTCAGGTGCGTCAGGCCACAGCCGCGCCGCCACATGCAGCGGCAGCGCCAGCACCACCCGCCCGGCCTGCCAGGCCTCGACGCGATCGGCGCGTGCATCCCAGGCCAGCACCTGCACGCCCCCGCGCCCCTCGTCCAGCCGCAGCGCGACCCGCCCGGCGTGCAGCCGCCCGGCCGCGAAGGGCGCTGCCAGCCGCCGCGCCAGCCAGGCGTTGCCCTCGGGCCAAGTCAGCACCGGCTCGCGCTCGGCCTCGGCGTCGCCGGGGGCGTGGAAGCCGTGGCGGCTGGCGAAATAGTGCAGTCCGGCCCAGGCCGAGACGGTCGCGGCATCGGCGCCGTAGTCGTCGCGGCACGCGTAGTCGAGGTACCAGCGCAGCCGCGGCTCGTCCAGCCCGTGCGCGTCCAGCCAGGCGGCGAAGGTCTGCGCCTCCAGCGCCGCGTGGGCGGGCGTCCACGGCGTGCGCAGCGCCGGCATCGAGAAGCCGATCTGCCGCTGCGCCTCGGCGACGAGGCGGGAAAAGGCGCGGTACTGCGCCAGCAGGCGGCTGCCGGGCTCGGCCGGCGGCAGGAGGCCCTCATGCCATTCGCCGTCGATGAAGAGCCGCTCCTGCGGCGCGTGGCACAGGTGACGCTCGTCCCAGTGCCAGCGGCCGTGGGCGACGCGCGCCAGGCCGAAGTCCTGCAGCAGCTCGCGCACCTCGGCCGCCGCCTCGCCCGGCACCGGCAGGTAATGCGCGCCCAGCGGGCAGTCGAAGCCCGCCAGCCGATGGCCGCGCGAATGGCCGCCGGCCTCGTCCTCCAGCTCGATCAGGTGCACGTCGTCGACGCCGGCGCGATCGAGCGCACGCGCGGCCGCCAGCCCGGCGATGCCCGCACCCACCACCAGCACCGCTGCGCGGCGCGTGACCGCCGGCGCCGGCAGCGCGCCCGACTTGGTGCCGCCGAGCTCGCGCAGCCGGTGGCCGCGCGCGGCCGCGTCCGCGCCGATCCAGCCGCCGTCCAGCGCCGGCAGCGCGGCGTCGCAGCCGGCCAGACCCGATCCGGTCATGGCGGCCGTGGCCGCCAGCCCGGCCAGCACCTCGCGGCGCCTCAATGCGGCGCCCCCCACTCCTGCTCGAAGAGCCGCACCAGGCGCTGATCGGACAGGCGGTTCGGCGCCTCCTCGGTGCGCGCCATGTCGGGCGGGAAATGGCGCAGCGTGGCCATCACCTCAGGGGTCAGGAAGCGCAGTCCCGCCGGCAGCGCCGTCGGCGCCCGCCACGGCCGCCGGCCGGCGACGATGAAGCCCCACTCGCCGAAGCTCGGCACCAGCGCGTGGTAGGGCATGGTCGTCAGGCCGACCGCCTCCAGCGTCGCCGCCACCGTCCAGAAGCTGCGCCGCGCCACCAGCGGCGAGGTGGTCTGCACCGCCAGGAAGCCGCCCGCGGCCAGATGCTGATCGACGATGGCGTAGAAGCTGGTCGAGTAGAGCTTGCCGAGCGCGAAGTTGCTCGGATCGGGAAAGTCGATGATGACCACGTCCCAGACCGCCGCCACGTCGCGCTGCGTCTCCAGCCAGGTGAAGGCGTCGGCATTGACCACCGTGACCTTCGGCGAGCGCAGCGCCCCGGCGTTGAGGGCGACCAGCCGCGACTCGGCCGAGAACAGCCGCGTCATCTGCGCATCCAGCTCGACCAGCGTGACCTGCTCGACCGAGGGATATTTCAGGATCTCGCGCACCGCCAGGCCGTCGCCGCCGCCCAGCACCAGCACCCGGCGCGGCGCACCGTGCGCGGCCATCGCCGGATGCACCAGCGCCTCGTGGTAGCGGTACTCGTCGCGCTCGTGGAACTGCAGGTTGCCGTTGAGGAAGAGCCGGATGCCGGCGCGCCCGCCGGTCACGACGATGCGCTGGTAGTCGCTCGACGCGGCGTGCAGGATGCGGTCGCCGTAGAAGCGGTCCTCGGCCCAGGCGGTCAGCCGCTCCGAGCCAGCCAGTGCCAGCAGCAGCAGCCCGATCACGCCGGCGCAGGCCAGCGCCAGCAGCCGCACCCGACGCAGCTCGCCCCGGAACAGCCACAGCGCCCACACCGCCACGCCCGCGTTCATCAGCCCGAACACCAGCCCGGTGCGGATCAGCCCCAGGTGCGGCACCAGCAGCAACGGAAACGCCAGCGCCACCGCCAGCGCGCCCAGATAGTCGAAGGTCAGCACCTGCGACACCAGATCCTTCAGCGCATAGCGCTGGCTGAACTGGCGCTTGAGGATGCGCATCACCAGCGGAATCTCCAGCCCGACCAGCGCACCCACCAGCAGCACCAGCGCATACAAGAGCGTGCGAAAGGCGGTGTCGGCGCCGCTCGGCAGCAGGTTGTGCGCGACGAAGAGCCCGGCCGGCAGCAGCCCGCCCACCAGCCCGACCAGCAGCTCGACGCCCAGGAACTGCGCCACCAGCTGGCGCTCGACGAAGCGGCTCAGCCACGAGCCGATCCCCATCGCGAACAGATAGGCGCCGATGACGGTGGAGAACTGCAGCACCGAGTCGCCAAGCAGGTAGCTCGCCAGCGCCCCCGCCGCCAGCTCGTAGATCAGCCCGCAGGCGGCGATCAGGAAGACCGAGGCCAGCAGCGTGACCTCGGCGGGCGAGATGCGCGCGTCGGCACCCGCCGCGGCGCGGGCGTCGGCCGGAGCGCTCACCCGTGAATGGCCGCCGCCACGATCTGCCCGATCGCGATGAACATCGCGCCGACGACGATCGCCAGCGCCAGGTTCTTGTGCTCGACGATCTCCTCCCAGAGCTTGTAAGGCGTGAGCTTGTCGATGACGATGAAGCTGATCCACAGCACCGCCACGCCGATGACGGCGTAGAGGATGGAGCCGAGGATCACGGCGGGCTTGAGCATCTCCATGGGGACTCTCCGGTTGAGCTTACTTGTGGCCGCCGCCGCCCCCGCCGCCGCTGCCCCACGATCCGCCGTAGGCGCCGCTGCCGGACGAGGTGCGCTGGCGCGCCAGGCATTGCTGGTATTCGGCGCTGGCCGGGCCGAAGGTGCTGCGGATCTCGTCGCAGCGATCCTCGCTGCAGCGCGCGATCAGCAGCACGACGAACAGGATCAGCAGGATCAGGATGATGACACCGGCGCAGCCCAGGCCGCGGCCCTTGGCACCTGCCGCCACCGGCGCGGCATCGCGCCTGAGGGCCGCCCCGGCCTGCGCGTCCAGTCCGAAGGCGGCGGCCACCGCGCTGGCCTCCAGCGTCTCGCCGGCCGACCAGGTGACCTCGCCGCCGCCCGCGCCCGGGGTCTGCTCGCGGCTCAGGCGCTTGCGCCGGCTCGGTCCCTCGCCTTCGTAGTCGGTGACCTCGACCGGCTCGTCGCGGCGGATGCGCCAGTAGAACTCGCCGATCACATGGACCGTCTTGGCGCGGTAGCGCCAGCGCTGGCGCAGGCGCGCGCCGGCCCAGGTGGCCCGGTCGCCCTGCACCACCGGCACGCCGGTGAGCGGCCGCACCCAGCTCCAGCCCTCCTCGGTGTCGACCAGGAAGACGAAGCCCTCGGTCGGGTGGTAGAGCAGGTATTCGCGCCAGAAGGTCTGCTCGTCGTCGCTGCCCGGCGCGGGCAGGTCGCAGCGCTCCAGGTAGCCGACCACCTGCCAGGGCAGCGGCTGCGGCGCGCCCAGCGCCAGCGTGCCGACCGTGCCCAGCGGGATCTGCGGCTCGATGACCGCGTTCTGCGCAAAATGCGCCAGATCGGCGCCGACGCCCTGCGAGACATCGACCACCGCGCGGCACTGGCCGCAGCTGACCGACTGCGTGCTGTCCAGCCGGATCTCCAGCGAGGCGCCGCAGCTCGGGCATTCGATGCTGCGGCCCGCCAGCGTCTTCTCGCTGCCCAGGTCGCGCAGGCCGGCGAGCTGCAGCTCGGCCAGCCGCACCGCGCGGCCGACCGACCACTGCGGCCGCGCCGGCTCGGCGTAGTCGAGCGTGCCGACCTCGTCCTGGGCGTTGCGCAGGTCGGCGATGACGAACTCGCGGTCGGCCGGCGCGCCGGCAGGCTGCGGCGGGCGCGGCAGCTCGCCCTCGGCCGCGTGCACCTGCGCCTGCACCACCGAGGCGACCTCCCAGCTGCGGCCGTCGATCAGCGCCTTCTGGCCGGGGAACAGCGTGCCGGCCTGCGGCACGCGGTCGTCGAGCGGCCGGTCCAGCGCCAGCACATGCGCGCCGTTGTCCTCCGACAGCCAGGCGCTGCGCAGCCCCGAGGCGGCGTCGCCGGCATCGAACAGCGCATGCCACTCGGTCCAGCGGCCGTCGGCATAGGCGTACTGCACGCGCCCGACCAGCGTGAAGGCCGCGCCCTGCCAGCGCCCCGTGACGCCGAGCTGCAGCGGCGAGTGGTCGTCGAACAGCTCGGCGCTCTGGCCGATGCGGCGCAGCGCCTCGCCCTCGCGCACCAGCGTCGAGCGGCAGTGGCCGCACACCGCGCTGGCCGAGGCCGCCGAGCGGAACTCGACCGGCGCGCCGCAGTTCGGGCAGGCCGCGCGGTAGGTGCGGTAGGTCTCGGCCACCTCAGACCAGCTTCTTCAGCAACTCGGTCTTCTTGGCGGTGAACTCCTCGTCGGTGAGGATGCCCCGGGCCTTCAGGTCGGCGAGCTTTTCCAGCGTGGCCATGATCTCGTCGGGCTGGAGCGCCGCGACCGGCGCGGCCGCAGGCGCCGCAGCGGCGGGCGCCGGCTGCAGGCCCTGCTGCATCGCCTGCGCCATCGTCTGGCCCAGCGCCATGCCCGCGCCGAGCCCCATCGCGTCGCCGGCGATGCCGCTGCCCTGGCCGGCGTTCTCGGCGAACTTCGGGAGCGCCTGCGCGGCCTGGTACTGCATGAACTGGCCAATGTTCTGGCCGATCATGCCCATGCCGATCTTCTGGTCGAGAATCTTCTGCAGCTCCTCCGGCAGCGAGACGTTCTGCAGCGTCACCGTCTCCAGCGCCAGGCCCAGGCGGGCGAACTCCGGCGCCGCCGCCGCCTTGAGCTGCGCGGCGAACTCGACCTGGTTGGCCGCCAGATCCAGGAAGGGGATGCCCGACTGCGCCACCGCGTCCGACAGGTGCTGCAGCAGGAAGCCGCGCAGCTGGCCGTCGATCTCGGCGGCGGTATAGCGCTCGCGCGTGCCGGAGACTTCTTTCATGAAGGCGCGCGGATCGACCAGCCGCCAGGCGAAGTTGCCGAAGGCGCGCAGCCGCACCGCGCCGAAGTCCTTGTCGCGGATCGTCACCGGCTGCTGCGTGCCCCAGCGCTGGTCGACCTGCTGGCGGGTGCTGAAGAAATAGACATCGCTCTTGAAGGGCGAGGCGAAGAGCTTGTCCCAGTTCTTGAGGTTGGTCAGCAGCGGCAGCGTCTGCGTCGTCAGCCGGTGCAGGCCGGGGCCGAAGACATCGGCCACCTGGCCCTCGTTGACGAAGACCGCCATCTGCGACTCGCGCACCGTGAGCGAGGCACCGTTCTGGATCTCATTGTCGGCCATCGGGAAGCGCCAGGCCAGCGTGCCGTCGCCGGCCTCGGTCCACTCCAGGACATCGATGAACTGCTTGCGGATGAAATCGAACAGCGACATGGCGCACTCCGGACGAACAGGGGAAGGGGCAGAGACCCTGATCAGGATCATACGCAGCCGACAGGAAATTCATCGTCCGCGACCGGCCGACACGCTATAAAGTGAAAAACCTGAGCTGCTCAGGGAGGGAGTGATCCATGACGGAACCGGACCTCGGCCAGTCTTCGCGCGTGCTGCCGCTGCGCTTCACCGCCTCGGGCAGCGAGTACTTCCGCATCTGGGTGGTCAACCTGCTGCTGACCGTGATGACGCTGGGGCTCTATCTGCCCTTCGCCCGAGCCCGGCAGCTGCGCTACTTCCACGAGAACACGCTGATCGACGGCGCGCCGCTGGCCTTTCACGGCGACCCGTGGAAGATGCTGCGCGGCTACCTGATCATCGGTGCGGCCCTGCTGGTCTATCTGGTGGGGAGCCAGTTCGCGCCGCTGCTGGCGGTCGGCGCCGCCCTGCTGGGCATGCTGGCCTGGCCCTGGCTGCTGTGCTCGGCGCTGCGCTTCCGGCTCGGCCAGACCAGCTGGCGCGGGCTGCGCTTCGGCTTCATCGGCACGGTCGCCGAAGCCTACCGGGTCTTCCTGCCGCTGATCGTGCTGCTGGGCACGGTGCTGGCGCTGAGCCCGGTGCTGGCACCCGATGTCACGCCGGAGGGCGAGGCCGCCGCCCCGCCGATCTGGCTGATCGGCCTGTTCCTGGCGGCGATGCTCGGCCTCTATGCCTGCGGCCCCTGGATCCTGCTGCGGCTGATGCGCTACCGCTTCGACCACTTCACCTTCGCCGGCGAGCAGAGCCGGCTGGAGGGCGTGCGGGTGCGCGATCTCTGGAAGCTCGGCGCCAAGTCGATGCTGCTGATGATGGCCGCCGGCCTGGGCGTGGCGCTGGTCAGCATGGCGGTGGCGATGGTGCTGCCGCCGGCCATGTTCGTGCTCGGGCCGCTGGCCTACCTGGCGCTGGTCACGCTGATGATGGCCTACTCCGGCGCGCGGATGCAGAACCTGTTCTGGAACCACGCACGCAGCGCGCATCTGAGCTTCGCCAGCCAGCTCTCGTTCAGCGCGCTGTGGGGCCTGCTGCTGAAGAACGCGGTGCTGACCGGCCTGACGCTGGGCCTGTACTGGCCGTTCGCCGCGGTGGCTGCCGCACGCATGAAGCTCGAGGCGATGTCGGTCACCACCGACTGCCCGGTCGAGCATTTCCTCGGCACGTCGACACGCCGCGATCCGAGCGCCATCGGCGAGGCCGCCGACGACCTGCTGGGGATCGATGTCGCCTTCTGAGCGCCCGCTGGCCGCGCCGGTCGCGCATTTCGACGGCCGCAGCGCGGCCGCCCGGGCGGTCCGCCTGGTGCTGGTCCCGGCGCCGGACGGCCTGCGCCTGCGCATTCTCGACAGCAGCAGCGGCCAGCTCGTCGCCGAGCATGCCGCCGACCGCCTGGACTGGCCCGAACACCAGCGCCACGGCCCGCGGCTGCTGCATCTGCCCGACGGCGGCCAGCTGCACTGCCACCAGGGCGCCGTGTGGGACCGGTGGGCGCTGCAGCGTCCGGGCGGCCGCCCCTGGGTCGAACGGCTGCAGCAGAGCTGGCGCGCCACCGCCCTGGCGCTGCTGGCCTGCGTGCTGGCGCTCGGGCTGATCCACGCGCTGGGTCTGCCGCTGCTGGCGCGCGGCGTGCTGGTGCTGGTGCCGGCATCGGTCGATGCCTCGATCGGCCAGGCGACGCTGGCCGAGATCGAGCAGCACTGGTGCGAGCCCAGCCACCTGCCGGACACCACCGCGCAGCGGCTCGGCGAGGCGCTGGCCCGGGCGCAGCAGCAGCGCGCCGATCAGGGCGGGCCGGCGCCCGTTCCGGTGCAGGTGCGGCTGTGCCGCAGCCGCGAGCAGGCCGAGCTCGGCCCGAACGCGCTGGCCCTGCCCGGCGGCACGATCCTGGTGACCGATGCGCTGGTCGAGCTGCTGCACGACCGCGAGGATGTGCTGCTGGGCGTGCTCGCGCACGAGGCCGGCCACGTTCGCCATCGCCACGGCATGCGGCTGCTGGTGCAGGCCACGCTGCTGGGCGCGGCCGGCAGCGTGCTCTTCGGCGACTTCGGCAGCCTGGTCGGCCAGATTCCGCTGCTGCTGGGCCAGCTGGCCTACTCGCGCGAGGCCGAGCGCGAGGCCGACGACGAGGCCATCGTGCTGCTGCGCGCCGCCGGCCTGTCGCCGGCCGTCATGGTGACGCTGTTCGAGCGCCTGGCCGGCCCGGACGGCACCGGCCGCGACAACGCGCCGCCGATCGCGCTGGCCAGCCATCCGGCCGATGCCGAGCGCATCGCCCGCTTCCAGCAGGCCGCGGAGGCCCGCTGACACGCGCCCGCAGACGCTTTTCGACGCCCCAGCCTCCAGGTTCCCGCCAGACCCGCTGCGGATTTGTTTATAAAGCGGCCCGGCACCGTCGGGGGGGCCTGCGCACATGACCAACACATCCGATCCAGACCAGCACCACACGGGCACCGGGCAGACGCTGCCGATCCGCTTCACCGCCTCCGGGCGGGACTATGCCCGGCTGTGGCTGCGCAACCTGGGCCTGACGCTGATCACGCTCGGGCTCTACCTGCCTTTCGCACGGGCGCACCGGCTGCGCTTCTTTCGCCAGCACACCCAGGTCGATGGCGAGGCGCTCGACTTCGACGGCGATGGCCGCGAGATGCTGCGCCCTCACCTGCTGCTGTGCGCGGTGCTGCTGCTCTACATCCTGATCGCCCATGAGATGCCGCTGGGCGCAGCGCTGCTGCTGCTGGGCGCGCTGCCGTTCTGGCCGACGCTGATGCTGCGCTCGCTGCGCTGGCGGCTGGCGCACACGCGCTGGCGCGGCCGGCGCCTGGCCTTTCACGGCGATGCGGCCGGCGCGCGAGCGGTCTTCCTGCCCGCAGCCGCGCCGCTGGCGGTGCTGCTGATCGGTCAGGCCCTGCTGGCCGGACCACAGGCCGAATTCGATGACGGCGGCGGCTGGCTGATGCCCGCGCTGGTCAGCCTGGCGCTGCTGGCGCTGCTGGCGCTGCTGCCCTGGCTGCATGCCCGGCTCAGCCGCTATCGCCACGCGAATTTCGGCCTGAACGCAGACGCAGGCGCGGGCGCGGGTACAGGCCCGGCCGCGCAGGCCGAGCGCACCGGGCTCGACGCGAGCGTGGAGCCGCGCCATTTCTACCGTCTGCATGGCGGCGTGCTGGCCGGGCTGGCCGGGGCGCTGCTGATCAACCTGCTGTTCGCGACCTGGATCGACACCCTGCTGGCTGCCGCACCGGTGCTCACAGGCCTGCTGCTGGACATGACGCTGCTGCTGGCGCTGCGCGCCTGGCTGGTCGCCGGCACCCAGGCACTGCTGTGGAACCACACCCGCAGCGCGCACTACCGCTTCGCCTGCCACCTGCCACTGTCACGCCTTCTGCTGCTGTCGCTGAAGAACCTGCTGCTGTGCGTGCTGACGCTGGGGCTGTACTGGCCGCATGCGGTGGTCGCCACCACCCGGCTGCGGCTGGAGTCGATCACCCTGAGCCGCCTGCCTGGGACGAATTGAAACAATCCATCCACCCTCCTGGGGACTGCCAGCGCGCCCTGCGGCGGCTAGAGTGATGTCGATGATGGCGGTCTTCCATCGACAGGGAGAACAGGATGGGCGTGACACATGCGGGCACCGGAGCCTTCCGGGCCGCAGGCCGGCAACATCAGGACGGCGGCCGGCAGGACAGCAGCGACTGGCGCCTGCAGGCCGACTACTTCGGCAGCGCGATCCGTGCGCCGCAGCCGGTCGCGCTGAGCCTCGAGGACGGCGTGCTGCAGATCACCGGACAGGGCTTTTCCGAGCGCCCGGCCGCCGCGCAGGTCCGGATCGGCCACCGCAGCAGCTCCGGCCGGATGCTGCTGACGCTGCCCGACGGCTCGATGCTCGACTGTCCCACCGATGCGCGGCTCGAGCAGTGGCTCGCCCTGCCCCAGACCCTCGAACGTCCCAGAGGGCGACGCCGCCGCCAGGCCGCGCTGGCGCTGATCGCGATGCTGATGGCCTGGCTGGCCCTGCCCGCCACCGCCGAACGCCTGGTCGACCGGGTGCCGGCACAGATCGACCGCCACATCGGCCGTGAAATGCTCAGCCGGCTCGACCAGGGCTGGCTGCAGCCCAGCCGGCTGCCGCCGACGCAGCAGCAGCACCTGCGCCTGCGTCTGGGCCAGCAGGCCGCCAGCCACTGCCCGTCGGTGGCCTCCGCGCCGTGGGAGGCGCAGTTCCGCGCGCGAGGCCAGCTCGGCGTGGCCGGCGCCTTCGGCCTGCCCGGCGGCACCATCGTCATCACCGACGACCGGCTCGGCCCGACCAGCCTGTCGGGCGAGGCCGCCCCGGCGCTGCTCGACACCCTGTGCCGCGAGCTGCAGCAGGTGCAGCGCCGCCAGGGCCTGCGCACGCTGGCCCGCCAGGAGCCGGCCTCGCTGCTGCTCGGGCTGGTCTTCGAGGATTTCAGCGCCACCGTGGCCGTGGCCTGGCCGGTGCTGTCGCGCTGGCTGCCGATCGAGCGCACGCGCTGAACACAGGGCGGTGGCGCGGGCGCCGCCGTAAAATCCCGCCTTTGCCTTCGCGCCGGATCGCCTCGCGACCCCCGGCTCCGCGCGTGCCGCGCCTGATCGCGCCTGCACCTGTCCAGCCCGCCCGAGTCCCCACCATGCCCTTCTCCCAGCTCACCGCCCTCAACGCCCTGTCGCCGCTCGACGGCCGCTACGCGGGCAAGCTCACCGCGCTGCGCCCGCTGCTGAGCGAGTACGGCCTGATGCACCGCCGCGTGCAGGTCGAGATCGAGTGGTTCATCGCGCTGTCGGATGCCGGATTCGCCGAATTCCCGGCGCTGTCGGAAGCCAGCCGTGGCCTGCTGCGCTCGCTGGTCATCCACTTCAAGGAAGAGGATGCCCAGGCGATCAAGGACATCGAGAAGACCACCAACCACGACGTCAAGGCGGTCGAGTACTGGATCAAGCGCCGCATCGCGGGCCACGCCGAGCTCGAGCGCATGCAGGAGTTCGTGCACTTCGCCTGCACCAGCGAGGACATCAACAACACCAGCCACGCGCTGATGCTCAAGGCCGCGCGCGACGAGGTGATGCTGCCGATGCTCGACCGCATCATCGCCAAGATGACCGCGATGTCGCACACCTTCGCCGCGGTGCCGATGCTCAGCCGCACCCACGGCCAGACCGCCAGCCCGACCACCGTCGGCAAGGAAGTCGCCAACGTCGTCGCGCGCCTGAAGAACGCCCGCGAGCGCATCGCCGGCGTCAAGCTGCTGGCCAAGATGAACGGCGCGGTCGGCAACTACAACGCCCACCTGTCGGCCTACCCCGAGCACGACTGGGAGGCCTTCAGCCGCCAGGTGGTCGAGGGCTCGCTGGGCCTGAGCTTCAACCCGTACACCATCCAGATCGAGCCGCACGACTACATGGCCGAGCTGTTCGACGCCTTCACCCGCGTCGACACCATCCTGATCGACTGGGCGCGCGATGTCTGGGGCTACATCAGCCTGGGCTACTTCAAGCAGAAGACCAAGGCGGGCGAGGTCGGCTCTTCGACCATGCCGCACAAGGTCAACCCGATCGACTTCGAGAACGCCGAGGGCAACTTCGGCATCGCCAGCGCGCTGCTGACGCACCTGGCGCAGAAGCTGCCGGTCAGCCGCTGGCAGCGTGACCTGACCGACTCGACGGTGCTGCGCAACATGGGCGTGGCGCTGGGCTACGTGCTGCTGGGCTGCGACAGCCTGATGCGCGGCCTGGACAAGCTCGAGCTCAACGAGTCCGCGCTGGCCTCCGACCTCGACAGCGCCTGGGAAGTGCTGGCCGAGCCGATCCAGACCGTCATGCGCCGCTACGGCCTGCCCGAGCCGTACGAGCAGCTCAAGGCCTTCACCCGCGGCCAGCCGATGACCGCCGAGCTGATGCGCGGCTTCGTCGCCGCCCTCGACCTGCCGCAGGCCGAGAAGGACCGCCTGCTGGCGATGACGCCGGGCAGCTACACCGGCCTGGCCACCGCGCTGGCGCAGCGCGTCTGACCCCCGGCCGCTGGAGTCCCGCGATGACCTTCACCGACCAGCTCGCCCGCGCCACGCAGCTCAACCAGTCCCTGCTGTGCGTCGGCCTCGACCCGGAGCCCTCGAAGTTTCCCGGCGCCTGGGCCGGCGACGCCTCGAGGATCTTCGACTTCTGCGCCGCCATCGTCGACGCGACGAAGGACCTGGTCTGCGCCTTCAAGCCGCAGATCGCCTACTTCGCCGCGCACCGCGCCGAGGACCAGCTCGAGCGCCTGATGGCGCACATGAAGGCGGTCGCCCCGGAGGTGCCGGTCATCCTGGACGCCAAGCGCGGCGACATCGGCTCGACGGCCGAGCAGTACGCCCGCGAGGCCTTCGTGCGCTTCCAGGCCGATGCGGTGACGCTCTCGCCCTTCATGGGCCGCGACACGATCGACCCCTTCCTGGCCTACGCCGACAAGGGCGTGATCCTGCTGTGCCGCACCTCCAACCCCGGCGGCAACGACTGGCAGATGCAGCGCCTGTCCGACGTGCCAGGCCAGCCGCGGCTGTTCGAGCACCTGGCGCACCTGGCGCAGACCGAGTGGAACCGCACCGGCCAGATCGGCCTGGTGGTGGGCGCCACCTTCCCCGCCGAGATCGCGCGAGTGCGCGAGATCGCGCCGACGCTGCCGCTGCTGATCCCGGGCGTGGGCGCACAGGGCGGCGACGCCGAGGCGACGGTGAAGGCCGGCCTGACCGCGCAGGGCACCATCGTCGTCAACAGCTCGCGCGCGGTGCTCTACGCCAGCCGCGGCGAGGACTTCGCCGAAGCGGCGCGCCGCGTGGCGATGGCCACCCGCGACCAGCTCAACGCCGCGCGGGCCTGAAGCGGAGCACGGCGCCCGGGGTGACGATAATCGGCGGCGATGCCTTTGCTGGAGCCGCTGCCGTGACCCTGACGCGACGTGATCTGCTGGCCGGTGCCGCCGCCGGCGCCGGACTGACCGGCACCCCGGACTGGCTGCACGCCGCCCCGGCTCGCCCCGATGGCGCCAGCGCCGGCGGCGCGCCGAAGGTGCTGCGCTACGCCTTCCCGGCCGCCGAGACCGGCTTCGATCCAGTCCAGCTCAGCGATGTCTACTCGCTGACCGTCACCGCGCATGTCTTCGAGTCCCCGCTGGACTACGACCCGCTGGCGCGGCCCTTCCTGATCCGGCCCGGCACCGCGCTGGCCCTGCCCGAGATCGCCGACGACCACCGCAGCTTCACCTTGCGGCTGCGCCCGGGCATCCTGTTCCACGACGATCCGGCCTTCAAGGGCCGTGCCCGCGAGCTGGTCGCCGAGGACTACATCTACACGATCAAGCGCTTCTACGACCCGGCGACCAAGAGCCCCGGCCACAGCTCGCTGGAGGAGCAGGGCATCATCGGCCTGCGCGAGCTGCGCGAGGCCGCGCTGAAGTCGAAGCAGCCCTTCGACTACGACCGCCCGGTCGAGGGCCTGACCGCGATCGACCGCCACACGCTGCGCATCCGCCTGCGCGAGCCGCGCCCGCGCTTCCTCTACACCCTCACCGGCCTGCCGGCGATGGCGCGCGAGGTGGTCGAGGCCTATGGCGACAAGATCATGGAGCACCCGGTCGGCACCGGGCCGTTCCGGCTGGCCGAGTGGCGGCGCAGCTCGAAGATCGTCATGGAGCGCTTCACCGGCTACCGCGATGTGCGCTACGACGCCCAGCCCAACGCCGACGACGCCGAGGGCCAGGCGCTGCTGGCGCGCTTCAAGGGCCGGCGCCTGCCGATGATCGACCGCGTCGAGATCGCCATCATCGAGGAGGCGCAGCCGCGCTGGCTGGCCTTCCTCAACGGCGAGCAGGACCTGCTGGAGCGGGTGCCGGCCGACTACATCCCGCAGGCGCTGGTCAAGGGCGAGCTGGCGCCCCATCTGGCCAAGAAGGGCATCCGCCACAGCCGGGTCGCCGCCAGCGACGTCACGCTGACCGTCTTCAACATGGAAGACCCGGTGGTCGGCGGCCTGGCGCCGGAGCAGGTGGCGCTGCGCCGCGCGATCTGCCTCGGGCTGGACATTCCGCGCGAGATCCGCCTGGGCCGGCGCGGCGAGGCCATTGCTGCCCAGGCCGGCATCACGCCGGGCACCTACGGCTTCGACCCGCTGCTGCGCACCGAGCAGGGCCGCTTCGAGCCGGCACGCGCGCGCGCGCTGCTCGACACCTGGGGCTGGCGCGACCGCGACGGCGACGGCTGGCGCGAGCGCCCCGACGGCTCGAAGCTCACGCTGGTGATGCTGTCGCAGTCCGACCAGACCAGCCGCCAGCTCGACGAGATCTACAAGAAGAACATGGACGCGCTGGGCCTGCGGGTCGAGCTGAAGGTCGGCCAGTGGAGCGAGAACCTCAAGTCCACCCGCTCGGGCAAGTTCATGATGTGGCGGGTGGGCTCGTCGGCGGGCTCGCCCGACGGCCAGGGCGCGCTCGAGCGCGGCTACAGCCCGTCCGTGGGCAAGGGCAATCTCGCCCGCTTCGTGCTGCCCGCCTTCGACCGGGCCTACGACCGCCTGACCGCGCTGCCCGACGGCCCCGAGCGGCTCGAGGCCTTCCGCGAGGCCAACCGGCTGATGCTGGCCTACGCGCCCTACCGCTACCACGTTCACCGCATGGTCACCGACCTGATGCACCGCCAGGTCATCGGCTACCGGCGTCCGCCTTTCTGGCTGAACTGGTGGAGCACGGTGGACATCGACGCCTGACAGCCCGCCGACACCGCAGCGCAAAACCGGGTCGTTCCAGGCGTTTCTGATAAAAAGTTGGCAAATTCAACCCACATCAGGACAGGACCCGACCATGGCGCTTCCCGAGGCCCGGATCACCGCGTTTCTCCACTGGCTGGCGCTGGAGCGACGACGACATTTCGACGATTACGACGATCTCTGGCAATGGTCGGTCAATGACCCGGAAGGTTTCTGGGGCGCGCTGTGGGACTGGTTCGACATCGAGTCGCCGGTCGCGCCGGTGGTGGCGCTGGCCGATGGCCGGGTGCCGGGCGCGGTCTGGTTTCCGGGCACGCAGGTCAACTACGCGCGCCAGGTCTTCCGCCATGCCGACGAGGCGCACGGCGCCGACCTGCCCGCCATCCTGTTCCGCAACGAGATGCTGCAGGCGGCCGGGCGCACGCTGCGGGTGAGCTGGCCGGAGCTGCGCCGCGAGGTGGCCTCGCTGGCGGTGGCGCTGCGCGGCATGGGCGTCGGGCGCAATGACCGCGTCGCCGCCTACCTGCCCAGCACGCCGCAGACGGTGGTGGCCTTCCTGGCCTGCGCCAGCCTCGGCGCGATCTGGTCGATCTGCTCGCCCGACATGGGTGTCGGTGCGGTGCTCGACCGCTTCCGCCAGATCGAGCCCAAGGTGCTGATCGGCTGCGACGGCAGCACCTGGGGCGGGCGCGACCATGACCGCCGCCCGCTGCTGCACATGCTGCTGGACGGCCTGCCCTCGATCGAGCACATGATCCTGTGGCCCTGCCTGGACCGCGACGCCGAGCCCGACGAGTTCGCCGCCCCCGGCCGGCGCGCCTGGGACCTGCGCCCGCTGCTGGCCGGCAACCCGTGGAACTTCGAGCCGGAGTGGCTGCCCTTCGACCATCCGCTGTGGATCGTCTACTCGAGCGGCACCAGCGGCCTGCCCAAGCCCATCGTGCACGGCCACGGCGGCGTGATGCTCGAGCACCTCAAGCTCAACGTGCTGCACAACAACCTCGGGGCCAGCGTCGACACCGGCGATGTCTTCCACTGGACCACCTCCAGCGGCTGGGTGATGTGGAACCTGCAGGTCGGCGCGCTGCTGGGCGGCACCACCATCGCGCTGCATGACGGCCACCCGGCCGGCCGCAGCGACGCGCCCGACTGGAGCCTGCCGTGGCGCTTTGCCGCCGAGACCGGCGTGACCCACTTCGGCGCCGGCGCCTCGGTGCTGACCGCGATGTCGCGCTCCGGCCTGGAGCCGGCCCGGGTGGCCGACCTGTCGGCGCTGCGCGCGGTCGGCTCGACCGGCTCGCCGCTGCCGGCCGAGGTCCATGCCTGGCTGCAGCAGCAGCTGCCGGCGGTCGACGGCCGGCCGATCTGGGTCAGCTCGATCGCCGGCGGCACCGACTTCGCCGGCGCCTTCGTCGCCGGCCTGCCGACGCTGGACAACCCGCCCGGCGAGATCCAGTGCCGCTGCCTGGGCGCCGCGGTCGAGGCCTGGGGGCCGCCGCGCGAGGACGGCCGCGGCGACAGCCTGATCGGCGAGGTCGGCGAGCTGGTCTGCACCCGGCCGATGCCCTCGATGCCGCTCTACTTCTGGAAGGACGAGGGCGACCGCCGGCTGATCGAGAGCTACTTCAGCACCTATCCCGGCCGTGACGGCATCGGCGCAGTCTGGCGCCACGGCGACTGGATCCGGCTGGTGCCGCATCCGCAGGAGGGCCGCACCGGCGCGGTCATTCTCGGCCGCAGCGACGCGACGCTGAACCGCCGCGGCGTGCGCCTGGGCAGCACCGAGATCTACCGGGTGGTCGAGGCCCTGCCCGGCGTGGCCGACAGCCTGGTCGTCGACCTGCACCGCGAGGGCGACCCCGACGGCGAGATCGTGCTGCTGGTGGTGCCGATGCCCGGCGTGATGCTCGACGAGCCGCTGAAAGAGCGCATCCGCGCGCAGATCGCCGCCCAGGTCTCGCCGCACCATCTGCCCGACCGCATCCTGGCCGCGCCGGCGGTGCCGCGCACCCTCTCCGGCAAGAAGATGGAGCTGCCGGTGCGCCGCATGCTGCAGGGCGAGCCGGCCGCGGCGGTGATGAACCGCGATGCGGTCGAGCCGCAGGGCATCGTCGAATGGCTCGAGGGCCTGGCGGCGCAGTCGCTCGTGGCCGATCCTGTATCCATCTGAGGCAATCCCGTTACCAGGCGCATCGAAACAGCCAGCAAATGAAACAATCGCCGCGCCCACGAAATCGCGGTGCAAAGGGGCATGTGCCTGGGCATATGTCACGCTTTCATCCGAAAGAGGGTGAAAAAGCGCCGGAATGACCGGGTCTGGCAAAACCGATCATTTCCAGATCTGGTTACGCCCGCGCGGACGGCCCATGCGCCAATCACGGCCATGCCCAGCCGTAGCCCCCGTCATGTCCTGCACCGCACCGCCAGCCGCATGCGCCGCGCGGTGCGTCTGGTGCGCCGCCGGCCGGGCTCGGTGGCCACGATGCTGATGCTGATGGGCGGCTCGCTGCTGAGCGGCGAGACGCTGGCCCAGCCCAAGGGCGCAAACGCCCAGGGCAGCAGCGGCGTCACCGGCGAGACCCGGCTGGGCCGCCAGGTGCGGGTCCGCTACACCGAGCCGGTGCAGCCGCGCAGCGGCTGGAACGGCCAGATCGCCAGCTTCGGCGCGCCGCAGGCGGCCTCGGGCCGCACGCCGGCGCGGCTGCGCGGCAGCACCATCGCCGAATTGCCGATCACCGCGCGCACCCGCGCCTACGGTCGCATCGAAACCGAAATGAAGACCCGCCGCGACGAGCCGGGCCGTGCGCTGCAGGTCGGCGCCGGTGCCGGCCTGAACTGGCAGGTCTCGAACCAGACCCAGCTGCAGGTCGAGGTGGGCACCGCGCCCGGCCAGAACCGTGCACAGGTGAGCGTCATGCTGCAGTTGCAGCTCTGAGACGCCGATAAGGAACCCGTGCGGCCTGCCCCCGGCGGGCAGGTCGCACCGGGGATGGCGCTGTTGGAATCTGTCGAGATTCCTTCGCCATGGGGCCGAGGTGCAGAGAGCGCCAGAATCGGACCCCCGGTCGATCCGGATCCGGAGACGGATTCCAACAGCCTCCTCGTCATTGCCGGCCTGCGTGTCATCCCGCTGTCACGCCGACATCACCCCGGGACCGCATACTCTGCGGTCCCTTGTCGTTTTCGGACCGGCCCCGTGATCCAGCAGATCTTCTTCCTTCGCCACGCCACTGCCGAAGACCGGCTGCTGGCCCCCGTCGATGCCGACCGTGCGCTCATCGACAAGGGCCACCGCCAGACCCGCGCGGTGGCGCGCTTCTGCCAGCGCCAGACGCTGCTGCCGGCGCGGCTGCTGTGCAGTCCGCTGGTGCGCGCGCTGGAGACCGCGGTGCAGTTCTGCGACGAGCTGCCCGACTGCCCGCGCCCGCAGGTGGTCGACTGGCTGAAGATCGACACGCCCACCGTGCAGGCGCTGGCCGGCCTGCGCGACCAGCTCGCCACCACCGACGGCCCGCTGTGGCTGGTCGGCCATGAGCCGGACCTGTCGCTGCTGATCAGCCGGCTGCTGGGCAGCGAGCAGCCGATCGTGCGCATCAAGAAAGCCTCGCTCACCTGCCTGGAGCTGGAGCCGACCAGCAGCGCGCCGGGGCGGCTGCTGTGGTCGATTCCGTGTGCGCTGATGGGCTGAGCGGGCTGATGGGCTGAGCTCGGGACCCGCCTCAGGAGCAGGCCGCCGTCTTTACCGTCAGCGCCGGGCTGGCGGCCGAGACCTGGCCGGCCAGGTCGCGCGCGCGCAGCGTCAGCGTGTAGCTGGTGTTGCAGCTCAGGCCGGTGAGCTGGCGCGAGGTGCCGGGCAGCCCGCCGCCCAGCAGCGTCGAGCCGCTGTAGAGGTCGTGGCCGACCACGCCGACATTGTCCCGGCCGGCGCTCCAGCTCAAGGTCATGCTGTTGCGAGTGATGGCGCTGGCCGTCAGCTTGGCCGGCGCGGTGGGCGCCTGGGTGTCGGCGGTGCCCATCAGCCGTGCCAGCAGCTGCACATAGGCGGCCTGGTAATAGATCGCCGGCTCGGTGACTTCCCAGGAATTTTCCGGCCAGCCGGTGTTCCAGTCCTTGTAGGCCTTCTGCGGCGGCTGGCTGGCCAGGCCGGCGACGCTGCCGGTGTAGGTGGTGTTCGGGCCGCCGGCCAGATAGCCCGGCGCCGGGCCGCGCGCCGAGGTCTTGGTGCTGTCCCAGACGGTGCCGTGCGCAAACCAGGTGTGATAGATCTCGCTGAGCGAGGATTCGGCGCCCGCCGAGGCCATGTTCGACAGCATCACCAGCCCGAGCGGATTGGCGCCGTGCAGCCAGTGCAGATGCTGCTCGGCGATGCGGCGGTAGAGCGCGGCGCTGGCGGTGTTGATGCCGAAAGCCTCGAAGTCGAGGTTGATCAGGCCGGCATTCGAGCGGGTCATGTTGTGACCCCAGTTGAACTCGGCGTCGGCCAGATGGGCGCGGTAGAGATCGGTGCCGTTGGCGCCGCCGTTGAAGTCGGTCAGCGAGATGACGCCGTTCTGCCAGGACTTCTGGCTGCGCAGATTGGAGGCGACGCTGGCCGACACGCCCGGCTGGCCGGCGTGGCGCAGCAGCGCGACCTGCATCGGCGCCCAGTACGGACCCCACCACCAGAGGCTGTAGGGCCGCACCCGGGCGTAGTTCGCCTCGACATGGAGACGGTACTCGGCCTTGCCGGTGGCCTCGTGCAGCGCGATGGCCGCCAGCACCGAGGACTCGAGCTGGCCCTGCGCGTCGACATCGGCGTCGCCGGCCTTGATGTCGCCGTCGTCGCAGGCGGTCTGGAAGACGGTGAAGCCGTTCGTGGTGACCTTCGCGCGGGCCCAGGCGGCCTCGGCGCGGGCCAGCAGGTCGGCCGCGCCCGCCGCCTGCGACGCAAAGCCACGGTAGACGACATGGGCCGCACCGAACATCGCCGCGCCGGCCAGCGTTGCCGAGGTGCATTCGGGCAGGTAGTAGCGCGGGCGCGCATCGGCGCTCGGCGGCGAGATGTCGGTGTAGTTGTCGACGCCGACCTTCAGGAACAGGCCGTGCGTGCCGCTGGCGTCCTGCATGCGGCGCAGGAAGTCGAGCTCCCACTTCAGCTCGTCGAGCAGGTCAGGCAGGCCGTTGCCGGACTCCGGGATGCCGAAGTCGTCGCGGAACACCGCCGGGCTCATGCGGTAGGCGTCGAGCAGCTGCAGCACCGCCGACTGCGCGAAGGTCACGTACTTGTTGGTGTCGCCGGCGTCCATCCAGCCGCCAGAGAGATCGCGCGCGGTCGCCGCGCTGCCCTTGGCCCAGCGGCTGGTGGCCGAGCGGTCCTGGCCCGGGCGCTCGTAGGCGGCGGCGTCCGACCAGCGGGCGTCCACGTAGGGCGCGACCTTCGCGTGGTTCAGGCGCTGGTGATAGAACATGCGCACCGCCTGGCGCAGCACCGGCGCGTAGACCGCACTGCCGATCTCGAAGCGGCCCGAGCCGACCTGGCGCGCGCTGTCCCAGACATAGTAGGCGCCGGCGGTGGTCAGCGCCGAGAAGTCGTAGTGCCAGCCGCGATCGCCGGACTGCGCGTGCGTGGCGCCGCTCTTCCAGGGCTGCAGCGTGCCGGTGTGCACGACGACATCGTCGGCCCAGCGGCGGATCTGGTACTGGCCGCTGCCGATGCCGGGCGCGAAGGCCTCGGCGGCATTGAAGCCGGCCTGCGGGTCGACGACGACCGCCACCTTCTGCATCGCCGGCAGATAGCCGAACTGGTCGACCTTGAGCCACGGCACGGTGGCCGAAGGCACGGCCAGCGCCGCACCGGCGCCCAGCAGCAACGACAGGCCGACGCCTGCGCGCAGCCGCAGGAACATGGTGTTCATGAGATTCCCCCGAAGATGGCCCGCGCACCTGTTCACGGCAGCCGGGCGGCATTGTGCAGCGGATTGCGTTTTTTTCACTTGAGGATGATCACCATCAACCCGGGGGTACGGCGCCGACGCGCAGAGACCCGGCCCCGCCCTGCGGTACGGGGCGTCCCTAGAATGTCCCGTTTCGCCCGTCAGAGAGACCTCCCGCGATGTCCGGCCTGATCCGTATCCGTGGTGCGCGCCAGCACAACCTGAAGAACCTCGACCTCGACATCCGCACGGGTGAGCTGACGGTGGTGACCGGCCCGAGCGGCTCGGGCAAGTCCTCGCTGGTCTTCGACACGCTCTACGCCGAGGGCCAGCGCCGCTACGTCGAGACCTTCAGCGCCTACGCGCGCCAGTTCCTCGACCGCATGGACCGCCCGGCGGTGGACGCGGTCGAAGGCGTGCCGCCGGCCATCGCCATCGACCAGACCAACCCGGTGCGCACCAGCCGCTCCACGGTCGGCACGATGACGGAGATCAACGACCACCTGAAGCTGCTGTTCGCCCGCGCCGCGCGCCTGTTCGACCAGGACAGCGCCCGCCCGGTGCGCGAGGACGACCCGCAGAGCATCTGGGCCGACCTGAAGGCGCGCAGCGAGGCCGCAGGCGGTCCGCGCCTGGTCGTCACCTTCCCCGTCGAGCTGCCCGGCTCGGTCACGCCCGAGGAGATCGCGCAGTGGCTGGCGGCCAGCGGCTACACGCGCGTGCAGGCCGAGCGCGAGGTCGCCACGCCGACCGGGCCGCGCAAGGTGCTCGACGTGGTGGCCGACCGCTTCCGCTTCTCGACCACCGAGAAAGGCCGCGTCATCGAGGCGCTGGAGGCGGCGCTCAAGCGCGGCAGCGGCCGCTGCAATGTCTACGCCGGCGCGGACGAGGCGCAGCAGATCTGGCGCTACAGCCAGGGCCTGCACTGCCCCGAGTCCGACCGCCGCTACGGCCACCCGCAGCCGGCGATGTTCTCGTTCAACTCGGCCTATGGCGCCTGCGAGAGCTGCCGCGGCTTCGGCCGGGTGATCGGCGTGGACTTCGGCCTGGTGATCCCGGACGGGCGCAAGACGCTGCGCGGCGGCGCGGTCAAGCCGCTGCAGACGCCGGCCTGGGCCGAGTGCCAGAACGACCTGATGCGCTGCGCCGGCGACGCCGGCATCCCGCGCGACACCGCCTGGAACCAGATGAGCCCGGCGCAGCAGGCCTGGGTCATCGACGGCGCGCCGGACTGGAACGGCGACTGGAAGACGCACTGGTACGGCCTGCGCCGCTTCTTCGAGTACCTGGAGAGCAAGACCTACAAGATGCACATCCGCGTGCTCTTGTCGAAGTACCGCAGCTACACGCCCTGCGGCGCCTGCGGCGGCGCGCGGCTGAAGCTGGAATCGCTGCTGTGGCGCCTGGGCGAGCAGGCCGAGGCCGACGCGGTGCTGGCGCCCGCGAAGCGCTTCCTGCCCGTCGGCGCGGCCTGGACGCGCGAGCAGCTGGAAAGCCTGCCCGGCCTGAGCCTGCACGACCTGATGCTGATGCCGATCGCGCGCCTGCGGCAGTTCTTCGACACGCTCGCCCTGCCCTCGCAGCTGCTCGACGAGGCGCTCGAGCTGCTGCTGGACGAGATCCGCACCCGGCTGAAGTACCTCTGCGACGTCGGCCTGGGCTACCTCACGCTGGACCGGCAGAGCCGCACGCTCTCCGGCGGCGAGGTGCAGCGCATCAACCTGACCACCGCGCTGGGCACCAGCCTGGTCAACACGCTGTTCGTGCTGGACGAGCCCTCCATCGGCCTGCACCCGCGCGACATGGACCGCATCAACCAGGCGATGGCGCGGCTGCGCGACGCCGGCAACACGCTGGTCGTGGTCGAGCACGACCCGGCGGTGATGCTGGCGGCCGACCGCATCATCGACCTCGGCCCCGGCCCCGGCACCCAGGGCGGGCGCATCGTCTTCGACGGCACGCCCGACGAGCTCAAGGGCGCCGAGACGCTGACCGGCGCCTACCTCGGCGCACGGCGCACCATCGGCCTGGGCCTGACGCGGCCGGTGCTCGACAGCACGCCGCGCCTCGTCCTGGAGGGCGTGCGCCAGCACAACCTGAAGAACCTCACGGTCGAGTTCCCGCTGCAGCGCCTGGTCTGCGTGACCGGCGTGAGCGGCTCGGGCAAGTCGACGCTGATCCAGGACGTGCTGGCGCCGGCGCTGGCGCGCCACTTCGGCCAGGCGACCGAATCGCCCGGCGCGCACGACCGCCTGCTCGGCGCCGACGCGCTGAGCGACGCGGTCTTCGTCGACCAGAGCCCGATCGGCAAGACCGCGCGCTCCAACCCGGCCAGCTACGTCGGCGCCTTCGACGCGGTGCGCGAGCTGTTCGCCGCGCTGCCCGAGGCGCAGCAGCGCGGCTACGGCGCCGGCATGTTCAGCTTCAACGCCGGCGACGGCCGCTGCCCGACCTGCGGTGGCTCGGGCTTCGAGCACGTCGAGATGCAGTTCCTGTCGGACGTCTACCTGCGCTGCCCGGACTGCGACGGCACGCGCTACCGCGCCGAGATCCGCGAGGTGCAGATCACCCGGCTGGGCAAGGCGATGTCGATCGCCGACGTGCTGGAGCTGACGGTGGCCGACGCGGTGCGGCTGTTCGCCGACGACCGCGAGGTGGTGCGCGCGCTACAGCCACTGGCCGATGTCGGGCTGGACTACGTCAAGCTCGGCCAGCCGGTGCCCACGCTCTCCGGCGGCGAGGCGCAGCGCCTGAAGCTGGCCGGCTTCCTGGCCGAGGCGGCCAAGAACGCCACCGCCAGCAAGCAGAAGGTCGCGCGCAAGGGCACGCTCTTCCTGTTCGACGAGCCGACCACCGGCCTGCACTTCGACGACATCGCCAAGCTGATGCGGGCCTTCCGCAAGCTGCTCGAGGCCGGCCACAGCCTGCTGGTGATCGAGCACAACCTGGATGTCGTGCGCGCCAGCGACTGGATCGTCGACCTGGGCCCGGACGGCGGCGACGCCGGCGGCGAGCTGGTGGCCGAGGGCACGCCGGCCGACCTGCGCGCGCACGCCAGCAGCCACACCGGCCGGGCGCTGCGCGAGTACGAAGGCCAGCTCGGCCAGCCCACCGCGCTGGTGGCCGAGGAAGGCACGCCGCTGCAGACGCTGGCCAAGGCACGCCGCGACCGCGCGCGCGCCCAGGCCGCGCCGAGCAACGCCATCCAGATCGTCAACGCGCGCGAGCACAACCTCAAGGGCCTGTCGGTCGACATCCCGCGCGGCAAGTTCAGCGTCATCACCGGCGTGTCGGGATCGGGCAAGTCGACGCTGGCCTTCGACATCCTGTTCAACGAGGGCCAGCGCCGCTATCTGGAAAGCCTGAACGCCTACGCGCGCTCGATCGTGCAGCCCGCCGGCCGCCCGGAGGTGGATGCGGTGTGGGGCATTCCGCCCACCGTCGCCATCGAGCAGCGCCTGTCGCGCGGCGGCAGGAAGAGCACGGTGGCCACCACCACCGAGGTCTGGCATTTCCTGCGCCTGCTCTACGTCAAGCTCGGGGTGCAGTACTGCCCGGCCTGCAGCGACTTCCACGCGCCGCCCGACACCTGGGTGGCGGTGCGGCCGCAGACGCCGGAATCCATCGCCTCGCAGCTGCTGAAGGAGCACCGCGGCCAGCACATCGGGCTGCTGGCGCCGCTGGTCATCGGCCGCAAGGGCCTCTACACCGACCTGGCGAAATGGGCCAAGGGCAAGGGCTACACGCAGCTGCGCGTCGACGGCGAGTTCCTGCCGACCGACAAGTGGCCCAAGCTCGACCGCTACAAGGAGCACACGCTGGAGCTGCCGGTGGCCAGCCTGCGGGTCGATGTGGACAACGAGGCCGAGCTGCGCCGCGCGCTGGCCGAGGCGCTGGAGCACGGCAAGGGCGTGCTGCACCTGATGACGCCGCTGAAGTCCGCCGGCACCAGCGCCAAGGCGCTGGCGGCATCGCTGGAGGCGGGCTTCCTGTCGAGCGCCTTCCGCAGCAAGGCCAAGGTCTTCTCGACCAAGCGCGCCTGCCCGCAATGCGCCACCAGCTACCCCGAGCTGGACCCGCGCATGTTCAGCTACAACAGCAAGCACGGCTGGTGCCCGGACTGCGTCGGCACCGGCCTGGCGCTCACCCGCGAGCAGCGCCAGGCGCTCGACGACAGCGCGCAGGACGACGACAAGGGCCGCGAGAAGACCTTTGCCGAGCCCGAGGTCGAGGGCCTGGAGGACCGGCCCTGCGGCACCTGCGGCGGCGCGCGGCTCAATCCGGTGTCGCGCGCGGTGCGCTTCCGCGAGGCCTCGATCGCCGAGGTGGCGGCCCGGTCGGTCGATGACGCCCGGCGCTGGCTCGACAGCCACAAGCTCGACGGCCGCGAGGCCGCGATCGCGCGCGACGTGGCGGTGGAGATCCGCAGCCGGCTGGCCTTTCTCGGCCAGGTCGGGCTGGGCTATCTGACGCTGGACCGGGCTGCGCCCACGCTCTCCGGCGGCGAGGCGCAGCGCATCCGGCTGGCCGCGCAGCTCGGCAGCAACCTGCAGGGCGTGTGCTACGTGCTCGACGAGCCGACCATCGGCCTGCACCCGCGCGACAACCGCATCCTGCTCGACGCGCTGCACCAGCTCGGGCGCAGCGGCAACACGCTGGTGGTGGTCGAGCATGACGAGGACACCATCCGCCGCGCCGACCACATCATCGACATCGGCCCCGGCGCCGGCAAGCGCGGCGGCCGCGTGATCGCCCAGGGCACGGCCGACGAGCTCAAGGCCAACGCCGACTCGCTGACCGGCCGCTTCCTGAACGCGCCGCTGAAGCACCCGACCCGCCCGCGCCGGCCGGTCGACGCCGAGACGCCGGCGCTCTCGCTGCGCGGCGCGACGCTGCACAACCTGCAGGGCGTGGACGTGGAGGTGCCGCTGGCGCGGCTGGTGGCGGTGACGGGCGTGTCGGGCTCGGGCAAGTCGACGCTGGCGCGCGACGTGCTGCTGCGCAACGTGCAGGCCGTCGTGACGCACAAGGCGGCCGGAAAGAAGGCCGGCGAGCGCCCGGCCTGGGTCGGCTGCGTCGGGCTGGAGGGCTGGAGCAACGTCGACCGCGTGCTCGAGGTCGATCAGACGCCGATCGGCAAGACGCCGCGCTCGTGCCCGGCGACCTACATCGGCTTCTGGGACACCATCCGCAAGCTGTTTGCCGAGACGCTGGAGGCCAAGGCGCGCGGCTACGCCGCCGGGCGCTTCAGCTTCAACACCGGCGACGGCCGCTGCCCGGCCTGCGAGGGCCAGGGGCTACGCACCATCGAGATGGCCTTCCTGCCCGACGTGAAGGTGCCGTGCGACCAGTGCTTCGGCGCGCGCTTCAACCCCGAGACGCTGGCCGTCACCTGGCGCGGCAAGAGCATCGGCGACGTGCTGCAGATGGAGGTGGACGAGGCGGTGGAGTTCTTCGCCTCGATGCCGAGCATCGCGCACCCGCTCAGGCTGCTGCAGGACGTCGGCCTGGGCTACCTGACGCTGGGCCAGCCCAGCCCGACGCTCTCCGGCGGCGAGGCGCAGCGCATCAAGCTCGTCACCGAGCTGAGCAAGGTCCGCGACGACGTCACCCGCCGCGGCCAGAAGGCGCCGCACACGCTCTACGTGCTCGACGAGCCGACGGTCGGCCTGCACATGGCCGACGTGGAGAAGCTCATCCGCGTGCTGCACCGCCTGGTGGACGCCGGCCACAGCGTCGTCGTCATCGAGCACGACCTCGACGTCATCGCCGAGGCCGACTGGATCATCGACCTGGGGCCGGACGGCGGCTCAGGCGGCGGGCGGGTGGTGGTGGCCGGCACGCCGGAGGCGGTGGTGAAGAGCCGGAGCCACACGGGGGTGGCGTTGAAGGCGGTGCTGAGGCGGTGAGTTCTCATTGAGCAGACAATGCAATTGCATTACCATGCGGAATACCCCAAGCCTGACTGGAGTCCGCGATGCCCATCACGCTCGAAGCCGAATCCACCCTCACCGACCGCTACCAGACCACCGTGCCGGAAAGCGTGCGCCGCACCCTCAAGCTGGGCAAGCGCGACAAGCTCCATTACACGATCCGCGCCAATGGCGAAGTCGTGCTGACGCGCGCGACCGGCGCAGAGGGTGATGACCCGGCGCTGGGCGCCTTCCTGGGTTTCCTGGCTGCCGACATCAGCCGCCACCCGGAGCGCCTGCAAGGCATCGACGCCGATCTGGTGGCGCGCATCCAGTCGCTGACCGAGGGCGTCGAGGTCGATCTGGATGCCCCGCTGTCGGCGGACGATGAATGAGCGGTCACCGGACTTCCCCACCCTTGCAGATCCATGGTTGGGCGGTGTTCGCCCACCCACTGTTTCTGGCCCAGCTGGACATGCTGACCGCGCAGGTGGAAGCTCTGCGGCAGAAAGATCCCACCGGTTACCTGAAGAAGAACGCCACCAAGCGACTGGCGGCGATCCGGCAACTGGCCTTCGAGGTCATCCCGCAAGACCCGACACGGCCGGAGTACCGCCAGGGCAACACCTTGGGCGACCAGCACCGGCACTGGTTCCGGGCCAAGTTCTTCCAGCAGTACCGGCTGTTCTTCCGCTACCACGCGACCGCCAAGGTGATCGTGCTCGCGTGGGTCAACGACGAGGACACCAAGCGCGCCTACGAGAGCAGCGACGACGCCTACCGGGTGTTCCGCAAGATGCTGGACAGCGGGCATCCGCCGGATGACTGGGAGACGTTGCTGGCGCAGGCACAGGCGGGGTAGATCTACCGTCTACAGCACTGTTTTCAGGGCTGGAGCGGGCGGGGGACGGCCTCAGCCGCGGTCAGCGCATCAGATCGCCTCGGCCTTGCGCGGCCGTCCGCCCTTGCGCCCGTTCTCCCGCGACGCCTGCGCCTTGGCCTCGGTGCGCCGGCTGCCGTTGCGCACGGCGATCACCGTCGCCGCCAGGTCCATCAGCGGCTGGCTGGCCGACACCAGCCCCGCGATGGAGACGTGCAGATCCCGCGCCTCCAGGCACAGCGCCGTGCCGCCATAGCCGATCGCCAGCCCCTCCAGGTCGGCAACGCCCAGCGCCGACAGCTCGGGGTAGTTCTTCGCCGGCAGCAGCACCGCGCTCTGGTCCGCAAAGCCGATCAGCAGGGACTGGTACGCCGGCAGGTACGCCACCGACAGCGCGTGCAAGCCCGGATGGCGCCGCTGGCGCCCTCGGGCGGTCGCCTTCGCCAGCACCGAAGCGGTCACGGGTTCGTCGAATCGGTCCTGGGCCTTGATCACCGTCGTCATAGCTCGATCTCCACCGGGCCGGAAGCACCGGCCAGTTGCAACACGGTCTTGTACGCCTGCGCATCAAAATGGCTCGACTGGATTGCGAGCGCACCAAGCCGCCGCTCCCTGGGACTCACCACCGTCTGCGTGTTCGGATCCCAGCACTGGTTTTCCAGGCAAAGGGTCTGGCGACTGATCCACCAGAGTTCCCTGGCTCGCCGCAGATGCGCCGGCTGCCGAATCACCTGCCGCAAGTCCTCCAGCACTGACACGTTCGGCTCATTCTCGGCCGGCGTGACATCCTTGGCCCAGACAGACTGCATCGGGCAGTTGCGGGACCTCGGTGTAGTCGAGTTACTCGTTCGGCATCGCGGCCACGGTGATCAGCTGGACCTTATGCGCGTCGGTAATCGTCGGGTAGTGGCTCAAGTTCGTCCCGAAGCGCTGCCAATTCAGATAATTATTTGTCAATCATCCTCTTCATCAAAATCAGATTGCGCTGAAGCATTTGATTTATCCAGAGAGTCCCCCAAAACCAATCCAAGCCTTTCTATCATCAGCTTTGCACGCCTCTCAAGAAAAACACCTACACGCACAGGCTCCAGCAGCGAATAAAACCCCTCTAAATCATCATCAACAGGGATGCACGCATTTCGCATAATATCAATTTTTGCTGCAAGCATGCCATTCTTTTCAGCCTCTTTGATCAGCTTCTTCAGATAATCAACAGGAGGCCTATCACTCAAATTTCGATTTGTGACGCGAGAAACTAGCATTCTATTAGAAACAGAATCCAGCAACTTACGCGGAATACCATCTCGCTTTGCCATTGCCGCCGGAAATATGTGATGATCCTCTACATCGTCTGGATCAAGCGCCTCTTCTGTCCATAGATCATTACCTCCTTTCCACCGAATGATGGATAATATTGCCTGATATCTGGCATCAGTTTTACCAAGCCGCAGTAACTCAGCTTCAGAAATCATGATCTTTGGTATTTCAGGAACAACACCCTCCATCAACCATTTATGCAAAGCAGCCACCGCCTGCCCTATTTTATAATTTGAGGCTTGCCTAGCACCTTTTTGAAGAGAGTTAGCATAATACCATCTTTGAAGTATTACACCATACCCTGGATTTTGCGTCCTCCATGAATCAGAAATATTATGCAGAAAATAAGCAAGCGGCACCAATAGGGCATCATTAGATAAAATACCAGGCACAGCACCCAGATTTTCAACCCATCTCAATGCCTTAGCCAGAGCATCGGCACACTCATCCCATTTATCAGATATTTCTTGCTTGGTGAGATTTAGCAGCGTACTACGGGTAGGCTCAACATATGACTTTCCTTCATAACCAGAAACAATGGCAACAATTTGCAGAACACGCTCCCCCTCGGCTCCAAATCTTTCCAAAATATCATATTTTTGCTTACTTTGCTGCCAAAGATCATGAAGATCTGGCTTGGGGAAAAATCGGGCGACCGCAAGATCAAATGTAGTAAGACGTGTTCCAGTAGAATTAATAGTTTCAAAAATTCTACATATGGCCTCTGTTGAGTCACGGCGATCAACAACAACAAGAGGCAATTGATAATTTCTCATAGTCTCAAAAACACGGTTGACTTTTGCAACCGCTTTTCTCTGGGCAGACCTATCCCCTTTCAAAGGATCATAGTGAGATTCAAAATATTCTTGCACGAGAACCATGCACCTTTCATCATCTTCAATGGCATCGCTTCTTATGTAGCGAGAAGAAAGTCTTTTACCTACATCACGACGCACAACCCAAGCAGATGCATTTTTATCACCCGACTCCATTTCAAGCATTTTATCTAGATCAAAATAGTAGACGCTATCTCTAGCGGCCTGCAAAAAAACTCGAACCAGCGATGTCAACCTCTGTTGACCATCCAGCACATAGTAAAAAGCAGGCAAAAACGTCGCTTCAATAGAATCATCAGAAACACTATTCTCCGAATTCTCCGAATTCCCAATAATTGCCTCAATTGGTCGCGCAGACAAAAATGGATCCTTAGGATCAGTTTCCCGCAAAAGCAACAATGATCCGATTGGATAGTTTCTTGATATGGAATCAACAAGCAATTTTACTTGCGCATGATTCCAAACAAATGGTCGCTGAAACCGGGGAACAACAAAAGAACCGCGTCGAGCCTCAACTAAGAACTGCAGCAGGCTATATGTAACAGTACGCATTGGAGGTTTTTCAATAAATTAATAGCAAATTACACGGCGGCAAATGACTGTGTATCCATCAACCGGGCAGAGCAATCTGCCCCGCCGATTGCGCAAACTGCAGCGCCTGCGCGGTGTAGCCCGACGTGGTGATGAAGACGCCTTTCTTGGCCCGCTGCCCCGCCAGGGCGCCGTAGAACGCCTGGATCTCGGGCCGCCCGACCGTGCCTTGCCAGCGCTTGGCCTGCACGTAGACCTTTTCCAGACCGAGCCAGTCCAGCGAAATGATCCCGTCGATGCCCGCGTCGCCCGAGCCGCCCACGCGCTGCAGGTCGGAGCGGTTGGCGCCGTAGCCCATGCGGTGCAGCAGGTCGAGCACCAGGGTTTCGAAGAAGGCCGGCGTCACGGTGGCCAGCGTGTCGAGCAGTTCGGCCACGACCGCGCGGCGGATTTCCTCCAGCGCCAGGCCGAGCCGCTCTTCCGGGCTGGCGATCGGCTGCGGCGGCACGCCGGCCGCCTCCTCCGGGCCGGCATCGGGCGCCACGGGTCGCAGGCGCTGCACGTCGAGATGCACCATCGCCAGCGTGCCGAGCTGCTCGGGCGTCAGCGGCGCCGGGTGCTCGGCCACGAAACGCCGGCCGGCCTCGGTCAGTTGCCACCAGCCGCGCCGCGGGCTGTCCGACAGCCCGGCGCGCTTGAGCCGGTCATGCGCCCAGCCGGCGCGGTTCTTGTAGATGAGCTGCGCGCCGCTCGACAGCAGCTGCTGGCGCGCTGCGGCGTCCAGCTCGAGCGCATCGGCCGCGGCCTCGTGCGCCTCGCGGGCGGGTGCGCCCTCGGGCCGGCTGGCGAGAAAGCGCAGCAGCGGCTCGATGAAGCGGTCGTAGGTCGGCAGCGTGGCCGGTGTTGTCGTCGTCAAGCCGCATCTCTCCCTGCTGGTGCAGTCGTGTCCATTCCCACGGCGTCTTTGTGCGTCAGCCGCAGCGCATCCAGGGCGCGGGCTGCGGGATTCTTCGATCCCGGTGAAGGATCCAGTCTAGGCAGCGGGAAGGCGCGCGGGAGCGTGTGTCACGGCCTGAAGTGAGAAATAAGCGGGGATTTCCGGGGTTGTTTTCCCGGAGAGGGTGGCGGCGGGGGTGGGTGCCCGCCTGCGCGGGCATGACGGGGCACGAGGCGCTGGCAGAGCAGCACAAGAGGGCGCGAACGGGCATCATCCGCGCGCGCCCCTCTCAGCCAATGAGGGTCAAGGCTGGACTTGCCACGCCTTGGGCGAGCGCGGACCGGGCAGGATGCCGTTGTAGCGGGGAGCGCCCAAGGCACGGTCGGTCGCGATGCCCGAATAGTCAAAGGCGACATCGGCAGCCGTACCCACCACCTGCTGGACAACCGCAGCAATCAGCAGCCCCGCCAGGCCCCCCTGACTCTGCTGATTGTTCTCGGCAGACGTGGCCTGTGCCTTGCCTTCCCACAGCAGCGCCCCGCTGCGCAGATCGACGATCTTGGCCTCGATCTCGACGCGAGTCTCGCTGGTGATCAGGTAATAGCTGGTCCCGTATTTCGGGATCTTGATCAGCACGGCAGCATCCGCACCGAAGAACTCCCGCAGCTTCTCCGCCGGAATATTGTGAGCCTCCGCAGGAGAACCCACACCATTCTGTCGGAAGGTCTCGTTCACGAGTGCCGCCGGCAGAACGTAATATCCCGCCTCGGACAACGGCTTCGTGGTCTGGGCCCAGACCGAAGAAGACCCCTTCACTTCGGGAGATTCATTGATGGGCGGCAGCACCAGCAGCGATGTCGGCTTCGCCTTCATGAAGCCCGAATAATCGTAGGGCGGTGCCTTGGTGGCACAGCCAGTGCTCAGGGCCACCAAGGAAACCAGCGACAGGATTCGCAGTCCACGAGACATCATCGCACACCTCCGGACAGCACCGTCTGGCCCGCCTCAGGCCCGTCCAGGCGCCGCAGCAGCCTCTTCATGAATGCCGATGATTCAGGAAACACGGCCATCTCCTCCTCCCAGAGCGCCTTGGCACGATCCGGACTGCCAGAATTCAGATAAAGCATGCCCAGATGCGCGCGAAAACCCGGGGGCAAAGCTGCACCTTTTTCCCGCGCCTTGCGGGAATGCCCCTCCAGGGTGTCGATCTGCTTGCCCAGATCCGCACCGTCGCCGAGCAGAAAATCGTACTGCTGACGGGGAAACTTTTCCCACATGTACAACGGAGGATTCTGCTGTGCACAGCCTGACAGAATGAGGGCGGCCAAGACGCCCGTCACGACCGCTGGAATCCTGCGCATCAGCGACCCCACCGGCCAGCATCCTTGCCGGCCACCAGATTGTTCACAGCCTCGCGCATGGCGAGATCCAGAACCTTGCCATTCAGGGTCGAGTCATAGCCGGCCGTGCCCCCAAAACCGAGCACTTCGCGGTTAGACAGCTCGTACTCTCCTGCGCCCTGAGCGGAATACACCACCTCGGAGGTCGCCGCACGGATGACATTCAAGGTGATCTTGGCATACGCGATCTGCTTCTTGCCGCGCCCCAGAACGCCAAACAGCTGATGGTCGCCAACTTCCTTGCGCCCGAACTCGGAAATGTCACCGACCACAAGGAAGCTCGCGCCCTTGATATTCTGTCCACCGCCCTGGAACTTGACCTCCTGCGCCGCCTCCGCCAGGCTGTCCCGATCCATCACGGAAAACCGCTGCGATTGCTGGAGATGGGAAATGAGCGTCGTCTTGGCCTGTCCGCCCAGGCGATCGACCCCATCCGAGAACACGCCGCGCATGTAGCTCGACTTGTTGTCGAACTTGCCGACGACCAGCGAGGTCCGCTCGCCCGAGAAGACACCGGCAGATCCATCGACCTTCTCGATCTTCAGGGATTTCGAGCTCTCGGTTGCAGCACACCCTGCAAGCAGAACCACGGACAGCACACCCAGCGAAGCAGATCGTCGATTGATCATGAGAAAAACTCCAGAAATTGATTCAAGCGTCCCGTACGTCCGGAAGACGGGCACACGCAGCTCTCCGCGATCGATTCACAGCGCACGACACCCGCCGCCGCGGAGCAGGGCCGCAGGCATCGCAAGCTCGCCAGGATCGGGTACACGCAGACGCAGACGTGCGCGAACGGACGAACGGGTGCACCGGGTCGTGATGAACAGACCGGCCACACGCATGCCCATGCCGACGGGGTGCCGGCATGTCCTCCCTGATGAACTCGTTTTTTCTGGAATCAGCGATCGAGCTTATTCACGCGATAGCCGAACGTAAACATTCTTGAAGAATCCGCCCCGCAAATGCAGGGCAACAATGCACGAATGCTTCACTTTCATCAGATCGGGAGATGCGGCCTCACCCCTCAAGCTGCACCGCCCGCCCGATGTACAGGATCGGCCCGGTCGGGCGGTCGATCGGCGAGCCGCCCTCGGGCTCGAGGGTGATCTCGAAGAGCTGCTCGGCGCGCAGGTCGGGCAGGCGTTCGAGCGGCAGCTCGATGACGCCGCCGGCATCCGTGGTGCGCACCAGGCCCAGGGAGCTGGGGCCGGCGGCGCCGGGGGCCTTGGTCCAGAACTGCAGCGTGCGGCCCGGCGGCGGCGCCTGGGGCGGCGCGACCGGGCGCAGCCGCAGCCGGCCCTGCCCCGCCGCGTCGACCCGCACCTCGACCACCCAGCCATTGCCGCCACCCTGCGGCGCCTGCAGCACCGCGACGAACTGTTGCTGCTGCGCAGCCGGCGGCGCCATCAGCTGCGGCACCAGGCCTGAGCCCAGCAGCACGCAGCCGGCCAGCGCCAGCCCGCTGAGCGACTGCCACAGGCCCAGGCGCGGCCACCAGGGCGGCGTCGCGGCCGGGGCACGGACGGCCGCGGCCGGCGACAGCCGCGCCTCGATGCGCCGCCACAGCCCGGCCGAGGGCTCGGCCGGCGCCACCCGGGCGCTCAGCGCCAGGAAGCGGTCCTGCCAGTGCGCGACCTCGGCGCGCAGCGCGGCGTCCCCGCCGAGCGCGCGCTCGAAGGCCTCGCGCTCGTCCGGCGCCAGCGTGCCCAGCACGTATTCGCCGGCGGCGGCGCTGCGATCCTCGGGGGTCTGAAGGTTCAGCATGGGGACAGGCACTCCCTCAGCGCCAGCAGGCTGCGGCGGATCCACGACTTGACCGACCCGATCGGCGAACCCAGCCGGGTGGCGATCTGCTCGTGGGTGTAGCCATCGACATAGGCGTGCACGACGCAGGCGCGCGGGCGCTCTTCCAGCCGGTCGAGACAGCGCTCGAGGCCGGCGGTGTCTAGGCCGCGGTCGTCGCCGTCGGGCGCGGTGGCGGACTGCAGGCGGTCCGACAGGCCGGCCAGATCCTCCGGATCGACCGCGACCGTCTCGACGCCCCGGCCGCCGCGCACCGCGCGCAGCGCCTGGTGGCGCACCACGGTGTAGATCCAGCCCCGGCCGGAGCCCAGCGCCGCATCGAAGGTGGCGGCGCGCTGCCAGACCTGCAGGAAGGCGTCCTGCAGCACGTCCTCGGCCAGCGCGTCGTCGCGCACGATGCGCCGCACCACGCCGAGCAGCCAGCGGCCCTCGTGCTCGTAGAGCATGCGCAGCGCGAAGCGCTCGCCGCGGGCGCAGGCCTGCAGCGCGGCGTCATGGTCGAGGGTCAGGGCGGCGGCGGAGGCAGGGGGCAAGGGCAGTCCTTTCGATCTCGGCAGCGGCGTCGGACCATTCTGCGAGAGGGGACGACCCAGGACACCGGGCCACGGCAGCCAGCCGTCAGCCGCCAGGGGGCATTCGCCCGGCTCAGGCGCCCGGCTTCCAGAAGATGTAGTCGGCCTGGTACTGCACCACCTGGCGCTGGCCGGTCTGGCCTTCGCCGCAGGCCAGCGCCGGCGCCACGCCGCCACGGGTGGCAAGACGCTGGATGTAGCTCACGCCCTCCAGCACGCCGCGACCGGTGGCCGGATTGGCCTTGACGAGCTGCAGCGGGATGTTGCCGGCCGCGGCGGGCACCAGCCCGACCTGCGTGCCGGTCAGCGCCGAGCCATCGTCCGAGGCCCAGGTGGCCGGCGGGCCGAAGTAGCGGCCCAGCTTCATGCCGCTGCGGCTGCGCAGCTCGGCGTCCGGCCCGACGAAGACCCACTCGAACGCGCCCGGCGTGCCGGCCTTGGCCCGGCATTCATAGGTGATCTGGCCGACGCCGACGGTTTCCCAGGCGACGCGGTGGCCGGCGGGCACCTGCACCGGCGTCGGCAGCGCAGCCTGCGAGGTGGCAGTCATCGCGGAGGTCGTGCTGGCGCCCATCGGCATGGAGGTCGACGAGCAGGCGGCCAGGCCGGCGCTCAGCAGCACAGCGGCGGCAAAGGCGAGGCGGCGGGCATCGGCAGGGTGACGGTGGGTGTTCATGGCAGGGCTCCCGGAGCTGAGTGGATGGATCGGAGAGCCGTCGGCGCCAGGCTGGCGACGATCGTCTCTTCTTCCACTAGCCAGGCCGACACCGGACGGATGCAGCCGGAGGCGATGCAGATGCAACAACATGTATCGAATTCCGCGATCCACCTCAGGGGAACCCGATGGTGCCCGGCCGCGCATCGTCCTAGCATCGACGCACGCACCGCCGGCTCGCACGGGGCGGCCGGTCGGTCTGTCGTCCGAAGGAGGTCTGCACCATGGATCATGTCGCACATGTCACCGGTCACCTTCCGCGCCGCGCCCGTCAGGCGGCCGACGCGCCCGAGGTCCGCCGGGTCACGGTCACCCAGCCGCTGCGATGGCTGAAACGAGGCTGGGAAGATCTGGCGCATCACCCGGCCGCCAGCCTGGGCGGCGGCCTGGCGGTCGCCGCGATGGGCGCGGCGCTGATCGTCGCCGGCCGGCATCTGCCGCACCTGGCGCCGACGCTGGTCGGCGGCTTCCTGCTGCTGGCGCCGCTGGTGGCCCTGCCCTTTCATGCGCTGTCGCGCCAGCGGCTGGCCGGGGCGCGGCCCGATCTGGGCGAGGCGCTGGCCGATGGCTGGCGCAACGCCGGCTCGCTCGGACTGTTCGGGCTGGTGCTGGCGATCGCCTTCCTGCTGTGGGAGCGGGTCGGGGCGGTGAGCTTCGCGCTGCTGTACGGCGGCCTGGTGCCGGACCTGTCGAACCTGCTGGTCGACGTGCTGCTGTCGGGCCGCTACACCGCGCTGGCCGTGGCCTTCGTCGGCATCGGCGCGCTGTTCGCGGCGGCGGTCTTTGTGGTCGGGGTGGTCTCGGTGCCGATGCTGCTCGACCGCGAGGACGGCGACCTGATCAGCGCGATCGCCACCAGCGTGCGTGCCTGTCGCGCCAGCCCGGCAGCGATGCTGCTGTGGGCAGCGTTGATCGTCACGCTGATGGCGGTCGGCTATGCGACCGCGCTGCTCGGGCTGATCGTGATCTTCCCGCTGCTCGGCCACGCGAGCTGGCACGCCTACCGCGACATGGTCGAGTAGGCGGGCCGCGTCGGCCTCAGGTCAGTGCGGTGCGCGAGTAGCGCAGCAGGCGCCCGCGGTAGGGCAGGCCGTCGGCCTCGGGCGTGCGCAGCGCGGTCTCGTGCAGCACGAAGCCCAGGCCGCTCATCCGGCGGGTGAAGGCCGGCCGGTTGCCCCGGTCGGGATCGACGATCAGCACCTCGGCATCCGGCTCCGCATGGCGCTCGACGAAGCGGGCCAGATGGCCCTGCTCGTCGCGCTCATACAGCACGTCGCTGCCCATGATGACGTCGAAGCGGCCCTGCACCGGTGCGGCGTCGGCCGGATGGGCCACGGCCGGCACGCCCGCCTGCCCTGCCCAGTCGCCACGCCGATAGACCAGCGGGGCGAGTGCGTTCAGGTTCAGGTTGTCGTGCAGGAAATCCGGGGCCAGCGGATGGGCATCGGAGGCGGTCACGTCGATGCCACGCCGGTGGCAGACCAGGCTGGCCAGCGCCAGCCCGCAGCCGACCTCGAGAATGCGCTCACCCGCCTTGAGCGGCCGGGTCGCCATGTGGGCCGCCAGCTGCAGGCCCGAAGGCCAGAGCATGCCGAACAGCGGCCAGGTGGCCGAGGAGAACCCCGCGGCCTCGGCCCGGCCGTCGGGATCGGCGTACTGCTGGCGATCCAGCAGCGACCGGATCAGCAGGCTGTCGGCGCCACGGATGGCGACCTGCTGCTGCCGGGTCTGGTAGCCGGGCATCCGGAGCGCTTTCGCGCCGCCGGATCAGTAGCTGCGACGGTTGCCGCCGCCGAAGCCGCCACCACCGTAGCCGCCGCCAGCCGGGCGGTCTTCACGGGGACGGGCGGCATTGACCACCAGGGCGCGGCCGCCGAAAGACTGGCCGTGCATGCCGGAGATGGCGCTGCGCGCATCTTCACCGGAAGCCATCTCGACAAAGGCGAAGCCCTTGGACCGACCGGTTTCGCGGTCGGTCATGACCTTGGCGGAGGCGACTTCGCCGAAGCGGGCGAAATGCTCGCGCAGATCTTCGTCGCGCATCGTGTAGGGCAGATTGCCGACGTAGAGCTTGTTGTCCATGATGGACCTTTCCAGAAATGCCGCGGAATGTGACGTGCCTGCCGCAGGTGCCAGGCGATCCGGGCCCGCCACCGGCGCCAGCCGGCGGTCAGCCCCGTGAATCAGAAGCGCCGACGCGGAGCGGACGGCGCGCCACCCGAGCGGGGCTCGAGGTGACGGAAGGTGATGCGACCCTTGTTCAGGTCGTAGGGCGACAGCTCGAGCGAGACCTTGTCACCCGCCAGGATGCGGATGTGGTGCTTGCGCATCTTGCCGCCGGTGTAGGCGATGAGGCTGTGCCCGTTCTCGAGCTTCACGCGGAAACGCGAGTCGGGCAGCACTTCCTCGACCTCGCCGCGCATTTCGATGAGTTCTTCCTTGGCCATGAGCAGAATTCCTGTGCAGTGGCGCCCCGTCCTGAATCGTTCAGGCCGGCAGCGCGGGTTGGTGGAGGTACCCCAGGCCCTGATCCAGCGCGTACTGCGCGGCGGCCTCGGATGAAGGGAACAGCGGGATGAAGCGGTAGACCCGATCATGGGTCCCCTCGCCACGGCCGCTGCGAATGGAGAGCGACGCGGCATACCGACCGCAGTCGGTACGTCGGGTGGTGGAGGACAGGATGAACCTGCCCACGGTGCGAATGTCAGGAGAAGAAGGAATCAAGGAACCGGCGCCGCAGCAAGGGCTGCCAGCGCGAGACTGCCTGGAACGGTCGGCAGGACTGCCCGACGAGGGCAGATCAATGTCCCGAGTCACGCCACCCCTGCCGCAACAGCCACAGGAGTCGGGATCGATGTACCAGACGGAGCTTGCCTGGAATGGCGGGCCAGTCACGAACCGGACCGACCTTGCCGAGGACGCGATGCCCCGAGGGGCATGGAGTGCGACGAAATGCTGCTGAGGTAAGCGAAACGGCAGCAATTCCGCCGCACTATAGCACGACTCGTGCCGCCCTGGCAGATCGGCCGACGATCAGACGTTGAACAGGAAGTTCATCACGTCGCCGTCCTTGACGACGTACTCCTTGCCTTCGGCGCGCATCTTGCCGGCATCCTTGGCGCCCTGCTCGCCGCCGAACTGGATGAAATCCTCGTAGGCGATGGTCTGGGCGCGGATGAAGCCGCGCTCGAAGTCGCCGTGAATGACGCCGGCGGCCTGCGGCGCGGTGTCGCCGACGCGGATGGTCCAGGCGCGCACTTCCTTCACGCCCGCGGTGAAGTAGGTCTGCAGGCCCAGCAGGCGGAAGCCGGCGCGGATCAGGCGATTCAGGCCCGGCTCGTCCTGACCCATCTCGGCCAGGAACATCGCGCGGTCCTCGTCGTCCATTTCCGACAGATCGGCCTCGGTCTTGGCGCAGATCGCCACCACCGGCGCCTTCTGGGCCTCGGCGTAGGCCTTCAGGCGGTCGAGCAGCGGATTGTTCTCGAAGCCGTCTTCCGACACGTTGCCGACGAACATCGCCGGCTTGGCGGTGATCAGGCACAGCGGCTTGAGGATGAGGCGCTCTTCCTTGCTGAAGTCGATCGAGCGCACCGGCTGCGCCTGGTCCAGCGCGGCCTGGCACTTCTCGAGCACCTTCACCAGCGCGGCGGCTTCCTTGTCGTTGCCCGAGCGCGCGGCCTTGAGCGAGCGCTGCAGCGTCTTCTCGACCGTGCCCAGGTCGGCCAGGCACAGCTCGGTCTGGATGACCTCGATGTCGGCGATCGGGTCGACGCGGCCGGCAACGTGGATGACGTTGTCGTCCTCGAAGCAGCGCACCACGTTCACGATCGCGTCGGTCTCGCGGATGTGGCTCAGGAACTGGTTGCCCAGGCCCTCGCCCTTGGACGCGCCCGCCACCAGACCGGCGATGTCGACGAACTCGACGATGGCCGGCAGGATGCGCTCGGGCTTGACGATCGCGGCCAGGCCGTTCAGGCGCGGATCAGGCACCTCGACCACGCCGACATTGGGCTCGATGGTGCAGAACGGATAGTTCTCGGCGGCGATGCCGGCCTTGGTCAGGGCGTTGAAGAGGGTGGACTTGCCGACGTTGGGCAGACCGACGATGCCGCACTTGAGGCTCATGGTGGAAATCTCTTGAAGGGGGCACGGCCGGGCCGCGCAAAAGGATGCGCGATTGTAGAGGCGCGGTCCGCTCAGAAACGCACCGTGCCGCGCCCGCCCTGCCCCACCGCCAGCCGCCGCCCGACGCCCTCGACGATGACCGCGTTCATGCCGAAGCTGATCGCGCCGCCGACGCGCGGATCGGCCCGGTAGCCCGCCAGCGTGTCGCCGGGCTCCTGGCCGGGCACGGCGGTGTCGGGGTCGATGTTCGGGATCGGGCAGCGCGGGCAGGGCTTGACCAGGCGCAGCACCACCGGGCCGTCGGGCGTGGCGATGTGCAGCGCGTCGAGGTGGTCCTCGGCATGCGCGTCCAGGCCGGACAGCACCAGATTGGGGCGGAAGCGCTGCATCGTCACCGCCGGCTGCCCGCGTGCGGCCAGGCGGCGGTTGAGCTCGTCGAGCGCCGCCTGCGACACCACCAGGACGGGATAGCCGTCGGAGAAGGCATTCTCGGCTTCGATCTCGCCGGTCCACTTGCGGCTGGAGAGCCGGCGCTGGCCGGCCTCGAAGCGCACCGCCCGCACCGGCTCGCCCAGGCATTGGCTGAACCAGCGCGCCGCGCCCGGACCGGCCGAGCGCGCCGCGACCTCGTCATCCCAGACCCGCACCCGCAGCCGCTCGCCCAGCGGCTCGGCCGGCAGCGTCAGTGGCGCGAGGCCCGGCGCCTGCACCTGCAGGCTGCCGTCGGCCGCGACCACCGGGCGGATCAGCGCCATGCGCGGGTGTTCGCGCTGCGAGACGAACTCGCCGTCCGCGTCGACCAGCATCCACTCGCGGTCGCCGGCCAGACCGGTGGCGGCCAGCCGAGCCTCGGGCACGCTCAGGCCTGCGCAGGACTTGACCGGATGCAGGTGCAGCGCGGCCACGGTGAAGGCGCTGCTGCCGTCATCAGCGCCATCGTCAGCGCCGTCGGCATCGAAGGGGGCGGAGGTGTCGGGGAAAGGCATTGTCGGGATCTCGGTCGGGCTGTTCCTACAATCTTGCCCCATCATGCTCGTGCCCCCCTTCGCCTCCAGTCCGACCGGCTCCGGACATTCCTCCGCCTCGACGCTCGATGTGCTGATCCGCGGTGGCGGCCCGGTCGGCACCAGCCTGGCGCTGGCGCTGTCGCGCGAGGGCCTGAAGGTCGGCCTGCTGGCCGCGCCGCCCCGGCGCGACGCCCCGCCCGACGTGCGCACCTATGCGCTCAATGCCGGCGCGGTGGCGCTGCTGCGCGAGCTGCGGGTCTGGGATGCGCTGCCCGAGGACGCCCGCACCGCGGTGAGCGACATGCAGATCCGCGGCGACGACGGCGGCGCGCTGGAATTCAGCGCTTGGCAGCAGGGCGTGGCCGAGCTGGCCTGGATCGTCGACGCCGCGGCGCTGGAGCAGGTGCTCGGCGAGGCGCTGCGCTTCGCCCCCCATGTTCAACGCCTGACGCAGCCCGCGCCGGCCGCGCTGACCGCCATCTGCGAGGGCCGCGACTCGGCCACCCGCGAGGCGCTGGGCGCCGGCTTCGAGGCCTTTGCCTACGGCCACCTCGGCGTGGCGGCGCGGCTGGTCAGCGACCAGCCCCACCACGGCGTGGCACGGCAGTGGTTCCGCCACCCCGACATCCTGGCGCTGCTGCCCTTCGACCGGCCGCAGGCCGGCCACGGCTACGGCCTGGTCTGGTCGCTGCCGCAGGACGAGGCCGAGCAGGTGATGGCGCTGTCCGACGAGGACTTCGCCGCGCGGCTGCAGGACGCCACCGGCGGCGCGGCCGGCACGCTGACGGTGGCCTCGCCGCGCGCAGCCTGGCCGCTGCGGGTCGGGCAGGCCGCGCGCTGGTGCGGCCCCGGCTGGGTGCTGCTGGGCGATGCGGCGCATGCGGTGCATCCGCTGGCCGGTCAGGGCCTGAACCTGGGGCTGGCCGATGTGCGGGTGCTGGCACAGGTGCTGGTCGAGGCGCGGCGCAGCGCGCCGTGGCGCCCGCTCGGCGACGAGCGCGTGCTGCGCCGCTACGCCCGCGAGCGCAGCGTGCCGACGCTGGCGATGAGCCGGCTGACCGACGGCCTGCTGCACCTGTTCGCGCAGCCCGCGCCGCCGCTGAGGGAACTGCGCAACCACGGAATGACTCTGGTCCAGCAGCTCGGCCCGCTCAAGCGCTGGCTGACCGCCCGGGCGCTCGACGCCTGACCTCCCGGCCCTCCGCCCTCTGGCCTCTCCCGCACCGATCCCACCAAGGACAATCCATGAAGCTGCCGCGCCCTGCTTTCCCCGCCTTCGCCACCGGCCTCGGCGCCCTGGCGCTGGCCCTGCTCGCGGCCGCGCCGGCCGCGCGGGCCGACGAGAACGTCATCCGCAAGACCCTGGCCGAGCGCTTCCAGAACCTGCCGAAGATCGACGAGGTGCGCCCGGCGCCGGTGGCCGGCCTGTGGGAGCTGCGCATCGGCACCGAGGTGATGTACACCGACGCCAAGGGCGCCTACCTGATCCAGGGCTCGATCATCGACACCGCCACCCGCAAGGACCTGACGCAGGAGCGCATCGACAAGCTGACCGCGATCGACTTCGCCTCGCTGCCGCTGAAGGACGCCATCGTCTGGAAGAACGGCACCGGCAAGCGCCGCATCGCCGTCTTCGGCGATCCGAACTGCGGCTACTGCAAGCGGCTGGAGAAGGACCTGATCAACGTGAAGGACGTGACGGTCTACAACTTCGTCATCCCGATCCTGGGCGGCGACTCGGCCGAGAAGGCCCGCTCGATCTGGTGCGCCAAGGACAGCACCGCCGCCTGGCGCGGCTGGATGGTCGACGGCGTCGCCCCGCCGCGCACGATGGGCCAGTGCGACGCCTCGGCCATCGAGCGCAACGCGGCGCTGGCGCGCAAGCACAAGGTCAACGGCACGCCGGCGATCGTCTTCGAGGACGGCACCCGCGCGCCCGGCGCGATTCCCGCCGCCGAGATCGAGCGCCGGCTGGCCGCGCTGGCCAAGTCCTGAAGCCGGCTCAGCCGAGCCGGTACTGGCAGATCCAGACCTGATCGAGCGCCGGGCAGACCAGCCGCGCGCAGCCGACCTCGCGCGCGGCCGGCGCGACCAGCTGCTGGTAGTGGCTGCAGACCCGGCCCGGCCGGCACTGGCGCGTCTCGGGATCCAGATCGGCGCCCTGCTGCGCCCACTGGTCGACGACATAGACCGGATCCAGCGGCTGCAGCGCGGTGCGGCCGTCCTTCCAGCGGTAGGCGCTGGACCAGTACATGTTCTCGCCGATGTGCAGGTCCGGGCTGGGCTGGGCCTCGCAGGGCTGGCCGCGACCGCGCTCGAGCTGCAGCGCCCACTGCCCGGCCGCACGCGCCATCTCGTCCGACCAGGTCAGCGGCCGCACCCCGGCATGCAGGCGCCACTCGTTGTGGCGCTGCAGCATCGCCTGGCGCGCCTCGGACGGCAGCACGGCGCGTTCGCCGGCAGAAGGCGCCGCCATGACCGGCGAGCACAGAGCGGACAGCAGGACCAGGGCAGGAAGAAAGCGCGGCAGCACGGCAGACCTCGGCGAGGCCGATCGCACCTCCGGCGGATCGGCAGGACAAAAGCCGCCACTATAGTGACGGATTTATCATTTCAATCGCCGAAAAAACGCAGCACCGCACCGTACCGCGGCGAGCCGCGTCGAACCGCCCGTTCAGCGGTGGGTGAAGCCCGGTGCGCGCTTCTCGAGGAAGGCGCCCATGCCCTCCTTCTGGTCGGCGCTGGAGAACAGCGCGTGGAACAGCCGGCGCTCGAACAGCAGCCCTTCCGACAGCGGCGACTCGAAGGCGCGGTCGACGCTTTCCTTGGTCGCCATCAGCGCCAGCAGCGAGTAGCCGCACATCGCCTCGGCGGCCTTGGTGGCCTCGGCATGCAGCTCGGCCAGCGGCACGACCCGCGAGACCAGGCCGGCACGCTCGGCCTCGGTCGCGTCCATCATGCGGCCGGTCAGCGCCAGGTCCATCGCCTTGCTCTTGCCCACCGCGCGCGGCAGGCGCTGCGTGCCACCGGCGCCGGGAATGATGCCCAGCTTGATCTCGGGCTGGCCGAAGCGGGCGTTGTCGGCCGCGATGATGAAGTCGCAGGCCATCGCCACCTCGCAGCCCCCGCCCAGCGCAAAGCCCGAGACCGCCGCGATGATCGGCTTGCGCACCTGGCGGATGGTGTCCCAGTTGCGCGAGATCAGGCCCTTGCGGAAGGCGTTCGGGAAGTCGAACGGATGCATGACCAAGATGTCGGCGCCGGCGGCAAAGGCCTTCTCGCTGCCGGTCACGACGATGCAGGCCACCGTGTCGTCGGCATCGAAGGCCAGCAGCGCCTCGCCCAGCTCGTCCATCAGGCCGTCGTTGAGCGCGTTGAGCGCCTTGGGCCGGTTCAGCGTGATCCAGCCATAGGACAGCGCGTTGGCGCCGCTGCCCGGGCGGGTCTCGACAAGGATGTTCTCGTAGGTGCGTTCGGTCATCGCGGGAGATCCTGAGCGAAGTGGACGGGAGACGGGGAACGGCACAGCACCATGCTGCACCGCAGCAGCCGGGACTATAGAACGACCGTGCTATTTTGTCGCTGCGGGCGAACCCGCCTGCTGCGGCACCTCCGACAGCCGCAGGTCGAGCCAGGTGCTGGCGTCCTGCTCGATGCGGATGCGCACCGGCAGCATCTGCAGCGTCGGCGCATACCAGATCTGCGCGCTCAGGATGCTGCCGCCGCGGCGCACCGCCTCGGCCGCCGCCTCGGGCAGTGCGGTGGTGATCGGCACCGGCCGCACATGCAGCGTCTCGAGCGGGCCCAGCGGCGTGTTCACCGGCTCGCGGGCGCCGACCTCGTAGACCCAGCGCCGCACCCGGTGCGGCAGCGCCAGGTCGAACTCGACGCGCTCGCCAGGCTGGCGCAGTTCGGGTCGGGTCGAGAACAGCCAGACCATCTGGATGAACTGGCTGGCGCTGTCCTGCACATCGGCGCGTGCCGGCATGCGCCGGCCGTCGGCCAGCTGCACGCCCTCGCCGTCCAGGCTCATCAGCACCCGGCGGTCGCGGCCGACGATCTGGCGCGTCTCCTGCTCGTAGCGCTGCGGGCGCAGTCCCTCGGGCGTGATGCGGCCCTCGCTGCTCATGCGCCGCGACATCAGCGGCGCCAGGCTCGGCCCGACCGAGACCTCGAGATGGACCTGGTAGCGCTCGCCCGATCGCAGCCACTCGACCTGAGCCTCGCCGTGCACCTCGCCCTGGTACCAGCCGGTGAGCGTGTAGCGCAGCCGGGTCGAGACCGGCCACTCGAAGGCTGGGCCGGACGCCGCCGCCGCTGGAGCAACCGCCGGAGCGCTCGCCGCGACCGCGATCTCCGGTGGCGCCGCCGCGACGCTGCCCGGCGCGGCCTGCGGATCGAAGTCCGGCGGCTGCGGGCCGGCCGAAGCCGGCGGGGGCTCGGCGGACACGCTGATCTCGGCGGCATCGGCCAGCAGCGGCGCGGAAGCCGGTGCTTCGGGCCGATCCGGCAGCTGTGCGGGTGCAGCCGGTGCGGCCTGCGGGCGGGCCGCCGGCCGGGGCGCAGCGGCGGCAGCCAGCGGCGGCTGGCTCTGGACGATCTCGCGGGTGTAGACCGCCGACAGGCGCTCGATCGCCGGCTCGCTCGGTGCGGACATCTGCAGCCGCTCACCGAACCAGGCCAGCAGCAGCGCATGCAGGCCCAGGACCGCCGCGCCCAGCGCCGCCAGCCGACTCAGCCTGCGCATCGGGACATCGCGCAGCTCAGGCGCCGGCGCGCGTCAGCCACGCCTCGCGGCGGCGACGCACCGCCGCCGCCGGCTTGCCCTGCAGCGACAGCGCCACCGCGCCCTCGACCTCGCGCCCGGCCGGCAGCGTCAGGCGCAGCAGCCGACGGTCACGCGCCACCAGCAGCGGCAGCGCCTGTTCGAAGGCGCCGTAGAGCGTGAGGTCTTCCGGCTTGACGACGCGCCAGTCGCCCAGCGCCAGGATCTCGTCGCCCGCCGACAGGCCGGCGGCCTCGGCCAGCCCGCCCGAGAGCACCGCCTGCACCTTCAGACCGGCGGCCGCCTCGTTCAGGCGCGCGCCCAGGCGCTGCTGCAGCAGCGGGCGCTCGCGGCGCAGGTCGACGCCCAGCGCGGGCAGCAGCTCGGCCAGCGGCAGGTCCTCGGTGCCGTGCACCCAGGCGGCGATCTCGGGGGCGAAGTCGCGCCGGCCCACGCGGCGCAGCGCGGCCAGGATGTCGTCCTCGCCGATGGGGCCGCCGCCGCTGGCGCGCCAGAGCTCGCGCATCACCTCGTCGAGCGAGCCACGCCCGGCCGCGCGCAGCGTCAGGTCCAGGCACAGCGCGATCTGCGCGCCCTTGGTGTAGTAGCTGACGGTAGCGTTGGCGCTGTTCTCGTCCGGGCGGTAGTACTTGACCCAGGCGTCGAAGCTGGCGGCCGCGGCGCTCTGCACCCGCCGGCCCGGCGTGCCCAGCACCTGGTTGGCGGTGCGCGCGACCAGACGCAGGTAGCGCGCCTCGTCGATCAGGCCGGTGCGCACCAGGAACAGGTCGTCGTAGTAGCTGGTGAAGCCCTCGAAGAACCACAGCAGCCGCGTGTAGTTCTCCTGCTGCAGCGCGTAGGCGGCGAACTCGCGCGGCTTCAGGCGCTTGACGTTCCAGGTGTGGAAATACTCGTGGCTGATCAGGCCCAGCAGCGTGACGTAGCCGTCGGCGCTGCTGGCGTCGCCCCGGCGCGGCAGATCGCGGCGGGTGCAGATCAGCGCGGTGCTGTTGCGGTGCTCCAGGCCACCGTAGCCGTCGTCGGTGGCGTTGAGCATGAAGACATAGCGCTCGAAGGGCGGCGGGTCGCAGCCGTCGTCGCGGCCATGCCAGAAGCGGATCTGCGCCTCGCAGATCTTCTTCGTGTCGGCCAGCAGGCGCTCGCCGTCGAAGCCCGGCAGGGCACCGGCGACGACGAACTCGTGCTCCGCGCCGCAGGCGGTGAAGCGGCCGCGCCAGAAGGTGCCCAGCTCGAAGGGATGGTCGATCAGCGCGTCATAGTCCGGCGCCGACCACTCGCCCGGCGCCACCTCGGGCAGGCCGGTGGCCACCTGCCAGCCCTCGGGCAAGGCGCCCAGCGTGACGCGGTGCTCGTCGGCCTCGCGGCCCTCGGCGCGCAGGAAGACGCCGGTGCCGTTGAAGAAGCCGCGCTGCGCGTCCAGCCAGGCGCAGCGCACCGAGTTGTCGAAGGCATAGACCCGCCAGCTCAGCGTCAGCGCGCCGCGTCCGCTGCAGTCGGCCTCCCAGCTGTGCTTGTCGAGCTGCGTCAGCGTCACCGCGCGGCGGCCCTGGCTGGCCTTCAGATCGCTCAGGTGGCGGGCGAACTCGCGCACCAGGTAGCTGCCCGGAATCCACGCCGGCAGCGACAGGCGCTGGCGCGGGGCCGGATGCGGCAGCGTCATCGTGACGCGGTAATGGTGGCTGCGGAGATCGTCGATCTCCAGATGAAGTCGGATCATGCGGGGCGCGGTCGGTTCGGAGATCAGGCCTGGGCCGCAGCCAGGAAGCAGCTCAGCGCCGCCACCGCGGTGAGCCGGAACCGCAGCGTCAGCCATTTCGACAGGCCGGCGGCGGGATAGACCCGCCGGTCGATCAGATAGCAGGCGATCAGCAGCACCGCCTGGATCACCAGCCCGGAGGCCGGCGGCATCACCACCGACACCCAGGCCAAGAGCGACAGCGTGACGCCGGTCCACAGCCGGCGATGCGGCACCGCCAGCACCAGCATCGCCAGCGCCCAGTGAATGCCGCCCAGGAAGGACACGATGAGGCCGGCATAGACCGCCAGCGACAGCAGCACATAGGGCTGCACGTCGGCGCGCACCACCATCGACAGCAGCGCCCCGAGACCGAAGGGCAGCAGCCCGGCATAGCCCAGGCGCAGCGCCAGCTCGTCAGGCGCGGCAGGCAGCCGCGCGGGCAGCGACGGCGGGGGATCGACAGGCAGCAGGGGCGAGGCGGACACGGTGGATCTCGGCAAGGCAAGGGCGCCGCAGGGCGCGATGCCGGATTGTCACCGCAGCGGCGCGGGCGCGCACGCCGCCAGGCGGATCCTCAGGGCACGCACCAGCGTCCGGACAGTCCGGCGTCGCGCGCATCGAACACCGCGCGGCGATGGCCCTGCGGATCCAGGGACAACCAGTCCATGCGCTCGACCCGCAGGCGCAGCACCGCGAAGTGAGCACGCTCGGCTCGCGAGCTGTCCGCGCGCTCGGTCTCGGCCAGGCCTTCGGCCGGGGCATCGACCTCGGTGACCGCGATGGGCTGCCCGGGACGCTGCGGCGACAGATAGTCCTGCGCGGCGCGGGTATGGCGCAGCAGCGCCCAGCGCGAGGTCACGTCCAGCCCTTCGGTGCTGACCAGGATGCGCCCGCCCAGCCGCAGCTGCCAGCCCAGCGCCCGCGACCAGCACAGCAGCTGCGCACGCGGATCGGCCTGCAGCTGGGCCACCTTGGGCGAACGTGCGTCGGTGTAGAGCAGCAGCGTGCGCGAGGCGACATCGACCTCGCGCAGCACCACGGTGCGCGCCTGCGGCCCGAACTCCGGACAAACGGTGGCCAGCACCGGCTGGCGCCATTCATGGGCACGGTCCTGAGCGGCGCCGGCCAGCTCGCGCCATAGCGTGGCGCCCAGCGCCTCCAGCGTCGGTCCGGACAGGGATGTGGCATTCATCGATCGACTCCAGGCAGCGCCGCCGCGGGATACAGCATCCACGGCCCCCCGGCGCTGCTGACAGCAATGAACAGTGTCCGGCAAGTACCGGACGCACGGCTCAAGGAATTCCAGAAATTCCCGGCTCTATTGTTTATTTATCAGGAATGTTTCATTGAATCTTTAGCGATTTATAAACTCATTTCATCTCAATACAGTCACGGACATGGACAGCACTCACGAAGGAAGCCCCACCATGACCCCCACCAAGAAGACCCTCCCCGCCCTGATCGCCCTGCTGGCCGCCGCGACGCTGTCGGGTGCCGCGTGGGCCGACGAGAGCCCGCGCAGTTTCGGGCATGAAGGTGTCGGAACGCCGAAGACCCGCGCCGAAGTGATCGCCGAGCTGCAGCAGGCGCAGCAGGCTGGCCTGAACTTCATCTGGGACGACAACCACGCACCGGTGCTGACGGTGGCCGCCACCCCGCGCACCCGCGCCGAGGTGATCGCCGAGCTGCGCGAGGCCCAGGCCAGCGGAGAGTTCGAGCGCCTGCATGCCGACGAGCCCGCCGCGGTGCGGGTTCGCCCGGCCGCCAAGGCGCGCAGCACCGCCGGCAGCACGCCGACGCTGCGCTGAGTCCGGCCAGGCCGAGCTGGGCGACCGCGTCGTCGCTCAGCCGCCCGGCGCGGCCAGCTGCCGCCGCCGGAACAGCTCCAGCACCGCACCGTCGTCATGCTCGGCCAGACCGGTCGAGCAGGCGGTGCGAAAGGCCGCCAGCGCCGCCTCGCCAAAGGGCGAGCGCTCGCCGGCGGCCTGCAGCATCTGCAGCGCCAGCGTCAGATCCTTCGTCAGGATCTGCATGTGCGCACGCGGCGCATGGTCGCCGTCGAGCGCACGGGGCATCCGGTCATCGGTGATCCAGGATTGCCCCGAGCTGGCCGAGATCACCTGCTGCAGCAGGCGCGGGTCCAGCCCCAGGCGCTCGCCGGTGGCCAGCGCCGCGGCGCCTGCCACCAGATGCACGCCGGCCAGCAGGTTGTTGATCAGCTTGACCCGGGCCGCGTCGCCCGGCTTGTCGCTGACCAGGAAGGTGCAGCCGGCCAGATCGGCCAGCACCGCGGCGTGCCGCAGCCGCGCCGCCTCGGCACAGGCCAGCATCAGGCTGAGCGTGCCGTTGCGCGCCTTGAGCGGCCCGCCGGAGACCGGCGCGTCCAGCAGCTCGGCGCCGCGCGCGCGCACCAGCCGCGCGAAGCGCTCGACCTCGGCCGGCGCGAGCGTGCTGCAGATCATCACGTCGACCGGCGGCGCCGACAGCACGCCGCCCGGGCCGCACAGCACCTCGTCGACCTGCGCCGCGTCGACCACCGCGATGATCAGCAGCTCGCAGGCCTCGGCCACCGCTGCCGGCGTCGGCAGCACCCGCGCGCCCGACTTCGCGGCGATGCGCTCGGGCACCTTGCGCAGGTCGCGCACGTTGACGCCGTGGCCGCGGTCGATCAGGCGCTGCGCCAGCCCCAGACCGATGTTGCCGATGCCGATGACGCCGATGTCCACGTGCCTCAGCCCTCGCGGCGCAGCGCCGGGAAGAGGATGACGTCGCGGATGCTGGGCGAGTCGGTCAGCAGCATGATCAGGCGGTCGATGCCGATGCCGCAGCCGCCGGCCGGCGGCATGCCGTATTCCAGCGCGCGGATGAAGTCGGCATCGAAGAACATCGCCTCGTCGTCGCCGGCCTCCTTGTTGGCGACCTGCGACTGGAAGCGCGCGGCCTGGTCCTCGGCGTCGTTCAGCTCGGAGAAGCCGTTGCCGTACTCGCGGCCGGTGATGAAGAGCTCGAAGCGCTCGGTGATCGCCGGGTTGGTGTCCGACGCGCGGGCCAGCGGCGAGACTTCCACCGGATAGTCGATGATGAAGGTCGGCTGCCAGAGCTTCTCCTCGACCGCCGCCTCGAACAGGCCGAACTGCAGCTGCGACAGGCCCCAGTGCTTCGGCGGCTCCTCGCCGAGCGACTTCAGCTTGGCGTGGATCGCGTCGGCGTCGTCGGCCTCAGCCTCGGTCAGGCCGGCGTGCTTCACCAGCGAGTCGCGCACCGACAGGCGGGCGAAGGGCTCGTCCAGATGGACTTCCTTGCCGGCGTAGGTCACGCGGGCCGCGCCGGTGGCGGCGATCGCCGCCTGGCGCAGCAGGTTCTCGGTGAAGTCCATCAGGTCGTGATGGTTCCAGTACGCCGCATAGAACTCCATCATCGTGAATTCCGGGTTGTGCCGGACCGAGATGCCTTCGTTGCGGAAATTGCGGTTGATCTCGAACACGCGCTCGAAGCCGCCGACCAGCAGGCGCTTCAGATACAGCTCCGGCGCGATGCGCAGGAACATCTCCTGGTCGAGCGCGTTGTGGTGCGTGATGAAGGGCTTGGCGTTGGCGCCGCCCGGGATCGGATGCAGCATCGGCGTCTCGACCTCGAGGAAGCCGTTGTCGATCATGAACTCGCGGATGCTGGAGACCGCCTTGGAGCGGGCGCGGAAGCGCGCGCGCGCGGCGTCGTCGGTGATCAGGTCGACGTAGCGCTGGCGGTACTTCTGTTCCTGGTCGGTCATGCCGTGGAACTTGTCGGGCAGCGGGCGCAGCGCCTTGGTCAGCAGGCGGATCGAGCTGACCTTGATCGACAGCTCGCCGGTCTTGGTGCGGAACAGCGTGCCCTCGGCGCCGAGGATGTCGCCCAGGTCCCAGCGCTTGAAGTCGGCCAGCTTCTCGGCGCCGACATTGTCCTGGGTGATGTAGAGCTGGATGCGGCCACTGCCGTCCTGCAGCGTGGCGAAGCAGGCCTTGCCCATGACGCGCTTGAGCATCATGCGGCCACCGATGCAGGCGCTGACCGGCGCGGCGTCCAGCGCCTCGTTGTCCTTGCCCTCGGCGGCGGCGTGCAGGTCGGCGGCGTGGTCACGCGGCTTGAAGTCGTTCGGGAAGGCGACGCCCTGGGCGCGGATCTGGCTGAGTTTCTCGCGGCGTTCGGCGATCAGCTGGTTGTCGTCGGCGGGAACGGGGGTGGGGGCGGCGTGGCTCATCGTCGGCTCGGCTCGGCCCGGCCGCGGCGGGCGCGGCAGGCGGGTGTCGTGTGGAGGGAAGGATTTCGCGGCGATTCTAGGCCCGCCCGGGCCGCCGCCTAAAATCGATCGACCGCCTCGCGCGCCTGCACAGCCTCTTTTCCACCATGACCGTCGCCTTCCCCATCACCGACCGCAAGATCCGCTTCGCCCTGGTGGGCTGCGGCCGCATCGCGAAGAACCATTTCGGCGCGCTGGCGCAGCACGCCGACCGCGCCGAGCTGGTGGCCGTGTGCGACAAGCTGCCCGAGCGCGCCCAGGCCGCCGCCGCGCAGACCGGCGCGCGCGCCTTCACCTCGCTGGAAACGATGCTGACGGACGCCGACGCCGACATCGTCGTGCTGACCACGCCCAGCGGCCTGCACCCGCAGCAGGCGATCCGCGCCGCGCGCGCCGGCCGCCATGTGCTGTCCGAGAAGCCGATGGCCACCAAGTGGGACGAGGGCATGGCGATGGTGCGCGAGTGCCGCGACGCCGGCGTCAAGCTCTTCGTCGTCAAGCAGAACCGCCTGAACGCGACGATGCAGCTGCTCAAGAAGGCCATCGACGACAAGCGCTTCGGCCGCATCCACATGGTGACGGTCAACGTCTTCTGGACCCGGCCGCAGAGCTACTACGACGAGGCGCCGTGGCGCGGCCGCTGGGACATGGACGGCGGCGCCTTCATGAACCAGGCCAGCCATTACGTGGACATGGTCGACTGGCTGGTCGGCCCGGTCGACAACGTGCACGCCTACACCGCCACGCAGGGCCGCGACATCGAGGCCGAGGACTCCGGCGTGATGAGCCTGCGCCTGCGCGCCGGCGGCCTGGCGAGCATCAACGTGACGATGCTGACGTACCCGAAGAACCTCGAAGGCTCGATCACCGTGCTCGGCGAGCGCGGCACGGTGCGCATCGGCGGCGTGGCGGTCAACGACATCCAGCACTGGGAATTCGACGCGCCCAGCCCCGAGGACGAGCAGATCAAGGCGGCCAGCTATGCCACCACCTCGGTCTACGGCTTCGGCCACCCGCTCTATTACGCCAACGTCATCGACACGCTGCGCGGCGAAGCGCACGCGGAGGTCGATGGCTACAGCGGGCTGCGCTCGCTGGAGGTGCTGATCGCCGGCTACCGCTCGGCGCGCGACGGCGTGCGCGTGGGTCTGCCGCTGGTGTTCTGAGCCCCGCCCGACCGCCCCTTCAACCCGGAGAACCGACATGGACGCACCCGCCTGGCACCACGACACCGCGATCATCGACGAGGGCGCGCAGCTCGGGCCCGGCACCAAGGTCTGGCATTTCAGCCATGTCTGCGCGGGCGCGCGCATCGGCGCGGGCTGCTCGCTCGGCCAGAACGTCTTCGTCGGCAACGACGTCGAGATCGGCGCGGGCGTGAAGATCCAGAACAACGTCTCGGTCTACGACGCGGTCACGCTCGAGGACGACGTGTTCTGCGGCCCCAGCGTCGTCTTCACCAACGTCTACAACCCGCGCGCGGCGGTGTCGCGCAAGCACGAGTACCTGCGCACCGTCGTGAAGCGCGGCGCCACGCTGGGCGCGAACTGCACCCTGGTCTGCGGCACCACGGTGGGCGAACACGCCTTCATCGGCGCCGGCAGCGTGGTCAACCGCGACGTGCCGGCCCACGCGCTGATGGTGGGCGTGCCGGCCCGGCGCATCGGCTGGATGAGCCGCCACGGCGAGCGCCTGGGCCTGCCGGTGCGCGGCGAGGGCGAGGCGACGTGCCCGGCGACGGGGGAGCGGTATCGGCTGCGGGGCGAGGTCGTGACCAGGGTGGAGTGACACATGGCCGACAACAGCAGCCCACAGGCCACGACTGAGCCCTCGCTCACGAGCCAACGTCACCGCACCACCAAACCAGCGGCCCCTCCGCGCCTGCAGGTCGAACATCTGGGGCCCATCCTGTCGGCCGACGTGACCTTCGGCGACCTGACCGTGATCGTGGGTCCACAGGCCACCGGCAAGAGCATCTTCCTGCAGACGCTCAAGCTGCTGATCGACCGCGATCACATCCACGACACCTTCCGCCACCACAACGTCAATGTCGCCGGACGGGCCGAAGCCTTTCTGGAAGGCTATTTTGGTGGCGGGATGGCCGGGGCCTGGAACAAGGACACCTCGGCGCTGACCTGGAACGGCAGGAAGATCAGTCTGCCGGACTATTGTTCGCCCGGGAAATCGCCCAAAGGCCGCATCAAGCACGAGCGGCTTTTCTACATTCCTGCGCAGCGCGTCATGAGCCTGCCGGGCGGCGTGTCTCAGAATTTCGGTCAATTCAATTACGGCGACCCGTACACGCTGCGCGCATTCAGCGACTCAGTACATGATCTGATTCAGAACGAATTCGGTGCAAAAGGCGAACTGTTCCCTGCACCACGCAAGCTCAATGAAAGTCTGCGCGAACCGATCAACCAACACCTTTTTGGTGACAGCAAGCTGCTGATAGACGAGTCCAACTTCACCAAGCGACTGGCACTGAAGCTAGAAGGGCAGCCCAACTCCCTGGGGTTCTTGTCTTGGTCGGCTGGACAGAGGGAATTCACGCCCTTGCTGATGGGCGTGTACTGGCTATGTCAAGTCCGCCAGCCCCGGCGCATGTCCGGCCAAAGTAAAGACGAAGCGATCGAATGGGTGGTAATCGAAGAGCCCGAGATGGGCCTGCACCCCCAAGGCATCGCCGCTGTGCTGCTGATGGTACTTGAGTTACTGCGGCGCGGCTACCGGGTTGTCATCTCAACGCATTCGCCTGTGGTGCTGGAGATGGTCTGGGCCTTGCAAGAGTTCAAGAAACTTGGCGCGGACGAATCGGATGTCCGCAGACTGTTCGACCTGAAGGCCACAGCCCCGTCCAAGGAACTGGGCAGAACAGCGCTCGAGAAGAACTACCGGGTTTATTACTTCGATCGGCAGCACACTGTGCGCGACATTTCGAACCTCAGCCCTGGCGCCGAGGCGATAGCCGAATCCGAATGGGGAGGCATCACCGGGTTCTCTTCGAGGGTCAACGATGCGATCGCATCAGCAGTGAACAGAGCTGACGCACGAGCAGGGAGGGTACGCTAATGGCGGGAAAGAATCGCACCAGCCGACCGGCCCCTGAATCGGCATTCGCACAGGCCGCCCGCGCAGCAGGACTGGAACCGCAATCTGGCAAATCTGCGGTCGAGTCCAAATACCGAGAGGCAGTAGCCTTGACGAGCGGGCACAAACACACCGCGAGCATCGATACCGATGCACATTTCTGCAAAGAAGAGCCGAACGAACCACGCTGGGACTACGGCTTGGGTCTTTCAACGACGGCGGGTGAGGAGTTCTTTCTTTGGGTCGAACCCCACCCGGCATCCAGTACTGGCGAAGTTCAGAAAATGCTAGACAAACTCAACTGGCTGAAGTGCAAGTTGAAGACCGCCCCTTTTGCAGAACTTCTGGCGCTGGAGCAATCTGCCAGACCGCACACGAGCGTCATCTACCGGTGGCTGGCAGCCACGGGAGATAACCGCATTCCGCATAACAGCAAAGAAGCCCACAAGCTGGCTCTGGCTGGACTGTCTCACCCCCAACGATTCGTTCGGCTGCCCTGATTCAGTCGCAATCCTCATGCAATTCATCGACCTCAAGACCCCGTACGCCGCCCTGAAGACCGACATCGACGCGGCGATCCATCGCGTGCTCGATCACGGCCAGTACATCATGGGGCCGGAGGTGAAGGCGCTCGAGACCGCGCTGGCGGCCTTCGCAGGCACGAAGCACTGCGTGACGGTGGCCAGCGGCACCGAGGCGCTGCTGATCGCGCTGATGGCGCTGGGCGTGAAGGCGGGCGACGAGGTCATCACCACGCCCTTCACCTTCGCCGCCACGGCCGAGGTGATCGCGCTGCTGGGCGCGCGGCCGGTCTTCGTCGACATCGAGCCCGACACCTGCAACATCGATCCGCGCCTCGTCGAGGCGGCGATCACGCCGAAGACGCGCGCCATCATGCCGGTGAGCCTCTACGGCCAGGTCGCCGACATGGCCGAGATCAACGCCATCGCCGCGCGCCACGGCCTGCCGGTGGTGGAGGATGCGGCGCAGAGCTTCGGCGCCACCTACCAGGGCCGGCGCAGCGGCGCGACCAGCACCATCGGCTGCACCAGCTTCTTCCCGAGCAAGCCGCTGGGCTGCTATGGCGATGGCGGCGCGCTCTTCACTGACGACGACACGCTGGCGCAGGCCGCGCGTGAGATCCGCGTGCACGGCCAGAGCGCGCGCTACACGCACACCCGCGTCGGCGTGGGCGGGCGCATGGACACGATCCAGTGCGCGGTCGTGCTGGCCAAGCTGCCGCGCTTCGAGTGGGAGCTGGCGCGCCGGCGCGAGCTGGGCGCGCGCTACCGCGCGCTGCTGACGCCGCTGGCGGCGCGGCACCCCGGCTTCGGCCTGCTGACGGTGCGGCCGGACCGCGACTGCGTCTGGGGCCAGTACACCGTGTTCGTGCCGGAGCGCGCCAAGGTGCAGGCGGCGCTGCAGGCCGCCGGCATCCCGACCGCCGTGCATTACCCCAAGCCGCTGCATCACCAGGCCGCCTACGCCGCGGGCTGCTGCCCCGACTGCTGCCCGAACAGCATCGCGGCAGCCGCTCGCGTGATGAGCCTGCCGATGAGCCCGGATCTGACGGAGGCCGATCAGGACCGCGTCGTCGCGGCGCTGGCCCAGGCGCTGGCCGGACTGGCCGCCAGCGCCTGATCGCCATCCGATGAGCGATTCCCCCGCGCCGCCGGCCGGTCGGGCGCCGGCCGGGCTGCTGCGCGCCAGCCTGATGCTGCTGCTGGGCAGCGCGGCGGCGCAGGCCATCCCGCTGCTGCTGGGCCCGCTGCTGACGCGGCTCTACAGCCCGGACGAGTTCGGCCGCTTCCAGCTCTTTGCCTCGGTGGCGGTCAATCTGGCGGTGATCGGCTGCGGCCGCTACGAGTTCGCGCTGCCGCTGGCCCGCGACGAGGCCGAGGCCCAGGCGCTGCGGCGGCTGTCGCTGCGCCTGCTGCTGGCGCTGACGCTGCTGTGCGTGCCCGCCGGCGCGCTGGTCGCCTGGCATCGGCACGAGCCCGGATGGCTGGCGCTGCCGGCAGCGGTGGCCAGCGCCAGCCTGGCCTCGCTGGCCACGCTCTGGGCCACGCGCGAGCAGCGCTTCGCCGACATGGCCGCGGCGCGCTTCAGCCAGCACACCGGCACGACGCTGGTGCAGCTGCTGCTGGGCTGGCTGCACTGGGGCGTGGGCGGGCTGATCACCGGCAGCATCGCCGCGGTGGCCGGCGCGATCGCGCTGCTGCGCCTGCCTCTGGGCGGGCTGCGCCACACCCCGGCGCCCGAGCGCGCCCTGGAGCGCGAGATGGCGCGCCGGCACCGCGAGTTCCCGCTGCTCAACACCCCGCATGCCTTCGCCGGCGCGCTGCAGGACACGCTGGCGGTGGCGCTGATCGCCGCCCAGCTCGGGCCGGCGGCGGCCGGCTTCTGGGCGCTGTCGCTGCGCTATCTGAAGGCGCCCGCCACGCTGGTGGGCGGCGCGGTGTCGCAGGCGCTCTATCCGAAGCTGGTCGCCGCCGGCGGCAGCACGCCGGCCGCGCGCGCGATGGTGCGCCGGGTGATGGCGGTGCTGCTGGCCGGTGGCGCCGCGCTGGCGCTGGGCCTGCATCTGCTGGCGCCGGTCGTGTTCGCCTGGTTCTTCGGCGACGAATGGCGCCCGGCCGGCGAGCTGGCCGCGGTGCTGGCGCCCTACATCGGCGTGCATTTCGTCGCCGCGCCGCTGGCGGTGGTGACCATGGCCTGGCAGGCGCAGGGCTGGGCGCTGCGCCTGGCGCTGCTCGGGCAGCTCGCCTTCGTCGGCGCGCTGGCACTCGGGCTGCACCTGGGTGGACTGCAGGGCGCCGGCCTGGCGGTGTCGCTGGCGATGCTGCTGTACTTCGGCTTCTACTTCTGGCGGCTGGCCACCTGGCCGGTCGAGGAGACCCCGCGATGAACACCCTGGCGCTGCGCGCCGCCCTCAACCGCTGGCGCCGCCGCCTGCTGTGGCCGCTGCGGTTTCGTGTGCTGTTCGGCGAACGCTCCCAGGGGCGCGACCTGCCGCACACCCGCATCGCGCCGTCGACCTGCATCGAGCACGAAGCCGGCCTGCGCCTGGGCGACCATGTCTTCATCGGTCACTTCAACCTGATCGAGGCCAGCGCCGGCGTGACGATCGGCGACGGCGTGCAGATCACCAGCCACTGCGCCATCGTCACCCACAGCTCGCACCGCAGCCTGCGCCTGCTCGGGCCCGCCTTCGCGACCTGGGCCGGACCGGGCGAGCGTCCGGGCTGGATCGCCGCGCCGGTGGAGATCGGCGCCTGGAGCTACATCGGGCCGCACTGCGTCATCGAGGCGGGCAGCCGCATCGGCCGCGGCAGCGTGGTCCGCGCCGGCACCCGGGTGAGGGGTTCGTTTCCGGATTTCGCGATCCTGGAGGGCAGCCCGGCGCAAGTGGTCGGCGACAGCCGCGACGGGGATGCGACACTGCTGCAACGACATCCGCAATGCAGGGAGCATCACGCCGCCTGGAGCGCCGCACCGGCGCCCGGATCGGCTGACGACGACACACACCGCCGCTGACATGGCCCGACGACTGATCCGCGACCTTCCCGAAGCCCTGCCAGAAACCGACCCGCCTGCCTACGGCCGCTGGCGCCATGTGCTGATCGGCGACGCCGAGAGCCCGCACCTGCTGAAATGGGCGCGCGCGCTGGCGCCGCAGGTCGACCTGTGGGTGGCCTCCAGCCGCGGCTTCGCGCCGGGCTTCGACACGCTGGTGCCCGAGCGCTGCCGCTTCGCGCTCGGCGAGGACACCCGCCACGGCGGCGGCAATGTCGGCGTGCTGCGCCGGCTGCCCGAGCTGGGCCGCTGGCTGCAGCAGGTCGACGCCGACTGGCTGCATCCGCACTACCTGACCTCGCACGGCACGCTGACCGTGGCGGCCAAGAAGGGCTGGAAGCTGCGCGGGCGCATCTGCGCCTCGGCCTGGGGCAGCGACATCCTGGTGACGCCGCAGCGCGGGCCGCACTACCGCTGGATCACCTCGCAGGTGCTGCGCGCCAGCACGCTGACCACCAGCGACTCCGAGCACATGGCCGCGCAGATGCGCCAGCTCGGCGCCGCCGAGGTGCAGGTCTTCCCCTTCGGGCTGGAGCGGATGCCGCCCGCGCCGGTGCGCAAGGCGCCGTGGACCTTCTTCGCCAACCGCGGCCTGGAGCCGATCTACCGCCCCGAGCGGGTGATCGCCGCCTTCGCGAGCCTCGCCAGCGCCTACCCGGAGGCGCGGCTGACGGTGGCCAACGACGGCTCGCTGCGCGGTGCGCTCGAGGCGCGCGTGGCCGAGCTGGGGCTGTCGCGCCATGTCGAGTTCGTCGGCAGGCTCGACGCGGCGACGCAGCAGCGCCACTACGAGCAGGCGCAGTGGTACCTCAGCCTGCCCTCGAGCGATTCGGTGGCGGTGTCGGTGCTGGAGGCGATGGCCAGCGGCTGCATTCCCGTGCTGTCGGACCTGCCTGCCAACCATGAGCTGGTACGCTCCGGTCACAACGGCCTGATCCTGACCGACACGCCCATCGAGCTGATGAACCTGCCGATGCAGCTCGCACCGCTGCTGCCGCAGGCGCTGGAGATCGGCCGAGACAACCATGAATGGGTGCGGCTGCACGGCCAGTTCGCGCCGGCGGTGGTCGGCCTGCTCGACCGCATGGCCGAGCTGATGTGAGCCGCTGCCCCGGAGCCCGATGAATCTTCTCTACCTGAACCACTATGCCGGCGCCCCTGCGCTCGGCATGGAATTCCGTCCCTACTACCTCGCGCGCGAATGGGTGCGCCTGGGCCACCGGGTGCAGATGGTGGCCTGCGCGACCTCGCATGTGCGCGCCACCGCGCCCACGCCGCGTGGCCGCCCGGTCGAGCAGCCCGAGCACCAGGACATCGACGGCATCGACTATCTGTGGTTTCCCGGCCCGCCCTACCAGGGCAACGGCCTGGGCCGGGTGAAGAACATCTGGGCCTTCCTGAGCCAGGTCTGGCGCGCCGCGCCGGGCATCGCCCGGCATTTCCGCCCCGACGTGGTGATCGCCTCCAGCACCTACCCGATGGACATCTGGGTGGCGCGGCGCCTGGCGCGGCTGGCCGGCGCGAAGCTGGTCTTCGAGGTGCACGACCTCTGGCCGCTGTCGCCGATCGAGCTGGGCGGCATGTCGCCGCACCACCCCTTCATCCGGCTGTGCCAGAAGGCCGAGGACGATGCCTACCGCGACGCCGACGTGGTCGTGTCGATGCTGCCCAAGGTGCATGCGCACATGGCCGGACGCGGCCTGGACCTGCGCAAGCTGCACATCGTGCCCAACGGCATCACGCTCGACGAATGGGAAGGCACGCCCGAGCCGCTGCGCGAGGACGTGGCCGGCGCGGTCGCGGCGGCGCGGGCCGCGGGGCGCACGGTGGTGGGCTACGCCGGCTCGATGGGCCTGCCCAACGCGCTCGACACGCTGCTCGACGCGGCCAAGCGGCTGCGCGACGCCGGTGCGGCGATCGCCTTCGTGCTGGTCGGCGGCGGCCACGAGCGCGCGCGCCTGGCCGAGCGGGTGCGCACCGAAGGCCTGGAGGCCAGCGTGACGATGCTCGCGCCGATCCCGAAGCGGCAGATCCCGAGCTTCCTGGCCGGCATCGACATCGCCTACATCGGCTGGCAGCGCGTGCCCATCTACCGCTTCGGCATCGCGCCGAACAAGCTGATGGACTACATGATGGCCGGCTGCGCGGTGCTGCACTCGGTCGAGGCCGGCAACGACCCGGTCGCCGAGGCTGGCTGCGGCCTGACGGTGGCGCCGGAAGCCCCGGACGCGGTGGCCGAAGGCCTGCGCCGCCTCGCCGCGCTGCCAGCAGCCGAGCGCCGCGCGATGGGCGAGCGCGGCCGCGCCTTCGTGCAGGCGCATCACACCTACCCGGTGCTGGCGCAGCGTTTCATCGACGCGGTGCGCTGAAGCCGGTGCGCGGCGGCCCCCGATTCGGGATCGAATTCAGGATCGGATTCGGGAGCTGATCCACGGCTGGCCGGGGGCCGGCCGCGCCTAGCATGTGCGGATGGCCCGTCTCTCCGCGATGATGTCGGTCGCGCAGGCCGGCCTGATTCGCCTGCCTTCGGAGCAGGAGCGCCTGCGGCCGCTCGAGCGGCTGGCCACAGGCCTGCGCATTCAGCGCGCAGGCGACGATGCGGCGGGCCTGGCGATCGCCGAGCGGCTGACCACGACGCTGCGTGCACAGGGCGTGATCGGCCGAGGCCTGAACGAAGCCATCGGTCGGGTCCAGCAAGCCGACGACGGCCTGGGGCGCATCGCCGAGCTGCTGCAGCAGGGGCGCGAGCTGGCACTGGCCTCCGCCAGCGCCCACCTCGACGACAGCGACCGGGCCGGGCTGCAGCAGGGCCTGCGCGCGCTGATCGACCAGATCGACGCCATCGCCACCGGCACGCGGCTGTTCGGCCACAGCCTGCTGAGCGCGCCGCGGACCTCGGGGCTCACGCCGACCCTGGACGAGGTCTTCGGCCAGACCGGACGCACCCTGTCGCTGAACTCGGGCCTGCGGCCGCTGGCCTATCTGCCCGCCGGCATGCGCAATGTGCAGGTGGAGATCGACGCACTGGGCGCCGACGACGACCTGCAGGTCTTCACGACCGATGGCCGTCATGTGCTGGGCACCGGCTTGCACGACATCGGCTGGCGCGGCAACGGCATCGGCACGGCCGAGCAGCTCGAGGGCCAGGTGATGCTGCGCACGCTGGGCTTCGAGGCCGGCGCACGGCTCGAGGCCGGCGCGCTGCTCGATGGCCGAAGCGGCTTCGTCGACCCCGGCGTGCCGGGCGGCGCACCGGTCAGCCTGATGAGCACCAGCCTGGGCGGCATGACCCTGGGCTACAGCGGCGACGGCGACCACCATGACGGCACGCCCGACGACGGCCAGGTCAGCGGCCCCTGGCGCCACGAGATGCTGACGATCGGCGAGGTGACACAGCCGCTGCTGCTGATGGTGACCGGCGCCGGCCGCTTCGAGGCCCGCGCCAGCTGGTCGGATGCGCAGGCGGTCGACCGTGCGATCGACCGCTCGCGGCTGAGCGTGCTGCTGCAGGCCGATGCGGGGCAGCCGGTGCAGCAGATGTCGCTGGAGGTGCTGCCCGCCGACAGCGGCTCGCTGGGGCTGTCCGGCGTCGGCCTCGCCAGCCGCGAGGCGGCCGAGTCCAGTCTGACCGCGTTCGATCGGGCGATCGGGCGGGTCGGCCAGTACCGCGGCCGCTTCGGCGCCCTGCACGGCCAGCTCGAGCGTGCGCTGGACCTGGGCGCCAGCACCCTCGAGAACCTCGGCGCGGCACGTGGGCGTCTGCTCGATGCCGACATGGCCACCGAGCTGGGCACGCTCACCCGCCAGCAGGTGCTGGCCCAGGCCGCTCAGGCGCTGCAGGGGCAGGCCGCCGCGCTGCCCCGGCAGGTGCTCGGCCTGCTGCTGGGCGGGTGATTCGGGACATCCTGACCTCGCCGGCCGGCCGCCGCCGTGGCAGCATCCGCAGCCATGGCCAGCCCTCCTCTACCCGACGCTCGCGCCGATGGCGAGACCGCCCGCATCGAACAGCGCTACGCCCGCCGCGCCGCCGCCGGCCTGGCCGATCGCTACAGCCTGCTGCAGCCCGATGTCTGGCAGACGGTGCAGGAACGCCAGCGCGCGATGCTCGGCCTGTTCGCGCGCCACGGCTGGCATGACCTGGCGCAGCGGCGGGTGATCGAGGTCGGCTGCGGTGCCGGCGGCAATCTGCTGGAGCTGCTGCGCGCCGGCTTCCGCCCCGAGCACCTCTGCGGCCTCGAGCTGCTGGCCGAGCGTCATGCCGAGGCCCGTGCGGTGCTGCCCGCCAGCGTGGCGCTGCACTTGGGCGACGCCTGCGCCGCGCCGCTGCCCGAGGCCGGCGCCGATCTGGTGCTGCAGTCGACCGTCTTTTCCTCGCTGCTGGACGACGCCTTCCAGCAGCGGCTGGCGGCGACGATGTGGCGCTGGGTGAAGCCAGGCGGGGCGGTGCTCTGGTACGACTTCACCCTGAACAACCCGCGCAACCGGGATGTGCGCGGCGTGCCGCTGCAGCGGGTGCGCGCCTTGTTTCCCGAAGGCCGGATCGAGGCGCAGCGGGTGACGCTGGCACCGCCACTGGCGCGCCCGGCGTGCCGGATCTGGCCGGGGCTGTACCCGATGCTCAACACGCTGCCGCTGCTGCGCACGCATGTGCTGGCGTGGATCGCCAAGGACGCCGGCTGACCGGCCAGCGCCAGCGCTGGCGCTAGACTGCCCGGCTGACCTCGAACACAGGAGCCGCCGTGGGCGCGCAGTGGAAAGCAAAGCACAAGGACCTGGCCGCCAATGCCAAGGGCCGCCTCTTCGGCAAGCTCGCCAAGGACATCATGATCGCCGCCCGCCACGGCGCCGACCCGGCGGCCAATGCCCGGCTGCGGCTGGTGATCGAGCAGGCGCGCAAGGTCTCGATGCCCAAGGACACGCTGGACCGGGCGATCAAGAAGGGCGCGGGCCTGACGGGCGAGTCGGTGCATTTCGAACACGTCGTGTACGAGGGCTTCGCGCCGCACCGCGTGCCGGTGATGGTCGAGTGCCTGACCGACAACGTCAACCGCGCGGCCTCCGAGATGCGCGTGCTGTTCCGCAAGGGCCAGCTCGGCACCTCCGGCTCGGTCGCCTGGGACTTCGACCACCTCGGCATGATCGAAGCCGAACCGACCGACGCCAAGGCCGGCACCGACCCCGAGATGGCCGCCATCGAAGCCGGTGCGCAGGACCTGGAAGCGGGTGAAGAAGACGGCACGACGCTGTTCTACACGGCGCCCACCGAGCTGGATCTGGTCAGCCGCGCCCTGCCCGCCCACGGCTTCACCGTGCTGTCGACCAAGCTCGGCTACAAGCCGAAGAACCCAGTCGCGCCGGACAGCCTGAGCGCGGAACAGCTCGAAGAGGTCGAGGCTTTCCTGGCGGCGCTGGATGCGAACGAGGATGTGCAGAACGTGTTTGCGGGGCTGGGCGGCTGATCGCGCACGACGGAGGTCTCAGCGCACCCGCGTGCCCCCCGCTCCGTCCACCTGCTGCATCACCCCGGCCGCGGCCAGCAGCCGCAGCCGCGCCGCATGCCAGCCGGCCAGCGCGCGCACCTGCTCGAGCCGGGCCTCGGCCAGCAGCGACTGGCTGGAGAGCAGCTCGGAGATGTCGGCCACGCCCTTGTCGTAGCGGCGCGTGGCGCTGGCGCTGGCGGCCTCGGCGGCCAGCGCCAGATCCGCAGCGGCCGGCAGGGTGCGCCGGGCGGAGAGCGCGTCGGCATGGGCGCGCAGCACCTCGAGCGCGACCTGCTGGCGCGCCTGCTCGAGCTGGGCCTCGCTCTGCGCGAGCTGCGCCTGCGCGCCGCGAATGCGGTAGGTGTGGCCGAAGCCGTCGAACAGCGGCAGCGTCAGCCGCAGGCCATAGGTGGTCACGCGGCTGCCGCTGGCGTAGAGCCCCTGGTCGGGCTGGCCGTCGACATGGCGGGCGGCACTGGCGTCGAGCGTCGGCAGCCCTTCCGCGCGCACGCTGCCGACCTTCAGCCGGGCCACCTGCAGCCGCGCCTGCGCCGCCAGGATCGACGGATGGCGCGCGCGCGCCTCGTCGAGCCAGCGCGGCAGATCCTCGGTCTCCTCGTCCTGCGCCGGGTCGAGCTGCGCGGGCAGGCGCAACCGCGTGCCGTCGGCCAGGCCCATCAGACCGGAGAGCGTGACCTGCGCGCGCTGCGCCTCGCCGCGCGCACGCTCCAGCGCGAGCTGCGCGCGGGCCTGCTGCGCACGCGCCTGCAGCACGTCGCTGCCGGCCACCAGGCCGTGGCGCTCGCGCCGCTGCGCGGTGTCGAGCGCGTCCTGCGCCTGCGCGCGGGCCTGCTCGCGCATCGTCAGCATCGCCTGCGCGGTGATCGCCTCGAAATAGGCCGAGACCAGGGACGCCATCAGCCGCTGCACCAGCGCATCGCGGGCTGCTGCGGCCGCGGCCAGCAGCCGCTGCGCCCCGTCGCGGGCACCGGCGCGGGTGCCGAAGTCGAACAGCCGCCAGCTCAGCGCCAGGCTGCGGGCGGTGCTGGCCTGATCGACCGACTGGCCGCTGCCGGTGTGAAGCGTGGTGGTCGACTGCCGCGACACGCTGGCCTGCAGCCGCGGCCAGAAGGCGGCGCGGGCTTCGCCGAGCGCCGCAGCCTGGGCCTCGAGCTCGGCCTGGGCCTGGGCCAGCTGGGGGTGGCGGCACAGCGCCAGCGCCAGCGCCTCGGCCAGCGACAGCGGCGGGGCGTCCTCGAGCGGATCGGCGCAGACGGGCGGCGGCACGGCCTGCGGTCCGGCGAGCTGAGGCACCTGCAACGGATCGTGCAGCAGATCGGGCACCGATGGACCAGGAGCCAGACGCAGCAGATCCGGCGGCTCGGTGGCCGCCGACGTTTGCGCCACCGTGATCGCGAGCATGAGCGCGACCCGGCGCAGCGCCACAGCCCCAGGAACCCGCCAGGTCGACTCAGCGCTCACGCAGGCTCTCCCGGCTGTGCTGCAGCAGCGGCGACAGCACATAGTCGATCAGGCGCCGGTCGCCGGTGCGGATCTCGGCGCTGCCGCTCAGGCCGGGTGTCAGCGGTACCGCCCGGCCGTCGACCTGCAGCACCGGCTGCTCCAGCGTGATGCGCACCGCATAGACCGGGCCGCGCTTCTCGTCCTGCACCGCATCGCGCGAGACCTGCGCGACCACCGCCGGCACGGTGCCGTACTTGGTGTACGGGAAGGCGTCGATCTTGACCTGCGCCGGCTGGCCCTCGCGCACGAAGCCGATGTCGCGGTTCTCGACGCGCACCTCCATCTCGACCTGGGCCTGGGTCGGCACGATCTGCATCAGCGGCTGCGCCGCCGGCACCGCGCTGCCGACGGTGTGCACCGCCAGCTGCTGCACCGTGCCGTCGACCGGCGCCACCAGGCGCAGCAGCTCGCCCTGGGTGCGCGCCCGGTCCAGCTCGGAGCGCGCGGCGTCGACCTGGCGCTGGCCCTCGACCCGGCTGTCCTGCGCGGCGCGGCGCATCTCGGCGGTCAGCGCGTGCTGCTGCGCGCGGATGACCGCCAGCTGGCCGGCGATCTCCACCCGGGCCTGCTCGCGCTCCATCCAGGCATGGCGCGAGACATCGCCGCTGTGCAGCAGCTCGGCATGGTCGCGGGCACGCTGCTCGGCCAGCGGCAGCGCCTGGGCCAGGCGGCCGGCATCGGCCTCGAGCCGCGCCAGCCGGCTGCGGTACTCGCGCCACTGGTCCTGCAGATGCTGCTCGGCCAGGCGGTGCTGCACGGCATCGACATCCGGCAGCGCGGCCAGCCGAGGCGCCGCGTCGCCCCGGCCGTCGAGCGCCGCCAGCAGCGCGCCGGCCCGCTCGACCTGCAGCAGCGCCTGGGCCAGCGCCTGCGCGGCGCGCCGGCCCTCGCTGTCGCTCAGGCGGGTGTCGAGCTCGACCAGCAGATCGCCGGCCTTCACCACCCGGCCCTCCTCGACATGCAGCGCATGCACGCGCGCGGTCTCGACCGCCGCCAGCGTCTTGGTCTGGCCACGCGGCACGATCCGGCCCTGGGCATTGACGACGATGTCGATGCGCCCGATCACCGACCAGACCAGCAGCGCCAGCACCAGCAGCATCAGCAGCCGCGCGGTCCAGCGCCCGGAGGGCGAGACCGGCCGCGCCTGCAGCGACAGCGCCGCGGGCAGGAATTCGGCCTCCTCGGCGGTATGCGCCGGCGGCGTGAGCTCGCGGCGGTGAGACCAGGCGTGCGACCAGGCGCGGCGGTAGCGGCCGAGCAGCTCGCCCCAGGCCTGCAGACGGTGGCGCAGGCTCATGCCGCACCTCCGTGCTGCAAGCCGTGCAGATGGGTGTAGATGCCGCGCGGATTGCGCAGCAGCTCCTCATGGCTGCCGACCTCGGCGATCTGGCCGCGCTCCATCACCACGATGCGATGGGCGCCGCGCACCGCCGAGAGCCGGTGCGCGATGATCAGCACGGTGCGGCCCTGGCAGATCAGGCGCATGTTGTCGTGAATGATCTTCTCGCTCTCGTAGTCGAGCGCGCTGGTGGCCTCGTCGAAGATCAGGATGCGCGGGTTGGTGATCAGCGCGCGTGCGATGGCGATGCGCTGGCGCTGCCCGCCCGACAGGCCGGTGCCATGCTCGCCGACGACCGTGTCGTAGCCCTCGGGCAGCTCGCAGATGAACTCGTGCGCGCCGGCCAGCTTCGCCGCCTGCATCACCAGCTCGATCGGCGCGGCCGGGTGGCTCAAGGCGATGTTGTCGCGCACCGAGCGGTTGAACAGCGTGTTCTCCTGCAGCACCACGCCGATCTGCTGGCGCAGGCTGGGCGTGTCGATGACGGCCAGGTCCTGGCCGTCGACCAGCACCCGGCCGCGGTCGGGCACATAGAGGCGCTGCACCAGCCGGGTCAGCGTGCTCTTGCCCGAGCCGGAACGCCCGACGATGCCGATCACCTCGCCCGGGCGCACCCGCAGCGACACCTGGCGCAGCACGTCGGCGGCGTCGGGGCGGTAGCGGAAGGAGACCTGGTCGAACTCGATCGCGCCCTGCAGCCGCGGCAGCCGGGTCTTCTGGCCGGCGACCTCGGGGTGCGTGTTGAGGATGTCGCCCAGCCGGCTCATCGAGATGCCGACCTGCTGGAAGTCGTTCCAGAGCTGCGCCAGCCGCAGGATCGGGCTCGACACCTGGCCGGCGAGCATGTTGAAGGCCACCAGCTCGCCCACCGTGAGCTGCTTGTCGATCACCAGCGTGGCGCCGATCCACATGATCGCCGCGGTCACCAGCTTGCTGGTCAGCGCGACGCCGCCGCCGGCCACCGTGGTCACATTGGTCACCGCCAGACCCGACGAGACATAGGCGGCGAGCTGCTGGTCCCATTTCTGGATCCAGCGCGGCTCCACCGCCATCGACTTGACGGTGTCGATGCCGCTGATCGTCTCGACCAGGAAGGACTGGTTTTCCGCGCCCTTGTTGAACTTGTCCTCCAGGCGGCGGCGGATGACCGGCGTGAACACCAGCGACAGCAGCACGTAGACCGGGATCGAGGCCAGCACCACCAGCGTCAGCGTCACGCTGTACCCGAGCATCACGCCCAGGAAGACGAAGGAGAACAGCAGGTCCAGCACCAGCGTCATGACATTGCCGGTCAGGAAGCTGCGGATGCTCTCGAGCTCGCGGATGCGCGCCACCGAGTCGCCGACGCGGCGCGACTGGAAATACGCCAGCGGCAGGTTCAGCAGATGGCGAAACAGCCGTGCGCCCAGCTCGACGTCGATCTTGCTGCTGGTGTGCGCGAACACCCAGGTGCGGATGCCCGACAGCAGCGCCTCGAAGACCATCGCGCAGATCAGGCCGATGGCGATGACGTTGAGCGTCTGCATCGCATGGTTGACCAGCACCTTGTCCATCACCACCTGGAAGAACAGCGGCGTGGCCAGGCCGATGAGCTGCAGCACCAGCGAGATCAGCAGGATTTCCGCCAGCAGCCGGCGGTACTTGACCACCGCCGGAATGAACCAGGTGAAGTCGAACTTCGCCATCGCGCCGGAAAAGCTCGCCTTGCTGGTGAACAGGATCAGCTCGCCAGTCCAGAGGCGCAGCAGCTCCTCGAGCGCGATGACCGCCGGCGGCTCGCCCGCGCGCTGGATCAGCACCCGGGTGCTGCCCGGCAGCTCGGCGCCGGCCGGCAGCGCGGCCGCGCCCTCGATGCGCGCGACGACGAAGAAGCGCCCGGCCGCATCGCGCGCCACCGCCGGCAGCGGCGCGCGCGCCAGCCGACGCGGATCCTGACGCACCGAGCGCGCGTTCAGCCCGAGCTGCTGCGCCGCCAGCAGCAGGCGCTGCAGGTCGAAGGGCTCGCGGCCATGCTGGTGACGCAGCTGCGCCTCGTCGGCGGCGATGCCGTGCAGCGCCGCCATCGCCAGCAGCGCCCACAGGCCGGAGTCCGGGGCGGGAATGGAAGGGGAGTTCATGGGGTGGCGGGGTCAGGCCAGTGCTGAAGGCGTTCAGCGGCATCGGCATCGGCATCATGCCAAACGAGAAAAGGCACCCGGCCCGGATGCGCGCCAGATGCCTTTCATGCCGCGGCGGCCCGTGATGGCCGCCGCACGGATCACGTCACACCGGCGTCGCCAGCAGCGTGACCGAGCTGGTCGTGTCGGAGCGGGTCGGCGCGAGGGCAGCCGCCTGACCGCCACCCACCGCCATCGCCTGCACGAGCTGGCTGACGTTGTACTGGTACTTGCTGTCCAGCGCGCCCATCGGAGCAGCCTCGTGGGTGACGATGAAGTTGTTGCTACCCACCCACAGCTCGGCGGCGCTCATGCCGAAGGTGCCGATCCAAGTCGAGCCGCCCTGGCTGCTCCAGGGGTTCTGCAGGATGAACTCGTCGGTCGCGGCATCGAAGCCGAGCACGGCGAACATGTGGCTGCCCACCAGCTCGGTCTTGCCGGTCAGGGCGTCCGTGGTGTTGACACTGCTGCCGTACATCACCTCCTGCCCGCTGGCGAGCGCGGCGACCACGGTGTTCTTGACGCTGGTGGTCCAGGCGCTGACGCTGTGGCTCGTCACGTTGTAGTAGGTCGAAGAACGGCCCATGATGGCCTGGAAGCCACGGCTGTCGCCGCCGCTGATGCCGTCATAGGTGTTCTGCTCGCCCTTGTAGTGGACCTCCCACTCGACATACGCTTTTTCGAGCAGCGACACCCACAGCGAGCCGGAGTCGGCGGTGGCCGTGCTCCAGGCCGGCAGGGCGTTGTTGACCGTCACGTACATCGGCTCGTCGTTGGGGGCGTAGAAGCGCACGCCCCAGGTGCCGTTGCCGTTGTCGGTGAACATCGTCTCCAGGATCGACGCGTAGTCGTCGGCCGTCACGATCATGGCCGCCATCAGGTAGCAGTCGCCGATGCTGCCCTGGTTGATCTCCGACGCAAGCGGGCCGGCGGCCGAGAACAGCGGCGCGTCTAAGGTGGTGTAGGTCGCCGAGCCGGTCCAGGTCGGCAGGTCGGTGCCGAGGAACCACTTGCCGACGAGCTTGCCCATCTGGTCGGCCGAGCTGCCCACGGCCAGGTTGCCGAGCGCGGTCTGGCTGGCCGCCCCGCCAGTCCACCACGAATTCGACAGGTCGCCGTTGACGACGTTGGCGGTGATCTTGGCGAGGTAGGACGAGGCGCCGAGCGTCTGGCTGACCGCCGAAGCCAGCGTCTTGAGGTCGTTCATCTGGGCCGCCGTGAGGCCGCCCGCGCCGATCGACGCGGCCACGCCGCCGAGCACCTGCACAAGGCCGTTGTAGCTGAAGAGCGATTCGCCCGCGCCGAGGGCGGCGGTGACCTGCGCCCGCACACCCGCGTCGGTGAGCGTGGCCAGCAGCGCTGTCACGGCCGAGCCGGCGGCCTGCACCGCAGCGGTCTGCGCCGGCGTCAGTGCCGCCAGTTGGGGGGCGGTCAGCGACGAATGGACGTACAGCAGGTTGGCGTTGCTGAGCCCGGCCACGGCGCTCGGGCTCAGGAACTGGACACGGCTGCCGAGCACGTCGAGCTGGCCGGGGGTCAGGTAGTTGGCCTGGGTGGCGCTGAGCGAACCCAGTTGCTGCGCCGTGAGGGCCGCAACCTGGTCGCCCTGGAGGCTGCTCAACTGCATCAGCGACAGTTGGCTGAAGGTGCCGACCGGCAGAGCGGCGATGGCGGCGGGCGACAGGACGCAGAGGTTGGTGCCCAGGACGGCCAGTTGGGCCGCGTTGAAGCCCGAGACGGCGGACACGGACAGGCCGACCAACTGCGCCGGGGTCAGGCTGGCGAGCTGGGTGGCGGTGAAGCCGGCGGCCTGCGTGGCCGTGAGGCCGGCGAGCTGGGCGGCGGTCAGGTCATCGAGCTGCGCGGTGGTGAAGCTGGCGATGGCGCTGGCCGAGAACCAGCCCATCTGCGCCGTCGTCAACGAGGTGCGCTGCCAGTAGTCGAGGGCCGCGACCTGGACGCCGGTCATCGCGCCGACGTGGGTGGCGTCGAGCGCGGCGATGGTGGCGCTCTTCATCTGCATGATGCCGGCCGGCGGGATGGCGGCGAAGGCGGCGGCCGACAGCGCGTTCAGCCACGCCGGCGTGCGCCAGTAGAAGTTTTGCGTGATCGACGCGACCTGGGCGGGCAGCAGGGCGGCGACGGCGGTCGTGCTCAGCGAGCCGAGGCTGATCGCGTTGAGCTGGGTGGTGGTCAGTGTCTGGGCATGGGAGGCGTCCAGCCCGGCGATGGCCGTGCCGCTCAGCTGGCCGATGCCGGTGGCGGTGATGGCGGCGAAGGCGGCCGGGCTGAGCGCGTTCAGCCACGCGGCATCCATCCAGTAGAAGCTGGTGCGGATGGCGGCGACCTTCTCCGGCGACAGCGCCGCCACGGCCGAGACGTTCAGCCACTCGGGGTAGTAGAGCGCGGCCACCTGCGCCACGGTCATGGCCTGCACATGGGCCGCGTCGAGCCCGGACGTGACCGTGCGGCCCAGGCCGACCAGACTGGCGGACGGAACGAGCGCGAACTTATCCGGCGCGATGGCGTTGAGCTGGGCAGCGGTGAAGCTGCTCCACTTGGCAGCGCCCATGCCGGTCAGCTGGGTGGCGGTGAGCGCAGCCATCGAGGCCAGGCTCAGGCTGCCAACGCCCAGAGCGTCCAGTTGCGTCGTGGTCAGCGCCTGGGTGTGCGCCACGTCCAGTCCGGCGATGGTGGAGCCGGCGAGCTGGCCGATGCCCTTGACCGGGATGGCGGCCAAGGCGGCCGGCGACAGCGCGTTGAGCCAGGCCGGGGTCATCCAGTAGAAGCTGGTGCCGATGGCCGCGACCTGGGCCGGGGAGAGGGCGGCCACCGCCGCCAGGCTGAGCTTCTCGGGGTAATACAGCGCGGCCATCTGTGCCGTGCCGAGCGCCTGCACATGGGCCACGTCCAGCCCGGCGCAGGCCGCGCTGGCGAACTTGGCCACGCTGGCCGGCGGGATCAGCGCGAACCGGTCGGGGGTGATGGCGTTGAGCTGCGCGGCGGTGAAGCTGCTCCACTTGGCAGCGCCCATGCCGGTCAGCTGGGCGGGGGTCAGCGCCGCCATCGAGGCCAGGCTCAGCTTGCCGACGCTCAGGGCATCGAGCTGGGCCGCCGTCAGGGCCTGGGTGTGCGCCACGTCCAGGCCGGCGATGGCGGTGCTGCCAAACTTTGCCACGCTGGTGGCCGCAAGCGTCGAGAACGCCTGCACCTGCACGGCATTCAGCCAAGCCGCCTCCATCGAGCCCCACTTGGTCGTGGGGATGGCGGCCAGCTGGGCGTCGCTCAGTGCGGCCACGGCCGCGGCGTTCAGCGACTGCGGCGAGGCCAGGCTGGCGATCTGGGTCGGGGTCAGGGCCGCGGCATGGTTCACGTCCAGGCCCGCGACGGCCGAACTGGCGATCTGGGCGATGCCGGCAGCCGGGATGGCCGCAAAGGCGCTGGGCGACAGGGCATTGAGCCAGCCCGCCGTCATCCAGTACCAGCTGATGCTGATCGACGGCATCTGCGCGGCCGTGAACCCGGCCACGGCCGCCGGCAGCAGCCAGTCCGGATGGGTCATCAGCTTGACCTGATCGGGCGTCAGGGACGCGATCTGTTCGGCAGTCACGCTCTTGTAGTCGGTGCTGGACCAGCTTGCGATGTTAGCGATCAATGCCATGGCGTCCCCATTTTCGTGCGTTGTGCGGAGATCCTGATCGGATTTCCCGATTTCAGTGTGCCTGCGCCAAGCCGGCCCCGAAAGAGGCCGCCGCCGCAAACAGCTTCAAGCCATTTTTGAAAACCCTGGTAACGCCCTCCCGACCGGGTGTTTATGTGAATATTTGTTAACAACAGAGCCCGCATCAAGTGCGCAGCCTCGTTTGCGCGTGAAACTGTTTCAAAAAAATTTTGATTCCGTTCCCTTCTGCCCTCGCCCATGAAAGCTCTCAGCGATCTGCAGCTCTTCGTGCGTGCCGCCCAGTCCTCCAGCCTGTCGGAGGCAGCACGCACGCTGGACATGAGTCCGGCCACGGCCAGTGCCGCCATCAAGCGACTGGAGGCCGAACTGGGTGCGCCCCTGTTCGTGCGGTCGACCCGGCACCTGCGTCTGTCGCCCGAGGGCGAGCTTTTCCTGGACGATTGCCGGGCCGGGCTGGAGATCCTGGAACAGGCGCATGACCGGCTGAGTGCCGGCCACCAGACGGTCTGCGGCACGGTCAGCCTGTCGATGCCCTCGGATCTGGGGCGCAACGTGGTGCTGCCGTGGCTGCATGAATTCCAGCGCCGTCACCCGCAGATCCTGCTGCGCCTGCAGGTGTCGGACCGACTCACGGACATCATGCGCAGCGCCGTCGATCTGGCGCTGCGCTACGGCGACCCACCGGACTCGACGCTGGTGAGCCTGGCTGTCTGCCCGGACAACCGCCGGGTGCTGTGCGCGTCACCGGACTATCTGGCGCGGCACGGCACGCCGCTGTCGCCGCGTGAACTGGTGCGCCACAACTGCCTGTGCTTCATGCTGAGCGAGCGCATTCATGACCACTGGACCTTCATGCGCGGATCGGAGATCGTCGAGGTCAACGTGCGCGGCCGTTTCCAGTGCGATGACGGCGATGCGGTGCGCCGGCTCGCGCTGGCCGGTGAAGGCGTGGTCTACAAGTCGGGCCTGGACGTGGCCGCCGACCTGCGCAGTGGTGCACTCGTGCGGCTGTGCCCGGACTGGCAGACCGAAGCCGCCCCACTGAACCTGATCTGCCCCGGCAGGCGCCATCTGCGCCCGGCGATGCGGCTGCTGCACAGCTTCCTGGTCGATCGCTTCTCGACCGTGCCCGTCAGCGGCTGAGCGGCAACGCCGGCAGCCCGTGCGCCGCCCGCGCCCTCAGGCAGCGCTCCTCGCCGGGCTGCAGCTCGTGGCAGGGCGAGGGTCGCTGCGGGTAGATGGTGCAGCCGACCTCGCGACCAATCTCGCCCGAGAGCGCCACGCAGCGCACGCCGGCGCGCTGGCCGGTGCCTTTCATGCAGCTCATCCAGGGATTGATCGCTTCGGTCAATGCCTCGGGCAGGCCGAGGGACTCGGCCTCGGCCCAGTAGAAGGACACGCGGAAATGGGCGCAGCAGGCGCCGCAGCTCTGGCAGGGATTGAAGTCGGCCATGGGACGCGAACTTATCACCGTCCGGAACGGCATCAGGAACTGCATTAGCATCGGCGCTCCCCGCCGCGTTCCCCGAAGCCCTGCCGCCGATGTCCTCGCCCACCGCCCCGTCCGATCCTGCCGCCCTGCCCTTCCTGCCCTTCGCGCTGCCCGAGATCGGCGAGGACGAGATCGCCGAGGTGGTCGACACGCTGCGCCACGGCTGGGTGACCACCGGCCCGAAGGCGCGCCGCTTCGAGCAGGACTTCGCCGCCTTCCTGGGCGGCGCCGACGCCGCGCCGGGGCTGGAGGCGATCGCGGTCAACTCGGCCACCGCCGGGCTGCACCTGGCGCTCGAGGCCGTCGGCGTCGGCCCTGGCGACGAGGTCATCACCACCACGCACACCTTCACCGCCAGCGCGGAGGTGGCGCGCTACCTGGGCGCCGACGTGCGCCTGGTCGACATCGACCCGGCCACGCTGTGCATCGACCCGGCCGCCATCGAGGCCGCGATCACCCCGCGCACCAAGGCGATCGTGCCGGTGCACTTCGCCGGGCGCGCCGCCGAGATGGGCGAGATCCTGGCCCTCGCCCGCCGCCACGGCCTGAAGGTGGTCGAGGACGCCGCGCACGCGCTGCCCACCACCCACGCCGGGCAGATGATCGGCACGCTGGCCAGCGACGTCACCGTCTTCAGCTTCTACGCCAACAAGACCATCACCACCGGCGAGGGCGGCATGGCGGTCACCCGCGACCCGGCGCTGGCCGCGCGCATGAAGGTGATGCGCCTGCACGGCATCAACCGCGACGCCTTCGATCGCTTCACCGCCAAGGTGCCGAGCTGGTACTACGAGATCGTCGCGCCCGGCTTCAAGTACAACCTGACCGACATCGCCGCGGCGCTGGGCATCCACCAGCTCAGGCGCGCCCGCGAGTTCCGCGACGCCCGCGCGCGCATCGCCGCGCAGTACGACGCGCTGCTGGCCGACCTGCCGCTGACGCTGCCGCCGCAGCCTGCCGCCGGCGACCTGCATTCCTGGCACATCTACGTGCTGCGCCTGGCGGACAACGCGCCGGTCGGGCGCGACGCGGTGATCGAGGCGCTGTTCGCCGCCGGCATCGGCAGCAGCGTGCACTACATCCCGCTGCACCAGCAGCCCTACTGGCGCGAGCGCTACCAGCTGCGCGCCGAGGACTTCCCGCACAGCCAGAAGGCCTACGAGGCCACCTTCAGCCTGCCGCTGTACTCGCGCATGACGCCGGCCGACGCCGAGCGGGTGGCCGCGGTGCTGCGCGGCGTGCTGGCGCGCTGAGCGGCCCAGGCGGTTGCTTGACGACATGGCCAAGCGCCTGCTCGACCTGCTGCTGGCCGGCTGCGGCCTGATCGTGCTCTCGCCGCTGCTGCTGGCGATCGCGCTGGCGATCCGGCTGGACTCGCCCGGGCCGGTGTTCTTCCGCCAGGTGCGCGTCGGCCGCCACGGCCGCGAGTTCCGCATCCACAAGTTCCGCACGATGGCGCATGCGCCGCAGGACCGCGGCCCGCAGCTCACCGTGGGCCAGGACGCGCGCATCACCCGCGTCGGCGCGCTGCTGCGCCGCACCAAGCTCGACGAGCTGGCGCAGCTCCTCGACGTGCTCGGCGGCTCGATGAGCCTGGTGGGCCCGCGCCCCGAGGTGCCGCGCTATGTGGCGCTCTACCCGGCCGGGCTGCGCGAGAAGGTGCTGTCGGTGCGCCCCGGCATCACCGACTTCGCCTCGATCGAATACCGCGACGAAAGCACGCTGCTGGCGCGCAGCACCGACCCGGAACGCACCTACCGCGAGGTGGTCCTGCCGGCCAAGCTGGCGCTGCAGGCACGCTACGTCGACGAGGCGGGCGTGCTGACCGACCTGAGGCTGATCCTGCGCACGCTGCGCGCGATCCTCGAACGATGAGCTGGCACACCCTCGACACCCTGCTGACCCGCATCCGGCCGCACCGCGAGCCGCTGGCCCTGGCGATCGACGCCGCGGTCATCGCCGCGTGCTGGAACATCACCTACCTGTTCCGCCTGGGCTTCGAGCGCTGGTGGAGCGCGCGCCCGGTCTACGACGGCTGGGTGCTGGCCGGGCTGCTGGCACTGTATGTCGCGGTGTTCGCGGCGCTGAAGGTGCCTAAGGGCATGTGGCGCTTCTCCGGCTTCGGCGAGGTGCAGCGCCTGACCTTCGCCTGCGCGATCGCCGGGCTGCTGGGCGCGGTCGGCGTGCTGATGGCGCAGCTGGTGCAGGTGCCGCGCGCGGTGCTGGCGCTGCATCCGGTCGTCAGCCTGATGGGGCTGGCGATGGTGCGCATCGGCTACCGCATGCTCTACGAGCACATGCGCGGGCGCCTGTCGGGCTCGATGCACGAGACGCGCCGCGCCCTCGTCCTGGGCGCCGGCGACGCGGCCAAGCTGCTCATCGCCGGCATCCAGCACCACGGCTGGGTGGTGGTCGGCCTGCTCGACGACAACCCGCGCAAGCTGGGCGCGCGCATCGGCGGCGTGCCGGTGCTGGGCGAGCTGGAGAGCGCGCCGCGCTGGGCCGCGGTGCACGGCATCACCCACCTGATCGTGGCGATGCCCTCGGCCTCGGCGGTGCAGCGCCGCCGCGCGCTCGATCTGGCCGCCGCCACCGGTCTGCCGGTGGTGACGGTGCCGACCGCCGCCGAGCTGCGCGAGGGCCAGGCCGTGGCGCAGGTGCGCGACATCGAGCCCGACGACCTGCTCGGCCGCGCGCCGGTGCAGCTCGACGAGGGCGGCATCAGCGAATGCCTGTCGGGCAAGGTGGTGCTGATCACCGGCGCGGGCGGCTCGATCGGCTCGGAGCTGTGCCGGCAGGTGGCGCGCTACGGGCCGCTCAAGCTGGTGCTCTACGAGCTGAGCGAGTTCGCGCTCTACCGCATCGAGCAGGAGCTGGGCGAGCAGTTCCCGCACATCCCGCTGGTGCGGCTGGTCGGCGACGTGCGCGACCCCGAGCACCTGCGCGTGACCTTCGCGCGCGTGCGCCCGCAGGTGGTCTTCCACGCCGCGGCCTACAAGCATGTGCCGCTGATGGAGGAAGACAACGCCTTCTCCGCGCTGCGCAACAACACGCTGGGCACCTGGCGCGCGGCCAGCGCGGCGGCCGCCGCCGGCGTCGAGCGCTTCGTGCTGATCTCGACCGACAAGGCGGTCAACCCGACCAACGTGATGGGCGCGACCAAGCGCGCCGCCGAGATGGCGATATCGCGGCTGGCCGCGCAGATGGCCGCCGGCGGCGGGCGCACGCGCTTCATGGCGGTGCGCTTCGGCAACGTGCTGGGCTCGTCGGGCAGCGTGATCCCGAAGTTCAAGGAACAGATCGCCCGCGGTGGGCCGGTCACGGTGACGCACCCGGACATCACCCGCTTCTTCATGACCATCCCCGAGGCCGCACGGCTGGTGGTGCAGGCCGGCGCCATCGGCGAAGGCGGCCAGGTCTTCGTGCTCGACATGGGCGAGCCGGTGAAGATCGTCGACCTGGCGCGTGACCTGATCCGCCTGAGCGGTCACACCCTGGCCGAGATCCCGATCGCCTTCAGCGGCCTGCGCCCGGGCGAGAAGCTGTTCGAGGAGCTGCTGGCCGACGCCGACGCGACGCTGCCCACCCGCTTCGAGCGGCTGCGCATCGCGCGGCTGGATGCGTCGGCCAGCTCGCTCGACGAGGTGCAACAACTGCTGGACTGGGCCGCCGCCCGCTCGGCCGCGCCCGACGACGAGGTCCGCGAGCGCCTGGCGCGGCTGGTGCCCGAGTACCGCCCGGCGCGGATCAGGTCGGCAGGCTGAGCGGCGCGACGCTCGAACTCAGGCGCATGCGCTCGCGCAGCGGGCCCGGCTCGAGCGGCCGGCCCAGCAGATAGCCCTGCAGGCGCTCGCAGCCGCACAGCAGCAGCGCCTCGCGCTGCGCGGGCGTTTCCACGCCTTCGGCCAGCGTGGCCATGCCGGTGGCCTGGCCGAGCTGCACGATCAGCCGCACGATCGCCTCGGCCTGCTGCGCCCGCGGTCCGGCCTCGCCCAGCGCCGCCACGAAGCTGCGATCGATCTTGAGCAGATCGACCGGCAGCTCGGCCAGCTGCGCCAGCGAGGAATAGCCAGTGCCGAAGTCGTCGAGCGCGATCGACACGCCCAGCAGACGCAGCGCGTGCAGCTGCTCGCGTGCGCGGCGGGCGTCCTGCATCAGCACCGTCTCGGTCACCTCCAGCTCGAGCCGCTCGGCGGACAGGCCGGCTCCGGCCAGCGCCGAACGCACGCTGTCAACCAGCGCATCGCCGCGCAGCTGCAGCGCCGAGAGGTTGACCGCCAGCCGCATCGGCTCGGGCCAGCCGGCGGCCTCCTGGCAGGCCCGGTGCAGCACCCATTCGCCCAGCAGGGCGATCAGGCCATGCTCCTCGGCCAGCGGCACGAACTCGGCCGGCGAGATCCAGCCCCGCACCGGATGGCGCCAGCGCAGCAGGGCCTCGGCCCCGCTGAGCCGGCCCTCGGCCAGATCGAACTGCGGCTGGTAATGCAGCATCAGCCGGCCGGCCTCGGCCTGCTCGCCGGTGGGAGCGCGCAGCAGCAGGCCCAGATCGCGGACCAGGCCGTGGCGGCGCATCAGCTCGGCCCGCATCGGCGCGTCGAAGGTGCGTGCGACATCGCGACCCGCGGCCTTGGCGGCATACAGCGCCAGATCGGCATCCTGGAACAGGCGATCGGCGTCAGGATGAAGCACATCCCAGGAGGCTACGCCCAGACTGGCACGCACATCGACAGCGGCCTGCTCGTCCTGCCAGACCGGGCGCAGCGCCTGCAGCAGGGCCTGCGCCATCGCCTCGCGCTCGGCCTCCGGGTGGGGGCGGTCGATCAGCAAGGCGAACTCGTCGCCACCCAGCCGGGCCAGCACATGCGCGGCCGGATCGCCGAAACCCGCCACGCAGGCCGAGAGCCGGCGCGCGACCTCGCGCAGCAGGCGATCGCCGACCGCATGGCCGAGGGTGTCGTTGATCTCCTTGAAGTTGTCGAGATCGAGCAGGCAGAGCGTCAGCATCGGCGATGGCGACGGTGCTGACGCCTCGGCCGGACGGCCCGCCACCGCCACATGGCAGCGCGCCACCGCCTCGGCGCAGCGGCGCTGCAGCACATGGCGATTGGCCAGGCCGGTCAGCACATCGGTGTGAGCCAGACGCTGCAGCTCGCGCGACTGCTCGCGCAGCAAGGTGACATCACGCACCACGCCGCGCCAGCTGACGATGCGCGCCTCGGCATCGAGCAGCGGCACGCCGCTGACCGTCCAGTGCTGCCAGGCGGTCTGCAGCAGCTGGCGCGAGGGCAGGCGCAGCGCCAGCGCCCGAAAGGGCTCGGGCTCCGACAGGTTCCGGGCCAGCTGCTCGCTGCCCTCGGCATCGCGCAGCAGCTCGATCAGGGCGCGGTCGATCAGCAGATTGGCATCGTTGACACCCAGCGCCTGCGCCATGCGCGAGGAGATGCGCCTCAGCCGGCCGCGGGCATCGGTCTCCCAGAGCCAGTCGTCGGCGTGCTGCTCGAAATCGCGCAGCAGCAGGTCGAGCGCGTGGCGCTCGCGCCGGGCTGCCGCCTCGGCCTGCAGCCGGTGGCGCACGCTGCGCCCGATGGCGTTCAGCGACACCATCACCAGCAACGCCATCAGCAGCGTCAGCGGCACCGAAACGTCGCGCACCAGGCCGTCGAGTTGCAGCACGCCCAGCAGCACGCCGGCCGAGGTCACCAGCGTCCAGCCCATGCCGCCCCAGCGCAGCGGCGCGCCGGCCATCGCGCCGATCGGGATCGCGGCGCAGGCGATCATGCCCAGCAGATAGCGCCGCTCCGCATCGACCTGCGGATAAATGAAGACCGAGATGCCCGCGAACATCAGCCCGGTCAGCACGCTATGGCCGATCAGGCGCCAGCGCACCGCTGGCTGCGCCAGCCGCACCAGCGGCCAGCCCAGGCTGCGCAGCACGTCGAGCAGCTCCAGCAGCCCGGCCGCCGCCAGCCCGACCGGCCACAGCAGCATCCAGCGCTGCGCCCCGCCCATCACCGGATGAACCAGCCACAGCACCAGCAGGCCGAGTCCGATCGAGCTGCCCGCCGCCATCACCGCCATGCGCAGCACCGCCTGCATCAGCCGGCCCTGCTCGAGCCCCAGCCCATCGGCATCAGCCCAGCCGGATCGGTCGCCGATCAGCGTGGAGCGGGATTCGGCAGCAGGCATGGGCAGCGCAGTGAGCGGCGAATGGAAAAAGACAAATGTCAAACCACAGACGGGGCCGGGCAAGGCGGCGCGGATTATCGCGATTCCGGCCCGGAAACGACCGAGGACCATTCCCCGGTCGGTCGCGTCGCAGCCACACGGCGCGTGGCTTCCTTCACATCCAGCGCCGCGGCGAACAGGTAGCCCTGCACCTGGTCGCAGCCATGGCGGCGCAGCACCTCCAGCTGTGCGGCGGTCTCGACGCCCTCGGCCAGCGTCTTCATGCCCAGCGCCTGGCCGAGCTGCACGATGGTGCGCAGGATCTGGTCGGCCTGCGGCCCGCCCCCGTCCAGCGCGACGACAAAGCTGCGGTCGATCTTCAGCGTCGTGATCGGATAGGTGCGCAGCGACGACAGCGAGGAATGCCCGGTGCCGAAGTCGTCCAGCCCGAGCCGGATGCCCAGCATGCGCAGCGCCTGCATGCGGGTGCGCGCGCTGGCCGGATCGGCCAGCACTGCGGTCTCGGTGATCTCCAGCTCCAGGCGGCGCGGCGCCAGCCCGGTCTCGGCCAGCACCTCGGAGACGGTGCGCACCAGATGGCGGCCGGCGAACTGCACCCCAGACACATTGACCGCGATCTTGGTGTCGCCGCCCCAGCGGGCCGCATCGTGGCAGGCCTGGCGCAGCACCCACTCGCCCAGTGCGACCACCAGCCCGGTCTCCTCGGCGACCGGCACGAAATCGGCCGGCGAGATCCAGCCGCGCTGCGGATGGCGCCAGCGCAGCAGCGCCTCGAAGCCGGTCAGCCGGCCGTCGGCGACATCATGCTGAGGCTGGTAATGCACGCTCAGCCAGCCGCAGGCGGGCTCGGGCAGGCGCTCGCCGCCGCGTGCGAGCCGGCGCCGTGCCGCCTCCAGCGCCTGGCCCAGCTCCTGGATGACCAGATGCCGGCCGGCCATGCGCTCGCCCATCGCCGCATCGAAGAGCCGCACCATGTCGCGCCCGGCCGCCTTGGCCTCGTACAGCGCGATGTCGGCCTGCTGCAGCAGCAGCGCCGCGCGGGTGCCCGGCCCGTCCCAGGCCGCGGCGCCCAGGCTGGCGCGGATCTCCACGCACAGCGCCTCATGCTGCCAGGGCTCGCGCAGCACCGCCAGCAGCGCCAGTGCCAGATCCTCGCGCTCGACGGTCAGCATCGGCCGCTCGATCAGCAGCGCGAACTCGTCGCCACCCAGCCGGGCCAGCACCCCCTCGGGCCCCTGCGCATCCAGACCGCGCTCCTCGAGCACCCCGCGCAGCCGCCGCGCCACCTCCTGCAGCAGCAGATCGCCCACCAGATGGCCGAAGTGGTCGTTGACCGTCTTGAAATTGTCCAGATCGAGCAGCAGCAGCGACAGCGGGCTGTCATCGTCCGCCCCCGGTGCGGGCGGCGCCCGGCGAGCCAGCGCCTGCACCGCGGCCTCGGCGCGCTGCTGCAGCACATGGCGGTTGGCCAGGCCGGTCAGGGTGTCGGTGCGCGCCAGCCGCTCGAGTTCGCCGGACTGCTGGCGCAGCAGCGTCACATCGCGCACGATGCCGCGCCAGCCGGTCTGCAGCCCGACCGCATCGAGCACCGGCACGCCGCTGATCGACCACCAGCTCGGCGAGCGGCCGGGCCGGCTCACCGCCACCTCGATGCCGCGAAAGGGCTGGCCCGACTGCAGCGCCGCCATCAGCGCCATCAGCTCGGGCGGCATGCGGGCATCGACACGGCCACGAAAGCCCTGGCGCATCGCCAGCGAGGCGCCGCCCTCGCCGCTGCGCAGCACCTGCACCAGATCCTGCCCGACCAGCGCCTGCGGCATGCTCAGGCCCAGCTCGGCGGCCATGCGCGGCGCCACCTGCCACAGCCGGCCGGCCCGGTCGCCGCGCCAGGTCCAGGCGTCGGACTGGGTCTCGAAATCGCGCAGCAGCATCGAGATGGTGTGCTCGCCCCGGGCCGCCTCGCTCTGGGCCTGCAGCCGCGCCAGCAGCGTGCGCGACACCCCGCGCACCGAGACGCTGACCAGCAGCCCGATCAGCACCAGCAGCGCGAAGGCCACCGAGAACACCGGCGTGCCCACCACCAGCAGCGCCAGCAGCGCGCCCACACCGAGCGTGCCGGCCCACAGCGCCGAGAGCACCGGCAGCGCCGCCAGCTCGATGGCGCCTGCGCACAGCGCGCCACCCAGCATCACGCCGACCAGGAACTGGCCCTCGCGGGCCATTTCGGGAAAGGCCTGCACCGCCAGCATGGCCAGCAGCAGACTGAACAGGCTGACCGGCAGCCCCAGGCGCAGCAGCACCAGCGTCGAGCGCAGCGCCTCGTCGTCACGGCGACCGAGCCGGCGCATGTCCAGATGCCAGACCAGCGCCAGCAGTGTCTGCAGCCCCGCCCAGGGCAGGATCCACGCCGGGCCGAGCGCCTCGGCGCACAGCCAGGCCGCCACCGCCGTCAGCAGCAGCAGCGAGGCCGTCATCCGAGGCACGATCTGCAGCACCCCGCGCACCTGCTGCGCGCGCCAGGGTGCCTTCGGCAGCAGCGCATCAGGCCAGGGACGGCTCATTTCCGGTTCGACGGCTTCGACAGGTTCGACATTCATCGGATGAAAATTCTCGAACGCCTCGCGCGAGCCTCCCAGGTCGGAATGCTCGGGTGGCCTCACGCCCCCATCCCGGCCCTCCAGACGCGGGGGCCACGGAACCGGATCCATGATCGCCGGGAAAAGTACCGCTTTTCCAGCACAGTCACCCTGATCCTGGCTGAAATCGCCCGCACCGCACGCCGATGACCCCGGGATATCACGCCTGGATGGCGAGAGGCGCCCAGACCATGAAGAACACCGAGAACGTCGAGCGTGCGGCGGACATCGTCCGCGAAGCGCTGAATCTCATGCGCAAATACAGCGTGCCGATGCATCCGGTCAACTATGCGGTCTGGCATGCCTACGCCAGCGGCGACAACCTCGAGCTGCGCAACGCGATCGACCGCTACATGCTGCAGCACCTGACGCTCGACGAGGCGGCGACCGAGGTGCTCTACCGCCGCCATGTGATCGGCAACAGCGCCGATCCGGCCCTGCTGCAGCGCATGAGCGAACGCATGAGCAGCGCGCTGGGCCAGGCGGTCGAGTCCGCCGCCCGCGCCGGCGACCAGACCGCCGCCTACGGCAGCTCGCTGTCACGATTCCAGGACGGTCTGGCCGGTCAGGCCCTGCCAGGCCTGGAAGAGATTCTCGCCACCACCCGCCAGATGCAGGCGGCCATCCAGGCCCTGCAGCGCCAGCTCGGCGACAGCCGCCAGGAGATCGGCCAGCTGCGCGACGAGCTCGAGCGGGTGCGCCAGGAAAACCTGACCGACACGCTGACCGGTCTGCCCAACCGCCGCGCCTTCGAGCAGCGTCTGGCGGCCTGCATGACGCTGGCGGCCAGCGCCGGCATGAACAGCCACGCGCCCTGCCTGCTGATGCTCGACATCGACCATTTCAAGCGGGTCAACGACAGCTACGGCCACGGCACCGGCGACCAGGTGCTGTGCACGGTCGCCGCGGCGCTGCAGGCCGGCACGCCGGACAACGCGCTGGCCGCACGCATCGGCGGCGAGGAGTTCGTGATGCTGCTGCCGGCCATGCAGCTGCAGGGCGCACGGCTGGTGGCCGAGCAGCTGCGCCAGAAGATCGCCACGCTGCGCACCCCGGCGCGCAGCAAGACCGGCGCCGAGCTGCAGGTGCAGGTCACGGTCTCGATCGGCCTGACCTCGCTGCAGCGCGGCGAGACCGGCCGCCAGTTCATCGAGCGCGCCGACCAGGCGCTCTACCAGTCCAAGCACGGCGGCCGCGACCGCATCACCGTGCGGATGGGCTGAGCACGACAAAACGCTCAGGATCCGCGCGGCCCGACCGATCTGGCACACACCCTCTTGCGGAGTGTCATCTCATGAAAAAGCAGATCCTGTCCCTGTCCTTCGTCCTGGCCGGGCTGACCGGCCTGGGCAGCGCCCATGCCGGCGCAGGCGACGCCCACTGGACCTACGAAGGCAAGGACGGGCCCGCGCACTGGGGCGAGCTCTCGCCGGATTTCTCCGCCTGCTCGAAGGGCCGCAACCAGTCGCCGCTCAACCTGACGGGCGCCATCAAGGGTCAGCTGCCCATGCTGGAGTTCGACTACCGCGCCGGTGGCCGCGAGGTCATCAACAACGGCCACACCATCCAGGTGAACTACGCGCCCGGCAGCACGATGCGCGTCAACGGCGACACCTACGAGCTCAAGCAGTTCCACTTCCACACGCCGAGCGAGAACACCATCGAGGGCCGCTCCTTCCCGATGGAAGTCCACTTCGTGCACGCCAACCGCGACGGCCAGCTCGCGGTGGTGGCGGTGATGTTCGAGCCGGGCGACACCAATGCCGAACTGGAGAAGGCCTGGCGCGTCATGCCCCGCGAGGCCGGAGGCAAGCAGGCCATCAGCACCCCGGTGGACGCACGCATGCTGCTGCCGCGCGAGCGCAGCTACTACTGGTTCAGCGGCTCGCTGACCACGCCGCCGTGCTCCGAGGGCGTGCACTGGTTCGTCATGAAGGCCTCCGACGTCGCGTCCAAGGCCCAGGTGGAGGCGTTCATGCACGCCATCCACCACAAGAACAACCGCCCGGTGCAGCCGCTCAACGCCCGCCTGATCCTGCAGTGACGGCCTGAGCCGCCAGCAGCGGCTTCAAGAAGCGGCCGGTGTGGCTGGCCGCGCACGCGGCGATGTCCTCAGGCGTGCCGGCCGCCAGCAGCGTGCCGCCGCCCGAGCCGCCCTCCGGGCCCATGTCGAGCAGCCAGTCGGCCGTCTTGATGACGTCCAGGTTGTGCTCGATCACCACGATCGTGTTGCCGGCCTCGCAGAGCTGGTGCAGCACCCGCAGCAGCAGCTCGATGTCGGCGAAGTGCAGGCCGGTGGTCGGCTCGTCGAGGATGTAGAGCGTGCGGCCGGTGTCGCGCTTGGACAGCTCCAGCGCCAGCTTCACCCGCTGCGCCTCGCCGCCCGAGAGCGTGGTCGCCGACTGGCCCAGACGGATGTAGCCCAGCCCGACATCCATCAGCGTCTGCAGCTTGCGGGCGATCGAGGGCACGGCCGAGAAGAACTCGCGCGCGTCCTCCACCGTCAGCTCCAGCACCTCGGTGATGTTGCGGCCCTTGTAGAGCACCTCCAGCGTCTCGCGGTTGTAGCGCTTGCCCAGGCAGGTCTCGCAGGGCACGTAGACGTCGGGCAGGAAGTGCATCTCCACCTTGATGACGCCGTCGCCCTGGCAGGCCTCGCAGCGCCCGCCCGCGACGTTGAAGCTGAAGCGCCCGGCGCCGTAGCCGCGCTCGCGGGCGGTCGGCACCTCGGCGAAGAGCTCGCGGATCGGCGTGAACAGGCCGGTGTAGGTGGCTGGGTTGGAGCGCGGCGTGCGCCCGATCGGGCTCTGGTCGACGTTGATGACCTTGTCGAAGTGGCCCAGGCCCTCGATCTCGTCGTGCGCCTCGGGCTCCTGGTGGCTCTGGTAGAGCTGGCGCGAGACGGCCGCATACAGCGTGTCGTTGATCAGCGTGCTCTTGCCCGAGCCGGACACGCCGGTCACGCAGGTCATCAGCCCGACCGGGATCTCGGCGGTCACGCCCTTGAGGTTGTTGCCGCGCGCATTGCGGATGCGCAGCACGCGCGGCGTGCCGTCGGCGTCCTTCAGGAAGGGCCGGCGCTGCGGCGGCACCTCGATGCGCAGCACCTGCGCCAGATAGCGGCCGGTGGGCGAGTCCGGCGCGGCCGCCACCTGCTCGGGCGTGCCCTGCGCCATCACCTGCCCGCCGTGCACGCCCGCGCCCGGCCCCATGTCGACCACATGGTCGGCGGCGCGGATCATGTCCTCGTCATGCTCGACCACCAGCACCGAGTTGCCCAGATCGCGCAGGTGCTTCAAGGTGCCGATCAGGCGCTCGTTGTCGCGCTGGTGCAGGCCGATGGAGGGCTCGTCGAGCACGTACATCACGCCGGTGAGCCCTGAGCCGATCTGGCTGGCCAGGCGGATGCGCTGCGCCTCGCCGCCGGAGAGCGTGTCGGCACTGCGGTCCAGGCTCAGGTAGTTCAGGCCGACGTCGTTGAGGAAGCGCAGCCGCGCGCGGATCTCGCGCACCACCTTGTCGGCGATCTCGGCCTTGGCGCCCTGCAGTCGCAGCGCATCGAAGTAGCGCTGGCATTCGGCCAGCGTCGCGTGCTCGACCTGGTAGATGGCCCGCGCGGGCTGGCCATCGGCGTCGACCAGCAGCACATGGCGCGCCTCGCGCCGCAGCCGCGAGCCGCCGCAGTCCGGGCAGGACTTGTTCGACATGAAGCGCGCCAGTTCCTCGCGCACCGCCGAGGAGTCGGTCTCGCGATAGCGGCGCTGCAGATTGGGCAGGATGCCTTCGAAGGGATGCGCGCGCTTGACGCTGCGCTTCTTGCCGCCGGCGCCCTCGGCGGCGTAGGTGAAGCTGATCTCCTCCTCGCCCGAGCCGTGCAGCACCACCTGGCGGTGCTCGGGCGCCAGGTCCTCGAAGGCGTCCTCCAGGTCGAAGCCGTAGTGGGCGGCGACGCTCTCCAGCATCGAGAAGGTGTAGGCGTTGCGGCGGTCCCAGCCCTTGATCGCGCCGCTGGCCAGGCTGAGCGACGGGAAGGCCACCACCCGCTCCGGGTCGAAGACATCGACATGGCCGAGGCCGCCGCAGCTCGGGCAGGCGCCCACCGGCGAGTTGAACGAGAACAGCCGCGGCTCCAGCTCGGCCAGCGAATAGCTGCAGACCGGGCAGGCGAACTTGGCCGAGAACAGATGCTCGACGCCGGTGTCCATCTCCAGCGCCAGCGCGCGGCCCTCGGCGATGCGCAGCGCCGCCTCGAAGCTCTCGGCCAGGCGCTGCTGGGCGTCGGGGCGCACCTTCAGGCGGTCGAGCACCACGTCGATGTCGTGCTTCTCGGTCTTCTTCAGCGCCAGCGCCGGCACGTCGGCCGCATCGACGATGCGCCCGTCGATGCGAAAGCGCACATAGCCCTGCGCCTGCATCGACTCGAACAGCTCGACGAACTCGCCCTTGCGGTCACGCACTACCGGCGCGAGCACCATCAGCTTCGTCTCCTCCGGCAGCGCCAGCGCCGCGTCCACCATCTGGCTGACGCTCTGCGCCTGCAGCGGCAGGCCGTGGTCCGGGCAGTGCGGCGTGCCGGCGCGGGCGTAGAGCAGGCGCAGGTAGTCGTGGATCTCGGTGATGGTGCCCACCGTCGAGCGCGGGTTGTGGCTGGTGGCCTTCTGCTCGATGGAGATCGCCGGGCTCAGGCCCTCGATCACGTCCACGTCGGGCTTGTCCATCAGCTGCAGGAACTGCCGCGCGTAGGCCGAGAGGCTCTCGACATAGCGGCGCTGCCCTTCCGCGTAGAGCGTGTCGAAGGCCAGGCTGGACTTGCCCGACCCCGACAGGCCGGTGATGACGACCAGCGCGTTCTTCGGCAGGTCGAGGTCGATGTTCTTCAGGTTGTGGGTGCGAGCGCCCCGCACCGAGATCAGCGACGTGCGCGCGGGCGGAAACGGAGGAACGGGCAGATCAGCGGACATGGGGCGACAGGCGGCGAGCGGCGGCAGAAAGGCAACCGGACATCATAGCGACAGCCCTGCCCCTGCCGACCCTGGGGACGCTGACCGCGAGCCCGGGAACGCGAGATACTCCGAGCGGTACAACCTGACCCCGGAAAGAACACAGCCACCATGGGACAGCCTCTTCCGATCGCCGTGACGAGCACGCAGGCCTCCGGCACGTACCGCCCGCAGGCGGAGGTCTGCGCTTCCTGCACCGTGCGCCAGTTCGCGCTGTTCGGTGCGCTCGACGAGGCGGCGCTGGCGCAGATCCACTACCGCATCGCCGACATCCGCCTGGAGCCGGGGCAGACGCTCTATTCGGCGCAGGACAGTGGCAGCGCGGTCTTCACCGTGCGCCGCGGCGTGCTGCGCATGGAGCGCAGCAGCGAATCGGGCGAGCGGCGCATCCTGCGCCTGGCCGGACGCACCGACCTGATCGGGCTGGAATCCATCCTGCACCAGACCTACGCGGCCGACGCGGTGGCCTGCACCGAGGTCGAGGTCTGCCGCATCCCGCGGGTGCTGATCGACGAGCTGTCGGTGGCGCACCCCGGCCTGACGCGCGACCTGATGAAGCGCTGGCAGCGCGCGCTCGACGACGCCGACGAATGGCTGACCGAGCTGGCCCGCGGCCCGGCGCGCCACCGCATGCTGCGCCTGCTGCTCAAGCTCAGCGAATACGGCGAGGACGACGGCCGGCTGTGGCTGCCCACCCGCCAGGAAATGGGCGCGATGCTCGACATGACCTTCGAGACCGCCAGCCGGCTGGTGTCGGCGCTGCGCCGCGAGGGCGTGCTGAAGTCCGTCGACGGCCGCCAGGCCCGGCTGGACATGGACGCGCTGATCGTGGCGCTGAAGGAAGACGGAGAGCGTTGACGGCCAGGCCTCAGAGCCGAAGCCCCTTCCACGCCAGCCACGACAGCGCCGCCAGCTGAACCAGCACCGTCAGGTGAAAGGCGGCGCGGAAGGACGGCTTGACCGACTTGTGACGCAGCAGGTGCTGCGCGGCGAGGCCGCCAGGCCAGCCGCCGATCAGGCCGACGGTCAGCAGGGTCGATTCCGGGGTGCGCCAGCGCCCGGCCCGTGCGGCGGACTTGTCGGCGGCGTAGAGCGCGAAGCACAGCAGGCTGGCCGCAGCGTGCCAGGCCCAGATCCAGCCGGGCAGGCGGTGCGAGGTGGTGGCAGCGATCAGCACCAGCAGCAGCGCGGCGATCGACAGGCCGGCCACCGCCGCCGACGGGCCGCCGCCGCGCTGCGGCCGCTCGGACCCCGCACTGGCCGCGCGGGGCGGCGGGGTCTTTCGGGCCTCGTCGGCGTTGCGTCGGCGCTGCTCGACCGCGCCGGCGGGCAGCGCGTCCACCACAGGCCAGCCGTGGCGCGGCAGCACCTCGACCGCCTGCGGCCGGCCGTCACGGCCACGGCCGGTCTCGAAGCTCACCTCGGTGCCGGGCGCTGGCCGCTGCTTCTGACGCAGCTGGCAGGCGCTGGCATGCACAAAAAGGTCCGGCCCGCCGTCATGCGGCCGGATGAAGCCGAAACCCTTGCTGTCGTCCCAGCGCTGGATGACGCCTTGTCGTCGCATGGGTTTCAGCGCGGCGTCACCGGCGGCTCGACATACTTCTCGACCACCGCACCGTCGACGGTGTAGCCGCTGACGCCCATGTCGGTGTCGCGGCGCTCGGTGCGCATCGTGCCGGTGATCCAGACGGTGTCCATGCTGCGCAGGCCCTTGGCGGGAATGGCGGCCTTGACATGCACGATCTGGTTGGCCGGCGGCGGCGGCGAGTGGATGCAGGCACCGAAGTACGGCACCAGCAGGAACTCCTTCCACTCGCCGGCCTGGCCCTCCAGCGGCACGAGGTAGCCGGGCAGGCGCACCTTCTGGCCGTTGAGCTCGGGGCGGGTGGGCGCGGCGTCCCAGATCTCGCGCACCTCGCGCAGCAGCGCGTCGGCCTTCGGGTCGCCGTCCTGGATGCGCGACAGGTCGCCGCGGTTGCGCAGCTTGGCGGCCGGATCCCAGCCGGCGGGCACCATCTCCTCCCACTTGAGCTGGCGCACCGCAGCGGCCTTGGCCGACTTGGCGGCCGCGATCGGCTTCGGTTCGGTGGCGCGGGCCGCCGGCAGCGTGGCCAGCAGCATCGCGCCTGCGGCCAGCGCCAGCGTCAGTCTCGCGGCCCTCATTGCCGTCGTCGTTGTCGATCGCATCACAGCAGTTCTCCTGTCGATTCCTGAAGCTTGCCACCCGTCATCGTCATCCTCGCGAATGCGAGGACCCACGCGCACCTCAGCCTGCGGCCCCTCGTGGGTGCCCGCCTTCGCGGGCATGACGGAGGTTTGCGGGCATGACGGAGGTTCGCGGGCATGACGGAGGTTTGCGGGCATGACGGAGGTTTAGGGGAATGTCGGAGATGCATGACCCCTAAGCGCGCGGCGACAGCCCGTCGGCCAGCGACAGCCGGTAGGCCCGCCAGCCGGGCACCAGGCTGGCCAGCCAGCCGCCCAGCAGCAGCAGGCCCATCAGGCGCATCTCGTCCGGTCCCGGCCAGCGCGCATGCAGCACCTGCCCCCAGCGCTGCAACGCGATGTCGCCCAGCAGCGCGATGGCGCCCGCGCAGGCCAGCGCGCCCAGCAGCACGCCGCACAGCGTGACCAGCGCGCCCTCCACCGCCAGCAGCGCCAGCACCTGGCGCGGGCCGGCGCCGACCGAGCGCAGGATCGCCAGCTCGCGCCGGCGCGCGTCCAGCCCGGCCAGGATCACCGCGACCAGCCCGGCCAGGCTGACCACCGCCACCAGCACGCTGACCGCCTGCAGCGCGCGCTCGCCCGCGCCCAGCACCTCCCACAGCTCGTCGAGCGCCACGCCGGGCAGCACCGCCATCAGCGGCTCGTCGCCGTAGCCGCGCACCCAGCGCTGCACCGCGAACACCGCCGCGCGGCTCTTGAGCCCGACCAGCACCGCGGTGACCGTGCGCGGCGTCAGGTCCTGCGCGGCCGCCGCCTCGGCCGAGATCTTCGCGCCCGGCATCGGCGCACCGGCGATCCAGTCGAGGTGGATGGCCTCGATGCCGGAAAGCGGGATGTGCACCGAGCGGTCCACCGGCGTGCCGGTGCGCGCCAGGACGCCAACCACGGTGAAGGGCTTGTCGGCATGGTCGTTGGCCGCGAAGGCGCCGTCGCCGTGGCTCAGCACCAGGCGCTGGCCCAGGCGGTAGCCCAGCCGCTCGGCCACCTCGGCGCCGATCACCGCCTCGTAGACATGGCTCAGGCCGTCGCCGAAGGCCCGCCCAGTCGCCAGCACCAGCGGCTGACGCTCGCCGTAGCGGAAATGCTCGAAATAGGCCGGCGTCGTGCCGACGACCGCGAAGCCCCGGTGGCTGTCGCCCAGCGCGATCGGCACCGTCCACGCCACCTGGCGCTGCGCGGCCAGCGCCTGCACGCTGTCCCAGCCGATGTTGTTGGTCGCGCTGCCGACGCGGAAGACCGCGTAGAGCATCAGCTGCACCGCGCCGGTGCGCGGGCCGACGATCAGGTCGGTGCCGGAGACCGCCTGGGCAAAGTTCTGCCGCACGTCCTGCCTCAGCCGCTCGATGCCCAGCAGCAGAAAAGTGGACAGCGCGATCGACAGCACGATCAGCGCCAGCACGAAGCGCCGGCTCCAGGCGCTGCGCGCGGCCAGCCCGAGCAGCGCCCTCATCGCGGGCCTCCGGGGGCGGCGGCGCGGTTGAGCGCCGGCAGGTCGATCTGGCGCGCGAAATGCCCGGCCAGCCGCGCGTCATGGCTGACCAGCACCAGCGCGCTGCCGGCCTCGCGGCAGCTGGCCAGCAGCGCGTCGACGAAGCGGTCGCGGGTGCCCTCGTCCAGCGCCGAGGTCGGCTCGTCGGCGATGACCAGCTCGGGCCGGCCGGCCAGCGCCCTCGCGCAGGCCACGCGCTGCTGCTGCCCGACCGAGAGCTGCGCGGCCGGACGGCGCCACAGCGCCGCGTCCAGCCCCAGCCGCGCCAGCCACTGCGCGGGCTCGTCGGCGCCGGCGCAGCGCGCGCGCCGCCGCGCCGAGAAGCGCAGCGGCAGCCGCACGTCGGCGACCACCGAGAGATAGGGCAGCAGGTTGAACTGCTGGAAGATGTAGCCGACATGGTCGGCGCGCAGCCGGTCGCGCCGCGCACCCGACAACGCGCGCCAGTCCTGGCCGAGCAGCGCCACCGTGCCGGCCTCGGCCACCAGCACGCCCGCCATCAGCGACAGCAGCGTGCTCTTGCCGCAGCCGCTGGGCCCGCGCAGGAAGACCGCCTCGCCGGCAGCCAGCTCGAAGGCCGGCACATCGAGCGTGTCGACCGCCGCGCCGGGCCAGCGGTGGCGCAGGTCGCGCAGCGACAGCAGCGGTGACGGCTGCAATGTCGGCAACCCGCTCATCGGCCCCAGCGCAGCACCCGCGCCGGGCGCTTGAGGCCCGACTTGAACTGCCCCGCTGGCGTGACGATCTCCGCCTCGACCCGCGTGATGCGGCGATAGCGGTCCAGCAGGCCGCCCAGGTCGATCGCGGTCAGCGCCTGCGGCTGGGCGCAGCGCAGCACGAAGCTCGCCTCCAGATCGGCATGCTCGCCCTGGGCCGCGCCACCGGCCTGCAGCACCGGTGCATCGACGGTGGTCGACACCGGCTGGCACTGCGCCGCCGCATCGGGCGCGAACAGGCCCTGGCCGGCGCGCAGATGCTCGAGCAGCGCCTGCGCGGCCTTCTTCTCGGCCTCGGTGCGCGGCGCGCGCTCGAAGCCGAGCAGGCTGTCGAGCGGCGCCTCCAGGCCGATCGTCAGCGTCTGGCCGTCCAGCGCGACCTCCAGGCCGATGCGGCCGTGCTCATGCGCGCCATGACCGGCCTGCGCATGGGCGTGGGAATGCGCGTGCGCACCGGCGGCGACGACCGCGGCCGGCAGCAGCGCGGCCAGGCCCAGCACCAGGGCGGACAGGACAGAGGAGCGCGAGTTCATGGGGCAGAAGCTTCCGTGATGGAGATGAAGACGGGATGAGGAGTCAGGACGGCCGCGGTGCGGCGCAGGCCACCCGGTCGCGGCCCTCGCGCTTGGCGCGATGCAGCGCCTCGTCGGCACGCGACAGCAGCTGCGGCAGCGAGGCGCAGTCCGGCGCCAGCACCGCCACGCCGATGCTGACCCGTGCCGACACCACCGCGCCGTCGGGCAGCACGATGCGCTGCTCGGGCAAGGCCCGGCGCAGCCGCTCGGCCACCGTCAGCGCGCCATCCCGGCCGGTGCCGGGCAGCATCAGCGCGAATTCCTCGCCACCGTGGCGGCCGCAGAGATCGTGCTGGCGCAGCGGCCGGTGGCACTGCTCGGCCACCACCTGCAGCACCCGGTCGCCGGCCGCCGGGCCGTGGGTCGCGTTGATCTGCGCCAGCCGATCGATGTCGACCAGCAGCAGCGCCAGCGGCGTGCCGTGGCGCAGCGACAGACCGACCTCGCGCTCGGCGCGGTCGAAGAAGTGGCGCCGGTTCAGCACCCGGGTCAGATCGTCCTGCGGACTGAGATCGAGCAGGCGCACCCGCTGGTGATCGAGCAGCGCCAGCAGGTCGAACAGCAGCAGGGCCAGCGGCGGCAGCAGCAGCGCCGGCATCAGCAGCAGCCCGGCCAGCACCCGCAGCGGCGACCCCGGCCAGCCGAACAGCGGTTCGGCCGCCAGCGCCAGCACGGCGGCCGGTGGCAGGCAGAGCATCAGCCCGGCCAGCACCAGCCCCAGACAGGCGCGGCGACGGCTGTGCGCCAGCAGGTGATGGCGCAGGCGACGGATCAGGGGGGATTCGGCAGACATGGCGGGACGCCCAGGAGCACGCACGGCGCGCGATGCCGCCGATATCGTCGCCCGGCACGGACGCCTGAACCATGTCGGGATTCGCCGGCCGCATGTCTGCCCGATCCTGCTCGGTACCCGGCCCCGGCGGGCTCAGCGCGACGCCGCCGCTGGCCCGCGCAGGCCCGCCAGCAGCGTCGCGGCGTTGTGCGACATCATCTTCAGATAGCTGTCGGCCACGCCGCCGGGCGCCGACAGCGCGTCCGAATGCAGCGTGCCGCCCACCACCGCGCCGGTCTCGCGCGCGATGCGCTGCACCATGCGCACATCGGAGACGTTCTCGACGAAGACCGCGCGGATCTGCTGGCGCCGGATCTGGCGGATGAGCCGGGCGATGTCGGCGGCCGAGGGCTCGCTGTCGGTGTTCCAGCTCTGCGCGGCCAGGAACTCGAGGCCGTAGGCGGCCGCGAAATAGCCGAAGGCGTCATGCGAGCTGACCACCCGGCGCTGCTGTGGCGCCAGCGTGGCGAAGTCGGCGCGAATGCGCCGGTCCAGCGCCGCCAGTTCGGCATCGTAGGCGGCGGCGCGGCGGCGCAGCAGTTCGGCCTGGGCCGGCCGCGCCGTCACCAGCGCATCGCGGATGCGCCCCACATAGTGGCGGGCGTTGGCGATGTCCTGCCAGGCATGCGGGTCGGGCGCACCAGCGCCGCCCTGAGCGTGGCTGTGGCTGTGGCCCTGCGCATGACCGGCATGATCCGGCCCGCCCTCGACCGGCGCGGCGCGCGGCTTGAGCCCGTCGCTGCAGATCAGCACCGGGCCGCGGTAGCCGGCCGAGCCGATCAGCCGGGTCAGCCAACCCTCGAAGCCCAGACCATTGACGATGACCAGATCGGCCTGGGCCAGACGGCGCACGTCCGCTGGCGAGGGCTGGAAGACATGCGCATCGGCATCCGGCCCGACCAGCGCCGAGACCTCGGCCACCGGACCGGCGACCTGCGCGGCCAGATCGGCCAGGATGGAGAAGCTCGCCACCACCCGCAGCGGCCGGTCGGTGGCGGCCATCGCGATCGCCGGCAGCCCGGCCGCCGCCCCCAGCAGCGCGGCCGAGGCCAGCAGCCGGCGACGGGTCGGAACAGCGCGGCAGACAGCCGGCCGGAGAACAAGCGGATCGGAGGACATCGACATCAGCAGCAGGAAGTGCCGCGCCGCAGCAGGCCGTCATGACGACCGAAGAGCAGCGACAGCACATAGATCACCCCGGCGACCAGCACGATGGCCGGTCCCGAAGGCAGGTCAGCATGGAAGGACAGCAGCAGTCCGATCCAGCCTGAGAACATCGCGATCAGCGCCGCCAGCAAGGCCAGCGGCGCCAGATCGCGCACCCAGAAGCGCGCGGCGATGGCCGGCACCATCATCAGGCCGACCGCCATCAGCGTGCCCATGGCCTGGAAGCCGCCGACCAGATTGGCGACCGTCAGCACCAGCAGCACGCCATGACTGAGCGCGCCGGGGCCACCCACCGAGGCCAGAAATCCGGCGTCGAAGCTCTCGACCACCAGCGGCCGGTACAGCAGCGCCAGCAGCATCAGCGTGAGGCTGGCGATCGAGGCCACCAGCAGCAGCGCCGCGTCATCCACCGCCAGCACGCTGCCGAACAGCACATGGATCAGGTCGACGCTGCTGCCGCGCATCGAGATCAGCAGCACGCCCAGCGCCAGCGCGATCAGATAGAAGGCGGCGAAGCTGGCGTCCTCGCGCTGGTGGGTGTGGCGGGTGACCGCGCCGGCCAGCAGCGCCACCGCCAGCGCGGCCACGAAGCCGCCCAGCCCCATCGCGGTCACCGACAGGCCGGCGATCATGTAGCCGACCGCCGCGCCGGGCAGCAGCGCATGCGCCATCGCGTCGCCCAGCAGGCTCATGCGGCGCAGCACCAGCAGGCAGCCCAGCGGTGCAGCGCCCATCGACAGCGCCACCACCGCCACCAGCGCGCGGCGCATGAAGCCGAACTCGGCGAAGGGAGAAAACAGCAGGTCCTGCAGCGCCTGCAGCGCGCCCGCACCCTCGCTCATGCAGCGCAGGCGCCGAGCACCTCGGCCGTGGCGCCCCAGGCCCAGCGGCGCCGGCCGTCGAGCTGCAGCAGGCGGTCGAAATGGGCCTCGACCTGCGCCTGGTCATGCAGCACCGCGACCACCGCCCGGCCCTGGTCGCGCCAGTCGCGCATCAGCGCCAGCAGGTCGGCGGTGGTGGCCTCATCGACAGCGTTGAAGGGCTCGTCGAGCAGGATCAGGTCGGCATCCTGCAGCAGCAGCCGCGCGAACAGCACCCGCTGGAACTGGCCGACCGACAGATCGGAAATCGGCCGCTGCGCGCAGCCGAGCAGGCCGACGGTGGCCAGCGCCTCGTCGACCTCGCGACGCAGCCCCCCGCCCAGCGCCCGCCACAGGCCGATGCGCGACCAGGCGCCCAGCGCGACCACATCGCCGACACGGATCGGGAACTGCCGGTCCAGCACCGACTGCTGCGGCAGGTGCGCCACCCGCAGTCCGGCCGCACGCTCCAGGCGTCCGGCCACCGGCGCCAGCCGTCCGGCCAGCGCCTCGACCAGCGTGCTCTTGCCGGCCCCGTTCGGGCCGGTCACCGCGGTCAGCGTGCCACGCTCGAAGCGGCCCGACAGCGCCGAGACCACCTCGCGGCCCCCACGCACCAGCGTCAGCCGCTCCAGCGTCAGCAGCACGCCGTCGGCACGCGGCGGCGCGCTGCTCACATCAGCGCCCAGTCCACCGCCAGCCACAGCAGCAGCACCAGCACGGCCGCCCCCGCGCAGCGGCTCAGCGCCGAGGCCATCAGCATCGCTGGCTCCCGCCGCAGGCATGTGCAGCCGGGTCAGAGGCTGGGCGAGATTCATCAGCAGGGACAGCATCGTGGGCATCAGCGCCGGGGGCGCAGTCGACGCACAGGCCGTGCAGCGTCAGGTCATGGCGCGCGACCCGGAAACCGGGCGGCGCCAGATCGTCCATCGTGCCCGGACAGGCATGGATCGGAAAGACGCGGCTGCAGGCGGTGCAGTGGAAATGGTGGTGGTGGTGATCGTGGCTGCCGCGTGCGTCGGCATGGCGGCTGCGCACGCACGCCGCTTCGTAGCGGGCCGACTGGCCCGGCAGGTCGACCTTCAGCACCTCGCCGGCCTCAAGCAGCGCGGCGAGCTGGCGGTAGACGGTCGAGAGGTTCAGCGTCGGCACGCTGCGCTGGCCCAGCGCGCACAGCTCGGCCGGCGTGAGCGCACGGGCGCTGTCGCGCAGCGCCTGCATCAGCGCATCGCGCTGGCGGGTCTGGCGTTCGCGGCCGACGGGAGACAAGGCGGGCATGCACCGGATGCTAATGCAAAAGCATTTGCAACAACAGCCTGGCACAAAAAAACCCCGGAGCCCGGATCGGGCTTCGGGGTTCCTGGCGACCGCCGGGCCTGACGCAGTCAGACCCGGGGTGCGGCGTCAGGCTCAGGCCTGCGGCGGCAGATCGCCACCGGCGGCTTCGGCATCGACCGCAGCCAGCGCTTCCTGCGCCTCCTGCAGCGCGATGGCGCGACGCTCGCTCTCGTCCATCTCGTCCTTGGCCTTGCGGGCCTGGTGATAGGCCAGACCGGTACCCGCCGGAATCAGGCGGCCGACGATGACGTTTTCCTTCAGGCCGCGCAGCTCGTCGCGCTTGCCCATGATCGCCGCCTCGGTCAGCACGCGCGTCGTTTCCTGGAAGGACGCCGCGGAGATGAACGAGTCGGTCGACAACGAGGCCTTGGTGATGCCCAGCAGCACGTCGGAGTAGGTCGCCGGCAGCTTGCCGTGCTTGCGCATCTCGTCATTGGTGCCGAACAGCTCCGAGCGCTCGACCTGCTCGCCGACGATGTAGTGCGTGTCGCCCGAGTTCGTGATCTGCACGCGACGCAGCATCTGGCGAACGATCACCTCGATGTGCTTGTCGTTGATCTTCACGCCCTGCAGACGGTAGACGTCCTGCACTTCGTCGACGATGTAGCGCGCCAGCTCTTCCACGCCCAGCAGACGCAGGATGTCCTGCGGATCGGCCGGACCGTCGACGATCGACTCGCCCTTGTTGACCACCTGGCCTTCGTGCACGAGGATGTTCTTTTCCTTCGGCACGAGTTCCTCGTAGACGCGACCTTCCGGATCGGTGATCTGCAGGCGCACCTTGCCCTTGGTCTCCTTGCCGAAGGACACCGTGCCGGTGATCTCGGCCAGGATGCCCTTGTCCTTGGGCGAACGCGCCTCGAACAGCTCGGCCACCCGCGGCAGACCGCCGGTGATGTCGCGGGTCTTCTGGCCTTCGACCGGGATGCGCGCCAGCACTTCGCCGGGCATCACGTCCTGGCCGTCGCGGACCTGGATCAGCGCGCCGATCGGGAAGCCGATCGTCACCGAGTGGTCGGTGCCGGGGATCTTCACTTCCTGGCCGGCGAAGTCCAGCAGCTTGACCTGCGGGCGCACCACCTTGGCCGAGCCGCGGCGCTTCGGGTCGATGACCACCAGCGTCGACAGACCGGTCACCTCGTCCACCTGCTTGGCCACGGTCACGCCTTCCTCGACGTTCTCGAAGCGCATCTTGCCGGCGAACTCGGTGATGATCGGACGGGTCAGCGGATCCCAGTTGCCCAGGATGGTGCCGGCCTTGATCGTCTGATCGGCCTTGATGTTCAGGGTCGCGCCGTACGGCACCTTGTGGCGCTCGCGCTCGCGGCCGTGCGGGTCGGAGATGACGATCTCGCCCGAACGGGAAATCACCACCAGCTCGCCCTTGGCGTTGGTCACGTAGCGCATCGTGCTGTTGAAGCCGATGATGCCCTCGGACTTGGCCTCGACGCTGGAGGCGACCGCCGCACGCGACGCTGCACCACCGATGTGGAAGGTCCGCATCGTCAGCTGCGTGCCCGGCTCGCCGATCGACTGCGCGGCGATGACGCCGATGGCCTCGCCCTGGTTGACCAGGCCGCCGCGGCCCAGGTCACGGCCGTAGCACTTGGCGCAGATGCCGAAGCGGGTGTCGCAGGTCAGCGAGGTGCGAACCTTGACTTCGTCGGCGCCAGCGGCTTCGAGCACGTCCATCGCGTCCTCGTCGAGCATGGTGCCCTTCGTGACCAGGACTTCCTGGGTCTCGGGGTGCAGCACGTCGACGGCGGTCACGCGGCCGAGGATGCGGTCGCGCAAGCTCTCGATCACTTCACCGCCTTCGACCAGCGCGCGCATCGCCAGGCCGTTCTCGGTGCCGCAATCGTCCTCGATGACCACCAGATCCTGGGTCACGTCCACCAGACGGCGGGTCAGGTAGCCCGAGTTCGCGGTCTTCAGCGCCGTGTCCGCCAGGCCCTTTCGGGCACCGTGGGTGGAGATGAAGTACTGCAGAACGTTCAGGCCTTCGCGGAAGTTCGCGGTGATCGGCGTCTCGATGATCGAGCCGTCCGGCTTGGCCATCAGGCCGCGCATGCCGGCGAGCTGGCGGATCTGGGCAGCGGAACCCCGCGCGCCCGAGTCGGCCATCATGTAGATGGAGTTGAACGACTCCTGATCCACTTCCTTGCCGTGGCGGTCGATGGTCTTCTGCTTGGACAGCTGACTCATCATGACCTTGCCGACCTCGTCACCGGTCTTGCCCCAGATGTCCACCACCTTGTTGTAGCGCTCACCGGCGGTCACCAGACCCGAGACGTACTGCTGCTCGATCTCCTTGACCTCGTTCTCGGCCTTCTCGATCAGCTCGTACTTCTGCTTCGGCACCAGCATGTCGTCGATGGCGATCGAGATGCCGGCGCGGGTGGCCAGACGGAAGCCGCTCTGCAGCAGCTTGTCGGCGAAGACCACCGTGTCCTTCAGACCGCACTTGCGGAACGAGGTGTTGATCAGGCGCGAGATTTCCTTCTTCTTGAGGGCCTTGTTCAGGTTGCTGAACGGCAGGCCGCGCGGAAGGATCTCCGACAGCAGGGCACGACCGACGGTGGTCGAGACCAGCTTGGTCTCGGGCACCCATTCGCCGGTGGTCTTGTCCTTGCTGTACTCGGTCAGGCGGACGTTGATCTTGGCGGTCAGCTCGACCACGCCGTTGTCCAGCGCGCGCAGCACTTCGCCGACGTCGGAGAAGACCATGCCTTCACCCTTGCCGTTGATGCGCTCGCGGGTGGCGTAGTACAGGCCCAGCACCACGTCCTGCGACGGCACGATCGACGGCTCGCCCGAGGCCGGGAACAGCACGTTGTTCGACGCCAGCATCAGGGCGCGCGCTTCCATCTGCGCCTCGATCGACAGCGGCACGTGGACGGCCATCTGGTCACCGTCGAAGTCGGCGTTGAAGGCCGAGCAGACGAGCGGATGCAGCTGGATCGCCTTGCCTTCGATCAGCACCGGCTCGAAGGCCTGGATGCCCAGGCGGTGCAGCGTCGGCGCCCGGTTCAGCATGATCGGGTGTTCCTTGATGACTTCCTCAAGGATGTCCCAGACCACCGGCGTGCCGGACTCGACTTCCTTCTTCGCCTGCTTGATCGTGGAGGCGATGCCCATCGCTTCCAGACGGCTGAAGATGAAGGGCTTGAACAGCTCCAGCGCCATCAGCTTGGGCAGACCGCACTGGTGCAGCTTGAGCGTCGGGCCCACGGTGATGACCGAACGACCCGAGTAGTCCACGCGCTTGCCCAGCAGGTTCTGGCGGAAGCGACCCGACTTGCCCTTGATCATGTCGGCCAGCGACTTCAGCGCGCGCTTGTTCGCGCCCGTCATCGCCTTGCCGCGGCGGCCGTTGTCCAGCAGGCTGTCGACAGCCTCCTGCAGCATGCGCTTCTCGTTGCGCACGATGATCTCCGGGGCCTTCAGCTCGAGCAGGCGAGCCAGACGGTTGTTCCGGTTGATGACGCGGCGGTACAGGTCGTTCAGGTCGGAGGTCGCGAAGCGGCCGCCGTCCAGGGGAACCAGCGGACGCAGGTCCGGCGGCAGCACCGGCAGGACCTCCATGATCATCCAGTGCGGCTTGATGCCCGACTTCTTGAAGGCCTCCATCACCTTCAGGCGCTTGGAGTTCTTCTTGACCTTCAGCTCGGAGCCGGTCATGTCGCCGCGCAGACGCTCGATCTCGACGTCGAGGTCCATCTCCTCGAGCAGCTGCTTGATGCCCTCGGCACCCATCAGCGCGACGAACTCGTCGCCGTACTCGCGGCGCTTCGCGTCGTAGTCGTCCTCGCTCATGATCGAGAACTTCTTCAGCGGCGTCATGCCCGGATCGACGACGACGTAGGCTTCGAAGTACAGCACGCGCTCGATGTCGCGCAGCGTCATGTCCAGGACCAGGACCAGGCCCAGACGCGACGGCAGCGACTTCAGGAACCAGATGTGCGCGCACGGCGCCGCCAGGTCGATGTGACCCATGCGGTCACGGCGGACCTTGGTCTGCGTGACTTCGACGCCGCACTTCTCGCAGATCACGCCGCGGTGCTTCAGGCGCTTGTACTTGCCGCACAGGCACTCGTAGTCCTTGATCGGGCCGAAGATCTTGGCGCAGAACAGGCCGTCACGCTCCGGCTTGAAGGTGCGGTAGTTGATCGTCTCGGGCTTCTTCACCTCGCCGAACGACCACGAGCGGATCTTCTCCGGGCTGGCCAGCCCGATGCGGATCGCGTCGAAATGTTCGTCGGGGGTGAACTGCTTGAAAAGGTCGAGTAATCCCTTCATACCTTCTCTCCTTGCTTAGTTGCGCTCGAGCTCGATGTCGATGCCGAGCGAACGGATTTCCTTGACCAGCACGTTGAACGATTCCGGCATGCCGGCGTCGATCGAGTGCTCGCCCTTGACGATGTTCTCGTAGACCTTGGTGCGGCCGTTCACGTCATCGGACTTCACGGTCAGCATTTCCTGCAGCACATAGGCTGCGCCATAGGCCTCGAGCGCCCACACTTCCATTTCACCGAAGCGCTGGCCGCCGAACTGCGCCTTGCCGCCCAGCGGCTGCTGGGTGACGAGCGAGTACGGGCCGGTCGAGCGGGCGTGCATCTTGTCGTCGACCAGGTGATGCAGCTTCAGGACGTGCATGTAGCCGACGGTGGTCGGGCGCTCGAAGCGCTCGCCGGTGCGGCCGTCATGCAGGTAGGCCTGGGTGCGGGTCGGGGTCAGGCCCTTCTTCGCCGCCAGATCATCCGGGTAGGCCAGCTTGAGCATGCCGCGGATTTCCTCTTCCTTCGCGCCGTCGAAGACGGGGGTCGCGAACGGCACGCCGTTGGAGAGATTGCGGGCCATCGAGACGACTTCCTCGTCCGACAGCTGCTCGAGTTCGACCGGACGGCCACCGTTCTGGTTGTAGATCTGGTCGAGGAACTGACGCAGCTCGGCCACCGCAGCTTCCTGCTGCAGCAGATCGCCGATGCGCTGGCCCAGGCCCTTGCCGGCCCAGCCCAGATGCACTTCCAGCACCTGACCGACGTTCATCCGCGAGGGCACGCCCAGCGGGTTCAGAACGATGTCGGCGGGGGTGCCGTCGGCCATGTAGGGCATGTCCTCGATCGGAACGATCTTCGACACCACGCCCTTGTTGCCGTGACGGCCGGCCATCTTGTCGCCGGGCTGCAGGCGGCGCTTGACGGCCAGGTAGACCTTGACCATCTTCAGCACGCCGGCGGGCAGCTCGTCGCCCTGCGTGAGCTTCTTGCGCTTCTCTTCGAACATCAGGTCGAAGCTGTGGCGCGTCTGCTCCAGCGAGTTCTTGATCGACTCGAGCTGGTTGGCGACCTCGTCCTCGGCCGGACGGATGTCGAACCAGTGGTACTTCTCGACGTCGGTCAGGTAGGCCTTGTCGATGACCGTGCCCTTGACGATCTTGCGCGGGCCGCCGTTGGCGACGCGGCCGGTCAGCAGCTTCTCGATCCGCGCGAAGGCGTCGGCCTCGACGATGCGCAGCTGGTCGTTCAGGTCCAGGCGGAAGCGCTTGAGCTCGTCGTCGATGATCTGCTGGGCGCGCTTGTCACGCTGGATGCCTTCGCGGGTGAAGACCTGCACGTCGATGACAGTGCCGGAGGTGCCCTGGTCGACGCGCAGCGAGGTGTCCTTCACGTCGGACGCCTTCTCGCCGAAGATCGCGCGCAGCAGCTTCTCTTCCGGAGTCAGCGTGGTCTCGCCCTTCGGCGTGACCTTGCCCACCAGCACGTCGCCGGGGCTGACCTCGGCGCCGATGTAGACGATGCCCGACTCGTCCAGGCGAGACAGTTGCTGCTCGGACAGGTTCGGGATGTCGCGGGTGATGTCCTCAGGGCCCAGCTTGGTGTCGCGGGCCATGACCACCAGCTCCTCGATGTGGATCGAGGTGTAGCGGTCCTCGGCGACCACGCGCTCCGAGATCAGGATCGAGTCCTCGAAGTTGTAGCCGTTCCAGGGCATGAACGCGACGAGCATGTTCTGGCCCAGGGCGAGCTCGCCCAGGTCGGTCGATGCGCCGTCGGCGATCACGTCGCCCGAGCCCACCACGTCACCGCGATTGACGATCGCACGCTGGTGGATGTTGGTGTTCTGGTTGGAACGGTGGTACTTGATCAGGTTGTAGATGTCGACGCCGACCTCGCCCGCGACCGTCTCGGCGTCGTTGACGCGGATGACGATGCGGTTGGTGTCGACATAGTCCACCACGCCACCGCGGCGAGCGGTCACGACGGTGCCCGAGTCGACCGCGGCGACGCGCTCGACGCCGGTGCCCACCAGCGCCTTCTCGGGGCGCAGGGTCGGGACAGCCTGACGCTGCATGTTGGCGCCCATCAGCGCGCGGTTCGCGTCATCGTGCTCCAGGAAGGGCACCAGCGAGGCCGCGACCGAGACGATCTGCGTCGGCGCCACGTCCATGTACTGGACACGCTCCGGCGAGACGAACATCGATTCGCCCTTCTCGCGCGCCGAGACCAGCTCGTCGGACAGGCGGTTGTTCTCATCCAGGCTCGCGTTGGCCTGGGCGATGACGTACTTGCCTTCCTCGATCGCCGACAGGTAGTCGATCTGGGTGGTGGCGATGCCGTCCTTCACCCGGCGGTACGGCGTCTCCAGGAAGCCGTACTCGTTCAGACGTGCGAACAGCGCCAGCGAGTTGATCAGACCGATGTTCGGACCTTCCGGGGTCTCGATCGGGCAGACGCGGCCGTAGTGGGTGACGTGAACGTCGCGCACCTCGAAGCCGGCGCGCTCGCGGGTCAGACCGCCCGGGCCCAGCGCGGAGACGCGACGCTTGTGCGTGATCTCCGACAGCGGGTTGGTCTGGTCCATGAACTGCGACAGCTGCGACGCCCCGAAGAACTCCTTCAGCGCCGCGGAGATCGGCTTGGAGTTGATCAGGTCGTGCGGCATCAGGGCTTCGGTCTCGGCCTGGCCCAGACGCTCCTTGACGGCCTTCTCGATCCGGGCCAGACCCGAGCGGTACTGGTTCTCGGCCAGTTCGCCGACGCAGCGCACGCGACGGTTGCCCAGGTGGTCGATGTCGTCGACCTCGCCATTGCCGTTGCGCAGGTTCACCAAGATCTTGACCACGTCGAGGATGTCCTCGTTGGTCAGGGTCATCGGACCTTCCGAGACGCCCCGGTCGACGCGCGCGTTGAACTTCATGCGGCCGACGCGCGACAGGTCGTAGGTGTCGGCCGAGTAGAACAGGCGGTGGAACAGCGCCTCGACGGCGTCTTCCGTCGGCGGCTCGCCGGGGCGCATCATGCGGTAGATGGCCACGCGCGCGGCGAACTGGTCGGCCGTCTCGTCGTTGGCCAGCGTCTGGCTGATGTACGGCCCCTGGCTCAGCTCGTTGGTGAACAGGCACTGCAGGTCACGGATGCCGGCCGAGCGCAGCTTCTTCAGCAGCGACTCGGTGATCTCGTCATTGGCCTTGGCCACGATCTCGCCGGTGTCCGGGTCGACCATGTTGCGCGCGACGATGCGGCCCACCAGGAAGTCTTCCGGCACGCTGATGAACTGCGTCTGCGACGCGTCGATCTGGCGGATGTGCTTGGCGGTGATGCGCTTGTCCTTCTCGACCACCACCACGCCGTTCTTGTCGGTGATGTCGAAGCGCGCGACCTCGCCCTTCAGGCGCTCGGCCACGAATTCCAGCTGCGCGCCGGAATCCATCAGGCGGAAATTGTCGAACTTGAAGAAATTCGCCAGGATCTGCTCAGGGTTCAGGCCGATTGCCTTGAGCAGGATGGTCACCGGCATCTTGCGACGGCGGTCGACGCGGAAGTACAGGATGTCCTTCGGGTCGAACTCGAAGTCCAGCCACGAGCCGCGGTACGGAATGATCCGCGCCGAGAACAGCAGCTTGCCCGAGCTGTGGGTCTTGCCCTTGTCGTGCTCGAAGAACACGCCCGGCGAGCGGTGCAGCTGCGAGACGATGACACGCTCGGTGCCGTTGACGATGAAGGAGCCGTAGTCGGTCATCAGGGGCACTTCGCCCATGTAGACCTCCTGCTCCTTGATCTCCTTGACCACCTTGGACTGCGAGGTCGAGGCCTCGCGGTCATAGATGATCATCTGCAGACGAGCACGCACCGCCGCGGCGAAGGTCAGACCCCGCTGCTGGCACTCGCGCACATCGAACGGAGGCTTGGCGATGTTGAACTCGAGGAACTTCATCTCCACGAACCCGTTGTGCGAAACAATCGGGAACGCGGACAGGAAGGCCGCCTGCAGGCCTTCCGGCTTGCGCTTCTGCGGGGGGACATCCTTCTGCAGGAAAGCGACGTAGCTGTCCTTCTGCATCGTCAGCAGATAGGGAACGTTCAGCACGCTCGCGCGCTTGCCGAAGCTCTTGCGGATCCGCTTGCGCTCGGTGTAGCTGTAGGGGGTTGCTTGCGCCATCAATCACTCCGTGTCGAAGGCCGCCGCCGGGCCAGGGCGGTCGGCTCGTTCGGCCGAAAATCGGGACGACTGGCACCAGGCCTTGCGCCTGAAGCTTGGTGGCTGGCCACTACCAGCCGCTGGCGGACAACCGGTGCATTGCACACCGGCCCGACCAAACCTGTTCTCCGCAGTCGGGTCAGAGAACACTTGAAAAAGCCTTCCAGAGTAACGCGGAAGACGCTTTCAGGTGTCGACTGTCCGAAAAGACCCTGAGTCGAGAAAAATCAAGCACAAAAAGGCTGGCCCTTGCCGGACCAGCCTTCTCGGCGATTCGGAATGCGCGTGAAGCGCACGCCGGATTACTTCAGCTCGGCCTTGGCGCCGGCTTCGACCAGCTTCTTGACAGCAGCTTCGGCGTCGGCCTTGGCGATGCCTTCCTTGACGTTCTTCGGGGCGCCGTCGACCAGGTCCTTGGCTTCCTTCAGGCCCAGACCGGTCAGCTCGCGCACGGCCTTGATGACGGACACCTTGTTGGCGCCGGCTTCCAGCAGGACGACGTTGAACTCGGTCTTCTCTTCAGCGGCCGGGGCAGCAGCGCCACCAGCAGCACCGCCGCCGGCGACGGCGACAGCAGCGGCGGACACGCCGAACTTCTCTTCAACGGCCTTGACCAGGTCGTTCAGTTCCAGGACGGTCATCGTGTCCAGGGCAGCCAGGAAAGCGTCTTTGTCGAATGCCATGATGGGCTCCTAATACTTGAATGCAGTGAATGCGAGAAAACAGGGTCGTCGGGGATCAGGCCGCAGCTTCGGCTGCCGGCGCTTCGGCGCCGCCACCCTTTTGCTTCGACACTTCCGCGAGGACGCGAGCCAGACCGGAGATCGGCGTCTGCAGCAGACCCAGCAGCTGGGCCAGCAGGACTTCCTTGCTCGGGACGTTGGCCAGGGCCTTGACTTCATTGGCGTCAAGGGCCTTGCCACCGTAGGCGCCACCCTTGATGACCAGCTTGTCGTTGGTCTTCGAGAAGTCGGCGACCACCTTGGCGGCGGCGACGGCGTCTTCGGAGAAGCCGTAGATCAGCGGACCGACGAACTGGGCTTCGGCCGCCTCGAACGGGGTGCCTGCGACAGCACGGCGAGCCAGCGTGTTCTTCAGGACATGAAGATACACACCCTTCTCGCGCGCCTGCTTGCGCAGTGCATCCGTCTGGGCGACGGTCAGGCCACGGTACTCGGCCAGCACGAGCGTCTGGGACTTGCCGGCTTGCGCCGACACTTCCTCGACAACGGCTGCTTTCTCGTTGCGATTGAGACTCAAGGTCTACTCCTTCAAACGCGACCCTCGGGCAAGCCCTCGGATCGCACCTCATTGCAGCGACCTGGCCGTTCAGGAGCCCGGCACCGCCACAAGGGCAGCGACGGACGGAACTTCACGGCGGGTACGCCATCTGCGCTGGCCGACGAACGGGACGGATCCCGGCCACCGATTAAGCCACCTGGCGCCAGCGGTCTTGGATGACCTGCCTCGCATTGCTGCGCGACAGCCCACCAAATTCGGGACAGTGAGGCCGCCAGACTCGCGACATCACCGGAGGCCACGAGGACCTCTGCAATCCTCTGGGGCCGATCAGGCCGCGGCGGCGGCGTTGATGCTGCCGACGTCGACGCGGACACCCACGCCCATGGTCGACGACACCGCGACCTTGCGCAGGTAGATGCCCTTGCTCGAGGCCGGCTTGGCCTTGTTCAGGGCTTCCAGCAGCGCTTGCAGGTTGCCGCGCAGCTTCTCGTTGTCGAACGAGCGACGGCCGATCGTGCCGTGGATGATGCCGGCCTTGTCGACGCGGAACTGGACCTGACCCGCCTTGGCGTTCTTGACGGCGGTGGCGACGTCCGGGGTCACGGTGCCGACCTTCGGGTTCGGCATCAGGCCGCGCGGGCCCAGGATCTGGCCCAGCTGACCGACCACGCGCATCGCGTCCGGCGAGGCGATGACCACGTCGAAGTTGATGTTGCCGGCCTTGACCTCGGCGGCCAGGTCGTCCATGCCGACCACGTCCGCGCCGGCGGCCTTGGCTTCTTCAGCCTTGGCGCCTTGCGTGAACACGGCGACGCGCTTGGTCTTGCCGATGCCGTTGGGCATCACGACCGCGCCACGCACGACCTGGTCCGACTTCTTCGCATCCACGCCCAGCTGGACGGACACGTCGATGGACTCGTCGAACTTGGCGGTGGCGCACTCCTTCAGGAGGGCCAGCGCGTCATCGATGACGTACAGCTTGGTCGTCTCGACCTTGCCTTGCAGTGCCTTCTGGCGCTTCGTCAGCTTTGCCATGATCAGAGACCTTCCACGTTGATGCCCATCGAGCGGGCCGAGCCGGCGATGGTCTTGACTGCGGCGTCCAGGTTGGCGGCCGTCAGATCCTTGACCTTGATCTTCGCGATCTCTTCGAGCTGCGCACGGGTCAGCTTGCCGACCTTCTCGACGTGCGGGCGCGACGAGCCACGCTCGATCTTCGCGGCCTTCTTCAGCAGCGCCGTCGCCGGCGGGCTCTTGATGATGAAGGTGAAGGACTTGTCGGCGAAGGCGGTGATCACCACCGGCAGCTTCATGCCGGGCTCGAAGCCTTGCTGGGTCTGCGCGTTGAACGCCTTGCAGAACTCCATGATGTTCAGGCCACGCTGACCGAGCGCGGGACCGATCGGGGGCGAAGGATTGGCCTTGCCCGCCGGAACTTGCAGCTTGATGAAGCCGACGATCTTCTTTGCCATGATGGCTCCTCGAGTTCTAGCGCCCGCCTCGCGACGGGCTCCTCGTCACTGGATGAAGCGGAAGGTGCTGATGCGCCTGTCCGCAACGGATGAGTCCGGACCTTTCGGCCTCAGACCTTCTCGACCTGATGGAAGTCGAGTTCCACCGGCGTCGCACGACCGAAGATCGTGACCGACACCCGCAGCTTGTTCTTGTCGTAGTTGACTTCTTCGATGACGCCGTTGAAGTCGGTGAACGGGCCGTCCTTGACGCGCACCACCTCGCCCACTTCCCACTCGACCTTGGGACGCGGCTTCTCGATGCCTTCCTGCATCTGGTTGACGATCTTCATGACCTCGTCTTCCGAGATGGGCACAGGACGGTTCTTGGCACCGCCGACAAAGCCGGTCACCTTGCTGGTGTTCTTGACCAGATGCCAGGACTCGTCGTCCATGACCATCTCGACCAGCACATAGCCGGGAAAGAAGCGGCGCTCGGTCACGGCCTTCTTGCCGTTGCGCATCTCGACCACTTCCTCGGTCGGAACCAGGATGCGGCCGAACTTGGCTTGCATGCCCGAGCGCTCGATGCGCTCGCGCAGGTTGCGCTCCACTGCCTTTTCCATGCCGGAGTAGGCGTGGACCACATACCAGCGCATCGGCGTGGCCGCGGGAGAAGTCGTGATGTCGCTCATCTTGTCAGTCACCTTGCTCGTTACCGCGTCGTACCGGATTCAGCGCTTCCAGCCCAGGATCAGGTCGTACAGCACCCATTCCAGGGTCTTGTCGGTGAACCACAGGAAAAGCGCCATCACCACGACGAAGGCGAAGACATAACCGGTCATCTGGCCTGCTTCCTTGCGGGTCGGCCAGACCACCTTCTGGAATTCGCGCACCGACTCGCGCCCGTAGGCGGTCAGTGCCTTGCCCTGCTCGGACGTGAAGAACACCGCCACTGCTCCACCCAGCAAAACCAGCAGCGCCGCCCACTGCGCCAGCGCGCCCTGAGCCGCCAGCAGATAGAAAGCCACCAGGCCGCCCAGCAGCAGCAGCAGCGCCGCAGCGATCAGCCGAGACTTGTCGGCCTGGGTGATCACGGTTTCGACTTGGGGAGTGGTCATCAATTTCACTTTGTCCTCGATCGAAACCGATCGGGACCCATGAGCAGGAAAGCCCGCCGGGGCGTCTATACGTCCCGCGGGCTGGAAGTCAGGCTTGGTGTGCCGTCTGCCGTTCAGCTTCTGGCGGTGGCAGGGGCAGAGGGAATCGAACCCCCAACCTTCGGTTTTGGAGACCGACGCTCTGCCAATTGAGCTATACCCCTGCAGCCTGACTCAGTCTTAGGCGATGATCTTGGCAACCACGCCGGCGCCGACGGTGCGGCCGCCTTCGCGGATGGCGAAGCGCAGGCCTTCTTCCATGGCGATCGGGGCGATCAGCTTGACTTCGATCGACACGTTGTCACCCGGCATGACCATTTCCTTGCCTTCCGGCAGCTGGATGGCGCCGGTGACGTCGGTGGTGCGGAAGTAGAACTGCGGGCGGTAGTTGTTGAAGAACGGGGTGTGGCGACCACCTTCGTCCTTCGACAGCACGTAGACCTCACCGGTGAAGTGGGTGTGCGGCTTGATCGAACCCGGCTTGCACAGCACTTGGCCGCGCTCGACGTCTTCGCGCTTGGTGCCGCGCAGCAGGATGCCG
>NZ_FTMZ01000012.1 GCF_900156335.1 Sphaerotilus natans
CCGAAATAAGCGCAGTCGCGGCATGACTTACGCGGCAACTACCTTGACATGCTCCGAGGTCGTGCCGGCGCTGCGGTGCATTCACATCCATCAGCGTCAGGTACGGCGCTACGAAATGCCATTCCTCTTCGCTGACGTCGCTCGGGTAGGGTTTGCGGGTCACGGATTCAGATCCTCAGCGGCGCCAGATGGCTTGCGGGAAGTTCATAACACGCTCTAATGCAATCGCCCTGGGGAGTCAGTAGAGTTGTGAATTATTCAGGTTGGTTTTTAATTTGTCGATTACGAATTTTTTCGGCTGGATTTCCTCCGTGCACCGTCCATGGTTCCAATATGCTTTTGGTGACTACCGATTTGGCGCCGATTACAGCGCCTGTGGCGATTTTTACACCAGGGCAAACAAAGGATCCTGCCGCGATCCAGCACTCGCTTCCGATGTCAATCGGCTTGTAAATCAATGGCATATCAGGATGCTGATAATCATGTGACCCTGTGCATAGGTAGACGTCTTGTGATACCACGGTTTGGCGGCGAATGGTGATCGGTGCGAAGTTGTAGAGATTTACATGGCGGCCAATGGCGACGTGGTCTTCTATGATAAGGTTCCAAGGCATTAGTACTTTTGTTCCTGGTAGGATTAGGCATCGTGGGCCGATGTTTGCTCCCATGAGGCGCAACGCCGATACCCTCAACGGACTGAATGCTTTTGGCCACCATCGCACCGCAGGCTCCAGCAAAAAAGTCCACAAGCCACGTTTAATGAGAATGGCAATCGGCCAGTTGGTTTTGCTTTTTGATAAATTGACAACTGACATTTCTTGCTCACTTCAAACGATGTAGGGCTTTTGGGGTGGCAACAGTCTTTTGTACGTCACCTTTGCGGAGTCTGCGGTACAGCGTTTGCACGACTTTGCTCAAAACTGTGGGTGACAGTGAAATGCGTGCTCGGTGTTTACAGATGAAGTGCAAAGCCTGTGAAACTGATCCATCGCATCGGGCTAAGGCCAGTTCGATAACTCGATAGGCCATCATGGCCTCGCCATGATGGCGATCTTGCGCAGTCGCTCCCCCTTTTATCAGGCCTAGAGAAAATTTGACTAGTTGCTCCAGTTCATCCAGGGCAAGATCTGCTGGGAGTTTTGCTCCGTCTGATCCTTGATGACGGCGTAGCTCACACCATTCTTCGCTGATGAGTGCTGAGCGGACACTGGCCATCACCCGAGTGTTGAAGTGAACATCAAAGCAAAATCTGAATTGTTCGCTGTAGCCCCCCACCTGATCCCAGACATTTTTTGTAAATACGTTGCATGCGGGTTCTCTGAAACGGGCGATTTGCTGGAGTTTGAGTCGCACCGATTCATCTGGGTTGATATATACTGTTTCCCTGTTGGCTACGTAAGGACTCATGCGTCGTACCACTTGTCCTTGATCATCGATAATCGTGCCCAAATGACCCAGGAACTGTATGTCTGGTTCGGATTTCAGGAAGGTCAGCAGTGCTTTGATGCCTGCAGGGCGTAAGCGATCGTCTGCCCCCATAACCTTCACGTTTTTTCTGGTGGCTTGCGAGACCGTGAAGTTCCAGTTTTTTTGAATGGAACGCCGCGTGTTGGCGCTGATCCATTGAACCCGGGGGTCTGAGTTTAGTAGTTCGCGCACTTCTCCTATGCGCGAACGCTCGCTGTGATTAGGTGGCAATAGATCAAAATCTTCGACAACGACCAACTCCACGTCGACATCTTGCATCAGGATAGATCGAGCCGCTTCTGCGGTGTAATCTACATAAGTGTATGCTGGGATACATATTGAAAGCATGGTGTCAGTTAGTTTATTTTTGGGTTTTCTTAATGTCATGCCCTGTGAGTCGTAGGAGCGTCGCTTGAATTTCATCTAAATTCGGATGATTGCTGATGGCTTTTTCAAGTTCCATTAGCTTTGCTCCCACTAAGAATCGGTACCAATAACCTTGCAAAAAGTGGTACACCAAGCCTGATCGACCATCCAGGAAACCTAGCTGGAAAATGTAGCGCCAGAGAAAGTACATCAGTGCGCTCAGCGTGAATGGCATTTTGTTGTAAACAGACTCTTTCAGCAGCCGCTTGAGGGCGGCTTGGGCGGACGCGCTTTTAGTATTGAGAGCTTCGTCACGCGGCGCCAGGTTGTGGCGTTGAATCAGCACGTCAATGGCCTCACGAGTGGCATAGGCGTTGTGCTTGGTGGTGAAGAAGGTTATGTCGTTGAGGTTGTGATCAGCAAAGCCGCCCTTCATGGTGATGGTGCGGCCGCCCCACACGACCATGTGTTCATCCATCCAGCGGTCTTCGATGCGGCCGTGGCCGTGGCGCCAGATGCGCAGCAACACCAAGGGGTAGCGTCCGCCGTGGCGGACCCAGCGGTCCATGAAGATGTGTTTGCGCTTCAGGTTGATGCCCACCACCTCTTCAGGCAACTTGGGCAGTTGCTGCTCCAGTTCTACGCGCAAGTCGGCTTCAATCAACTCATCGGCATCCAGCCGCATCACCCACGTGCCGCGAATCTCCGCGTTGTCCAGCGCCCATTGAAACTGCTTGGCGTAGTTGATGAACTTGTTCTGCAGCACCACGGCACCCTGTGCCTTGGCGATGGCCACGGTGTCGTCGGTGGAAAACGAGTCCACCACCACCACGTTTTTGGCCAATCCTTTCAGGTTCTCTAAGGCTCTGCCAATGTGGATGGCTTCGTTCTTGGTGAGGATGATAACGGTGAGGTCTAAAGGCATGGGTTCAAGACTCAGAGGCGTGCTTCAAAAGGGTCAAGCTGCTAAAGCGCCGAGCAGCGCATTGGCAGAGGCTTGAACGGTATAACGTTGATCAAAAGTCTGTCGAGCCTGTGCTGCCATGGCTGCGCGACCTGCATTCGGCAAATTCAGCCAGTCGCGCAGCAAGTGTGTTGTGCCAGCTAAGGTGTCGGGCTCGATCAGTCCGCAGCCGTCTTGAGCTATCTCGCGCCAAATGTTCACCTTGTCCGAGATGAGAACTGGCTTGGCGCAGGCCAGTGCCTCCACCACCGCAATGCCGAAGTTCTCTTGGTGAGAGGGCAGCACAAAGGCGTCGCAGGCGTAGAGGGCGCCCCATTTTGCGTCGCCTTTCAGCATTCCGGTCCAATGCACGCGATATTCGATGCCCAGGGCTTTTGCCTGTGCTTGCAAGGCGGCTAAGTAGCTCGCTTCGCTGGGGCCCGCCATCACTAGTTGTTGCGCTGGGTGTGCATGGGCTACCTGGGCAAAGGCGCCCAGCAGCAGGTCGCAGCCTTTCTTGGGGTGCAAGCGGCCGAGAAACAGGAAAAACGGCTGACCGCGCAACTGGGGGTGTGTTTGCCGAAACCCTTCTGCCAAGGCGGCGCCATGGGCGGGCGGCTCGGTGGTGCCCAGCGGCGCCAGGCGCTCGTTAGCGCGGTAGAGCCAGAATGACTGCCGCGCCAATAGTTTTTCTTCTTCGCATGTGAACAGCACCGCTCGTGCATCGCGCAGCACGCGGTAGTCTGCCCAGGGCCAAAACAGCCACTTCTTCAGGCACTTGAGCGGGTAAGTGCGATTGAACCAAGGGTCCAGCATGCCGTGGGTGAATACGTAGTAAGGCACGCTGCTGCCCGCTAGCACGGTGCGCGCAGCCAAGCCATGAAACTGCCACAGGCCGTCCACCACCACAGCGTCAAAGCGCTCGGCATGTGCGCGCAACCAAGGCACCAGACCGGTATGATATTGCCAAGCGGTGCAGCCGTGGCCTAGCGGATGCAGTTTCAGAGGATAATTTGCCACAAAAGGTGCAGCTGGGTCATCCAGCGACACGACTTCCACCGTGTGGCCCATTTCTACCAGCTTCACGCCGCGGCTTCGAATGCTTTCGGCCACGCCGCCCAGGGCTGGGTCGACGGACGACACGACATGCAATATTCTTTTCATGGCAATTCCTCCTGAATTTAATCTTGGTGCGTGTCTGAGCTTTAGTGGCTCTGGCGCCTTCAGATGGTATCTTTTATTTCGGAGATGTTACCAGATAAGCGTAGCGTGTAGCCGTCGGCATCCTTCGCCGTTTTGCAGACCCCTTGAGTTGTGGGGGGGCTAAATGAGGGTCAGGCTTGTTGTAGGGCTGAAAGAAGTCCGTGCGCCATGCTTGAAATGGAATATCTTGCAATAAAGGTTTCCTTGGCGACAAGGGACATTTTTTCCTGCGCTTTCGGGTCCATGGCAAGCCACCTCGAAAGATTGAAGTGAGTTCCTTCCAGCGTGTCTGGTGCGACATACCCGGCGCTGTCTGCCTGTATCTCACGCCAGATGTTGATTTTGTCCGATATCAAAACTGGCAAGCCGCAGCCCAAGGCCTCAGCAACCGCTATACCAAAATTCTCCTGATGTGATGGTAGAATAAATGCATTGGCCGAAGTGAGTGCTTCCCATTTGGCGTCATTTTCCACCATTCCTAACCACGTTATACGGTCAGAAACTTTGAGCTTCTCCGCCAGATCCTTCAGTGAATCAATCATGGCAGGATCACCCGTGCCTGCCATCAGCAGGTGAACCGAATCGTACTTCTGCGCTACTCTGGCAAAGGCTTCGATCAGCAGGTCACACCCTTTTTTCGGGTGTATCCGACTCAAGTACAGTAAAATGTGTTTTCCGACAAGTTCTGGGTGCGCAAGGAAAAATTTGGTCCGGTAGGGTTCTGCCTCTGCCGGGGGGGGCGCTGTTCCATAAGGAACCACGACTTCGTTGGCGCTGTACATCCAAAATGATTCACGCGCGCGAAGGCGTTCCTCTTCGCTTGTGAACAACACAGTCTTCGCATGTTTGAGCACCCAATACTCAGACAGCAGCCAATAGACCGACTTCTTGATGTGTTTTAGCGGATAGGTATGCTTGAACCATGGGTCCAGCATGCCATGAGTAAAGACATGGTAAGGCACCTGCATTCTGTGAAGTGCCCTTGATGCCGCATGACCGTGGTGTTGCCATAGGCCGTGGATGATGATGTGGTCATAGTCCCTCGCATGTTGCTCCAGCCAGGGTTGCGTTGCTTTGCAATAACCGTAGCTACTCCATCCCGGGCCTACGGCATGCACCTGAAGAGGGAATTCTGATACATATGAGATATCTGGGTTGTCCAGACTCAGTACTTCAACCGTGTGGCCTTGGTTCTGAAGAAAAATTCCGCGCTGCTTGATACCTTCGATGGGACCACCACCGCGAGGATCAACAGATGAAATGATGTGGAGCAAACGCATGGCGAAAATTCATAAAGTGGGCTCACTTTTTATATGAAAAAAATGAAAAGTCAAGTTCAATACGCGTTGCTGTCCGCCACCGTCAGCTTGATGGTGCGCGCGATGATGCGCAGGTCCATCGTCAGCGACCAGTTGCGCAGGTAGTCGATGTCGTAGCGCACGCGCTCGGCCATCTTCTCGATGGTGTCGGTCTCGCCGCGCAGGCCGTTGACCTGGGCCCAGCCGGTGATGCCGGGCTTGACCTTGTGGCGCAGCATGTAGGCCTTGACCAGCTCGCGGTATTCCTCGTTGTGCGCCACCGCGTGCGGGCGCGGGCCGACGATGCTCATGCGGCCCTGCAGCACGTTGATGAACTGCGGCAGCTCGTCCAGCGAGGTCTTGCGGATGAAGGCGCCGAAGCGCGTGATGCGCGGATCGCCCCGGGTGGCCTGGGTGACCTTGGCGCCGTTTTCCATCACGCGCATCGAGCGGAACTTGTAGACGGTGATGTCCTCGCCGTCCAGGCCGCCGCGCTTCTGCTTGAAGATGATCGGGCCAGGCGAGCTGATGCGCACGCCGATGGCCACGCCGATCAGCAGCGGCGCGATCAGCACCAGGATGATGCTGCCCAGCACGATGTCCGATAGGCGCTTGATCAGGCCGTTGATGCCGACGAACGGGCTCTCCAGCAGGCTGACAACCGGCAGGCCGTCCATGTTGCGCATGCGCCCCTGGATGACGTTGACGCCGAAGACATCGGGCACGAAGTAGATGGAGACGGCGCTGTCGTGCAGCGCGGCGATCATGCGCTCGATGCGCGGCTGCGAGCTGAGCGGCAGCGTGATGTAGACATCCTTGATGTTGTGGCGGCGAATGCACTCGACCGCCTCGTCGATGCGGCCGACGATGTGCTCGCGCGCGCTGGGGGCGCAGCGGCTGGCATCGCGGTCTTCCAGATGGCCGATGAAGTCATGGCCGAAGGACTTGCGGTTCAGCAGCATGTGCCCGACCTTGGCGCCCAGCGGGCCGGCGCCGATCACCAGCGCGGCGCGGCGCGCCTCAGGCCGGAGCGCGTGGCGGCGCATCAGTGCACCACCGGCCAGCACGGCTGCAAACTGCACCACCGGCGTCAGCACCGCCCACCACACCAGCACCGAGCTGTCGAAGAACTTGAAGCTCTTGGTCGCGAAACCGCACAGCACCAGGATGGCCATCACGGTAGCCCAGGCGGCGCACAGGTCGACCAGGGCGTTCAGGCGGTTCTCGTAGAAGCGGTTGGTGCCGGGGAAGACCAGCAGCATCACCAGGATGCTCAGCAGCATCGAGGCGCGGTCCAGCACATGCCCATGCGCGAAGTGCACCGCCAGGAAGGCGACCACCGCCAGGATGGGCTCGAGCACCGCCGCCAGAAAGACCGGCACGGACGGCGGCGGCGGAGAGAAGGGCAGGGCGTCCATCGGCGCGCCACCGGTGCGGTTGATCTTGAACGCGCTGGGCGGATGCTGGACTGGAACTTCTGCGCTCATGCGTGTTTCCCCTGAGTTCTTCGTGAGTGTCTGATGAGATGGAGCATCATTCATGCCTTGTCCCGCAAATCGAGCCCGTCCCGGAGAGATAAGACACGGAAATTCTGATCAATCCGTGCGATGTGCTGTCACGACCCGGGTCTGGGTGCAACAGTCATTGCAATCGGAGAGCTTGTTCGGTACCTGAAGGTCCGAACGCGGCGGATCGCCGTCCGGACGAGGTGGCGGCAATGCCGCGGATCTCGCGGCCCAGGGCCAGGATCTCATGCACCCAGCGCGCGGCGTGGGTTTCCGGGCTGTCGGTGATGGCGCCGTGGTCCAGTCCGGCCAGCACTTCCTCCAGGCCTTCGCGCAGGCTGACCTGCGGGCGAAAGCCGAGCAGGTCGTGGGCCTTGCGGCCCTCCGGGGCCAAGTCGTGCGGGTCCGGCGCGGCGCCTTCGGCGACGATGCGCAGATGGCTGCCCAGCGTCTGGCGCAGCGCTTCGGCGATCTCGGCGGTGCACAGCGTCAGGTGGCTGATGTCGAAGATCTGCCGCGAGATGTTGTTCACCGGCGCGTCCAGCACCGCGGTCAGCGCGCTGACCACGTCGCGCACATGCAGATGCGCACGGCGGCGCTGGCCGCCCTGGTCGAGCGTGACGCAGCGCAGGCGCAGCGCGCTGAGCGTCATCGCGTTGATCGTCAGATCGAAGCGCATGCGCGCCGAGCGGCCGAACACCTGCCCGAGCCGCAGCACCACCGGCGCGAAGCCGTCTCCGGCCAGCGACAGCACCGCGGCTTCGGTGTGCAGCACGCCATGGGCGTGGCGGGTCAGCGGATGCGGCGGGGTCAGCTCGTTCAGGGTCAGGCCCGGGCGCTGGCCGTAGACATCGCAGCTGCTGGCCAGCAGATGGCGCGACACGCCGCAGCTGCGCGCCAGCCGCGCCAGCCGCACCTGGGCGTGATGGTGGGCCAGCCCGTTCCAGCCCGGATCCAGCTCGGAGACCAGATCGCTCGACAGGCCGGCCAGGTCGATCAGCATCTGCATGCCGGTCAGGTGCTCGCGCCGCAGGCCGCGGATGTCCATGCGCAGGATCTGCAGCCGGGGGTGATGCGTCAGCTCGGCCAGCGCCCGGTCCCCGAACAGCATGCTGTCGACCGCCGTGACCCGGTGCCCCTGCGCAAGCAGCTCGCGCACCAGCGCCGAGCCGATGTAGCCGGCGGCCCCGGTGACCAGGATGGACAGGCTGCGGCAGGGCATGGAAGCAGGTGGAGCCGGCAGGGCGGGCAGGGACGAAGGGACAAGAAATGTGCCCCGAGAGATTTGCCGTGAATGATCCCCGGAATGAGGGGGTGGCATTGCGAGTGGGGGTGGAAGCGGCACTAATGCACTGTGGCGGCCAGATGATGTGTTTGCTGGCTCTGAATACAGCGGGCGTGTTGCAGGGCGCGCTGGCATCAGTGGCCTGAGGCTGATCTGCGCCGCAGGATGCTGTGCGTGTAGGCCACAAAAAATGGCTTCATGCCGAGGAACCTTTTTTCCAGCAGATGCCAGGAAATCATGGATAGCACGAGAGTTGTGACCATTGAATATTTTATTAGATCGGCGACTGATATTCCTGTATTTATCGCAATAATGGACTGTTGTATTGGGAATGCGTAGATGTATATTCCGTAAGAATAATCACCAAGTTTGTTGTATTTTCTGATGAATCCAGATGGAATATATGACAAATATAAAACTAAGTATCCAATCGAAAAAACATAGATAATATAAAAATTGCGCGCATTGCCTAAGTTTATAGCAATAAGTGTCATGAGTGCAAAGAAAATAGCGCCATGGATCTGGATTCGATTTTTTAATACATAAAATGCTGCACCCATGAAAAACATGAAAAACAGCTCTATATATTTTTCTGGGCGATGCATTGAAATATGATCAAAAGCAATTTTTGCTCCAGATGCAAGCACAAAGAGAACGATGATTGCATGAAAGTATTTTTTTTCGAAAGAACTCAATGCAAGCCAAGTCAAGGCGAGTATCAAGTACATCCTGACTTCATAGGGCATGGTCCATAGGGAGCCATTGACTGATTTTTTGTATGGAAGATCTTCAAAAACACCTGGAAGATGATCTTTTACGCCAAAAATTAATGTCGAGCACTTTGCAATATAAATATATATTTCCTCTGATTTTATATAATTAATAAGATTTATTTTTGTGAATATCGGGCCCAAAATGAAAACAATAAATAAAACCACAAAAATGAGTGCTGGAAATATTCTCAAGAAACGAGCCCAGAAAAAATCAATTAAATCTTTTTTGTTGGTCAGGCTGGCCGTTACCAGTAAACCGCTGATCACGAAAAATATATGGACAGAAATTGTGCCCATGGTGAGACCAAGACTTTGCCGCAAGGGCTCGCTTTCACCTGTGCCTGTGACCAAGGAAAAACTGTGCGTAATCAAAACAGAAGATGCGGCAATCATCCTAATCAGGTTCAGATTATTGTCTTTTCCCTGCGATAGATTTGATAATTTGTTATCCATTTTGGCAAAAATATTGAAATTGAATTGCTCAGATATTGGCAAAAGAGTGGGCCTGCTCGCGAGCTCAGGACTTGGGCGAGATCGACGACCCGGGCAGAACGGATCTCTGTGACGATCCCAAGATGAACTCAGCCGCCAGCGACTGCATCAGCAGCGAATTGCCGTGGCCGCTCACATGGTCGCCGTCGAAGAACAGCGGCCGGCCATCCTGCAGCGCGTGGCAGACGCTGTCAGGGCAGAGCACCGGCAGCGGATCCCAGAGCCGCAGTTCCGGCAGGCGCTGCTGGATGGCCTGCATCCGGGCCAGCACAGGGGCACGCATGGCCTCGATCTCGGCGCGCTCGATGCTCAGCCCGCCTCGGCAGGCTGGATTGCCCTGGTTGAACCAGTCCGAGCAGCGGAAAGCCGGGGCCGGAAAGATCGGCTTGGGCATCTCGAGCAGCGGCAGGGCGCCGCTGCGGCTCATCAGGCTCAGCACTTCGACCGCCTCGTCGATGATGCGCTGTTCACGCTCAGGCCCGGGCGGCGCGATGGCGGGTTGTGCCTTGGGGCCCCACTGATCGCCCAGACGGGCCAGCCGCAGCGATGGCAGGAACACCTGATCGCCAGGGTGTGCCTGTTCGGCGACCCGAGCCGCAGCGGCGCGGATGAAGCGGCTGCAGCGATCGCTTTCCTCCTCGAGCGGACGGCGCAGGTTCAGAAACGGGCAGCCCGGTTTCTGCAGGATTTCCACCTGCAGACCCTGCTGGGCCACCAGGGCGTGCAGCAGGCCCTGATAGGCGGCGGCATGCGAGTCACCGATGACCCAGAGCCGGCGGTTCATGGGCGCGGTCGGTGCAGAGCGGCAGTGCTCGGGCGTGAGGCTGCGCAGATCGATTTCGCCAAGGCTGTGGGTCGACATGCTGACTTGGCAGCGCGGCATGTCGACTGGCACCGGGGTGCTGGGGGACCAGTCCTGGGTGCGGGCGGTGACGCTCAGGCTGATCCGGTCATGCTGCAGCGTCATCGCCAGCAGCGCGACGGTGGCCAGAGACGATGCGCCGATGCCTGTCAGCAGAGTCGCTCGGCGTGTCGAACCCGCTCGGCTGCGGCGCAGCGGCGTCTCGATGAAGCGGAAGGACCCATATCCCAGCAGCAGCGACAGTCCCAGGGCCAGCGCCTGCTGTGAGGGTGCATCCAGTCCGATCGTCCACCGCATCAGCACGATGACCGGCCAGTGCCACAGATAGACCGAGTAGGACATCCGACCGACGAAGACGAGCAGCTGATGCGAGAGCAGACGCCGCAGGGTGCTGGTGGGCGGCTGCCGCATCAGTGTCGCGATCAGCAGGGTGGTGGCTGCGACCGGGACCAGGGCCCAGGGCCAGGGAAAGCGGCCGCTGTCGCCCAGCACCAGAGCCGCTGCCAGGGCCGCAGCCGCTGCGAAGCACAGCGCCGCTTGTTGCCGGGAGCGGACCGGTCGAGTGGCCGCCGGGTCCAGATGCAGGGCCAGCAGCACGCCAGCGCCCAGTTCCCAGAATCTGAAGGGCAGCATGTAGAACGTGCTCGAGGGCCGGTCGGCCTGGTTCAGCGCGGCCAGAACCAGTGAAAGCAGGCAGGTCGCACCGACGATGGCCGTCACCCGCCCCGTTCGCCCCGAACGTGCCCAGGGCCAGAGCAGCAGCGGCACCAGCAGATAGAACTGCTCCTCGATGCCGAGTGACCAGGTGTGGGTGTAAGGATTGAACTCCGACTGCGGAGAAAAATAGTCGCCGCTGAAGTGGGCCAGCACCATGTTGCCGACCCCGAAGAGGGCGCCTGCTGCGGTCAGGCTGTTGGCTTCGCTCAGCCAGGCTTTCGGAATGAAGAGCGCCGAGAACACGCCGGTGGTCACGATGCAGGCGATCAGCGCCGGCAGGATGCGGCGCGCGCGCCGTGCGTAGAACTCTGCCAGGAAGGCGCCCAGTCCGGCATGGGGCAGATGCCGCATCGACAGGGTCACCACGAAGCCCGAGATGACGAAGAAGATGTCGACGCCCATGAAGCCGCCGGGCAGCCACGACGGATCGACGTGATAGAGGACGACGGCCAGGACGGCAAGGGCTCGCAGGCCGTCGATGAAAGGCAGATGGGAGACGTTCCCGCCGTAAGGTGTGCTCATGGATAAAGGGTGTCGGTCGAGCTGCGCCAGGCGCCACTCAGAGCCGGCCGTTCATCCTGCGCTTGACCGTGCCGAGAAAGGTTTTCAGATTGTTCCCGAGGCCGGCGCCGGCGGCATTGCCGAGCAGCTGGGGGCCTTCGTCGATCTGTTGGCCCCGGCCTACCGGTTGCCGTGATCGACATGCCGCCCCATGTCAGCAGGCCACGCTTTCCTGCATCAGCGTGTGCCGGATGATGCTGCAGGTGCGCCGCACATCCTCGTCGCTCACGCCCTGGTGGATCGGCAGGCACAGACCTTCGCCGAACAGGGTGTCGCAGATCGGCAGATCGACCGCATCGATCAGGCCCTGCAGGCAGGGCTGGCGGTGCAGCGGGTAGAACATCGAGCGGGTCTGGATGCTGGCGTTCTCCAGCGCCTCGCGCAGCTCGGGCATGCGCGGGCACAGCAGCGGGAAGCGGAAGGGAATGAAGTCGGAGTTGGGGTCCAGCCGCATCAGGCGCATCTGCGGCAGGCCGGCCAGGGCCTCGGCGTAGAGGTTGTAGCGCCGCAGCCGGTCGGCGCGCACCTGCGGCAGCCGCGCCAGCTGGGCGTTGCCCAGCGCGCACTGCAGGTCGGTGACGCGGAAGTTCATCCCCAGCATCTCGTGCACGAAGGTGCCGCTGGACTCGCGGCCCTGGTTGCGGATCAGGCTGATGCGCCGCGCCAGCGCCGGGTCGCGTGCCATGACGACCGCGCCTTCGCCCATCGTGATCGACTTGTCGGCGAAGAATGAGATCACGCCGACATCGCCGAAGGTGCCGGCATGCTGGCCGCGGTAGCGCACGCCGCAGGCCTGGGCGGCGTCCTCGATGACCGCCAGGCCGCGGCGCCGGCCGAGCTGGGCGATCTCGGCCGCGTTGGCCGCCTGGCCGTAGATGTGCACCGGCATCAGCGCCGAGGTGCGCGAGGTGATCGCGCGCTCGAAGGCCTCGGGCCGGGCGGCGAAGGTGTTCGGGTCGACATCGATCAGCACCGGCTTCAGGCCGGCGAAGACCGCCGCGCTGGCCGAGGCCATGAAGGTGAAGCCGGGAATGATGATCTCGCTGCCGCGCGGCAGGTCGAGCGCCAGCAGCGCCAGGAACAGGCCGAGCGTGCCGTTGGGCGCGAAGGAGATGTGCGGCGAACCGGTGAGCTGACCGAGGTTCTGGCGGAAGGCGGCGGCGGCCGGGCCTTCCGTCAGCCAGTTGCGTTCCAGGCAGGCTTCGATCGCCTCGGTCTCCGGGCGACCGATCCAGGGCTGGACTTGCTGGACACGTTGGATCTGCATGTTGTCGAATCCCCCAGGAAAGACAAGGAAATGGCGTGAGGTGGGCTCTTTTCAGGGCAGATGCCAGCGTATGACAGCCACGCGACGGACGGCGCGTTACCGGCTCAGCTGCTGCGCCTGTGGCGTGCGAACTGACCGAGCGCGCCCCACACGAACAGGGTGTTGTGCACCAGATAGCGGCGCCAGAGCCGGCGAGGTTCCTGGGCCAGGCGGTAGAACCATTCCAGGCCGTGATCGCGCATCCACTGCGGCGCGCGGCTGACGGTGCCGGCATGAAAGTCGATGCCCGCGCCGATGCCCAGCGTGACCGCGCGCACCGCCGGACGGTGCTCGAACATCCAGCGGTCTTCCTTCGGGCAGCCCAGGCCGGTCATCACCAGATGCGCGCCGGAGGCGTTGATGTGCGCGATGTCGGCGGCATCCTCCTGGGGCGTCAGCGGCCGGAAGGGCGGCGAGTGCCGTCCGACGATGCGCAGCCGCGGATGCGAGCGCGCCAGCGCGGCACACAGGCGGTCGAGCGTGGCGTCGGTGGTGCCATACAGATAGATGCCCAGGCCGCGGTCCTCGGCCGCATCGAGCAGCCGGCCCATCAGGTCGGGGCCGTTGATGCGCTGCTGGCCGGGGTCGGCGGTGCGGCGCAGCATCCAGGCGACCGGCCAGCCGTCGGGCGTGACCATGTCGGCGGCGCGGATGTGGCGGCCGTGCGCGGCGTCGCGGCTGGCACGCACGATCGAGTGCGCATCGCAGATCGACACATAGCGCGGCTCGTGCGCCACGGCCCAGCTGCAGATGCGGTCGATCGCGGTGTCCCAGTCGATCAGGTCGACCGGAATGCCGAGCACTGGCGCGGTGCGGCGTGCACTCCGGGTGGGAGAGGGCGTGGGGTCGGGCATGGCTCGGGGCGGCCTTTCAGCGGCGCGCGAGCAGCTGCCGGGCGGCGCGGTAGAGGAATTCGGTGTTGGTCGTCAGGTAGCGCGGCCCCAGGCGGCGCGGCTCGGACCAGAGGCGATGCAGCCATTCGAGGCCGATGTCCTGCATCCACTGCGGTGCGCGGCGGATCACGCCGGCGTGATAGTCGAAGGCTGCGCCGACGCCGATGGTGACCGCCTGGATGCGATGGCGGTGCGCGGCCATCCAGCGTTCCTGCTTCGGGCAGCCCAGGCTGACCCAGACGGTGCGCGCGCCCGAGGCGTTGATGCGCTGGATGATCTGCTCGTCTTCCTCGGGCGTCAGCGGCCGGAAAGGCGGCGAGCAGACACCGGCGATGCGCAGCGCCGGAAAGCGCTCATGCAGGCGCTGCTGCAGCCGCTCGAGCGTCGCGGGCGTGCTGCCGTAGAGAAAGACGGCCTCGCCGCGCTGCTCGGCCTGGGCGAAGTAGCGCAGCATCAGGTCCGGGCCGTTGATGCGGCGCTGGTCGGCATGACCGAGGCGGCGCAGCATCCAGGCGACCGGCGCGCCGTCGGCGGTGGCCATGTCGGCGTCCTCGATCACCTTCATGAACTCGGGATCGTTGCGCGCGGTGACCACCGAATGCACGTTGCAGATGCAGACATACCGGCTTTCTCGCAGTACGGCCCAGCGGCTGATGGTGCGGCAGGCATCGTCCCAGTCGAGCACGTCGATGGGCACGCCGACCACACGCTCCACGGTGCGGCCTTCAGAAGCGGGCATCGGTTCCGAGAAGGTCGACGGCAGTGAAAATTCGGGCCGGTGGAGCATGGTCGGGAGTCGAAAAGATGCCGCATGGTAGGCAGGCATCTGCAAGAGTCCCAGTCAATATTGCCCACGTCCCCCCGGTACTCGGGGGGCCTCCGGAGCGCTCAAAGGCGCCAGACGTGCAATCCGGCATCCCGTAACGCCTTTTCATCCAGACCCGATTTGACATCGATGACACAGCCGCCCTTGATCAGCTTGCGGGTGAAATCCTCGAGGCCGAGCGCGCGGAAACCCCGGTGCGCCACCGCCGCGACGATGGCGTCTGCCCGGGGCAGATCGGCCCAGTCGAGCAGGCGCACGCCGTATTCGTGCATGGCCTCGTCCGGGTCGGCCATCGGGTCGTGCACGAACACCTCCACGCCATAGCTGCGCAGCTCGGCGATGATGTCCACCACCTTGCTGTTGCGCAGGTCGGGGCAGTTCTCCTTGAAGGTCAGCCCCAGGATGTTGACCCGCGCGCCCTTGATGTAGCTGCCGGCGGCGATCATCTGCTTGACGGTCTGCTCGGCGATGAACTTGCCCATGCCGTCGTTGATGCGCCGCCCGGCCAGGATCACCTGCGGGTGGTAGCCCAGCATCTCGGCCTTGTGCGTCAGGTAGTAGGGGTCGACGCCGATGCAGTGCCCGCCCACCAGGCCGGGTCGGAAGGGCAGGAAGTTCCACTTGGTGCCGGCGGCCTCGAGCACCTCGGTGGTGTCGATGCCGATCTTGTCGAAGATGATGGCCAGCTCGTTCATCAGCGCGATGTTGAGGTCGCGCTGGGTGTTCTCGATCACCTTGCAGGCCTCGGCGACCTTGATGCTGGAGCAGCGGTGCACGCCCGGCTCGACGATCAGCTCGTAGAGCGCGGCGACCTTCTCGAGCGTGGCCTCGCTGTCGCCGGCCACCACCTTGATGACGTTGGTCAGGCGGTGCTCGCGGTCGCCGGGGTTGATGCGCTCGGGGCTGTAGCCGACGAAGAAGTCGCGCTTCCAGGTCTTGCCCGAGGCGCGTTCCAGCTCGGGGATGCATACCTCCTCGGTGGCGCCAGGGTAGACGGTGGACTCGAAGATGACGGTGGCGCCCTTCTTGAGATTGGGGCCGATGGTGCGGCTGGCGCCGATCAGCGGGCCGAAGTCGGGAATGCGCGCCTGATCGACCGGCGTGGGCACCGCGACGATGATGAAGTCGGCCTCGCGCAGCACCGCCGGGTCGCTGCTGTAGCGCGCGTGCACCGCCGCGGCCATGTCCGCGTCGGGAATCTCGCGCGAGGGATCCTGCCCGGCCTGGCAGCGGGCGATCTTGTCGTGGGCGATGTCGAAGCCGATCGTCGGCAGGCGGCGGCCGAACTCGACGACGAGCGGTAGGCCGACATAGCCGACGCCGATGACGGCGACGGTGCAGGAAATGGCGGCTACGGAGGCGGATGGGGGCAGGGGCGATGACATGAATGGCAGGCTCGGTCGATGAGCGGATTCTGCCGTGTCCGCTTGCGTACCCGGTTTGTGACGAAACGTGCAGACTTAACGGCGCAATTTCGCGAGGCCGATGCGTTTGCCGGAAGCATCATTTGGCCTTCGGGGCTTGCCGCTAAGATGCGCTCGAAACTTCTCGGTTCTCGGGCGATCCCCACACAAGACATGACGTTTTCGCAGTTCCTCTCGATACTCAGGGCCCGCTGGATAGCGGCAGCCGTCGTGCTGTTCCTGACGATCGGTGTCACGGCGGCCGTGTCGCTGCTGTTGCCGAAGACCTACACCGCCACGGCGACCGTCATGATCGACGTGCGCTCTCCCGACCCGGTGGCGGGCATGGTGATGAACGGCATGGCCATGCCCTCGTACATGGCCACGCAGGTGGACATTCTCGGCAGCGTGCGCGTCGCCTCCCGGGTCGTGCAGCTGCTGCGCATCTCCGAGAACGCCGCTCTGCGCGAGCAGTGGAACGAGGCGACCGGCGGCCGTGGCAACTTCGAGATCTGGGTGGCCGAGCTGCTGCTCAAGAGCCTGAACGTCAAGCCGGCCCGCGAGAGCAATGTCATCGAGGTGAGCTATCGCAATGCCGATCCGCGCTTCGCGGCGGCGCTGGCCAATGCGTTCGTGCAGGCCTACATCGACACCAGCGTCGCGCTGCGAACCCAGCCGGCCAAGCAGTACAGCTCCTTCTTCGAGACCCGCTCCAGGCAGCTGCGCGAGGAGCTCGAGGCGGCCCAGGCCAAGCTGTCGGCCTATCAGAAGGAGAAGGGCATCACCGGTCAGGACGAGCGTTTCGACCAGGAGACCCAGCGGCTCAACGAGCTGACTTCCCAGCTGGTGGCGATCCAGGCGCTGGCGGTCGAGGCCGACAGCCGTTCGCGTCAGGCCCGAAATTCGACGGACCAGGCGGCTGACGTGATTGGCAATCCGGTGGTCGCCGGGCTGCGCTCCGAGCTGTCGCGCCAGGAAGCCCGCATGCGCGAGCTGACCGCCCGACTGGGGGATGCGCATCCCCAGGTCGTGGAGATGCGTGCCAACATCGAGGAGATGCGCCGGCGCGTCGACATCGAGAGCCAGCGCGTCAGCGGCAGCGTCGATTCCAACAGCCAGATCGCCAAGCGTCGCGAGGCCGAGATCCGTGCCGCGCTCGAAGCCCAGCGCCTGAAGGTGCTGAAGATGAAGGAGGAGCGCCAGGCCCTGTCCGTGCTGATGCGCGAGGTCGAGACGGTGCAGCGCAACTACGACCAGGCGCAGCAGCGCATGAGCCAGACCGAGATGGAGAGCCAGAACACCCAGACCAACATCGCGCCGCTGACGCCCGCGGTCGAGCCGATCGAGCCGTCCGGGCCGCGCATCATCCTGAACATGCTGATGAGCGTGTTCCTGGGCCTGCTGCTGGCGGTCGGTGTGGCGGTGATGCGCGAGATCATGGATCGGCGCGTCCGCTCGCTCGAGGACATCTCCAGCCTGGTCGGCATGCCGGTCATGGGTGTGCTGCCTGCACCGCGGGGCCGCCGTCTGGCCGGCAAGTCCGTGTCCCGTGACCTGCCGGTCGGCGTCCTGGCCCGACTGCCCAAGCCGGGTGCCTGAGCCTGAGTGTGCAAAGAGGCCGCCCGAGCGCGGCGCGGATATGGTTGGACCATGAAGCCTCTCTCCAAGATTCACGACACTTCCTCGAGCGCTCCCATGCACGCACCGATCGCGGATGAATCCGCTCATCCGGGACAAGACCGCAGCATCGGCGACATCATTCGCGAGACGCATGACCTGTCGCCCGACCAGATCGAGTCGATCCTGGCCTACCAGCGCCAGCATGGCCTGCGCTTCGGTGAGGCGGCTGTTGCGCTCGGGCTGCTGTCCAGCGACGAGGTGGTCTATGCGCTGAGCCAGCAGTTCCATTACCCCTACACCCCTTCGGATCGCGGCAACATCCATCCGGAGCTGATCACCGCCTCGCAGCCCTTCGGTTTCCAGGCCGAGGCGTTCCGCGCGATCCGCAGCCAGCTGATCATGCGGGTCTTCAACCCGAAGGAGCCCCGGCGTGCCCTGGCGGTCATCAGCCCGGACGGCGGCGATGGCAAGACCTATTTCGTCGCCAACCTGGGGGTGGTGCTGGCCCAGCTGGGCGGGCGGACCCTGGTGGTCGATGCCAACCTGCGGGCACCGCGGCTGCACGAGCTGTTCGGCGTGTCCAACACCAGCGGCCTGAGCGGCATCCTGAGCGGCCGGCAGGAAGAGAACGTGATCTTCCAGGTCGGGGACATTCCCAGCCTCTACGTGATGCCGGTCGGTGTCGTGCCGCCCAATCCGCTCGAGCTGCTCGAGCGGCCAGCTTTCCGGCTGCTGATGGCCGAGCTGCTGCGCAAGTTCGACCATGTCGTCGTCGATACCGCGGCGGCCAGCGTCGGCAGCGATGCCTGCGTAGTGGCCTCCAAGTGCGGGGCAGCGCTGACGATCGCACGCAAGGATCGCACGAAAATGGAAAAACTGGCCGAGCTGGTGGAAAGCGCCGGAGCGATGACCGCTAGCATGGCTGGCGTTATCTTCAATCAGTACTGAACCCGAGAACCACTGGCCATCATGCGCACCCTCCACGATCCTGGCGCGGCAGCGGCGACACCGCCGATTTCCATGCAGCCCCTGCAACTGGTGCAGTCCGCGGCAGCGCGTCCGTGGCTGATCGTGCTGGTCGGCGTGCTGGCCATGTATGGACCCACGTTCTGGGGTCTGTTCAACGGGCTGTGGTCGACCGACAGCCAGGGCCATGGTCCGATCGTGCTCGCCATCTCGGTGTGGCTGCTGTGGCGCCGGCTGCCGGATCTGATGGCCAGCCCGGCCGCGCCGGCGCCGCGAAGCGGCTGGACGCTGTTCGTGCTGGCCCTGCTGCTGTATGCGCTGGGCCGCTCCCAGGACATCCTGCTTTTCGAGGTCGGCTCGCTGGTGCCGATGATCTCCGCGGTGATGCTGATCCTGCGGGGCGGCGCCTCGCTGAAGCTGCTGCTGTTCCCGCTGTTCTTCATGCTCTTCATGGTGCCGCTGCCCGCGCCGGTGGTCGACGCGCTGACGCAGCCGATGAAGCTGGCGGTCTCGTATGTCGCCGAGTCGCTGCTGTACACCGCTGGCTATCCGATCAGCCGCAGCGGCGTGATCCTGCAGATCGGGCCCTACCAGCTGCTGGTGGCCGATGCCTGCGCCGGACTGCAGACCCTGTTCACGCTCGAGGCGCTGGGCCTGCTCTATCTGAACCTGATTCGGCATGAGTCCATGGCGCGCAACGTGACGCTGGCCATCCTGATCGTGCCGATCAGCTTCACCGCCAATGTCATCCGTGTCGTCGTGCTGACGCTGATCACCTACCACTTCGGCGACGAGGCCGGGCAGGGTTTCCTGCACGGCTTTGCCGGCATGGTGCTGTTCATGGCGGCGTTGATGATGACCATCCTGGCGGATTCGCTCATCCGCGCCGTCGTGGCGATCTGGTCCGGGCGTTCCCGTTCGGCGACGGCCTGAGCCGACCCGTGCTGGCCATCCCATTCAACCCAGGAAGCAGGATCCGATGATCTCCTCGATGAAGACGGCCGCAGTGATGGCCGCGATCATGGTCGGCACCAGCGTGCTGGCGTCAGCGGCCAAGCCGACCCGGATGCTGGCCGACACCCGCCAGCAGCAGCGCATCGAGCCGCTGATTCCCTTGCAGTTCGGCACATGGCGTGCGGTTCCGGTCACTGGCGGCATCGTCAATCCGCAGGTGGAGGACTTCGTCAACAAGGTCTATGCCGAGACCGTCTCGAAGATCTACGAGAACGACCGCGGCGAACGGGTCATTCTGTCGATCGCCTACGGCAAGAATCAGGGCGACGATTTCCAGGTCCACAAGCCCGAGGTCTGCTATCCCGCCCAGGGCTTCGAGATCCGCAGCAACCAGAAAGGGCAGCTGCAGACGGCCTCGGGCAGCATTCCCGTGCGTCGCCTCGAGACGGTGCTGGGGCGCCAGCGCTTCGAGCCGGTGACCTACTGGACCACGCTGGGCGACTTTGCCGTCGCCAGCGGCATCGACAAGAAGATGCTCGACATCCGCTATGCGATGGATGGCCTGGTGGCCGACGGGCTGCTGTTCCGCATCTCCAGCATCGACCGGGACAGCCCCCGGGCGTTTGCCCTGCATGAGCAGTTCGCACGTGATCTGCTGGCGCATGTCGGTGCGGGCGAGCGCCGCCGGCTGGCTGGGCTGTCGCAATGACCACCACGGTCATGACGGCCGGGGCCTGCCGGATCGGCCCACTGCGCTGACCTGATGAGTTCCACCCCCGCGGGGGGGCGTCCGATGCTGCGCAGCGTGGGTCTGTCTGGTCTGGGCACTGCTGCGCGTCTGGCGTCTTCCCTGGTGGCGATCAGCATCGCTGCCCGTACCCTGCAGCCGTACGATTTCGGCCAGCTGATGTTTCTGCTGTCCCTGGCAGCCATCCTGTGCGTGCCGGCCAATTTCGGCCTGTCCACATGGGTGCTGCGGGCGCTGCCGCAGGCGCGTGCCGTCACCGGCACCTCCCCGGATGGGCTGTCCCCGGACCGCTGCGTGGCCGAGGCCTGGTCGGCCCGCTGGCTGGGCTCGGTGGTGATGCTGCTGGTGGCGATGCCGGCGCTGGCACTGCTGTCGGCACCGGTGCGGCTGCCCTTTGCGCTGCTGATGCTGGCGATGCTGGCCGAGGGGCTCGCCGAGTTCGCGATGGCGGTTCTGCGTGCTTGTGGCCGGCATGACGAGGATGCCCGACTCGGGGTGCGCAGTGCGTGGATCTACAGTCTCTCGGTCGGCCTGACCGCGTGGCTGACCGGCTCGATCCTCGGTGTGGCCGTGGCTTATCTGCTGTCACGTGCCTTGGTGGCGGTGCTCGGTGCCCGGATGGCTTCGCACGCGGTGCCCGGGGGGCTGCGCTGGCTGGGATGGCGGGTGGCCGCGCAGCGCGCCCGGGCCAGTCTCAGCTATGCGACCGATTACGCCATGACGGCGCTGTTCGGTCAGATCGATGCGTTGGTGCTCAACCATCATCTCGGGCCGGTGGCCGTGGGCCTGCACCAGGCCGGCATGCGCATGTTCATGGCTGCGGCGCAGATCATGCCGGTGCTTGCCAATGTCTTTCTGCCGCAGCTGGCCGCTTCGATGACCACGGCTTCCGACAGTCAACTGCGACAGCAGATGGTGCGCATGCAGATGACCATCGTGCTGGTCGGGTGCCTGATCGGTGTGGGCTTCTCGCTGGCTGACGAGATCGTGGTGCGGCTGCTGTTCGGCGAGGCCTATCTGGACCTGCTGCATCTGCTGCCGTGGTTCGGACTGCTGTTCCAGGTGCGCTGCGCTGCCGCCGCCTGGGGCATCACGCTGACGGCCATGGGCGAGCAGGCTTTTCGCGCTCGTGCTTCGGTGCTGCACTGGCTGCTGATCCTGGGCCTGTCGATCTGGCTGCTTCCTGTCTTGCAGGGGCAGGGCTGGCTGCTGGCCTTGGTGGCAGGAAATTTTGTGCTGTGGATGGCCTATGCGGTGCGGGTGCAACTGACCGCGCGCCTGCGCAGCCGTGCCAGCCTGGCACTTGTGCTGACGGCTCTGGCGCTGATGCTGTTGCATCTGGGACTGCTGGTGCAGGCGCAGGGAGGGGCAGGTGCGTGAAGACGGGCGCAGCCTGCTGGTTTCTTTGTGCTTTGCTTGATCCGGTTGCGATTCGCCCCGGAGAGAATCGGAAAAATGCTGATGACCTCCCGTTCATTTCCTTCGACTGCTGCGGCGTCCATGCCGGCGGCGCGGCGCGTGCTTCGCATCGGCTTGCTGTGGCATTCGCTGTCTTCCGACAACCTCGGCGTCGGCGCCCTGACCGAGTCCCAGCTGGCCTTGTGCCGTGAGGCGGCCGAATTGGCGGGCGTCGATCTGGAATTTGTTCTGTTCGGCACGTCTGGCGGTCAGTCCTATGGCCCGCAGGGCGTGAAGCTGGCGCAGGGCTCGGCCGTCTCTGTGCGTCAGATGCCCGGTGGCCGCTCGGCCTACGAGCGCGAGGTGGCGGCATGCGACGCGGTGCTCGACATCGGCGAGGGGGACAGCTTTACCGACATCTACGGCCTGAGGCGCTTTGCCTTCATGCTGGCCAGCAAGCAGATGGTGCTGCGTCAGGGTGTTCCGCTGGTGCTGAGCCCGCAGACCATCGGGCCGTTCGAGTCCCGTCCGGTGCGCTGGCTGGCCCGGCGCGCGATGCGCCGCTGTGCTCGCGTCTTCGCGCGCGACGAGCTGTCGATGTCGTATCTCGAGTCGCAGGGCCTGGGCGCAGCGGCGACCGAGGTGGTCGATGTGGCTTTTCGTCTGCCTTTTGTCCGGCCGGTGCGCGACAGCGAGGACGCAATGATCGACATCGGCATCAATGTGTCGGGCTTGCTGCATTCCGGCGGCTACGCGGGGGCGAACCAGTTCGGTCTGCGTGTGGACTATCCGCAGCTGGTGCGCCGCCTGATCGCGCACTTCACCGCGGTCGACCGGCATCGCGTCTGGCTGATCTCGCATGTGGTGCCCGATCATCTGCCGCGTGATGATGACCGGGTTGCGGTGCGCGAGCTGCTGCAGGCGTTTCCTCGGGCGCGCGCCGCACCGCAGTTCGGCAGTCCGAGCGAGGCCAAGTCCTTCATCTCGGGCATGGACTTCATGACGGGCGCACGCATGCATGCCTGCATCGCGGCCATCTCCTCCGGGGTGGCAGTGGTGCCGCTGGCCTACAGTCGCAAGTTCAATGGCCTGTTCGCGACGCTCGGCTATCCCTGGCTGGCCGACGGCAAGGCGCAGGACACCGATCAGGCCCTGCAGACCATTCTCGATGGCTTCGAGCGGCGCGAGCAGCTGGCCGCCGATGCCCGACGCAGCAATGCTCTGGCCCAGGCGCGGCTGGATGTCTACCGCGACTATCTGGCTGACCTGTTCCGGCAGTGCCAGCGAGCCTGAGCGGCCCATGCAGCCTGTGTTGCGCCCGCACGCCGAAGAATTCCCGATGAAGGAGACCGCTCCGTGCTGATGAACTCCGCGACCTTGCGACGTGCGACCAGCATCTCGGCGCTGACCTCGGTGCTGCTGTGGATCGTGCTGCTGCTGGGCATCTTCATCGTCGGCGCGCTGACCGCGCTGGCGCCCGATCTGATGGTGCGCCTCGCGCCCCTCATCGTCATTCCGGTGTTTGTCGTGGTGGCGGCCTTCCGCTCGAATCGCAGCGACCTGGGGCCCCGGTTCATGCGCGGCTGGGCCATGCTGCTTGCTTGCATGCTGTCGCTGTGGCCGACCTATCTGAGCCTGAAGATCGGCAGCGCCCCTTCGCTGGATGGCCGCAAGCTCATGATGCTGGCCGCGCTGGTCATCTTCGTCTATCTGGTGGTCAACCGTCCCGCCATCCGGCAGGCCCTGTTCTTCCACCGCGATTCCGGCACCCATCTGGTCGGCTTCATCATCCTGGCCTACATCGTGCTGCGTTATGTCTCGCTGCATGGCGCGGCGTTTCCAGTCCATGCTTTCCTCATGCTGAGCTGGGAGCTCGTCTACTACTATTTTCTGTATTACTTCGCGATCGCCTGCCTGCGTCATCCGGATTGCCCTGCCACGCTGCAGAGTGCATTTTTCTGGGCCATGCTGCTCATGGCGATCCTGGTTGTCCTTGAGAAGGTCCAGGGGGTCAACTATCTGACCCTGTACGTGCCCATGGGTGGGGATGTTGGCGCCATGCAGGCGCTCAGTCGTCTCCGGGATGGTGTCCTGCGTGCGCAGGGCACCTTCGAGCATCCGATCACCCTGGCCGAATATGCCTCGATGGTCTCGGGCTTCAGCTTGGCCGCCCTGTTGTGGGCCCGGCGGATGAGGGGACGCCTGTTCGCGCTGCTGGTGCTGATGACCTCGCTGGCGGTCAATCTGGCCAGCGCTTCCCGTTCCGGTCTGGTGTGCGCCGGTGCCGCGATGCTGCTGGTGTTCGTGCTGTGGATGTACCGGGCCCGCAAGGTGCAGAGTCTGGCCGGCCTGTTCGGCCGGCAGGTTCTCGTGATCGGCACGCTGGTCGGTGCGGTGGTGCTGGCCGCGCCGGTGGTCTGGCTGCTGACCCAGGGGCGCTCGACCAACGAGAAGCTGAGTTCGCTGGCCCGCTCGGAAATGCTCGATCGTGGCGTTCCCAGCGTCATCGACAACCCGTTCATCGGCACTGGCTTTGGCACGGCCGGCCAGATCGCCGGGCATGTCGGCAACGGTGGGCTGCTGACGCTGGACAACCACTATCTCGGCATCGCGATCGAGTCCGGCGTGCCGGCGGTCCTGCTGTTCACGCTGTCGCTGCTGATTCCCTTGCTGCGGGCGGTGCACGCTGTGCTGTCCCGCCCCAGTCCGCATGCCGCTTTCCTGGCGGGTGCCGCAGGGGCCCTGGCCTTGCTGCTCATCATTCGCGGCACGATGTGGCTGTCGACCAATCTGGCCATCGGCTATCTGCTGGCCGGGCTGGTGATGGTCTTCTCTCGTCCGGGCCTGTCCTGGGCGGCCGAAGCGGTCTCGACCGACAAGGACCGCACGGCACCGGGCCCCCATCAGGCCTCTCAGGCTGCTTCCCGGGGGATGCTCCGTGCATGACTATGTCGTCCTGCTGAACTGGAACGGCTGGCGCGATACCTGCGAGTGCTTGGCCAGCCTGATGAGGCTGAACGGGCCGGCTCCGCGCGTCATCGTCTGCGACAACGCCTCCTCGGACGGTTCGCTCGACAGGATCCGTGCCTGGGCCCGCGGTGAAGCGGAGGTGGAGCTGCCCGGGTGGTGGCCCGCTCCCGGACAGGCTGGCGCAGGCCGGCCGCCTGCACGAAGACCGGTCATGGCCGAGATTCGCCGTGCCGATGCCGACGGCGAATCGCCCGGAGGTGCATGGGATGTGCAGGGCCCGGATGATGCCGATCTGTTCCTGATTCCGACCGGGGCCAACCTGGGCTTTGCCGGCGGGTGCAATGTCGGCTTGCGCTTCATCCTGCAGCGCGGTGACGCGCGCCATGTGTGGCTGCTGAACAATGACACGGTCGTGCATCCCGATGCGCTGGTGGCGCTGGTGCAGGAAGCCGGTCGGCGACCGCAGGCCGGCATGATCGGTTCGGTCCTGCGCTACTACCACCGGCCGGACATCGTGCAGGCTCTGGGGGGCGGGCGCTTCGACCTGGCCCGCACCGCCACGATGCATGTCGGCGAAGGCGAGCGCTTCGAGCCGGTCTCCGAGTCCCGACAGGCGGACATCGAGCGACAGCTGGCCTACATCACCGGCGCCTCGATGCTGCTGACGCCCGCCTTCCTGGCGCAGGTCGGACTGATGCAGGAAGACTATTTCCTGTATTACGAGGAGATCGACTGGGCCGAGCGTGCCCGGCGCAGTCGGCCCGCCTTCGGCCTGGCGCTGGCCGCCGGCAGCCTGGTCTTCCACAAGGAAGGCGCCTCGGCGGGGACCAACACGCCCTCGGTCTTCTCCGCCAGGCTGCTGGCGCGCAACCGGCTGCGTTTCATCCGGCGTTTCTATCCGGAGCATCTGCCATCCGCCCGCCGGCATGTGCTGCGTGATGCGGTGGTGGCCCTGCTCAAGCGCCGCCCTGCGGTCGCCCGCACGCTCATGCGCGAGGCGCTCGGACCGGTTCGTCTGCCTGAGACTTGTCCGGCGGTACAGGCCACGCGCGCATGAATCTGCACAGGCGCGCGGTCTTTTTCTTCTCCTTTCCCGAGTCGGTCACGCTGCCGTGAACATCCTGCTGATCGCCAGGACCTGTCCTGTGCCCGCCAACGATGGCGAAAAACTGCGAGTCTTCCACCTGCTGAAGGTGATGGCCCGTTCCCACCGGGTCACGCTGGTCTGCCGCGTGATGCATGCGGAGGAGGCCCGCGCCATCGACTCCCTTCGCGAGCTCGGGGTCGAGGTGGTCGGCGTGTCGGTGCCGCCGCCCGCCAGTCATCTGGAGCGGCTGCGATGGATCTGGCCCTTTCTCTGGTCGCGGCATCCCATCTCGCTGTGCACCGTGCTGTTCCCGGCCATTCGCGAGGAACTGCGGCGCCTGGTGGCCGCGCGGCACTTCGACGTGGTCCAGGTGGAGCATTCCTCGCTGGCGGTCTATCTGGATGATCTGGCGCTGCCGCCCACGACCGCACGGGTGGTGACGATGCACAACATCGACTACATCCGCAACGAGCGGGTGATCCAGAACTCGCCCTGGGGCCTGCGCCGGATCTATCACCAGCTCAACCAGATGCGTTTCAGGCGCTGGGAGCTCGATGCGGTGCGCCGCTTCGATCGCGCGATGATGATGTCCGATGTCGATGCGGACATCCTGCGCCGCGATGTGCCCGACGTTCCGATCGATGTGGTACCCAACGGTGTGGACTGCGCGGCGCTGCAGCACCGTCTGCCTGTCGGGCCGGGGCCGCAGGGCGAGCGTGCGCTGGTCTTCGTCGCCTCGATGGACTCCGAGGCCAACCAGGATGGCGCCCTGTACTTTCTCGACCAGGTGCTGCCGCTGATCCGGGCTCGCCGACAAGGCGTGAAGGTCTGGCTGGTCGGGCGCCAGCCGCCGGAAGCGCTGCGTGCACGGCATGACGGGCGGGAGATCTTCGTGACAGGAAAGGTCGATTCCGTCGAGCCCTACTACCGTCAGGCCGATGTCGCCATCGTGCCCTTGCGCTCCGGGGGCGGCACGCGGCTCAAGATTCTGGAGGCCATGGCGCTGGGCGTGCCGGTCGTGTCGACCACGGTGGGGGCCGAAGGCATCGAGCTCGAGACGGGTCGGCATGCGCTGCTGGCCGACTCGCCGGAGGAGTTCGCGGCGGCGATCGAGCGCATCCTGCACGACGCCGACCTGCAGCGCAGCATCAGCCTGGCCGCCCGCCAGCAGGCCCAGGAGCGCTATGACTGGGTGGGTATCGGCCGCCTCCAGGACGAGGTGCATCGACTGGCCCTCGCATCGCGCACATCAGACCGGAACAGGCTCTCGAGAACACACTGATGGATTCCAAGCACTCCCCGCCTGGTCGGCTGCCCAGGATTTCCCTGGTGACCGTCAGCTACAACGCGGCCGACTACATCGACGCCACCTTGAGCTCGGTGCTGTCGCAGCGCTATCCCGATCTCGAGTACATCCTGCTGGATGGCGGATCCCGTGACGGCACGATGGACATCGTGGCGCGCCATCGCGCTGGCCTGTCCCATGTGTCCAGCGAGCCCGATGGCGGGCAGTATCACGCCATCCAGCGCGGGCTCGACATGGCCACCGGCGAGGTCTGCGCCTGGCTGAATGCGGATGACATCTATCTGCCCTGGACCCTGTCGGTGGTCGGAGAGATCTTCGCGACCTTTCCCGAGGTGGACTGGATCATCGGCTCCCCGGCCTATCTGAACCGTCTCGGGCAATGCACCCGTGTTTCCGGTGTGACGGCCCCGGCCTATCCCCGGCGCGAGATCGCTGCGGGCTGGTACCGGGAATCGATGTCCGGTTTTCTGCAGCAGGAGAGCATGTTCTGGCGCCGCAGCCTCTGGCAGCGCGTCGGCGGCATGGACCTGTTGCTGAAGTACGCGGCCGATTTCGACCTGTGGCGACGTTTTGCCGAGCATGCTGATCTGGTGTCGGTGTCCGTGCCGCTGGCCGCCTTCCGTCAGCGCCCGGGCGAGCAGCGTTCGTCGGCCGGTCGTGATCACTATGACGCTGAGGTGGCCCGGGTGATCGCGGGCCAGCCGGCTCCTGCCTGGCTCTGGCGGCGGATGGGGGAGGCGGGAGAGGCCCCCCGCCATCTGATGCGCATGATGCGCTGGGGACGTTCGCCGGTGATCGCCTACTCCCAGGCGCAGCAGGCCTGGTGCAAGAGGGTCAGCCGCCGCCCGGTGGCGCGCACCAGCCTGGCGGATGTGCTGCTGGAGCGGACCTTGCGGCGTGCGGGCTGAAAAGGAGTCAGGCCCTGCTGCCGGGAGGGGCAGCAGGGCCTGGTCGATCCGGATCGCTCAGGGCGATCCGAAGCCTTCAACTCAGAACAGGCTCTCGCGCAGATAGATCACGTCGCCGTTCTGCAGCGGGTCGTTCATGCCCGGCTGCAGGATCTGGACCTTGCCGTCGGCGCCGCGGCGGTGCAGGCGCAGGCCCTTCTCGGTGCCGCGCTGGGTCAGGCCGCCACCAGAGGCCAGGCCCTGCAGCACGGTCATGTCGCGCTCCAGTCGCATCGCGCCGGGGCGCTGCACTTCGCCGTAGATGTAGACCATCGGCATGCGCTCGACGTACACCGTGTCGCCATTGGCGATGACCGGGTCGTTGACGCCGCCGGACTGCGCGAACAGCAGCGGCACGTCGATGACGACGCGCAGCGGCTTGCTGTCGCGCATGCCGCTCAGCACCACCTGGTCGCTGCCGCCCTGGGCGATGCCGCCGGCGGTGGCCAGCAGCTCGCTCAGGCGCATGCCGGTCTGCTCGATCGGGTAGCGGCCCGGACGGTTGACCATGCCCAGCACCGAGGCCTGGTTGCCCCGCACCTGCGTCACCAGGATGCTGACTTGAGGCTGGCGGACGAAGTTGCCGTTCTTCAGGCCGTCGGCGATGAGCTTCTCGGCCTGAGGCACCGACAGGCCGCCCAGACGGACCTGGCCGAGCAGCGGGTAGCTGATCGCGCCGCTTTCGGTGATGCGCGTCTCCAGGGTCAGATCCTGGTTCTGGTAGACGCTCACCCGCACCACGTCGCCGGCGCCGAGTACATAGTCGCGCTGGGCCTCGGAGAGCTGGGCATGAGCCAGGACGGGGGCCAGCAGCATCAGCACGGACAGGAACAGCCGCTGCAGCAGCTGTGCCAGGAGGTCGGTCGGGAGTCGGTGTGTCATCGGCATGTGGCGTGCATCGAAGGGTTTACTTCAGCCCGAGGCCCTTCTGGAGCGTGGCGGCATCGAGCGCATCCGAGGCCGGCGCGGTCGGAGCCACCGTCGGGGTGACTTCCGCCGCGGCACTGGCGGCCTCGGCCGGCACCGGCGCCGCATTGGCGAAGGTACCGACATACTCGATCTTGGCAGATTCGCGCAGCTTCTTGATGCTGTCGCTGACCAGCTTGCGCTTGCGGTCGGTCAGCAGGAACTGCTCGATGGCCTTCTTGGCGGCTTCTTCGGTCACCGGGGCCGGCTTGGCGCCGGCGACGAAGATGGCGCTCAGCCCGGCCGGGCCGGCCTTGACCAGCCACTGGCCTTCGCCGACCTTGGCCAGCTCGGCCAGCGCGCCCATCGGGATGTTCTCGGGCGCCTGCGTCACCGCGCGGGCACCGAAGCGGATGCCGGCGTTCTTCAGCGCCGAGGCCAGTTCTTCGCCATTGCGCAGGCCTGGGATCTTCGACTGCAGCGCGGCCTTCTGCTCGGCATTGGCCTCGATGTTGAACTCCTGCAGCGCGTAGATGCGGCGCTTGGAGAACAGCTCGGGCTTGCTGTCGTAGTAGGCCTTGATCTCCTCGGGCGTCGGTGCGGCCGCAGCTTCAGCGACCTTGTCGGCATAGGCGCGGGCGATGATGTCGCGCTTGGCGGCCTCGATGGCGGAGACGACCCGCGGATCGCGGTCGAGCTTCTGCTCGGTGGCCTGCTGGATGGCCAGCTCCTGGTCGACCAGACCGTCGAGCACCCGGCGGCTCACCGCCTGGACCTGCTCGGGCTTGAGGCCGGGCTGGCGCTGCAGCACCTGGTTGACCTGATGGACCGAGATCTCGCCGGAGTTCACCTTGGCGGCCACCTGGGTGGCCGGCTTCTTGTCGCCGTCACCGCCACCGCAGGCGGCCAGCAGTGCGGCGCAGGCGAGAACGGTCGGGACGAGGACAAGGCGGCTCAGACGGGTGGGGCGGGTGGACAGGGCCGATGTCATGACTTGCATACTCCTGGCGCGAGCGCTGCGTCCGGCGGGGTTCAGTGGCCGGCTGCGCTCGCAATGAAAGAGGTGATAAACGGAACAAACCGGCGGCAGTTTATCCGGCACCTGTCCGGGCGGCTTCCCCGGATTGCAGGGGCGGTTTTCATTCCGGGAAGCCACGTTAAGTCTGCACGAAGGCCTGTGCGGGGCGGGGTTCAGGTCGTGAGCCAGTGCGCAAAAGACGTGCTGTTCTTGACCGGCATAGGCTGAAAGATCGGCCGAACGTCTTCCTGAAACAGCAGAAGTCGCAAGGTCATTCCCGGAAAAAGCCGGGCTTCCTGAACTGCGCAATTGCATTGTTTCGTGTTCGGGTGTGGTGTCTGGCCGCTGTCCAGCGGGAATTTCATCTTTTCGGGTGATGCGGCTCCAGTTCAGGGGGGGATCGTCGATATCGGGCGCAGAGAAGGCCGTTGCTTCATTGCCGCTGCGGCCGCCGACCGATCAGTACACCACCGGACCCGACCCCATGGCTTCGATCTTCACCACGCTCTCCCCCGCAGAAGTCGCCGAGCTGCCGCCGGAGGAGCTGGCGGCCCTGACCACCGAGGACTGGGCCGGCATCAGCTCCGCACAGGTGGCGGTGCTGTCGGTCGAGCAGATCGCCGCGATCGAGAGCCTGGGGCTGGCCGCCATTTCCACCACGGCGCTGCGCGGCTTCGATGCCGAGGCGATCACCGCGCTCAGCACGACCCAGGTCGCTGCGCTGACCACCGGGCAGGTGGTGTCGCTCACCGTGGCGCAGATCGGCGGCCTGGCCTCCGAGGACGTGTCGGTCTGGTCGACGCTGCAGACCTCGGCGCTGACCACCGCGCAGATCGCCTCGCTCGGCTCCGAGCAGCTCGCCGGCCTGTCCGCGGCGGACATCACCGCCTTCGGCAGCACGCAGATCGGCGCGTTCACCACCGCGCAGGCGCCGCTGCTCGATGCGGCGCAGATCGGCGCGATCGAGACGCGTGACCTGGTCGCGCTGAGCACCACCACGCTGCGCGCCTTCTCGGCCGAGCAGATCGCGCTGCTGTCGACCGCGCAGGTGGCCGCCCTGGCCAGCACCCAGGTGGCTGCGCTCGGCACGAACCAGATCGCCGGGCTGACCACCCGCCAGATCGGCGCGCTGGAGACGGCGGACATCGTCGCGCTGTCGAGCGCTCAGTTCGCCGCGCTGACGACCGCGCAGGTGGCCGCACTGAGCACCCCCCAGATCGGCGCGATCGAGACACGCGATCTGGTCGGCCTGGGCACCACCGGCCTGGGTGCGCTGACCAGCAACCAGATCGCAGCGCTGAGCACCGCGCAGGTGGCGGCGTTCAACACGACGCAGATCGCGGCGCTGAGCACCGCGCAGATCGTCGCGCTGGAGTCGACCGACTTCGCGGCGCTGAACACCGCGCAGATCATCGCGCTCAGCTCCGAGCAGATCGCCGCGATGGCGGTGGGCGACATCCAGGCGCTGTCGACCTCGCAGATCGCCGCGCTGCGGCCCTGGCAGATTCCTGCGCTGACCGCTGCGCAGGTCGCCGCGCTGGGCACGAATGATCTGGCGGTGCTGGGCACCACCCAGGTCGCCGCGCTGACCAGCACGCAGGTGCTGGCGCTGGGCACCACCGGCATCGCCGCGCTGTCGCCGGCGCAGATCCAGGCGCTGGGCGCCGAGAATGCCGCCGCGCTCAGCACGCTGCAGATCGCCGCGCTGACCACGCTGCAGATGCCCTCGCTGTCGTTGGCCCAGGTGGCGGCGCTGACGACCACCCAGATCGGCGCGCTGCAGACCGCGGACCTGGTGGCGATGAGCACCGCGCAGATCGCCGCGCTGGGCACGCACCAGGTGGCCGCGCTGAAGACGGCCCAGGTCGCCGTGCTGGAGACCGCCGACCTGGTGGCGCTGAACAGCGCCCAGATCGCCGTGCTGTCGACCGCCCAGATGGTAGCCATGTCGACGATGCAGATTGCCGCGATCGAGAGCCGCGACATCGGCGCGCTGTCGACCGTGGCCGTGCGCGCACTGTCGACCGGTCAGATCGCTGCGCTGACCAGCCTCCAGGTGGCTGCGCTGGCCACCGAGCAGATCGCCGCGCTGACCTCGGCCCAGGTGGCCGCGATCGACACCGCCGACCTGCGCGCGATGAGCACCGCGCAGATCGAGGCGCTCTCCAGCACCCAGGTCGGTGCGCTGCGCAGCACCCAGATCGCGGCGCTGAGCACCCGCCAGCTCGGGGCGCTCGACACCTCGGACATGGTGGCGCTGGGCAGCACGCAGATCCAGGCCTTGTCGACCGCACAGATCGCCGCGCTGTCGGTGGCCCAGATCGCTGCCCTCGAGACCCGTGACCTGGCAGCGCTGGGTACCGCCGGCGTGCGGGCGCTGACCACCGCGCAGGTGGCTGCGCTGACCACCGCGCAGGCGCAGGCGCTGGGCACGCTGCAGATCCAGGCGCTGTCGACCACGCAGGTCGCCGCGCTCGAGTCGACCGATCTGATCGCGATGAACACCGCGCAGATCTCCGCCTTCTCCACCACACAGGTCGTCGCGCTGGGATCGCGGCTGATCAGCGCGCTGGAGACGGCCGACATCGCCGCCTTCTCCAGCCTGCAGATCGGTGCGCTGACCACTGCGCAGGTCGCCGCGCTGGGCAATGCGCAGGTGCTGGCGATCGAGTCGCGCGACTTCGCTGCGCTGACGACCGCACAGCTGCGTGCGCTGTCGACTGCGCAGCTGCAGGCCTTCTCCAGTGCCCAGGTCGCGGCGCTGAACACGGTCCAGCTCACCGCGCTGACCACCGGCCAAGTCCAGGCGCTCGAGAGCGCCGACATCATCGCGCTCAGCTCGACCCAGATTGCCGCGCTGACGACGGCACAGATCGCCGCGCTGACGACCGTGCAGCTTGGGGCGCTGCAGACCGTCGACATCGCCGCGCTGGGCAGCGCCCAGATCAATGCGCTCAATACCGTGCAGTTCGCTGCGCTGAGCACCGCGCAGGTGCTGGCGCTCGAATCTCGTGATCTGGCCTCTCTCGGCACTGCCGCGCTGCGCAGCCTGTCGACCCAGCAGATCGTGGCGCTGAATACGGTGCAGACCGCCGCGCTGACCACCAGTCAGGTCGCCGCGCTGGGCAGCACGCAGGTCGCCGCGCTGGAGACCACCGATCTGGCCGCCTTCTCGAGCCTGCAGGTGGCGGCGCTGACGACCGCACAGGTCGCCGCGCTCAACAGCCGACAGGTCGCGGCGATCGAGACCGCCGACATCGCCGCGCTCAGCAGCGCCCAGCTCAATGCGCTGGGCACGGTGCAGCTGGCCGCGCTGACCTCGCTGCAGGTGGGGGCGCTGGAGACGCGTGATCTGGCGGCGCTGAACACCGCCTCGCTCCATGCGCTGACGACCGCGCAGATCCTGGCGCTGAACACCGCGCAGGTGGCTGCGCTGACCACCGGCCAGATGGCCGCGCTGAGCAGCAGCCAGCTGCGCACGCTGGAGACCACCGACATCGTCGCGCTGGGCACCGGCCAGATCGCCGCGCTGACCACCGCGCAGGCGGCTGCGCTGACCACCCGCCAGGTCGCCGCGCTGGAGACCACGGACATCGCTGCGCTGTCGAGCAGCCAGTTCGCCGCGCTGGGCACGAGCCAGCTGGTGACGCTGAGCTCGGCGCAGATCGCCGCGATCGAGACCCGGGATCTGGTCGCGCTGTCGACCGACGCGCTGCGCTCGCTGCTGACCACCCAGATCGCCGCGCTCGGCACGGTCCAGGCGGCCGCGCTGACCAGCACCCAGGTCGCGGCGCTGACCACCCGCCAGATCGCCGCGATCGAGACCACCGATCTGGTGGCGATGAGCAGTGCCCAGGTCGCCGCGATGAGCACCGCCCAGCTGATCGCGCTGACCACCGCGCAGGTCGGCGTGCTGCAGACTGTCGATCTGGCCGGCCTGTCGAGCACCCAGCTGGGCGCGCTGACCACCGCCCAGCTCGGCGCGCTGTCAAGCGTCCAGCTGATGGCGCTGGAAACGCGTGATCTGGGCGCGCTGAGCAGCACCCAGCTGCGTGCGCTGTCGACCAGCCAGATCGTCGCCTTCGGCAGCGCGCAGATCGCGGCGCTGGACACCGCGCAGATCGCCACGCTGACCACCCGCCAGATCGCCGCGCTGGAAAGTGCCGACGTGATCGGCCTGAGCTCGACCCAGGTCGCTGCGCTGACCACCAGCCAGGTGGCCGCACTGACCACCGCCCAGGTCGCGGTGCTGCAGACCGTCGACATCGCCGCGATGTCGAGCGCGCAGCTCGCCGCGCTGAACACCACGCAGATCGCCGCACTGACCACCAGCCAGGTCGCCGCGATCGAAAGCCGTGACCTGGCCGCGCTGAGCACCGGCTTCGTGCGCACGCTGTCGAGTGCCCAGATCGTCGCGCTCAGCTCGGTGCAGGTGGCCGCACTGGCATCCGCACAGGTGGCCGGGCTGTCGACGGATCAGGTCACTGCGCTGGAGACCTCGGATCTGGTGGCGCTGACCACGCTGCAGACGGTCGCGCTGACCAGCAGCCAGGTTGCCGCGCTGACCACCCGCCAGATCGTCGCGCTCCAGGCCGAGGACATCTCGGCGCTGGGCACCCATCAGATCGGTGCGCTGGGCTCCCTCCAGCTCGCGGCGCTGAGCACCAGCCAGATCCAGGCGCTGGAAACCCGCGACATGGTCGCGCTCAGCTCCCGCGTGATCGGGGCGCTGAGCACCGCGCAGGTGGTGGCGCTGACCTCCGCGCAGGTGGCCGCGCTCAACAGCGTGCAGGTCGCGGCGCTGACCAGCCTGCAGGTGGCCGCGCTGGAGACCGTCGATCTGGTGGCGCTGGGCACCACCCAGATTGCCGCGCTGACCAGCACCCAGGTCGCCGCGCTGACCACCCGCCAGATCGTCGCGCTGGAAACCGCCGACATCGCCGCGATGACCAGCGTGCAGTTCGGCGCGATGAGCACGCTGCAGCTGGCCGCGCTGAACACCGTGCAGCTGCAGGCCCTGGAGACGCGTGACCTGGCCGCCCTGAGCAGTACGGCGGTGCGCGCCTTCACCACGCTGCAGATCGGCGCGCTGACCACGCTGCAGGCGGGGGCGCTGACCACCGGTCAGCTCAACGCGCTGAGCACCGCGCAGATGGCGGCGCTGAACACCGCCGACATCGCCGCGCTGTCGTCCAACCAGATCGCCGCGCTGTCGACGGTGCAGATCGGTGCGCTGACCACCCGCCAGATCGCCGCGATGGAGACACGCGACATCGCTGCGCTGACCAGCGAGCAGGTCGCGGTGCTGCGCACCCACCAGATCGCTGCGCTGACCGGTGCGCAGGTGGCGGCGCTGGAGACCCGCGACATCGCCGCGCTGTCGACCGCGGCGGTGAGGGCCTTCTCCACCAGCCAGATCCTTGCGCTGGGGACCGCGCAGATCGCCCAGCTCACCAGCACCCAGGTCGCGGCGCTGAGCACCAGCCAGATCCGCGCGTTCGAGACCACCGACATCGCCGCGCTCGGCAATGCCGGTCTGCTGCCCGCGCTCTCGAGCAGCCAGATCGCCGCGCTGGAAACGCATGATCTGGCCGCGCTCAACACGAACGCGCTGCGCACGCTGACCACGGCCCAGATCGTCGCGCTCAGCTCCGCGCATCTGGCGGCGCTGGGCAGCAGCCAGATCGCCGCGCTGACGACCGCGCAGGTCGCCGCGCTGGAGACGGCCGACATCGTCGCCTTCAGCACGCTGCAGGTGTCGGCGCTGACGACCGCGCAGATGGCGGTGCTCAACACCCGCCAGGTGGCGGCGCTGCAGACCGATGACATCGTCGCGCTCTCGAGCGCCCAGATCGCCGCGCTGGACACCGCGCAGATCGCCGCGCTGACCAGCACGCAGATCGCCGCGCTCGAGGTGCGTGACATCGTCGCGCTGGGCACGGATGGCGCCGCGGCGCTGTCCACCCTGCAGGTGCTGGCGCTGTCGACCGCGCAGGTCGCCGCGCTGAGCTCGGCCCAGCTCGCCGCCTTCGGCACCCGCCAGATCGCGGCGCTGGAGACGGGCGACATCGTCGCGCTGAACACCGCGCAGATCGCCGCACTGAGTGCCGAGCAGATCGCCGCGCTGAGCAGCCGCCAGTTCGCTGCGCTCGAGACGACCGACATCGTCGCGCTCTCCAGCAGCCAGGTGGCCGCGCTGAGCGGCGCACAGATCGCCGCGCTGAACACGCTGCAGTTCGCGGCGCTGGAAACCCGCGATCTGGTGGCGCTGTCGACGACCGCGGTGCGGGCGCTGACCACCGCCCAGATCGCCGGCCTGACGGTCTTCCAGGCGGCGGCGCTGACCACCGACCAGATCCACGCGCTCAGCACCACCCAGGTGGCTGCGCTCGAGACCGGTGATCTGGTGGCGCTGGGCACGCATCAGGTGGCGGCACTGACGACCGCCCAGGTGGCCGTGCTGCGCACCAGCCAGCTGGTGGCGATCGAGAGCCGCGACATCGCCGCGCTCGACAGCAGCCAGATCGGCGCACTGGGCAGTGCGCAGATCGCCGCGCTGACGACCGCGCAGATCGCTGCGATCGAGACGGCCGACATCGTCGGCCTGGGCTCGGCGGCGCTGCGGGCCCTGACGACTGCACAGATCGTGTCGCTGAACTCGGCGCAGTTCGGGGCGCTGACGACCGCCCAGCTCGGTGCGCTGACCACCGTGCAGATCGCCGCGCTCGAGACCAGCGACCTTGCTGCGCTCGGCGCCGACCAGATCGGCGCGCTGGGCACCGCACAGATCGTTGCGCTGTCGACCCGCCAGATCGCATCGCTCGGGACCGATGACATCGCCGCGCTGACCGGTGCCCAGGCGGCGGCGCTGACCACGACGCAGCTGGCCGCCTTCAGCACCCGCCAGATCGCGGCGCTGGAGACGGGCGACCTGTTGGCGATGAGCAGCACGCAGATCGCCTCGCTGTCGGGCAGCCAGTTCGCTGCGCTGACGACCGAGCAGGTCCAGGCGCTGCAGACGACCGACATCGTCGCGATGACCTCGCTGCAGGCGGAAGCGCTGACGACCGCGCAGATCGTTGCACTCACCACCGAGCAGGTGGCCGTGCTGGAGACACGCGACATCGCTGCGATGTCGATGACCCAGGCCGCGGCCTTCGAGCAGACCGACATCGACGCGATGAGCGAGGCGCAGCGCGCCGCGCTGGCTGCGCTGTCGCCGATCGTGCTCGATCTGGACGGTGACGGCGTGCGCACGCTGTCGGCCTCGGCGGGCGTGCGCTTCGACCTGCTGGCCAGCGGCCAGGCCCACGCCACCGGCTGGGTCTCCGCCACCGACGGCCTGCTGGTGCGCGACCTCAACGGCAACGGCCGCATCGACGACGGGCGCGAGCTCTTCGGCGTGGCGACCCAGCTCGACGGCGGCCAGATCGCCGGCAACGGCTATGTCGCGATGCAGGCGCTCGACAGCAACGGTGACGGCCGGCTCGATGCGAAGGACGCCGCCTTCGGCGAGCTCCGCGTCTGGGTGGATGCGGACTCCGACGGCCTGTCCTCGGCGGCCGAGCTGCACGGCCTGGTCGATCTGGGCATCGTCTCGCTCGACCTGAATGCGCAGGCGGGGACCACGGTCGATCAGGGCAATCTGCTGGGTCTGGTTTCGGGCTACACCCGCAGCGACGGCAGCGTGCATGCGATGGCCGATGTCTGGTTCGCCCGCGGCGAGGCGGCGCCCGCCCCGGCGCTGGACGAACTGCTGGCCGAGGCGCCGGCCAGCGCTCCGCAGGCCAGCGCGGCGGTGGTCGCTTCGGTGATCGCGCCGAGCGCCACTGCGACGCTGGACGAGCTGATGCGCCAGCAGCCGCTGCTCTGAGGTCTCGCGCGCAGCACGGGACGGGGCAGGAGCCCCGTCCCGAACTGCCGAAATGCGCCGGGCTTGCCTTGCGCTTTCTGCGAGTTGAAGCGGGGCATCGCTGCAACCATGGGCGCACCATGGTCCTCACCGCCTCGCCCCCCCAGACTCCGGCCGCAGCGGCCGCCGCGACGGCAGCGCCGCCGGTTGCCGACCGCGCCCTGCTGATCCAGGCCCTCGACCACCAGAACCAGGGGCGCGTCGAGCTGGCCGAGCAGCTCTTCCGCTTCTACCTCGGCCACTGGCCGGCCGATCCGGTCGCGCTGTACTCGCTGGCGGTCATCCTGCTGCGCCGTGCCGACGCGGCCGAGGCGCTGACGCTGCTCGAGCGCGGCGTGCGCGACGTGCCGGGCTTCGCGCCGCTGTGGTTCGCGCATGCGACCGCGCTGCAGGGCACGGGCCGGCGCGACGAGGCCCTGACGAGCTACCAGCGTGCGATCGATCTCAAGCCCGACTACACCGAGGCGCTGATCAACAGCGGCGTGCTGCTGCGCGAGCTGCTGCAGCATGCCGCCGCGCTCGAGCGCTTCCAGCGGGTGCTGGCGCTTCAGCCGGCCAACGAGACCGCGCTGGCCAACTGCGCCACGCTGCTGACCGAGTTCCGCCGCACCGAAGAGGCGGTGGCGATGCTGCGCCAGCTGCAGGCGATCAACCCGTCCTACGACTATGGCGTGGGCATGCTGGTCTACGAGCAGCTCCATGCCTGCGACTGGAGCGGCTTCGATGCGCTGTCCCGGCAGGTCATCGAGGGCGTGCGCGCCGGGCAGCGCGCGTGCAAGTCGCTGGCCTTCATGGGTCTGTCGGACTCGGCCGAAGACCACCAGCGCTGCGCGCGCACCTTCTCCGCCCACCGCTATCCGCCCTCGACCACCCGGTTGTGGAACGGCGAGCGCTACCGCCACGACCGCATCCGTCTGGCCTATGTGTCGCCCGACCTGCGCGAGCATCCGGTCGGCCACCTGATGGCGGGCATCTTCGAGCACCACGACCGCCGCCGCTTCGAGACCATCGCGGTCTCGCTCGGGCCGGACGACGGCAGCCGGCTGCGCGCGCGCATGGTGGCGGCCTTTGACCATTTCATCGACGCGCGCCGCATGAGCGCGATCGACATCGCCCGTCAGCTTCGCGCGATGGAGGTCGACATCGCCATCGACCTGGCCGGCTACACCGCCGACTCGCGCAGCGACATCTTCAGCCACCGGCCCGCGCCGGTGCAGGTCAACTACCTGGGCTATCCCGGCACGCTGGGCAACGGCTACATGGACTACATCCTGGCCGACCGCCATGTGATCCCGCCCGATCAGCAGCGCTTCTACGACGAGCGGGTGATCTATCTGCCCGATGCCTACCTGCCGCCGGCCGCCGGCCTGCAGATCGCCGAGCGCACGCCCACGCGGGCCGAGTGCGGCCTGCCCGAGGACGGCGTGGTCTTCTGCTCCTTCAACCACGACTACAAGATCCTGCCCGGCGTCTTCGCGATCTGGATGCGGCTGCTGGCGGCGGTGCCCGGCAGCGTGCTGTGGCTGATGTCGCGCAGCGAGCTGTCGCAGAAGAATCTGCGCGCGGCCGCGCAGGCTGCGGGCGTCGATCCGGCGCGGCTGGTGTTCGCGCAGCGCGTGCCGCGGGTCGAGGACCACCTGGCGCGCTACCGCGTCGCCGATCTCTTTCTCGACACCCATCCCTACAACGCCCACACCACCGCAGCCGACGCGCTGCTGGCGGGCCTGCCGGTGCTGACCTGCTCCGGCCAGGCCTTCCCATCCAGAGTGGCCGGCAGCCTGCTGCAGGCCGCCGGTCTGCCGGAGCTGGTCACCACCTGCCACGCCGACTACGAGGCGCTGGCGCTGGCACTGGCGCGCGATCCGGCGCGGCGTGCGGCGTTGCGGGCGAAGCTGCAGGCGCAGCGCGCGCACTCGGCCCTGTTCGACACGGCGGGCTTCACCCGCGACGTCGAGGCCGCCTGCATCGCGATGTGGCGCCAGAGCCGCCTGGGCGATGCCCGCGACGCGCTGTGCGCCGTGCCCTGACACCGCGCATCTTCCGACCCTGCCGAGGCCTGCCATGACCCCCTCGACGATCGTCCTGATCCCGATCTACCAGCCCCTGCTGTCGGTGCTGGAGCAGTTCTCGCTCGACCATTCGCTGCCGCTGCTGGCCGGGCGTGACGTGCGCTTCATCGGCCCGCGCGGTCTGGACTACGGCTACTACCAGCTGCGCTATCCGGGCATTCCGTTCGAGGCCTTCGATCCGGCCTACTTCGCGTCGATCGCCGGCTACAACCTGCTGATGCTGTCGCCGGCCTTCTACGAGCGCTACGCGGCGCACGAGTTCATGCTGGTGCTGCAGACCGACGCCATCCTGCTGCGCGACGATCTCGATCACTGGATGAGCCGCCCCTACGACTACATCGGCGCGCCTTGGCCGCAGGGCGTGACGGTCAAGGTCGACCTGGACCCGTTCTGCGGGCCGCATGCCAAGACGGTGCGCGCGCTGGTGGGCAACGGCGGCCTGAGCCTGCGGCGCATCCGCAAGTGCCAGGCGCTGCTGCGCGAGTTTCCGCAGGCGCTGGAGATGTTCCGCCGCACCGGCTCGAGCGAGGACCTGTACTTCGCGATCATGGGCCTGCTGTCGGCCGACTTCGTGCTGCCCAACGAGCGCGAGGCCGCCCGCTTCTCCTGGGAGCTGCAGCCCGAGCACTACCACGCGATCGACTGCCGTCCGCCGATGGGCGGCCACGCCTGGTGGAAGTACAGCCCGAACTTCTGGGCGCGTTTCTTCCGCATGCCGCCGCCGCTGCAGGCCACCACCGTGCCGGCCCGGCTCACCGAACCCGGCCCGCTGGCCGAATCCGCCGCGCCGGCCACGCCCGCCTGAGGGTCTCCGCGCGCGCCCGACTGCCCTGGAGCCTTTCCCCGCCGCTCCTCATTCACGGAACAGGACGACACCAGATGACGACCAAGTCCCTCGACCTCGGCTGCGGCCTGCAGCCCAAGAATCCGTTCAACGCCCAGGAGGTCTACGGCATCGACGTGCGCGACGACGCCGAGGCGCACATCGTCAAGGCCGATCTGGTCATCGAGCCGATTCCGTTCCCGGATGACAGCTTCGACTATGTGACCGCGCATGACTTCCTCGAGCATGTGCCGCGCCTGATCTACCTGCCGCAGCGCCGCAACGCCTTCGTCGAGGTGATGAACGAGATCCACCGCGTGCTCAAGCCCGGTGGCGTGTTCATGTCCTTCACGCCGGCCTTCCCGCACGGGCCGGCCTTCCGCGATCCGACCCACGTCAACATCATCACCGAGGAAACCTTCCCGCTGTACTTCGACGACAAGGTGCGCTGGGCCTCGATGTACGGCTTCCGGGGCAGCTTCCAGATCCTCAGCCAGGAATGGCGCGGCGTGCACCTGATGAGCCTGCTGCGCAAGACCGCATGAACGCCGCCGCACCGTCCGGGCAGGCCGCGGCCGGCAGCGCCGACGCGCTGCTCGGCGCGGTGCACTGGCTCTGCCGCCACCACGGCATCGAGCGCAGCGCCGAGTCGCTGCTCGACGGCCTGGGCGTGCCGCGACCGCTCACGCCCGCCGGCGCCTGCCAGGTGCTCGAGCACGCCGGCCTGCAGGCCGGGCGGGTGAGGCGCGATGCCGCCGAGGTGCTGGCACTGCTGCTGCCGGTCCTGCTGCCGCTGCGCGACGGCCGCGCCGCGGTGCTGCTGGCGCGCCATGTCGGGGCCGACGCTCGCCTGAGCCACGAGCTGCTGATCTTCGACGCCAGTGGCACGCCGCCGGCTCCGCAGCGCCTGGACGACGAGGCGCTGCGCGCGATGCACGACGGCGACATGCTGCTGGCCGGCCCGGGCGAGACGCACGGTGCGCGCGGCTTTTTCTCGCGCTCGGCGGCCGATGCGCCAGCCGAGTCGCTCGACGGCCACTGGTTCTGGCGCACGCTGCGCCGCTATCTGCCCTATTACCGCGGCGCGATGCTGGCCGCCTTCCTCAGCAATGTGCTGATGCTGGCGGGCGGACTGTTCGCGATGGTGGTCTACGACCGGGTCATTCCGCACCAGGCGACCATCACGCTGTGGTCGCTGGCCATCGGCGCGCTGCTGGCCACCGGCTTCGATCTGGTGGCGCGCCAGCTGCGCAGCCACCTGATCGACCAGGCGGGTCGCCGCGCCGATCTGGCGCTGGGCAGCGTGCTGATGCGCCAGTCGCTGGGTCTGCGGCTGGAGCACCGGCCCGAATCGGCCGGCTCCTTCGCCCACCACATGGCCCAGCTCGAGGTGGTGCGCGAGTTCTCCGCCTCGGCCTCGATGTCGGTGGTCAGCGATCTGCCCTTCATCGCGCTGTTCATCGCCGCGACCTGGCTGCTGGCCGGACCGCTGGCGCTGGTGCTGGTGATCGCGGTGCCGCTGATCCTGCTGATGACGGTGGGCGTGCAGGGCCTGCTGCGGCGCAGCATGCTGGCGCAGCAGCACCAGATGGCCGACATGCAGGGCCTGCTGGTCGAGGCGATGGACGGCATCGAGACGATCCGCGCCACCGGCGCGCAGGGCCATGTGCAGCGCCAGTACGAGCAGGCGCATGCGCTGGCCTCGCAGTCGGCGCTGCGCGCGCGGGCGCTGTCGAGCTGGGTCAACAATGTGTCGATGGTGGCACAGCAGCTCGTCACCATCGTGATGCTGGTCTGGGGCGTGCACCTGATCGGCGCCGGCCAGCTCACCGGCGGCGCGCTGATCTCGGCGGTGATGTTCGCCGGCCGGGCGATCGCGCCGCTGGGCAGCGTGGTGGCGCTGGCCTCGCGCTACCAGGGCGCGCGTGCGGCGCTGCGCATGCTCGACCGCCTGATGGCGCTGCCGGTCGAGCGCGATCCGCAGCGCGCCTTCCTGCCCTGTCCGCAGCTCGAGGGCCGGCTGGCGCTGCGCGATGCCGGCTTCGCCTACGGCCCGCCCGGCCAGGCGCCGCAGGCGCTCTCGGGCGTGACGCTGCGCATCTCTGCGGGCGAGCGCATCGCGCTGCTCGGGCGCATCGGCAGCGGCAAGTCGACGGTGCTGCGGCTGCTCGCCGGCCTCTACCAGCCGACCACCGGCGCGGTCGAGATCGACGGGCTGGACCTGCGCCAGCTCGATCCGGCCGACTTCCGCCGCCACATCGGCGTGGTCGAGCAGGAGCCGCGGCTGTTTCGCGGCACGGTGCGCGAGAACCTGCTGCTCGGCCGCCAGGCCGGCGCCGACCGCATCGCCGAGGTGCTGCGCCTGACCGGCCTGGACCGGGTGGTGGCCGCGCATCCGATGGGGCTGGACATGCCGGTGGGCGAGGGCGGCGCGATGCTCTCGGGCGGCCAGCGGCAGCTGGTCGCGCTGGCGCGGGCACTGCTGCTGCGCCCTCAGGTGCTGCTGATGGACGAGCCCACCAGCGCGATGGACGCGCAGACCGAGGCGCAGTTCGTCGCCCAGCTGCGCCAGGCGCTGCCGCGCTGCACGCTGGTGGTGGTCACGCACCGGCCGGCGATGCTGGAGCTGGTCGAGCGCATCGCGGTGCTCGAGGGCGGGCGGCTGATCGCCGACGGCCCGCGCCAGGCGGTGCTGCAGGCTCTGAGCGGCACCCGACCGGCAGCGCCCGCCGCAACGGCCGCGCCTGCTGCGGCCGCCGTGACCGCTCCCCGCGCCGAGGAGGTCTGCTGACATGGGTCTGCCCCGATTTTCCTTCCCCGCGGCGGGTGGCCGGCAAGCGGCCACGCCGCCGGCGGCCGGCGTGCTGATGCCCGGCGACGAGCGCTTCCTGCACGGCAGCCGCCAGGCCGAGCTGACCGAGCCGATGCCGCGTGCGCTGTGGGCGCTCTACCTGCTGTGCGTCATCGTGGTCGTCACCGGCGTGTGGGCGGCACAGGCGCGGGTCGACATCGTCGCCAAGGCGCCCGGCAAGGTCGCGCCCGGCGGCCATGAACAGGTCATCGCCAGCCTGGAGGGCGGCCTGCTGGCCGAGCTGCTGGTGCGCGAGGGCGATCTGGTCGAGGCCGGCGCCGAGCTGGTGCGGCTCGATCCGACCCGTTTTGCCGCGCAGCAGAACGAGGGCCGGGCCCGCCAGCTCGCGCTGCAGGCCACCGCCGCACGGCTGGAGGCCGAGGCGGGCGGGCGCAGCCCGGTCTTTGCGGCCGAGGTGCGGGCCCAGGCCGGGCTGGTCGCGGCCGAGACCGAGGCCTTCCAGGCGCGGCGGCGCGCCCTCGACGAGGCGATCGCGGTCAGCCGGTCCAGCATGACGATGCTCGATGCCGAGCTGGCCACCGCGCGCCAGATGGCGGCACGCGGCCTGATGTCCGAGGTCGAGGTGCTGCGCCTCGACCGCCAGCGCAACGATCTGCAGATGCAGATGGCCGAGCGCATCAACCGTTTCCGTCAGGACGCCGCCACCGATCTGCTGCGGGTGCGCGGCGAGCTGGCGCAGATCGGCGAGCAGCAGGTGGCGCGGCTGGATGCGCTGCAGCGCACCACGCTGAAGGCCCCGGTGCGCGGCATCGTCAAGAACCTGCGCATCACCACGCGCGGCGGCGTCGTCGGTGCGGGCGCGCCGATCCTCGAGCTGGTGCCGGTCGGCGAGACGGTGCGCATCGAGGCCCGGCTGGCGCCGTCGGAGGTCGGCTTCGTGCGGGTGGGCATGCCGGCCACCATCAAGCTCGACAGCTACGACTACTACCGCTACGGCGGCCTGCAGGGCGAGGTCGAATACATCAGCCCCGACACCCTCGAGGCCGGCAATGGCCCGAACGGCCAGCCGCAGACCCACTACCGCGTCCGGGTGGCCACCCGGGTCTCGACGCTGCAGGGGCCGGACGGCCGGCCGCTGCCGGTGCTGCCAGGCATGACCGCCTCGATCGAGATCCGCACCGGCGAGCGCAGCGTGCTCGAGTTCCTGATCTCGCCGATGCTCAAGGGCCGCGAGGCTTTCCGGGAGCGCTGATGCAGCGGACGCTTCTGATGTCGGTGGTGCTGGTCGGCCTGATGGCGCTGGCGCCGGGCGTGCGGGCCCAGTCTGCCCCGTCATCCGTCTGCGACGAGGACAGCGAGGCTGCATCCGTCACCCGGCCGACCGTGCTGCGCGATGCCCGCGCGGTGCTGGCCGCGCTGGCCGACGAGGCGGTGCGCCGCAGCCCCGAGGTGGCGGGGCAGGTCGCCGGCAGTCGTGCCTGGCGCCAGGACCGTCTGCAGGTCGAGGCGGGGGGGCGACCGCAGCTCAGTCTGTCCGGCTCGGGCGTCTGGAGCGGTGCACGCGACAGCGGCCAGACCGGCTCGAGCCTGCAGCACGGGCTGGGACTGAGCCTGTCGGCGCCGCTGCTCGACGGCGGCCGGCGCCAGGCCGAGTCCGCCTATTACCAGGGGCTGGCCGAGGCCGGTGCGCTGGGCGCCGAGGCCACCCGCGAACAGGTCGCGCTCGAGGCGGTGGCGGCTGCGCTGGAGCGCCGTCGCCAGCGGCTCCAGCTGCAGGTCTGGGACCGGCAGGCGGCGCGCATGGCCTGTCTGGCGCGGCAGGTCGGCGAGATCGTCGCGCTGGACCGTGGGCGTGGCAGCGAGGGCATCCAGGCCGGCAAGAGCCTGCGTCAGGCCGAACTGTCGCGCACCGAGGTGCAGACGCAGCTGCGCCAGGCGGATCTGCGCCTGCGCAGCCTGGCCGGCGAGACGGCGGCCGAGGCGGCCGCCGAGCTGCCGCCGGGCCCGCTGGCGGGCTTCGAGACGCTGCCCCCGCTGGCCGCGCTGATCGAGGCGCTGCCCGAGGCGGCCGAGCTGCGCCAGCTGCAGCGCCAGGCCGAGGCGCTCGACCGTCAGGTCGATGCCGCCCGCGCGGCGCATGCGCCGCAGCTGAGCTGGCAGATCGGCTCTTCGGCCAGCCGGCGCGACGGCAGCTCGGTCACGGGCTGGAATGCCGGTCTGACGCTGGGCCTGGTGCTGGCCGACGCCGGCGCGGCGGACGCCGGCGTGCAGGCCGCGATCGAGCGAGTCACCGCGGCGCGCATGCAGCGCGAGGCGCGTCTCGAGGAGCGCAGCCGCCAGCTTCAGGTGCTGCACGACGCCGCGCAGGCGGCGCAGCGGCGCCAGCAGCAGATCGGCCAGCTGCTCGAGCAGAGCGACCAGCTGCGCCGCGCCACCCGCGAGCAGTGGGCGCGGCTGGGCCGGCGCTCGCTGTTCGACCTGATCTCGGCCGAGAACGACCATGCGCAGCTGCAGCTCGCGCGCGCCCAAGCCGAGCATGAGCATCTGATGGCGCTGCTGCAGATGCAGGCCGCCGGGGCAGGTCTGCGCGCCTGGCTGGCGCCGTTCCGGGCCGAGCCGGCGCCGCGCTGAATCGCCTCAGTTCATTCGCCGTCGACGACCAGCCGGTCGCGGCCGGCGGCCTTGGCCGCGTACAGCGCCCGGTCGGCGCGCTCGAGCAGCGCTTCCAGCCCGGCGATGTCGGCCTGCATCAGCGCCAGGCCGATGCTGACGGTATAGCGGATCACGGTGCCATCTGCCCGAGTCACCGTGTCGGCCGCCATCGCGCGGCGCAGCCGCTCGGCCACCAGCCGCGCGCCCTCCAGCCCGGTCGAGGGCAGCAGCACCGCGAACTCCTCGCCGCCGATGCGCGCCGGCACGTCGACCTGGCGCAGCGAGCGCAGCATCACGCCGGCGAGCTGGCGCAGCACCTCGTCGCCGGCGGCATGGCCGTGCTGGTCGTTGACACGCTTGAAGTGATCGGCATCGAGCAGCAGCAGCGCCAGCGGGCGCGGTGCCCGCCGGAAGCGCTCGATCTCTCGCTGGCCGGCCTCGAAGAAGACCCGCCGGTTGGCCAGTCCGGTCAGGTGATCGGTCTCGCTGGCGCGGCGGCGCTGCTCGTGCGCGTCGCGGCGGTCGCTGATGTCGCGCAGCACCAGGCTGAAGCCTGCGGGCGGGTCGCCGTCGCCGATGCCGCTGACCGGCACGATCATCGTGCTGCCCCAGTAGCGCTGGCCGTCGGCGCGCACCAGCCAGCCCTCGTCCATGCTCCAGCCGTCGGCGCGCGCCTCGTGCAGGCGGTCGAGCAGGCGCTCCGGCGTGGTGGCGCCTCCCGCATGGAAGATCGTCGCGGGCCGGCCCAGCACCGCCTCACGCGCGAAGCCGGTCATCTGCGTGGCCGACGCCGACCAGTGCGCGACCCGCCCCTCGGCATCCAGGCCGACTGCCGCATGGTCGTGAATGCCGGTCAGCGCCGCATTCAGCCAGGCTTCGTTCTGGCGCAGCCGGCGCTCGCGCTCGACCTGGGCGGTGATGTCCGACAGCACTGCGACGAGCTGCCCGGCCTGCAGCCGGCGCAGCGTCAGCGACAGCACCAGCGGGCGCTGCCGACCCTCGGGGCCGACGCGCAGCGCCAGGGCCTCGCCGTCGATCAGCAGCTCGCCGGGCGCACCGCTGCGGGCCCGCAGGGCCAGATCCGGCATCGCCGGGCCGAGCAGGTCGAGCAGGTTGGCGAGCGACGCGCCGATGGCCAGCGGCAGCAGCAGCTGGGCCGCGGCGGCGTTGACCAGCGCGATGCGACCCTCGTCGTCGGTCTGCACCAGGCCGACCGGCGCGGCGTAGAGCAGCTGCAGCAGCTCCTGCTGCTCGTCGGTGCCAGGGTTCTCGTCCGGCGGGGACGCGGCCATCATGCGATCCGATCCGGATCAGAGGCGCTGGATCAGCACATAGCGGCGTTCGACGCCGGGCGTGGCCAGCAGCCGCAGCTTCACCGGCGTCGGCCGCATGCGCAGCGTCAGCACGAAGTCGACGATGGCATCGAGCGGCTGGCCGACCTCGGCGGCATCGTCGAAGCGCTGCGCGACGAGAAAGTTGTTCATGCACTGCGCCACGACCGAGAACAGCGGCAGGCCGAGCACTCGCGCCGGGCTGAGACCGGCGGCGCGTGATTCGTAGGCGTTATAGCGGCACACCACGGTGTCAGGCCGCAAGCCGATGACGCCGAAGCCGAGCGCATCGAGTTCCGTGTCGGTCATCGCCTCGAGCGAGGCGAGCAGGTCGGGCTGGTCGAAGCCGGGGAGGGAGGCGTCGTTCACGTCGGTGCTTCCTGACTGACGGCGGCGAGCTGCGCCCGAGGCAGCCCGGGTGGGGCCTGCTGGCGGAGGCGGTGAGATTCGAACTCACGGAAGGGTTCCCCCTTCGCCGGTTTTCAAGACCGGTGCCTTAAACCGCTCGGCCACACCTCCAGCAGGGTCGCCATTGTAGTCAGAACGGCGCGAGGGCTTGCGCGCAGTCGATGCCGACAAGTTCACGCCGACCGCCGTCGATGCGCGCGGCCGTGAGCCGGCCGCCCCAGACGCAGCCGGTGTCGAGCGCGAGCAGGTCGGGTCGGTCGAGCATGCCCAGCGTCGACCAGTGGCCGAACGCGACTGGCGTGCCCGCGGTGCGCCGGCCGGCAATGTCGAACCAGGGGCGCAGGTGCGCGGGGGCGGCGTCGGCGCCTTCCTTGAGCTGGAAGTCCATCGTGCCGTCGGCCTCGCAGAAACGGATGCGCGTCAGCACGTTGATGATCAGCCGCAGCCGGTCGTGGCCGGCCAGCGTGTCGTCCCAGCGCGCGGGCGTATTGCCGTACATCACCTGCAGGAAGGCGGGCAGGTTGGGGCCGCGCAGCAGTGCCTCGGCCTCGGCGGCCAGGGCCAGCGTCTGCGCCGCGTCCCACTGCGGCACGACGCCGGCGTGCACCATCAGCCAGCCGTGCGCCTGCACCGCCAGGCGCTGGTGGCGCAGCCAGTCCAGCCAGGCCTCGCGCTGCGGGCTGGCGAGGATCTCGCCCAGCGTGTCGGAGCGGTGCGGCGCGCGCACCCCGTGCGCCACCGCCAGCAGGTGCAGGTCATGGTTGCCCAGCAGGCAGGTGGCCGCATCGCCGAAGCCGGCCAGGCGCTCGAGCACCTTCAGCGAGCACGGCCCCCGGTTCACGAGGTCGCCCAGCAGATAGAGGCGGTCGCGCGAGGGGGAGAAGTCGAGGGTGGCCAGCAGTCGCTCGAAAGCGTCGCAGCAGCCTTGCAGGTCGCCGATCAGGTAAATCATGGCCCGGATTCTGCTACGCTCGCCGGGCCTCAACTTCCGGCGCGGCGGGGCTTGCCGTGCCTGTCATGGACCTAGCTCTACTCTTTTCGCTGATCCTGCTCAATGGCGTGTTCGCCATGTCCGAGATGTCCCTGGCCGCCAGCCGCAAGGCGCGGCTGCAGGTGATGGCCGAGACCGGCGACGCCGGTGCCCGCGCCGCGCTGGCGCTGCACGACAGCCCGACCCAGTTTCTCTCGACGGTGCAGATCGGCATCACCTCGATCGGCGTGCTCAACGGCATCGTCGGCGAGGCGGCCTTCTCGGGGCTGCTCTCGGCCTGGATCATCGAGACCTTCCCGGTGCCCGAGAACATCGCCTCGGTGATCGGCACCGCCTTCGTGGTGGTGATCATCACTTTCGTGACCATCATCTTCGGCGAGCTGGTGCCGAAGCGCGTCGGCCAGATGTACCCGGAAACGGTGGCGCGTCTGGTCGCGCAGCCGATGGCCTGGCTGTCGGTGGCCGCCGGCCCCTTCGTCAAGCTGCTGTCGGGCACGACCCAGGCCATCCTGAAGCTGCTGGGCGTGCGCGACACCGGCAGCCGTGGCGTGACCGAGGAGGAAATCGCCGCCAGCCTGGAAGAGGGCCTGGATGCCGGCGTCATCGAGGCGCACGAGCACCTGATGGTGCGCAACGTCTTCCGGCTCGACGACCGCCAGATCGGCTCGATGATGATCCCGCGTGGCGACATCGCCTGGCTGGACGTGGCTGCTCCGCGCGAGGAAATCCTGTCGGTGCTGACCGAGCACGGTCATTCGCGCTATCCGGTCTGCCGCGGCAGTCTCGACGAGGTGCTGGGCGTGGTGACCGCGCACCAGCTGCTGATGCAGCTCGCCGGCAGCCGCGAGTTCGTGCTGCTCGAGTCGATGCAGCCGGCGGTGTTCGTGCCCGAGACGCTCTCGGGCATGGAACTGCTCGAGCATTTCCGCGGCTCGCCGGTGCAGATGGTCTTCGTCGTCGACGAATACGGCGTCGTGCAGGGCGTGATCACGCTGCGCGACGTGCTCGAAGCCATCACCGGCGAGTTCACGCCGCATCAGGCCGAGGATGCCTGGGCGGTGCAGCGCGCCGATGGCTCCTGGCTGGTCGACGGGATGATCCCCGTTCCTGAGCTGAAGGACCGCCTGGGCCTGAAGCTGCTGCCCGACGAGGACCGGGGGCGCTACAACACGCTGGCCGGCATGGTGATGCTGCTGCTGGGCCGGCTGCCGCAGACCGCTGATGCGGTCGAATGGGAAGGCTGGCGCTTCGAGGTGGTCGACCTCGACGGCAAGCGCGTCGACAAGGTGCTGGCCAGCCGCATCGAGGAACTGGCCGAGGAGCCCACGACATGACATCGTCCAACGCCGGTGCCGGCGTGCTCTACCACCATCCGGTGCTGCTGACCCGCGAGCAGCACGCTGATCGCCGCGTCGTGCCGGTCACCGACTGGCGCATCGCCGCCGGGCTGAATGCGGTGCCGGTCACCGTCGTCGAGTTCGAGTCGCTCGCGCGCGAGCTGCCGCTGGCCTTCGTGCCGGCAGGGCGCGACGGCGAGGGCCGCACCCGGGTCGCGCCGGTGGCGCTGCTGGGCCTGAGCGAGGGCGAGAACCTCTGCATCGACGCCGACGGGCGCTGGATCGGCACGACGATTCCGGCCTTCCTGCGCCGCTACCCGTTTGCCTACGCCACCGCCGACGACGGCGCGCCGACGCTGGCCGTCGATGCGTCCTGGCCGGGCTTCAACACGGTGGAGGGCGAGCGCCTGATCGCCGACGACGGCCAACCGACCGAATTCCTGAAGCAGACGCTGGCCGTCCTGGAGCGCTACGAGCGCGACACGCTGCGCACCCGCGCGCTGTGCGACCGGCTGGTCGCGCTGGACCTGCTGCGCGGCGGCGAGATCCGCGGCGAGCTCGCCAGCGGGCGCCAGCTCAACGCCACCGGCTTCTTCCTGATCGACGAGCAGCGCCTGGCGACGCTGCCCGACGAGGCGGTGCTGGAGCTGCACCGCAGCGGCCTGATGGCGATGATCCACGCCCATCGTGTGTCGATGGGCCATGTGCAGACGCTGGCCGCGCGCCTGAGCGCCTGAGTTCGGCTCAGGCCGCGGCCATGGCGCGGCGGCGCACCGCCGCCAGCAGCACCGTGACCAGCGCCAGGCCTGCCAGCCAGCCTGCGCCCAGCGCGCCGCCACTGTCTTCCGTGGAGGTGGTCGCCGCTGGCGTGCCGGCGCCGTCGCTGCTGTCGGTGCCGCAGGTGGCGGTCGGGGCCGGGCCGGTGCGCAGCACGGCCGAGCTGCTGGCGCTGCTGCCCGCGCTGTCGGCGACGGTCAGCGTGACCGCCACCAGGCCGCTGCCCAGCGCCGAGACCGAGGCGGTCGAGCCGCCGGTCGTGCCATTGAATCGCGCCAGCGTGCTGTCGCCCAGCGCCCAGCCGTAGCCGGCGAGCGTGCGGCCAGTCGCCACGCTCGAGCCGCTGCCGTCGAGCAGCGTCGCGCTGCCAAGGTCGATGCGGGTCGTCGTCTCGCCGATGCGTGCGATCGGCAGCGAGCCGGCGGCGGCGCGCACGGCGGCGCCTGCATCCAGCATGCCGGCGCCACAGGTGCCGGTGGTGCAGTAGCACTCGTCCTGGTCGGCGCTGAGGCCGGCCACGCAGGTCGACACGCCGGCACCCGCGCCACTGGTCGGAAAGCTGCGGGCGCTCGATTTCAGCAGGGCCATGACCTGCGCCGGTGTCAGCGCCGGGTTGGCTGCCAGCATCAGCGCGGCGGTGCCTGATACCAGCGGTGCCGAGAAGCTGGTGCCGACCGCCGCATCGCTGCCGCCGGTGGTGTGGGTGGGGCAGGACGGTGTGGTGGTGCCGGTGTTGCTGGTGCTCAGGATCGGATAGAGGCACTCGCCGCTGAGGTTGACGCAGTTGCCGGCCGGCGCAGCGATGGTCGCCTGCGGGCCGAGGCTGGAGAAGCCGTTCTTGGTGCCGGCGTGGCGCAGCCCAGCCACCGCGATGACACCGGGGCAGTTGGCCGGCTTGTTGACCTGGCGGCTGTCGTTGCCGGCCGAGGCCACGACCACCGCGCCGGCCGCATTGACCTCCGCCACCGCGACCGAATAGGGGTCGGACGCCGTGCAGCCGCTGGCGCTGTCATCCTTGTAGCCCAGACTCATGTTGATGACCCGCGCCGGATTCGGGTTGGCGGGCACGCCCGGCACCGTCAGGCCGGCGGCCCAGCGCATGCCGGCGATGATGTCGGAGTCATAGCCGCCGCACTTGCCCAGCACCCGCACCGGCAGCACCCGCACATGGCGGCCCAGACCGGCCATGCCGCTGGCATTGTTGGTCGACGCGCCGATCAGTCCGGCCATCTGCGTGCCATGCCAGCTGCTGTCGGAGACGCCGCAGTCCTTGAGCGTGGCATTGCTGCTGTTCTCGGTGCTGCTGATCCAGTCGCCCGGATCGGCCGGATTGCTGTCGCGGCCGTCGCCGTCGTTGGCGATCACCGACTCGGAGATGAAGTCGTAGCCGCCCACCAGCTTGCCGTCGAGATCCGGATGGTTCCAGCGCACGCCGGTGTCGAGCACCGCGACGATGACACCGGCGCTGCCGGTGGTCAGCGACCAGGCCGTCTCGGCATTGATCGCCGAGACCAGCGTGCTCGAGGCGCTGCGCAGATACCACTGGCCGCTGGCCGGGCTGAAGCCACTGCCGCCGGCGTACAGCGGATCGCTGACCGCGGCATGGGGGCGGCGACGCTGGTCGACATGCACCGACAGCACCTCGCTGTCGGCCGCGAGCCGGCGTGCCAGCGTCGCGCTGCTCATGCCGCTGGCGGTCATGACCTGCATGTCGGGGGCGAGGCTGTGGCCGTCCTGCAGCGTCAGGCCGAGACGGCTGCCCAGCGCCTGGGCCTGGCGCAGCTCCGCCACGGTGGCACGGGTGCCGGCCGACAGCGTCGAGGCCAGCCGGGTGCTGGTGCGCAGGCGCACGATGACGCGTGCGGTCTCGGCGCTCTGCACGCTCTCGGCCGGCAGGGTGGCGGCCCGCAGCGGCGTGCGCTCCGTGCCGGCCAGGGCCTGCGGGGCCAGACCGGTCAGGAACAGCGCCGACAGCGCCGACAGGGTCAGGGTGGCCAGCGTGTTCGAGGTGGGGCGGGTCGTCATCATCGTGGGGGCGATCTCGGGGATCGGACGAGTTTAGGCCTGCCTGCTTGTCGGCCTTGTTGCCGGGCAATGAAGCGCCTGACGGGTGTGTAGCCATTTGTCTCGCCCTGTTCCCGGCCCGGCACCCCCTTGTCACGCGGCGTAAAGACTTGGCGTGGGTGTTGCTGTCGAGTTCTTCCATCCCTTGAATGCGGGATCAATTGATTCCTCAATCGGAATAAACGCCGGCTAACATCAGGCTCATGAGGTGAGCCCGGCGCGTGTGTCCGGCGACTCGCACGAGCCGGACCAACCAGGGGAAGTCCACATGGAACGCACGGAACGCTTCTGCCGGATCGAGCTGCTGATCCGCAGCCGCGGCTGCGTCAGCTTTGCCGATCTGATGACCGAGCTGGGCATCTCGCGTGCCACGCTCAAGCGCGATCTCGACCACCTGCGCACCCGCATGGATGCGGCCATCGTCTACGACCGCGAGCGCAACGGCTACCGCTTTGCCGGCACCGGTCGGCCGGTGCGACGCGCCGCCGAGCCCGAGGCGCCAGGCGTGTGGTTCAGCGAGCGCGAGATCCATGCGCTGCTGACGATGCACCAGCTGCTCGACGGTCTGGGCGGCTCGAGCAGCATGGGCCGGCATCTGCAGCCGGTGCTCGAGCGGCTGCAGGGCATGCTCGGCACCAGCGAGAGCGAGGCGCGCGAGCTGGTGCGCCGGCTGCGGGTGGTGCCGCCGGTGCGCAAGCCGGTGCGCGGGCGCAGCTTCGAGCGTCTGGCCGGCGCGGTGCTCGAGCGCCGGCGCCTGCGGCTGACGATCGATCCAGGCGATGGCGGCGGCGAGCGCGAGCGCATCGTCTCGCCGCTGCGCATGATCCATGACGGTGGCATCTGGCTGCTCGACGCCTGGTGCCACGAGCGCGAGGTGCTGTGTCGCATTCCGGTGCCTTCGGTGCGCGCGGTGCAGTGGCTGGAGATGCGGGCTCGCGAAGTGCCGATGCGGGTGATCGAGGCCGAGCTCGACGCGATGCCGGCCCTCCGTGCGGCCTGAGCGTACGGAGGGCCGCGCAAGCGCCTGCAAGCTGAACGCAGGCCGGCTTGGCTATAGTCGGGGCTCCTCCGATTTGCTGGCCGCTGCATGAAGGCTCTCCTCGTCGACGATCACACGCTGTTCCGCTCCGGCCTGATGATGCTGCTGGCGGCCCGTTTTCCGGAGGTGGAAATGCGCGAGGCCGGCGGCGTGCGCGAGGCGCTCGAGCGTCTGCAGGCCGAGCCCGACATCGAGCTGGTGCTGCTCGATCTGGGCGTCTCCGACAGCCAGGGCCTGCCGACGCTGCGCCAGCTGCGCGCGGTGTCGGACGAGCTGACCATCGTGGTGATGTCGGCCGCCGATGACGCCGAGACCATGATCGCCGCGCTCAACGAGGGCGCGGCCGGCTTCATCCCGAAGACCACCCGGGGCGGCGGCGTCGAGAGCGCGCTGCGGGTGGTGCTGGGCGGGGGCGTCTACCTGCCGCCGGCGGTCTACAACGCGGTGGCGCCCACGCCGGCGGTGGCCGCGCCCTCGGTCTCGCAGGACGCGCGCAATGCCGAGATCATCGACCGGCTCGGCCTGTCGCCGCGCCAGGTCGACGTGCTGCGGCTGCTGGCGGCCGGTCAGTCGAACAAGATCATCTGCCGCGAGCTCGATCTGGCCGAGTCCACCATCAAGACGCATCTGCTGGCGCTGTTTCGCAAGCTCGACGTGGGCTCGCGCACCGAGGCGGTGGTCACCGCGGCTCGGCTGGGACTGCGTTTTCCCCACTGAGACGAACCGAACCGGCCCGACACGAGGAGCGATCGCCATGAACCCATTCCTGCTGCGCTGGGGCGCCGGCCTGCTGCTGGCCGGCCTGACCGGCGTCGCCGCCGCGCAGAGCGTGCTGCGCATCAGCGCGGTGCCGGACGGACGCACGCCGGAGCAGCAGGCTGAGCAGTTCGAGCCGCTGGGCGACTACCTGTCGAAGCGACTGAAGACCCGCGCCCAGTGGGTGCCGTTCAAGACCGAAGCGCAGCTCTCGGCCGCGCTGCTGGCCCGCAAGGTCGATCTGGCGTGGATTCCGGCGGGCACGCTGGTGATGCTGCAGGCGCAGGCGCCCAGCCAGGTGCTGCCGCTGGTGCAGCGCGACGAGGATGCGCGCAGCCGCTCGGTCATCGTCGTGCGCGCCGATTCGGCCCTGCGCAAGCCGCAGGACCTGAAGGGGCGCACGCTCGGCTTCGGCCCGGTCAGCAGCGCTGCGGCGCACCTGATGCCGCGCGCGGCGCTGCTGGCGGCCCGGATCGACCCGGCCCGCGACCTGAAGGTCAGCCACGCGCAGAACGAGGAGGCGGTGCTGCAGGCCCTGCAGTCCGGCCAGGTCGATGCGGCGGCCTTTGCCCAGGCGACCTGGGAGGGCTGGGGCGCGGCTTCGCGCATCGACGCCCGCCAGTGGCGCGTGCTGATGAGCACCGAGCCCCGCGCCGACCGCTCGCTGAGCGTGCGCGGCGATTTTGGCGAAGGCCACCGCAACGCGATCGCGGCCGCCTTCCTGGCGCTGGAGGCGGTGCCCGGCGGCAAGGACATCCTGCGCAGCCACGGCACCCGCCGCTTCGTGCTGGCGCCGCCCGAGGCCTTCGATCCGGTGCGTGACGCGGCCCGGCAGGCCGGGCTGATCCGTTGAGCGGCCGATGCCGGCTTGGCGCCTGAGCATAGAATCACGCCCCGTTTCCCCTCCGACCCCGAGTCCGTATGAGCATCAAGAGCGACAAGTGGATCCGCCGCATGGCGGAGCAGCACGGCATGATCGAGCCGTTCGAGCCGTCTCAGGTGCGCTTCGCTCCGGACGGCCACAAGATCGTCAGCTACGGGACCTCGAGCTACGGCTACGACATCCGCTGCGCCGACGAGTTCAAGATCTTCACCAACGTGCATTCCACGGTGGTCGACCCGAAGAACTTCGACGAGAAGAGCTTCGTCGACTTCAAGGGCGATGTCTGCATCATCCCGCCCAACAGCTTCGCACTGGCGCGCACGGTCGAGTACTTCCGCATTCCGCGCAGCGTGCTGACCGTCTGCCTGGGCAAGAGCACCTACGCGCGCTGCGGCATCATCGTCAACGTCACGCCCTTCGAGCCCGAGTGGGAAGGCTACGTGACGCTGGAGTTCTCCAACACCACGCCGCTGCCGGCCAAGATCTACGCGGGCGAGGGCTGCGCGCAGGTGCTGTTCTTCGAGTCCGACGAGATCTGCGAGACCAGCTACCGTGACCGTGGTGGCAAGTACCAGGGCCAGACCGGCGTCACGCTGCCGCGCACCTGAGCGCCCATGGGGGATTGCCCCGGTCCGTTTCCGGGGCGCTTTGCTACCATCGAACGGCTGTTCGTCCTATCCCGTCAATGCGGGTCGGGCGTGAAACCCTGCCGCATCGCGGCACCACGGACGAGGCGCATCCGCTCCCCCTGACATTCCGCCGCGACGGAATTCCTCCATGCGACATCTTGTCCGGCCCGCCGCACTGGTGGCCAATTTCTTCGACATGCTGCCGCCTGCGCAAGTCGCGACGGCTACCGCGATCCAGCAGGCGGTGATCGCTGCCGAGCCTGATCTGGCCCAGGCGGTGCGCTGGGGCAATCTGATGTTCCTGTATCGCGGCAGCAACCTGATGGCGATGGCGCTGCACAAGGGCCAGGCGCATCTGCAGGTGCTCAACGGGGCGGAGCTGATGATGCGCTTTCCCCAGCTCGACGGCGTCGGCCGGGGCATGCGCATCCTGAAGTTCCGCTACAGCCAGCCGGTCGATGCCTTGCTGATCGGCGAGGTGGTGCGAGCCTCGCTCGGCCTGCTGCAGGCTGCTGCGCGCTGACTTCTGGTTCAGGCGCTGTAGCCGCGCCGGACCGGGTCCTGCTCCTCGCCGGCCAGCACCGCCACGGCCCGGTCGACCGGCGCGCGGCTGCGCTGCAGGCGCGCCAGGGCCTCGCGCACACGGTCCGAAGCCAGGCTCAGCCGGTCGCGCATCGCTGTCGACAGCCGGCCCTGTCGGGCCGCGGGAGTCAGTGTGTCCATCGTGCAGGCCAGCAATTCATGCAGGCGGCGGGCCTGGGGCTCGATGCGCGCATGGTCCTGCAGCCTCAGCGCATGCTCGAGCAGCGCGATCTCTCGCTCGAGACGGCCCATCAGCGCTTCGGGTGACAGGGCGTTCGTGGCAGGGGGCGGGGTGTGTCGTGAAGAGTTCATGGTCGACGAGGTCTCGCGTTGGCGGTCGCCGCTGCGAGCGGGCTGGCCGCCCCGTCCTCAGCGACCGGTTCCGATCTGGCCCAGCAGATCCTGGGCATTGGCCAGCAGCTTGTCGGCGATGGCTTCCGCATTGATGCGGTAGACCCCGTCGGAAATGGCCTGGCGCATGCGCTGCACCTTCTCGGTGTCGAACTCCGCGTTCGCGTCGGCCATGCCGCCCTCGCGCAGCGCAGCGCTGGTCTCGGACATCTGCACATTGGTGCTGCTGTCCGCGGCGTCGGCGGGCGTGCCGTTGACCGGAGCCGGCGGCGTGGCTTCACGCGGCGTGGCCTCCTGCCGGACCGGTGGGGCCGTGGGATTGACCGCCGCCAGGGCTGGCGCCGGGGTGTTCAGGGGATTGCTGTTGCCGATCTTCATCACGTACTCCTGCAGACCTTGGATGGTCCTTGTTCCGGGTGTCGAGCATTCGACCGCCAGAACACAACCCCTGTGTCGTGGCGTGTGACCGAATTCTCGCAACCTCTGTGTCAAGTTGGGTATCGGTCTGCCTGACAGGCACTTTAGCCGGAGCGTGGGTAAGTTGTATCTGCTTGTGTATCAAATCTGCGTGAAGATGCACTTCAGGGGCGGCGGCTGACCAGGGCTCCGCGAGCCACGGCAGCCCGCAGCGCTCGGCATCGCGGCGGATCTTGCGGCTCATGAGCGCACCTCGACACGACGCTCGCCGGTGGGCCAGCCGGTCACGATCTTGCCCGAAGGTGTCCGCACCCTGACGGCCTGTCCGTCCAGGCCGTTCGACAGGGCCTGGGCCTCGGTGCTGGCCGAGAAGCCCTCGCCCACATAGACCAGCGTGATCGTCTCGCCAGCGGCGAACCACTGGCGAGTGCGCAGGTGATGCGGGCGCAGCGGTGTGCCTGGGGGCAGCGTGGCGGTGACCAGCCGTCCGACCAGCAGCTGCGGATCGCGGAACACCGGCGCGGCGGCGCTGGCGATGTCGACCTCGCGGATCTGCAGGTCCTCGGCACGGATCTCGGCGCCGGCCTGCAGCGGTCCGGTGTTCACCACCGCCGGGCTCCAGACCCGCACGGTCACCGGCAGGAAGACATTCCAGTTCACCGGGCCGTCGGTGCAGCGCAGGCCCACGCGAGTGCGGCCCCAGGCGGTCGAGCCGGTCGGCAGGTAGGGATCGATGCGCCGGCATGGCGCCAGCTTCAGGCGGGCATCGAGCTGCCCGGGCTCGATCTCGATGCGCGCATCTGCGGGCAGCGCGGAGGCGCCGCCGCGTGCCAGCTCCATCAGCTGCTGCAGCGGAATCGGGGAGGGCGCCGTGCTCGTGTCGCTCGCCTGCACGGGCCTTGCCAGCGCCAGCGTCAGCGTCAGCAGCGGCAGGGCGATCGCGAGCACCCGGGTCCCGGCCCGTGCCGGGTCCGACGCGGACTGGAAGGCGCTCGGAGCAGGGGCAGCAGTGGCAGACGGTGACTCGATCATGACGCGCCACTGTAGGTCGCTCTCGAGACGATCCAGTGCCCAAGATGGGGCGCACGTGTCGGCCTTTTCCGTGGAGCGCTGTCCCGGGGGGGCATCAAGAATGCCGCCAGATCCCCGAACCCCGACCCCGATGCCGAGGATGTCATGCTGAACCGTCTCGACAGCTCGCTGGGCTTCCAGTCCCAGGCCCTGCTGCTGCGCGCCGAGCGCCAGCGGCTGATCGCGAGCAACATCGCCAATGCCGACACGCCCGGCTACCAGGCGCGCGATCTCGACTTCGCCACTGCGCTGCGCCAGGCCACCGGCCGCTCGGCGGTGCCGGCGGTGGCGATGGCTGGCACCAGCGAGCGCCACCTCGGTATCGGCCAGTTGCCCGCCACACGTGAGGCCTCGCTGCTGTATGCGCTGCCGAGCCAGACCAACCTCGACGGCAACTCCGTCGACATGGACCGCGAGCGCGCCAGCTTCGCCGACAACGCGGTCAAGTACGAGGCCTCGCTGCGCTTCATCAACGGCAGCGTGCGCACCATGCTCGATGCCATCAAGGGGCAATGATGTCTCTGCTCAGGATCTTCCATGTCTCCGGCAGCGCGGTCAGCGCGCAGAGCCAGCGGCTCAACACCGTCTCGTCCAACCTCGCCAACGCCGACACCGCGGCCGGCCCGGACGGCAAGAGCTTCAAGGCTCGCCAGGTGGTCTTCCAGACCCTGCCGATGAGCGACGACGCCAGCAGCGTCGGCGTCAAGGTCTCGGCGGTGCGCGAGGACGACACGCCGGGCCGCCGCATCCACGACCCCGCCCACCCGAATGCCGACGCCGAGGGCTATGTGACCTTCAGCAACGTCAATCCGGTGGAGGAGATGGTCAACATGATCTCCGCCTCGCGTTCCTACCAGAACAACGTCGAGGTGATGAACACCGCCAAGTCCCTGCTGCTGAAGACGCTGCAGATGGGCCAGGGCTGAGGCTGACACCAGGCCGCAGGACCACCATGACCACCACCACCTCGTCGACCGCATCGTCCACCAGCGCGCTGGCCGCGCAGATCAACGCCAGCTCGTCGGGCAGCTCGGCCGGCACCGCCAGCAGCACGAAGGCGATGTCGGACCAGTTCCTGAAGCTGCTGATCACGCAGATCCAGAACCAGGATCCGCTCAACCCGACCGACAACGCGCAGTTCACCAGCCAGCTCGCGCAGATCAACACCGTCTCCGGGCTGGAAAAGGTCAACGAGAGCATCTCGTCGATGTCGAGCCAGTTCCTGCAGATGCAGGCGATGCAGAGCGCCTCGCTGGTCGGGCGCTCGGTGATCGTGCCGGGCAACGCGCTGACGGTGTCCGACGGCAAGGCCACCGGCCAGTTCGAGCTGGGCAGCGCGGCCGACTCGGTCAAGGTCGATGTGCTCTCCAGTGCCGGCCGGGTGATCGACACCATCGACCTCGGCGCCGAGACCTCCGGTCGCCAGCAGTTCAGCTGGACGCCGGCCGAGGGTGTCGACACCACCGGCCTGCGCTTCCGCGTCAGCGCCACCCGGGGCACCGCCGCGGTGAGCAGCACCGCGCTGCAGAGCCAGCAGATCACCTCGGTGGCCGCCGGCAGCAGCGGCAGCGCCTCGATGAACCTGACGCTGAAGGACGGATCGACCGTCGCCTACAGCGCAGTGCGTGCCTTCGGCAGCTGAACCCGTCGTCTTCTTCCCCCGAATTTCCCCCAGGAGTCCCCCATGAGCTTTCAGCAAGGCCTGTCGGGCCTGAACGCCACCAGCAAGAGCCTCGAGGTCATCGGCAACAACATCGCCAATGCCGGCACCTATGGCGCCAAGGCCGCGCGGGCCGAGTTCGCCGACCTCTATGCCCGCTCGCTTGGTGGCGCGAATGCGGCCGGCATCGGCGTGCAGGTGGCCAGCATCGCGCAGCAGTTCTCGCAGGGCGGCATCGTCTCGACCAACAACCTGATGGACGTGGCGATCAACGGCGACGGCTTCTTCCAGATGCAGGACACCGGTGGCCAGATGCTGTATTCGCGCAATGGCCAGTTCAAGCTCGACAGCGAGGGCTTCATCGTCAACGGTGCCGGACACCGTCTGCTGGGCTATCCGGTCGACAACGTCGGCAACCTGGTGACGCAGGTGCGCTCGCAGCTGCAGCTGCCCACCGTGGGCATTGCTCCGAAGGCCACCGAGGAGGTCAAGTTCGAGATGAACCTGGACTCGCGCAAGACCGCTGTGGCCGGCGCCATCGACTACGACGATCCGGCCACTTACCACAATGCCACCTCGGTCCGCATCTACGACGCCAAGGGTCAGCCGGTCGACGTGACGCTGTACTTCCAGAAGACCGCCACCGACAGCTGGAACATCTACTCGACCGCGCCTGACATTGATGGAGACGGTGATCCCGAGCAGCTTGACGTATCGCAGATCACCTTCGACTCGAGCGGCCTGAACCCGAGCCTGACCGAGCTGACGCTCAACATTCCTGGCGGTGGCGCTGCCTACGACCCGATCAACGGTGTCAAGGTCGACCTGTCTCAGCTGACCCAGTTCGGCGGCAACTTTGGCGTGACCGATGTCAGCCAGGATGGCTACGCCCCGGGCCAGCTGACCCAGCTCACCATCGAGGAAGACGGCATCATCACCGCCCGCTATTCGAACAGCATGACCCAGACAGCCGGCCAGATCGAGCTGGCGAACTTCCGCAACCCGCAGGGCCTGAAGTCGATGGGCGGCAATGTCTGGGCCTCGAGCTATGCCTCGGGCGATCCGGTTGCCGGCGTGCCGGGATCGGCCACGCTGGGCCTGCTGAAGTCGGGGGCGCTGGAGGAGTCCAACGTCGACATGACCGCCGAGCTGGTCAACATGATCACCGTGCAGCGCCTCTACCAGGCCAATGCGCAGACGATCAAGACGCAGGACTCGGTGCTGCAGACGCTGGTGAGCCTGCGCTGAGCAGCGGGCCCATCCACTGAACGGAGCCGGCGATGGACCGCAGGATCTACCTCTCGATGTCGGGCGCGAAGGCGACGATGCAGCGCCAGGACGTGCTGGCCAACAATCTGGCCAATGTGTCGACCGCGGGCTTCCGCGAGGAGCTGCAGGCCTTTCGCGCGGTGCCGGTGCGCGGCGACGGCGCCACGACGCGCGCCTATGCGCTGGAGACCACGACCGGCTACAACCCGGCACCGGGTCAGGTCATGGCCACCGGGCGCGCGCTCGACGTCGCCGCCCAGGGCAATGCCTGGTTTGCGGTGCAGGCGCTGGACGGCACCGAGGCCTACACCCGCGCCGGCGGCTTCGAGACCACCGCCGACGGCACGCTGGTGACCCGATCGGGCGGTCTGCCGGTGATCGGCGAGGGCGGCCCGATCTCGATTCCCGCCAATGCCGAGGTCACGATCGGCGACGACGGCACCGTCGCGGCCAAGGTGCCCGGCGGTGCGGCGGGCGCGGTCGGCCGGCTCAAGCTGGTGGTGCCGGAGACGGCGCTCAAGCGCGGCGACGACGGCCTGTTCCGCGCTGCCGATGGCGATCTGGCGGCCGAGCCGACCGCACGCGTCACCCAGGGCGCGCTGGAGGGCTCGAACGTCAGCGCCGTCGGCACGATGGTGGCGATGATCGCCGCCGCGCGCCAGTTCGAGGCGCAGACCAAGGCGATGCAGACCGCCGAGAAGGACGAGCAGCAGGCCCAGCAGCTGCTGTCGATGAACTGATTCCGAACACGAAGGAGCCGACGCCATGATGCGTGCGCTGTGGATCTCGAAGACCGGCATGGAAGCCCAGCAGACCCAGCTGGATGTCGTCTCGCACAACCTGGCCAACGTGGCCACCAACGGGTTCAAGAAGTCGCACGCCGTCTTCGAGGACCTGATGTATCAGTCGCTGCGCCAGACCGGCGCGCCCAACGGCGACCAGGCGCAGCTGCCCACCGGCCTGCAGGTCGGTCTGGGCGTGCGCACGGTGGCGACCTCGCGCCAGTTCAGCCAGGGCACGCTGCAGCAGACCACCAATCCGCTCGATGTCGCGATCAAGGGCAACGGCTTCTTCCAGGTGCAGATGCCCGACGGCACCACCGGCTACACCCGCGACGGCGCCTTCCAGGTCAGCTCGACCGGCCAGCTGGTGACCAACAACGGCCAGCAGGTGCTGCCCGGCGTGACGATTCCGGCCAATGCGCAGTCGATCACCGTGGGCGCTGACGGCACGGTCTCGGTGGCGGTGCCGGGCCAGGCGGCGCCGCAGCAGGTCGGGCAGCTGACGCTGGCCAACTTCGTCAATCCGGCCGGTCTGGAGCCGCGCGGCCAGAACCTGTACACCGAGACGGCTTCCTCGGGCGGTCCCAACGTGGCGGCGCCGGGTGCGGACGGCACCGGCAGCCTGGCGCAGGGCTTCGTCGAGTCCTCGAACGTCAATGTGGTCGAGGAGCTGATCGGCATGATCCAGACCCAGCGCGCCTACGAGCTGAACTCGAAGGCGATCTCGACCTCGGACCAGATGCTGCAGCGTCTGGCGCAGCTGTGATCGCGCCGGCTTCGCGGCGGGGTGCCCGGGGGGCGGCGCTGGCCGCGTCAGCCGGCGCGCTGCTGCTGGCCGGCTGCCAGACGACGATGCTGCCCACGGTGGCCAAGGTCGACATGCCCGAGACGCCGGTGGTGCGCCCCTACGCGCAGCCGGCACCGGTGCGCGCCAACGGCGCGATCTACCAGGCCAGCCAGTACCGGCCGCTGTTCGAGGATCACCGCGCCCGGCTGGTGGGCGACACCATCACGGTGCAGATCATCGAGCGGGTCAGCGCCAGCTCCAATTCGACCAGCACGGTCGAGAAGAAGGGCGAGCTGTCGGGCTCGATCACCGCGCTGCCGATGCTGTCGGCCAACTCCTTCACCCGCGCGGGCGTGGGCGGCAGCAGCGCCAACACCTTCAGCGGCAAGGGCGGCACCCAGAACAGCAACAACTTCAGCGGCACGATCACCGCCACCGTCGTCGACGTGCTGCCCAACGGGCACCTGATCGTCGCTGGCGAGAAGCAGATCGGCGTCAACGACAACGTCGACGTGCTGCGCTTTTCCGGCCAGATCGACCCGCGGGTGATCCAGCCGGGCAACCAGGTCGCATCGGCGCAGATCGCCAATGTGCGCGTCGAGCAGAAGGGCCGGGGCGGCCAGGCTGACGCGCAGCAGATCGGCTGGCTGTCGCGCTTCTTTCTCAACCTGATGCCGATCTGAGGCCCTGGCGGGCAGCACGATCGGCGGAGTTTCCGATGTCCAGTCTCCTGATGCTCCGGCGCTCGCCGGTCCTGCCCGTGGGTGCGGTGATGCTGCTGGCGCTGCTGGCCGCGTGGGCCACGCCGGTGCAGGCCGCGCCGGCGGCGGCGCCGGCGCCGGTGGTGCAGCCGGCCACCGCCACCACTGCGCGCATCAAGGAGGTCGCCACGGTGCAGGGCGTGCGTCCGAACCAGCTCATCGGCTACGGCCTGGTGGTCGGCCTGGACGGCACCGGCGACCAGACCACGCAGACGCCCTTCACCACGCAGAGCCTGAACGCGATGCTGCAGCAGCTCGGGGTCACGGTGCCAGCCGGCACCTCGATGCAGCTGAAGAATGTCGCCGCGGTGCTGGTGACCGCGACGCTGCCGCCCTTCGCGCAGCCGGGGCAGCTGCTCGACATCACCGTGTCCTCGCTGGGCAATGCCAAGAGCCTGCGCGGCGGCACGCTGGTGGCCACGCCGCTGCGCGGCGCCGACAACCAGATCTACGCGCTGGCCCAGGGCAACCTGATGGTGGGTGGCGCCGGCGCCTCGGCCGGCGGCTCGAAGGTGCAGGTCAATCACCTGCTGGCCGGGCGCATTCCGGGTGGTGCCACCGTCGAGCGCGGCGTGCTCAGCCCGCTGGGGCAGGGCGATGCGCTGCAGCTCGATCTCTCCAGCAGCGACTACGCCACCGCACGCGCGGTGGCCGGCGCGATCAACACCCGCTTCGGCGCCGGCACCGCCCAGGCGCTCGACGGCCGGGTCGTCAAGGTGCGCCTGCCGCCCACGCCCGACGAGCGGGTCAGCTTCATGGCCGAGGTCGAGAATCTCAAGGTCGAGATGGCCGCGCCGGCGGCCAAGGTGGTGGTCAACGCCCGCACCGGCTCGGTGGTGATGAACCAGGCCGTCACGCTCGGACCCTGCGCGGTGGCGCATGGCAATCTCTCGGTGACCATCAGCACCACGCCGCAGGTCAGCCAGCCCCCGCCGCTGTCGGGCGGCCAGACCGTGGTGACCGAGAAGAGCGACATCAAGATGCAGCAGGACGGCGGCGCGCTGATCCAGCTGCCTGCCGGCACCCGGCTGACCGAGGTGGTCAAGGCGCTGAACTCGCTGGGCGCCACGCCGGCCGATCTGCTGACCATCCTGCAGGCGATCAAGGCCGCCGGCGCCCTGCAGGCCGAACTCGAGGTGATCTGACATGGTCTCGTCCCCGCAGCAGCTCGCCGCCGGCGGCGCCTCCCTCAATGCGCTCAGGCGCGCTGCCACCGAGGATCCGAAGGCGGCGATCCGCGAGGTCTCGAAGCAGTTCGAGGCGCTGTTCATGCAGGAGCTGATGAAGAGCATGCGCTCCACCACGATGGCAGAGGGCTTGTTCGAGAACCAGGCCACCGGCATGGGCCGCGACATGCTCGACCAGCAGTACGCGGTGCAGATGTCGGGCCAGCCGGGCGGCCTGGCCGCGGCGATCGCACGCCAGCTCGAGCGCCAGGCCGGCCTGCCGACGGGCGCCTCCGGTCTGGGGACCGCCGCACCCGAGCCGGGCGCGATGACGATGCTGCCGATGTCGACCTGGGCGATGAACGCGATGGCCGGGCGCCGTGCCGCGCCTGCGGTCGCACCGGTCGACCGTGACGACGAGGCTGGTGCTGCCGGCGCGGTGACGCGCGATCCCGGCGCCAGCGCCCGCCAGTTCATCGGCCGCCATGCCGAGGCGGCGCAGGCGGTGGCGCGCAGCAGCGGCATCCCGGCCGATTTCATGCTGGCGCAGGCCGCCCACGAGACCGGCTGGGGCCGGCGCGAGATCCGCGGCAGCGACGGCAGCAACTCGCACAACCTGTTCGGCATCAAGGCTGGCGCCGGCTGGACCGGACCGACCGTGACCATCACCACCACCGAGGTCATCGATGGCACGCCCCGCAAGGTGCGGGCGAACTTCCGCGCCTATGCGTCCTACGAGGAGAGCTTCCGCGACTACGCCCGGCTGATCGGCACCAGCCCGCGCTATGCCGAGGCGATGCGCTCGACCGGCGATGCCGCCGCCTTCGCCGGCAGCCTGCAGCGCGCCGGCTACGCCACCGATCCGGACTACGCCGGCAAGCTCAAGCGTGTGATTGATACGACTCGCAGGCTTCAGCGCCACCTGGGTTCTGCCGACATCACCTCATGAGTTCTTGCAGTTCGAGCGGGCCTTTGCGTGATCCGGGCTTCCTGCCCTCGCGCCGCCCCGACGGACCGACTTCCCGCTTTCCGACTTCCAGCGTTCCGATCCAGACATCACCGAGACCGTCATGAGCACCTCCATCCTGATGAACATGAGCGTGCAGGCGATGTTCGCCGCGCAGGCGCAGATCGCCACCGCAGGCCACAACATCGTCAACGCCAGCGTCAAGGGCTACTCGCGCCAGGAGGTCAAGCTCGGTACGGTGGCGGGGCATGAAACCTCGGCTGGCTACATCGGCCGGGGCGTGTCGGTGCAGACCATCGAGCGCTCGCACAACACCTTTCTGGGCGGGCAGGTGATCCAGACCCAGTCGCAGGCCGCGGCCGACAGCACCCGCTTCGGTCTGCTCGAGCAGCTCGAGAGCGCCTACGGCATGGGCGAGGAGGGCCTGGGCCAGGCCACCGCCGACCTCTATGCCTCCTTCTCCGACCTGTCGAGCGCACCGAAGGACGAGTCGGTGCGCGAGGTGGTGCTGGGCAAGGTCCAGGAGCTGACCTCGCGTTTCCGCTCCACTGGCGACCAGATCGAGCAGCTGCACGAGTCGACGCTGTCGGAGATCGAGGACCAGGTCTCGCTGGTCAACGGCTTGACCGCCAAGATCGCCACGCTCAACAGCAAGCTGGCCGGCACCGGCGCCCAGGCCAACCAGCCCAACGATCTGCTCGACCAGCGCGATCAGCTCATCAAGGAGCTGAGCCAGCACATCGACGTCAGCCGCGTCGAGACCCGCGGCGCCGACGGCAAGCCCGATGGCACCGTCAGCCTGTTCGTCGCCGGTGGCCAGGCGCTGGTGCTGGGCAGCGAAACCCGCGAGCTGGGCGTGCGCATCTCGCAGGGCTCGCCGCAGGTGGCCAGCCTGGAGGTCGAGGCCAGCGGCACCAAGCGCCCGCTGGATTCGGCCAGCGTGACCGGCGGCAGCCTCGGTGGCCTGCTGCGCTTCCAGAACGAGGATCTGCCAGAGGCGCGCAGCCAGCTCGGCATGCTGGCAGCGGTGCTGGCCGACACGATCAACACCCAGCACGCGCAGGGCACCGATCTGGACGGCCGCACCGGCGGCGACCTGCTCAGCGTCGGCGAGGCCACCGTGCGCCCGTCGGACCGCAATGCGCGCGATGCCTTCGGCCAGCCGGCCACCTCGGTGCAGATCACCCGGGTCGCCGGCCAGGGCAGCGCGCTGCGCGCCAGCGACTACGAGCTGCGCGCCGATCCGTCCGATCCGTCCGCCTACCAGGTCACCCGGACCTCGGACGGCACGGTCTTCTCGGGCGTCGCCAGCGGTGCGACCATCGACGGCTTCCGCATCGACATCAGCGGCGCGGCGATGGCCTCGGGCGACCGCTTCACGCTGCAGCCGGTCAGCCAGGCGGCCCAGAATGCCCGCTCGGCGATCACCGACGGCCGCCGCATCGCCGCAGCGGGCGCCAGCTCGGCCGGTTCGGGCAATGCCAACGCGCTGCAGCTGCAGGCGCTGACCACCGCCAAGACCTTCGAGGGCCGCTCCTTCACCGACGCGCACTCGCGCATGGTCGCCGACCTGGGCGTGAAGGTGCAGCGCGCCGAGTCCGAATCGGATGCCTCGACCAAGGTCGCTGATCGGGTCACCGAGCAGATCAGCTCCGAGACCGGCGTGAACCTCGAGGAAGAGGCGGCGCGCCTGATCCAGTTCCAGCAGAACTACCAGGTGGCCGCGAAGGTACTGACCACCACCCAGAAGATCTTCGACACCATCCTGTCGATCATGAACTGAGCCTGTCCTGAGACGGCAACGAACCAGGAGCCCCGCCATGAGTTACCGCATCGCCTCGGCCCAGAGCCGCGATTCCAGCCTGATCGCGCTGCAGCGCCACGAGAAGTCCCTGAGCGAGGCGCGCGAGCGTCTGATCAGCGGTCGTCGGGTTGACAAGCCCAGCGACGATCCGGCCGCCGCTGCCCGCGCCGAGCGGGCCCGCGTCAACCAGACCCGCAGCGAGGGCCTGCTGCGGTCGATGGAGGCCAGCCGCACCGCGATGTCGCTGGCCGAATCGACGATGGGCGATGCGATCGAACGGCTGCAGGGCGCGCGCGAGACGATCGTGGCCGCGGGCAACGGCATCTACAACGCCGCCGACCGCGCCTCGCTGGCCGAGAGCCTCAAGCATGTGCGCGGCGAGCTGCTGCGGCTGGCCAACACCACCGACACCGGCGACCACTACATCTTCGGTGGCCAGGCGGCCGAGCGGGTGCCGTTTGCCGACACCGCCGGCGGCGTGGTCTTCAACGGCGTGGCCGAGAGCGCGCAGGGCTCGCTCGACGAGGCGCTGCCGCTGACGCTCGATGGCGAGGCCGCCTGGCTGGGCGCGCGCAGCGGCAACGGCGTCTTCAAGACCGCTCCGGGCAACCTCGGTGCAGGCAGCACCGCCTGGATCGGCGCGGGCAGCGTCAGCAACCCGTCGGCGCTGGAGCTGGGCGAGGGCGAGAGCTACGCGCTGACCTTCTCCGACAGCGCCACCTACACCGTGACCCGCATCGCGGCCGACGGCAGCAGCTCGCCCTATCCGGATGCCGCCGGCAGCACCCGGGCCTATGTGTCCGGTCAGGCCATCACCGCGTTGCCCGGCATGAGCTTCGCGATCACCGGCACGCCGCAGGCCGGCGATGTCTTCACCGTCGAGCCCTCGACCGAGGATCTCAGCGTCTTCGACGCGCTCGACAAGGTGATCTCGGTGCTGTCGGACAAGTCGGCGGGCAGCGGTGCGCTCGATCAGGCGCGCAACTCCGGCCTGCGCGACATCGACCAGGTGCTGTCGAACCTGCAGATGATGCGCTCGCGCTCCGGCGACACGCTCAATCGTCTGGATGGCTTCGAGTCGCGCACCGACAGCCGCATCGAGGCCGACCAGGTCATCCGCTCCAAGGCCGAGGATCTGGACCTGGCCGAGGCGATTTCCGATCTGAGCACCAAGGAAACGGTCTACCAGGCGGCGCTGAAGTCCTACGCGACCATGGGCAAGATGTCGCTGTTCGACTACATCGGCACCTGATGCCGCCGCCCGCGCGACTCGCCGCCGCCGATCAACTCCCGAGCCCGATCTTCCCATCATGCTGTTTCCGGACGCTCCCATCCTCGGGCAGGTCGCGCTGAGCTATTGCCCGATCATCGACCGTCACCGCAACGTGATGGCCACCCGCCTGACGGTCTTCCCGATGGGCCAGGCGCGCTGGCTGCCGGTGGGCGAGCTGCTGCGCACCGTCAGCGAGGTCTGGCCGCAGGACGGGCCGCAGGTGGTGCTGTCGGTGCGCTGCGAGAGCCTGCTGGCCGATCTGCTGATGGTCCAGCCGGCCGCCAACGTGGTGATCGAGGTGCCGAAGTTCATGGCGGGCGATCCGGCGCACCGCGATGACATCCTGCAGCTGGCGGCCAACGGCAACATGCTGCTGCTGTCGGGACGCCCCAACCATCCGCTGCCGCGCGAGCTGCTCGGCGCCTTCCGCTACTCGATCATCGACCTGGCCGACGAGCGCCGGCTCGATGCCGGACCGCCGCCGCCGGGCGTGACCCGCTCGATCGGCTTCTTCCAGGAGGGCGTGACGACGATCGCGCAGATGGAGGGGGCCTTCCGGCGCGGCGCGATCGCGGTGCTGGGCTGGCCGGTCGACGAGGCGGTCAAGCCGCGTCGCGGCAGCAGCGGCGGTATCCGCCCGGACCTGCAGGTCACGCTCGACCTGATCAACCAGGTCAACAACGAGGAGCCGCTGTCGGTGCTCGAGGCCACGCTCAAGCGCGATCCCTCGCTGGCCTTCAAGCTGATGCGCTACATCAACTCGCCGGTCTTCGGGCTGACGGTCGAGGTGACCTCGTTCTCTCATGCGGTGATGCTGCTGGGCTACCAGCGCCTGAAGCGCTGGCTGTCGCTGCTGCTGGTGACGGCGGGCAATGACCAGAACCAGCGTCCGGTCATGTTCGCCGCGGTGCGCCGTGGCCTGCTGATGGAGGCGCTGGCCGGCGAGAACGCGGGCAGCGAGGAACTCAGCGAGATGTTCATCTGCGGCGTGTTCTCGCTGCTGGACCGGATGTTCCAGAAGCCCTTCGACGAGCTGCTGTCGACGCTGCCGGTGCCCGCCGATGTGCATGCCGCGCTGGTCGATGACAGCGGTCCCTACCACTGCGTGCTTGAGCTGGTGCGCACGCTGGAAGGCGGCAGCGGCCTGGATGTGCGCGACCATGTCCAGGCCTGCAATCTGTCGATGCGCCATGTCAACCGGGCGCTGCTGCGCTCGCTGGGCAGCGCGCTGCATGTGGGTTGATCCGCAGGCGAGACTCCATGAGGGCGTGACATAGCGGACAGCCTTCGGCCTGAGGCCGGGCCGACAGGCCGCTGGATTCGGAAAAGTCCGCGGGGGCTGCCTACACTGCGGCCATGTTCGCGCCTGCTCCGTCGGTTGCCGCCGACCTTCTCCTGCTGCCATCCGCGCTGCTCGATGCGCTGTCCGACCTGGTCCTGGTGATCGGTCCGGATGCGCGGCTCGAGCGGCTCAACCGTGCTGCGCTGCGCCGTCTGGCGCTCGAGCCCGGAACGGCGCTGGCCGATCTGCGTCCGGTGCTGGGCGATCGCCTGCATGCCCGGCTGCACGCGGTCCTGGTCGGCGACATGCCGCTGCCGCCCGCCCCGGGCGATGCCGGCTCGCTGGTGGCGCTTGGCCAGGGGCGCTGGGCTCTGGTGCTGCCGGCCACACCGGGCCCGGCCGGTCCGGACCTGACGTCGCTGCCCGCTGACGAGGCGACGGTGCTGCGCGATCAGCTCGAGCGCTTGGCGCATGAGCATCTTCACTGGTTCGAATCGGTGCCGGTCGGCCTGGTGCTGTTCGACGCGACCGGGCTGGTGCTGCAGTCGAATGCGCGGCTGGCCCAGCTTGTCGGCGAGGTGCCGGTCGATCTGGGCGAAGCGGGCAGGCTGCTGCGCGGCCTGCTGGGCTGGGGCGAGGGCGCGCTGGACGGCCTGCAGCCCGGTGACGGCAGCGGGCGGGTGTGCCAGCTGCAGGCGCCCGCCAGCCTGTCGGGACGATGGCTGCGTGCGCGGGTCTGCTGCAGCGGCCTGCGCCAGGGCGTGCGTCGCTATCTCGGACTGATCGAGGACTGCAGCGCCGAACACCAGCGCGACCAGGCCGAGCAGATGCTGGAGGATCTGCGCGGCATCGTCGAGAGCTCGCCGGTGGGCATCGCCTCGCTGCGCGGCTTTCGGGTGGTGCACAGCAACCGGCGCTTCGAGCGCATGCTTCAGGTGCCCGCCGGCGAGGCGCTGGGCGCCGACATCCGCCGGCTGCTGCGCGCCGGCACCGGCGAGGCGGCCGACACCGCCTACGACGAGGATGGCCCGATCGGCGCGGCGCTGTCCGACGGTGGCCTGCACGAGACCGAGATCGAGGTGCGTGGCGACGATGGCCTGGCGCACTGGCATGCGCTGTCGATCCGCCGCATCGGCCCGCCGGGCGAGGCGCCGCAGGCGATCGCGGTGCTCAGCGAGATCACCCGGCTGAAGACCCAGCAGGTCGAGCTCGAGCATCTGGCGCTGGAGCGCGAGCGCATGGCGCTGGCGCTGGGCCAGCAGGCCGACCGCACCCGCGCGGTGCTCGACTCGGTGCTGGTGGGCATCGTGACCGCCGACGAGCGCGGGCGCATCCTGTGGCTGAACCGCTCGGCGCGGCGCATGTTCGGCGGTGACCTGGGCGACTTTCTCGGCCGGCCGCTCGACATCGTCGCCACGACGCAGGCCTCGCATCCGTTCCGCCGCACGGTGGCGCTGTTCGAGGCGCTGCGCGACGGCGAGGCGGTGCAGTTCGAATGCCAGGTCCAGGCCTGCGACGGGCGCACCTTCTGGATCGTCGGCAATGCGGTGGCCACCCAGGGGCTGGACGGCCGGCGCGAGATGACCTTCGCGATGATGGACATCGACCAGCGCCGCCAGGCCGAGGCGCGCATCGCCGAAGCCCAGAGTTCGCTGCAGCGCATCATCGAGGCCGCGCCGATGGCGATCGCGGTCTGCGATGCCGCGACGATGACGGTGCAGCAGCTCAACCGGGTCGCCGCCGGCCTGTGCGGTGTGGCCTCGCCCGAGCTGGCGATCGGTCGCACGCCGGGCCAGCTCTACGCGCCTCAGGTCGCACAGCGGCTGCACGCCGACTTCGAGGCCGCGCTGGCCCAGCCTGACGGCGTGACCCAGCGCGAATATGTCCTGAGTCGCGACGGTGCCGAGCAGGTCTGGGACGCGCGCTTCCTGCCGCTGGCGCACGCCGGCAGCCGGGTCGACCAGCTGCTGATGGTCGCCACCGATGTCAGCGCCCAGCGCGCGGCCCAGAAGGCCGAGCTGGAGGCGGCGATCGCCCAGCGCGAGATGCTGGTGCAGGAGGTTCATCACCGCATCAAGAACAATCTGCAGGGCGTGGCCGGCCTGATGCAGCAGGCGGCGAACCGCCGGCCCGAAGTGCGTCCGCTCATTGCCGAGGTGGTCGGCCAGGTCCAGGCCATCGCGCAGGTCTACGGCCTGCAGGTCGGCAACACCGGACTGCTGGCCGTGCGCAGCGTGGTCGAGGCGATTGCGCAGTCGGTGCAGCGCACCTTCGGTCACCCGATCGAATTGCAGCTCGATCAGCATGAGGGCGCGCCTGCCTGGGTGCTGCCCGAGGCCGAGTCGATCCCGATCGCGCTGACGCTCAACGAGCTGTTCACCAACGCGGTCAAGCACAGTGCTTCGACCGAGGCGCCGGTGCACTGCCGGCTGGCGCTGCAGGCCGATGCGGTCGAGATCGTCATCCGCAATGCCGGGCGGCTGCATGAGGGCTTCCGCATCGACCACCGCCCGGCCACTGTTTCCGGCCTGGGCCTGGTGCGTGCGCTGCTGCCGCGCCGCCAGGCCAGCCTGACGATGGACGCGGCCGACGGCTGGGTCCGCGCCACCGTGCGGCTCGGTCCGCCCGTGGTGCGCGACGGTGCCGGTGCGGCTGCCGCCGCGCGACAATCGTCGGCCCCTTCGTCCGCCCCTTCGCCTTCAACCTCTCCCGCAACGCATGCATCAGCAAGGCAGGAACATGGTGTCTGACCGATCCGCCGCCCCTTCCCCTTTCCCGGCGCCTCCTGCGGCTGCCGCCTCGCGCGGCCGCATCCTGGTCGTCGATGACGACCGCCTGGTGCTGGCCACCGTGGTGCACGGGCTGGCCGATGCCGGCTTCGACATCATCGACGCCGACAACGGCGACGACGCCATCCTGCTGGCGCGCGAGCACCGCCCGGACCTGGCGCTGCTCGACATCCGCATGGACGGCATGAGCGGCTTCGATGTCGCGCGCTACCTGCGCGACGCGCTGCAGGTGCCCTTCGTCTTCCTGTCGGCCTTCTCCGACGAGGCCACGCTGGCGCAGATCCGCGCGCTGGGCGCGCTGGCCTCGCTGGTCAAGCCGCTCGACATCGCGCAGATCATCCCGGCGGTCGAGCAGGCGCTGGTGCAGGTGCGCAGCCAGCGCGACGCCGCGCTGCAGCTGCCCGAGTCCGTGCCGGTGGCGGCGGTCACCCGCGTGCCGGCCGAGGCGCCGGCCGCGCCGGAGCCGCTCGACGACATGGTGGCGATCGCGGTTGGCATCGTGATGCACCGCTTCTCGCTGGACCGCGCGGCCGCGCTGCAGCGCCTGGAGCGCCTGGCCCGCCAGGAAGGTCGGCCACTGCTGCAGAGCTGCCGCGCGATGGTGGAGGCGCTGGAGCGGCTGGCGCTGGCGGGGGGGATCTGAGGACCGGCCTCGAGGTCGGTCTGGCGGGATTCACCCCAGCGTGAACCAGAACGTCGCCCCCTGATTGACCGCCGCCTCGGCACGGATGTCGCCGCCGTGGCGGCGCAGGATGCGCCGCACCGAAGCCAGGCCGACGCCGGTGCCGGCGAACTCGGTGGCGCCATGCAGGCGCTGGAAGGCGCCGAACAGCCGGCTGGCGAAGCGCATGTCGAAGCCGGCGCCGTTGTCGCGCACGAAGAAGGCTTCATGCTCGAGCACCGGGTCGCGGGTGCGGCCGAACTCGATCAGCGCGTTCTCGCGGCGCGACGAGTACTTCCAGGCATTGCCGATCAGGTTGTCGAGCACGATGCGCAGCAGGGCCGGGTCGCCGCTGGCACGCAGGCCTTCGGCGATGCGCACCTCGACCTGGCGCTCGGGGGCCTGCTGGCGCAGCTCCTCGATGATCTGCCGGGCCATCGCGCTCAGGTCGACCTCGACCGACTGCAGCGGCTGGGTCGACAGCCGCGACAGCGCCAGCAGCGCATCGATCATGCCGTTCATGCGCGTGGCCGCGCCCATGATGCGCTCGAGGTGGTCGTTGCCGACCCGGTCGAGCAGGTGGCCGTAGTCCTCGCGCACGATGCGGGTGAAGCCCTCGATGACGCGGATCGGTGCGCGCAGGTCGTGCGAGACGGTGTAGACGATCGCGGCGCGGTCGTCCTCGGCGGCACGGATTTCGGGCGGTGCGGCCTCGGTGGCGGGCGAGGCGTTGGCGGCGGTCTCGGGCGGGGTCGGCGGAGCAGGGGGCTCGGGTTCGGCGGCCGGGGGCAGCCACAGCACCAGGCTGCCGTCGGGCAGGTCGATGCGCCGCGCCCGGGCGCCGGGGGTCGCGCTGAGCGCCACCAGCTCCGCCAGCATCCGGTCGAGCGCGAGGCTGTCCTGCGGCGGCAGCGTGGCGCGGGCCATCTCGTTGGCGCTCAGCAGCTGCCAGGGCGATGTCGCCGCCCGGGCCGGTCGCAGCAGCACCGCCGGCCCGGGCAGGCCCTGCAGCAGCTGGCGCTGCAGCTCGAGCAGCTGGGCGACGCTCAGGCGCAGCGCCGGGGGCTGGAGGGGGTCGGCGCCGGGCTGCTGCGGCAGCCGCGAGGCACCTGAAGGCGGCTCCGCCTCGGTCGATCGATCCCGACTCTTCAGGCCCTGCGCCAGGCGCATCAGCAGGGTCTGAAGCTGCGCCACCAGGGCGGCCAGCACCAAGGCCAGCAGGGCCAGCAGGGCGGACAGCGGCAGGGCGGGCGGGCGGGGACCGGCCAGCCAGTGCACGCACAGCAGCAGCAGCGTCGCGGTCACGACGATGCCGCCCAGGCGGGCTGCCAGGGGCCAGGAGGCCGGTTCGCGCGGTGGCAGGGACATGGCGGGCGATTGTAGGGACGGCTCCCGCCGATGCCCGGCACCGATGCGGGAAAGCATCATGCCCGTTTCCGAGTTCGGCGAAATTGCGCGTTCGAGGGGTCCGGCGCCGCTTCTTCGCGGCTTGGCGCGGATGGGCTGCACCTATGCTGCGCGCAGTCCGGATCCGGTGGTCGCGTATTCGTTCCGAGAAACCCGTTGCCGATTCCGCCTCCGCCTCCGATCCCGGTCCTGCCCGCCGATCCTGCCTGCCATGTCGCCTGATTCCGTCCTGCACCACGAGCCCGAGGCGGGCAGCCCGGTCCTGCGGCTGGCCCGGCAGCTCCGTGCCTGCACCACCCTGGGCGAGGCGCTGGCGCAGGCGCTCGAGGCGCTGTGCCAGTACACCGGCGCATCCGGCGGCAGCGTGCTGAAGGTGGAGGATGGAGAGCCGGGCTGCGCGCTGCTGCGGCCCTGGCCGCTGTTGTCCTGGCCGGACGAGGACCGCATCGATCTCGACCAGCTTGTGCCCTGTGCGCCGGGCCAGGGCGTGCTCGGTCAGGCCCTGGCCACGCTGGCGCCGGCCCAAGGCCGAATCAGCCTCGATGCCTTCGGGCCGATGCCCTGGTGGCCGCCGGGTCTGAGCGGTCTGCTGGCCCTGCCGGTGCTCTGCGCCGACCGCGCGGTGGCGGTGCTGGAGCTGCACCAGCCGCGTCCGCTGGCCGCCGAGGTCCGCCTGGAGCTCGAATGGCTCGGGCAGATGCTCGGGCTGCTGGCAGAGCGTGAGCGCCAGCGCGAGCGGCTGGCGCAGGCGGGCCGACGCGAGGCCCGGCTGCAGATGCTGGCCGCGCGCATCGGCCAGGGCGTGCTGATCACCGACGCCCAGGGCCTGGTGGAATGGGTGCATCCCGGCTTCGCCCAGGTGAGCGGCCATGCGCCGGAGCGCCTGCAGGGCCGGCGGCTCTGGGAGATCCTGCCCGGCACGGGGGGCGAGGACACGCGCGCCGCGCTGATGCTGCGCGACAGCCTGCTGCGCGGCGACGACTTCGTGCGCGAGATGGTGGCGCTGCGCGGCGTCGACGATGTGCTGCCCGGCGGCAGCTACTGGCTGGAGATCGACGGCCGCGTCGTCATCGATACCGTCGAGTGCCAGCCGCGGGTGGTCTGCGTCTGCCGGGATGTGACCGACCGCAAGGAGCGCGAGTTCGGCATCGACGAGGGGCGCGCGCTGCTGGCGGTGCTGACCGAGCACATTCCGATCAGCCTGGTGGTGCTGGATGCGCAGCAGTTCCGGGTGGTGTCGCTGAACCGGCAGGCCGAGCTGGAGTTCTCGGTGGCGGGCGCGCAGGCCGGGGGCTGGGGGCTCGACGAGCTGCTGGGCACGCCGGTGGAGGAGCGCCTGCGGCCGCAGCTGGTGCGCGCGCTGGGCAGCACCGGCTCGGTCGAGCATGAATTTTCCTGTCCGGGGGGCGCGGAGGGCGAGCGGCTGTTCAGCGCCCGCCATGTCGCGGTGCGCAACCGGCTGGGCCGACCGACGGTGCTGATCTGCCAGCTGCGCGACATCACCCAGCAGCGCCGCGACGCACGGCAGCTGCGCGAGTCCGAGGAGCGCTACCGCGAGCTGGTCGAGGCGATCGACGAGGGCGTCTTCGTCACCAGCAACCGCAGCGAGGAGCCGAGCTATGTCGGTGCGCGGGTGCTCGACATGCTGGGTCTGCCGGGTCAGCCGCCCTGGCCGGCCGACGGGCTGCTGTCGCTGCGGGTGCTCGAGCAGGACCGCCCGCAGCTCGAGCGCCAGCGCGAGCTCGAGCGCCAGGGCAGTGCCAGCGACGTGACGCTGCGCATCCACCATCCGGTGCACGGCCTGCGCTGGCTGCGCCAGCGCACCCGTGTGCGCCAGCTGCCCGGCGGCGAGATGCGTGTCTACGGCCTGCTCGACGATGTGACCGAGGAGCGCGAGCGCGAGCTGCAGCTGCAGACTGCACGCGATGCCGCCGAGAGCGCCAGCCGGGCCAAGAGCCAGTTCATGGCGACGATGAGCCACGAGATCCGCACGCCGATGAACGGCATTCTCGGCATGACCGAGCTGCTGCTCGGCACCCGGCTCGATGATCGCCAGCGCCGCTTCGCGCAGGCGGTCTACCGCTCGGGCGAGTCGCTGCTGGAGATCATCAACGACGTGCTGGACTTCGCCAAGATCGAGGCCGGCCGGCTCGAGCTGGTCACCGCCGAGTTCGGTCTGCATGCGCTGCTCGACGACACGCTGGAGCTGCTGGCGCCGCGGGCGCACGAGAAGGGACTGGAGCTGATCGCGCAGGCCGGCGACGACCTGCCGCCGGTGGTGCGCGCCGACGCGCTGCGGCTGCGCCAGGTGCTGACCAACCTGGTCTCGAACGCGATCAAGTTCACCGAGCGCGGCGAGGTGGCGGTTCACCTGCGCCTGCTGTCTCCCCTCCGGCCGGCGCATGGCGACCCGGCCGACGCGGTGCGCCACGACCTCGTTGTCGAGGTGCGCGATACCGGCATCGGCATCGCGCCGGAAGCGGTGCCGCGCCTGTTCACCGCCTTCACCCAGGTCCATGAGGGCATGGCGCGGCGCTACGGCGGCACCGGCCTGGGCCTGGCGATCTCGCGCCAGCTCGTCGAGCTGATGGGCGGCACCATCGAGGTCGAGAGCCGGCCGGGCCTGGGCTCGGTCTTCCGGTTCACGGTGCCGGTCGGCCTGCCGGCTGCGGGCGTGTCCGGTCCGGCGCCCGAGGCCGGGTCGGTGGCCGCTTCGCCGCAGGCGCCGCAGGATCCGGCCCTGAGCGATCCGGCCGAGACGGCACCGCTGCCGGGCCTGTCGGTGCTGGTGGTCGACGATCACGAGACCAACCGCACCGTGCTCGACAACCAGCTCGGCGCCTGGGGGCTGCGGGTGACGCTGGCTGCCGGGGGCGAGCAGGCGCTGGCGCTGCTGCGCCAGCAGGCGCAGCGCCCGGGCGAGCTGCCCTTCGACCTGCTGCTGATCGACTGGCACATGCCCGACATGGACGGCATCGCGCTGGCGCAGCACCTGCGGCAGCAGGGTCTGGCCCGGCAGGCGCACAAGGTGCTGCTGTCGTCGGTGGCGGCACCTGACGACGCCCGCATCGCCCGCGACGCCGGCTTCGATCTGTTCCTGCACAAGCCGGTGCGCCGCACCGAGCTGCGCCAGCTGATCCTGGGCCTGGGCGCCGAGGCCCGGCCCGCCGGCGAGGTGGCGGCGCCGCAGTTCGGCGCGCAGGTGCTGGTGGTCGAGGACAACCCGGTCAATCAGGAGGTCATGGGCCAGATGCTGCAGCGCCTGGGCTGCGCGGTGCGGGTGGCCAGCTCGGCGATGGAGGGCCTGCGCCAGCTCTGCGAGCGCCGCTTCGACCTGGTGCTGATGGACATCCAGATGCCGGGCATGGACGGCATCGAGGCGCTGCGCTGCCTGCGCAGCGGCCCGGATGCGCGCTGGCGCTTCGCCACGCCGCGGCGCACGCCGGTCATCGCGGTGACCGCCAATGCGCTCGCGGGCGACGAGGACCGTTTCCTGTCGCTGGGCTTCGATGCCTATCTGGCCAAGCCCTACCGCCAGACCCAGCTGCTGGCGCTGCTGGCGCGTTTCCTGGGCGATCGGCTCGGGCCCGAGGGCATGGCCGAGGTCGAGGCGGCGGCGCACACCGCGCCGGGCGAGCTCGCGCCGGCGCGGGTGGAGGCCGAGCTCGAGCGCATCGAGCATTCGCTGAGGCTGGATCTGCCCGAGCCTGAGCTGGAGCCGCCGTCCGAGCCGCAGCCCGCGCTGCTGGATCCGCAGGCGATGAAGCGTCTGCACGACCTCGATCCGGGCGGGCGCAACCAGCTGGTGCGCCGGGTGATGCAGGCCTTCGACGCCTCGATCAGCCGGCTGCTGCCGATGCTCGAGCCCGGGCCGCTCGGACATGATCCGGCCGCGGTGCGCCATGTCACCCATACCCTGCGCTCGTCGGCGGCCAGTCTTGGCGCGCTGCGGCTGGCGGCGCTGTGCGGCGAATGCGAGCAGGCGCTGCGCCAGGGCCAGGATGCCCGGACCCTGACGACGATGCTCCAGGGCCTGAGCGAGGAAATGATCCGCATCCAGACCGGGGTGCGGCAGCGGCTGGAGACGATGACGGCAGCAGCCCCGGCCCAGGCCGCGGAGACAGGACGATTGCAGTGAATCTTCGACACATGGACAGGGACAGGGAGCTGGGCCTCGGCCTGGGCGATGAGCCGGATGCGTCGGGCCTCGGGCAGGGCGACCGCGCGCCGCGTGTCCTGCTGGTCGACGACGACCCGGTCAATCTGCTGCTGACCGCCGCCGCGCTGCGCGAGCGCGGCTTCTCCGTGAGCGAGGCTGAGGGCGGACTGGCGGCGCTGCGCCAGCTCGCCGACTGGCTGCCCGACGTGATCGTGCTCGACGCGATGATGCCGGGCCTCGACGGCTTCGAGACCTGCCGCGAGCTGCGCGAGCTGCCCGGCTTCGAGCTGATGCCGGTGCTGATGCTGACCGGGCTGGAGGACGAGGACTCGATCGAGCAGGCCTTCCAGGCCGGCGCGACCGACTTCTTCGTCAAGTCCCACCAGTGGACGCTGCTGGCGGCGCGGCTGCACTACCTGCTGCGCTCGGCCCGGGTGCAGATGGCGCTGCTGCGCAGCCAGGCGCGCCTGTCGCGGGCGCAGGATCTGGCCCGCATGGGCAGCTTCGAGTGGCGCGACGGCCAGGGCCTGGTGCTCGAGCCCGAGTCCCTGCGGGTGCTGGGGCGCAGCCATGCCGGCGCGCTGTCGCCGGTGGAGGTGCTGCATCTGGTGGTGCCGGCGCAGCGCCGGCCGATGCTGGCGCGCCTGCGCGAGGCGGTGCGCCAGGCCTGCATGATCGACTGCGACGTGGCGATCCGCGGCGAGCGGGTGCTGCATGTCGAGGCCGAGCCGCAGTTCGACGAGCAGGGCCGGCTGGCCGGCTACGGCGGCATCCTGCAGGACGTGACCGAGCGCCGCCAGGCCGAAGACAAGATCCGGGTGCTGGCCAACTTCGACTCGCTGACCCAGCTGCCCAACCGCCACCAGCTGATCTGGCGGGCCGGCAAGGCGCTGGAGAGCGCGCAGCGCCTCGGCCACACCTTCGCGCTGCTGCTGATCGACCTGGACCGCTTCAAGACCATCAACGACACCCTCGGCCATGCACGCGGCGACGACCTGCTGGTGGAGATCGGCCGGCGCCTGCGCGGCTGCGTGCATCACTGCGACCAGATTCTCGATCCCGGCATCGACAGCGCCACGCTGCGCTCGCACCGCGCGCTGGAGGCGGTCGGCCGGCTCGGCGGCGACGAGTTCGTCGCGCTGCTGCCCGAGGTGGCCGACGAGGCGCAGGCGGTCGCGGTGGCCGACGCGATGCTGCAGGCGCTGCGCGAGCCGGTGGTGCTGGCCGGGCGCGAGTATTTCGTCACCGCCAGCATCGGCGTGGGCCTTTATCCGCGCGACGGTGTCTCGGTGGTCGATCTGCTGCGCAATGCCGACATGGCGATGTACGCCGCCAAGGCCGACGGGCGCAATGCCCGCCATGTCTTCCATCCCGATCTGGTCGGGCGCGGCCGCGAGAAGCTCGAGATCGAGACCGCGCTGCACAAGGCGCTCGAGCGCGGCGAGCTGGTGCTGCACTACCAGCCGCAGGTCGACGTGATCGACGGCCGGGTGCGCGCGGTCGAGGCGCTGATGCGCTGGCGGCGTGACGGCGGCGGCCTGGTCCAGCCGGCCGACTTCATTCCCGTGGCCGAGGAGACCGGCCTGATCGTGCCGATGAGCGAGTGGGCGATCGGCGAGGCCGCGCGCCAGATCGCCGCCTGGCGCGACCATCATGGCATCGAGCTGGTGGTGGCGGTCAATCTGCCCAGCCGCGCCTTCGAGCGCTTCGATCTGGTCGAGCAGGTGCGCGAGGCCGCGCAGCGCGCCGGACTGCCGGCACGCGCGCTGCAGCTCGAGATCACCGAGACCGGGCTGATGCGCAATCTCGACCAGGTCATCCCGGTGCTGCACCGGCTGACCCAGGCCGGCATCGAGATCGCGATCGACGATTTCGGCACCGGCTACTCCTCGCTGGCCTATCTGACCCAGCTGCCGATCCGCGAGCTCAAGATCGACCGCTCCTTCGTGTGCCATCTCGGCGAGCGCGAGCAGAGCACCGCGGTGGTGACGGCAGTGGTGGCGCTGGCGCGCTCGCTGCGGCTGCGGGTGGTGGCCGAAGGGGTGGAGACCGACCTGCAGGAGCAGGTGCTGCGTGGTCTGGGCTGCGACACCCTGCAGGGCCGGCGCTTCGCCCATCCGATGCCGGCCGACGAGGTGGTTCGCTGGCTCAGGCGCCGAGCCGGGCGCGGCGTCTGAGCCACAGTGCCGGCGGCCTCGTCGGCGGTGCGGCGAGATTCCGCGGTAATCGTGCCGGTTCGGCGGGGCTCGACCTGGAAACCTGGGGTTCCATGGCGACAGAATCCGGACAGGCCCGGGGTGCATTAGGATCGCGGGCGCTTCGAGCCAACCGACCGAATCGACAGGGACCGCCCCCATGAACCGACACGCCGCCCGCCTTCTTCCGCTGACCGCCACGCTGCTGCTGGCCGCCCAGGCCGCGCAGGCCGAGACCAGCCCCTGGTATGTCGGCGCTTCCCAGGCCTTCACCCGCAACAGCAATGTCTTCTACGGCACCGATGCCCGGGCGCTGTCGGACACCATTTCCTCGACCGGCGTGCGCCTGGGCCTGGACCAGCCGATCAGCCGCCAGCGCCTGTCGGCCAGCCTGAGCGCCAACCACAATCGCTACAGCAGCCTTGACTATCTGAACAACACCGACTACGCGCTCGACGCCCGGCTCGATCTCGAGACGGTCGAGCGGGTGTCCGGCACGGTGGCGCTGCGTGCCGCGCAGAGCCTGCCGACCGATACCAACTATCTGGCGGCGGGCGAGCGCAACCTGCTGAGCACCCGCTCGCTCAATGCCACCGGCCGGGTCGGCCTGGTGACGATGTGGACCTTCGAGGCCGGCGCGGCCGCCAGTCAGACGCGCTACAGCGCGGCCGCCTATCGCAGCTCCAACGCCGATCAGACTTCGTTCAACGCCGGCTTCCGGGTGCGCCCGGCCAGTGGTCTGACGCTGGGCGCCAGCCTGCGTCACGGCAAGGTCGACTATGTCGACGTCGGCAGCGAGGTGGGCCGCAACGATCTGGATCTGCTGGCCTTCGTCACCCCGGGGGGCGCCAGCAGCTATGACGCTCGCCTGAGCCTGACCCGCGAGGCCTACAGCTATGCCAACGGCCTCGAGCGCGACCGCAATGCCTGGACCGGCTCGCTGGGCTGGAACTGGAAGCCGACGGGCAAGTTCTCGACCCAGCTGCGCCTGAGCCGCGACACCAGCAACGCCAGCTTCGACTACGTCAGCAACCTGCTGCGCGCCAACACCGACCAGGCCCAGAACACCACCTCGCTGCGGCTGGGCGCCAACTGGCAGGCGACCGCGAAGATCGGCGTCGATGCGGGCCTGACCTACGCGCGCCGCTCGCTCGAGCAGGGCACGATCAGCGGCAGCGACCGCACCACCGGCCTGTCGCTGAACGTCAGCTACGCGCTGATGCGCAACATCGATCTGGGCTGCGGCCTGAGCTGGGCGAACCGTTCGGTGTCCTACGCCACCACCAGCCAGCTGTCGACCCAGTACAAGGTCACCACCTACAGCTGCTCCGGCCAGATCTATCTGCGCTGAGCCCTGCTTGGGCGCATGAAGAAGGGGCGCCGCGGCGCCCCTTGTCGTTGCGGGCCGGCTTCGGCCCGCGCTCCGGCATCTGGCCGCTCAGCGCCGGCCGATCGACAGATACTCCAGCCCGAAGGAGCGGATCAACTCCGGCTCGTACAGATTGCGCCCGTCGAAGACGATCTTGTCGCGCAGGCTGGTGGCGATGCCGTCGAAGTCCGGCGTGCGGAATTCCTTCCACTCGGTGACGATCAGCAGCGCGTCGGCGCCTTCGAGCGCCTGCTTCTGGCCTTCGGCGTAGCTCAGGCCCGTCCAGCCTTCCATCACCCGCTGTGCCTCGGTGGCCGCCACCGGGTCATAAGCCTGCACCTTGGCGCCACGCGCCAGCAGCTCCTGGATGATCACGCGGCTCGGCGCCTCGCGCATGTCGTCGGTGTTGGGCTTGAAGGCCAGACCCCACATCGCGAAGGTCTTGCCCGACAGGTCCTCGCCGTACTTGGCCACGATCTTGTGCACGAGGACCATCTTCTGTTCCTCGTTGACCTCCTCGACCGCGGTCAGCATCTTGCTCGGCATGCCGTTCTCGGCCGCGATCATCGCCAGCGCCTTCACGTCCTTCGGGAAGCAGCTGCCGCCGTAGCCCACGCCCGGGTACAGGAACTGCGTGCCGATGCGCGGGTCCGAGCCGATGCCCACCCGCACCATCTCGATGTCGGCGCCCACCTTCTCGGCCAGCCGGCTCATCTCGTTCATGAAGCTGATGCGCGTGGCCAGCATGCAGTTGGCCGCGTACTTGATGAACTCCGCCGAGCGGATGTCGGTGATGATCATCCGGTCGCGGTTGCGCACGAAAGGCTGGTAGAGCGCCTTCATCAGCAGGATCGCGCGCTCGTCCTCGGCGCCCACCACGATGCGGTCCGGGCGCATGAAGTCGGCCACCGCCGCGCCTTCCTTCAGGAACTCGGGGTTCGAGCACACCGAGAACTCCATGTCCGGCAGGCCGCGCTTGGCCAGCTCGTCGGCCACCGCCGCGCGCACCTTGTCGCCCGTGCCCACCGGCACCGTGCTCTTGTCGACGATCACCTTGTGGTCGGTCATCAGGCGGCCGATGTTGCGCGCCGCGGCAGTGACGTACTGCAGGTCGGCCGAGCCGTCCTCGTCCGGCGGCGTGCCCACCGCGATGAACTGCAGCGTGCCGTGCGCCACCGACTTCTCGATGTCGGTCGTGAACTCCAGCCGGCCCGCCGCCACGTTGCGGCGAACCACTTCCAGCAGTCCCGGCTCGTGGATCGGGATGCCCCCGTCGTTCAGGATCTTGATCTTGGCCGGATCCACGTCCAGACACATCACATGGTTGCCCATTTCCGACAGGCAGGCGCCGGTCACAAGGCCCACATAGCCGGTGCCGATGACGGTGACTTTCATTGCTTGGATGTCCTCAGAAAAGAAGTGAGAAGCCTAGGAGCCCGATGGCCCCGCGGCAGAAAAAGAAGATGTTCAGGTTCCGGATTGGAATCCAGATTCCGGCCGACCGCCTTTGTAGCGGATGAGCCGGGCACTGACACTGATGTCACCGGGTTGACCCGCATGTTGCCCGCATTGTCGGGGCCGATCGTGCCTAGATCACGACAGTGCCGAGACCTTTTGTGACAGTGTCGGCCCGCTCAACGCGGGCTGACATGCCGCCGCAGCAGCGCATGGGCCGCCTGCTCGGCCTTCAGGCTGTCCTGCACCCGGGCGCGCTGCGCCGGATCGCGCAGCGCGGCGGCGATGCGTTCGGCCACCGCCAGGTGGCGCTGCATCAGCCCCAGCCGAGTGGCGAGCTGATCGCGTACCGGCGCACTGTCGGGCGGCTGCGGCCGGGCCAGCTGACGGCGCAGCAGCTGCTGCACATCGACCGGCGCGAAGCCGGACTCGGCCACCTGATGCATGAAAAGCCGGCCGGGATCGGGGTCCGGTCGGGGGGCTTGCGCGCTGGGGCGCAGCAGCTCCAGCGAGGCGCGGATCAGCCCGGCCACCAGCAGGCGGTGCTCGCGCAGCGCGGCGAGCGTGGCATGGCGGCGCAGCTCCTCGGCGCTGCGCAGCTGCTCCTGCTCGAGCTGCTCCGATTCGAGCGCCTGGCGCTGCAGATGACGCTCGATCTCGCGCCGATTGACCTCGAGCTGGCGTCGGACGCCCTGCAGCTCGCGCAGCTCGCGGTCGGCCTGCTGGCGCAGCGTGTCGAGCTGGCGCTGCTCGTCGTCGAGCAGGCGGCGGGTCTGCTCGATCTGGCGTTGCAGCCGCTCCAGCTCCTGGCGCTGCCGGGCACGCGCTTGCGTGTCGGTCTCGATGAGCTCGCAGCGCTGTGTCAGCGCGGTGCAGAGGGCGGTGGTCTCCGCAGCGTCCGCGGCGCTGTCCGTGGCACGAGCCGGCGCGGCCTGTCGTGGCGGGACCGGCGGGCCGGCGGCCGGGGGCGGCAGCGCCTCCAGCAGATCGCCGGACGCCGGCAGGGCGGCGGAGGTGGCGGGGGCGGTGGCCACCGTGACCGGGCTGGAGGGCGCAGGCTCGGCCTGGACCGGCCGGGGCAGGCTGCCCAGGACAAGCGACAGCAGCAGGAGAAGCACAGACAGCACAGGCTGCAGGGGCAGGACCCGAGCCGGAGGCGACGACAGGAGGCGGGGCATGGCCGGCGCATTCTCGGTTCCGCTCATTTCCGGTCCGCATGCTGTCGCGGTCGTTCACCATGGTTTCATTTTTGCAACCTTGGTTTCCCTGTCCCCCGATGGAGGGATCCGGGCGATCAGGTACCGCGAACAGCATGCCTGGCATCGGTAGGGCGTGACGAAGTTGGCATGGCGATGGACATTCGCCGCAGATCTGCAGGAGACCCCCATGGCAGACGACACAGCAGATGACACGGCAGACGAGACAGGAGGCAGGGCGGCGCACCGGCGCGGACGGCGGCTCGGTCTGCGCTCGGGACTGACGCTGCTGGGGGGCTGGTTCGGCGTGGTCTGGAAGGTGCTGGCGGTGCCGCCCGCGCTGACGGATCCGGAACCCCGGCCCGGCGAGCGCTTCGGCGTCACGCTGGCGCGCATGGCGCCGCCGGACATCGACCCGGCCGGCCATCTGGTCAGCGAGAAGTACGACGGCGTGCGTGCGGTCTGGGACGGCCGGGCGCTGCGCACCCGCCATGGCCAGATCATCCAGGCCTCGGCCGGCTTCCTGGCGCGGCTGCCGGCGCAGGTGCCGCTGGACGGCGAGCTCTGGCTCGGGCGCGGGCCGGGCCGCTTCGATGCGGTCTCGGCGCTGGTGCGCCGGCGCCGTCCGGTCGAGGCCGACTGGGCGCAGGTCGTCTACCTGGTCTTCGAGTTGCCGCGCGGGGGCGGCCGTTTCGACGAGCGTGTCGCCCGCCTGGTCGAGATCGTCGCGCAGCAGGACTGGCCGCAGCTGGTGGCCGCCGAGCAGCGGCGCGTCGAGAGCCGCGAGGCGCTGCGGGTCTGGCTCGACGAGGTGGTCGCCGCTGGTGGCGAGGGCCTGATGCTGCACCGCGCCGATGCGCCCTTTGTCGCCGGGCGCACCGACTGGCTGCTCAAGCTCAAGCCGGTGCAGGAGGACGAGGCGGTGGTCATCGGCCACACCCCGGGCGAGGGCCGGCTGTCGGGCCTGATGGGCGCGCTGCAGGTGCGCAATGCCGACGGCACCGTCTTCCTGATCGGCACCGGCTTCAGCGATGCGCAGCGCGCCGCGCCGCCGCCCGTGGGCAGCCGCATCGTCTACAGCTGTCGTGGCCAGACCCGCCATGGGCTGCCGCGCTTTCCCAGCTTCTTGCGCATCGGCGGGGAGCCGTGAGTGCGCACCCGGCGGGGCTGGCGGCCGGATCGGTTAAGGTGCCGGGCATGGCCGACGCAGACTTCACCTTCCTCTGGCACGACTACGAGACCTTCGGACGCGACCCGCGCCGTGATCGCCCCGCGCAGTTCGCCGCGATCCGCACCGACGCCGAGCTGCGCGAGATCGGGTCGCCGATCATGCACTTCTGCCAGCCCGCGCCGGACTACCTGCCGGATCCGGAGAGCTGCCTGCTGACCGGCATCCTGCCGCAGCAGGCGCTGGCGCAAGGTCTGCCCGAGCACGCCTTCGCCGCCGCGATCGAGGCCGAGATGGCCCGGCCCGGCACCGTCGCGCTGGGCTACAACACGCTGCGCTTCGACGACGAGTTCACCCGCCACCTGTTCTGGCGCAACCTGATCGACCCCTACGCCCGCGAGTGGCAGAACGGCTGCGGCCGCTGGGATCTGGTCGATGTGGTGCGCTGCGCCTGGGCGCTGCGGCCCGAGGGCATGAACTGGCCGCGCCATCCGGACGGGCGGCCGTCCTTCCGGCTGGAAGACCTGAGCGTGGCCAACGGCATCGTGCACGAGGACGCGCATGACGCGCTGTCGGACGTGCGCGCCACCATCGGCCTGGCGCGGGCGCTGCGCCAGGCGCAGCCGCGGCTGTTCGACTTCTGTCTCGGCCTGCGCAAGAAGGAGGCGGTGCAGGCCGAGATCACCCGCGCGCAGTCGCAGGGCCGCCCGCTGCTGCACATCTCGGGCATGTACGGCGTCGAGCGCGGCGGGCTGGCGCTGGTCTGGCCGCTGGCCACGCATCCGACCAACCGCAACGAGCTGATCGTCTGGGATCTCTCGCACGACCCCTCCGAGCTGCTGGGGCTGGACGCCGAGACGCTGCGCCTGCGCCTGTTCACCCGCGCCGATGCGCTGCCCGAGGGCGTGACCCGGCTGCCGGTCAAGACCATCCACATCAACAAGTGCCCGATCGTCATTTCCAACCTGAAGACGCTGACGCCTGAGCGCGCCGCGCACTGGGGGCTGGACCTGGACGCCTGCGCGCGCCATGCCGAGATCGCCGCGACGCAGGTGCGCACGCTCGGCGGCATCTGGGCCGAGGTCTTCGCGCGGCCCGAGACGGAGGGCCTGCCCGACGCCGATGCCAGCCTCTACAGCGGCTTTCTCGACAACGAGGACCGGCGCCGGCTCGCGCGGCTGCGCGCCATGAGCGAGGCGCAGTGGGCGGCCAGCGCCGGCCGCGCCCCGGCCTTCGACGACGAGCGTCTGGACGAAGTGGTCTGGCGCTACCGCGCGCGCAACTTCCCCGCCACGCTGACCGACGCGGAGCAGGCGCGCTGGCAGGCGCACTGCGCCGCGCGGCTGATCGAAGGCCAGGCCGGCGCGATGACGCTGCAGCGTTTCCAGGAGCGCATCGACACGCTGGCGGCCGAGCGCGAGGACGACGAGGTGGCGATGGATCGGCTCGGCGCGCTGGTCGACTACGGCGAGCAGATCGCGCCGGAGATGGCCTGAACGGCGGCTGCTTCAGCGCTGGCTGCGCGCCTTCTTCTTGTCGAACTCGGAGAGCTGCGCCTTCAGCAGCAGCATCAGCGTGCGCGCGTCGGCCTCGCTCATGCTCAGCATGTGCGAGGGCTCTTGGCCTTCGGGCGTGTTGCGGGGCACCAGCAGGGCGTCGAACTTGACATTGACCAGGCCGTGCGTGCTCGCGGCGGCCTTGTAGCGCTGGACTTCGAGGGTATAGGTCTTGATTGCCATGGCCCGATCGTAGCCGCTGGACGACACGGTTCGTGATCGTGGTGGCACACTCCCGCGCCTGCAACCGCGCCCGCCAGAAAAAGGAGTCTCGACATGGCCATCCAGTGGTTCCCCGGTCACATGCACCTGACGCGTCAGGCCATCCTCGCGCGCGTGAAGGACGGCATCGACGTGGTGATCGAGCTGCTCGATGCGCGCGCGCCGGGCTCCAGCGCCAATCCGCTCATCGCCAGCCTGACGCAGGGCCGCGCGGCGCTGAAGGTGCTCAACAAGCAGGATCTGGCCGATGCGGCGCGCACCGAGGCCTGGCTGGCGCACTACAACAGCCAGCCCGACACGCGGGCGATCGGGCTGGATGCGAGCATGAGCGCGCCGGCGCAGCGCCTGATCACCGCCTGCCGCGAGCTCAAGCCCAACCGCAACGGCCTGGACAAGCCGATGCGGGTGCTGATCTGCGGCATCCCGAACGTCGGCAAGTCGACGCTGATCAACACGCTGACCGGCAAGCGCGCCGCCAAGACCGGCGACGAGCCGGGCATCACCAAGACCGAGCAGCGCATCGCGCTGGCCCACGACTTCTATCTCTACGACACGCCCGGCATGCTGTGGCCGAAGATCCTGGTCGAGCAGAGCGGCTTCCATCTGGCCGCCACCGGCGCGGTCGGTCGCAACGCCATCGAGGAGGAAGTGGTCGCCGAGGTGCTGATCGGCCGGCTGCGCCGCGACTACCCCGGCGCGCTGGAGACGCGCTACAAGCTGCAGGCGGGCGACACCGCCGCGATGAACGACGCCGAGATGCTCGCCGCCATCGGCAGGAAGCGCGGTGCGGTGCTCTCGGGCGGACGCATCAACCTGCAGAAGGCCGCCGAGATCGTGCTGCATGAATTCCGCGCCGGCCTGCTCGGGCGCATCACGCTGGAGCTGCCCGAGGAGCATCTGGCGCTGACCGCCGCGGCCGAGGAGGCCGAGGCCGCGCTGCAGGCCGCGCGGCTGGAGAAGAAGCGCAGCCGCCGCGGCCGCTCCTCGCGCGACGCGCAGCCCGACGACGAGCGCGAAAACGACGGCGACAACGAAGGCGAGAGCGGCGGCGACGGCGGCGACGCCTGAGGCCAGGCCTCGGCGTGCGGGCTCAGCAGCTCGAGCTGCCGCAGCCGCCGTGCTCGGTCACCGGCTCGCCGTCCTCGGCGCTGGCGCCGCCGCGCGGCGGGTTGGTCATCACGCCGCTTCGCACGTCGTAGCCGACATCCTCCATCGAGCCGGCCAGGCCGGCGTCGGCGGCCTGGGCGTGGTTCTCGAACCAGGTCATCAGCTCGGGCAGCAGCCGGCCGATCAGGTCGCTCTGACCCTCGGCATGCTGGCGGCGCACCTCGCGCATCACCGCCAGCACCTGGCCGTGCTGCGAGCTGTGGCAGTTGTCAGCGCTGAAGCCCAGGTCCTTCATCCAGCGGTCTTCCTGCGCGAAGTGCTCGACGGTGTGCTCGAGCATCGCGTCATAGCGCGCCAGCAGCTCGTCCTGCGGGCCGTCGAGCGCGGCCTGGACCTGCGCGAGGTGGTCGACGAACTCGCGGTGCGTCGCGTCCATCTCGGGATGGTGGTTGAGGAGCTGATCGTTCCAGACGATCGCGGTGGTGATCTCGGACATGGTGGCGGCTTCTGGCAGGACAGGCAGGGGGCGAATCAAGGGACGCGGGGTGGCACAGGGGCGCGGGACCGGCATGCCCGCCGTTCCGTCATACCCGCCATTCCGTCATGCCCGCGAAGGCGGGCACCCACGACAGACAGCGGGGCTGTGGCGGGCGTGGGTCCTCGCCTTCGCGAGGATGACGGAGGCTGCATGCTCCGCAGCGGCATGCGACGGAGGCTGCATGCGGCGGTTGCAGGATGCGGCGGTTGATCGACGACACGACACTAGCAGGCGAGCGGTCCGGCGCGCTTGATGCCGGGCAAGCGGGCGAGGATAACCGCTGCGGCCCGCCGTCATCCGGGCACGCTGGATTCGTGTCGTCTGGCTTTGTGCCGTTTGGCAGTGCTACCATGGCCATATGGCCAACATCCTGATCGACACCCGCAACGCCGTGCGCCAGGGGCTGCCGTACTCGGTCTTCGAGTCGGTGGCCACGCAGCTCGACATGGCGCCGCAGCAGATCACCCAGGTGCTCGGCATTCCGCTGCGCACGCTGGCCCGCCGCAAGACCGAGCACCGCTTCACGCCGCAGGAGTCCGACCGGCTCTACCGCCTGTCGCGCACGATCGCGCAGGCCACCGAGGTGCTCGGCTCGGCCGAGAAGGCGCGCCGCTGGCTGAAGTCGCCCAACCGGGCGCTCGGCGGCGAGGTGCCGTTCGACCTGCTCGACACCGACATCGGCGCGCACCAGGTCGCGGAGGTGCTGGTCCGGCTGAATCACGGCATCTTCAGCTGAAGACGGGGAAGGCGGATCTTGAGGGTATGGCGCATCTGCCGCCAGCCGTTCGTGGCCACGGCGCTCGACGGCATCGGCGGCCTGTACGCGGGCGGACGCTGGCACCGGCGCGGTCGGCCGATCGTCTATGCGGCCAGCTCGGCGGCGCTGGCCGCGCTGGAGGTGCTGGTGCATGTCGATCCGCTCGATGCGCCCGACGACCTGCGGCTGCTGACGATCGAGCTGCCCGACGACCTCGGCATCGAGCGGGTCGAGGTGGCCGACCTGCCGGCCCACTGGGTCCAGGTGCCGGCGCCCGACGAGCTGGCCGCGCTCGGCACCGACTGGCTGATGTCGCGGCGCAGCGTGGCGCTGAGCGTGCCGTCGGCGGTGATTCCGATCGAGCGCAACCTGCTGCTCAATCCGCACCACGCGGACATCAGGCGGGTGCGCGTCGTCGATGACGCGCCCTTCACCTTCGATCCCCGGCTGCTTCAGGGGTAGAGGCCGCGCTCCTGGCGCGCCATCAGGATGCGCTCGCAGGCCACCGCGAAGGTGGCGGTGCGCAGCGTGATCTTGTGGCGGTCGGCGGTGTCCCAGATGCGGCGCAGCGCGTCCACCATGATCTTGTCCAGGCGCACGTTGATCTCGTCCTCGGTCCAGAAGAAGGACGAGAAGTCCTGCACCCACTCGAAGTAGGACACCGTCACGCCGCCGGCGTTGCAGATCACGTCGGGCACGACCAGGATGCCGCGCTCGGCCAGCGCGTCGTCGGCGTCCGGGTGCGTCGGGCCGTTGGCGCCCTCCAGCACCAGGCGCGCCTTCAGGCGGTTGGCGCGCGCCAGCGTGATCTGGCCTTCCAGCGCGGCCGGAATCAGGATGTCGCAGTCGGTGTCCCAGAAGGCCTCGTCGTCGATGCGCTCGGCTTGCGTGAAGGCGCCCGCGCCGCCGTCGCGGCGCACCACCGCCATCAGCGCGGCCATGTCCATGCCGGCCGGATTGGCGATCGTGCCGGTGTGGTCCTGCACCGCGACGATCTTCGCGCCTGCGCTGACGAACATCTCGGCCGCGGCCGAGCCGACGTTGCCGAAGCCCTGCACCGCCACGCGGGCGCCGTCCAGGTTCAGGTTGATGCGCCGCGCCGCCTCGCGGCCGGTCACGAACACGCCGCGGCCGGTCGCCTTGACCCGGCCGAGCGAGCCGCCCAGATGCACCGGCTTGCCGGTGACGACGCCGGTGGCGGTGGCGCCGACGTTCATCGAGTAGGTGTCCATCATCCAGGCCATGACCTGCGGGTTGGTGCCCACGTCCGGCGCCGGAATGTCCTGCTGCGGGCCGATGACCAGGCCGATCTCGCTGGTGTAGCGCCGCGTCAGACGCTCGAGTTCCTTGTGCGAGAGCTGGCGCGGATCGACGCGGATGCCGCCCTTGGCGCCGCCGTAGGGCAGGTTGACCGCGGCGTTCTTGACCGTCATCCAGGCCGAGAGCGCCATCACTTCCTCCAGCGTCACCGCCGGGTGGTAGCGCACGCCGCCCTTGCCGGGGCCGCGGCTGAGGTTGTGCTGCACGCGGTAGCCCTCGAAGTGGCGCACCGTGCCGTCGTCCATCTCGATCGGCACGTCGACGATCAGCGCGCGCTTGGGCCGCTTGAGCGTCTCGCCCCAGCGGGCCAGCGGGCCGAGGTAGGGCAGCACGCGGTCGACCTGGGACAGGTAGGTGCCCCAGGCGCTGTGCGGGTCGGGCGTGATGAAGGAAAGCGTGTCGTGCATGAAAAGCCTCGTTGTGGCGAGTTCGATGAAGATCGCGCCGATTTCGGGCCTGTTGGGTCCGTGCGGCACGTCATCGGCGTCACTGTAGACAAGGAGGCGACCTGGTTTCCGTCGATTCCATGCAAGATGTGCATGGCTTCCTCGCCTTGCTGACGAGGTGCTGACATGCACCGTGCGGGTGCATCCATTCGGGGCAACCATGAGAGCGCGGGCTTCGGTCACGTCGCAGTGATGTTCAGGCCGGGCCTGCTGGCTGGGGCGGCGTGACCTTGCCAGACTGCCCCGCCATGATCCGATCCGAACCTTTCCATCGCGCGCTGGGCGCGGCGCAGCCGGTCAGCGTGGCCGAGCTGCTGGCGCTGCACGGGCGCGGCTCGCAGGCGGTGCTGCTGCTGGTGGTGTCGCTGCTGTGCGTGATGCCGGTGTCCGGCGTGGGCACGGTGCTGAGCCTGCTGCTGTTCGCGCTGGCCTGGCGCTGGCCGCGGCCGCGGGGCACGGTCGTGCCGGGGCGTCTGGCGGCCTTCCGGCTTGACGAGGTCTGGTCGCGGCGCTGCCTGCGGGCGCTGGCCTGGCTGCACGGCGGCGCGGGCCGGCTGCTGCGCCGGCGCTGGCGGCTGCTGCGCCATCCGGCCGCCTTTGCCTGGTGGCGGCTGTGGATCGCGGCGATGGCGGTGGTGATCTTCCTGCCGCTGCCCTTCGGCAATGTGCTGCCGGGGCTCAGCCTGGTGCTGCTCGGCCTGGGCTGGATGTACCGCGACGGGCTGCTGCTGATGCTGTCGCTGCCGGCCGGGCTGGGCGCGATCGCCTTCGGCTGGTTCAGCGCCGGGCTGATCGTCGACACCGCTGCCGCGGCCGGGCAGCAGGTGATGGGCTGGCTCTGAGCGGTCGCGCTCAGCCGCCCAGCACGCTGCGCGCCATCGCGGTGTAGAGCGGAATGCCCAGCAGCAGGTTCAGCGGGAAGGTCACGCCCAGCGCCAGGCCGAGGTAGAGCGCCGGATTGGCCTCCGGCACCGCCTGGCGCAGCGCGGCCGGCACGACGATGTAGCTGGCGCTGGCGGCCAGCACCATCAGCATCGCCGCGTCGCCGATGCTCAGGCCGACCAGCGCGGCCAGCAGCAGCGCGATCAGCGCGTGCGCCAGCGGCCCGAGCACCGCATAGGCCAGCAGCCAGCCCGAGGCCTGGCGCACCGCGCCGAGCTGGCGTGCCACCTGCACGCCCATGTCGAGCAGGAAGAAGGCGAGCAGGCCCTTGAACAGATCGCCGGTGAAGGGCTTCATCGTCTGCTGGCCGTGTTCGCCGCTGATCCAGCCGATGGCCAGCGCGCCGAGCAGCAGCAGCTGCGTGCCGTGCGTGCAGGCCTCGCGCACCGGCTGCAGCAGGCTGCGGCCGCCGCTGCCGTGGGCCGGCGTGGTGGCCAGCCGGCTGCGCAGCATCAGCGCGATCAGCAGCGCCGGGCTTTCCATCAGCACCATCGCGGCGGTCATGTGGCCGCCCGGCGTCAGGCCGAGCTGTTCGAGCTGCTGGTGCGCGGTCACGAAGGTCACCGCGCTGACCGAGCCGTAGGCGGCGGCCACCGCCAGCGCATTGGCCGGCTCCGTGACCCGGCGCAGCAGCCACCAGCCCGCCAGCGGCACCAGCGTGGCCATCACCAGCGCCAGGCCGATCGCGGCCAGCCCGTCCGCCGGCAGGCCGCCGGCCGACAGCGCGAAGCCGCCTTTCAGGCCCAGCGCCATCAGCAGGTAGAGCGACAGGAAGCGCGCCACCTGCGGCGGCACCTCCAGGTCGGAGCGCAGCACGCCGGCCAGCAGGCCGACGGCGAAGAAGAGAACGGCGGGGTCGAGCAGGGGCATCATGGCCGCGATGCTAGAAGCGCCTTGACCTCAGTGAAAGTCGATTCTTGTGCGTCACAACATAGACTGAAGTCTATGAACATCACCTTCCGCCAGCTCCGTCTCTTTCTCGCGCTGGCCGAGCAGGGCAGCGTCAGCGCCGCCGCGCGGGCCATGCATGTGACGCAGCCGACCGCGTCGATGCAACTGCGCGAGATCCAGGAGGCGGCCGGGCTGCCGCTCTACACGCTGGTGGGCCGGCGGGTGCAGCTCACCGAGGCGGGCGAGGCGCTGGCGGCCACCGCGCGGCGCATGCTCGACGAGTGGGTCGACTGGGAGCAGCAGCTCGCGGCGTGGAAGGGGCTGGCGAGCGGGCGGCTGCGGGTGGCGGTGGTCAGCACCGCGAAGTATTTCGTGCCGCGCCTGCTGGGCGGCTTCTGCGCGCAGTACCCGGACATCGACATCCGGCTGGAGGTGCTCAACCGCGACGGCGTGGTGCAGCGCCTGCGCGAGCAGCGCGACGACCTGGCGATCATGTCGATGCCGCCGGCCGATCTGGCGCTGGACGACGCGGTCTTCCTGCCCAACCCGCTGGTGCTGATCGCGCCGGCCGATCACCCTCTGGCGCAGGCCCCGGCGCTGACGCTCGACGATCTGGCCGGCGAGCGCTTCATCCTGCGCGAGCGCGGCTCGGGCACGCGCATGGCGGCCGACGCGCATTTCCGCGCCGCCGGCTTTCGCCCGCAACTGCGCCTGGAGCTGGGCAGCAACGAGGCGATCAAGGAAGCGGTGGCCGGCGGCCTGGGCCTGTCGGTGCTCTCGGCCCACACGCTGCACGGCCGCGCGCGCGAGCACGGCGTGCAGGTGCTGCCGGTGGCGGGTTTCCCGATCCCCGGGCAATGGCATGTGGTGCACCGCCAGGGCCGGGCGCTCAGCCCGGTCGCGCGGGTGTTTCGCGCGCATCTGCTGGCGCAGGCGGCGCGGGTGGCGGCGGAGGTGGCTGCCGGGGGGGGGTAGGTGCGTTGATGAAAAATATGAAAATAGTTATGCTGATGCACCAGTACAGCAATCGCATCAGTGACAGCGCGTGGCGCTAACACTTGCCACGTGGTCTGTACCGGCTGGCTGCTACTTGTGGCGTCACAGGGCTGCCCTCACCTGTGAAGTTTTTTCTGTTTGAGGGTAGGGGAATCAAAATGACTATTCCGCAAGCTGTAGGTATTGGTTTGGCAGCTAATGAGATTTCTAAAAAAATCGCAGGAACTGACGAGGTCAGCGTAGGAAGAACTGCGGTGGCGGCTGGTTCTGGCGCAGCTCTTGGTGCCGTAGCTATGGGGACACTGGTTATAGGGGCAGAAGCGGCTGGGGTTGCAGCGCTCGCGACTGTTGCTGCTCCCGTCGTTGTTCCACTTGCCGTCGCTAGTGCAGTTGTCGCAGGACTTGCTAGCCTCTTCGATTAAAATACTTCCCACGCCATCACAATGAGTATTGTGAAGCGGTAAGTTAATATGTTGATTTGACCGAATGAAAAGTAAATTTCATCCGATCAATCCACATGAAAAACCCGCCGCGAAAACCGCTGCGGGTTTTTGGCTTCACCGCCCGAACTCGTCGCCCAGCTCACGCGCGCGGTTCTGTGCCGCCAGCATTGCCTCGACGAAGCTCGCCTTGACCTCGCGCGCGTCGAGCGTGGTCAGCGCGGCGTAGGTGGTGCCGCCCTTGGAGGTGACGCGCTCGCGCAGCGTGGCCGGCGTCTCGTCGGAGCGGCGGGCCAGTTCGGTCGCGCCGCCGAAGGTGGCCAGCGCGAGCTGCTTGCCTTGCTCGGCCGACAGGCCCATGCGCTCGGCCGCGGCCATCATCGATTCGATGAAATAGAAGACATAGGCCGGGCCCGAGCCCGACAGCGCCGTCACCGCGTCCAGGTCGCTTTCCTGCGCCACCCACAGCACCGCGCCGGTGGGCGCGAGCATCGCCTCGACCTGGGCGCGCTCGGCCGCGCTGACGGCGGGGCGGCCGTACAGGCCCGAGATGCCCTGGCCGATCAGCGCCGGCGTGTTGGGCATCGAGCGCACCACGCGCTCCGAGCCGGTGGCGGCGGCGATCGCGTCGCTGCGGATGCCGGCCATCACCGACAGGTGCAGCGCGCCGCCGACGAAGGGCGCGCAGGGCGCGGCTGCGTCCTTGAAGCTCTGCGGCTTGACCGCCCAGACGACCGCGTCGGCCTGCGCCAGCGTCGCGTCGGCCGCCGCCAGCGTGCGCACGCCGAAGTCGCGCTCCAGCCGTGCACGCTGCTCGGCGTTGGGGTCGAGCACGATCAGGTTGGCGCCGGGCGTGCCGCTGCGCACCAGGCCGCCGAGGATGGCGGTGGCCATGTTGCCGCCGCCGATGAAGGCGAGGGTGGGGGAGGTGGGCGTGGAAGTGGGGGCGTGTGTCATGGCGGGCAAGTGTATGTCTGGGCGGGCGTGGGTCCCCGCCTTCGCGGGGATGACGGGATGGGGCGCGGTGCGTGGGTCCCCGCCTTCGCGGGGATGACGGGCTGCCCCCATCTTTTCGCCTCGTCATGGCCGCGCAGGCGGCCACCCACGCCAGCCGCGATCCCCCGGCCTGCGCTCAGTGATCCCCCGCCAGCAGCGCCGCATTGCCCCCGGCCGCCGCGGTGTTCACCGTCACCGTCTGCTCGCCGCAGAAGCGGTACAGGTAATGCGGGCCGCCCGCCTTCGGGCCGGTGCCCGACAGGCCCTCGCCGCCGAAGGGCTGCACGCCCACCACCGCGCCGATCATGTTGCGGTTGACGTAGACGTTGCCCACGCGCGCCCGCTCGGCGATGCGCTCGGCGCGCTGGTCGATGCGGGTGTGGATGCCCAGCGTCAGGCCATAGCCCAGCGCGTTGACCTGGTCGATCACCGCGTCCACCGGGCCGGTCCAGCGCACGATGTGCAGCACCGGGCCGAAGATCTCCTGCTTCATCTCGCCGACCGACTTCAGCTCGAAGGCCACCGGCGCGATGTGGGTGGCGGCAAAGCGCGCGTCCATCGCGGTGCGGGCGACCAGGCGCGCCTCGCGCTCCAGCCGCGCGACCTGGGCCGACAGGCCGGCGTGCGCCTCGGCGTCGATCACCGGGCCGACGTCGACCGACCAGCCGCGGGCCGCATCGGCCGGGTCGCCGCAGACCAGCTCGGCCATGGCGCCGGCGATCATCTCGCTCACCTTGTCGGCCACGCCCTCGTGCACCAGCAGCAGCCGCAGCGCCGAGCAGCGCTGGCCGGCCGAGCGGAAGGCGCTCTGCACCACCGCGTCCACCACCTGCTCGGGCAGCGCGCTGGAGTCCACGATCATCGCGTTCAGGCCGCCGGTCTCGGCGATCAGCGGCACGATCGGGCCGTCGCCCATCGCCAGCTGGCGCTGGATGATCTTGGCGACCTGGGTCGAGCCGGTAAAGCACACGCCGGCGCAGCGCGGATGCGCCACCAGCGCCGCGCCCACCGTCTCGCCGGGGCCGCAGACCAGGCGGATGGCGTCGGCGGGCAGGCCGGCCTCGATCAGCAGCTCGACGCAGCGCCGTGCGCTGCGTGGTGTCTGCTCGGCCGGCTTGGCCGCCACCGTGTTGCCCGCCACCAGCGCCGCCACCACCTGGCCGGCGAAGATCGCCAGCGGGAAGTTCCACGGGCTGATGCAGACGAAGACGCCGCGGCCGTGCAGGCACAGCTCGTTCTTCTCGCCGGTCGGGCCGGGCAGGGCCTGCGGTGCCAGACGGGCCTCGGCCTGCTCGGCGTAGTAGCGGCAGAAGTCGATGGCCTCGCGCACCTCGGCCACGCCGTCGCCGAAGGTCTTGCGGCCTTCTTGCGCCAGCAGAGCCACCAGCTCGGTCATCTGGCGCTCCATCAGGTCGGCGGCGCGGCGCAGCACGGCGCAGCGCTCGGCCAGCGGCACCGCGTTCCAGCCGGGCTGCGCGCGGTGCAGCGCGTCCATCGCCAGCGCGGCCGAGGCGGCGCTGTCGTCGGTCGGCGCGGCGGGCATCGGCACGGCCAGGCGGGCCAGCAGCGGCGCGCGCTCGCGCTCGACCACCGGATCGACGCCCAGCGCGTTGACGCGCGACTCGCCATAGAGCCGGCGCGGCAGCGGCAGCGTCGACGGAGCGGCCGCGCGCAGCGGCGAGGCCAGCAGCGCCGGGATCGACACCGCCTCGTCGGCGAGCTGGTGCACGAAGGAGGAATTGGCGCCGTTCTCCAGCAGCCGGCGCACCAGATAGGCCAGCAGGTCGCGGTGTTCGCCCACCGGCGCGTAGATGCGCAGCGGCGGTGCGTCGGCGCGCTTGAGCACCTCGCGGTGGATGCCTTCGCCCATGCCGTGCAGGCGCTGCAGCTCGAAGCCCGGATCGGCGCCGATGCGGCCCGAGGACCGCGCCATCTCCAGGATCGCCGCGATGGTGCCGGCGTTGTGGGTGGCGAACTGCGGGTAGATCTCGGCGGCCGACAGCAGGCGCTGCGCGCAGGCAAGGTAGCTCAGGTCGGTGTGGCGCTTGTCGGTCCAGACCGGATAGCCCGACAGGCCCATTTCCTGTGCGCGCTTGATCTCGCCGTCCCAGTAGGCGCCCTTGACCAGGCGCACCATCAGCCGCAGGCCGTGGCGGCGGGCGATCTCGATGACTGCCTCGACCATTTCCGGCGCGCGGGTCTGGTAGGCCTGCACCGCCAGGCCCAGGCCTCGCCAGGTGGGGAATCGCTGCGCCACATGCGCCGCGGTGGCGTCGAGCACCGCCAGCGACAGCTCCAGCCGCTCGGTCTCCTCGGCGTCGATGGTCAGGTTCAGGTTGGCGCTGGCCGCCGCATCCACCAGCGCGAGCAGGCGCGGCATCATCCGGCGCTGCACGGTGGCGAACTGGGCGGTCTCATAGCGTGGGTCGATCGCCGAGAGCTTGATCGAGATGCCGTCGCCGTCCTCGGGGCGCGTCGGGCGGCCGCGCCCGGCGATCGCGCTGATCGCGTCGGCATACGACTTGGCGTAGCGCAGCGCGTCGGCGTCGGTGCGCGCGCCTTCGCCGAGCATGTCGAAGCTGTGGCGCAGCAGGCGGTGCTCGCGGTGGTTGGCCGCGGCGCGGTCCAGCGCCTCCTTGATGTCCTGGCCAAGCACGAACTGGCGCCCCAGCAGCTGGATGGCGCGCACCGTGGCGGCCACCACTGTCTTGGCGCCCAGGCGCTGCAGCAGGCCGCCCGTGCGGCCGGCGTCGCCGTGCTCGGGCAGCATCTTCTTCGACAGCTCGATGGCCTGCGCGGCCAGGTGGCTCATCAGCGCGTGCTCCTGGCCGTCGTTCGTGTGCGCGGCGAAGTCGGCGCGGCCGAGCTGGTCGGCGGTCAGGGCCAGCGCGGTCTCGGTGTCGGGCACGCGCAGCAGCGCCTCGGCCAGGCGCATCAGCGCCAGGCCCTCGGCGCTGGAGATCGGGTATTCGCGCAGCAGCGATTCCATCGCCCAGAACGGCGCCGGGTGCTTGCGCACCGCGTCCACCCAGGGCGTGCCCAGCGCGATGACGGCGGCCCAGTCGAGCCGGCCGTGCAGCTCGGCGAGCAGCCGCGCCACCTGCTGCGACTCGTCGCGCACCGGCGGCGGCAGGCGGTCGGAGAAGGTCGCGGCCAGAGCGGCCGGGGCGGGGAGGTCGGTCAGGGCGTTCATGGCGGCGGTCTCGGCTGCGTTGGAAAGGTCTCCAGCGTATTCGCCACGATGTCGAATAACTCGCCAAAATCGGGCATGAAGACCGGATAATGTCCAGCATGGCCACTGACCGCAGCTCTACTGATCTGGACAAGATCGACCGTCGCATCCTCGCGCTGCTGCAGGCCGATGGGCGCATCTCCAACCTGAAGCTGGCCGAGGCGGTGCACCTGTCGCCGACCGCGGTGCTGGAGCGGGTGCGCCGCCTCACCCGCGAGGGCTTCATCCTCGGCTACGAGGCGCGGCTTGACCCGGTCAAGCTCGACGCCGGGCTGATGGTCTTCGTCGAGGTGCTGCTCGACCGCACGGTGCAGGACGTGATGGACACCTTTCGCGCGGCGGTGCAGGTGCGCCCCGAGATCCTCGAATGCCATCTGGTGGCCGGCGGCTTCGACTACCTGCTCAAGACCCGCGTGGCCGACATGGCGGCCTACCGCGAGTTCATCGGCTCGGTGATCTGGGCGCTGCCGGGCGTGCGCGAGACGCGCACCTACGTGGTGATGGAAGAGGTCAAGAACACCGCGGCGATCAAGCTCTGATCCGCAGGACGCCAAGCGCGGCATCCGACCGGGATTCATCCCCCTTGTTCGCGGGGTATGGGGTCCGAAATCATCCGTCCGGAGGGTTGAATCTCGAAAAACGTCTCTTGAAACGATTCTTGGACTCTGCCATGCCCTCGGGAACCTTCACGATCCACTGTCTGCCCCTGCGCGCCCGCTTGGGTGCGATCGCGCTGCTGCTGGGCCTGGCCGGCGCTGCGGCACCCGCGCTGGCCCAGCTGCCCGCGGGCGTCTACAAGTGCCGCAGCGACAGTGCCAGCGGCTTTGTCTTCCAGGGTCAGCCCTGTCCGGGCGATCTGGGGCGCGTCAGCCCTGCCGCGGCATCGCAGGCCGCAGTCATGCCCGCCCCGGCGACGCGGCGCGAGCTGCTGGTGGCCACGCTGGCGGGCGAGCGTTCGCTGATCCCGGCGCCCGCACCGGCGCCGGCCCGGCCCTGAGCCGCCCACGCCGCCTGCCGGCTCAATCGACCCGGATGTTGACGCTGGCCGGCCGGCCGGGCTCGATCTTGGGCAGATCGATGCGCAGCACGCCGTCGCGATAGCTGGCGCGCGCCTCCTCGCCGCGCACCGCCGTGGGCAGCGGCACGGTGCGCTGGAAGCTGCCGTAGGCGCACTGCAGCACCCGCCAGCGGCCCTCGGTGGACTCGCGCTCGAAGCGCTTCTCGCCGCGCACCTGCAGCGCCGCGTCGCGCACCTCGATCGAGAAGTCCTCCTTGCGCATGCCGGGGGCCTCGAGCCGCACCACCAGCCGCTGCTCGTCCTCGAACACGTCGCCGCCAAGCATCGTCCAGGACTGGGCCGGGAAGTGCAGCGGATCATCGATCTCGTGGCGCTCGGGCAACTGGGTCTGCTCGCCTGGACGGAAGCGCGTCAGCGCGCCGGAGGCCGAATGGCGCATGCGCTCCCAGCCGTCGGACACCGAACCCCAGAACTGGCCGAGGTTCTCGCGGAGGTCATCGATCTTCATGGCAGTCGCTCCTGGTCAGGAAAAAACGCGTGGGTGGCCAAGGGGCCGGTGCCGTGTGGCGATGCGGCGTGTTCGCCTTGCAACTCCTGTCAGTGATCGTGTCGGCGGTTGCAGCGCATCCGGTGCCTTGCCTGAGGGACAGATGGGCCGATCCTGGCGGGTTTCAAGGCCTCGTGGCTGCTGAGGGCCGGCTGCCGAAGATCGCGGTGCCGATGCGAACCAGGGTCGCGCCTTCGAGAACCGCGGCCTCCAGGTCGTCGCTCATGCCCATCGACAGGGTGTCGAGCGCCAGGCCGTCGGCGCGCAGGCGCTCCAGCAGCTCGCGCAGCGCCCGGTGCGGGCGGCGCTGCGCCTCCAGGCCCTCGGCGGGCGCGGGAATCGCCATCAGGCCGCGCAGGCGCAGCCGCGGCAGGGCCGCCACCGCCCGGGCCAGCGCCGGCAGCTCGGCCGGGGGCACGCCGCTCTTGCTGTCCTCGCCGCTGATGTTGACCTGCAGGCAGACCTGCAGCGGCGGCAGATCGGGCGGGCGCTGGGCCGAGAGCCGCTCGGCCGTGCGCAGCCGGTCGACCGAATGCACCCAGTCGAAGGCTTCCGCCACCACCCGGGTCTTGTTCGACTGCAGCGGCCCGATCAGGTGCCACTCGAGGTCGGTGCGCAGGTCGGCCAGCGCGGCGATCTTGTCCAGACCTTCCTGCACATAGTTTTCACCGAAGGCCCGCAGCCCGGCCGCATGGGCTGCGCGTACCTCGTCGCTGGTGCGAGTCTTGCTGACCGCCAGCAATCGCACGGATCCTTGCGCACGTTCCGCGCGGATGCGTGCCGCCTCAAGGCGCTGGTGTACAACTTGGATCGAGTCATCAAGGGTCGTCATAATCGTCGGCTTGCGGTTTTTCGTCTTTTGCTTTGCGGGGCAGTCCCGTGCCCAGACAGGGATATGGATATCACATGGAGATCACCGAGCTGCTGAAATTCGCGGTCCGCAACAAGGCGTCCGACCTGCATCTGTCCGCCGGCATGCCGCCGCTGATCCGTGTCCATGGCAATGTGCGTCGCCTGAATGTCGATCCGCTGCCCCATGCGAAGGTGCACGAGATGGTGCATTCGGTCATGACCGATGCGCAGAAGAAGGTCTTCGAGGAGCACCAGGACTGCGACTTCTCCTTCGAGATCGACGGCCTGTCGCGCTTCCGGGTCAATGCCTTTCGCCAGAACCGCGGCATGGGCGCGGTCTTCCGGGCCATTCCGAGCAAGATCCTGACGCTCGAGGACCTGAAGGCGCCGAAGGTCTTCGCCGATCTGGCGCTCAAGCCGCGCGGCCTGGTGCTGGTGACCGGCCCGACCGGCTCGGGCAAGTCGACCACGCTGGCGGCGATGATCAACCACCTCAACGAGACCGAGCAGGGCCACATCCTGACGATCGAGGATCCGATCGAGTTCGTGCACGAGTCGAAGAAAAGCCTGGTCAACCAGCGTGAGGTCCACACCCACACCCAGAGCTTCACCAGCGCGCTGCGCGGTGCGCTGCGCGAGGATCCGGACGCGATCCTGGTGGGCGAAATGCGCGACAAGGAAACCATCCAGCTGGCGCTGACCGCCGCCGAGACCGGCCACCTGGTCTTCGGCACGCTGCACACCTCCAGCGCGGCCAAGACCATCGACCGGATCATCGACGTGTTCGATGCCGGCGACAAGGACATGGTCCGGGCGATGTTGTCGGAGTCGCTGGTGGCGGTGATCTCGCAGACGCTGTGCAAGAACCGCGAAGGCAACGGCCGGGTCGCGGCGCACGAGATCATGCTGGGCACGCCGGCCATCCGCAACCTGATCCGCGAGGCCAAGGTGGCGCAGATGTACTCGATCATCCAGACCGGCCAGGCCCAGGGCATGCAGACGCTCGACCAGTGCCTGGCCGATCTGCTGCGCCGCGGCCTGATCAGCGCGGCCGAGGCGCGCAGCAAGGCGCGCTCGCCGGAGAACTTTCCCGGCTGAGTCCGCCCGCCCGACCTCGGCGGACCTCTCCTGACATCAACCGACATCACTGACATCACCGATTCACCATGGAACGCGATCAGGCCTCCAAGTTCATCAACCAGATGCTGTCGATGCTGGTCTCGCGCGGCGGCTCGGACCTGTTCCTGACCTGCGACTGTCCACCGGCGATCAAGGTCGACGGCAAGGTGGTGCGGGTGTCGCCGCAGGCGCTGTCGGGCCAGCACACCATGGCACTGGCGCGCACGGTCATGAACGACAAGCAGCTCGCGGAGTTCGAGCGCACCAAGGAGTGCAACTTCGCGATCTCGCCGAAGGACATCGGCCGCTTTCGGGTCAATGTCTTCGTGCAGCAGGGCCAGACCGGCATGGTGCTGCGCACCATCCCGAAGGATCTGCCCAGCATCGACGCGCTCGGCCTGCCGACGATCCTGAAGGATCTGACGATGACCAAGCGCGGGCTGATCATCATGGTCGGCGCGACCGGCTCGGGCAAGTCGACCTCGCTGGCGGCGATGATCGACCACCGCAATGCCAGCGCCTACGACCACATCGTCACCATCGAGGATCCGGTCGAGTTCGTGCATCCGCACAAGAACTCGATCGTGACTCAGCGCGAGGTCGGCATCGACACGCTGAGCTGGGAGGCGGCGCTGAAGAACACCCTGCGCCAGGCGCCCGACGTGATCCTGATGGGCGAGATCCGCGACCGCGAGACGATGCAGCATGCGGTCGCCTTCGCCGAGACCGGTCACCTGTGCATGGCCACGCTGCACGCCAACAACGCCAACCAGGCGCTGGACCGCATCGTCAACTTCTTCCCCGAGGAGCGGCGCGACCAGCTGCTGATGGACCTGTCGCTGAACCTGCGCGCGATGATCTCGCAGCGCCTGGTGCCGCGCCAGGACGGCAGCGGCCGCATCGCCGCGGTCGAGGTGCTGATCAACGGGCCGCACATTTCCGACCTGATCTTCCGCGGCGAGGTCTCGGCGATCAAGGAGATCATGAAGCGCAGCCGCGAGACCGGCATGCAGACCTTCGACCAGGCGCTGTTCGATCTCTACGAGGGCCATTTCATCAGCGAGGAGGACGCGCTGCGCCATGCCGACTCGCTGGGCGACCTGCGGCTGGAGATCAAGCTGCGCAGCGTGCGCAAGGCCGGCGAGCCGCTGCCGCCGGAGGCGCGTGCTGCGGAGAGCTGGCAGGTCGACGATCCGATCGGGGCGCACCCGCTGCGCGCGCCGCTGCCGCGCACCTCGCGGGCGTAGGATGCGGCCTGTCTCCACTCTCGAGCCTGTTTCCATGACCCGCAGCCACGATCCGATCGAACCCCGCCGCGTCGCCTTCCTGGGCCTGGGCGTGATGGGCGGGCCGATGGCCGGCCACCTCGCCCGTGCCGGCCACGCGGTCACCGTCTACAACCGCACCGCCGCGAAGGCGGCCGAATGGGTCGCGGCCCATGCCGGCCTGACGGTGGCCAGCGCCGCCACGCCGCGCCAGGCGGCCGAGCAGGCCGACCTCGTCTTCATCTGCGTCGGCAACGACGACGACCTGCGCTCGGTGGTGCTGGGCGAGGATGGGGCGCTGGCCGGCCTGAAGCCGGGCGGCCTGCTGGTGGATCACACCACCGCCTCGGCCGACGTGGCGCGCGAGCTGGCGCTGCTGGCGCGCGCGCGCGGCTGCGACTTCGTCGACGCCCCCGTCTCCGGTGGTCAGGCCGGCGCGGTCAACGGGATGCTGACGGTGATGTGCGGCGGCACGCCCGAGGCCTTCGAGACGATGCGCCCGGTCGCGATGGCCTTCTCGCGCGCGGTCACCCTGCTGGGCGACAGCGGCGCCGGCCAGCTCGCGAAGATGGTCAACCAGATCTGCATCGCCGGCCTGGTGCAGGGCCTGTCGGAGGCGATCGCCTTCGGCCAGAACGCCGGGCTGGACATGGGTCAGGTGCTCGAGGTCATCGGCAAGGGCGCGGCGCAGAGCTGGCAGATGGACAACCGTGGCCGCACCATGGTGGACGGCCAGTTCGACTTCGGCTTCGCGGTCGACTGGATGCGCAAGGATCTCGGCCTGGTGCTGGAGGAGGCGCGCCGCAACGGCTCGCGCCTGCCGGTGACCGCGCTGGTCGACCAGTTCTATGCCGAGGTGCAGGCCCTGGGCGGTGGCCGCCAGGACACCTCCAGCCTGATCCGCCGGCTGCGCTGAGCCGGCGGCGCGCCGTGCCCGGCGTGCTCAGCGGACCTTGAGGTTGGCCAGCTGCTCTGGCGTCAGGATCTCGACCAGGCGCACCACCTTGGTCACGCCGGAGACGGTGCGGGTCAGGTCGATGGCGCGCTGCGCCTCCTCCTCGGTGACGCGGCCCATCAGGTAGACCGCGCCGCGCTCGACGGTGATGTGGAAGGCGCGCGCCGACAGCCCGGCCGCGTCGATCAGCGTGGCCTTGACCTTGCCGGCCAGCACCAGGTCGCGCGAGCGGTCGCTGGTCGAGCTCGGCCACATCACCGCCAGATCGTTGACCACCGAGCGCACGCCGTCGATCTTCGCGGCGGCCTGCTCGATGGCGGCCTTGTCGGCCTCGTTGAAGACCTCGCCGGTCAGCAGCACCTGGCGGTTGTAGCTGTTGATGCTGACATGCGAGCGCTCGCCGGCGATGGTGCGGATGCGCTGGCGCACCTTCAGCTCCAGGCCTTCGTCCTCGAGCTGCATGCCGGCGCTGCGGCGGTCGGTGGCCACCATCGCGCCGCCGACGGCCGCGCCGCCGACCAGCATCGGCGCACAGCCCGACAGCAGCGAGGCCAGCAGCGCCGACAGCAGCACCGCGCGGTGCAAGGGCTTCTTCATCATCTTGCGAATCCTTTCCCTTTCGTGGGAGCTCAGGGGCTCAGTCCTCGCCCAGCAGCGACACGTCGATGGCGTCGCACAGGCAGTGGATGACCAGCAGGTGCACTTCCTGGATGCGTGCGGTGCGCTCGTGCGGCACGCAGATGTGCATGTCACGGTCCGAGAGCATCGCGCCGATGCGCCCGCCGCCCTTGCCGGTCAGCGCGATGACGGCCATGTCCTTCTCGTGCGCGGCCTCGATCGCGGCGATGACGTTGCCGGAGTTGCCGCTGGTGCTGATTGCCAGCAGCACGTCGCCGGGCTGGCCCAGCGCCTGGACCTGCTTCGAGAAGACCTGCTGGTAGCCGTAGTCGTTGCCGACCGCGGTCAGGATCGAGGTGTCGGTGGCCAGCGAGATCGCCGGCAGGCCCGGGCGCTCGCGCTCGAAGCGGCCGACCAGCTCGGCGGCGAAGTGCTGGGCGTCGCCGGCCGAGCCGCCGTTGCCGCAGGCCAGCACCTTGCCGCCGGAGGTGATGCAGTTCAGCAGGATCTGGGCCGCGTCGCAGACCGGCCGGGTGAGGACTTCGGCGGCGGCGTACTTGGCGTCGGCACTGTCGAAGAACTGTTGTTGGATGCGTTGCTCGAGCATGGCGGCGATGATATGCCAGCGCGAAGGCGGCGCCGTTTCGGGCGGATTTCACGGTGCAGGGCGCAGGGCGCTTCAGCCGGCGTCGAAGGCGGCCACCAGCCATTCGAGCGCCTCGCCGTCGATCGCCACCACATCGAAGCGGCACGGCGGCCACTCGCCCCGCAGCCGCTGCAGGTAGTGGCGCGCGGCCAGGATGATGCGCCGGCGCTTGGCGTGCGTGATGCTCGCGGCGGCGCCGCCGTGATCGCTGCGGCCGCGGCTGCGCACCTCGACGAAGACCAGCGTGCCCTCGCGGTCGGGCGCGCGCAGGATCAGGTCGATCTCGCCGCCGCGCGCCGACGGGCCGGCGGCCACTCGATAATTGCGCTGCACCAGCACCAGCCCGTGGCGCTGCAGGTGCTGCAGGGCCCGGTCCTCCGCGGCCGATCCGATCCCGATCCTTGTGGCGCCTCCGGCGTTTCCGTCCGTGACTCTCGACACTTCCGTCCCTCCCTCGATCGTTCAGGCCGCTGCGCTGGCCGCCGGCCAGCAGCAGCATCCGGTCGCCTCACTGTATGTCGTGGCCACGCCGATCGGCAACATCGCCGACCTCAGCCTGCGCGCGGTCCATGTGCTGGCGCTGGTCGACGCGGTGGCCTGCGAGGACACCCGCGTCAGCGCCGGGCTGCTGCAGCGCCTGGGCCTGGGCAAGCCGCTGATCGCGCTGCACGAACACAACGAGGAAGCGGCCGCGCCGCGCGTGATCGAGCGCCTGGCGCGCGGCGAGCGCGTGGCCTATGTCAGCGACGCGGGCACGCCGGCGATCTCCGACCCTGGCGCGCGCCTGGTGGCGGCGGTGCGCGAGGCGGGCTTTCGCGTCATCCCGCTGCCCGGTCCCAGCAGCGTGGTGACGGCGCTGAGCGCGGCCGGCGACATCGCGGGCCAGGGCTTCCGCTTCGCCGGCTTCGTCTCGCCCAAGGCCAGCGCGCGCGAGCGCGACCTGCGCCGCCTGGCCGAGGACGCCGGCACCTGCGTGATCTTCGAGGCGCCGCACCGCATCGAGGCGCTGGCCGCCGCCCTGGCCGAGGTGATGCCCGAGCGCCGCCTGACCGTCTGCCGCGAGCTGACCAAGCAGTTCGAGTCCATCCACACGCTCGCGGCCCAGGCCTTTCCCGCCTGGCTGGCCGCCAGCGACGACCACCGCCGCGGCGAGTTCGTGCTGGTGCTGCACGCGCGTCCGGCGCCCGAGGCCGAGGAGGCTGGTGGCGCCGCGGCCGCCTCGGCCGATCAGCTGCTGAAGGTGCTGCTCGAGGAGCTGCCGCTCAAGCAGGCGGTGGCGCTGGCGGTGCGGGCCACCGGCGCACCGAAGGGCGAGCTGTATGCGCGCGCGCTGGCGCTGAAGGCCGGCGGCGAGGCGGATGCCGACGCCGTGCCGCCGGCGCCTGCGGACTGGCCCGAGCGGCGCGCCCCGGTCCGGCGCGAACGCGGCCGGCGCTGAAGCCTTGCTCCCCCGGGGGAGCCAGCTTGCACGCGCCGTGGTTTCGCGCCGAGAATGAAACCGCGAGAGGACCATGATCCGGCTCCAGCCGGGCGCTGCTCGCCTGCAGGGGGATGTCGTGCCGTTCAAGCTCAAGCTGATGGTGCTGCTGGCAGGGCTGATGCTGGCGCTGCTGCTGCCCGGGCGGTCGCAGGCCCAGACGGTCTGGCGCTTCGCGCCGGAGATCGACTACGGACCGTTTGTCTACCAGGACCGCCAGGGCCGGGTGCGCGGCCTGTCGGTCGACCTGCTCGACGAGATGAGGCGCCACGCCGACCTGCCGCTGCAGATGCTGCCGCCGCGCCCGCTGGCCGAGCAGCTCGCCGCGGTTCGCCGTGGCGAGGTCGACCTGCTGTCGTCGCTGCGGCCGACGCCGGAGCGGGCGCAGTACCTGTCCTTCTCCCGGCCTTATGTGCGGGTGCCGGCGGTGCTGGTCGCGCGCACCGCGCTGAGCGGGCTGCAGGCGCTCGAGGGGCGTGCGGTGGCGGTCGGCCGCGGCTATGCGGTCGAGGCGCATGTGCGCCAGCACCATCCCGGCGTGCGCTGGCAGCCGGTCGACAGCGATCTGGAGGGCCTGCGCCGGATGCTGCGCGGGGAGGTCGACGCGCTGGTGGTCGATGTCGCCAGCGTGCATTTCATCGCGCGGGAGCATGGCCTGTCCGGCTTCGTGGTCGGCGAGCCGATCGGCTTCGAGTACGCGCTGAGCTTTGCCTGGCGCCGCGACCGGCCCGAGATCGGCGAGGCCCTCGAGGAGGCGCTGCGCCGCATCCCGGCCGACCGGCGCCAGGCGCTGCTGGCGCACTGGTCGGTGCAGACCCATGCGCCGGCGCGCGCCGGGCTGCGGCTGTGGACCGAGCGGCTGGGCGCGGTGCTGCTGTTGCTGGCCGTCGGTCTGGCGGGCTGGATCGGCTGGCGCCGCCGCAGCCGCAGCCGTGCGGCGGGTGAGGCATGAACCCGACCGATGCCCTGGGCCCGGAGCTGCAGCCCCAGCCGTCCGGTCCGTGCCTGGAGGATGTCCTGCGCGAGCATCTGGACGCGGCCCTCTGGCGTGCGCCGGTGCTGGCGTTGCTCGGTGCGCTGCTGCTGGTGTCGCTGACGCTGCTGCTCGAGCGCCAGCCCGGCAGCCAGATCGCGATCTGGTTCACCGACGCCTTTGGCATGGTGCTGCTGCTGCTCTGTCGGTCCTCGATGCGTGCCGCGGTGCTGGTCGGTCTGATGGGCGGCACCCTGGCTGCCGGCCTGCTCGGCGGGCGGCTGGATCTGATGCTGGCCTGGATGCCGGGCCACCTGATGGCGACTGCGGCCGGCGCCTGGATGCTGCAGGGCGTGGCGCAGCGTCAGCAGATCGGCAGCAGTCCGGCGGTGCTGGCGCAGGTCGGGCTGGTGGCGGTGCTGCTGCCAGCACTGCTGTCGGCCAGCCTGTCGCTGCCGCTGCTGATGCTCACCTCGGCCGGACTGCCGGGCACGCCGGTGGCGGTGATCTGGCTGAACCAGGCGCTCGGCGGCGTGATCGGCTCCCTGGTGATGCTGCCGCTGCTGCTGGCGGCGCTGGCGCAGTCCTGGCCGAGCCCGACCCCCGAGCGCCCGGACCGGCGTCGCACCCATGCCGATACCCTGGTGCTGATGCTCGCCGGAGCCGGCGTGACGGTGCTGGCGCTGCTGCATCTGGTCCATCCGTTTGTCTACATCGCGCTGCCGCTGATGATCGGCGCGGTGCTGCTGGACTTCCTGCGCCTGCAGCTGCTGGTGCTCGGTGTCACGCTGGTCTTTGGCGCGATGGTGGCCACCGGCCTGGTGGCCGAGCCACCGACGACCGCCCGCTGGCAGGGGGTGCTGCTGCACCTGTCGCTGGTGGTGATGCTGCTGCCGGAGCTGCTGCTGTCGGCGGCGGTCGGGGCCTCGCGCGAGCGCCGGCTTGCGCTCGAGGCGCAGCGCGAGCGCTACCGCCATCTGTACGAGCGCACGCCGGCGATGATGCATTCGATCGGGCCGGACGGCCGCATGCTGGCGGTCAGCCGGCTCTGGCTGGAGCGGCTGGGCTACGACGAGCGCGATGTCATCGGCCGCCCCTCGACCGACTTCCTGGATGCCGAATCGCGCCGGCGTGCCATCGAGCAGGTGCTGCCGCAGTTCCTGCGCACCGGCGAGTGCCGCGATGTCGAGTACCGCATGCTGGCCCGCGACGGCCGGCCGGTCGACGTGCTGCTGTCGGCCATCAGCGAGCGCGATGCGCAGGGGCGCTTCCTGCGGTCGCTGGCGGTGCTGGAGGATGTCACCCGCAAGCGCCTGGCCGAGCAGCTGGCCGCCGAGCACCAGCGCACCGCGGCGATGCTGGAATGCATCGGCGATGCGGTGATCGGCATCGATGCGCGCGGACGCATCCGCAGCCTCAATCCAGCCGCGGTCGCGATGACCGGCTGGATGCTGGAGGAGGCGCGTGGCCGCGACTGGGCGGGCTGGCTGTCGCGACGCGGCGTCGCCGATGACGAGCCGGTGCCGCCCGATCCGGTCGCGTTCTGCCTGGCCCACCGCACCCGGCCCGAGCCGACCTCCTGCCGGCTGGTGCGCCGCGATGCCTCCTGGCGGGTGGTGCGCGAGATCGTGCTGCCGATGTCGGCCCCCGGCGGACAGGGCTTCGACGGCGTGGTGCTGACCTTGCAGGACATGACCGCCGCGCATGATCTGGCGCGCACGCTGGCGCATCGTGCCCACCATGACGCGCTGACCGGGCTGCCCAACCGGCTGCTGCTGCAGGACCGGCTGCAGCAGGCCCTGCGGCTCGCCCGCCGCCAGCATCAGCCGCTGGCGCTGATGTTCATGGACCTGGACCATTTCAAGCAGATCAACGACCGCCACGGCCATGATGCCGGCGACGAGCTGCTCAAGGCGGTGGCGCAGCGGGTCCGGGGTGCGGTGCGCGCCAGCGACACGGTGTGCCGGCTCGGCGGCGACGAGTTCGTGGTGCTGCTGCCTCAGGTCGAAGCGGCGCTGGATGCCGAGCGGGTGGCGCGCCACATCCTGTCCGAGGTGTCCCGGCCCTATCGGCTCGGGGCGCTGCCGGAGCTGCAGGTGTCCTTCAGCATCGGCATCGCGGTCTTTCCCGAGGACGGCGAGGACGAGGCCACGCTGATGCGCCGCGCCGATACCGCGATGTATCAGGCCAAGCGGGAAGGGCGCAACGCGCTGCGCTTCCACCACCGCGGCGACACCGACCTGACACCGCCCTGAGGGCCGGCTCGGTGTAGTCTTGCGCCCCGGGAGACGAGCGGACCGAGGGAACAGGACACGGTGGAGCGCAGCATCGGGAGCGCGGCCTCAGGCCGCGATGAGGACAGGCGTGTGCGGCGGCGGCTGGCGGCGATGCTGCTGGCCGGTCCGGCGCTGCTGGCGCTGCCGCGGGGGCCGGCGCGTGCCGGCGACGAGCTGCGCCCGGCATGGCCCGCGCTGCCGCGGCTGCAGCCGCGGCGCTGGACGCTGGCCAACGGTCTGCAGGTGCTGGCCCTGCCGGACGAGCGCCGGCCCGGTCGCGCCGGGGCGGGCATGGTGGCGGTGCAGCTCTGGTACCGGGTCGGTGGCAAGGACGATCCGCCAGGCCGGTCGGGCTTCGCGCATCTGTTCGAGCACATGATGTTCAAGCGCACCCGGCATCTGCCCGACGAGGCCTTCGATCGCCTCACCGAGGATGTCGGCGGCCACAACAACGCCTTCACCGCCGAGGACACCACCGCCTATCTGAACCTGGTGCCCTCGGCCCACCTGGAGCGGCTGCTGTGGGCCGAGGCCGAGCGCATGGGCGGCCTGCAGGTCGATGCCGACAATCTGCGCAGCGAACGCGCGGTGGTGCAGGCCGAGTTCGGCCAGCGGGTGCTCGACGATCCCTACGGCCCGCTGTTCCACGGCATGGCGCCCGCCTTCTGGCTTGTCCACCCCTACCGGCGCCCGGTCATCGGTCGCATCGACGATCTGGACGCGGCCACGCTCGAGGATGTGCAGCGCTTTCATCGCAGCTACTACCGGCCGGACAACGCGGTGCTGATCGTGGCCGGCGACTTCGATGCCGAGCGGCTGCCGGCGCTGGTGGCCCGCCATTTCGGGTCGCTGCGCGCCCCCGACGCGCCGGTGCCGCGGGTCACGGTGGTCGAGCCGCCGCGCCAGATCGACCAGCGCCTGGTGCTGACCGCCGCGCAGGTGCCGGCGCCGGCGGTGGCGCTGATGTGGTCGGGCCCGCCGGCGCGCCATCCGGATGCGCCGGTCTGGCGCCTCGTGGCCGCGCTGCTCGGCGATGGCGACTCCTCGCGGCTGGTGGCGGCGCTGGTCGAGCGTGAGCGGCTGGCCCAGGGCGCCGGCTTCAGCGCCGATCTGCTGGCCGATGCCGGCATGCTCAACGCCTGGGCGATCGCCGCCGGCCCGTCGGTGCAGGGCGCCGAGCCGCGCCTGGATCCGCGCCTGGTGCGGCTGGAGGAGGCGCTCTCGCGTGAGATCCACCGGCTGGCGACCGGGCCGCTGCCGGCCACCGAGATCGACAAGGCCCGCACCCGGCTGCTGACCGAGGCGCTGTCGGCCCGCCAGACCGCCGAGGGGCGGGCGCTGGCCGCCGGCTGGGCCGAGATGCTCTCGGGCGGTGCCGAGATGGCGGACCTGCAGCTGCAGCGCCTGGCGGCCGTGCAGGTCGATGACGTGCGCCGCGTGCTGCGCGAACTGCTGGCACAGCCCCGGGTGACGCTGCACTACGTCCAGCGGGGGCGGCGATGACGGCCTGGCCGGATCGTTTGGATCGCCGTGCCTGCCTGGCGCGGCTCTGGGGGCATGGTCTGGCGGTGCCGCTGGGCCTGACCGGTCTGGCCGGCTGCGCGACGGTCGTGCGCGCCGGGGGCGGGCCGCCCGGTCTGGGCGAACCCGATCCCTCGCCGCTGCTGCCGCCACCAGGCGAGCCGGTGCCGGTGCATGTGCCGGAGGTCGAGCAGGAACTGCTCGGCGAGGTCGGCCCGACGCTGATCGTGGCCGAGCGTCGCGACCTGCCGCTGGTCAGCATCGCGCTGCGGGTGCGCTGCGGCAGCGCGGCCGATCCGCCCGGGCGCAGCGGCTGCGCGCTGCTGCTGTCGCAGATGCTGGCGCGCGGCGCGATGCGCCAGGGCCGGCCGGTCGACGGCGCGACGCTGGCACGTCAGGCCGAGGCGCTGGGCGGCTCGATCGGCACCGGCGCGCAGGACAGCCAGATCTGGCTGGACATGACGGTGATGACGCCGCTGCTGCCGCAGGCGCTGGCGCTGCTGGTCGACCTGCTGCGCCGGCCGCTGCTGCCGGCGGCCGAGCTGCAGCAGGTGCGCGCCCAGGCGCTCGACGGTCTGGGCCTGCGCCTGCAGGATCCGGCGCTGCTGGCGGCGCTGGTGGCGCGGCGCACTGTCTGGGGCCGCAGCCTGCACGGCGCGGTGCCCACGCCCGAGAGTCTCTCGGCGGTGCGCCGCGAGGACCTGCTGACGATGCACCGGCGCTGGTTCCGCCCCGACCGGGTCGCGGTGGTGCTGACCGGCGACATCGACCTGGCCGCGGCGCGGGCGCTGCTGCGGCCGATGTTCGCAGGTTGGCGCATCGCCGATGCGCCGATGCCGCACGAGATGCCCAGCGCGCCGCCGCAGCCGCTGCTGCCGGCCACGCTGCTGGTCGATCTGCCGCGCGCGGCGCAGACCGCGGTGCTGGTCTGCGCGCCGCATGTCGCGCTCGACGCGCCGGATCGGCGCGCCGGCCAGATGGCGGCCACCGTGATCGGCGGCGGCTACTCGGCGCGGCTCAACCAGGCGGTGCGCATCCGCCGCGGCCTGTCCTACGGCGCCGACGCGCGCATCGAGCAGCAGCGCGCCGGCGGTCTGTTCATCGCCCAGGCGCGCACCGCGTCGCGCCATGCCGCCGAGGTCGCGCAGCTGATGCGCGAGCGGGTGCTCTCGCCCGGGCGCGAGCCGCCGACGCCCGAGGAGCTGGCGGCCCGGCGTGCCGCGCTGATCGGCTCGCTGGCACGCCGGCTCGATACCGACGAGGGCCTGAACGCGCGCCTGGGCGAGCTCTGGGCCCAGGGCATCGGCCTGGGCGAGCTGAGCTGCTTTGCCGCGGGCATCGCCGGGGTCGAGAGCATGGACGTGCAGCGCTTCGTGCAGCGCCATTGGCCGGCCGCAGCGCTGCGCACCTTGGTGGTCGGACCGCTGGATGCGGCCGGCCCGGCGCTGGCCGCGCTCGACCCGAAGGCGCTGCGGCTGGCCGCCGCCGACCTGGTGCTCGACAGTCCCGTGCTGCGCCGCTGAGACAGTCCGGACACATCGCGCCATCGCGTCATCGGATGCTCACCGGCGGGCCCGGGTTTGCACCGACAATTCCGGTCGGCCGCTCCGGTCGCCTTCTTCTCACCTTATTGCCGTTGTTCTGATGCGCATCGCCCTCGTCACGCCCATGCTGCCCGTTCCGCACGACCAGACGCGGGGCCGCTACATCCATGAGACCGCCCGCTCGCTCGGTCGGCTGGCCACCGTCAAGACCTTCCTGCAGACGATGCAGTACCCGAAGGTGCCGGGCCTGCGCCCGCGCAGCTTCATCTACGGCTCGATCGGTCCCGACTACCAGCTCGACGGCTGCGATGTCGAGACCTTCGACTACATGGGCCTGCCGGTGGTCAGTCGCGGCTGGAACGGACACATCGCCAGCTGGTCGCTCACCCCCCGGGTGCGCCGCTTCAAGCCCGATCTGGTGCTGGCCTACTGGGTCTATCCGGACGGCTTCGCCGCGCTGCGCACCGCGCGTGCGCTGGGCGTGCCCTGCGTGGTGGGCGCGCTGGGCTCGGACATCCATGTGCGCTCGGGCGTCAACGAGAAGATGACCCGCCGCACCATCGACGGCGTCGACGCGCTGCTGACCGTCTCGGAGGCGATGCGCCAGTACTCGATCCGCGAGTTCGGCGCGCCCGCCGACCGCGTCCACACCATCATCAACGGCTTCAACACCGCGGTGTTCAAGCCGCTCGACCAGGCCGCGCTGCGCGCGAAGTGGGGCGTCAGGTCCGACGAGAAGATGATCGTGTACGTCGGCCGCTTCGTCGAGGCCAAGGGCATGCGCGAGCTGATCACCGCCTTCCAGACGCTGGCCAAGGACGATCCGAAGGTCACGCTGGCGCTGGTGGGCGACGGCGTGATGAAGACCGAGCTGATGGAGCTGGTGCACTCGACTGGCCTGACCGAGCGGGTGCACCTGCCCGGCGGCCAGCCGCCCGAGCAGGTCGCCGAGTGGATCAACGCCGCCGATGTGCTGACGCTGCCGAGCTGGTCGGAGGGCTATCCGAACGTGGTCGTCGAGGGCGTGGCCTGCGGCCGCCCGGTGGTGGCCACCGATGTCGGCGGCACCCGCGAGATCCTGCACGAGCGCAACGGCATCCTGATCCCGCCGCGCGACGCCGGCGCGCTGACGAAGGCGCTGCGCGACGCGCTCGACCGCGACTGGGACCACGCCGCCATCGCCGCGGCGATGAGCCGCACCTGGGACGACGTGGCGGTCGAGACGCTGAAGGTCTGCGAGCAGGTGGTGGCTGGCCGTACCGGCCGGCGCGCGGCCTGAGCCGGCCGGCCGGGTCGCTTGCTCAGTCCAGCGGCTGCGTCTGCGGCGTGGCCTTGAAGGCGCTGCGGGCATAGCCCAGCGCCTCGGCGCGCGCCAGCGCGGCGTCCAGCTCGGCCGCCGGCAGCTGCGGCGTGCGCGACAGCACCCAGCCGAACTGGCGCTTCGGCTCGCCCACCAGCACCCAGCGCTGGTCCGGCCCGAAGGCCAGGATCCAGTAGTCGCCGTAGAAGGGTCGGAAGAAGCTCACCCGCAGCTTGGCGTTGCCGCTGTCCGGCACCACCTTGGCGATGCCGGTGATGTCGGCGACCGTGCCGTCGGCGGTGCGGCAGCGGTTGCGCACCTCGATGTCCTCGCCCACCGCGCGGTAGCGAGCCTGCGTGTCGGCGACGCACTGCTTCTGGAAGCGGTTGGGCAGCGAGGCCACCTCGTACCAGGCGCCGGCGTAGCGCGCCAGATCGACCGAAGCCACGGTGGGCAGCGGCGCGGCCGGCGTGCTGGGGCCCGAGGCGCAGCCGGCCAGGGCCAGCAGCGCGGCGCCGGCCAGCGCCATCGTCAGGCGGGCGATCTTCATGCCATGCCCTGGTGGCGCAGCAGCGCGTCGATCTTCGGCTCGCGGCCGCGGAAGGCCTTGAAGTTGTCGATCGCGTCGCGCGCGCCGCCGGCCTCCAGGATCTCGCGGCGGTAGCGCCGGCCGGTCTCGGGGTTGAGCACGCCTTCTTCCTCGAAGGCGCTCCAGGCGTCGGCGCTGAGCAGCTCGGCCCACTTGTAGCTGTAGTAGCCCGCCGCGTAGCCGCCGGCGAAGATGTGCGAGAAGGTGTGCTGGAAGCGGTTGAAGGCCGGCGGCTTCATCACCGCGACCTCGTTGCGCACCTCGTCGACGATCTGCTGGATGCGCGCGTCGCTGCCCGGCTCGGCGTGCAGGCGCATGTCGAGCAGCGCGAACTCCACCTGGCGCAGCGTCATCAGGCCGCTCTGGAAGTTCTTCGCGGCGATCATCTTGTCGAACAGCGCGCGCGGCAGCGGCTCGCCGGTGTCCACATGGGCGGTCATGTGCCGGAGCACCTCCCATTCCCAGCAGAAGTTCTCCATGAACTGGCTGGGCAGCTCGACCGCGTCCCACTCGACGCCCGAGATGCCCGATACGCCCAGGTCCGCCACCTGCGTGAGCATGTGGTGCAGGCCGTGGCCGAACTCGTGGAACAGCGTCTGCACCTCGTCGTGCGTCAGCAGCGCGGGTTTGCCGCCCACTGGCGCCGAGAAGTTGCACACCAGATGCGCCACCGGCGTCTGCAGCGCGCCGGTGTCCGGGCGCAGCCAGCGGCCCTTGACGTCGTCCATCCACGCGCCGGGGCGCTTGCCGGGGCGTGCGTAGGGGTCGAGGTAGAACTGGCCGATCAGCTCGCCGCCGCGCTCGATGCGGTAGAAGCGCACCGACTCGTGCCAGACCGGCGCCGTGTCCGGGTGGATCGCCACCTCGAACAGCGTCTCGATGATGCGGAAGAGGCCGGCGAGCACCTTCGGCTCGGTGAAATACTGCTTCACCTCCTGGTCGCTGAAGGCGTAGCGCGCCTCCTTGAGCTTCTCGCCGGCGAAGGACACGTCCCAGGACTGCAGCTCGCTCAGGCCCAGCTCCTGGGCGGCGAACGCGCGCAGCTCGGCCAGGTCCTTCTCGGCGTAGGGGCGGGCGCGGGCGGCGAGGTCGCGCAGGAAATCGGTGACCTGCTTCGGGCTCTCGGCCATCTTGGCCACCAGCGAGACGTCGGCGTAGCTCGGGTAGCCCAGCAGCGCGGCCTCCTCCTGCTTCAGGCGCAGGATCTCGGCCATCACCGGCGTGTTGTCGCGCTCGGGCGGGCCGGCCTCGCAGGCGCGGGTGACGTAGGCGGTGTAGAGCCGCTCGCGCAAGGGCCGGTTCTCGGCGTACTGCATTACCGGCAGGTAGACCGGCATGTGCAGCGTGAGCTTGTGGCCGGTCTCGCCCGCGGCCTCGGCGGCGGCGCGGGTGGCGGCCTGGACGTCCTCGGGCACGCCGGCGAGCTCCTCCGTCGTGGCCAGGTACGAGAAGCTGTCGGTGGCGTCGAGCACATGCTCGGAGAAGCTCTGGCTCAGCTCGGCCAGGCGCTCCTGGATCTGCGCGAAGCGCACCTTGGCCTCGCCCTGCAGCTCGGCGCCGGAGAGCACGAAGTCGCGCAGCCAGTGCGACAGGGCCTGCTGGCGCGGCGCGCTCAGCGTGGCCGCGGTGGGGCTGGCGGCGATGGCCTTGTACTTGGCGTAGAGCCGCTCGTCGGCGCCCTGGCGGGTGTAGAACTCGGTGATGCGCGGCAGGTTCTCGTTGAAGGCGGCGCGCAGCTCCGGCGTGTCGGCCACGCCCTTGAGGTGGCCGACGGCGCCCCAGGCCCCGCCCAGGCGCTCGGTGGCCACGGTCAGCGTGCGCGACAGCGTGTCGTAGTCGGCCGGGGTGTCGGCGGCGACTGCGGTCTCGAGCGCGGCGTTCGCGTCGGCCAGCAGCACGTCGAGCGCCGGGCTCACATGCTCCGGGCGGATGGCGTCGAACAGCGGCAGCGGGGAGGAGGTCAGCAGCGGATTGGCGGCGGTGTCGGTCATCGGCATGGGCAGCAGGGCTGGAAGGCGAATGGGGACGGACAGGCCACGCGCCGGATGGCACGAAGCCCCGGCCAGCGTAACCGACCAGGGCTTCATCTGGGGGCGGCACGGGCATCCGCAAGGGTGCCCGCGCCGAGGCGCAAGACCGGCCTCAGACCGCCGCGGCCGCGACCCGCTCGGCCGCCTCCATCGTGTTGACCAGCAGCATCGTGATCGTCATCGGGCCGACGCCGCCTGGCACCGGCGTGATGTGGCTGGCGACCTCGCGGCAGCCGTCGAAGTCGACGTCGCCGCAGAGCTTGCCCTCGTCGTTGCGGTTCATGCCGACGTCGATGACGACGGCGCCGGGCTTGATCATGTCGGCGGTCAGCACGTTGCGCTTGCCCACCGCGGCGACGACGATGTCGGCCTGGCGCGTCATCGCGGCCAGGTCGGCGGTGCCGCTGTGGGTGATGGTGACGGTGGCATTGGCCGCCAGCAGCATCATCGCCATCGGCTTGCCGACGATGTTGGAGCGGCCGATCACCACCGCGTGCTTGCCGCGCAGGTCCTTCAGGCCGATGGATTCGAGCATCTTCATGCAGCCGTAGGGCGTGCAGGCCTTGAAGCCGACCTCGCCGACCATCAGCGCGCCGGCCGAGGCGACGTGGAAGCCGTCGACGTCCTTCAGCGGCGAGATCGCCTCGATGACCTTGTGGTCGTCGATGTGCTTGGGCAGCGGCAGCTGCACCAGGATGCCGTGGATGGCGGGGTCGTTGTTCAGCGCGTCGATGCGTGCCAGCAGATCGGCCTCCGACAGCGTGGCCTCGTACTTCTCCAGCACCGAGTGGAAGCCGACGTCCTCGCAGGCCTTGACCTTGTTGCGCACATAGACCGCGCTGGCCGGGTTGTCGCCGACCAGGATCACGGCCAGGCCGGGCTTGAGGCCGCGTGCGGTCAGGGCTGCGGCGCGTTGCGCCACCTCGGCGCGGAGTTGCTTGGACAGGGCGTTGCCGTCGATGAGCTGGGCGGACACGGTGTTCTCCTGGAGGGAAAAGAGCTGAGGGAGCTGGGGAGCGGGGACAATGAAAAAGGCCGCTGACGCTTCAGCGGCCTCGCAGGCGGGGAGGGCGGGCTCAGGCCTTGGCGGCTTGACCGGCGCCCAGCGCGATCTTCAGCAGGTCGGCGACGGTGTTGGCGTTGAGCTTCTCCATGATGTTGGCGCGGTGCGCCTCCACCGTCTTGATGCTGATGCCCAGATCGTCGGCGATCTGCTTGTTCAGGCGGCCGGCGACGATGCGCTCGAGCACCTGGGCCTCGCGGGTGGTCAGGCGCGACAGCAGCGCCTCGCGGCTGGCCTGTTCCTGGTGCGTCGAGAAGGCGGCGCGGGCGCGCTCGAGCATGCGCTCGACCAGCGCGACCAGCTCGTCTTCCTTGAAGGGCTTCTCGATGAAGTCCTCGGCGCCCTTCTTCATCGTGGTGACCGCCATCGGCACGTCGCCGTGGCCGGTGATGAAGACGATCGGCAGCGGGCTCTTGCGCTCGAGCAGGCGGTCCTGCAGCTCCAGGCCGCTCATGCCATCCATGCGGATGTCGGCGACCAGGCAGGCGACCTCGCGGGGATCGAAGCGCGACAGGAAAGCCTCGGCCGAGTCGAAGCACTTGACCCGGTAATCCTTGCCTTCGAGCAGCCACTGCAGCGAATCGCGAACCGCCTCGTCGTCGTCGACGACGTACACCGTACCTTTCTTGGGGATCAGGCTCATGTCTTCAGTGGACCTCAGGTGTCTTTGCCGTGCTGTTGTCTCCCGTGGTGGCAACGGGCAGCATGAAGGAGAAACGGCATCCGCAGATGCTGTCCCCATTGTAGAGGTTCTCCGCCTTCATCCGGCCCTGGTGCGACTCGATGATCGAGCGGCACAGCGACAGCCCGATGCCCATGCCGTCGCTCTTGGTCGAGAAGAAGGCCTCGTAGAGGCGGCCGATGACTTCCTCGCGGATGCCGGGGCCGGCGTCGGTGACGCTGAACTCGATCACCCCCCCGAGTTCGGCGGTGTGGCGCGGCACGACGCGCAGCTCGATGGTGCGCCGCTTCGGCGGCATCTGCGCGTTGTCGATCGCCTCGGCGGCGTTCTTCAGCAGGTTCAGCAGCACCTGCTCGATCAGGATCGGGTCGACCTGCAGCACCGGCAGGCGCTGTGCGACATAGCTCTGGATCGCGACATTGCGCCGCTTGAGCTCGATGGTGGCCAGCTCCAGCGCGTCCTCGACGATCTCGGCGGCGCGCGCGGGCTGGCGCTGCGGCTCGCTGCGCTTCACGAACTGGCGGATGCGGTGAATGATCTGGCCGGCGCGCTGCGCCTGCTTCGAGGTCTTCTCCAGCGCCATCGCCAGATCCTCCTCGCGCAGGTTGCCGGCGCGCAGCCGCGAGAGCATGCCGTTGCAGTAGTTGGTGATCGCCGCCAGCGGCTGGTTGAGCTCGTGTGCGACCGAGGACGCCATCTCGCCCATCGTCACCAGGCGGCTGGTCTCCTGGGCGCGCTCGATCTGGCGGGCGGTCTCCTCCTCCATCTGCCGGCGTGCGGTCACGTCGGTGGCGATCAGCATCTGCGCCAGGCGGCCGTCGGTCCACTGCAGATAGCGCGCGCGCACGTCGAACCATTTCTGCATCGCCTCGACATGGACCTCGCGCGCGTCGGCGCCAGCCTCGTCGAGCTCGGCGGTGGGCACGCCGGCCATCGCGTCGACCGCGTCGCCCTGCTCGTCGTCCCCGCTGGCCGGGCGTCCGGCCAGCTGCGCATGCCAGCGTGCCTCGCCGCCGAACCACAGCCGGTAGGTGCGGTTGGCGAACAGCAGCTCGCCGGTCTGCGCCGACATCACCGACACCGCCGCGTCCAGCCCCTCCAGCACGGTGGTGAAGCGCTCGTGCGAGGCGGTGAGCTGGTCGCGGATGCGCTTGGCCTCGGTGATGTTGGTCATCGAGGTCATCCAGCCGGTCTGCTGGCCGCGCGAGTCGATCAGCGGCGAGACATACATGCGGGCGTCGAAGCGGGTGCCGTCCCGGCGCTGCACCTTGACCTCGATGCCGCCGGCCGGGCTGCGGCCGGCCAGCTCCTGCTGCAGCAGGCGGTGGTTTTCCTCCATGCGCTCGGGCGGCCAGTGCGGGTAGGGCGGCATGCGGCCGATCAGGTCGGCCTCGGAGAAGCCGGTCATCGCGCAGAAGGCCGGGTTGACATAGGTGATGCGGCCGTCGAGATCCATCGCCCGCATGCCGGTCAGCATCGAGTTCTCCATCGCGCGGCGGAAGTTGGTCTCCTGCACCAGCGCGCCCTGGATCTGCAGCCGCCGGCGCATGTGGCGCCAGGTGCCCAGCAGCATCCACAGCGTCAGCGCCGACAGCGCCAGCACCATCCAGAACAGCGTGTTGCCGACCAGGCCGGCCGAGGTGCGAAAGCCCTCGCCGCGCAGCGTCACGCCGTGGTGGACCGGCGCGAACGGCACGCTCCAGGTCAGCAGGGTGTCCTTGTGCCGGCCGCGTTCGAGCGCGGCGGCGCCGGCGGTGCTGGCCATGACCTCGTCGTTGCCATCCAGCATCGAGATCACATGGCGCTGCGAGACCTCCGGCGGCACGAAATGGCGCAGCAGCGCCTCGACCGAGTATTCGGCCACCAGCGTGCCGGCGAAGTTGCCGTGGTCGATCAGCGGCACCTGCACCTGGAAGACCAGCAGCCGGTTGGCATGGCGGAACGGCGGCGAGTAGACCGGCAGCCGCAGCTCGCGGCTGTCGCGGAAGGTCTCCAGGGTGACGCGCTGGCGCAGCTCGGCCGACACCGGATCGCCAGGGTCGCCGCCGGGCATGCCCAGGCGCGGCATCGCCGCCACCAGATCCGGCGAGACATGGCGCGCGATCACCTGACGATGCACGCCCAGCCAGGTCAGGCTGACGATCTCCGGGCGCTCGCGCTCGATGCGCTCGGCCTGGGCCAGCAGCTCGTCGCGGTCGACAGCCCGGGTCACCACCTCGCGGGCCATGCGCACCAGCTGCTCCTGGTTCTCGATCAGGCGCAGGCGGATCTGCTGCTGCACCAGCTCGGCATCGCGCTTGACCGACTCCAGCTCGCGCTCGATCTCCTCGTTCCGCAGGTACCAGAAGGCCGTGATGATCGCCGCCAGGAACAGCATCACCGACAGCAGCGGCGCCAGCGTGGCGAGCCGGTCCTGGCGCGAGGGCGACAGGCGGCGCCAGCGCGCGGCCAGCCGGCGCAGCAGGCGCAGGCCCGGACGCGTGCTCGGGGCCGCGGGCGGGGTGGATTCGGGAGGGCGAGAGCTCATGGTGTCATTATGGTTTCAGTGAATTTCACAATGTGAATGTGTAAAGCACCATTTGAAATTGCGCGCCCGATGTGCGAGACTCCGTGCCCATGCCCCGAGGAGGGGTGCGCCTGCCCGGAGCCCGACGCCAGCGAGCGCGGCCGCAACGGGTCTTTTCCGACGATGCAGCACGAGGAGACACCATGTCTGCACTGCCCCAGAATCCCCAGGATCCGGATACCCAGGAAACCCGCGAGTGGCTGGACGCGCTGAGCGCGGTCATCCAGGCCGAAGGCGGCGAACGCGCCCACCAGCTCCTCGACGAGCTGCTCGGCCATGCGCGCCAGAGCGGCCTGGACATGCCGTTCTCGGCCAACACCGCCTACGTCAACACCATTCCGGCCGATCAGGAAGCCCATTGCCCGGGCAACATCGAGATCGAGGAGCGCCTGCGCGCCTACATGCGCTGGAACGCGATGGCGATGGTCGTCAAGGCCAACCGCCACAACCCCGAGGACGGCGGTGATCTGGGCGGCCACATCGGCTCCTTCGCCTCGCTGGCCCACATGTTCGGCGCCGGCTTCAACCACTTCTGGCATGCCGAGGGCGAGAACCACGGTGGCGACTGCATCTACTTCCAGGGCCATGTGTCGCCCGGCGTCTACGCGCGCGCCTACCTGGAAGGCCGCCTGACCGAGGAGCAGCTGCTGCACTTCCGCCAGGAAGTCGAGGGCAAGGGCCTCTCCAGCTATCCGCACCCGAAGCTGATGCCCGGCTTCTGGCAGTTCCCGACAGTCTCGATGGGCCTGGGCCCCTTGATGGCGATCTACCAGGCGCGCTTCCTGAAGTACCTGCACGCCCGCGGCATCGCCGACACCAGCAACCGCAAGGTCTGGGTGTTCTGCGGCGACGGCGAGATGGACGAGCCCGAATCGCTGGGCGCGATCGGCCTGGCCGCCCGCGAAGGCCTGGACAACCTGATCTTCGTCATCAACTGCAACCTGCAGCGCCTGGACGGCCCGGTGCGCGGCAACGGCAAGATCGTCCAGGAACTCGAAGGCGAGTTCCGCGGCGCCGGCTGGAACGTCATCAAGCTGCTGTGGGGCAGCGAGTGGGACAAGCTGCTGGCCAAGGATAAGGACGGTGCCCTGCGCAAGCTGATGATGGACACCGTCGACGGCGACTACCAGGCCTTCAAGGCCAACGACGGCGCCTATGTGCGCAAGCACTTCTTCGGCAAGGACCCGCGCACGCTCGAGATGGTCGCCCACATGAGCGACGACGAGATCTGGGCCCTGAAGCGTGGCGGCCATGACCCGCAGAAGGTCTACGCGGCCTATGACCGCGCGGTCAAGCACAAGGGCCAGCCCACGCTGCTGCTGATCAAGACCGTCAAGGGCTTCGGCATGGGCAAGGTCGGCGAGGGCAAGAACACCGTCCACCAGACCAAGAAGCTGACGGACGACGACATCCGCGCCTTCCGCGACCGCTTCAACATCCCGGTGCCCGACAGCGAGCTGCCGAAGATCCCGTTCTACAAGCCGGCCGACGACACGCCGGAAATGCGCTACCTGCACGAGCGCCGCAAGGCGCTGGGCGGCTACCTGCCGAACCGTCGCACCAAGGCCGACGAGCAGTTCGTCATCCCGCCGCTGGAGACCTTCAAGGCGGTGCTCGAGCCCACGGCCGAAGGCCGCGAGATCTCGACCACCCAGGCCTATGTGCGTTTCCTGACGCAGCTGCTGCGCGACAAGGACGTCGGTCCGCGTGTCGTGCCCATTCTGGTCGACGAGGCCCGCACCTTCGGCATGGAAGGCCTGTTCCGTCAGGTCGGCATCTACAACCCGCTGGGTCAGCAGTACACGCCGGTCGACAAGGACCAGGTCATGTACTACCGCGAGGACAAGGCCGGCCAGATCCTGCAGGAAGGCATCAACGAGGCCGGCGGCATGTCGAGCTGGATCGCGGCGGCCACCTCGTACAGCACGTCGAACCGGATCATGATCCCGTTCTACGTCTACTACTCGATGTTCGGCTTCCAGCGCATCGGCGATCTGGCCTGGGCGGCCGGCGACATGCAGGCGCGCGGCTTCCTGCTGGGCGGCACCTCGGGGCGGACCACGCTGAACGGCGAAGGCCTGCAGCACGAGGATGGCCACAGCCACATCCTGGCCGGCACCATCCCGAACTGCGTCAGCTACGACCCGACCTTCGCGCATGAAGTGGGCGTGATCCTGCACCATGGCCTCAAGCGCATGGTCGAGAACCAGGAGAACGTGTTCTTCTACCTGACGCTGCTCAACGAGAACTACGCGATGCCGGGCCTGAGCCAGGGCACCGAAGAGCAGATCCTCAAGGGCATGTACCTGCTGCAGGAAGGCGGCGAGGGCGCGCCGCGCGTCAACCTGCTGGGCTCGGGCACCATCCTGCGCGAGTCGATCGCCGCCAAGGAGCTGCTGGAGAAGGACTGGGGCGTCTCGGCCAACATCTGGAGCTGCCCGAGCTTCAACGAGCTGGCCCGCGACGGCCAGGACTGCGAGCGCTGGAACCTGCTGCATCCGCTGGAAGCCGCCCGCGTGCCGTTTGTCGCCCAGCAGCTCGAGGGCCACGCCGGCCCGGTGGTCGCCTCGACCGACTACATGAAGAGCTACGCCGAGCAGATCCGCTCCTTCATCCCGAAGGGCCGCAGCTACAAGGTGCTGGGCACCGACGGTTTCGGCCGCTCGGACTTCCGCTCCAAGCTGCGCGAGCACTTCGAGGTCAACCGTCACTACATCGTCGTGGCCGCCCTGCGCGCGCTGGCCGACGAGGGCACGCTGCCGCTGGCCAAGGTCGCCGAGGCGATCAGCCGCTATGGCATCAAGACCGACAAGATCAACCCGCTGTACGCCTGATCGGCACACAACACGGAGACAGACACCATGGCACTGATCGAAGTGAAGGTTCCCGACATCGGGGACTTCAAGGAAGTGACGATCATCGAGGTCCTCGTCAAGGCGGGTGACACCATCAAGGCCGAGCAGAGCCTGATCACCGTCGAGTCCGACAAGGCCTCGATGGAGATCCCCAGCTCGCACGCCGGCGTGATCAAGGAGCTGAAGGTCGCGCTGGGCGACAAGGTGGCCGAGGGCTCGCTGGTGCTGCTGCTGGAAGTGGCGGGCGCTGCCGCTGCGCCGGCTCCGGTCGCTGCCGCGCCGGCTCCCGCACCCGTGGCAGCCCCGGCTCCGGCCCCGGTGGCGGCGGCTCCAGCGGCCCCGGCCGCGGTGGCTGCCGCTGGCCCGATCGAGGTGGTCGTGCCCGACATCGGCGACTTCGACGCGGTCGCGGTCATCGAGCTGCTGGTCAAGGTCGGCGACACGGTCAAGGCCGAGCAGAGCCTGATCACGGTCGAATCCGACAAGGCCTCGATGGAGATCCCGTCGAGCCACGCCGGCGTGATCAAGGAACTCAAGGTCAAGCTGGGCGACAAGGTGAGCAAGGGCTCGCTGGTGGCGATCCTGGAAGGCGCGGCCGGTGCCGTGGCCGCTCCGGCGCCTGCCGCGGTGGCTCCGGCGGCCGCTCCGGTGGCGGCGCCTGCCGCTGCTCCGGCTCCGGCCGCTGCGGCTCCGGCGGCTGCCGCCCCGGTGGCGGCCGTGCCGGCGCATGACCCGACCGCGCCGGCGCTGAACCTGCCGCACGCCTCGCCGTCGATGCGCAAGTTCGCCCGCGAGCTGGGCGTGCCGCTGGCCGAGGTCAAGGGCAGCGGTCCGAAGGGCCGCATCACCGAGGCCGACATCCAGGGCTTCGTCAAGGGCGTGATGGCCGGCGCGGTGCAGACCGCGGCGCAGAAGGCCGCCGCTCCGGCTCCGGCCGCGGCGGCTGCCGCCGGCGGCGCCTTCCCCGGCCTGCTGCCGTGGCCGAAGGTCGACTTCGCCAAGTTCGGTCCCATCGAGCGCAAGGACCTCTCGCGCATCAAGAAGATCTCGGGCGCGAACCTGCACCGCAACTGGGTGGTCATCCCGCATGTCACCAACCATGACGACGCGGACATCACCGAGCTGGAAGCCTTCCGCGTTCAGACGAACAAGGAAAACGAGAAGTCCGGCGTCAAGGTCACGATGCTGGCCTTCATGATCAAGGCGGCCGTGGCCGCGCTGAAGAAGTTCCCCGAGTTCAACTCGTCGCTCGACGGCGACCAGCTGGTGCTGAAGAACTACTTCCACATCGGCTTTGCGGCGGACACGCCCAACGGCCTGGTGGTCCCGGTCATCAAGGACTGCGACAAGAAGGGCATCTTCCAGATCAGCCAAGAAATGGGCGAGCTGGCCAAGAAGGCCCGCGACGGCAAGCTGGGCCCGGCCGACATGAGCGGCGCCTGCTTCACGATCTCGTCGCTGGGCGGCATCGGTGGCCGGTATTTCACGCCGATCATCAACGCGCCGGAAGTCGCGATCATGGGCGTGTGCAAGAGCCAGATCGAGCCGAAGTGGGACGGCAAGCAGTTCCAGCCGCGCCTGATGCTGCCGCTGTCGCTGTCGTGGGACCACCGCGTCATCGACGGCGCGGCGGCTGCGCGTTTCAACGTCTACTTCGCATCGCTGCTGGCGGACTTCCGCCGCATCGTGCTGTGATCGGGGAGAACACGACATGGCACTGATCGAAGTGAAGGTCCCGGACATCGGCGACTTCAAGGACGTGGCGATCATCGAGCTGCTGGTCAAGGCCGGCGACACGGTGAAGATGGAACAGAGCCTGATCACGGTCGAATCCGACAAGGCCTCGATGGAGATCCCGTCGAGCCACGCCGGCGTGGTCAAGGAGCTGAAGGTCGCGCTGGGCGACAAGATGAACCAGGGCACCGTGATCCTGGTGCTGGAGAGCGCCGAGGCGGCTGCGGCCGCACCGGCACCGGCGCCGGCACCCGGCGCGGCGGCTCCGGTCGCCGCGCCGGCCCCGGTGGCGGCACCGGCCGGTCCGGCCGGCAGCTACAGCGGCCCGGCCGACGTCGAGTGCGACGTGCTGGTGCTGGGCGCGGGCCCTGGCGGCTACTCGGCCGCCTTCCGCGCCGCCGATCTCGGCCTGAAGACGGTCATCGTCGAGCGCTATGCCACGCTGGGCGGCGTCTGCCTGAACGTGGGCTGCATCCCGTCGAAGGCGCTGCTGCACGTCGCGGCCGTGATGGACGAGGTCTCGCACCTGGGCGACCTGGGCGTCGAGTTCGGCGCGCCGAGCCTGAACATCGACAAGCTGCGCGGCCACAAGGAAAAGGTCATCGGCAAGCTGACCGGCGGCCTGGCGGCGATGGCCAAGATGCGCAAGGTCACGACCGTGCGTGGCGTCGGCCAGTTCCTGGACCCGTACCATGTGCAGGTCGAGGAAACCGGCGGCACCGGCACCGAGCGCACCGGCACCACCAAGGTGGTGAAGTTCAAGTCGGTCATCATCGCCGCGGGCTCGCAGGCGGTGCGCCTGCCGTTCTTCCCCAATGACGAGCGCATCGTCGACTCGACCGGGGCGCTCGCGCTCAAGGCCGTGCCGAAGAAGATGCTCATCGTCGGCGGCGGCATCATTGGCCTGGAAATGGGCACCGTCTACAGCACGCTGGGCGCCCGCCTGGACGTGGTGGAGATGATGGACGGCCTGATGCAGGGCGCTGACCGTGACCTCGTCAAGGTCTGGCAGAAGATGAACGCCAAGCGCTTCGACAACATCATGTTGAAGACGAAGACGGTCGGCGCCGAGGCCACCCCGGAAGGCATCAAGGTGCAGTTCGAGGGCCTGGACGGCACGAAGTCGGAAGGCGTCTACGACCTGGTGCTGCAGGCGGTGGGCCGCACGCCCAACGGCAAGAAGATCGCCGCCGACAAGGCCGGCGTGGCGGTGACCGATCGCGGCTTCATCAACGTCGACATCCAGATGCGCACCAACGTGCCGCACATCTTCGCCATCGGCGACATCGTCGGCCAGCCGATGCTGGCGCACAAGGCGGTGCATGAGGCGCACGTCGCGGCGGAAGTCATCGCCGGCACGCTCCTGGGCGACGACAAGCTGGCGAAGTCGGCCTTCAACGCCCGCGTCATCCCGTCGGTGGCCTACACCGATCCGGAAGTGGCGTGGGTCGGGCTGACCGAGGACCAGGCGAAGGCGCAGGGCATCAAGGTCAAGAAGGGCCTGTTCCCGTGGACGGCCTCGGGCCGCGCCATCGCCAACGGCCGCGACGAGGGCTTCACCAAGCTGCTGTTCGATGACTCCCCCGAGGCCCACGGCCACGGCAAGATCCTCGGCGGCGGCATCGTCGGCACGCACGCCGGCGACATGATCGGCGAGATCGCGCTGGCCATCGAGATGGGCGCCGACGCGGTGGACATCGGCAAGACGATCCACCCGCACCCGACGCTGGGCGAGTCGATCGGCATGGCCGCCGAGGTCGCGCACGGCTCCTGCACGGACCTGCCGCCGAGCAAGAAGTAACCTTGCCGTCATACCCGCGAAAGCGGGTACCCACGCAGTGCGGCAACGCCTGCGAAGAAAAACCCGATCGGTGTGAGCCGGTCGGGTTTTTTGCCATCCTGACAAACCGGTCTCATGCCATACTTGGTTTCATGCGCTTGGGTTTCCAGTCGCTGTCGGTTATCAAGGGGTGTTCAATGGCTGTATCAAAAATAAATCAAGATATTCCGCAATATGTTATGGATGCAGCCATGGTGCTGCATCAACAAAAAAATACAGACCTTATTTGCATATCATCCGGCTTCATAGAAGAAACTGTGGCTGAATGTAATTCGCTGTGGCGGTATGCGGATGGTCAAATAGAATTTAAGAATCTGGAGGCTAGAAACCACTGCACGGCACTGGGGATTTTCCGGAAAATTATACCTCTGAGCAGTGCCGATGCGTTGTTTGAAGCGGCGGAAGAGCTATGGCGAAAAGAAATTGGTCACTCTGATTTTGCATCTGGTCGTCTATTGGGTTTTGCCAGCCAGCACATCAATGTGCTTGGTGAAGCAGCTCAGGCCATAAAAAACAAACAGGGTCACGCTTCAGATGTTTTCAACGTGTTGCAACTTGTGGGGGCAGCACTGCCGCATTTGGTGAGCATCAGTGCGGATGATATTGTGGCGCTCATTGATGCTCAGCATGAATTTACAAAGCGTGACATGGCCAGGGGTTTGATATTCAATGCCATCGAACACCGCTTGCGGTCAGAGTCGCAGATTGCCTGGGAAGTATTTCGTGTCGCCAGAGGCAACATAACAGAGTCCACGCAAACTCTGTATAGTACAGCCTTGCAAGCACTGATGCACACAGATCAGAAATCTCTAGCGCTGGAAAATGCCAGGGATGATGCAGATCACATTGATCAGCTGATCGCAGGGCCTGCATTGTGGACCTTGGCGAGAGCCATACAATTCCACGAACTGAACAGCACGGATCTAGAGCAGTGCATTGCGGTTCTGATTGGTAAAACCAGAGCGGCATGCACAGATATTCAGCAGGCCGCGATTCGTGCAGTGGCCCACGCTGCGTTGAAGGACGAGCGGTTGATGTCCGAGCTTGTTCGGCTTGCAGCGGATGGTGGAGATTACACACTTGCAGTGATCGCTGATTTCTTGTTTTTGAATCAGCAGAACTTGCCCGTTTCATTTCCGCATTTCAAAACTTTGCTGAAATCTCTTGTCAGACTTTCGCCATCACAGCAGAATGTGATTAAAAATTTTGACTGGTTTTTGAGTGGGATTTATAAAACGCCCGAAAATCGACAGTTGGTATTGGACTTTTTGAGCGGATGGCTTGTGCGGCAAGGCGGGTCCGGTCTGCAAGATGAAAACATGATTGAGCTGTTTGATCAGACCATCATGCAGATTGTCAATGATGAGCCTGAATTTGAAAAACTCATTACGAATTGGATGGTCGCGTCAGAAAGAAAATTGGCCGTAGCCTGCGGCGGACTGATCCGATACTTACATGTCCATGGCATGAAATCGCCAGAATTCTCCTCTCACGTACTCAGTACGTTTAATCCACAAGACTTCAAATTCTTGGCTCGTCGGATGCTTGGTTATGTTATTTATGAAGAGACTCTGCTGTCTTTGACGTTTTCTTTGCTGAAAACAACCAATGCTCTCGAACGGAGTTTTGGATTAGTGCACTCGCTGCTGACAGAGGAATTAGGTCGAGACTACCCATATGCCACGATGGAAGCCTTGAAATTGAGGAAAGAAGCGGCCAGTTCGCCAGAAAAAGAACTTCTTGCACAGGTACATGCCATCCTCCTTCAACGCAGTACCGCCAACGACCACTTGGACCGGTTGCAGGAACTTCGCCCGCCTATGCGACTTCACCGGGCCATTGCACAGAGTCGGGCTCGGGGAATGGAACATGCACAAGATGTAGCCAATGAAAAATCCATTTTTCGGAAACTCGTTACAACTGTTCCCCTGAAAGCGGGTAGGGGTTGGTTTTCTGTTTCAGACAACCAAGTCGGGCCAACACAGCATTTGCAGAGTATCTCTCACTCGATTACCTTGCCAAAACGCGCACTTACAGATCCTGTCGGTTACGCCATTGCTGGACTTCACTACCGCATCGCAAAGCGAGACGACGAATGAGGCTGGTTCTTGTCATTGCAGAGTACCTGCGCACTCTCAAAGAGCGCAATGAACTGGACAGACTCCTGCCGGATTTGTTGGTGGAAATGGGCTATGTGCCCATTGCTCGCCCACAAACCGGGAATCGGCAGTTCGGTGTCGATATTGCTGCCCGAGGCATCAACCCGGATACGGAACAAGCTGAGCTGCTTTTACTAGTCATCAAGCAAAAAGACATCGGTCGATCGGAGTGGGATGGCAGCGATCAAGCCATTAGGCCTAGCTTGAATGAGATTTTGGATGTGTATCTAAAATCGCATGTTGAAGCTGAAGATGTTGGGAAGCCTGTTCGTATTGCTGTGGTTAGCAATGGAGAATTGAAGCAAACAATTCAAGCCAGTTGGAGTGGGTACGTCAATGATCAGAGAAACCGGGCGTTGATCGAGTTCTGGGGGCTTGACAAGCTGGCTACTCTGATTGAACACCACCTCTTGGATGAGCACATCTTCCATGACGATGAAAGACGTGACTTGAGGCGTGCATTGGCTTTGGCTGGAGATGTTGAATACGACCAAAGAGATCTGCATAGGCTGATGCTAAGAACCCTTGGGTTGACACCTGAAGGTGTGCTTGAAGGTTCTATAAAATCAAAGAAGGATTTGCTGAAAGCCCTGCGAGTCGTCAACTTTGCAGCGCATGCATTCGCTTCATGGGCGCTCAGGGACGGTGATGGTCGTCAAGGATTACGTGCTATGGAGCGAGCGTTGTTGTGGTCTTGGCACAGAGTGCGTGTATTTTGCTCATGGGAATCGGACAAAGACATAGCTCAAGCACTTGTGTCGGTTTGGCAAGGATATCTGAGTGTTGGAAAGCGATACTTCGAAAAAATCCAAGGACACTGTTATGCTGAGGATGGATTACTTGGGTATGCATCAGACAGCGCAGAACTTTCTCTAGTGGCGTTTGAGCAAATTGGCATGCTGGCATCTATTGGGTTGCCCTATGTGCTGTTGGTTGTTGCTGATGAAGAAGAGCGAGTAGCGCATTATAATGGTGCGGTCGCCGTGGCTGATGCGTTGGCATCACTGATTGATAATAACGGGATCTGCAACTCGCCATGTTTTGATAGGCATAGCCAAGATATCGTTCTAGCTATGACGTTGTTTGTTCTGACGGGGCGTAAGGATTACGCTAAAAAATGGCTTCAAATCCTAATCCGGAATATAGATTACGCTTTTAAAGCAAGGCGATATGTTCCGATTGGTAGCGATTCCATAGACGATTTGGCGGACATCGGTGGCTGGCATTCTGGTCAAACTGCCGACAAATTGATGCGAACCTCTTGGATGTTGGCTGTTCTGGCCGGATGGTGTGCCGTGTTGGGACTAGATGAGGCATATAGCGCACTCAGGCAAGGGTTAGCTCAGGACTACTCAGAGACGTGTGCACAGTTGTGGCATCCCGATCTCGATATTCACGAGCACTTGTATTTTCATGCCGCCCATTTCTTATCTGGTGCAACGGAAGCACCGATTCGGTTGCCGGAAGAAATGGCGCAGTGGCTTGCTCATATGCAAGTCATTGTGGAGTCCAAGCAAGGTAAAGAATGCTTAAATACCATGGGTGGCAAAGTTGGGTTACCAGCAGGGCGATTGCATGAAGAACCTGGTCGGTTCCGTGTTATGAACACGCCCCGCTGACCCAACCGCCGCAGCTCGAAGCGGCGCCCGCCCCGATGACCACTGCGCCGCTGCTCCCCCACTTCATCGAGGCGCTGGCCGAACTGGACGATCCGCGCTCGCGGTCGTGTCCGTTTCCGCTGGACGAGCTGATGTTCGCGGCGCTGTGCGGCGTCAGCAGTGGCGCCGACAGCTGGGTCTCGGTCACCGACTGGGCCGAGCTGCAGATCGACTGGCTGCGCCAGCATCTGCCGTACGCCAACGGCATCGCCTCGCACGACACCTTCGGGCGCGTCTTCAGCCTGCTCG
>NZ_FTMZ01000032.1 GCF_900156335.1 Sphaerotilus natans
CGCACTGGGGCATCGAGAACCAGTGCCACTGGGTGCTGGACATGACCTTCTCCGAAGACGACTGTCGCATCCGCGTGGGCGACGGGGCCGAGAACTTCGCCATCCTCAGACGCATGAGCCTGAACCTGCTCAGGCAGGAAAAATCCAGGAAGACCAGTCTCAACATCAAGCGCCAGAAGGCCGCCTGGAGCCCGAAGTATCTGGAGACCGTGCTCGGCATCAGCCCGAAGTAGGGGATCGGGCTTCATGCAATCGCCCTGGGCATCCGGCGAATCGAAGTACCCCAGTGCATGGACGCTCGACAGCGCGTCTTCACAGGCCAATTCGGGGTCTTGCACTATCTGGAGGTCACGCTCTCTGAAGAAGTCCGTACCGGCATCGAAACGGGTAGGACTGACGTGCGAATTGCGCGCGTCCGCACTCATGAGCAGGGAGTGCCAGTCTGCTGGGCAGCAGAAAGCGTCAGGTGCAGTGACACAAGAGGGGACACCCAATTGGGAATGACGCGCCAGCACCTGCACATCAAAGAAAACTCGATGCGAATCTTGGAGATGGCGAAGAACATCTTCGGCAACGCGGTCCGGGTGATGCGCGAGGCGCAGTCCGTCCGCGCCGACCCAGACACCCTGGATGATCGGCATCGCCACGAAATGCGCATGCACCCGCGACTGGTCGCGGTGAATGACGAACGAGATCGGATGGTCAAAGCGGGCACACAGCACGGTCTGGACGCTGGCCCAGAAAGCGGGAATGTCGAGCTCAGGCGGCGACTGGATCACATGCTCGAGGGCCAGCACGCCGTTGGTGCGGAAGGGCCGCTCACCGGCCAGAGCCTCCCAGTGTGCAGTGGCCTGGTCGGGGCAAGCAGGTCCGATCAGGATCTGATTGAGCCCGGACCGCGTCGCATCGATGGGCTTGCGGCAGCGATGGTGCTCGTGGTCGCGCCGCAGGTTGTGGCGAAAGACCTCGCGCATCTTGTCGCGCGCAGGGCGCATGTCGTCCTTGCGCTGCTGACGATGCAGGCGCATCGCCTGGCATCGTGACAGCCCCCGCTCGGCCATCAGCTTTTCAACCGCCTGCTCGCGGCGACGCGAATCCACCCTCGTGATGGTCTGGCCTCGCAAGCAAAAGCCCACCCCGAAATCGTCAGGGTGAGGCAGTCTGGAATCAGCCGTGTTCTCGTGCACGTTCAAGAACATTCTTCGCTCGGGGCAGGTGAAAAGGCCGGCATATTAATCGATGCGAACTTCTCGTATGCCCGGGCGATCGCTGATCGCATTCCCCGGTGCTGCAGATCTGCCTATATCGCGCTTTTCATGTTCTTTTTTGTGCTTTTCCGATGCACATGCAAGCCGTCAGCATGGAAAGGTCCGGGTGCATGCGCGCCATACGCAACGGATACCCTCATGAACCCATGATCTTGATATCTTTCCATCTTGGCACCGTATCAAGGCGCTGGCCGACCGGCTCCGTTGCACAGTACGTGTTCAGCCCCCCCTCCTTGACACGCCCGCCAAGCCCGTCAAACCGCTGAAGCCTGCGTAGACAGCGCGCGAGTGCGGCGGGAGAGTCAGGCTCGATGAACTCGCCCCCTTCTCCAGAGCCCGAAGACCTGCCCGCCAAGCCGCAGACGCTGGCGCAATGCCATGAAGTGATCGACACGCTGGGCCAGCAGTTGGCGCAGCTGCGCGAGCAGGTGGCGTGGCTGCAGGAGCGGGTGAAGCTGGACTCGCGCAACTCGTCGAAGCCGCCGTCGGCGGACGTGAAGGGGACGAGCCGGCCGCGCCGGGCCAGCGAGCGCAAGCGAGGTGCGCAGCCCGGGCACAAGGGGACGTACCGGGCGCTGCTGGACGAGGGCGAGGTCGATGCAGTGCACGATCTGCGGCCGCCCGAGGTGTGCGAGTGCGGCGGGCCGGTCGAGCCGGGACGAGCACTGCGCCACCAGGTGACGGACCTGGCGCAGGCGGTGCGGGCAGAGGTGCAGGAGTACCGGCTGTACCGCGGGGTGTGCGGGCACTGCCGCAAGACGCACGAGAGCCGGCTGCCGGCCGGGGTGCCGCGCGGGCAGATCGGGGCGAGGTGCTGGGGGTGAGGTTCAGCCTGGGGGCGATCTCGCAGGCGCAAGGGGTGGTGGCGTGGGCGCTGCAGGCGCCGGCGAGCTGCTCGAGCGCGGCGGTGCTGCACATGGACGAGACGAGCTGGCGCCAGGCGGGCTCGCCGACGCGGCACTGGGTGTGGGCGACGATGCAGCCGCAGGTGGTGGTCTACCAGGTGCTGCCCTCGCGGGCGCGCTACGTGGCACAGGCGCTGGCGGGCGAGCGCCCGGCCGGCGTGCTGGTGACGGACCGCTACGCGGTGTACGACTGCGTAGCGCCGGAGCGGCGCCAGGTGTGCTGGGCGCACCTGCTGCGCGACTTCGAGCGCATCGCCGGTCGGGCCGGGGCCGCCGGCAGTGCCGGCCCGGCAGAGTTCGAGAAGCTGCAGACCCGGGTGCACCAAGCGCTCGAGCCCGGCGAGCCCAACCAGAACGCCTACGTCGAGCGCTTCAACCGCACCTTCCGGACCGAAGTGCTCGACGCCTGGCTGTTCAATTCCATCGAGCAGGTCCAGGCCATCGCCGACGACTGGCTGACCCAGTACAACGAGTACCGACCGCATGACGCTCTGGGCGGCAAGCCACCCAGGCAGTTCATGCCCCGATTGATCACCACAACCGCCGCAGACTCTGGGAATCAACTGTCTGCTTGACGGGTGAGCTTACGCTTCAGGAGTCTGCGACTCTTCCCAACGGGGATCCTGCGTAGCCATCCACCAGAAGAATCGTGCGGACAGCGGTCGAGATGCCAGCCCCAGGCTGTTCCAAGTCTGCCGCTCACGCGGTGCGCGCAGCGTCTGGCCAAAGGCATGGATGCGCAAGCTCTGCTCTTGCTCGGGACAGGCTTCGAAACCGGCACGGACCTCGTCGATCAGCTGCCGTTCGTGGCGTCTGCGTCTCTCTTCGCTCTCGACCTGGGACACCACCTGGCGCGCCGCTTCCGAGACGTCGGGCTGACCATCTGCTTCGACCTGCTCTGTCTGTGCGGAAACGGCCGGGCTGTCCGCATAGCCATGCTTGATCACATGCTGCAGATAGGCTGCAGGGGAGTCGATGGGGCTTTTTGCAGCCAGCTTGCTCTTCACATAGGCGACTGCACGAGTCACACGATCGTTGTCATGCCTGCTGACGAGCAGATCCGCATCGTGCTCATTCAGGCCAAGGCTCATCAGCGACTCCAGCAGCTCTAGATTCAAGGGCTTGGACAGCATGTCGGTTGCGTCCGGGGTTCCGTTGTCCGCCAGATTGTCCACGCTACTCGCGTGTTCAGCGGCAGCGTCCGCACATCGTCGGATGACCTTGAACTGCAGCTCGACGACTTTGCGGCCGTTTCTATGCTCGATCAGATCGAGCTCGAACTCCGACTGAACCTCATTGACCTCCCTCAGTCCTGGAGTCAGCGTGTCGCGCTTGAAAAACCGGTAGTCCACAGGACGGCTCAGTGGCTGTCCTCGCAGCACTGCTGCCCACCAGTCAACAGGCTGCCTCATCGTCAGCTGTCCAGGAGATGACAGGTACTGGAATCCGATCTCCAGCAGCACTGCTGCGCTGTAGAGCGTCATGCGGGAGGTCAGTTGCAGAAGCAGTCGTGTGTACTGCTTCGGTTCGATGAGTTCTCGACGAACGCTGGGAGCATAGGACCAGGTGAGCATCATCGGTCTGCCCTTGCGCGCAGGTGTGATTTTCGCTGCCAGCAGGCTTGCGATGTTCCACTCCTGATCAGCCAGATCGTCCGTCGTGCTCGAGTTCCACTCGATGGTCGTCGAGGCCATCTCCCGCAGGCGCTTCTTGATCGCTTCGGTGTTCTCGCTGCTGCTGACGTTGCCGACGACCTGTGCCAAGGGCAGCGTGTACTCGTCGCAGTCCTTGGCATGCTGCTGTGCGTGATACAGCAGCAGGTTGTAGATGCGGCGCGACACTAGCGTCAGCTTTCCTGACGTCGGGCGAATCGCGATCGCAGGATTGGCCTTGCGTACCAGCTCCTTGTCTTCTGTGAGCTTTTCTTTCCTCATTCTCACAATTCTACAGCGTTGGCCGTCGCTGTTGCTGGGTGCTTTCTCCTCCGCACGTCTGTAGCTTCTGGAGACGTGCTTCGCGCGCGCGTTGTTGTTGTATTTATTTGAATACCTTTGAAATTTTGGTGTTCTGAAAAACCCTTTTATATCAATGACTTGCGTTGTTTTACGTGAGACGGATTGTGGTGTTGCGTGAGCTCCGTTGAGGCTTCATGTGAGTGAAATTGAGGACTGGTGTGAGCTCCTTTGAGGTCGATGTCTGCCTTCTGTGAGCTGGGTTGAGGGTGAGTGTCGCGTTCCCCGTCAAGGTCTGGCCGACGGTGCTTTGCTCACGGCCAGCGTCTGATGGCACTCAATCTAGCTCACATCAAGACGTTTTGGTGCATTTGGATGGCGCATACAAGGCAGAAATCCCATGGAAAATAGATTTATTGCACAACAACAAAAAAATGTATGATATCTTGATCAGGGCAACAGGAGACGCCTCAATGAACCCAGAGACACGGAATGATGCTGAACCGGTGCTGCCGGATGACGACGTGACGGAGCCTTCGCCGCTGCGCGGGGGCATCCGGTTGAAGCTGGCGATGGATCTCTGCCGCTGGGCGGGATCTCCCCAGTCGTTCCGATCTTTCTTTCCCGGAGTGGCGAAAGCGGGCAGCGCGTATCACAACCTCTACACGCCGCTGCAGATTCGCCAGGCGCGGCTGAAGATGCTGGGTGTCGAGGAGGAGGTCTGGCGTCCTCTGGACCTGATGCCTCCGATCATCTACTGCCGCATGGCCAAGGGCGGTGTCGGCAAGACCACGATCGCGGCCAACATTGCGTCGTGCATGGCGATGCAGGGGCATCGTGTGCTGATGATCGACGCCGATCCACAGGCCTCGCTGACCAGCATGTTCGGCATCGACTGGACGGTCGAGAAGATTCGCCACGTCGGCCACGCGCTGCGTGATCATGAGCAGGGCTATCCGGTCGTGTTCGACGAGTCGATCGTGCGACCGATCTATGCCGATGGCATGCTCGACCTGATCGCCAGCGACATCACGCTGGCCAACATCGAGTCGTGGTTGACCACGGTGCTCAACCGCGAGGCGGTGGTCGATCGACTCTTCCGCAGCTATGTCGAGTTCTGGTCGGCCTACGATGTCATCGTCATCGACTCGGCGCCCGGATCCTCTCAGCTCAGCAACGCGCTGATGTATGCGGCGCGCTGCGTGCTGGCGGTGGTCATGCTCGATGGGCAGTCCATCAAGGCGATGGAAGTGCTGGCGCACAACATCCATGAGCTCAATCGCGCCTACCCTGACCTGCATGCCGGCGTGCACCTGGTCGCCAACGGTTTCGATGCCCGGCAGACCACCTGCCAGGCATCGCTGGAGATCCTGCGCGCGGCCTATCCCGGCATGATCGATCCCTGCATCATTCCCAGGTATGCAGCCTTCGCGCGGCAGGTCTCGCTGTACAGCGACGCCGAAAGCGGCCCCATCTTGGAGCGCGAGCCCAACTCGCCGGCGGCCAAGGCCATCATCGAGCTGACCCGTTCGCTGATCGGTTTCTACGACGTCAAGCTGGCCGAGCAGATTCCGGTCATTCCTGACACCCAGCGTTCCCGCCGCAAGGGCTGAATCGAGAACTTCCTGCCATGAGTCCGACCCCCCGCCCCATTCACGTCAAGCCCTCCGGCCTGCTCGGTGGAGATGCCCGCTCCGAGCACGAGCGCCGCATGGAGATGGCTGTCAAGCGCCTGCCTTCTTTCACCAGTGCGGCAACGCCGGCTCTGGAGCGTGATGCCACTGCCGCTGCTGCTCGTCCGCTTCCCGGGCCTGACGAGCATGTCCAGATGGCGCAAAAGCTCGACCCGCGGCTGATCATCCGCAGCCGCTGGGCGAATCGCCATGAGGCCAGTTTCGACAGCGAGGACTTCGACGCGCTGCGTGCCGAGATCCGGCATGCCGGCGGCAATGTCCAGCCCATCAAGGTACGACCTCTGGCTGCTACGGTCGCTGCCCGGCCAGGCGAAATGGCACCTCGCTACGAAATCGTCTTCGGTCACCGCCGCCATGAGGCCTGCCGACTTGAGTCGCTGCCGGTTCTCGCGCTGGTCGCGCCGCTGAACGATCAGGAACTCTTCGTCGAGATGGACAGGGAGAACCGGGCACGCAAGAACCTGAGCGCCTGGGAGCAGGGCGTGATGTACCAGCGCGCGCTCGACTCCGGGCTGTTCGCTTCGCAGCGTGCGCTGGCCGCTGCGCTGGGTGTCGACCACAGTGCGCTGGCCAAGGCGGTCTCGATCGCGAAGTTGCCCGCGCACGTCGTCGAGGCGTTTGCTTCTCCGCTGGATCTTCAGTTCCGCTGGGCTCAGCCCCTGACGAATGCCTGTGCAGCGGATCCGAACGGCATGATCGCTCGCGCGGCACAGCTGTGCGAATTGCGCCAGCAAGGCCAGGGCCTGACGCCGAAGGACATCTTCGAGCGGCTCATGAACCTGGCGGCTCCGACGCCCGTGGCAGTCGTCCGCATCGATCGTCAGGGGCGGCGTGCGGAAGTCCGCTGGGGCGACCATGGTGATGCGCGTATCGCCATCGAGTCCGGAGCGATCGACCCTGCGCGTCGGGCCGAGTTGCTCGACTTGTTGACAGGGTTCCTCGATCGGTCCTGAGCCCGTCTGCATCCTTGAATTCCCGGCCACCGTGTGGAACGGTTCCACATGCTCGGGTGAGGAAACAGCTGTGGAACGGTTCCACAGCCCTGGCAATGTGAGGTGATTTGAGCTCACGTTGCAGCCGTCGCATGGCACCTGGGCGGTCAGCGGGCTCATCGAGCAGCTGAGCTGCGCAAGGTGCGCGGGCAGGTCTGGCTCGAGTGGTCGTATTCGGTCAAGCTGCGCCAGGAGCTGCTGCGGCCCAGCGTGTTCGCCAAGCTGTCGCTGGAGATCATCGCGCAGCTGTGCTCGCATGGGGCGATCGCTCTGTACGAGATCTGCTCGCGCTACCGCGATGTCAGCCAGACGGCGCGGCAGCCGTGGTCCTGGTGGCGCCCGGTGCTGAGCGGCAAGCCCGAGACCGACGAGACCCGCCGCCAGGAATACCGCTTCTTCAAGCGCGACGTGCTCAAGCCGGCGCTCGCCGAGGTCAACGCGGTGACCGATCTGGTGGTCGAACTGGTCGAATCCCGGTCGGGGCGATTCATCTCGGACCTCCAGTTCAAGGTGCGGCTGCGGGAGCAGCCCGGCGGGCCGGCGGCCGCGGCGCGTGCGCATCCCGCGATCGATCCGGCGCTGGCGGCGCGGCTGCACCAGCTCGAGATCGATGACCTGACGGCGGCGCAGCTGCATGCCGAGCACGGCGACGCGCTGATGCGCTCGGCCGTCGAGATGCTGGCGCGGCGCGTGGCCTCGGCCTATCCCGAGCCGCTGCGCGATCCGGCGCGCTACCTGCGCACCGTGCTGGCGGCCGAGCGCAGCAAGGAATTCGGGCGGACGCCCGAGGCTGCGCCGCCGTCGGTGCCCGAGCGCTCATCGGCTGCGGCTGCCCCGGCGCGCCGGGATCTTTCCGATGCGGCATTGAAGCTGGCCGAGCAGAAGCGGCAGGCGCGCTGGCATGAGGAATGGCAGCGCCGACGGCGTGCGCATGTGGTCACTGAGCTGGAGGCCCTGCCGGCGGCGGAGCAGGATCGCCTGGTGCAGTCGCTGCTGCTCGACATGGAGGCGCGCCGCGTCCACCCCACCATCCGCAAGCGCCTGCAGACCAACGGCTGGCAGCACCCGATGGTGCTGCACGAGATGGTGCGCTTCTACGCCACGACCCGCATCGGCGACGGATGGGACCGGCCGACGCCGGAACAGCTGCTGGAAATCGCGGGGCAGGTGGGCGATGCGTGAGCCGCCGCCCGGACCGTCTCAATCCGTTCAACAGCAGGGAAGCCGGTCAGACCATCTTCATCTCGTCCTGAAAGATGGCGTTGCGACGACCGGTTGAATCCGCCGACAACAGAAGAATCCCGAGAAATATCCTGACGATCAAGACACACTGCGGGTCCGGAAGTGGCTCAGTGCCTGAAGGAGTTCTCGTGACCGCCCTCGATCTCACCCCCCTGTCGCGTGCCCTGGCTTCGCTCCAGCGCGGCCTCACCCGCTGGCAAGCCACGCCGGACGACGAGGAGCTGCGCGACGCCTGCATTCAGCGCTTCGAGTTCACCTTCGAGCTGAGCTGGAAGATGCTCAAGCGGCGGCTGGAGCTGGATCTGCCCAATGCGGCGGAGGTGGACGCGATGAGCTTTCGGGCGCTCATCCGGGCCGGGGCGGAGCAGGGGCTGATCGGCGAGGTCGCGCCGTGGTGGGTCTACCGCGACAAGCGCAACATCACCTCGCACACCTACGACGCCCGCAAGGCGGCCGAGGTCGCCGCCGTGCTGCCCGCCTTCGCGCTGGATGCGCAGGCGCTGCTGGAGGCCCTGCAGCGGCGTGGCGGCGACGAAGGGACGCACGATGCCTGAGGCCTTGCTGCCGCCGATCCATTTGTCGCCGGCCGATCGGGCCCTGCTGCTCGCGCTGCTGGCGCGGCACCTGCCCGGCGTGGCCGTCCGGGTCTTCGGTTCGCGTGTGGCGGGCTGGCCTGCCAGCCGGGGGGTCAAGCCGCACTCCGACCTGGACCTGGCCGTGGCGGGACAGCCGGCCGACCTGGCCCTGGCGTCTCTGCGTGCAGACTTGGAGGACAGCGATCTTCCATGGCGGGTCGAGGTGTGCGTGCTCGATGAGCTGCCCGCGTCGCTGCAGGGTCTGATTGCCACGCATGGCGTGGTGCTGAATCCCTGATCGCTTCCTTGCGGTTGGCCCGCTGCTGGTTCACCGCCTGCCTGATCGACGGTCCCCTATACCGGCTTCCTGTGGCGCATGGTGTGGATGACTGGGCTGACCCCTGAGTTCGAGCCGCTTGCTCCGACCGCCGAGTCGCGGGTATTGCCTGCCGGCGAGCCGCTGCGCTCAAGACGCTGCGCGGCTATGCCACTGGGGGTCAAAAATCGGTGCACGAGGTTTGGCTGACCGAGGCCGAGAAGCGTCGCATGCTCGACGATATCGTCTGGCTTATCGACGACAGCACCGACCGGTTCTTCCTGCTGAGTCTGGCCGAAGCGGGGGTCAGCACCGTGCCGCTGAGCTCGTGCACCGGGCGCCGCGTGGCGATCGTGCTCGGCCCGGCCCACAACGAGGCCACGGTACGCTTGGCCCAGGCGCAGCGGGGGATGGATCCCGGCTGGTGTGTCGCCTGGGCGCGGACGGTGGTGCAGGTCAAGCTGCGACAGGCAGGCCCGCGCGTACTTCGCCGGCCGCCTGGCCGCGGTGCTGCCGCCGGCGCTGGGCTTTGCCGGACGCAACCGGCGCCCGCCGCGCTCGATCCGCTGCTGGGCTTCTACCACCGCCGTGCCTTCGGTCGCGAGTCGCTGGCCAGCGACCTGATCGAGCTGCTGCGCGCCGAGATCGACCCCTGGGTGGCGGCGCTGCTGCGCGACCGCACGCTGCGCGAGGACCACCTCACCCTGCCAGAGGAATCCGGCGGCGTCTGCCTGCTCAGCACGGCAGGTCGCCAGATCTTCTACGCCCGCTGGGCTGGAGAAGCGGCAAGCCCGCCGCGATGCTGGTTACGGTGGCGCAGTACGGCCGTGGCGCGCGTGCTGCATGCGCAGGGCCTGGCCTCTGCCCGGGTGGCCGCCCATCTGTCCGACGATGGCATCGAGCTGCATCGGAGAACCTGACCATGAGCCTGCACCATCCCATTCGCGATGTACATCGCGGCCTGCGGGTGCTGCGCTTCATGAAGGATCAGGGCCTGCCGCTGCAGTACAGCGTGTTCGTCGGCGGCCCGCATGCACCAACTGCTGCGCAAGCTCCAAGCGCTGATCGCTCCGGGCGTCGACGATGTTCGCGTCTACCGCTGGCCCGAGCACGCCGAGGCCCACGAGTTCGGCTGCCCCCGGGTGCCTGACGGGATCGTGATCCGCACCTGCGACCTTGCGCCACCGCTTACCCACCCCAGGGCTCGAGTCGTGGCCATTCCGGTGGCATGAACCGTGGTGCCAACGCAGATCTCAGAACTGACGGAATTGGACCGAAAGACACAGCATGAAAAAAGGCTCTGCATTCATCTACCCCTGCGCTGGCTCGGACGTGGTCGGGCCCATCGAGCACTTTGGGCAGCAGATGGAGACCTTCGTCTTTGTCGACATCCGGTATCAATTCAGCCGTTTCGAGGTCAGAAAGCCCGCTGGATGGCATGAAGATCCGGACTCGGTCCTCATCGAGGGACCGCTGCGCAGCGGCATCAGTCCCGTCTTCCTCGACGGGCAAAGACACTACCGCCACATCAAGCCTGCCTGGAGGCACAGCCAGTATGTCCACGCGGCCACCGGGCGGACAATCGATGTCGTCTTTCGGCGTGGCTTCGGTCAGTACGCCTTGCACGAAATGCCCGACGAGTCCCTGGGGGTCTTCTTTCATCGCGGCGACAGCCTGGGAGAGGGTGGGTCCGGCGTCTTCTTTCTTGCCAACCGGCACAAGCACCATGCGCCGCTGTCGAATCTTCTGGACGTGATCAAGCGCAAAGTGGCGTATCCGGCACTCATCGTCTCCGACGGATCGAACACGTCGATCCGGGCGCTGCAGGCGGCGGGTCACGGCGACACTTCGGTGCAGGTGTTCTTTCGCCACGGGCTGAGATGGGAGCGCGTCCGAACGCTGAACCGCGGGTCCGTGGTGTGGCGAGTCGAGCTGTCGCCTGCGGACGACCCACCTCCATGAGTTGAAGAGATCTTCCGAAACCCGCTTCTCGGCGACGAGAGCGGGTTGTGCTTTTTCTGGCGGGCGGGTCTGGCGGCAACGTTGCGGCGCAGGGCACACGGGCTGACGGGCAAAGACACTGTGCTGCCACCCCCACCGATCCGCTTCAGCGGCTCCGGGTGACGGTCGAATTCATCGGTGCGGCGCTGACGGCTTTTTCGGGCCTCATCGACCGACCGTGACCCGCACGCGGGTCGTGCCCCCTGCCTTCCCGACCGATCGCCGCCATGCCCGCGCAATCCAAGCCCAAGACCCTGACCCGACTGCTCGACCTGCTGCAGGCCATTCCCAGGCGTTCCTATGTGTCGGCACAGACGCTGCACACACGGCTGGCCGAGCGAGGTCATGTCGTGACGATCCGCTCGGTCCAGCGAGACCTGCAGATGCTGCGCGAGCACTTTCCGCTGGAAGTCAACGAGAACAGCAAGCCGCACAGCTGGCGGTGGGGTGTCGAGGCAGACCAGGGCATTGGTGGCATGAATGCCCACGAGGCGCTGATGGTGGCGCTGGCGGAAAAGCACCTGCGCACCGCACTGCCCGGCCACATGGCCGACAGCTTCGAGACCGTCTTCGAGGAGGCTCGCCGGCAGCTCAAGAAGATCGACGGGCCGGCGGGCATGCCGCGCTGGGTGGACAAGGTGCGGGTGGTCTCACCGGGGTTGATGCAGTTGGCGCCGGAAGTGGACGACAGGATCCACAACATCCTCTCCCACGCGCTGCTGAAGGGCGAGCAGGTCGAGGTCTATTACGCACGGGTGTCACCGATCACCCCGGATCGGGTGCACTCACAGCGCTACATCCTTCATCCGCTGGGCATGGTGCTGCGCGGCAGCATCACCTATCTGATCGCCTCCCAGGGCTGGCGCAAGCCCCCCGGCTTCTACGCGCTGCACCGGTTTCGCCGGGCCCGCTCGACGGGGCAGCCGGTCATCCTGCCTGACCCCGAATGGACGCTGGACGGCTGGCTCGCCAGCGGTCAGGCCCAGTTCGGCATGCGCCCGAACGATCCGCCCCTGAACCTGTCCCTGGCCTGCTCCCAGATGATGGCCAACATGCTGCGGGAAGCCCCCCTCGGGCCGGATCAGGAGATCGAGTCCATGCACGACGGCCGCCGCCATGTGCAGGTGACGGTGGCCGATACCTGGGAGCTGCGCTGGTGGCTGCTCGGCCGGTCCGCGGACGTGCAGGTGCTGGCGCCATCGGCGCTGTGCGAGGACATCCGCCAGGGCCTGAAGCAGGCGCTCGACATCTACGACGGTCAGTTCGTGATGCCGTTCACGGAGCGATTCGAGCCCGATTGAGGCGCGCATCGGGTGCGACGTGTTCTGTCGCACCTCTGCAGACACTGACACATATGGACACATCAGCGGATCGCACGATGAACACGAACGCAGACGGCCTCACCTTCATCAAAGTGGCGAGTCTTGGGCTCGACGAGCGTTATGCGCCCGTGCTGGAGCTCTGGATCCTGCGCATCCTGTTCTCGCTGGACGATGTCGAGCAACAGCTCCGGGACAGCCTTGCTGAGCTGCCCGTCGGTGATGGCGACAGCGACGAGGGCGCACAGGCGCCGCGCATCGAGCGGGCGATCACCGCGCTGAAGGAGGCCCACGCCCGGCTCGAAGCCCTTGCGCCCCAACTGCCTGATGACACCACGCTGGCGATCAACATCGCCCGCCTTGGCGATCGCTTCGGCCTGACAGCGGTCGAGCGCGAACTGCTGCACTTCGTCGTGCTGCAGCGCCTGTGCAGCCAACTGCATGAGATGCTCAACGCCGCAGGCGAGTTGAACCGGATACAGACCGTGCGTCTGCTGTCGACGGGCCTGTCGCGGTCGATGGCCGACATTCAGCAGGCGCTCAGTGCCACGTCGCGGCTGTGTCGCTGCGCGCTGCTGACGATGGACGATGCTCGCTCGTACACCTTCGAGTTCAAGATCGACCTGCCGAGCGGCCTGACGGAAGCGCTGTGGGTCGAGAACAAGGATCTGATCGATCTGTTCCCGAACGCCGTCACCCCGGCGCCTGCATCGCCCCTGGGTCTGGATGACTTCGCTCATCTGCGCGAGAACCTGGTCGTCCTGTCGACCTATCTGGAGGCGGCCGTGCGCCAGGGCCGCCGCGGCATCAACATCCTGATCCACGGGCGATCCGGCACGGGCAAGACCGAACTGGCCCGTGTGCTGGCACAGGCGGCCGGACTGCAGGCCCTGGAGATCCCCGTGCGCCAGCCCGACGGCAAGCCGCATGGCGGCAAGGCCCGCTTCGAATCCTTCCGCTTCGCGCAGAACCTGCTGAGCGGCACGACCCCCGCAGCGCTGATCTTCGATGAGGTCGACGATGTCTTCGAGTACTGGTCGAGTGATCGTCAGGGGCGTCACAGCAACAGCAGCGGCATCAAGGGCTGGGTCAACCATGCGCTCGAGCACAACCCGGTGCCGACCTTCTGGCTGACCAACGATCTGCAGGGGCTGGACTTCGCCTATCGGCGCCGTTTCGACTATGTGCTGGAGATGGAGGTGCCGCCGCAGGCGGTGCGCCGGCGCATGCTGGAGCGGCATCTTCAGACCCATGCCTTGCCGCTGCCACCCGCCTGGATCGAGCAGGCATCGCGCCACGAAGGTCTGGCGCCAGGGCTCATCGAACGCGCGGTACGCGTCTGTGCCACGGTGGCCGGGACCGAGTCCTGCAGCCTGGGGCCGGAGCAGATCCTCACCCAGGTCATGAACAACACCCTGCATGCCATGCAGATGGACCGTCTGCCGTCCCGCTCCGCCGCCCAGGGCGCATACCGGATCGACTGGCTGCACGCCGACACCGACCTGCAGAGGCTGCGCGACGGCCTGGTGCGCGAGGGGGCAGGCCGGCTCTGCTTCTGGGGCCTCCCCGGCACGGGCAAGACCGAGTTCGGCCGGCACCTGGCCCGCGAGGTCGGCCGGCCCTTGCTGGTGCGGCGTGCCTCGGATCTGCTGTCGCCCTATGTCGGTGTGGCCGAGCGGCAGATCGCACAGATGTTCGATCAGGCCCGGCGCGAAGGCGCAGTGCTGTTGCTCGACGAGGCCGACAGCTTCCTGATGGATCGTCGCGGTGCGCAGCGGTCCTGGGAAATCACGCAGGTCAACGAGATGCTGACCCAGATGGAAGCCTTCGATGGCGTCTTCATCGCCTCCACCAACCTGATCGATCAGGTCGACCGTGCGGCCCTGCGCCGCTTCGATGTCTGCATCCGCTTCGGTCCGCTGAAGCCGACCCAGGCGCGCGAGATGCTGCAGGACCTGGCTCAGCATTGGGGTTGGTCGGTCGACGAAACCTGCCTGGCCCGGGTGGCGGCGCTGGAGGAACTCACGCCCGGCGACTTTGCCTCGGTGCGGCGTGGCGGCCGGCTGAGTGCGCCTCGCGATGTCCAGGATCTGGTCCAGCGTCTGGCGCAGATCTGCGAGATGCGTCAGGGCCGCAGTCACCGGGGCATCGGTTTTCTGGGCCCGCTGGAACGTGGTGCCAGCCCGATGCAGGAGATGCTGTCGTGACCGATCTCGATCTTCTTCTGCCTCTGATCGACGACGTCGCCCAGCAGATCCATGCGGCAGACGCCCTGGTGATTGCCGCCGGCGCCGGTCTGGGTGTCGATTCCGGCCTGCCTGACTTCCGTGGCACTCGGGGTTTCTGGCGCGCCTATCCGGCACTGGGGCGCCAGCGCCTGCGCTTCCAGGACATCGCCAGTCCGGCGGCTTTCCGCCGTGATGCGCGTATAGCCTGGGGCTTCTACGGCCATCGCCTGGCGCTGTACCGCCAGACCGTGCCGCACGAGGGCTTTGCGCTGCTGAAGCGCTGGATGGCCGAACGGGCGCTGGGCGGGCGGGTCTTCACCTCGAATGTCGATGGGCAGTTTCAGCGGGCTGGCCTGCCACACGTGCATGAATGCCATGGCTCGATCCACCTGCTGCAGTGCAGTCGCCCCTGCGGCGAGCGGGTCTGGTCGGCCGACAGCGTCCAGCCCGAGGTGGACGAGGCCCAGTGCCGGCTGATCAGCGAGCTGCCGCGCTGTCCGGACTGCGGTGCGGTGGCGCGGCCGGCCATCCTGATGTTCGACGATGCCGCCTGGGTCGAGACGCCTTTCGAGCGCCAGGCCGACGCGCTGGACGACTGGCTGACGCAGGTCCGGGGCTGCCGCCTGGTGGTGCTCGAGATCGGCGCGGGCTCGGCCATCGTTTCGGTGCGCAGCTTTGCCCAGCGCCTGTCCAGGGGGCCCGGGGTGCGCTGGATCCGGCTCAACCCCGACGGCTCGCGTCTGCCCCCTGGCCACGGGCCCAGCCTGCAAGGCGGTGCGCTGGAGCTGCTGCGCCGCATCCATGAACGCATGCCGGGACCGATCTCCGCATGAGAACGAACGTCAAGCCTGGCGTTCTGAATCCGATGTTTCTCTCGCCCTTTGGCTTCCTTGGGGCGTCACTCGTCAACAAAGAAGAGGTGCCTTCATGAGCAACACGATGTCCGATACCCGCCGCTACACGGTGCTGCTGAGCGATCTGACGGCACAGCGGATCCAGCAGTACGCCCAGGATCTGCGCGCAGACCGAGACCAACCCGGCGCCCGTCTGGCGGACGTGCTGGGCTCCGCAGGCGCACCAGACCACCTGGTTCCCATGCTTCAGGCGTTGTTCCTGACCCGCAAGCCCCAGATCTTTGCCGAGAGTGCCGTCTGCGGGGATGGCTCCGACTGGTCTCTGCGAGAGCTCGGCCTGCTGGGGGACATCAGCGTGGCCATGCCGGTGCAGGTGCATGATGACGGCACGCACCGTCAGCCGAACATCCATGCCGAACCGCTCGAGGCGACGCTGCTGTTCACGCCGGGTGCGCTGCTGGACAACGGCAACTACTGCGCGCCAGCGGATTGGAACGAGGTCGTGCGCGACAACGCACTGCATGGCCCGGGATTCGTCCAGCTCTACGAGCGTCGGCTGCTGCCGGTGCTGCTGCACGCCGACCAGGAAGCTGCGCGGCGCGGTCGTCGTGCCCTGATCACGGTGCCGGGACTGGGCTGCGGTCAGTTTGCGGGTGAATTCAAGGGGCAGATCGAACCGCACCTGATCGCAGCACTGAAGGCCTTGCTGCACAAGCATGCCGCACGGCTGACCCATGTGGCGTTGGTGCGCTTCGATCCCTACAGAAGCACGCCCGACAGCCAAGACCAGTTCGGCGCCACGATGCTCCGGGTCCGTGCGCTCCAGGATCATCCGGACACGCCCCAGCTCTGCGCGCCCCGCGACTACGAGGAAGCCGGCGACGACTTCTCCGACTGCGACCTGTTCAGCGTGGTGGCCTGGGACCATGTGTCCTGGCCGGGCAACGACTTCTACGGGGGTAGTCGCTCCACCGATGACGGCGTGAAAGCGGCTGCCACCACGGCGATGCACCAGATGACCGGCGTCGAAGGGCAGTACGACACGCGCCGCTTCATGTACCGGCCGCCGGCCGAATTCACGAACTGGGAAGCCGTGATCAAGAAGAACGGGCTGTGTTTCACCGTCACCGCGGCGCAGGTCTGCGTCCATCCCCTGGACTGATCCCACGCTGGAGGCACTGATGACCGTTCCGACTTTCTACAGCTACGAGATCCTGCCGGGGCGCTTTCACGCCGGCGAATATCCCGGCGCCTCTGATGAGGAGGCGGCCCGCCACAAGGTGAACGCGATGGTTGAGGCGGGCGTTCAGGCCTTCATCGACCTGACCGAGGAGAACGAGCTTGCACCTTACGCCCATCTGCTGCCGCAAGGCATCCATCACGAGCGGCATCCGATTCTTGATGTCTCGGTGCCCGCCAGCGATGCGGTCACGCAAGGTGCACTCGACGCGATCGAGCGGCATCTTGCCGCCGGGCGACAGGTCTACCTGCACTGCTGGGGCGGCATCGGCCGCACGGGCGTGATCGTTGGATGCTGGCTGGCCGAGCAGCACCGGCTGAGCGGTCAGGCAGCACTCGATCAGCTGGCACGGCTGTGGGCCACCTGCCCGAAATCGAGGCGCCGCCCCGAATCACCTGAAACGTCCGAGCAGCGCGATTACGTCATGGGCTGGGCCCGCCGCGGCCGTGCCGCCTGACCTCCACCTTTGCAACAGGAGACCTACCCATGTGGTTGCTGACCCCGATTGGTTTCTTCAGCATCGTCTGCAAGCCGAACGATGGCTCCGACGGCATGCTGACGGTGCGCTCGCGCAATCAGGCCGACCTGGAGAACCTGCGCGAGCACTGGCTGCCGGAGCTCGGCGAGATTCTCGTCACCCGAGGCAACGATTATCGCTACCGGGCACGCGCGCCGCGCGAGGCGGTGGCTCGGGCCATGAGTCGCGCCATCGAGGCGCTGGACTACGACAACTTCAAGAGTCGGGTCTGGCGCACCCAGGGCAGTGAGCGCGCCCATGTCTACGGCGAGGTCTGGGAATTGCTCCACGGTCTGCAAGGCAAGGCGGAGCATGAGCAGACCGTGCCGGTGCCGCCTCAGGGCTGATGCCGATGCGGCACCGGACCGAACAGATCCTGAGCCCGCAGCCTGACGCAGCCGGTGGTGCACGGGTCTGCGATGTGCAGGCCACCGTGCTGCGCATCGTTCATCCGACGCTGCGCGCCCTGGATCTGTGCGACAGCCCGGATCTGCAGCAGCTGTTGCTGATCGATCTTCCGGAGCTGCAGCAACTGCGCTGTGACGTGCCGCTGCAGCGGCTGAAGATCAGCCAGGCTCCCGCACTGCAGCGGCTGGAACTGCACGCTCCGGTCGGGCGCATCGAGATCACTGGCTGCGAGCAGCTGGCGCACATCACCGGCACGGCTGCGACCGATCGCCTGAATCTGCGCGGAGGCAGCGGGGCTCGTACTGGGGTTGAGATCGACCTGGCGGCTGGCCAGATCGATCTGACCGACAGCCCCCTGCAGGCCTTGGTCTTGCGCCAGCCTTCGCGGCTGCGGCTGGAGCACTGTCTCCATCTGCAGAAAACCCTTCTGGCGACGGGCACGCGAGTCTGGTGCGTTGGGCATGTGCCCCTGTCGCTCGATGCGGTCGAGATGGCGGGAATCGATGACGGCACGTTTCGGCGGCTGCAGCAGGCCTGTGCTGCGGGTGATCGGGACGCCTGGGCATTGCTCTGTCATGTGCTGCCGATGTACACGAACGATCTGCTGCCCGGCGTGCTGATGACATTGCTGAAGACGCTGCAGTCGGGCATAGACGCTGCGACGGTCTGGAAGCAACGATGCAGACTGGCCCATCGGCTGATGGTGCATTCGTCGCGCCGGCGCGCCGGTCATCATTCGGCTTGGCGCTGGAGCATGCCCGCCGATCTTGGGGCCGATGGCTGGCGCGCCGACTGGCTGCTGTGGCAGGGCTGTCGTCATCTTCCCGAGGCCGCCCGTATGGGCGACGCGATGGCCGCTGACCTCTGCTATCAGACCGACATCCTCGAGCAGATGCTGGAGTGGTGGATGCACAGCGGCCAGGATCAGCCGGCCTTCCCGGAATTCTTCGCAGCGATGCTGGTTCATGCTCGCGATCACAGGCCGATGCCCTTGCTGACACGCCAGCATCTGGCTCGTCTCTCGATCCAGATGCTGCAAGCCGACGCCACACCGGTGCGCTGTCATCCCCCGCTGCGCCGGGCTGCCCACGACTTTCTGCTCAAGCATCTGCCCCGGTGCCAGGTCCTGGCGCTTCTGGCCCATCAGATCAGGCACGACCCGGTCCAGGTCCGCTGCGATCTGGTGCGGCTGCTGGCTGATCCACCCCACCAGGGGGACTCCCTGCTGTCAGGCCCCGAGTTCGGGCAGCTGGCCCAGATCCTGATCCTGAGTGGCCGACTGCCAGACAGATTCCAGCCGGTATCCACCCCGGACCACCCTTTTCCTCACACCCTCTGGAAGGCCGCCTGATGTCTTTGCCTCGATTGATGCACGACGATGAGTCCAGCTCGTCCCGCAAAGAAGCGGCCCTGGCGCCCTCGGCCACGATCACGCAGGTGCGGGAGCTGCTGCGCCACCAGTTGCGCCAGCTCGAGCAGCCCGGCGGTGCGGCCTGCATGGCGCCGCTGATGATCTGGGGCGCCCCTGGCGTCGGCAAAAGCACGGTGATCCGCGAGCTGTGCGCGCAGGAGGGAATCGGCTTCATCGACATCCGGTTGTCGCAGCGCGAACCGGTGGATCTGCGTGGTCTGCCGGTTCCGCACGGCGATCAGGTGCGCTGGCTGCTGTCGTCCGAATGGCCGCGTGACCCGAACAGCCGCGGCATCCTTCTGTTCGATGAGCTTACTTCGGCCGACCGGATGCTGCAGGTGGCCGCTTACGAAATGATCCTGGACAGGCGCTTGGGCGATCTCTACCAGGTGCCACCGGGCTGGCTGATCTGCGCGGCCGGCAACCGGCGCGAAGACCGGGCTGTCAGCCAGCCGCTGTCGAGCGCACTGGCCAACCGCTTCTGTCACCTTGAGCTCAAGGTGGATCTGCCGGGCTGGATCGCCTGGGCGCAGCAGCGTGAGCTGCATCCGATGGTGATCGCTTTCCTGAAGTATCGCCCGCACTGCTTTCTCGACATGAGTGGCAGCATCGAGCGGGGCTGGCCCAGCCCGCGCAGCTGGGAGCGGGTGGCGCATGTGCTGACCCGCAGTGATGGCCTCGATGCCATCAGCCTGGAGCTGTTGGTGCACGGCCTCGTGGGCACCGCAGCGGCCACCGAGTTTCTCGCCTTCATGCGACTGCACCAGGAGCTGCCTGATCTGGATGCGATGCTGCTTGGCGAGATTCCCTTTGACCTGCCCGAGCGCATGGATCTGCGCCACGCCGTGGCCACTGGACTGGCCCAGCATCTGTGGAGCGGGCCGGTGGAACAGCGCGAGCTGCGGCTGACCCATTTCCTGCGCGCCGGGCTGACCTTTGGCAGCGACTTTGCGGTGATGTCGATGGTGGCAGCGCTGAAGCATATCGAGCAGGAGGATCCGCAGGGAGACAAGGCCCGCGCGTTGTTCTCTCACCCGCTCTACACCCATTGGACCGAGCACCATGGTGCAGCGCTGGTGACCCACGACGCCTTGCCTGCTGCATCGGCCGCCCCACATCAGCGGAGGCGTCGTTGAAGCCGATTCCCTGCGGCAGCACGTCTGATCCTGCCCTCACCGAGCTGGACGATGCCGGACGCCGGCGCTGGTTGCAGCAGCTTGAGCAAGATCGTTCGCTTTTTTTGCTGCGGCACCCCTTCACCGCGTCGCTGACGCTGCATCTGGCCGTCGAGCTGGTCCTCGATCCACGCCTGCCGACCGCTGCCACCGATGGGCGCAGGATCTACTTCAATCCGAACTTTCTGGCCACGCTGGATGCTGCGCAACGTCTGTTCGTGATGGCGCATGAGGTCTGGCACTGCGTCGCCGGGCATCTGGGGCGGCAACAGAATCGCCAGACTTGGCGCTGGAACCTGGCCATCGACCATGAAGTGAATTGGCTGCTGGTCCAGGATGGATTCAAACTGCCGCCGGGTGCCGTGCTTTTCCCCTCGCTGCGCGGCTGCAGTGCCGAGCAGGTCTACAGCGCTCTACTCGACCGATCGACGCGGGATCTGCCGACTTCCTTCGATTTGCATGAACTGCCCGAAGGGTTGGGCGAACCGATGGATGAGCTGCTGCGAGCACAATGGCAGCAGCGACTGCGCGACGCGCTCAAGCAGCACCGCCACCAGGGTGATCTTCCCGATGGACTGGCGCAACTGCTTGATCTTCCGCCTGCCACGGCCCGACTGCCTTGGCGTGTCGTGCTGCGGGATTTCATGCTCGGACGGCAGGCGCGGCGTCGCGGATGGGAGCGCCCCTCTCGCCGCCATTGGCATCGCGGCCTGTGGCTGCCAGATCTGCGCCCGGACGGCTTGCGTCTGATGCTCGCCCTGGACACCAGCGGTAGCACCCGCCGGCTGCTGCCGCTGTTCATGGCAGAGATCACCGAACTGATGAGCGTCGATCACGCGCTGGAACTGACTCTGGTCGAATGCGATACCCGTATCCGTCGGGCCCGCACATTCCGATCCGGCGAAGATTTGAGTGCGCTCGCCAGCATGCGCTTGCGTGGCGGCGGCGGTACGGATCTGCGCCCGCCCTTTGATTTGGCGGCCCAGGATCCACCCGATGCGCTGATCTTCCTCACCGATGGCAAGGGGCGTGCGCCCCAGAAAAGTCCACCCTACCCGGTAATGTGGGTCCTGCCTGAGTTGGCGACTGCACCGGTCGAATGGGGTGAAACCCTGACTTTGTACAAGGAGTCGACATGAGCAACAGCAAGCCAGCGAACTGGCAAGTCTGTGCAACTTGCACGCATTGGGCTGGTGCTCGGCAGGCCTCGACCTTCCGTGACCGTGCCGAATACGAGAATGACCGCGTTCGCGGCGAGTGTGTCGGGGGAGGATGGAATCGAACGCAGCGGGCACCATCGGCCTCTTGCCACAAGTGGGTCAAGTGGGGGGTCTTAAAATAATGGTTGGCTCTAGAGCCCCGCACTGGCTTGAGTGCTTCGAAGAGAAGAGCCATAGAGCTGGACTACGCTATGGCAGGCGGGCAGGTCATCCTTGAGACGCGGCAAGCGATGCTTTACTACGTACTGCAGCGTTTTGGACTAAGCCGGGACAGAGAAGCTCGCCCCGAGGTCCAAGCAATCTTGGATGGCTTGGCGAAAACCACGACTAAAAGAGCAAGAAGAACAGATTAATCAGGGAATCCAATGTTCGAAGTACACGAAGAGCGCCTACAGGCGCTGGTGAAGCGCGCCGAGACGCCAGTTCTAGGCCTACTCGGAACTCTGCTGCCGCTTGATGCGCGAGACGCCATCCGCAGGGACTTGGGCGTCATGCCAAGTGCCAAGGCTTACTCTCAGAGGCTAGAGAAGTACCCCGCTTTGTTTGGGGTCTGGCTCGCTGAGCACGTCATGCAGGGCCTTGGACAAGATGGGCACTTCAGCCTGTACCCGCACCTTCAGAAGGCCATCGGCGTATCGACTGAGCTGACGTCAGGGGAGAAGGAGCTCTTGTGGAGGGCATTCCGTCGAGCGATGTTCAGGCTTGGCATCCAGCCGCTCTCGCGCGTCTCCGGAACTCACTTCATGGCAGACGAGTATGTCCGCCAAGCCGGCGTACCCATCGCCTTCGCTGACGACCTTGCGCTTCGGATGCTCCAGGCGGCTAAGCGAGTTGGTTTACCTGACGAGGACGACCAGGAAGGGGTGCTTGCGTGGCAAGCCACTCTCCTGACCAAGTTGGTGCCGCCGTTTAGCGCGATAGCGCGCCGAGCAGTAGAGCGTGACTCCCTCGGCTACTACACGCGGGCCTTTGTTCGTGTTTACTTGAACGGGGGGCAGGCTGCAACTAAGGACCCTCTCGAGCAAGCTCTCTCAAAGGCGTTCGCAACTGGGGGATCGTCTCATCTGCGCAGGGCCGCGATACCGCAGCTGATCTACCGCGATGGCTCGCTTGGAGTTCTCTTCCCGCCTACTGACAAGTCAGTGGGCTACAAGCTCGATTTTGGCGGGCAGGTCGCATCAGTGCAGCTCGACGCGGAAGGGGGCTTCCGACCGCTGCCTGGCGGTCTTCATCGCGAGGTCGTCGTCCAGCGAGACGACGGGGAACGAGTTCTTTCCACGCGTCTCTGGCCTGACTCCCTATCAAACAGGCTGTTAATTTTTAGTGCGGAAGGACGCCTGCGCGCGTATGCGCGGCTGGCACAGGGAGACCCTGTCGAACTCGCACCAGGTCGATACTTTGCTCTTTGCCGGTTCGAGCCGAGTAATCGCGACGACTGGTATGAGGTCAACGAGTCGCCGCTCTTGGTCGAGGTGCCTTTGGAGGTCCGGCCGGGCGCAGAGGTGCTCATCAGGAATGGGCCCGCAGCCATTGCTGTGGTGGGGCAGAACCAGCCATCACTGTCGCTCCGTGGGCCGTCAAAGGGGAGCCTCGAGGGGATGGAGTTCTGGTACGCCGACGTTGAGGCTCATATCGAAGTACCAGCCGACTGGCTACAAAACGGTGCCGACCAGTTTGAAGTGAGGGTGGCTCACGGCGACCGCCAAGCGTTGCTTCCCGTGAGGCTCGACGAAAGTCGTCGTACGGTTGTGAGGCTGTCCGAAACAATCGCGCACCTTGGTCTGGGTAGCGGTCTATGGCGTGTTGTTTTGGAGCTTAGGCGAACTGGCGAGACTCGCGCTGCGCAGCGCCAGTCGGTTCTTTACTGGGGCGGACTGACGAATGTGTCCTACGGACTCAAGTTCTTCTACGAAAGCCCGCCTAAGAACTTGATTGCCTCATCCTGTGCCGGACTCAAGGTCGGGCCACAGCAGATGGACCCGACAGATGACCATAGTCGTCTCATTCGGATGGCATTCGACGTAGGCGGCGGGAGGTTCGTTCACTTCAGCTGGCACCGACCCGGAGTCTTTGTAGCGGTTCAGATGCCATGCACCGACGGCACTACTACCTCCATAGCTCGGCCGCTAGGAGTAGCCGAAACGGTCTCACTGACCAGTCCGAAGACGATTGTGGTCAGCGCATCCGAACCCGGGTACATCTGTCTAGGAAGTATGCGGACCTTTGTCGACTTCTCCCAAAAGGCCAGCAAAGCGTTCCCCGCGAGCTTTCTGGCAAGCCGGCTCGAACCGGGCGCTCGCACCCTTAGGTACGAGACAGCCTCAGGCCAGGCCGCTGTTGACCTGCTCATCTTGTCTCAGCCCCACGTAGCGACAAACGTTAAGACAGAGCGGCTTGCGAACCTGTTTGAGGTTCGGGTGGTCGTCACTGGCGAGCCGACGGATGTCGCCGTAACCGGCCGAGAACTGTCATCGGGGCGAGAGGCGCGTGCCGAGCATGAACTGATGGCAGGTACCTGGCACAACAACGACCTGGCTCGTATGCAGGTCTATGCCGCGCCTGCTGGCAACAGCCATGTCGTTCACGTCCTCATCGACGTCGAGACTTTTAAGCCGGGCATCTGGATTCTTGGATTCGGTGCACGGATCGGTGGCGTGTGGGGGCGTCTGCAGGACGCTGATGAAGGGCGCATCGCCGTTGCTTTTTCTGTCGACAGCGTAGGCAAAGAAATTCCCGGCAAGGAGGTTGTTGCAACGACTGACACGTTGGAGTTGCCCGATGTCGCGGCGCGGTTGACCCGGCTGAACGAGCACTTCCGTCAGTGTTGGTCGCCGGTTTGTTGGGAGCAGCAGCAGTGGCTGACACCGTATTTCTCGGCGCTGGTTGACCGGCTCAGGGATAGCGAGGCTGACTACGTGACCGAACTTGTCGACATGGCGATGTGTCGGCCGCCAGAGGATGGTCGACCTGGGTATCTGTCGATGCAGTTCGCACCTGCTTGGCTCAACCACGCCTTCAGCCAGCAGAGAGCGACGTACAAGCGGGTGAACATCAAACCGCATCCTTTGTCGATTGCGCTTCGGGCAACGACTGAACTCAAGGGCGCGGTGGCCCCGGCGTTCGGCACGATCCTGCATCCGACAGCTGCCTTGCCCTTCGCGAACCTTGCAGAGGTAATGCAAGGACGGCGCCCCAAGGGCTTCAATTTAGCCACTTATCGTGCCGCGCTGCAGCAGACGAAGCTCGAAGGGGCCTTTCAGCTAGAGGATGAACTCTTCCTGCCGAAGGAAGGTGAACTACTCGGGCCACTACACCTTGCGCACTGTTGGCGAGACCTTGAGCGTGGCTTTGCCTCCAGCCAGCTCATGCCCAATAACCGCAAGAGCACCGCCTTGGCGCTTGCCAAGAAGCTGGCTTTGCATCGCTGTACCTTTGACCAGACCGTATGCAATGGCCTAAAGGGACAGTCGCTGCTTCTTCGGATTGGAAAGCACCTCGATGAGCAGTTGGATGATGACGAGCAACTGAAGTGGGAGCATATGGAGCACATCGCGCTTGCGAGTGCTTGGCTTGCCTGGTTCTGTCGGCTTGAGCATCGTCAGCCTGGGGTTCTGAGCGGCTTCCATAGCCTGCTTGGCAATCTGCGCAAGCAGGTTGAAGTCCCTGGAGGAACCATCGCGGACTGCATCGCCTACTACCTCCAGGTAGCTCCAGCGACGTTCGCCTTCTACCTACTCCTGTGGGAGTTGGTTCAGACCGTTGAACTTGACCCGGTTGTCCAGCATGTCTGACACGAATCCGATCTCTTTCTCCCAAGACCTTAAGAAGGTTCTCGCTCGGTACATCGCGACCACGCTGCCGATCTCGCGCCGATACTCCAAGCTTGGTCGGGAGTTCCGCCTACTGCTCGAGCAGGAGCAGCTGGTCCAAGGACCCTATGTTGAGGCGCTTCCTGACTTCGAGAAGGGCAAGCCCCTCGCTGGACTGCTCAAGAAGGCTGGAGGATTCCTGCACGACGGACTGGGCTTGTTGCCGACAGCCAACCGGCCACTGCATCTTCATCAGGAGCAGGCCCTTCGTCACGCCATCATTGACCAGGACAGCTTCCTGACCGCAACGGGTACAGGTAGCGGCAAGACCGAAACCTTCCTGTATCCCATCGCTCATGACCTGCTCTCGGATCCGGACCCCAAGCGGCCAGGTGTCCGTGCCCTGCTGGTCTACCCAATGAACGCGCTGGCGAACGACCAGCTTTACTACCGCGTTGCGCCGCTGTTCGCTCGGTACCTGAAGGACTACGGCATTACTTTCGGGCGCTACACCGGGCAAGTGAAGTCAACGGCCAAGCGCGACGAGGAAGAGGCCCGAATCTGGAACAACCCGAAGCTGATGGAGGCCCTGGGTAATCCTTCCACCATCCCGAAGAACTGGCTGCTGACTCGCGATGAGATGCTGGCCGACCCGCCGAAGGTGCTGATCACCAACTACGCGATGCTCGAGCACATGCTCCTGCTTCCGCGCAACGCTGGTTTGTTTGCGACGAACTCGCTGCGATTCATCGTTCTCGACGAGATCCACACGTACCACGGGGCGCAGGCGACTGAGGTTGCATTCCTTCTGCGCAAGTTGAAGACCCGCCTCGGTGCTGATAAGGGAATCCGCGTTTTTGGAACCAGTGCGAGCCTGTCTGAGTCAGAGACCGCCGACGAGGAACTGAAGAAGTTCGCCACAGATCTTCTTGGGGAGCCGGTCAATCGAGTCATTCGGGGCAAGCGGATTCCCCACGCGGCGTTGGCGCATCCTGTCGACACCGATTTCTCAATGGGCCCGCGTCAGTGGGTGATGCTCGGCGAAGTGCTCCGTGAGTTTCTCCAGCTTGACCGCAACGAGCAGACGGTCGACTGCTGGAATCGCTATGTCCAATTCCAGGACGACCTACCGACTGCCCTCGTTGCGAAGGGTAATCCGGACGGCCCCGCGGGCGAGGCCTTGGTTGAAACGTTTGCGCGCAGCGTTCAGGTGCGTCGAGTAGCCGAGGCACTCGGAGGTGGCCGCGTGGTGGGCTACGCTCACCTGGCTCAGCAGGTCTTCGACACGTACGACCTTGAGCCCCAGGAAGCACAGAACGCATTGAGCGTTGTGATTCAGTGCGGCATGGTCGCCCGTCGAGGTCAGGGAGACTTCCCTTTGCTCCCCGGCCGATACCACCTGGCTGTGAACAGCATCGAAGGCGTTGTGGTCAGGCCAGACACCAGCGACGAAGGATGGGCGAAGGCCAAAGTGGGCCGGAGCTTCAAGGACGACGCGGGACATTACTACCCGCTGTTGACCTGTCGCAAGTGCGGACAGCCATTCCTGGAGGGATGGAAAGACAAGTTGCATGTTCACCCACACCGGCCCGATACGGGCGAGAACGGCGCCGAGCGGGTTGTCTTCTGGCTCGGCGCTCCTTTCACGGGAACTGAGGACGAGGAGGACGAGAGCCGCGACGGGCAGGTCCCAGTGTCGGCACACGAACGCATCTTCGTACAACTGAAGACCGGAGCGATAGTTGCTGCGGATGATGCTGTTCCGCTGTACCCGGTGCACACGGAGCAAGACGACGTCGAGCGGGCACGCTATGTCAAGCGTTGTCCAGCCTGTGGTGGTCGATCCACTGGCGCTGATGCCGAGGTAGTGACCAGGATGCACCCTGGCAATGAGGCGCTCGGTGCCGTGGTTGCACAGCGAGTCCTGGAAGCCCTGCCCCCAGGTGTCATCGACCACTCCGACCCGCGGCCATCGTTCGGTCGCAACCTGCTGACCTTCTCAGACAACCGTCAGGACGCCGCGTTCTTCGCCCCGTACTTCGAGCGCACATCCGCGAACGTGGCTCTGCGAGCCGCTGTCCGCGCGGTGCTTGCGGATTCAACGGCTCCGATGGGCATGCCCCAGCTTGCAGAGCGTGTGTTCGAGAACTGGCGACGCAACGGCGGTCAACCGCACAACGAGGCTGGCAAGCAGGAGGACAAGCAGGTTGTTTCGCGGCTGCTGCTCGGTGCTCTAGGGTACGAGTTCTGCACGCCTGGAGGCCGCCGAAACTCCTTGGAGAGCCTGGGGGTCGCGTTCGTCACCTATGACGAGGCCAGGTTGAAGGCGCTGTACCAGCAGGTCAAGAACTTCTGGCCGAAGCAGTTGCCAAGCGACCCGGCTGCACTTGAGTCGTTGTGCCACATCCTTCTGGAGACCGTACGCCGTGAGCGTGCGCTGGAGAGCCTGTCCGGTCTGGCCATGAACGACCAAGCAGTCTGGGGCGACTACAACCAGCATCGAACCTTCGATATCGAGACAGGTGACACCGGTGTCCGCTTTAAGTGGCTTCCCAGCCAGCAGGTGAACCGCCACAACCGCCGCTCCTGGTACTTGGTGGAGCAACTCGATCTCAGCAAGTCGGAAGCGGCGGACTTCTTGCGGAATTTCTGGGGCGCAATGACCAAACCGCCCGCGACTATCTTGAAGAAGTTCCCGCCTGGCTTCGGGATGGATGGCGAACTCATCCGTGTCCGAAGCGGACTCAATGTGCCCCTCTACCAGTGCAAGAGCTGTGGTCTCCTGCAAAGACACGTCGTTGCAGACAAGTGCACGGCGTTTGGATGCCGGGGTGACGTCCTGATGTTGGATGTCGAAGAGCGCTCGAGACTTCACCGCGAGAACCACTACCTGGCCTCCTACGAGGAGACCAACCACCTGACCCTGCGCGCCCGTGAGCACACGGCCTCCCTGTCGACTGAGCTCCGCGAGGAAATCGAGCGCAAGTTTGCTGAACGGCGCATTAACTTGCTGAGCTGCACGACCACCATGGAGATGGGGGTCGATCTTGGTGACCTGGAGGCTGTGGTGAACCTGAACGTGCCGCCAGGCATCGCCAACTACCAGCAGCGAACTGGGCGAGCTGGCCGGCGCGCACAGGCGGCTCCGTTCTGTGTCACGGTCGCGAGAAACACGAACTACGACCAGATTGTTTTCCGCGAGCTCAAGGACTACCTGGTCTCATCTCCAACGACCCCTTTCATCAATCTCGGTAACGCGGAACTGTTCCTGCGGCATCAGATCTCCGTGGTGCTGTCTATCTTCCTTCGCTACGCGCTGAGCAAGGCGGATGTGAATGCTCCGTCTCTGAAGCATCTGTTCGGTGACGTGCTGCATGACAAGGCCAAGGAGGACTTCTACGACAAGCTGAATTCATGGGTCGAAGGCGATTCAGGCACAAAAGCATTCGCCGAGGCGGAGTCTCTCGGAGACAAGCTACCGCCCGACTTGCGCTCTATCGTGTGCCGTGGGGCTTACCTGCGGAGTGCCATCGTTGGACGGTTGAAAGAGTTCGCCGAAGACGTTTCCGAGCGGTGCAAGTCCTACGTTGCCAAGAAGACGGCAGCTGCAGAGAGCGACGATCTCAAGAATGCGCTCTACTGGAAGGAGCAGCTTAAGCAGTACATGGACCAGTTCTTGGTCAATGAGCTGTCCCGCCGGGGCCTCATCCCGACCTACAGTTTCCCCGTGCACTCGCTGACGTTGGAAGTGCAGGACGGGAGCACCTTCAACCGCTACCAGAACCAGGCGGACGTCTCACTGAACCGTGATGCCAGTCTTGGCATCAGCGAGTACGCACCAGGCGCGGAGGTGGTGGCCAACGGTCGAATCTGGGAGAGCTCAGGCCTTGCCAGCTACCCCAAGGCGTTCATGCCAACCCGGTGGTACGCCGCGTGCCCGGAATGCTTTCACGTCGACGTGGCTGATTCTCATCAGGACCTCCCTGATGGCTGTAGCAACTGTGGTTACGCCGAGCCATCCCGCCGCAAGCGCATGTTCCTGGAGCCCAAGGGCTTCGTGACCAGCATGGCCGACAGCAAGGGCAAGGACCCTGGGACGGCCCGGCGCCGGGTCAAACCTGCCGATGAGGCCAGGCTGATTGCTACGCCGAGGCCCGAGAACTTTCAAGAGACAGAACTGCCGTTTCTGAATACGGCGCTCTTGTTGGCGCGAGGTTCAGAGGACAACGAGCTTCGCGGCAGCCTTTTCGTGACCAACCGTGGGGCGTACGGGGAGGGGTACTACAGGTGTCTGTTCTGCAACTACTGCCAGCCGGCCTCGAAACCCAAGAAGACCAAGGAGGGTGCGAAGAAGGGGGCTGCTGCGGCCGGGGCTGCAACTCGGAGGTTCGTGCACAAGGACCCGAGCACCGGCTCAACGTGCAAGTCCGACGTGATGCCGAAGATGGGCGTTGACTTTGCGCATCTGTTCAATACCGACGTCCGGCTACTGAGGTTGCTTGCGCCGCTGCCCGAGGCTCCGGAAGATGACGCGGACGAAAGGCGCTTCCAGGAGCATGTGGCCCGCACTGTCGCGGAGGCTTGCCGCTTGGCGGCTTCGGACATGCTTCACCTCTATCCGGGGGAACTGCGATCGACTTATCGCTTGTACGCCAACGCTGGCTGCATCGCCGAGATCGTGCTCTACGACGGCGTGCCTGGCGGGGCTGGATACAGCGCCAGATTGGGGTCCCCTCAGTTCAGCTTCCGCGAGCTGATGGGCGGCGCCCTGCGCCGCCTTGAGTGCCCCCAAGACTGTGAGTCTGCCTGCAGGGCCTGCCTGTGTGACTACGGCAACCAACGGCACTGGGACAGCTTTCGGCGAAAGGAGGCCATGGCATGGCTCAAGGCTCTGCTTGACGGGCGCTCCACTGTTGAGGGGCCAGGCAACTACGTCCCTTGGCCTAAGCCTAGTTTGAGCGGACTCGCTGAGCGGCTAGCCACCTCTTCGTCGATCTCCATCATCGCGACCTCACTCTGTGGCGCGTCTGGCTACCGCGAGGCGGAGCTGAACCAGCTGTTGACTTGGCTCCAATCGGGCAAGGAGGTGCGTCTGTACGTAGCTAACAAGCTCGTTCAGCATCCAGCGGACTACCAGACGCTGATGCTTTACCGGCACCTGTATCCTTGGATGCAAGCCGGGAAGCTTCGCGTCCATGCACTGCAAGAGCTTGAGGGGCGAATTGCCGGTCAGCTTCCGCGAGTCTTCGCCTCGCTTGAAGACGGTGCGATGCTTCTTAGGCAGGCCTTTCCTGTGCCAGCACTGCTCGACGGCATCGTTTCTGCACCAGCTGAACTTGGCGCGATGGATGCCGGCACACGGGTGTTAGTAGAGACGGCTGCTTCTGCAGCAGCACTCTACTCTCCCGAGCACTTCGCGGAAGGACAGAAGATGGGCATATGGGAGTTCGCCGTTGGCGCTCCGCGCCAGTTGGCAGAGGTCTTCGCAGCCATCAAGGGGCAGCACGTCAAGAGCCTGGTCATTCGCGACCCCTACTGTGGCACGGAGCGCAATCGCCAACGACTGAAGCAGCTCTTGGCGTTCCTGAAAAGCCACGTCGCGGAGATTGAGCGGGCGGATGTCTACTGCTCTGAAGTCAAGGAGCGCCAGCGCGACGGTACAGACTACGTTGCGAATCGCCTAGAGGTAGCATATCAAGTCGAGCGAGTTCTGGATGAGGCTGGACTTGCGAAGGGCGAGGCTTTTGTGAAGGAACTAGGGCGCAACCGCACTTTCCACGATCGAGAACTGACCTTTGATGCAGTTGACGATAGCGGCTGCGGGACTGTTCATCGCTACTTCCTCACAGGTGGGATCGACTATCTGCTTGATCAGGGCAGTGATACCCGTGTCTTCCATGCCGTCGCCAGCAAATAGTCTTGCTCATTGCGTCGCTGCAGGGCTCTGTTGCACAAACCCACGAGTAGGCACCATGACCCCCACGTAAGTGTCAAGTAGCGCCGGGCCGTCTCGTCGGGCATCTGCGGCAGGTACTTGATGTCCACATGGACGAAGCCGGGCACATAGTCCTTGAACGACTTGGGCGGAGCTTGCGTCTCCCCGGCCGCCTCGGCCTGCAGTTCGCGCAGGCTGCGCCACGCCGTGGCGCTGCAGACAGCGGTCCAGGCCAGAGCGAGAAACCGCCGGGTTGATGAACTCCCGAGTGACCACCAGCAGGTCATCGAGCGGCAGCAACAGCAGGCGGCGCAGCTCGACCACGAGCGCCTCCTGGGCCGGCGTCAGCGTGGTGCACAGCCGGTGCGGGCGATGCGAGCGGTCCTCGGTCGATTCCCGCGACCTCCACTTGCGTGCGGTCGCCTTCGTGATGTTGTAGCGCTCGGCCAGTTCGCCCAGCGGCGACGCCGAGGCCTTGATCTCGGCGCGCGTGCGCGGCGTGGTCCTGGCTTGTGGATGGATCTGACTCATGCGGCGGCCTCATGTCGGAGCGATTCGATCACACCTCGCAGCGTAAGCTCGCCCGTCCAGGCGCTCAAGCAGTGGCAAGCCCAGCGACCCGAACTGTTCCGCAAGCGCGTTTATGAGCTGGCGGGACTTGACATTCAGGCAGCCTCGCGCAGATCGTCCAGCAACAGATCCACGACCGCCTCCTCGGCCACCGCACAGCCCTGTTCCCGCATCGCTGCCGCGAGCGCTTCGTCCCACGGCGCCTCGGCCACGTCCAGCCCGAGCGCGTGGTCGCGGGCCAGGGGCGGCAGCGTCTGCACGGCGGCCAGATAGTCAGCGCAACCGAAGCGCCAGGGCTCGGCCCCCTGTCCCTGCAGCACCTGCCGAGCGATGCGCAAGCCGGCCCAGTCAAAATCGCCGTGATAGCGCAGACATGCGCCGGCGTCGCGCAGCTGGTTCAGCAGCACCCGTTGCGCGGCCGCGGGCATGCCGTCGGTGCAGACCAGCGGCGCGCAGTCGCGCCCGAGCCGATCGGCCGCGATGGCCACGACATTCGGGTTCTCGCAGACGAATACCGTCCGTTGCTCGACCGCCCAGACGGGTGCCGCCCGCAGCAGTTGCCGCAGCGAGGTGTAGGCGGGCTCGCCGGGGCAGGGCCCGGCGTCAGGCGCCACAGCCGTCGGCAGGTTCAGGTGCAGCACCGGCCGGGCCAGCTCATTGACCAGCACGCCCCACCGCGCCCAGCGTGCCCGCCGGCTTTCGTGGTCCGGATCGTCTTCCGCCTCCGGCGCACCCGCGAGCACGAGCGTGGCCAGCGGCTGTCCGTCATCGAGCGCATGGGCATCACCCAGCGTCTCGGCGGCGAGCTGGGCGCGGGTCAGGCCCTGCGCGGGCAGACGCGCCAGCACGGCCTGGGCCTGTTGCAGCAAGCGCTCGGCGCGCTGCGGCTGCGCGCCCGCAAGACGCTTGAGCAGCCCCCGGCCCTCCGGTCGCTGGAGCAGCCGGTGCAGCCCGGTGCCAGGCGCGACCCCGGAGACGACGCCGTTCCAGCGGTCCTGGAGGTCGGCCTGCTCGGCGGCGCGGTCCACGATCGGCCCGTCGAGCTGCTCCAGCGCGTCGCGCAGCGAAGCGGCCAGCCCGGCACGCCGAAGCGCCTCGTCGATGCGGAGCACATCGATCTGCAGCGCCCCGCTGTGCCGGGCGGCCTGCCCGAGCAGCCCGACCAGCACCTCGTGCTCATGCGGCGCCAAGGCGGTCAATCGCATCCGCGTCGGCGGGGCGTCGGCCGGACTGCGCTCGAAACGCTGGCGCAGCCGCTGCCGCAGCCCGGATCCCGCCTCGCCGCCCAGCACCCGGCGCAGCCGCTCCCGGTCCGCGCTCATGCCTCGGCCGGCTCGAAGCGTCGGTCGGGATCGTCCTCGCGGCGCCGGGCGCGACCATCCCAGCTCCAGCGCGACACCAGCACCGCGTCCACCCCTTCGCGACGCAGCAACTGGCAGATCGACACGCCGGGCAGCTCGGCGTAGCAGGCCCACTCGCGTTCGCTGGTGATGACGAAGTCGAGGTCGAACTCGTGGATCAGGGCCATGCAGTGCGCCCGAGCGGCATCGTCGATCCCGGCGAACGCCTCGTCGAGCAGCACCAGGCGGGGCGCACGCGCCTGCGGGCCGCTGCCGTAGAAGCTCGCCACCGCCGCGAACAGCGGCACCGTCAGACCCAGCGCCCGCTCGCCGCTGGAGGCCGGTCCGCTGAGCTTGCGCCACTGGCCGTCCTGCCAGCGCTGCACCCGAAAGACATGCCAGCGGCGGTAGTCGAGCGCACGGGCCAGCTGCTCGCGCAGGCTGCCGGTGCCCGCGGCCTCCGCACGCGCCCGCTCGGCCAGGATGCGCTGCTGCAGCATCGTGCCGATGACGCGCCGGTCGGCCGCGGACCACAGGTCGGCGTTGGTGTGCAGCAGGTGGCGCCGCGCCGTCTCCAGCCCGACCGGTGCGCCTTCGCTGCCCTCGACCAGCGGCTCCCAGCGCAGCCGGTAGCGCACGCCGGTCGAGGTCGGGCGCTTGTGCAGCTCGGCGTTGATGGCCTCCACCTGGCGGTCGGCGGCCTTCAGCAGCTTCTGCACCTCGGCGGCGATCTCGGCCTGCAGGTGGTTTTCGAGCACCTCGCGCTCGTTGGCCGTCAGCAGCTCGCGGCGCTGCGCGATCTCGTCGGCCAGCCGGGCGGCGAGCTGGTCGGGCCGCTCGGCGCGGTTCTGGTAGAGCACGCTGACGACCAGCCCGAAGTCGCTCGATTCAGCCTGCGCCCGGTGGCCGAGGGCGGTCAGCGCGCCCTGCAGCTCGGTCAGATCCTGCGAGATCTGGCGCTGCAGGCGGTCACGTGTCTCGTCGTCGTCGCGGACCTCGCTCAGGTCACGCTCGGCCGAGCGGGCCAGCGTCAGGGCTGGATCGATGGTCCAGGGCTGTCGGCCCTCCGGCTGCGGGAGCGCCGGCAGGGCCACGGCCAGCAGGCCCGTGTCCGCAAAGCGCTGGAACTGGGCGACCGCGGCCGCGCGGGCCTGCGTGCTGCGCGCGAACGCCTGCGCGGTGGTCTCGGCCCGAGCGTCGGCGACGGCCCGCGCCTCGCCCGCCTGCTGACGGGACTGGCTGGCCTCGCGCAGGGCCCGCTCCTGGGCCTGCACCTGCTGCTCGGCCTGGGCGATCTGGCGCTGCAGGGCGTCCACCTCGGCGCCGACGGCGTCGCGCAAGGTCTCCCAGCGCGCACGGGCTTCCTCGGCCTCCTGCCGCTGCAGGTCCCACTGGGTCTGGCGCTCGGCGCGGTCCTGGGCGGTGCGCGCCTGCCGGGCCTGTTGACGCTGGTGTTCGGGATGCAGCAGGCGCGCCGCCTGCAGTGCGCGCACCAGCGCACCCTGCGCCCGGGCGAGCTGCTCCAGCGGCTCGCGCAGGGCGGCGAGGGCCTCGGCGCGCTCGGGCAGCCGCAGGTCCGTGGCGTCGTCGTGCAAGACCTGTCGGGCCGCGTCCACCTGCTGACGGGCCGCGCGGCACCGGTCTTCGGCGGCCTGCAGGCGCGTGCGAGCCGCCGCCAGGGTGCGGGAACTCGCCTGGGCCTCCAGATGGGCCTGGCGCAGCGCATCGTCGGCGGGCGCACTGCGCCACTCGCCGTCGGCCCGAGCCCGGTGCACGGCCAGTTGCTGCACGTGCTGCGCGTGGGCCTGCTGCTGCACGGCCAGTTGGTGCTGCTCGGCCGCAATCTCGGCCAAACGGCGTTGACGCGCGGCCAGGCGTGCGGCGAAGCCGAGGTGGCAGGCGGCGGCCTTGGTGTGCGCCCCCACCAGCGCGCCCAGCCTGAAACACCCCTGCGGCGACACCCAGGCCACCGCGTTCCCCGGATCGTCCCCACCGCAGGCGATGCCGCCGAGGATCCGCTCCACCACCGCGGCGGCCACTGGCGGTTCAACAGCGCCGACCTGCGCCACGCGAACCCAGCCCGCTAATGACTGCGCGCGCGGCACCATCGGTGCGTCCGCCATGACCCGCACCTGCGTGTCCTGCCAAGGCGCGCCGTCGTGCCGGGGGTCGTGCTGCAGCTGTCCGTCGGGCGAGACCCAGGCGTCGAGCAGGCCACTGGCTTCCAGCGCGGCTTCGAGGCCGGCGCGGGCGTCATCGGGCACGGGGTCGTTGAACTCGATCAACTGCCACAGCGGCGCCCCCGGGCGGTCCCTGCGGCTGGCAGGATCGCGCCAGGCCGGGGCCAGCGGTGTGACCTCTTCCCCCGACGCCAGGCGTTGGCGCTCCTGGTCGAGCCGGTCGCGTGTCTCGGCCAGGGTGCGTGCGGTCTGGTCCAGGGCGGCTTGCTGTGCGATCAACGCCTGCAACGCCCGCTGACGCGCGTCCTCAAGAGCCCGGCGAGGTGGGGCCAGCGCCTGGGGATCGCGCACCCAGTCGGCCAGCGCGGTCAAGGCGCTCGTGCGCTCGTCTGGCGACAGCGGGAGGGCTTGCAACCCGTGCAGGTGCTCGTGCCAGGCCTCGGTCAGGTGCTGCGCCTGCTGCTCGACCGCCGCGTCGGCACGGGCGGCCCGTTCGATCGCCTCGTCGGCCTCGGCCTGGCTCTCGTCACGGCGGCGCTGGTGTTCCTGCTGCTGCCACTGCGCCTGTCGAAGGACTTCGTGGTGCTGCATCAACCGCGCGATGGCTTCACGGCGGTTAGCCACGCTCTGGTGCAGCTGCTCGCACGCCGCGTCGAATGCCGGGGCGGCCAGCGTGGCCAGCGCCTCGTCGTCGAGGATGAACAGCGGGTGAGCGGCGTGTTCGGCGTCCAGGCCCAGCCCAGACGCCTGATGCAGGGCCTCGCGGCGCGCTTGGTCGCACGCCTGGCGCAGGGCGTTCAGCTGTCCGGCCAGCCGCTCGGTCTCGCTGGCCTCCTGGATCATGCGGTGTTCGAGGGCCTCCAGGGCGCGCTGGGTGTCCTGCGCGGCCCGCTCGCGGGCCCGGGCTTCACGCTCGGCGATGGCCAGCCGGTTGGCGTCCTGCAGGGTCGGGTCGGCCCGCAGGGTGTCCAGCCGCGCCCGGCAGGCATGCACCGACAGCTCGGTCTGCTCGAAGGCCGCCTCCGCGGCTGCTTCTTGCTGCCGGGCCGTCTGCAGGCGCTCGCGGGCTTCGGTGCTGGCGCGGCTGGCCTGATCGAACTCGGTCTGCGCCTGCCGCGGCAGCCGGGCCTGGCGTCGGCTGAGGGTGGCGGCGTACTGGCCGTAGCGGCGCTGGAACTGGCGCACGGCTCGCTCCAGCGCCTCGTGGCCCTCCAGTTCCAGGCGATCTTCTTCCAGCCGCTGCAGCGCTTCGGCCACGTCGCCGAGCAGGTCGGGCGACAAGGGCGGCAAGGCTTCGGTCAGCGCGTTCGACAGCGCCCCCTCGTCCGGCTTTCTGGACAACTGGGGCTGGCGCAACTGGATCAGCGTGTCCATCAGCGCACCGTAGCGCTCGGTGTCCAGGCCGAACAGGCGCTGATCGACGGCGAGCCGGTAGGCCTGCGCGGTCTCGAACACCTGGCCGCGACCGTCGATGGCCTCGCGCAGCTTGTCGCGGGCGAGCACCTGCCGGCGGGCGTTCACCAGCCAGAGGTCCTGACCGACGCGCGGAGCGGGGCGCTCGCGCGCCGCTTCGAGCAGGAAGAACCAGCTCTCGACCTGGGCGCGGCCATCCACGGCGTGCAGCCCGGCGCCCAGCGTCAGGTAGTGCGGCGTGCCGTCGGCGTCGCGGCGGCCGAACTCGATCCAGGTGTAGCCGGTGCGGCGCGGGTAGGTGCCCAGCAGCAGGTTCCACGCCATCTTCTTGCCCGGATCGCCGTCGGGCTCGATGCGCGAGGACTTGATCTGGGCGTCCAGCAGGAAGGGCAGCACCAGCGACAGCACCTTGGACTTGCCGGTGCCGTTGTTGCCCCGCAGCAGCAGGTGGCCGTCCCGGAACCAGAACTCCTCGCTGTCGTAGCGGAACAGCTCGACCAGCCCGAGCCGCAGGGGCTGCCAGCGTGTGCGCCGTGGCTCGGGCAAGGCGGGACGGGCGGGGGCGGGGCTGTCGAACAGGCAGTCCATCATGTCGTGTGCGGCGAGGCGAACAGGTCGGTCCCTGTCGGACGGGACGGCGCGGTGGCCAGCGGGGGGGCGAAACGGGACAGTGCCGGGCGCGGATGCAGCCACTCGCCGGTACGGGTGATCAGGTGCAACCGCTCCAGCCGGTCGAGCGCCAGCGCGGCGAGCTCCGGCGCGGCCTCGGGCTCGCGGGCCGACTTGCGCCAGAAGCGGCCGTGCTGGGCCATGCAGCCGCGCACGAAGTCGATCACCTCGTCACGATGGACCCCTTCGCGAGACGCCAGATGACCCGCCACCAGCAAGGCGACGTGGGCATCGGTGCCTTCGCCGGGCAGCACGGTGTCGGTGAGGCGGCCGTCCTCGTCCACCAGCGCAATCCCTTCGGCCCGCTGCTCGGGCTGCAGGCCCGTGGCCTCCGAAAGGCGGGCCGCCATCGGGCCGCGCTGCTGCACCGCATAGGCGCGCAGGTCGGGGTCGAGCGTGTCGAAGTAGACGACCGGGTCGTCGAGCAGGCGGCGCGCCAGGTGATGGCGCCCGGCGGTGCGGCGGGCTTCGTCGCTGTCGAGGGTGCCGCCGGCCACCACGTCGGCGCCAAGGGCCTGCAGCCGAGCCTCCAGCGTGTCGGGGGCCTCGCCGGCGGGCCAGGTGGACGGCCCGCGCACGGCGGCGAACACCCCGCCCAGGGCACGGCGCTGCACGTCGTAGAGGACATCGTGCTGGGCTGCTGCGGCGGCGTCGGTCGGATCGGCATGGCGCACAAACCCGTCTTCGTCGCCGGCCACCTGCACCAGCACGCCCAGCCCGAGCAGGGTGCGGCACACGGCCACCAGCTCGCGCCGCTCGCCCGCCGTGCCGAGGGTGAACCCCCAGCCGCGCTCGGCCAGCGCCGGCTCGGCGGCCAGCGTCAGCAGGCGCTCGCCGAGCTGACGCAGCGAGATCTGCGGCTCCGCCCGCTCCAGCACCGCGCAGGCCAGGCACAGCAACGCATAGCGGCGGCGGTCGTAGCCGGGCAGGCCGCGGGTGGCGTCGCCCGTGTCGGCCATGCGCTTGTACAGCCGCGCGCCGTCGCGCTCGACCTGCAGCGTCCAGCCCGCTTCCCGGGCAAACCACTCGCGCAGGGCCTGCGCATGCTGGCGCACCACCGCGAAGTCGGCGTGGCTGGCGGGCATCAGCGGGGTCATCAGCAGCGCCCGCAACGCGGTGCGCAAGGCTTCACGCTGTTGCTGCTGCTGCCACTGCCCGATGGCGAGGCTGTCCGGGCGGCGGGCGTTCGCGGGGGGATGGGCCCGTTGGGGAGGGGTCATGCCGGGGTGATGGTGACGAGATGGTCCCGGCCGCCGAGCACGCCGCGGGCCGACACGATCTCGGCATGGCTGTCGGCAGCGAGGGGCTCCAGGCGGATGCGCATCAGGCCGTCGCCGCTCAGGCGCTCGACGGGCTGGTCGGGGTCGGCCTGCTCCGCCAGGGCTTCACCGAGCAGGCTCAGCAGCAGGTCGAGCGATTCGCCCTCCAGCGGACGCTCGGCCGACAGCTCGGACAGCCGCAGCACCTGGCCGGTGGCCAGGCGCTGGCGGGCCGCTTCGATCTGCCGGGATTCCTCCGCCAGTTGCCGGGCGATGTGCTCACGGGCGGCGACGCGGTCGTGCACAGGCGGGGCGACCCCGCGCGGCGCGGCTTCGCCGAGTTCGCGCAGGCGCGGCTGGATGGCCAGTGGCGGGGCCTGGTGCCACGGCGTGCTGGCGGGCAGCGGCGCATCGAACGACACCGTCATCGCCAGATGCCGCGCAGGGTGCAGCGCGAAGGCGGCACGGGCCAGCCGGTGGCTCTGGGCGTCGTCTTCGCAATCGGCGAACCAGCCGGCCAGCAGGCGGAAGTCGGCGGCGCGGTCGCTGCGCCCGCTGCGGCGCTCGTTGAGGGCAGCGATGGCGCCGAGCAGCTGCGGGATCGCCGACCGGGCCCGGGCGCGCAGCAGTTCCGCCTGAGGCGGCGTGTCACCCTGGCGCAGGAACCAGCTCCGCAGACCCCGCCAGCGGCCTTGCCAGACCTGGTGACGTGCAAGCCGATCGGCAGCCAGATCGGTCGTGGCGTCGGGCGCGGCGTCACGGGCTTCGCGCGTGGCCACGGCGTGCAGCAGCGAATCGATGTCCGACTCCAGCGCACTCAGGTGGGCGGCGATCGTGCCCGAGCGCCGTACCAGGTCGCCCAGAAAGCGCTCCAGGTAGTCGATCAGACGCCGCTTGTATTGCACCACTGCGGTGGCGTCCGCCTGGCGCAGGTCGAGCTGACGGGCCACGCCGGCCATGAAGTGCTGCGCGTTGCGGGTCATCTCCTCGAAACGCTGTGCGAGGTCACGCAGGGTCTCGTGGACCTTGGCGGCATCAAGGACCGCCCCTTCACGTCCTTCGGCCGCGAGCCGGCACAGCGCCTGCAGCCGCATCGTGATGTCTTCGAGTGCGACCGTCTGCAGCTCCGCCCGGCGCTGCAGGCTGGCAGCGAACACGTCCAGCGCGGCCTCGACCGCCTCACCGCCCGCCGACAGGCGGTAGAGAAAACGGGCCCGGTAGTAATCGTTCAGGCTGGACACGCGGGCCATGTCGGGCTGCGCTTCCAGGTTTCCCCAGGCCGACAGTTGTGTCAGCGCCGCCTGGATGTCCTCGATGCGCGGCACCGCCCCCGCAGCCCATTCACCTTGCGCAAGCACCTCGTCCGGGCGCAGCTGGAGCTGGTACTGGCGCAAGGCGGCGGCGAACACGGCCAGGATGCGCCGGTAGAGGTCAGCCTTGTCGGCGCCAAGGTGGCGGAACAGGTCGTGGTCGGAGGTCGTGAGCATGCCGGTGTCGTTCCGCGACGATAACCGTGATGATTTTATTTTTCAAATAAGGTCGCGGAGAAACGGCCCGCAGGCGCACTCAGAGTGCGAACTCGGCCCAGAGAGGAAAGTGATCCGAGACGCGGTGGGAGAGCGCCAGCCGGGTCATCTTCTGGTCGGAATAGAGGAAGGGCGTGAAGTCGATGTGACCGGCCTGGCGCAGGCGTGCGTGCATCTGCTGCTGGCCTGTGCTGTCCTTGAACCAGGCGATCTGGTCGTAGAAAGCGCCCTGGTCGGGCTTGTCGGGGTTGGAAAAGAGAGTGCGAGGCACCTTGTTGAGTGCATCCGGCACCGTCAGGCCGGTGGAGGTGAAGGCCTGCCAGAGCTGATCGCCCTGGCGATCGATGTTGAAGTCGCCCAGGACGATGAGGTTCTGCGACCAGTCGCTGGTCTGGTCGGCCCAGTCGCGCATCCAGCGGGCGATGGCCTTGAGCTCGGGGATGCGCTCGGTGCTGGAGCTGCCATACAGCACATGCAGGGTCACGAGGATGAAGGTGGTGGCGCCGGCGCGAAAGCTGACGGCGTAGGGCGTGCGGGCGAACTGGCGCTGGAGGGCATCGGGGCCGACCTGCTGGAGCCACTCCTGGGGCACGACCAGCTCGCAGGCCAGGCCGGAGGGCTTGAGGCGGGTGGTGTCGTAGAGGAAGGCCATGCGCTCGTCATTACCCGAGGCGCCCTGGGTGACGTCGGTCATCAGGAAGGCCCAGTCATCGCCGAGCCAGCGCAGCAGATCGCGCAGCGCGCGCAGGTCACCCTTGACCTCCTGGAGGGCGATCACGTCGAAGCGGCGGATGATCTCGCCGATGGCCAGCAGGGCGCGCAGGTCGCGTTTCGGGGAAGCCTTGGCGGGGGCGGTCCATTCGCGGGTCAGGGAGGCGAAGGCGCGCAGGTTCCAGGTGGCGATCAGCAGGTTCTGGCCGGGCAGGCGCTTGGGCACGCGCTGGTCGAGATGGGCGCACAAGGCGGCGATGTCGCGGGCGACGGCAGGCGGGGGCGAGTCGGTGATGTCGGGCATGGGCAGCGGACCTGTTCAGGATCTGCCAGATCTATCAGAAACGGCCGACGAAACCTATGCCTGACGCACGTCGGACAGAGGGCTTATCACGTTGATCGGGGCCGCGCCGTGCGTTTTCCATGGTGCGCCGTCGCTGGCGGCCATCGCCCTGAGCCCAATGCCGAGGGGGTCATCTTTCGATGATTTGATGAAGTCATGATCATGATAAGTTTCATTATCATGGACAGTGTTTTTTGAGATAAAACCGGATCCATCGAGACCGGCTGGACCAAAAAACACGTCTGATCAAGCACTTGCGCAGGCCACGCCCCGTCACCGACCCTTCCCCGCACCTCACCTGAATCCGCAGGGATGAAGCGGCCTGCATCGCCCCTCAGGCGGCCGAGATCGTCTCCACCTCGAAGCCGACGACGTTGCGCTCGGCCCGCCCGAATTCGATACCTACCAGGTGGATCGGCTCGCCGCGGGCGCGGTACTTGTCCGCGTAGCCACGCTCCTTGATCTGCCGCAGCGCCTCGCCCGTCGCCTGGCGGTCGACGACCTTGAACTCGAACAGGAACACCCGCCCGGCGTGCAGCACCGCCATGTCGATGCGCCC
>NZ_FTMZ01000002.1 GCF_900156335.1 Sphaerotilus natans
CCACTGCGTCAGCTCCTGCGGATACACCCCCTGCTCGCGGCACCACGCCGACTTCGCCGTCTCGTCCAGCGATGCCGTTGCAATCACCGCCTGCAGTCGCGCTGCAGCCGTCCACACCCGGCGCGGCTCTCCGCCGCTCGCCGATTCCAGCGCGTCGGCCAGCCACCGCTCCAGCGTTGAAGTGCTCACGCCCACTTCTGCGGATACCCGCTCCACCGGGGCACTCTCCGGTGGCAGCAGCCTCGCCACCACCCGGTCCTTGTATTCCTTGCCGTATCGAGCCACGTCTTCTCCTCGTCTTCGCCCCCTCTTCGGGTTCTATCGACGCGGCAACTATTCTGACGTGGGGGGGTCCCGGCTTGTCCGCGCCAATGGCTTGATGCGGGGCGTGATCATGAGGCGGCATCTTGACGCAGCGCGCGGCTCAAGGGGCGGTCAGGGCCGGTTTCGAGAGGCTCCCCTTAATATGCTCCGCGTTATTCCAAATGCATTTTCGGTTACTTCGTTTTCGTTGGCGCCGGCGACATAGCTGCCATCATTATTTTGTTTTTTTGTTTTTGCCAAGCGCAGTATTTCAGGGAATGCATTTATTAAGGCAACAAGCTCAATATCGGAGGCATGAATATTTAGCTGGCTGCGAATTACTTAAAACCCAACAACCCGATAATTATGCGCAGCCATGTAAGTAGTTATTTTTGCCAAAAGCAGCTTTTTATTTTTTTCTCTTGAGTCAAATACAACTGCAGTGATAAGCATTGCGAGAAATGCAATAAATATAGCGATTAATGTAAGTAGTTTATGATCGCTTAGAAATGGAATTTTCTCAAAGAGATCAAACCAAGCTGTTATTGCAAATGGAGCAACCAGGAAACCGATCCAAATTATCTGTACATGAGTTGCGTCTTTCATTAGCTCATATACGGTCTTTACATCATCTACTTTCATGCGTTCCTTTTTTGCGCAACGTTTGAATTCACCGACCTGCGCGGCTTTTCGCGCAGGTCCGGCGGAATGATGGGTTAGGCCTCTTCGCCACCGATAGTAGGTTTATGCTCTAGCTGTGGGAGTTTCGTTCCGCTTGGTAGCTCCTCAGCGCGTGACTGCGTTTGCCAAACAATATCCGCAATGTCCCTAATTCGATCAACAATTGGCTTGGCGTCACTTCCTAATTTACCAAGAACAACACCAGCATCTCCGATTAAGCCCCAGAAGCGATCTAGGTCAGATACCTTTTTATGCAGCTCTGACTGAAGTTTTTCTAGTCGCCGAAGTAGTCGTTGCTGGTGTTCCTTGTCTAAGTTAGTTCCTGCCGAAATTAACGATCGCAACTGGTTGACAAGCTCTTGGACCCGATCCAGATCACCCTGTGAGAATTCATATGTAAATCCTGAACCGAGTGAGGTGCGGAATCGGCTGCGCAATGCTGTGACACGCAGCTTTGCCTCTTCGGCTTTGCACGCATCGCGAACGAAATTGACAAAGGAGTATAGGTTAGGACATTGATCAGGGCTGCCGTTTTCGACATTCGGCGGCTGTACTTTGATCGGCAGAATGCCGGCATCCATTAATTCAACCAAGAGCGAGTAAGCTTCAATTAGTACACCGAGATCTCCCTCGGTCCAGCCCTCATGGTCATCAGATTGAAGTTTATTTATCGTAAAATCGCAAAGATCGATTGTTCCGCGTACCGGGTCGTCGCGAAGATTCTCGATAAAATCGTCTGTGAAAAGCAAAACTCTCTCCTTAAGAGGCCTAACGCAATTTAGACCGCAAGCCCTGCTGGCGTACCAGCCGCCTGCAGGCTTTCACCTCTTCCTGCGACACGCACATGCTGTTATCGCACAAGGAATTTTTTAATCCTCTGCATTGTTCCTGCCCCGTAAAAATCGACTCGAAACCCTGCCGCAGGGTTTGACGTTGACACCGTCGTCGTGACGACAGCAAGCATATCGATTGCCAGATTTACCGTCTACGGGCCACGCGCCCCGCACCTTGCGGCAAAGGTCACGAAGCTCGCCATGCCGACACGAGGCGGGCCATCGCCCGCCCGCGCTGAATACACTGCACCCTCGTGAACACCCCCCAACGCCCCACCCTGCCCCCGCGCGCGATCGTGCTCGCCGCGGGCCGTGGCGAGCGCATGCGCCCGCTGACCGACTCCACCCCGAAGCCGCTGCTGCCGGTCTTCGGCCGGCCGCTGATCGAGTGGCATCTGCTCGCGCTGGCCGCCGGCGGCGTGCGCGAGGTGGTGATCAACACCGCCTGGCTGGAAGAGCGCTTCCCCGAGGTGCTCGGCGACGGCAGCCGCTTCGGGCTGTCGATCCGCTGGTCGCATGAGGGCCGCGACTTCGGCGGCGCGCTGGAGACGGGCGGCGGCATCGCCACCGTGCAGGACTGGCTCTGCGAGGACGGGCGCGAGGCCTTCTGGGTGGTCTCGGGCGACATCTGGGCACCGGAGTTCCGCTTCGCGCCGGAGGCGGTCGAGCGCTTCGTCGCCAGCGGCCGCGACGCGCACCTGTGGGTCGTGCCCAACCCGCCCTATCACCCGGCCGGCGACTTCGACCACGAGGGCGGCCGCGCCACCTACGCCAACCTCGCGCTGATGCGCCCGAGCGTCTGCGCCGGGCTGCCCAAGGGCCGGCGCGCCGCGCTCGGCCGGCTGCTGATCGAGGGCGTGGCGGCGGGCCGCATCTCGCTGGAGACCTGGTCCGGGCGCTGGGAGAACGTCGGCACGCCGGCGCAGCTCGCCGCGCTGCAGAGCGACAGCGCACCGGGCGCGTAGCGAGCTGTCGACGGTCGGGGCTTGTCAGCGCCGGCCACGGCCCGCCCGCTCGTCATGCCCGCGAAGGCGGGCACCCACGCAGGGCACAGCGTCCGCCCATCGTGGGCCCTCGCCTGCGCGAGGGTGACGAGATCGACATGCAGCCCGAGATCTTGCCCCGTCATGCCCAAGATCCTCTGCCGTCATGCCCGCGAAGGCGGGCACCCACGCAAGGCACAGCGTCCGCCCATCGTGGGCCCTCGCCTGCGCGAGGGTGACGAGATCGACATGCTGCGCGGATCTTGCACCGTCATGGCCGAGATCTTCTGCCGTCATGCCCGCGAAGGCGGGCACCCACGATGGGCGCATGGCGGTGGCGGGCGTGGGTCCTCGCCTTCGCGAGGATGACGGGGGGTGGGGGCTGGCCGGTGCGAGGCCGGGAGGTCGGCCGTGGCACGACACTAGAATCCGTGATCCTCATCGCGGGCCGAGCGTGCGATTCGCGCGGCCTGCGGCCTCCCGCCTCCTTCGTCCGAGCCCGCCCTTGCCATGCTGACCTTCCAGCAAATCATTCTCCGCCTTCAGGAATACTGGGACCGCCAGGGCTGCGCGCTGCTGCAGCCCTACGACATGGAAGTCGGCGCCGGCACCAGCCACACCGCGACCTTCCTGCGCGCCCTCGGCCCCGAGCCGTGGAAGGCCGCCTACGTGCAGCCCAGCCGCCGCCCCAAGGACGGCCGCTACGGCGAGAACCCCAACCGCCTGCAGCACTACTACCAGTACCAGGTGGTCCTGAAGCCGGCGCCGGCCAACATCCTGGAGCTCTACCTAGGCTCGCTGGAAGCGCTGGGCTTCGACCTGAAGAAGAACGACATCCGCTTCGTCGAGGACGACTGGGAGAACCCGACGCTGGGCGCCTGGGGCCTGGGCTGGGAGGTCTGGCTCAACGGCATGGAGGTGACGCAGTTCACCTACTTCCAGCAGGTCGGCGGCATCGACTGCAAGCCCGCCACCGGCGAGATCACCTACGGCCTGGAGCGCCTGGCGATGTACCTGCAGGGCGTGGAGAACGTCTACGACCTGAAGTTCGCCGACGGCCTGAGCTACGGCGACGTGTACCACCAGAACGAGGTGGAGCAGTCGACCTACAACTTCGAGCACAGCAACGTCGAGTTCCTGCTCACCGCCTTCACCGCGCACGAGGGCAATGCGCAGCACCTGATCGCCGAAGCGCTGGCGCTGCCGGCCTACGAGCAGGTGCTCAAGGCCGCGCACACCTTCAACCTGCTCGACGCGCGCGGCGCCATCTCGGTGACCGAGCGCGCCGCCTACATCGGCCGCATCCGCAACCTGGCGCGCAGCGTGGCCGCCGCCTACCTGGAGAGCCGCAAGCGCCTGGGCTTCCCGATGGCCCCGAAGGCCTGGGCCGACGAGGTGATCGCCAAGCTCGACGCCGACGCCGCCAAGAACGCCGAGAAGGCCGCCAAGAACGAATCGAAGAAGGCTGACTGAACCATGAGCACCACGAAGAACCTGCTCGTCGAACTCTTCGTCGAGGAACTGCCGCCGAAGGCGCTGAAGAAGCTGGGCGAATCCTTCGCCACGACGCTGGCCACCGCGCTGAAGGCCAGCGGCCTGGCCGCGGCCGACGCCGCCGTGACGCCCTTCGCCTCGCCGCGCCGCCTGGCGGTGCATGTCACCGGCGTGGCCGACAAGGCCGCCGACAAGGCCGTGCAGCAGAAGCTGATGCCCGTCGCCGTGGCGCTGACCGCCGACGGCCAGCCCACGCCCGCGCTGCTGAAGAAGCTCGCGTCGGTCGGCGCCGACGCCTCGGTCGTGCCCAGCCTGAAGCGCCAGCCCGACGGCAAGGCCGAAGCGCTGTTCCTGGACTCGGTCGTCGCCGGCGCCTCGCTGCTGGACGGCCTGCAGAAGGCCCTGGACGAGGCCCTGGCCAAGCTGCCGATCCCCAAGGTGATGAGCTACCAGCTCGCCGATGGCTGGACCTCGGTGAACTTCGTGCGCCCGGCGCACGGGCTGGTGGCGCTGCACGGCGCCGACGTGGTGCCGGTGGCCACCCTCGGCCTCGTGGCCGGCCGCACCACCACCGGCCACCGCTTCGAGGCCGCCAATCCGACGGTCACGCTGCGTGACGCCGACAGCTACGCCGAGCAGCTGGTCAGCGAAGGCGCGGTGATCCCCGGCTTCGACGCCCGCCGCGCCGAGATCGTGCGCCAGCTGGACCAAGCCGCCGCCAAGGAAGGCTTGAAGCCCATCGACGACGAGGCCTTGCTCGACGAGGTGACGGCCCTGGTCGAGCGCCCGAACGTGCTCACCTGCCAGTTCGAGAAGGAATTCCTCGAGGTGCCGCAGGAATGCCTCATCCTGACGATGAAGGCCAACCAGAAGTACTTCCCGCTGCTGGACGCCCAGGACAAGCTGACGAACAAGTTCCTGATCGTCAGCAACATCAGCCCGGCCGACCCGAGCGCAGTCATCGGCGGCAACGAGCGCGTGGTGCGCCCGCGCCTGGCCGACGCCAAGTTCTTCTTCGACCAGGACCGCAAGAAGACGCTGGAGTCGCGCGTGGCCGGTCTGGCCAAGGTGGTCTACCACGGCAAGCTCGGCACCCAGGGCGAGCGCACCGAGCGCGTGCGCGCGCTGACCCACCTGATCGTGCGCCAGCTCGGCGAGCATCAGGCCGCGTCGGTGCAGTCGCATGACGAGCTGCAGATGCTCGCGCACAAGGCCGACCAGGCCGCGCTGCTGGCCAAGACCGACCTGCTGACCGACATGGTCGGCGAGTTCCCCGAGCTGCAGGGCATCATGGGCGGCTACTACGCCCGCTTCGAGGGCCTGCGCGACGGCGTGGCCATCGCCATCGAGGACCACTACAAGCCGCGCTTCGCCGGCGACGCGCTGCCGCGCAACCACACCGGCACGGTCGTCGCGCTGGCCGACAAGCTGGAAACCCTGGTGGGCCTGTTCGGCATCGGCCAGCTGCCCACCGGCGACAAGGACCCCTTCGCGCTGCGCCGCCACGCGCTGGGCGTGATCCGCATCCTGGTCGAGAAGAACCTGCCGCTGGACCTGCCCGAGCTGCTGGCCTCGGCCGCGCCGGTCTTCGGCGGCCTGATCGAGGACCCGACCGCGAAGCTGCTGCCCTTCTTCGCCGACCGCCTGGCCGTCTCCCTGCGCGAGCAGGGCTACAGCGCCCAGGAGATCGACGCGGTGCTGGCGCTCGCCCCCGCCCGCCTGGGCGAGGTGCCGCGCCGTCTGGCGGCGGTGCGCGCCTTCTCGGCGCTGCCGGAAGCGGCCTCGCTGGCCGCGGCCAACAAGCGCATCGGCAACATCCTGAAGAAGGCCGAGGGCGAGGTCGAGGCCCGGGTCGACACCGCGCTGCTGCAGGAAGCCGCCGAGCAGGCGCTGTTCGAGGCGCTGGGTACGGTGCAGCCCGAGGCCGACCGCCTGTTCGCGCAGGGCGACCACGCCGGCAGCCTGAAGGCGCTGGCTGCGCTGAAGGCCCCGGTCGACGCCTTCTTCGACGACGTGATGGTCAACGCCGAAGACCTGAGCCTGCGCGCCAACCGCCTGGGCCTGCTCAAGACGCTGCACGAGGCGATGAACCGCGTCGCCGACCTGTCGCGCCTGGCGGCCTGACCCGCACGCCAGCCAGGAGCACCGACCATGGGCGAGCGCAGCAACCCGATCAAGCTGGTCGTTCTCGACCGCGACGGCACCATCAACGAGGACCGCGACGACTTCGTGAAGTCGGCCGACGAGTGGGTGCCGCTGCCGGGTGCGCTCGCCGCGATCGCCCGGCTCTACCAGGCCGGCTGGCATGTGGTGGTCGCCACCAACCAGTCGGGCCTGGGCCGCGGCCTGTTCGACGCCTACACGCTCAACGAGATGCACGCGAAGATGAACGCGCTGCTGATGCCGCTGGGCGGGCGCGTCGATGCGGTCTTCTTCTGCCCGCACGCGCCCGAGGACGACTGCCGCTGCCGCAAGCCGCGCCCGGGCCTGTTCGAGGACATCGGCCTGCGCTTCGGCGTCGACATGGCCGGCGTGCCGGCGGTCGGTGACACGCTGCGCGACCTGCAGGCGGCCAGCGCGGTCGGCTGCGCGCCGCATCTGGTGCGCACCGGCAAGGCCGCCTCGCTCGACGAGGCCGGCCTTCAGGCGATGCGCGAGAAGGTGCCGGGCCTGACGGTCCATGCCGATCTGGCCGCCTTCGTCGACGCGCTGCTGGCCGCCGAGGGCCGCCGCGTGGCCGACGGTCGCCGCGCCTGACGCACACGCCCCGCGCGCCCTCTCCTTTCGTTCACGACCTCGCACCCGCTCCGCGCCCCGCATGCTCGCCTATCCGCGCTCCGTCCTGTATTTCCTCTGGCTGCTGATCACGATCATCCCGTGGAGCCTGTTTGTCGTCGTCATCTCGCCGTTCATGCGCAGCACGCCGCTGTACTGGATCTGCGCGGGCTGGCTGAAGACGGCGATCCACGGCGCGAAATGGATCTGCGGCGTGAAGTGGCGCATCCAGGGCCTGGAGAACGTGCCCTCGGCCGACGACGGCACCGCCGCGGTCATCCTGGCGCCGAAGCACCAGTCGACCTGGGAGACCTTCGCCTTCCCGTCGGTCATGCCCCATCCGCTGGCCTATGTGTTCAAGCGCGAGCTGCTGATGATTCCCTTCTTCGGCTGGGCGATCGGCCGGCTCGACATGGTGCACATCGACCGCGGCCGCCGCTCCGAGGCCTGGCGCAAGGTCGCCGAGCAGGGCACGCGGATCATGAAGCAGGGCAACTGGATCATCATGTTCCCCGAGGGCACCCGCACCGAGCGCGGCAGCCAGGGCGACTACAAGACCGGCGCGTCGCGGCTGGCGATCGCCGCCGGCGTGCCGATCGTGCCGATCGCGGTGACCTCGGCGCGCTGCTGGCCGCGCAAGAGCTTCCTGCTGCGCCCGGGCACGATCGACATCTCGATCGGCCGGCCGATCGCGCCGCAGGGCCGCCGGCCTGACGAGCTGATGAAGGAAGTCGAGGCCTGGATCGAGTCCGAGATGCGCCGCCTCGATCCCGAGGCCTACCCGCCCGCCGCATGAGCCCGCCGGCCGCCGCGCCCGACACCGCGGCACTGGCCGGCTGCGAGGCGCTGCTGCGCCCCGAGGGCATGCACCACGAGATCGAGCTGGGTGGCATCCGCCTGGGCTACCGGCTGCGCCGCGCCAGCCGACGCACCATCGGCTTCGCCGTCGGTCCGGCCGGGCTGACGGTCAGCGTGCCGCGCTGGGTCGGGCAGGCGCAGATCGACGCGGCGCTGCGGCACAAGAGCGCCTGGATCCTGCGCCAGCTCGCCGCGCAGGGCCGGCGCCACCAGGCGCACCAGGACGCGCGCGTCGACTGGCGCGACGGCGCCGAGCTGCCATGGCTGGGCGCGCCGCTGCGCCTGCGGCTGGCGCCGCTGCTCTCGCGCACGCTGCTGCAGGCCGCCCGCCCGCTCACCCAGGAACCCGCCACGCTGCTGCTGGCGCTGCCGGCCGACACCCCGCCCGAGGCGCTGCGCGCCGCGGTGCAGCGCTGGCTGCAGCGCCAGGCACGCACGCTGTTCGAGGCCCGCATCGCGCTGCACGCCGGCGCGATGGGCGTGCAGATCCGGCAGCTGCGCCTGAGCTCGGCGCGCACCCGCTGGGGCAGTGCCAGCAGCGACGGCTCGATCCGCCTGAACTGGCGCCTGATCCACTTTCCGGTCGAGACGATCGACTACGTCGTCGTGCATGAGCTGGCCCACCTGCGCGAGATGAACCACAGCCCCGCCTTCTGGGCCATCGTGCACGCGGCGATGCCGGACTACGAGCAGCGCCGGCGCCAGCTCAAGGACGGGGTGGTGCCGGTGTTCGACTGAGGCCGGGCCGCCGCGCCAGCCAGGCCAGCGCCACGCCCATCACCAGCAGCGCCGGCAGCGAACCCAGGTTCAGCACCGACCAGCCCTGCGTCGTCACCAGCGCGCCGGAAGCGAAGGAAGTCAGCGCCATCGTCGCGAAGACGCCGAAGTTGATCGCCGCCTGCGCACGGTCCTTTTCCTCGGGCCGGTAGGCCTGCATCGCCAGCGTGGTGCTGCCGGTGAAGAGGAAGTTCCAGCCCACGCCGAGCAGGAAGAGCGCGACCACGAAGCGGTGCAGGTCCTGGCCGGTCAGCGCCACCGCCACGCAGGCCAGGTTCAGCAGCACGCCCACGGCCATGACGCGCATCACCCCGAAGCGACGGATCCAGCCGCCGGTCCAGAAGCCGGGCGCGAACATGCCGATCACATGCCACTCCAGCACCCAGGCCACGTCGGAGAAAGGCATGCCGCAGACATCCATCGCCAGCGGGGTGGCCGCCATCAGCAGGTTCATCACGCCGTAGCCGATGGCCGCGGCCAGTGCCGCGACCAGAAAGGTCGGCTCGCGCAGCAGCTCGGCCGTGGAGCGCCCCTGCGGCGCGCCGGCCGGCATCGGCGCCACGGCGGGGAAGCGGATCATCGCCATCACCGCCATCGACAGCAGCGCCACCGCCGCCAGTGCCAGATAGGCGCCGAGAAAGGGCACCGGCAGCAGGTCGCGGGTGTGGCTGGCCAGATTGGGCCCGGCCACCGCGCCGATCAGGCCGCCCGCGAGCACCCTGGAAACCGCACGTTCCCGGTCGGCCGGCGGCGCCAGCTCGGCGGCGGCGAAGCGGTAGAGCTGGCCGTTGGCACTGTAGTAGCCGGCGACGACCGTGGCCGCCAGCAGCAGCCAGAAACTGCCGATCCACGCCGCCAGCGCGCACAGCAGCGCCGAGCCCAGCGCCACCGCCAGACCGCTCTGGAAGGACGCCTGCCGCCCCCAGCGCCGCTGCACCCGCGCCACCGCACCGGTGGCCAGCGCGCCGCCGACGACATAGCCCATGACGGGCAGCGTCGCCATCCACGGTCGGGGCGCCATCTGCATGCCGACCAGGCCGTTGATGGCGATGAAGACGATGTTGTTGGTCAGCAGCAGGCCCTGGGCCGTGGCGAGCAGGTGGACATGGCGATTCATGATCGGGCATTGTCCGCCTTCACCGACCCGCCTCAGGAGAATCACCGATGAGCTCGCCTCGCCCCCTCTTTCCGGAACTCGCCGGCCTGCGCTGGCCGCTGATCCAGGCGCCGATGGCCGGCGCGCAGGACGCCCGGCTGGCCCTGGCGGTCGGCCGCGCCGGCGCCTTGGGCTCGCTGCCGGCAGCGATGCTCGCGCCCGAGGCGCTCGCGCGCGAGCTGCAGCGCATGCAGGCCGCCGACCTGCCCTGCAACGTCAACTTCTTCGCCCACCGGCCGCCGGACGCCGTGCAGGCCGCCGCGACCGACGCCCGCTGGCGCCAGGCGCTGGCGCCGCTGCGCGCCGAGCTCGGCCTGGACGAGGACGCCGGCCCCGTGCCCGCCAGCCGCCAGCCCTTCGGCCCGGCGATGGCCGAGGTGCTCGAGCGCTGCCCGCCGGCGGTGGTCAGCTTCCACTTCGGCCTGCCGGACGCCGCGCTGCTGGCGCGTGTGCGCGCGTTGGGCTGCCGCATCCTGGCATCGGCGACGACGCTGCGCGAGGCGCAGTGGCTGCAGGCGCAGGGCGTCGACGCGGTGATCGCCCAGGGCCTGGAGGCCGGCGGCCACCGCGGCCATTTCCTCGACACCGATCCCGACCAGCAGAGCGGCACGCTGGCGCTGGTGGCAGCCTGTGCGCGGGCGCTCGACATTGCGGTGATCGCCGCCGGCGGCATCGCCACGGCCGAGGACGTGCGCGCGGCGCGGGCGGCGGGCGCGCGGGCGGTGCAGGTCGGCACCGCCTTCCTGTGCTGCGACGAGGCCACGACCGGGCCGCTGCACCGCGCCCGGCTGCTCGACCCGCAGGCCCCCACCGCGCTGACCAATCTGTTCTCGGGCGGTCTGGCGCGCGGCCTGCACAACCGGCTGATGGCCGAGTTCGGCCCGGTCAGCCCGCTGGCGCCGCCCTTCCCGCTGGCCAGCGCCGCGCTGGCGCCGCTGCGCGCCGCCGCCGAGCGCCTGGGCCGCGACGACTTCACGCCGCTGTGGTCGGGCACGAACCGCGCGGGCTGCCGCGCGGTGCCGGCAGCGGAGATCGTCGAGGTGCTGGCCGCAGGTTTCCTCCCGGCGGACTGAGCCGGAAAACCGGGGCGGACCCGGCCCTGGTCCGACTCTTGCGCGCACGCGACGGCCTCCAGAATCCGTCGTTCCCAGCTCCAGAGGAGACCCGTCTTGGCCAAGATCCCCCCCGGCGTCGGCCCGCGCTTCCCGCAGGTCGTCGTACTGTTCGGTGCCACCGGCGACCTGGCCCGGCGCAAGCTGCTGCCCGGCCTGTACCACCTGACCTCGGCCGGCTTCATTCCCGGCTGCCGCATCATCGGCGTGTCGCTCGACGACATCGATGTCGAGACCTTCCGGCGCCAGGCGCGCGGCGCGCTCGACGAGTTCTCCAGCCGGCGCGTGACCGAGCCGGACTGGCAGGACTTCGCCGCCTGCCTCGACTATGTGCCGCTGTCGGCCGGGCCGGAGGCGCTGCGCGCCGCGGTCGAGGCCGCCGAGCAGAGCCTGGGCACCGAATGCCGCCGGCTGCACTACCTGAGCGTGCCGCCCAGCGCGGCGCTGCCGGCGGTGCGCCTGCTGGGCGCGGCCGGTCTGGTCGAGCGTGCGCGCATCATCATGGAGAAGCCCTTCGGCACCGACCTGCAGAGCGCCGTCACGCTCAACGCGCGGCTGCACGAGGTCTTCGCCGAGGAGCAGATCTACCGCATCGACCATTTCCTCGGCAAGGAGCCGGCGCAGAACATCCTGGCCTTCCGCTTCGCCAACGGCCTGTTCGAGCCGATCTGGAACCGCAACTTCATCGACCATGTCCAGATCGACGTGCCCGAGACGCTCGGCCTGGGCAAGCGCGCCGCCTTCTACGAGCAGACCGGCGCCTACCGCGACATGGTGGTGACGCACCTGTTCCAGATCCTGGCCTTCATGGCGATGGAGCCACCGACCTCGCTGGAGCCCGTCCCGATCAGCGAGGAGAAGAACAAGGTCTTTCGCAGCATGCTGCCGATCCAGCCCGACGAGGTGGTGCGCGGCCAGTACAGCGGCTACCGCGACGAGGAGGGCATCGACCCGGACTCCGACACCGAGACCTTCATCGCGCTGAAGTGCCACATCGACAACTGGCGCTGGGCCGGCGTGCCCTTCTACCTGCGCACCGGCAAGCGGCTAGCGGAGGGGCAGCGCATCATCTCGATCGCCTTCCGCGAGCCGCCCAAGAGCATGTTCCCGCCGAACTCGGGCGTGGGCTCGCAGGGGCCGGACCACCTGACCTTCGACCTGGCCGACGCCTCGAAGATGTCGCTGTCCTTCTACGGCAAGCGCCCGGGGCCGGGCATGCGCCTGGACAAGCTGAGCCTGCAGTTCGCGATGACCGACACGGGGCTGGCCGGCGAGGTGCTGGAGGCCTACGAGCGGCTGATCCTCGACGCGATGCGCGGCGACCGCACGCTGTTCACCACCGCCGAGGGCATCGAGCGGCTGTGGGAGGTGTCGCAGCCGCTGCTGGAGGCGCCGCCGCCGGTGCGGCTCTACCAGCAGGGTTCCTGGGGCCCGAAGGCGGTGCACCAGCTCATCGCACCGCACGCCTGGCGCCTGCCCTTCGAGCGGGCATGGCGCAAGCAGACGGTGCAGGGCGGCTGAGCCGGCGCCACACTCCGCCTCCTCACCAGCCCAGCGGCGCCGCCCAGCCGACGTACTGCTTGGGCAGCGGGCGCGCGTAGTCGCCCTGCTTGGAGGTGCGCAGGCCCAGGCCCGAGAGCGCCTCGGCGAAGCGCACCGCCGCCGCCACCCCGTCGATCACCGGCACGCCCAGCCGCGCCGACAGCGTCGCGCACAGCCCGGCCATGCCGGCGCAGCCCAGCACGATGGCGCCGCTGCGGTCGCGCGCCAGCGCCTCGCGCGCCGCGGCCTCGATCGCATCGACGCAGGCCGCGCCGCCGTCCTCCAGCGCCAGCACCGGGATGTCGGTGCCATGCACGCCCCGGCAGCGCGAGGCCAGGCCATAGCGCTGCAGCAGGTGCTCGGCGGTGACGCAGGTGCGCGTCATCGTCGTGACCACCGAGAAGCCGGTGGCGACGAAGCTCGCCGCATGGAAGGCCGCCTCGGCCACGCCGAGCACCGGCACCTCGAGCGCCTCGCGCGCCGCGTCCAGCCCCGGATCGCCGAAGCAGGCGATCACCACCGCGTCCATCCCGGCGCCGTGCAGCCGGACCGTCTCGGCCACGCCGGCGGCGGCGATCGTCTCGTCGTAGTGGCCCTCGATCGAGCGCGGCCCGAAGGCGGGCTGCACCGCGGTGACCGTCGTGCCGGCAGAAGCCGCCGCCCGTGCGGCCTGCGCGATCGAGGCGGTCATCGCCTCGGAGGTGTTCGGATTGAGGATCAGCAGGTTCATGTCGGTGCGCTCATGTTGGTGCATTCATGTTGGTGCGTTCGGGGCCGACGTCCGACCCATTTTGCATACAAAGCAAGAGGTGCGCCGCATGTCGGTGCATCCGCGCCGGCCGCCCTGGTTCCGATCGGGCCCGAACGAGGTGGCACACCGATTGCATACAAAAACCAGCATGAGCACATCGCCCGCCGCACGCACCGATCTGGAACTGGTCCGCCTGGTCAAGGACTACGGCAACTCGCTGGCCGTGGCCGGCATCGACCTGAAGATTGCCGCCGGCAGCTACTGCTGCCTGCTCGGGCCCTCGGGCTGCGGCAAGACCTCGACGCTGCGCATGATCGCCGGCCACGAGGATCCCACCGACGGCGCCATCGTGCTGGGCGGGCGCGAGATCACGCACCTGTCGCCGGCCGAGCGCGGCACCGCGATGATGTTCCAGAGCTACGCGCTGTTCCCGCACCTGACGGTGCTGGACAACGTCGCCTTCAGCGCCCGCATGAAGGGCACGGCGAAGGCCGAGCGCCATGCTCGCGCGATGGCGCTGCTCAGGCTGGTACACATGGAGCCGTATGCCGCGCGTCTGCCCGCCGCACTGTCGGGCGGCCAGCAGCAGCGCGTGGCGCTGGCGCGCGCGCTGATGCTGCAACCCAAGGTGCTGCTGCTCGACGAGCCGCTGTCGGCGCTCGATCCCTTCCTGCGGGTGAAGATGCGCGCCGAGCTCAAGCGCTGGCACCGCGAGCTGGGCATGAGCTTCATCCACGTCACGCACTCGCAGGAAGAGGCGATGGCGCTGGCCGATCTGGTGGTCGTGATGAACCAGGGCCGCATCGAGCAGGCCGGCAGCGCGCGCGAGGTCTTCGAGCGCCCGCGCACCGAGTTCGTCGCGCGCTTCATCGGTGCGCACAACGTCATCGACACGCCGGCGGGCCGCATCGCGGTGCGCACCGACCGGCTGCGCCTGACCGAGGCCGATGCGGCCGGCGGCCCCGTCGCGCAGGTCGCCGCGGTCGAGTACCAGGGCGCGCAGGTGCTGGTGCACCTGGCCGCGCCCGACGCGGCCGCCGACGACGCGCCCGCCTGGACCGCCGCGCTGCCCGACGCCGATTTCCACGCCGCGCCGATCGAGCCCGGCCGGCGCGTCGCGCTGCGCTGGCAGCCCGCCGACGCCCACGCGCTCGCCGCCTGAATCCCCTTCCCCGCCCCCAACCCTGGAGCTCTCGCCATGTCCGCTGATCTCGAACCGCAGAACGCCCTGGTCACCCCGGCTGCCGCGCCGACCCCCGACACGCCCGAACTGCAGCGCCGCGGCTTCCTGCGTGCCGCCGCCGGCGTCGGCGTGGCCGCCACCGGCATCACCGGCTTCCCCTTCGTGCACGCGTCCGAGAAGATCGTGCTGCGCTACCTGGGCACCGCGGTGAACCAGGACAAGGCCATCGCCGAGAAGTTCGAGGCCGACACCGGCATCAAGATCCAGTACATCCCGGTCACCACCGACGACGTGACCAAGCGCGCCGTCACCGCGCCCAACTCCTTCGACCTGATCGACACCGAGTACTTCTCGCTCAAGAAGATCATCCCGACCGGCAACCTGCTGGGCATCGACAGCAAGCGCATCCGAAACGCCGACAAGATCACCCCGCTGTTCACCAAGGGCGAGATCGGCGGCAAGAAGGTGGGCGACCAGGGCACCGCGCCGAAGAAGGTGATGTACCTGCCCTCGGGCACCGCGAAGGACTTCGCCAAGGAGCCGACGCAGTTCATGACGCTGATCCCCACCGTCTACAACGCCGACACGCTGGGCATCCGCCCCGACCTGATCAAGCGCCCGATCAGCTCCTGGGCCGAGCTGCTCAACCCCGAGTTCAAGGGCAAGGCGGCGATCCTGAACATCCCGTCCATCGGCATCATGGACGCGGCGATGGTGGTCGAGGCCATGGGCCTGTACAAGTACCCCGACAAGGGCAACATGACGAAGAAGGAGATCGACCTCACCATCAAGACGCTGATCGAGGCCAAGAAGGCCGGCCAGTTCCGCGCGCTGTGGAAGGACTTCAACGAGTCGGTCAACCTGATGGCCTCGGGCGAGGTGGTGATCCAGTCGATGTGGTCGCCGGCGGTGACGGCCGTGCGCACCAAGGGCATCGACTGCACCTTCCAGCCGCTGAAAGAGGGCTATCGCGCCTGGGCGGCGGGCTTCGGCGTGCCGAAGACGACCACCGGCAAGAAGCTCGACGCCTGCTACGAGTTCATCAACTGGTTCCTCGACGGCTGGGCAGGCGCCTACCTGAACCGCCAGGGCTACTACAGCGCCGTGCTCGAGACCGCCAAGGCCAAGATGGAGGCCTACGAGTGGGCCTACTGGATGGAAGGCAAGCCCGCCACGCAGGACATCAAGAGCCCGAACGGCGACGTGCTGGCCAAGAAGGGCGCCGTGCGCGACGGCGGCTCCTACGAGTCGCGCATGGGCGGCATCGCCTGCTGGAACGCGGTGATGGACGAGAACGCCTACATGGTCCAGAAGTGGAACGAGTTCGTCGCGGCCTGAGATGAAAAGCGCTCGCACCGCCGCCATCGCCTGGGCGCAGGCCTCGCCGCTCGCGGCGGTGTTCGCGCTGTTCTTCGTCGTGCCGCTGGCGCTCGTGCTGGTCGTCAGCTTCTGGCAAGCGACCGAGTACGAGCTGCTGCCGGCCTTCACCGGGCAGAACTACATCGACGTCTTCGCCGGCTGCCCGGTCAACGCCGACGGCGACCTCTGCGTCACCTTCAAGACCTACCTGTCGACGCTGAAGTTCGGCGTGCTGACCTGGGCGATCACCGCCGTGCTGGGCTTCTCGATCGCCTGGTTCCTGGCCTTCCATGTGCAGGGCACGCTGATGCAGACGGTGCTGTTCATCGTCTGCACCGTGCCCTTCTGGACCAGCAACGTCATCCGCATGATTTCCTGGGTGCCGCTGCTGGGGCGCAACGGCCTGGTCAACCAGACGCTGATGGGCGCCGGCCTGGTCGACGAGCCGGTCGACTGGCTGCTGTTCTCGGACTTCTCGGTCGTGCTGGCCTTCGTCCACCTGTACACGATGTTCATGATCGTGCCGATCTTCAACTCGATGATGCGCATCGACCGCAGCCTGCTGGAGGCCGCGCGCGACAACGGCGCCAGCCCCTGGCAGACGATGGTGCATGTGGTGCTGCCCTTGAGCCGCACCGGGCTGATCATCGGCTCGATCTTCGTGCTGGCGCTGGTGATGGGCGACTTCGTGACGGTGGGCGTGATGGGCGGGCAGCAGATCGCCTCGGTCGGCAAGGTGATCCAGGTGCAGACCAGCTACCTGCAGTTCCCGATGGCCGCGGCCAACGCGGTGATCCTGCTGGCGGTGGTGCTGATGATGATCGCCGCGCTGATGCGGCTGGTGAACCTGCGCAAGGAGCTGTGAGATGGCCCGACGCCCTGTCCGCAAGCAACGCCCGCTGAGCTTCTGGCTGCTGGGCGCCGTGTTCGCCGCCTTCGTGCTCTTCCTGTACGGCCCGATGTTCGCGATCTTCGTGCTGAGCTTCCAGGGGCCGGAGGGCGGGCTGACCTTCCCGATGCGCGGCACCTCGCTGCACTGGTTCCGCCAGCTCTGGGAGGGCATCGGCGTGATCGACATCGGCGCGGCCTTCCGGCGCTCGCTGGCGCTGGGCACCGTGGTGATGGCGCTGACCGTCGGGCTGTCGCTGCTGGCCGGCCTGGCCTACCGCAAGAAGCTGCCCGGCGGCACGCCGCTGTTCTATGTCGTCGTGGCCAGCCTGATCATGCCCTCGATCATCGTCTCGCTGGGCATCGGGCTGATGTTCCGGCTGCTCGACACCGGCCTGAAGACGCTGCTCGAGGCCCACGCGCCGGCGCTGCTGGAGACCTTCACGACGACCATGGGCCTGTTCAGCTCCGGCCTGGGCGCGCAGCTCACCTGGACGCTGCCCTTCGGCCTCCTGATCATGTTCGCGGTCTTCAACCGCTTCAACCCGGCCTACGAGGAGGCCGCGCGCGACCTCGGCGCCACGCCGTGGCAGAGCTTCCGCCATGTGGTGCTGCCGCTGATCGGGCCGAGCCTGGTCGGCGTGGGCATGTTCGGCTTCACGCTGAGCTGGGACGAGATCGCGCGCAGCTCGCAGGCCATGGGCGACCTCAACACGCTGCCGCTGGAACTGCAGGGCCTGACGACCACGGTGACCACGCCGGTGATCTACGCGCTGGGCACGGTCACCACCGTCATCTCCTTCCTGGTGATGGGTCTGACGCTGGGCATCGTGGCGTTCTGGCAAAGTCGCCGCCGATGAACGACGACGACACGCCCGCGCCGCCGACCGCCACCGAGCGCGTCTACGAAGGCCTCTACACCGACATCCTGGAGCGCCGCCTGGCCCCAGGCACGCGGCTGCGCGAGGAGGAGCTGGCCGCGCGCTTCGAGGTCTCGCGCACCGTGGTGCGGCAGGCGCTGCAGCGCCTGGCGCAGGAGCAGGTGATCGAGCTGCAGCACAACCGCGGCGCGCAGGTGCCCGCACCGACCCGCGACGACGCGCGCCATGTCTTCGACGCGCGCCGCGTGGTGGAATGCGAGATCGCCCGTCGGCTGGCCGGCCGGCTGCGCGCCGAGCAGGTGGCCGAGCTGGAGACGCTGGTCGAGGCCGAGGCACGCGCACAGGCCCAGGGCGACCGCGCGGCGGCGATCCGGCTCTCGGGCGAGTTCCACCGACGGCTGGCGCTGATGGGCGGCAACCCGGTCTTCGTGCGCATGCTCGACGGACTGCTGCCGACCACCTCGCTGCTGACGGCGCTGTACCAGCCGGCCGGCACGCCGGCCTGCGTCGCGCACCGCCATGTCGAGCTGATCGCCGCGCTGAGCGGCACAGGCGCCAGCGCCGCCACCGAGATGCGCCGCCACCTGCAGGAGATCGAGCGCTCGCTCGAGGAGCCGCGGGTGCGCGCCGGCACACGCGCAGGCCGCTCGCGCGACCTGTTCCAGGCTTACCGCGAGGACAGCGGGCAGGTGTTGAGCCCGACGATCGAATAGAGCGGGCAGCTGCGCAGCAGGCCGGTGGCCAGCGGCACGATGCCGATCCAGCCCCAGGCGCCGACCGTGCCGGTCGCCGCCAGCGCGATCAGCACCAGCCCGACGAGGATGCGCAGGATGCGGTCGAGGCCGCCGACATTGGTCTTCATCATGGTCGCTCTCCAGGACAGGAACTTCAGGGACTTCAGGGCAGGGGCAAGGATGCCCCCTGAAGTATCCCTCTGCAGTACCACTGCAGGATGATCTGGATCATGTTCCACGATGCCACCGCCGGACCGGTACCGGCCGTCGGGCCCGCTGCCTAGAATGGCCCTCCTCTGGAGACAGCGCCGACACAGGCCGGAAGGATCGCCGATGAACGCCCCGCAGCATGCCCACCCCACCCCCGTGATCGCGCCGCGCCCGATGCCGGCCGAGATGGTCGACGCGCTGCGCGCGCGCTTTGGCGATCGCTGCTCGACCGCGATGGCGGTGCGCGAGCTGCACGGCCGCGACGAGTCGCCCTTCGACGTGCCGCCGCCCGACGCGGTCGTCTACTGCGAATCCAACCAGGACGTGATCGACGCGGTGTGCCTGGCCGACCGCTTCGCGGTGCCGGTGATCCCGTACGGCGTGGGCTCCTCGCTGGAGGGCCACCTGCTGGCGGTGCAGGGCGGGCTGAGCCTGGACCTGTCGCGCATGAACCGCATCCTCGAGATCAACGCCGAGGACCTGACCGTCACCGTGCAGGCCGGCGTGACCCGCACCCGGCTCAACGAGGAGCTGCGCCACGCGGGCCTCTTCTTCCCGATCGACCCGGGCGCGGATGCCTCGATCGGCGGCATGACCGCCACGCGGGCATCGGGCACCAACGCGGTGCGCTACGGCACCATGCGCGAGAACGTGCTGGCGCTGGGCGTGGTCAGCGCCCGCGGCGAGTGGGTGCGCACCGGCACGCGCGCGCGCAAGTCCAGCGCCGGCTACGACCTGACGCGCCTGTTCGTCGGCAGCGAGGGCACGCTGGGCGTGATGACCGAGATCACGCTCAAGCTCTACCCGCTGCCCGAGGCGGTGTCGGCGGCGATCTGCCACTTCCCGTCGGTCGACGCGGCGGTGCAGACCACGATCGCCATCATCCAGATGGGCGTGCCGATCGCGCGCTGCGAGCTGCTCGACGGCCGCACGGTGGCGGCGGTCAACCGCCACGACCGGCTCGCCCTGCGCGAGCAGCCGATGCTGCTGATGGAGTTCCACGGCTCGCCCGCCGGCGTGGCCGAGCAGGCGCGCACGGTGCAGGAGATCGCGGCCGAGCTGGGCGGCGAGTCCTTCGAGTGGGCGACCACGCCTGAGGAGCGCACCCGGCTGTGGACCGCGCGCCACCACGCCTACTTCGCCGCGCTGCAGACCCGCCCGGGCTGCCGCTGCGTCACCACCGACACCTGCGTGCCGATCTCGCGGCTGGCCGAGGCCATCGGCGAGTCGGTCGCCGAGGCCGACGCCGCCGGCCTGCCCTACTTCCTCGTCGGCCATGTCGGCGACGGCAACTTCCACATCGGCTACCTGATCGACCCGACGCAGCCCGAGGAGCGCGTGCTGGCCGAGACGCTCAGCGCGCAGCTGGTGGGGCGCTCGCTGCGCCTGGACGGCACCTGCACCGGCGAGCACGGCATCGGCCTGCACAAGATGGGCTTCCTGCTCGACGAGGCCGGCCCGGCCGCGGTCGGCCTGATGCGCGCGGTCAAGCAGGCGCTCGACCCGAAGAACATCATGAATCCGGGGAAGATCTTCGAGGCCTGAGCGCTGGCGCGCCCTCTCGGGCCCACCGGCCTCATCCCCCCACCCACCCGTCCTGCTCGCGCAGGCGAGCACCCACGCAGACCAGCGCCGGCCATCGGCGGGAGGGAAGAGGGTCCACTGCGTGGGCCCCCGCCTGCGCGGGGGTGACGAGGGGACGCGCGGGAGGTGGCGCGCCCGCCTTCTCAGTGCGTCGGCGACGGCACGGCCCAGCGCTTGGTGATGTCGCCCTTGGCGTTGACGCTCTCGAGGTGGACCGCGAAGCCCCACAGCCGCGCGACGTGCTTGAGCACCTCGCTGGCGCTGTCGGCCAGCGGGCGGTCCTTGTGCTGGAAGTGGCGCAGCGTCAGCGAGCGGTCACCGCGCAGGTTGACGTTCCAGACCTGGATGTTGGGCTCGCGGCTGCCCAGGTCGTACTGCTGCGACAGCAGCTCGCGCACCCGGCGGTAGCCGCTCTCGTCGTGAATGGCAGCGACCTCGATCTCGGATTTCTTCTCGTCGTCGTGGATCGCGAACAGGCGCAGGTCGCGCATCAGCTTCGGGCTCAGGTACTGGCCGATGAAGCTCTCGTCCTTGAAGTTGCGCATCGCGTGGTCCAGCGCGGGCAGCCACGGCGAGCCCGCCAGCTCGGGGAACCACTGGCGGTCCTCCTCGGTCGGGTTCTGGCAGATGCGCTGGATGTCGTTGTACATCGCGAAGCCGAGCGCATAGGGGTTCAGGCCGCTGTAGCCGCGGTCGCCCACCTTGGGCTGGTAGACCACGTTGGTGTGCGACTTCAGCCACTCGATCATCACGCCGTCAGTCAGCCAACCCTCGTCGTACATCGTGTTGAGCAGCTTGTAGTGCCAGAAGGTGGCCCAGCCCTCGTTCATCACCTGGCTCTGGCGCTGCGGGTAGAAGTACTGCGCGATCTTGCGCACGATGCGCACCAGCTCGCGCTGCCAGGGCTCGAGCAGCGGCGCGTTCTTCTCGATGAAGTACAGCAGGTTCTCCTGCGGCTCCTCGGGAAAGCGGCGGTTGGCGCTGATGTCGTCGGCCTTCTCGCTGCGGCGCGGCAGCGTGCGCCACAGGTCGTTGACCTGCTGCTGCGCGTAGGCCTCGCGCTCCTTGCGCTCGGACAGCTCCTGCGCCAGCGACTTGCGGCTCGGGCGGCGGTAGCGGTCGACGCCGTGGTTCATCAGCGCATGGCAGCTGTCGAGGAAGAGCTCGACCGTGTCGATGCCGTGGCGCTCCTCGCAGGCGGCGACGTAGTTCTTGGCGTAGACGAGGTAGTCGATGATCGACGCCGCATCCGTCCACATCCGGAACAGGTAGTTGCCCTTGAAGAAGCTGTTGTGGCCGTAGGCGGCGTGCGCGATGACCAGCGCCTGCATCGCCATCGTGTTCTCCTCCATCAGGTAGCTGATGCAGGGGTTGGAGTTGATGACGATCTCGTAGGCCAGGCCCATGTGGCCGCGCCGGTAGTTCTTCTCCGTCGAGATGAACTCCTTGCCGTAGCTCCAGTGGCGGTAGTTCACCGGCATGCCCACTGACGCGTAGGCGTCCATCATCTGCTCGGCCGTGATGATCTCGAGCTGGTTCGGATAGGTATCGATGCCGAAGCGCGAGGCGGTGCGGCGGATGACCTCGTGATAGCGCTCGACCAGCTCGAAGTTCCAGTCGCTCTGGCCCGGCAGCGGCTCGGCCGGGCGCTCGCCGGCAGGCAGCGGGCCGTCGCGCAGGTCCTTCATCGCGATGAACGGATGGCTCTTCATGCGGCGGCTCCTTCCTTCTTGAACAGTTCGCGGAAGACCGGATAGATCTGGTCGGCGCTGGTGACCTTGCGCATCGCGAAATGCGGCCCCGAGGTCTCGGACAGCCGGGTGTACTCGTCCCAGAGGTTCTGCTCCGGCTCGGCCACCTGCACATAGGCGTAATAGCGGCACAGCGGCAGGATCTTGTTCTGCAGGATCTCGCGGCAGCGGCCCGAGTCGTGGTGCCAGTTGTCGCCGTCGCTGGCCTGCGCGCCGTAGATGTTCCACTGGTCGCTGGGATAGCGCGCGCGGATGATCTCCTCCATCAGCACCAGGGCGCTGGACACCACCGTGCCGCCGGTCTCGGTCGAGTGGAAGAAGCCGTGTTCATCCACCTCCTGCGCCTGGGTGTGGTGGCGGATGTAGACGATGTCGATCTTCTCGTAGTGCCGGGTCAGGAACAGGTAGAGCAGGATGAAGAAGCGCTTGGACAGCTCCTTGCGCGACTCGTCCATCGAGCCCGACACGTCCATCAGGCAGAACATCACCGCCTTGGAGGTCGGCACCGGCACCTTGACCCGGCTGCGGAAACGCAGGTCGATCGGGTCGAGAAAGGGAATCGCCTCGATGCGAGAGCGCAGCTGGGCGATGCGCTCGCGGGTCACGACCAGGGCCTGGTCACGCTCGGCGTCCGCCGGCTGCGCCAGCAGCGTCTCCAGGTGCGCCTCAAGCTGGTGCAGTTCGCGCCGCTTGTCGGTGCCCAGGGCGATGCGCCGGCCCAGGGCGCCGCGCATCGAACGCACCACATGCAGGTTGTTGGGCGTGCCGTCGTTGGTGAAGCCGGCGCGGTGCGACTTCCACTCCGGCGTCTCGGCCAGCTGGGTGCGGATCAGGTGGGGCAGCGCCAGGTCCTCGAAGAAGACCTGCATGAACTCCTCCTTGCTGAGGCTGAAGACGAAGTCGTCCTCGCCCTCGCCCGAGTCGCTCGCCTGCCCCTTGCCGGAGCCCCCGCCCCCGCCGCCGCCCTTCGGCCGGGCGATACGGTCGCCGGTCACATACTCCTGGTTGCCCGGATGGACCATGTCGCGCTGACCGCCCTGGCCATGGTGGAAGACCGGCTCGCTGATGTCCTTCTTCGGGATGCGGATGTCCTCGCCACGCTCGAGATCGCGGATGCCGCGGCCGTCGATGGCCCGACGCACCGCCCCCTTGATCTGCTCCTTGTAGCGTCGCAGGAAGCGCTCGCGGTTGCCGATGGACTTGTTCTTCCCCGAGAGCCTGCGGTCGATGATCTGCTGCAACATGGTTCACCTTGGGATGTGACGCCACCCCGGCCCCTCCCGGCGCCGGGGCGACCGGGGGCTCAGCTGGACTTGCGCACGCGCAGGTACCACTCGCACAGCAGGCGGACCTGCTTGGAGGTGTAGCCCTTGTCGACCATGCGCTGCACGAAGTTCTCGTGCTTCTTCGCCTCGTCCGCGCTGGCCTTGGCGTTGAAGCTGATGACCGGCAGCAGCTCCTCGGTGTTCGAGAACATCTTCTTCTCGATCACCGTGCGCAGCTTCTCGTAGCTGGTCCAGACCGGGTTCTTGCCCTGGTTGTTGGCGCGCGCGCGCAGCACGAAGTTGACGATCTCGTTGCGGAAGTCCTTCGGGTTGGCGATGCCGGCGGGCTTCTCGATCTTCTCCAGCTCGGCGTTCAGGCTGGAGCGGTCGAACACCTCGCCCGTGTCGGTGTCGCGGTACTCCTGGTCCTGGATCCAGTAGTCGGCGTAGGTGACATAGCGGTCGAAGATGTTCTGGCCGTACTCGGAGTAGCTCTCCAGATAGGCGGTCTGGATCTCCTTGCCGATGAACTCGGCGTACTTCGGCGCCAGCAGCTCCTTGATGAAGGCGATGTACTTCGACTCGGTCTCGGCCGGGAACTGCTCGCGCTCGATCTGCTGCTCGAGCACGTACATCAGGTGCACCGGGTTGGCGGCCACCTCGGTGGTGTCGAAGTTGAAGACCTTGGACAGGATCTTGTAGGCAAAGCGCGTCGAGATGCCGCTCATGCCCTCGTCGACGCCGGCGTAGTCGCGGTACTCCTGGTAGCTCTTGGCGCGCGGGTCGGTGTCCTTCAGGTTCTCGCCGTCGTAGATCATCATCTTGCTGTAGAGGCTGGAGTTCTCCGGCTCCTTCAGGCGGGTGAGCATGGCGAACTGGCTCATCATCTTCAGCGTGCCCGGCGCGCAGGTCGCCCCGGACAGCGAGGAGCCCTTCAGCAGCTTCTCGTAGATCTTCACCTCTTCCGAGACACGCAGGCAGTACGGCACCTTGACGATGTAGATGCGGTCGAGGAAGGCCTCGTTGTTCTTGTTGTTGCGGAAGGTCTTCCACTCGCTCTCGTTCGAGTGCGCGAGCACGACGCCGTCGAAGGGAATCGCGCCGAAGCCCTCGGTGCCCTTGAAGTTGGCCTCCTGCGTGGCGGTCAAGAGCGGGTGCAGCACCTTGATCGGCGCCTTGAACATTTCCACGAACTCGAGCAGGCCCTGGTTGGCCAGGCACAGGCCGCCGGAGTAGCTGTAGGCGTCCGGATCGTCCTGCGCGAAGGTCTCGAGCTTGCGGATGTCGACCTTGCCGACCAGCGCGCTGATGTCCTGGTTGTTCTCGTCGCCCGGCTCGGTCTTGGCGATGCCGACCTGCTTGAGGATCGAGGGATAGCGCTTGACGACCTTGAAGCGGCGGATGTCGCCGCCGTACTCCTCCAGGCGCTTGACCGCCCACGGGCTCATCACGCGGTTGAGATAGCGCGCCGGGATGCCGAACTCCTTCTCGAGCACCGGGCCGTCCTCGGCCGGATCGAACAGGCCCAGCGGCGACTCGTTCACCGGCGAGCCTTTGATCGCGTAGAAGGGCATCTCCTGCATCAGCTGCTTCAGGCGCTCGGCGATCGAGCTCTTGCCCCCGCCCACCGGGCCCAGCAGGTAGAGGATCTGCTTCTTTTCCTCCAGGCCCTGCGCGGCGTGGCGGAAGTAGGAGACGACCTGCTCGATCGCGTCCTCCATGCCGTAGAACTCGGCGAAGGCGGGATAGACCTTGATGACCTTGTTCGCGAAGATGCGCGACAGGCGCGGATCGTTGCGGGTGTCGACCATCTTCGGCTCGCCGATGGCCTTGAGCATGCGCTCGGCCGCCGAAGCGTAGGCCAGGGGATTGCGCTTGCACTCGGCGAGATAGTCCTCGATGGAGATTTCCTCCTCGCGAGTACGTTCGTAGCGAGCGGCGAAGTTGCTGATCACGTCCATTGCAGGCCTCCTGTGAAGTCAGGCGATGGGCGACAACCTCAGTGTCGCGCCACCAGGGAAGATCTGATGGAGTCCCTGCGACCGATGCCCGGTCCGGGCTCGGAGCCGCGAGGCTCCATCAGAGCTTTCCGTTGGTCTGCTGCAGGCCGTTCGGGTGACGACGGGGAGAGGTCACCGTGATGGCTGCTGTGACTCGGCGTGGTCAGCTTCGTTCAACTTGAGCGGCGCGGTCCATGAAAGAACCCCGGCACGGCACGGCTTTTTCATCTGGCCGTCACATGCCGCGCAATCCGTCACTGCGGACAGCGCACGCTGCCGAGCCATGCAATTGGCGTGCCGCGGGTGCGCACATGCTTTGCTGCAGGGCTCGGGAACATCCTGACGCATGACGCACAGGCTATCAAGACCCTGGAACAGGTTGATCAGCCTGAAACAATCCCCCGCCGCCCTGGGGGACTCGCCGAGTCAGCGCTCGGTGATGCCGAGCCGGTCGAGCAGCGCGCCCAGGTCATCGAGCGAGCCGAAGGAGATGGCCAGCTCGCCCTGATCGCCGCGCTTGGTGCGCTTGCGGATGCGGATCTCCACCGGCACCGCCAGCAGATCGGCGAGCTGCTCCTCCAGGCGCAGCACGTCGCGCGACTTCGGCGGCGGCGTGCGGCCGGCGGCCGAGGCGGCACCGGTGCGGATGGCCTCGTCCTCGTGCTGGCGGTTGACCAGGCGCTCGGTCTCGCGCACCGACAGCTTGCGCGCGACGATCTCGTGCGCGCAGGTGATCTGGCGGGCGCGGTCAAGCGACAGCAGCGCCCGGGCGTGCCCCATGTCGAGGTCGCCGGCGGTCAGCATCTGCTGGACCGGCTCGACCAGGTTCAGCAGGCGCAGCATGTTCGAGACGGCGCTGGCCGAGCGGCCGATCGCCTGGGCCGCGCCCTCGCGGTTCAGACCGAACTCGGTGATCAGGCGCTGCACGCCCTGCGCCTCTTCCAGCGGATTGAGGTCCTCGCGCTGGATGTTCTCGATCAGCGCCATGACCGCGACCGCCTGGTCGGGCACGTCGCGCACCAGCACCGGCACCTCGGAGAGTCCGGCCAGGCGCGCAGCGCGGGTGCGGCGCTCGCCGGCGATGATCTCGTACATCGGCAGGCCGTCGCGCGGCTCGACCGGGCGCACCAGCACCGGCTGCATCACGCCCTGCGAGCGGATGCTCTCGGCCAGCTCGAACAGCGAGCCCTCGTCCATGCGGGTACGCGGCTGGTACCTGCCGGGCAGCAGCTGATCGAGCGCGATCGCCGCCGGCAGCGCCTCGCGGCCGCCTCGCGCCTGCGCGGCATCCATGACCTGCGGTCCGAGCAGGGCTTCGAGACCGCGACCGAGTCCTTTGGGCTTCTTGGTGACCATGGCGCGATTGTCCGCGATTCGCCGCGATGCGCGCGCTCAGGCCGCCGGAATCAGCCGCTGCAGCAGCGCCAGGCCCTCGGGCCAGTCGCCCAGGCCGGAGTCGGCGTTCAGGTGGCCGCGCGGCCCGGCATCGATGCGCTCGGCGCCCCAGTCGGCGCACAGGCCGGCGGCGCGCTCGGGCGCGCAGTAGGGATCGTCGGACGACACCACCGCGATCGCCGGAAACGGCAGCCGCGGCCGGCGCATCGGGCGCCAGTTGTGCAGCTGCGGCGGCATGTCGGCGCGCTCGGTGTCGGGCGGCGCCACCAGCAGCGCGCCGCGCACCCGCGCGACATGGCGGCTGTGGTCGGCCCAGGCGGCGACGAGCTGGCAGCCCAGGCTGTGCGCGACCAGCAGCGCCGGGCGCGCATCGGCCAGCAGCGCCGCGTCGAGCTGCGCCATCCAGTCGCCGCGGCGCGGCCAGAGCCAGTCGTCCTGCTCGACCCGCACGAAGCCGGGTCGCTTCGCCCAGTGCGCCTGCCAATGGCCGGGGCCGGAGTCCTGCCAGCCCGGCAGCAGCAGCACCCGCAGGCCGGCAGGCAGGTCCGTGGGCAGATCGAAGTTCGATGAGGTCATGTCCATGCCGTATTCTTCCGCGTCCAACCGCTTCACAGCCACCGCTCCCGAGGAAGATCCACCATGAAACACACCGTGTTCGTCGACGGCCAGGAAGGCACGACCGGCCTGCGCATCAACGAGTACCTGGCCGGCCGCGACGACATCGAGGTGCTGCGCATCGACCCGGCGCTGCGCAAGGACGCCGCCGAGCGCGCCCGCCTGCTCAACGCCGCCGACGTGGCCTTCCTCTGCCTGCCCGACGCCGCCTCGAAAGAAGCCGCCGCGATGGTGAGCAACCCCCGGACCTGCCTGATCGACGCCAGCACCGCGCACCGCACCGCGCCGGGCTGGGCCTTCGGTCTGCCCGAGCTCTGCGCCGGCCAGCGCGAGCAGCTGCGCGGCGTCAAGCGCATCGCCAACCCCGGCTGCCACGCCAGCGCCTTCATCCTGCTGATGCGCCCGCTGGTCGACGCCGAGCTGGTGCCGCCGGCGCTGGCCGTCAGCGCCACCTCCATCACCGGCTACTCCGGCGGCGGCAAGAAGATGATCGAGCAGTACGAGGCCGGCGGCGACCCGAAGCTGGCCTCGCCGCGGCCCTACGCGCTGGGCCTGTCGCACAAGCACATCCCGGAAATGATGGCCCACACCGGCCTCACGACCAAGCCGCTGTTCCTGCCGGTGGTCGGCCCCTTCTACAAGGGCCTGTCGGTGACGGTGCCGCTGCAGCTGGCGCAGCTGGGCACGAGCGCCTCGGCCGAGCGCATCCACGCCGCCTTCGCCGAGCACTACGCCGGCGAGCGCTTCGTGCGCGTGATGCCGCTCAACGACGCCGCGACGATGGAGCACGGCTTCTTCGACGTGCAGGGCTGCAACGACACCAACCGCGTGGACATCTTCGTCTTCGCCAACGGCGATCAGGTGCTGCTGATGGCGCGCCTGGACAACCTCGGCAAGGGTGCCAGCGGTGCGGCGGTGCAGTCGATGAACGTGCACCTGGGCGTCGACGAAGGCCTGGGCCTGTGAGCTGAGCCCGCACGGGCAGACGCAAAAAAGCCCGGCAGCGCCGGGCTTTTGTCGTCGTGGGGACCGTCGATCAGGACAGCTGGTCGCTGATCAGCTTGGTCATCTCGAACATCGAGACCTGGTCCTTCTTGAAGATCTTCTTCAGCTTGGCGTCGGCATTGATCATGCGCTTGTTCGCCGGGTCCTGAAGATTGTGCTGCTTGATGTACTCCCAGACCTTCTTGGTGACCTCGGTGCGCGGCACCGCGGTCTTGCCGATGACGGCCGCCAGATCCTTCGAGGGCGTCATCGGCTTCATGAAGGCCGCATTCGGCTTCTTCGCGGGAGCGGCTGCGGGTGCCTCGACGGCCGGTGCTGCGGCGACAGCGGTTTCTTGGGCGGGAGCCTTCTTTGCGGCGGCCTTCTTGGCAGTTGCCATGTGTGTTTTCTCCGTCTTGGATGGTGATGTGCCGGCGTCGGCACTGCGGGCGAATGGTACTGCGCCCCTCAGGCATTGAGAAGGCATCACAAAGGGGAAATCAAGGGGGAAATGACACCACGATGAAGCCGAGACGCCCCGCAGGCGCCCGGACCTGCGGCGCCCGCAGCGCCCGGGCTACGCATGACTACGCACGCGCGGCCCCCGTGAATAACCCTACACTGCGCCGGCGGTCCGCCGCGCGCCGTGGCCGCCGGCCACCCTGCCACCGTCTCTTTTCTTCGCGGAAATCCACCGCCCCCCTGCCCATGGAACAGTTTCTGACCCCCGAGTTCTGGCTTGCCGTCGGCCAGATCATCATGATCGACATCCTGCTCGGCGGCGACAACGCGGTCGTGATCGCGCTGGCCTGCCGCAAGCTGCCCGAGGCCCAGCGCCGCGCCGGCATCCTGTGGGGCACGGCGGGTGCCATCGGCCTGCGCGTCGTGCTGATCTTCTTCGCGCTGACGCTGCTGGCCCTGCCCTACCTGAAGCTGGTGGGTGCGGCGCTGCTGCTGTGGATCGGCATCAAGCTGCTGATGCCCGAGGACGAGGGCGACCATGACATCCAGGCCAGCGACAAGCTGTGGGCCGCGGTCAAGACGGTCATCGTCGCCGACTTCGTGATGAGCCTGGACAACGTCATCGCCATCGCCGGCGCCGCCGAAGGTGCCTCCGACGGCCACCAGATGCCGCTGGTCATCTTCGGCCTGCTGGTGAGCATTCCGATCATCGTCTGGGGCAGCCAGCTGGTCATCAAGCTGATGGACCGCTTCCCCGTCGTCATCGTCGTCGGCGGCATGCTGCTGGGCTGGATCGCCGGCACGATGGCGGTGACCGATCCGGCCATCGTCGGCTACATCGCTGCGCCGGCCGCTGAAGGCGCCAAGCCGGAAGCCAGCGCCGCGATCCGCTATGGCGCGGGCATCGCCGGCGCGCTGCTGGTGCTGGCTGTCGGCAAGATGATGGCCGCCCGCAAGCCGAGCGCTGCCTGAAATCGGCCTGAACCGGCACCGCGGGACGCACCTTGCGCGGTTTCCGGTTCTTTCAATCGGGGCAGGGCGACATCTGATCTTCTGCCTGCCGGTCGCTGCGATACTGTCGGTCCGTCGACTCCCTTGCAGTGACCGCAACTCGCCATGCCCCGCACGCGACCGATCACCCGGCCCCCGGGAGGCGCCACGCCCTGGTTGCTGGCGGTGCTGCTCGGCCTGGTCGGCTGGGCGCACGAAAGCACGCCGCTGGCCCGGCCGCTGCAGCACTGGCTGCAGGACCGTGCGGTCGCCGATGCCCGGCCGATGGTCAGCACCGGCGTGGCGACGGTGCTGATCGACGAGGCCAGCCAGGCCCGCCACGGCCCGCTGCCCTGGCGGCGCGACCTGCACGCCCGCCTGATCGATCAGCTCTCCGGCGCCCGGGTCGTCATCGACACCGAGCCTTTCGGCACACCCGAGAGCGAACGCGCGCTGGCCGAGCTGCAGAACATCCACGCCACCATCGCCGCCGATCCGGTGCTGGCGCGCCACCCTGAGCTGCCCGCGCTGATCGAGCGCAGCGAAGCCAGCCTGAACGGCGACGCCCACCTGACCCAGAGCCTGGAGCGCCACGCCCGCGTGCTGCTGAGCCTGGGCCCGCCCGGCGACGGCCTGCCGCCGCTGCCCCGGCTGGCCAGCGCCGCCGCCGGCATCGGCCACGCCGTCCCCGGCGCCGATGCGGACGGCGTGATCCGCCGCCATCCGCTGTGGCGCCACGGCAGCGCGCAGGACGCGCCCTCGCTGGCCGCGCTGGGCGCAGGCCTGTACCGTGGCGACAGCATGGCCGCGGTGGAGACCGGCCTGCGCGACCACCCGCCGCGGCTGGCGGGCCACAGCCTGCCCGACGACAGCGACAGCGGCCTGATGCCGCTCTGGCCGGTGCATGACGGCCCGGACGGCGCGCCGCCCAGCCTCAGTGCCCTGGAGGTGCTGGCCGGCTCACCCGCACTGGCCCGACTGAAAGGCCGCATCGTCGTCATCGGACGCGATGACCGCAGCACGCCACGCCTGCGCCTGCCCGATCGGCGCGAGATCAGCCCGGCCGAGGCCCTGGCCCGACTCTCGGGCGCGATGGCCGACGGCCACTGGGCACGCACGCCGGCGGCGATGCAGTGGCTGCCCTGGGGGCTGCTGGTGGCGGCCGGGCTCTACCTCTGGCGCATCGTGCCGCGCCTGACACGCAACTCCGCGCTGATGCTCAGCGCCTCGCTCTGCCTGGCGCTGGCGCTGGGCTCGCACGGCCTGCTGGCCTGGGGCGGCATGTGGATCACGCCGACCCTGCCGATCTTCGCGCTGGTGCTGGGCCATCTGGCGCTGATCGCCCGGGACCGCTGGCAGATGCACCAGCGCCGCAGCCGCAGCCGCAACACGCTGCTGAGCACCACGCTCGACGAAGACACCGTCATCACCTCCTACGAGACGGTGACCGTCACCACCCGCGAGCGCACGGTGATCCGGCATGACGAGCCGGAGACGGTCCCCCAGGCCCCGCCGCGGCCTGTGCCCGCCCCCCCACCGGCAGTGGCACGCCCCCCCAGCGCTCCACACGCCACGCCCGCCCCCAGCGCGCTGCCCAGCCATCTGCAGGACACCCAGGTGCTCGACGAGCGCCGGGCCTTCGTCGACACCCAGGTGCTGCACTCGCCCGACACGCTCGAGGCCACCCAGCCGCTGACCCGCGAAGAGCTCGCCGCCTGCCTGGCCACGCCGGCGGTGTTCCGCCAGCCCCCGGTGCTCAGCGACACCGTGCGCCGCCAGCCAGCGCTCGGCCCTTACGTGCTGGAGCGCGAGCTGGGCCGCGGCGCGATGGGCCGGGTGCATCTGGCACGTCACCGGGACACCGGCGCGGTGGTCGCGCTCAAGACGCTGGCGCTGGGACGCGAGTTCGACGGCTTCGCGCTCGAGGAGGCCCGCCAGCGCTTCCAGCGCGAGGCGCTGGCCGCCAGCCGGCTCGACCATGCCGACATCGTGCGGGTGTTCGAATGCGGCGAGCAGGACGGCATCGCCTACATCGCGATGGAGCGGCTGACCGGGCAGGACCTGAGCCAGCACCTGGCGCCGGAGCATCTGCTGCCGGTGGCCACCGTCGTGGCGATCAGCCGCCGCATCGCCCGGGCACTGGCCCATGCACATGCGCAGGGCATCATCCACCGCGACATCAAGCCGGCCAACATCATGGTCGACATCGGCCGCAACCAGGTCAAGGTGACCGACTTCGGCATCGCCCGCATCACCGACGCCAACCGCACCCGCACCGGGCTGGTGCTGGGCTCGCCGTCCTACATGTCGCCAGAGCAGCTCGCGGGCCGGCCGGTCGACGGGCGCAGCGACCTGTACTCGCTGGGCGTGCTGATGTTCCAGATGCTGACCGGCGAGCTGCCGCTCAAGGGCAACACGATGAGCGAGCTGATCGGCGCGATCGCCCGCACGCCGGCGCCCGACGTGCGCACGCTGCGCCCCTCGCTGCCCGCGGCGCTGGCCGAGGTGATCGGCATCCTGCTGGAAAAGCGCCCGGAGCTGCGCTACCGCGACGGCCTGGATCTGGCCGAAGACCTCAAGCTCGTGGCCGACACGCTGCGCCGACCGACCCGCCCTGCCGGCAGCATCGCCGCTTCGGTGCAGGAATGCGCGCCCGGTCCCGACACGGACCAATCCCGGCCGCCTTCGCCCCGCGCCGGCGGGGCACAATCGCACCGCTGATTCCCGATGGACCGCCCGCGCGCCCTAGCCATGACCCTCGAGTTCCACTCCGCGACCGACCGTGGCCGCATCCGCAGCAACAACGAGGATTCGATCGCCATCGTCGAGGCGGCCGGACTGATGGTGCTGGCCGACGGCATGGGCGGCTACAACGCCGGCGAAGTCGCCAGCGGCATGGCCACCGCCTTCATCGAGAAGGACCTGGGCCGCTGGCTGCAGGACACCCCGCCGGACACCGACGACCTGGAAGTGCGCCGGGCGATGGACATCTGCGTCGACAACGCCAACCGCTCGATCTTCGAGGCCTCCCACGCGCATGCGCAGTACGCCGGCATGGGCACGACCCTGGTGATGGGCGTGTTCCGCGGCGGACGGCTGCTGGTCGGCCACATCGGCGACTCGCGGGCCTATCGCTGGCGCGACGATCGGCTGCAGCAGCTCACGCGCGACCACTCGCTGCTGCAGGAGCAGATCGACGCCGGGCTGATCTCGCCCGAGCAGGCCGCCTACAGCCACCAGAAGAATCTGGTCACCCGCGCCATGGGCGTCGAGGACATCGTGCTGCTGGAGATCCACTCGCATGCCGTGCATCCGGGCGACTGGTACCTGCTGTGCTCCGACGGCCTGTCCGACATGCTCGATGACGCACAGATCGCGGCGGTGCTGCGCGAGCAGGGCTCCGACGTCGGCAAAGCGGCACAGGCGCTGGTCGATGCCGCCAATCAGGCAGGCGGACGGGATAATATTGCCGTGATACTGGTCGCCGCCCACGCCGTGCCCTCATCGGGTCAGCCGTGGTGGCCCTTCCGGCGCTGAGGATCAGGGGACAAAGGATCCCGGCTGCCAAGAACACTGAGGTCGCTCATGCCCAAACTCGTCGTTTCGCTGGACGGAGTCGTCATCAAGGAGGTTCAGCTCACCAAGGACAAGACGACCTTGGGACGCCGCCCCTACAACGACATCGTGATCGACAACCTGGCCGTCAGCGGCGAGCACGCCGTGCTGCAGATGGTCGGACAGGATGTCTACATCGAGGACCAGAACAGCACCAACGGCACCTACATCAACGGTCGTGCGGTCAAGAAGCAGCTGCTGCAGTACAACGACACGATCGAGATCGGCAAGTACAAGATCAAGTACCTGGTCGAGGACAGCTCCGACTACGAGAAGACCATGATCCTGAAGCCGGGCCAGATGCCGCCCGGCATGGCCAGCCGACCGACCGCACCGATGCCGGGCAACTTTCCGGCCTCGGGCTTCGGCGGCCTGACCGGTGGCACCGTGCCGCAGGCCTCGATCCGCGTGCTCTCGGGCGCGGCGGCCGGTCGCGAAGTGGTGCTGACCAAGGTGGTCACCACCGTCGGCAAGCCCGGCGTGCAGGTGGCCTCGATCACGAAGCGGCCCGGCGGCTATGTCTTCGCGCATGTCGAAGGCACCGCGCGACCCACCGTCAACAGCATGCCGGTCCATGCCGAGCCGATCCATCTGAAGGATGGCGACGTCATCGAGCTGGCGGGCACGCAGATGCAGTTCGTGCAGCCCTGATCGTCGCCCCGGTCTCACGCGGCCTCGTGGCCTTGTTCACGACCCTGCCGCCCCTGGTTCACGGGGATGGACAAGCAGTGCGGAAGTGCGCAGCAGCCAGCTTGCACCCGCATCCCGCGGGGGGCAGCATGGCCGCCTGTTCTGCCTGCTCTCACCTGGAATCCCGATGAACCTGCGTGTCCTTGGCTGCTCGGGCTCGATCGCCCTCGACAACCGGACCACCTGCTTCCAGCTCGACGAACGCATTCTTGTCGACGCCGGAACCGGTGTCGGCGACCTGACGCTCGACGAGATGGCCGGGATCGACCACATCCTGCTGTCGCACTCCCACCTCGATCATGTGCTGGGCATCCCGCTGCTGGCCGACAGCGTCATGCAGCATCGCCTGTCGCGGCCCGACTTTCGCCCGATCCAGGTCCACGGCCTGCCCGAGACGCTCGAGGCGCTGCGCGCGCACCTGTTCAACAACATCATCTGGCCGGATTTCACCCGGCTGCCCAGCCGCGAGCGCCCGATCATCGAGCTGGTGCCTTTCCAGATCGGCGAGCGCCTGGAACTGGCCGGACTGACGATCGAGGTGCTGCCAGCGCATCACACCGTGCCGGCCTGCGGCTTCGGGGTCGACACGCCCTCGGGCTGGTGGATCTACACCGGCGACACCGGCCCGAATCCGGCGCTGTGGGAGCGGCTGCGCGGCCGCGCGATCGCGCAGCTGGTGATCGAGACCGCCTTCAGCGACGAGGAGCGTGCGCTGGCCGAGATCAGCCGCCACCTGTCCCCCTCGATGCTGGCCGAGGAGCTCGAGCAACTCGATCTGGACTGCGACACCTCGATCGCGATCACGCATGTCAAGCCGGGCGAGATGGCCGCAGTCACCGGCCAGCTCGCCGAGCTCGACATCCGTGTGCCGGTCTTCGCGCTGACCCGCGGCGAGCGCTACCGCTTCTGAGCGCCCAGCTCAAAGCCGCAGCGCATCCCAGCCGGTACGCAGGATCAGAAGGCTGACGACGGCGATGAAGATGCCGCGCACGAAGCCTGCACCGTGGCGCAGCGCCAGCCGGGCCCCCAGCAGGCTGCCGATCACATTGGCCACGGCCATCACCGCGGCCACATGCCACCACACATGCCCCTTGGCAGCAAACAGCGCGATCGCCGCCAGATTGGTCGCGGTGTTGAGCAGCTTGGCGCCGGCCGAGGCATGCAGGAAGTCGTAGCCCAGCCCGCGCACCAGCAGGAAGACAAAGAAGCTGCCCGTGCCGGGGCCGAAGAAGCCATCGTAGAAACCGATGCCTGCGCCGATCGCGCTGCCGCGCAGCGCCTCGCGACGTGGCGAGAGATGCGGCGCATGCACCCGCCCGAGATCCTTGCGCCAGAGCGTGTAGAGCAGCACGACCAGCAGCACCAGAGGCAAGGCCTTGCGCAGCCCGGTGGCTGGCACCATCGTCACCAGCCAGGCGCCGGCGAAGCTCGCCAGCAGCGCGGCGGCGGCCGCAGGCGCCAGCGTGCCCCAGTTCATCGTCACTCGGCGCGCGTACTGGCTGCAGGCCCAGGCGGTGCCGCCGATGGCAGCAGCCTTGTTGGTGCCGAACAGCGTCGCCGGCAGCGCGGACGGATGCACCGCGAACAGGGTCGGCAGCAGAATCAGTCCACCGCCCCCGACGATGGCATCCACGAAACCCGCCAGCCCGGCGGCCAGCGTCACCCACAGCAGATCAAGCATCAATCAGGACAAGGACAGGTGCAGCGCGACAACGCAGGCGGAAAAAAGAAGGCACCGGGATCAGGGATCGCCGGTGCCATCGAATTGTCTCATTGCGCCACATGGCGCCGAATCTTCTGGAGCGTCTGAGTGGTGCCGCCGGATGTTGTGTGATGTGGGGCGGCGTTTCTTGTTGCGCTACGGTAACCAGTCTCGTCCCTCGCTCCTGCCCGCCTGCCCCGCGGGGCGGCGTCTGCGAGTGGCGAGACTGTAGGGTTTCGCAACAGTCCGCCATATCCGGGGTTTCCCGCACCAGAACGATGCAGTACCTGGCCATGTCAGCCTTGCCGCTCGCAGAGCCTCACGAAACCTGCGCGGCGTCAAGAATCCAGCCCGCCGCTCGCTCGGCGATCATCAGCGTCGGCGAGTTGGTGTTGCCGCTGGTGATGGTCGGCATCACGCTGGCATCGACCACCCGCAGACCCGCCACGCCACGCACCCGCAGCCGGGTGTCGGTCACCGCCATCGCATCGCCATCGCGGCCCATGCGGCAGGTGCCGACCGGATGGAAGATGGTGGTGCCGATGTCGCCAGCCAGTCGAGCCAGTTCCTCGTCGCTCTGGTGCTGGACGCCGGGCCGGAACTCCTCGGGCCGGAAGGCCTGCATCGCCGGCTGCGCGACGATGCGGCGCGTCACCCGCAGCGAATCGGCGGCCACCTGGCGATCCTGCGCGGTCGACAGGTAGTTCGGCCGGATCGCCGGCGCCTCCTCCGGACGCGGCGAGCGGATGTGGACCTGGCCGCGCGAGGTCGGGTTGAGGTTGCAGACGCTGGCGGTGATCGCGTCGAAGCCGTGCAGCGGCTCGCCGAAGGCATCGAGCGACAGCGGCTGGACGTGATACTCGAGGTTCGGCCACTCGAACTGCGGCGACGAGCGGGTGAAGGCGCCGAGCTGCGACGGCGCCATGCTCATCGGGCCGGTGCGGCGCAGCAGGTACTCCAGGCCGATCATCGCCTTGCCCCAGGACGTGGCCGCGCGGGTGTTGAGCGTGCGCGTGCCCTGCACCTTGTAGACCGAGCGGATCTGCAGATGATCCTGCAGGTTCTCGCCGACGCCGGGCAGCTCGTGCTGCACCTCGATGCCCTGCGACTGCAGCACCTGACCATCACCGATGCCCGACAGCTCCAGGATCTGCACGCTGCCGATGCTGCCGGCGCTCAGCAGCACCTCGCGGGTGGCGGTGACCGTCTCGACGCCCGTCGGCGTGAGCACCTCGGCCCCCGTGCAGCGCAGCGCGCCGTCGGTGCCGCGGGCCAGCGTCAGGCAGCGCACCTGCGCGCCGGTCCACATCTCGAAGTTCGGCCGGCCGTAGCAGGTCGGGCGCAGGAAGGCCTTGGCGGTGTTCCAGCGCAGGCCCGACTTCTGGTTGACCTCGAAATAGCCCACGCCCTCGTTGCTGCCGCGGTTGAAGTCGTCGGTGGCCGGGATGCCGGCCTGCTGCGCAGCCTGCGCGAAGGCGTCGAGAATGTCCCAGCGCAGCCGCTGGCGCTCGACCCGCCACTCGCCGCCGTGGCCGTGCAGCGCCTTGAACTCGGTGCTGGCCTGTGCAGCGTTCGCGGCATCGAGCCGCCAGTGGTTCTCGTGCTGCCGGAAGGCGGGCAGGCAATGCGCCCAGCGCCAGGCAGGATCGCCGGTCAGCTCGGCCCACTGGTCGTAGTCGCGCGACTGGCCCCGCATGTAGATCATGCCGTTGATGCTGGAGCAGCCGCCCAGCACCTTGCCGCGTGGATAGCGCAGCCGCCGGCCATTCAGGCCCGGATCGGGCTCGGTCTGATAGAGCCAGTCGGTGCGCGGGTTGCCGATGCAGTGCAGATAGCCGACCGGAATGTGGATCCAGTGGTAGTCGTCGCGGCCGCCGGCCTCGATCAGCAGCACGCGGTGGGCCGGGTCGGCGCTCAGGCGGTTGGCCAGCAGGCTGCCGGCCGAGCCGGCGCCGATGATGATGTAGTCGAATGCGGGCATGCGCTGTCCTGTCTCCTTGATCAGACGGACTCTATGTGCGTCACTGCGCGGCGTGCACACTTTCGCCGCAAGCTGATTTCAGGATGTCTCAACTCGACCTGCGCCAGCTCGCCACCTTCGCTGCGGTGGCGCAAACCGGCTCGCTCGGCCAGGCGGCCGAACAGCTCAACCGTTCGCCGTCGGCGCTGTCGATGCAGCTGCGCGCGCTGCAGGACCGGCTCGGCCTGGTGCTGCTGAGACGCACCGGCCGCGGCCTGAAGCTGACGCCCGACGGCGAGCGGCTGCTCGCACAGACCCGCCCCGCGCTGGAGGCGATGCACCGGCTCGAGCACACCGCCCGCGCCCTGAGCCAGCCGAACCGCTGTGATCCGGTGCCGGCCGGCATCGGCACCATTCTCGATCCGGCCTTCATCCGCCTGGGCGACTTCATCGGCCGGCTGCAGACGGACACGCCCCAGCCCGTCCGCCCGGTGCTGCGCCACGGCACATCCGGCTGGGCGCTGCGCGAGGTGCGTGAACGCCGGCTCGATGTCGGCTTCTATCTGGGCGAATGCGACGAGACGCTGTTCATGCGCCAGCCTCTGGCACCGGTGCGCTATGTGGTCATCGCGCCGCGCGCGTGGCAGCACCGGCTGGCCGGCTGCGACAGCTGGACCGCCTTGGCCGCACTGCCCTGGATCGGCACCCCGATCGAATCGGTGCACGCCCGACTGCTCTCGCCGGTCTGGACACGCTGCGGCGCCAGCCCGGTGCCTGTGGCGGAAGTGGATCAGGAGGCCTCGATGATCGATCTGGTCGAGGCCGGCGTCGGCCTGTCGCTGGCCAGAGAGGCGCCGGCCTTGCGGGCCGCACACGAGCGGGGCCTGGTGCTGCTGCGCCAGCTGGCGCTGGACACGCAGCTCGCGCTGGTGAGCCTGCGCGCACGCCAGCACGAGCCTCTCGTGGCGCGGCTGCATGCGGCCGCCCGCAGGAGCTGGGGCAGCGATGAGACGACGGTTCAGACCCCCGTCAGGGGGCCAGATGCGAGGCCAGCACCGGAAAGAGCTTGATCAGGCCCTCGGCCATGATCTCGACCGCCAGCGCCGCCAGGATCAGGCCCATCAGCCGGGTCATCACGTTGATGCCGGTCTTGCCCAACAGTCGCGCCACGCCGCCCGCCGCCGAGAACGCGACGAAGGTCGCCAGTCCGACGACCACGCCGTAGCCCATCAGCACGCCCAGCTCCCACCAGTGGCGCGTCTTGTCGGCGTAGATCACCATCGTCGAGATGGTGGCGGGCCCGGTCAGCAGCGGAATGGTCAGCGGCACCACCGCGATGCTGTCGCCCGAGTCGGCCCGCTCGCGGCCCTCGCTGACATCGTCGGAGCGCGACTCGGCCGGCTGCGCGTTGAGCATCTGCAGCGCGCTGATCAGCAGCAGCGTGCCGCCGCCCACCTGGAATGAGGCCAGCGAGATGCCGAAGAACTCGATCACCTTCAGCCCGGCCAGCGCGCTGATCGAGATCACCAGGAAGGCGCTGAAGCTCGACACCCGGATGGTGCGACGCCGCGCCGCGGCATCGAGGTGCTGGGTGAAATGGATGAAGAACGGCACGACGCCGATCGGATTGACGATCGCCAGCAGCGCGATCAGCGGCTTGAGCAGGTCCATGGCGTGATTCTGCGCCGGCCTCGCCCAGGCACCTCTCGGGTGAAGGCCTGTGGCAACAGGTCTCCTCGACCCTCGATCTGACATATTCGAGGGTTAACCCGAAATTTTTGACTGTTCAAGATCACGGACAGATCAAAAAACTGCGCAGGCTTACAACACTTCTGCCAGAAGGGGTGTTCCCAGGGCTTGACGGTCATACATAATGGCCCCTCGTGATTGGACGCGGCGCCTTTTCTCTGTTCTATCGAATGAGTGCTGGCTGTAGCTCCGCCACATGGTCCCCTGGTACTCAACGTACCCTGTTTTGCTTGAAAGGCGCTCTTCCATGGGCAACAAACTCTACGTGGGCAACCTGGCCTACGGCGTTCGCGACGAAGAACTGAACGCTGCTTTCTCCGAGTTCGGCGCGGTCCAGTCCGCCAAGGTCATGATGGACCGTGAAACCGGCCGCTCGAAGGGCTTCGGCTTCGTCGAGATGGGCTCGGATGCCGAAGCCCAGGCAGCCATCAACGGCCTGAACGGCCAGTCGATCGGCGGCCGTGCTGTCGTCGTCAACGAGGCTCGTCCCCGTGAAGAGCGTCCGGGCGGCTTCCGCAGCCCGTACGGCGGCCGTCGTGATGGCGGTGGCGGCGGCGGCTTTGGCGGCGGCAACGGTGGCGGCGGCTACGGCGGCGGCGGTGGTGGTGGCGGCAACGGTGGCGGCTTCCGCAGCCCGTACGGCGGCGGTGGTCGTCGTGAAGGTGGTGGCGGCGGCGGTGGTCGCGGCGGCTACGGCGGCGGCGGCTACTGATCCATGTCGCTGCGATCGGTGAGCTGAGCTGAGAAGCACGCCACCGATCGACAGACGTCCAGAACAAGAGGGCGATCCCGCCAAGGGATCGCCCTCTTGTCATTTCAGCCTCGGTCCGAGTTCAACCCGGATCGCCACGCCGCTGCTTGCGGCCACGCCCTGCGATCAGCCGGTCCCAGAACACCCGAGGCATCCAGCGCATCAACACGGTCAGCACGCCCATCGGCCAGGGAATGACCGCATGGCGCCGCCCCCGGTCGATCACCGGCAGCGCCCTGCGCGCGAATTCCCGGGGACTCAGCAGAAAGGGCATCGCATAGCGGTTGCCGCGTGTCAGGGGCGTGTCCACAAAGCCGGGCAGCAGCGTGACGACACGAATGCCGTCGCCGCGCAGCTCGATGCGCAGGCTTTCGCAGTAGCTCACCACCGCGGCCTTGCTGCCGCAATAGCCGCCGTGCCCCGGCAGACCGCGAATCGCCGCCACGCTGGCCACCCCCACCAGCGTGCCGCGACGTGCCAGCCGCATCGGCCGGATGAAGGGATGAAAGGTCGCGGCCATGCCGACGACATTGGTGGCGTAGAGATCCTCGAGCACGGCCAGGTCCTCGCGCTCGGCGGTGTCGATGCCGACGCTGATGCCGGCATTGGCGATGACCACGTCCGGCAGACCCTGCTCGATCAGGCAGCGCATGCCCGCCGCGACGATCGCCTCGCGGTCGCGCACATCCGCCGCATGCACCTGGGCCTGCGCGGGACCGATGCCGGCCTCATCCAGCCAGGCCTGGACCCTCTCGGCACGTCGAGCCACCAGGGACAGACGCCAGCCGCGTGCGGCATAGGCCTCGGCCAGCGCCCGGCCGATGCCGCTGGAAGCCCCGGTGATGAAGACCAGCGGCGCGCGCTCTCGCTCCAGCCTCTGGCGATCCTCGGGGGTCATCGGGCGGGCAGGCGGCCGCGCACCGCACCCCGGAGCTCGAGCCGGGCGTCCGCATGCCAGTAGGTCAGACCGCGAGCCTCGATGACGCTGGCCCCCTGGCGCAGCACCACCGGGCGATCGCTGCGCACCTGGTCCTGGCGCCGATCGAAGACCATCTCCTCGCTGCTGAACTGCAGCGGCGCGCTTTCGCCCGGCAGCCGGTCGCGCTCCACGGTGGCACCACCCATCAGCCGCACCTCGCTGCCATCGCCCTGAGCGATCGCATGGGCGGCACGGGCACGCAGCAGGTTGCCGGCGTCATCGCGCCAGCGCAGGCTCAGGCCGTCGATCTCCAGCGTGTCGGTGTCGGGATGATGGCGGACGACCTCGCCCTCGATGACGCCACGGGCCGGACCCGCCTGCCCGTAATGCTGCACCGAGAAGCCGTGCATCTCGTAATCAGGCTCATGGGTCGGCGCCTGGGCCACCCGGTCAGGCTCGGGCTCGGGCGTCTGCTGGACCAGCCACCAAGTGGCCCCCGCCAGCAGCGCCATCAGGAACAGCGGCAAATTGCCCAGCAGCGCCTGGCGCCAGCGCTCGCGACGCGGCAGTGTCGGCCGGGCCGCATCGACCGCGCGGGTGGCCACCAGCGGGGGCAGCGGCAGCGGGCTGGTATCGTCGTCGAGCGAGGCCAATCGATCGTGTCCCGCGTCAGGTCGGGGTGCCGTCGAGCGTGGCCAGATGGCCCGCCAGCATCGCGGCGTACTGGCCGCTGGCGCACAGCAGCAGATCGCAGAACTCCCGCGCCGCGCCCTGCCCGCCCGGCACCGCGGTGACATGGTGGGCCGCGGCCCGCACTTCCGCATGCGCCTGCGCCGGCGCGCAGGCCAGCGCACAGCGCACCATCAGCGGCAGGTCCGGCCAGTCGTCGCCGATGACCGCCAGCTCATGCCAGCCGAGACCCAGCAGCGCCAGCACCCGCTCGGCCGCAGCCAGCTTGTCATGAATGCCGTGAAAGGCGTGCACGATGCCCAGATCGGCGCAGCGCCGCCGCACCGCCGGCGTGTCGCGCCCGGTGATGACCACCGGCTCGATGCCGGCACGCGCCAGCAGCTTGATGCCGTGGCCGTCGAGCGTGCTGAAGGCCTTGACGCTCTCGCCGTGCTCGCCGATGTAGATGCGCCCGTCGGTCAGGCAGCCGTCGACATCGAAGATCGCGGCGCGCACGCCCTGCGCCGCCAGCAGCAGCTCCGGCGCAAAGCTCAGCACCGGAGAAATCGGGCGCGGCCAGGAGGTCGCAGAAAGGCTCGAGGCGGGAGCGCTCATCAGATCACCTTCGCGCGCATCAGGTCGTTGGTGTTGAGCGCGCCGACCAGGCGGCCCTCGCCGTCGTGCACCAGCAGCGTCGTGATGCAGGCGTCCTCCATCAGCGTGGCGGCCTCGACCGCCAGCGCGTCCTCGCCAATGCTGCGCGGGCGGCTGCGCACCAGGTCGGCGGCCGAGAGCGCGCGCAGGTCCGTGCCCTGCTCGACCGCGCGGCGCAGGTCGCCGTCGGTGAAGATGCCGATCGCGCGCCCCTCGGTGTCGACGATCGCCGCGGCGCCCAGGCCCTTGGCGCTCATCTCGCGCATCACCTCCAGGCAGCTCGCCGCAGGCGCCACCCGCGGCACCGCCTCGCCCTGGCGCATGATGTCGCGCACATGGGTCAGCAGCTTGCGCCCGAGCGCACCGCCCGGGTGCGAGCGGGCGAAGTCCTCGGGGCGGAAGCCGCGTGCGTCCAGCAGGGCCACCGCCAGCGCGTCGCCCAGCGCCAGCTGCGCGGTGGTGCTGGCCGTGGGCGCGAGGTTGAGCGGGCAGGCCTCCTGCTCGACCCGGTTCGACAGCACCCAGTCGGCGTGCGAAGCCAGCGTCGAGCCGGGACGCCCGGTCATGGCCACCAGCGTCACGCCCAGGCGCTTGAGCGCTGGCAGGATCGCGGCGATCTCGTCGCTCTCGCCGGAGTTGGAGAGCGCCAGCACGATGTCGCCCGGCGTGACCATGCCCAGGTCGCCGTGGCTGGCCTCGCCCGGGTGCACGAACATCGCCGGCGTGCCGGTCGAGGCCAGCGTGGCGGCGATCTTGCGCCCGACATGGCCGCTCTTGCCCATGCCCATCACGACCACACGGCCGCGGCCGTTCAGGATCGCGTGCACGACGCGCACGAAGCTCTCGCCCTGCTGGTCCTGCAATTGCATCAGCGCCTCGGCCTCGATGCGCAGGGTCTGGCGGGCCATGCGCAGCACGCGCTCGGCCTCGAAGCGGGGGGGCGCGCTGGCGGCGGTGGCGGCAGGGGTGTCGGTCACGGGATCGAGAGGCCGGAAGCTGAATTACGATTGCCGGATTCTAGGATGGTGAATGGCCAGCACTCTCGACATTGCCTTGCTCTACCTTCTTGCCGCAGTCGCCGGCGTCGTCGGCTGCCGGCTGCTGAAGCTGCCGTCGATGCTCGGCTACCTGCTCGTCGGCGTGCTGATCGGCCCGAACGCGCTGGCGCTGGCCAAGGACTCGGCCGGCATCCGCTATCTGGCGGAGTTCGGCATCGTCTTCCTGATGTTCGTCATCGGGCTGGAGTTCAACCTGCCCAAGCTGCGCAGCATGCAGCGGCTGGTCTTCGGCCTCGGCGCCGGGCAGGTGCTGCTGACGCTGGCGGGGGCGGCCATCGGCAACATGCTGCTGATCACCGCCTTCTCGCTGCTGGGCCGGGCGTGGGAGCTGAGCTGGCAGGGCGCGGTCGCGCTCGGCGCGGCCATGGCGATGTCGAGCACCGCGATCGTGGCCAAGATGATGGCCGAGCGGCTCGAACTCGAAAGCGAGCATGGCCGCAACGTCATGGGCGTGCTGCTGTTCCAGGATCTGGCCGTGGTGCCGCTGCTGGTGCTGATCCCCTCGCTGGCCCAGGGCGGCGGCGACCTGTGGGAAACGCTGGGCCGCGCGACGCTGAAGGCTGCGGTGCTGCTGACGCTGCTGCTGTGGGGCGGCCAGAGGCTGATGCGCTGGTGGCTGACGCTGGTGGCGCGCCGCAAGAGCGAGGACCTGTTCATCCTCAACATCCTGCTGATCACGCTGGGCCTGTCCTGGCTGACAGAGCACGCCGGGCTGTCGCTGGCGCTGGGCGCCTTCGTCGCGGGCATGCTGATCGCCGAGACCGAGTTCAAGCACCAGGTCGAGACCGACATCCGACCCTTCCATGACGTGCTGCTGGGGCTGTTCTTCATCACCATCGGAATGAAGCTGGACTGGCGCCCGGTGCTGGACCAGTGGGTGCTGGTGCTGCTGCTGAGCACGCTGCCGGTGCTGGCCAAGGCCGGTCTGGTCGCGCTGCTGGCGCGCGCCTTCGGCTCGGCGCCGGGCGTGGCGATCCGCACCGGCCTCTATCTGGCCCAGGCCGGCGAGTTCGGCTTCGTGCTGCTGACGCTCAGCGCCCAGGTCGATCTGGTCGCCGACCGCTGGCTGAGCCCGGTGCTGGCCTCGATGGTGCTGTCGATGCTGGCCACGCCCTTCATCATCATGGCGAGCAACCGCATCGTCATGAAGCTGTCGGCCACCGACTGGCTGATGCAGTCGGTGCAGCTGACCACCATCGTCAAGAAGTCGATCCGCACCGAGGCGCACCTGATCATCTGCGGCTACGGCCGCAGCGGCCAGAACCTGGCCCGGCTGCTCGACAAGGAGCGCATTCCCTACATGGCGCTGGACCTCGACCCCGACCGGGTGCGCCAGGCCGCGGCGGCCGGCCAGAGCGTGGTCTTCGGCGATGCGGCCAAGCTGCCCAGCCTGATCGCCGCCGGCCTGTCGCGCGCGACCGCCGTCGTCGTCACCTACAACGACACTCCATCCGCCGTGAAGGTGCTGCAGCATGTGCGCGAGCATGCCGCGCATGTGCCGGTGGTGGTGCGCACGCCCGACGACACCGATCTGGAACGACTGCGCGCCGCCGGCGCCACCGAGGTGGTGCCGGAGGCGCTGGAGGGCTCGCTGATGCTGGCCAGCCATGCGCTGGCCCTGGTGGGCGTGCCGATGCGCCGGGTCATCCGCATCACCCAGGACGCCCGCGACGCCCGCTACGGCCTGCTGCGCGGCTATTTCCATGGCGCCGACGACGACACCGTCGAGGAGCTGCAGCAGGCCCGGCTGCAGTCGATCGGCCTGCCACCGGGTGCCCCCTGCGTCGGCCGACGCCTGGGCGACCTGACGCTGCAGGTGATGGGCGTGTCGGTGGTGTCGGTACGCCGCGCCAGCGGCCAGGTGCTCGAGGTCGACGACGACTTCGTGCTGGCCGGCGGCGACGTGCTGGTGCTCAGCGGCCTGCCCGAGACCCTGGCGCTGGCCGAGGCCCTGCTGCTGAAGAAGGGCTGAGCCGGCTCAGGCGACCGCGACCCGCTGCGCCAGATTGGCGCGCAGCCGCGCCACCATGACCGCACCGGCGGCGCGCAGCACCTCGTTGGCGATCGTCGGCGCCCGGGCGGCCAGTTCCTCGTAGCGCGGCAGGTGCAGGGCCCAGACGATGGTCGGCGTCATCGCCTCGACGCTGGCCGAATGCGGCTGGTCGCTGAACAGGCCGGTCTCGCCGACCAGCGCGCCGGGCCGCATCAGGGCGACCCGGAAGGCACCGGGCGCTGCGCCCTGGACATAGACCTGCAGACTGCCCTGACCCACGAAATAGGCGGCCCGGTCGCACTCGCCCTGCTTGATCAGCAGATCGCCGGCGCGCAGCTGGTAGGGCGTCAGGTAGGCGGCAAAGTTGCGCCATTGCGGCAGGTTGAAGCGAGCGCGAAAGGCGTCGTCAGCCCGCAGGGACTGCACCGCCTCGATCAGTTCATCCATTCCCATTGCCGTTCACCTCTCGCACTTTCCGCAGGGCAGGAGCATATCCGGCCACCCGGGCCGGCATGATGCTCCGGCGGGCGGCACAAAAGGTTTACGAAAATAACACTTCCGGCGATTCGTGAAACATGTCACGCCACAAACCGGCAAGCCATGATCACGCAACCCTCGCGGCCGGCCCTACTTGCCGATGCAGAAACGCGAAAAGATCACGCCCAGCAGGTCGTCGGCCGAGAAGGCGCCGGTGATCTCGCCCAGCGCGTCGTGCGACAGGCGCAGCTCCTCGGCGAACAGGTCCAGCGCCTCGTCGCGGCGCGCGGCCCAGCCCGCGGCCAGCTCGAGATGCTCGCGGGCGCGGCGCAGCGCCGTCAGATGGCGCTCGCGCGCGATGAACACGCCGTCGGGCGAGGCATGCCAGCCCGCCAGCTCCAGCAGCAGGCGGCGCAGCGCCTCCAGTCCGTCGCGGGTCTTGGCCGACAAGGTGAGCGTCCGCTCGCCCTCCGGCACGCCGGCCAGCACCGCCGCCCGGTGCTCGGCGTCGACCCGATCCGTCTTGTTGAAGACATGCACGCGGCGCGAGCGGTCGGGCAGCCGCGCCTCGATGGCACGATCGGCCGCGGCGTAGTCCGGGTCAAGCGCGCGCGTCAGGTCGTGCAGCATCAGCACCGCATCGGCGCCGGCGATCGCCTCCCAGCTGCGCGCGATGCCGATGCGCTCGACCTCGTCGGCCGCCTCGGCGTCGGAGCGCAGGCCCGCGGTGTCGATCACATGCACCGGCACGCCCTCGATCTGCAGCGTCTCGCTGACCTTGTCGCGGGTCGTCCCCGCGATCGGCGTGACGATGGCCAGCTCGGCACCCGCCAGCGCGTTCAGCAGCGAGCTCTTGCCCGCATTGGGCTGGCCAGCGATCACCACCGTCAGGCCCTCGCGCAGCAGCGCGCCCTGGCGCGCGGTGTCGAGCACCGCGTCGAGCCGCTCGGCCAGCCGCGCCAGCCGCCCGCGCGCGTCGGCCTTCTCGAGGAAGTCGATCTCCTCCTCGGGGAAGTCCAGCGTCGCCTCGACCAGCATGCGCAGCTCGACCAGGCCGTCGCGCAGCGCCTCGATGCGCCGGGAGAAGTCGCCCGAGAGCGAGCGCGCCGCGCTGCGCGCCGCCGCCTCGGTGCTGGCGTCGATCAGGTCGGCCACCGCCTCGGCCTGCGCCAGGTCGAGCTTGTCGTTCAGGAAGGCGCGCTCGGTGAACTCGCCCGGCTCGGCCGGCCGCAGCCGCGGCAGCAGTTCGCCCTCGGCCGCCGCCTGCAGGCAGCGCGCCATCAGCAGCTGCAGCACCACCGGACCGCCGTGGGCCTGCAGCTCCAGCACGTCCTCGCCGGTGTAGCTGTGCGGTGCGGGGAAATAGAGCGCCAGGCCCTGATCGATCGGCCGGTCCTCGGCGTCGAGAAAGGGGCCGTAGGTGGCCACGCGCGGGACCAGATCGCGGCCGGTCAGGCGCCGGGCCAGCGGCGCCAGACCTCGGCCGGAAACACGCACGATGCCCACGGCGCCGCGGCCGGGAGCGGTGGCGACCGCCACGATCGGATCCTGATGTCGAGCAAGCATGGCGCGCATTCTCGCCGACGCCGCACGGCCGGTCCGCACCATGAGAAACGCCCTGTCGGCGGTCGGGCCGACAGGGCGTCAGGGTGTTCGCGCGGAGGGGAGCCGGCTCATCGCCATCGACCCCCGGAGCCGGGCCTGTGGGGGCGAGCCTCCCGGCCCGTCTTCTGCTGGCTTGCAAGCCTGCCACCACAATCCCGGGGTCACGCCCCGCAGAACGAATGATGCGGGGTGTCCATGACAGACTCAAGGCAGCCATTGCAACCGGCGGCAAAGGCCGTGCCACTTGTCGCGTCCGAATTGCACAAAGCAACAAAGGCCGCAAAAGAGGCGCGGCGCGCCCCCTTCACGACCCTTGCCGCATCCGAGCCAAGCTCAGCGATTCAGTCCAAGCTGACGGTTGATCATCCACTGCTGCGCGATCGACAGCAGGTTGTTGACGAACCAGTACAGCACCAGACCGGCGGGGAAGAAGATGAACATCACGCTGAACAGCAGCGGCATGATCCACATCATCTTGGCCTGGACCGGATCCGGCGGCGTCGGGTTCAGCCAGGTCTGGAACAGCGTGGTCGCAGTCATCAGCGCCGGCAGGATGTAGTACGGGTCCTGCACGCTCAGGTCGGTGATCCAGCCGATCCACGGCGCGCCGCGCATCTCGACCGAGGCCAGCAGCACCGAGTACAGCGCGATGAAGAACGGCATCTGGATGAAGATCGGCAGGCAGCCGCCCAGCGGATTGACCTTCTCCTCGCGGTAGATGCGCATCATTTCCTGCTGCATCTTCTGCGGGTCGGCCTTGTGGCGCTCGCGGATCTCCATGATCTTCGGGTTGACCGCCTTCATCTTGCCCATCGAGCGATAGGCGCTGGCATTGAGCCAGTAGAAGGCGATCTTCAGCAGCACCACCAGCGCCACGATCGACCAGCCCCAGTTGCCGATCAGGCCGTGCAGCTTGTCGAGCAGCCAGAACAGCGGCTTGGCCAGCATCGTGACCCAGCCATAGTCCTTGACCAGCTCCAGCCCCGGCGCCAGCGCCTCGAGCTTCTTCTCTTCCTGCGGACCGGCGTAGAGCGTCGTCTCGACGGTCTTCGTCGCGCCCGGCGCGATCGCGTCGACCGGCAGCGTCATCGCCACCGAGTAGAGGTTGGTGCCCTCGCGCTTGGTCTGGAAGCTGCGCGCGATCTTGTCATTGAAGACCCAGGCGCCGACGAAGTGATGCTGGACCATCGCGATCCAGCCATTGTCGGCCGACTTCTCGTGCGCGGCCTTGCCCGACTCGATCTTGTCGAACTCGACCTTCTGGAACTTCGCCGCATCGGTGTAGACGGCTGGGCCGGTGAACGCGGCCGGCCCCATGAAGATCGAGGTCGACGGCACCGTGCCGTCGCGCGCCAGCTGCAGGTAGAGCTGCGCGGCCACCGGCGCGGCCGAGGTGTTGACCACCTCATGGCGCACCCGCACCGCATAGTCGCCGCGCTTGAAGACATAGGTCTTGCGCAGCTTCACGCCGCCCTGCTCGGCCGACTCGAAGCTGACCGCCAGCTCGTTCTGGCCGTCGGCCAGCTTGAGCGGGCCCGGCACCAGCGTCATCGGCGTGGTGTGGTTGGGCAGCGCGGCCTGACCGGCCAGCTGCGGGATCAGACCGGAATCGGCCTGGTAGACCCGCTGGGCCGAGCGGTCGAACAGCACCACCGGCTTGCTGGTGTCATGCTCGTCGCGGTAGCGCGGCAGCGTCAGGCCGACCAGACTGGCACCGCGGGTGTCGATGCTGGCGCGGACCAGATCGGTGCTGATGTCGATGGTGCGCGAGGGCTCGCCGCCAGCGGCCAGGCCGGGCAGCGGCGCCACGCCAGCCGGCTGGGCCGGCGCAGCAGGCACGCCCGGCGCACTGCCGGCAGCGGCCGCCGAGGCGGCGACCGGCGGAGCGAACATCGACGGCTGGCCGTTGTGCTTGTTCCAGCCGTCCCACAGCATCACGAGCGAGACGGAAAAGATGCCCCAGAGCAGGGCACGCCGCGTGTCGGTCATACAGAGGTCTTTCGATTGGCGAGCGAACGCGCCCGGTCGGGCAGGGCTGCGGCAGGATCGTCATCCTGCTGCGCCTGCGCGTCGGAGCGCTCCAGAAGAGAGGTGAACAGCCGCCGCGACGGCGGCGACCGGTCAGGGACCGGATCATGCCCGCCCTGGCACCACGGATGGCAGCGAGCGATGCGCCAGAGCGTCAACGCGCCGCCTCGCCGGGCACCGTGACGTTCCAAGGCAACAAGTCCGTAGGCCGAGCAGGTCGGCTCGAAGCGGCAGGATGAGCCCAGCCAGGGGCTCAGCAGCAGGCGGTAGGCGCGGATCAGCCCGATCAGCGCGGCTGACGGCCACCGGCGCAGCCGGGTCCGCAACGAAGAATCGGGGTCGGACGCCGGCAGCACGGTCACGGACGTCCGGATCAGGACGAAGGTGCGGCGCAATGCCGGGCCGTGCGACGCATCGCATCGGCCAGCAGGCGATCGATCTCGGCGCGCAGTTCGGCGGCCAGCGCTTCGGAGCGGGCGCTCGGGAAACGCGCACGGTCGATCGGGGCGCGCAGGCGCAGCACCCAGTCGCCAGGGGCGAGGTGCGCAAGATGGCGTCGCATCGCGTCGCGGAGCTGGTTCTTGACGAGCGTGCGGGTCACCGCGCGCCGGGCATGCCGTTTCGGCACGACCAGACCCAGCCGGAGCGAAGCCGACTGACCAGGAACCAACAGGTTTTCCACAACCTTTTCCACAGATTCATCCACAGACTTTTCCACAGAGTTATCCACAGCCGGGGCGGTGGTGCATCCGTCAGAGTTGTCCACAGGCAAAGCCACGCCAGCGGCCGCCGGATCGACTGAGGCGATCGGCGCGGGCATGAGCAGCGGAAGGGGGAGGTGGTGGACCATGAAACGGGCAGTGCGCGCACAGGGCCGCACTGCCATCACGGCCTCGAAGCGGGAGGGGCCGCTGAGCCGGTCGAACCGACGCGACTCTGAGGGTCCGCTCACGCCCGGGAAGGACCTGAAGTCCCGGAAATCAGACGGCCAGACGCTTGCGGCCCTTGGCGCGGCGTGCATTCAGCACGGCACGGCCGCCACGGGTCTTCATGCGGACCAGGAAGCCATGGGTGCGGGCACGGCGGGTCTTCGACGGTTGGTAGGTGCGCTTCATGATGAATCCTCTTGCCTTGACGTGTGAGCACCCCGAAGGCGCCCTGATTCGGGAAACCCTCGATTACAGCACGTGACTTGCCGAAGAGTCAATGCTGAACCCGGATCGTCGACTCGCCAGGGGGGATTGACCCTGTCGGCGAATCTGTGGATAACCTCACCCGGGCCGCTTCGATGTCGATACAATCGCGCCCCTTCGCTCGAAGTTGTCCACAATTTTCAGCACATGCAAACGGACCTGTGGGATAGAGGCCTTGAACGCCTCGCCGCCGAGCTGCCGCAACAGCAGTTCAACACGTGGATCCGCCCGCTTCCCCCGGCCGACGTGACCGTGGACGGCGCGGCGGTGCGCGTCGACCTGTGCGCTCCCAACCGGTTCAAGCGCGACTGGCTGCGCTCGCAGTTCGGCGAGCGCATCGAGCGCACCCTGAGCGAGATCGCCGGCATGCCGGTCCGGCTCGAACTGCACATCGCGGGCGCGCGCGAGGCGGCCCCTGCGTCTGCCACGGTGCCTGCGCCTGCGAGCCCGCCGCTGCCCGCCGGACCGCCGGAGCGGGCCGACCCGGCCCCGGCCGAGACGCCGGGCCATGATCCGGTGCAGATGTCGATGCTCGACCTGCCACCGGCAGGAGGCGCACGGGGCGCGGCCACGCCGGCCGCCTCAGGTGCGCGTGCTCGCACGCGCGCAGGCGCGCGAAAAGTGGCCGAGCCGGCCACGCCGCTGGTGCTGGCCGCCGACCTCTCGCCGCTGGCCGAGTCGCCCGCTCTGGCCCGGCTGGCGGCGGATGCGGCGGCGGCAGCCTCCTTCATTTCCGGCCGGCTGGACGCCACGCCACCCGCACCGCGGCCCGACAGGGCCAGCGAGCCGGCGGTCGAGCCGACGCGCCCGATCGAAGTCACTGCGAAGCCGGTCGCCGCACCGGCGGTCGTCGCGAGCCCGGCTGCGGGCGCGGCGACCGCCAGTGCGGCGCCGGTCAACGCCTCGGCGCGCCCGACCGACGTGCTGGGCGCGATCTCCGCGTCTGCGGCGCTGGCCAAGGCCTCGGCGGCGGTGGCCTCGCGCCGACGCCGCGCCGGTGCGGAGGACTCGCCCTCGCCCGCTCCGGTGCCGGCGCCCACCGGATCGTCCAGCGCATCGCCCGCCCGGGCCGCCGCGCCCGCGCCGATCGTCGCCCGGCAGGTGCCGCCTGCACCGGCGCCGGGGGCGTCCGGCCTGGCCGCACCCGCCCTCGTCATCCCGACCGTGCCGCCGCCCTCGGCGCCGACCAGCACCCGCGGGCGCATCAACCCGCTGCTGACCTTCGACACCCTGGTGCCGGGCCGCGCCAACCAGATGGCGCGCACCGCCGCGCTGCATGTCGTCGGCTCACCCGGCGGCATGTACAACCCGCTGTTCCTGTACGGCGGCGTCGGCCTGGGCAAGACGCACCTGATCCACGCGGTCGGCAACGCGATGCTCAAGGAGAAACAGGACGCGCGCGTGCTCTACCTCCATGCCGAGCAGTTCATCTCCGACGTGGTGCGCAACTACCAGCGCAAGACCTTCGACGAGCTCAAGGCCAAGTACCACTCGCTCGACCTGCTGCTGATCGACGACGTGCAGTTCTTCGCCGGCAAGGACCGCACGCAGGAGGAGTTCTTCAACGCCTTCGAGGCGCTGGTGTCCAAGCGCGCGCACATCGTCATGACCAGCGACACCTACCCCAAGGGGCTGGTGGACATCGACGAGCGCCTGACCAGCCGCTTCGACTCCGGGCTCACGGTGGCCATCGAGCCGCCGGAGCTGGAGATGCGCGTGGCCATCCTGATGAAGAAGGCCGAGGCCGAGGGCTGCGCCATGCCCGAGGAAGTCGCCTTCTTCATCGCCAAGAACGTGCGCGCCAACGTGCGCGAGCTCGAAGGCGCGCTGCGCAAGGTCGTCGCCTACTCGCGCTTCAGCCACAAGGTCATCAACATCGCGCTGACGCGCGAGGCGCTCAAGGATCTGCTGTCGATCCAGAACCGCCAGATCTCGGTCGAGAACATCCAGAAGACGGTCGGCGACTTCTACAAGGTCAAGATCGCCGACATGTACAGCAAGAAGCGCCCGGCCAGCATCGCGCGGCCGCGCCAGATCGCGATGTACCTGGCCAAGGAGATGACGCAGAAGAGCCTGCCCGAGATCGGCGAGCTCTTCGGCGGGCGCGATCACACGACGGTGCTCTACGCGGTGCGCAAGATCGCCGAGGAGCGCCACAAGAACACCGAACTGAACCAGCAGCTGCATGTGCTCGAGCAGACCCTGAAGGGCTGAGCGGGTCACAGGACGGAACCCCCCACCGCAGAGACCCACCTCATGATCGTCTTGAAAGCACCGCAGGACAAACTCCTCGCCGCCCTGCAGGCGGTCTCCGGCATCGTCGAGCGCCGCCACACGCTGCCGATCCTGGCCAACGTGATGCTGCGCAAGCAGGGGCCGGAATGCGAGTTCACCACCAGCGACCTGGAAATCCAGGTGCGCACCCGCGCCGAGATGGGCGGCGACGCCGGCGACTTCAGCATCACGGTGGGCGCGCGCAAGCTGATCGACATCCTGCGCACGCTGCCCGGCGACCAGATCGTCACGCTGAGCGCGGCGCAGAACAAGCTGACGCTGCAGGGCGGCAAGAGCCGCTTCACGCTGCAGACGCTGCCCGCCGACGACTTCCCGCTGGTGCAGGAGGCGGCCGACTTCGGCCCGACCTTCAGCGTGCCGCAGAAGACGCTCAAGCACCTGATCGACCAGGTGCACTTCGCGATGGCGGTGCATGACATCCGCTACTACCTCAACGGCATTCTCTTCGTCGCCGAGGGCAAGACGCTGACGCTGGTGGCCACCGACGGCCACCGCCTGGCCCTGGCCCAGGCCACGCTCGACGTCGAGATCCCCAAGCAGGAGGTCATCCTGCCGCGCAAGACGGTGCTGGAGCTGCAGCGCCTGCTCAAGGACAGCGGCAAGGCGGCCAAGGACGACGAGGGCGCGCCGATCGAGATGGGCTTCGCCACCAACCAGGCGCGCTTCGTCTTCGGCGGCATGGAGTTCGTCACCAAGCTGGTCGAGGGCAAGTTCCCCGACTACAACCGCGTCATCCCGAAGAACCACCGCAACCACGTCACGCTGGGCCGCGCCGCGCTGCTGACCAGCCTGCAGCGCGCGGCCATCCTGACCAGCGAGAAGTTCAAGGGCGTGCGCCTGAACTTCGAGACCGGCCTGCTGAAGATCGCCTCCAGCAACGCCGAGCAGGAAGAGGCCAAGGAAGAGCTGGAGATCGACTACGACGGCCCGACCATCGAGATCGGCTTCAACGTCACCTACCTGATGGACGTGCTGTCCAACATGGAGCAGGAGATGGTCAGGCTGTCGCTGCAGGACGCCGGCAGCTCGGCGCTGTTCACCCGTCCGGACGACAGCGGCTTCAAGTACGTGGTCATGCCGATGCGCATCTGAGCGGATCGGACCGGACCCGCGTGGTCCGGTGACCGGGTCGGCGACAATGTCAGACCGACCGGCATGGCGTGAACCCATCACCCGAGCGGGCTGCGGCCCGCTCCGGCCTTTCTGCAAGAGCGACATGAGCGACCTGAACCCGCCCTCCCCCACTCCGATCCCGGCCACCGCGGACGCCTCCGCCGCCTACGGCGAGGGCAGCATCCAGATCCTGGAAGGGCTGGAAGCGGTGCGCAAGCGCCCGGGCATGTACATCGGCGACACGTCCGACGGCACCGGCCTGCACCACCTGGTCTTCGAGGTCGTCGACAACTCGATCGACGAGGCCCTGGCCGGCCACTGCGACGACATCGTCGTCACCATCCACACCGACAACTCGATCTCGGTCATCGACAACGGCCGCGGCATCCCGACCGGCGTGAAGATGGACGACAAGCACGAGCCCAAGCGCTCGGCCGCCGAGATCGCGCTGACCGAGCTGCACGCCGGGGGCAAGTTCAACCAGAACTCGTACAAGGTGTCGGGCGGCCTGCACGGCGTGGGCGTGTCGTGCGTCAACGGCCTGTCGAAGTGGCTGCGCCTGACGGTACGCCGCGACGGCCGCGTGCACCAGATCGAGTTCCGCAAGGGCGTGCCGCAGGACCGCGTGATCGAGCGGCGCGACGGCGTCGAGACCAGCCCGATGCGCGTGACCGGCGAGACCGACAAGCGCGGCACCGAGGTGCACTTCCTGCCCGACACCGAGATCTTCCAGCAGAACAACGAGTTCCACTACGACATCCTGGCCAAGCGCCTGCGCGAGCTCTCGTTCCTGAACAACGGCGTGAAGATCCGCCTGGTCGACGAGCGCAACGGCGGCAAGGAGGACAACTTCGCCTACGCCGGCGGCGTCAAGGGCTTCGTGGAGTTCGTCAACAAGGGCAAGCGCACGCTGCACCCGAACATCTTCCACGCGCTCGGCGAGAAGCCCAGCGACCAGGGCACGACCATCGGCGTCGAGGTCGCGATGCAGTGGAACGACGCGTTCTCCGAGAACGTGCTGTGCTTCACCAACAACATCCCGCAGCGCGACGGCGGCACCCACCTGACCGGTCTGCGCGCGGCGATGACGCGCGTCATCAACAAGTACATCGAGGACAACGACATCGCCAAGAAGGCGAAGGTCGAGATCAGCGGCGAGGACATGCGCGAAGGTCTGGCCTGCGTCGTCTCGGTGAAGGTGCCGGAGCCGAAGTTCAGCTCGCAGACGAAGGACAAGCTGGTGTCGTCGGAAGTGCGCGCGCCGGTGGAGGACATCGTCAGCCGCCTGCTGACCGACTGGCTGCTGGAGAACCCGACCGACGCCAAGACCATCTGCGGCAAGATCGTCGACGCCGCGCGCGCCCGCGACGCCGCGCGCAAGGCGCGCGAGATGACGCGCCGCAAGGGCGTGCTCGACGGCCTAGGCCTGCCGGGCAAGCTGGCCGACTGCCAGGAAAAGGATCCATCGCTGTGCGAGATCTACATCGTCGAGGGCGACTCCGCCGGCGGCTCGGCCAAGCAGGGGCGTGACCGCAAGTTCCAGGCGATCCTGCCTCTGCGCGGCAAGATCCTGAACGTCGAGCGCGCGCGCTACGAGAAGCTGCTGTCCAGCAACGAGATCATCACGCTCATCACCGCCCTGGGCACCGGCATCGGCCAGGGCATGGGCACCGATGACTTCAACCCGGACAAGCTGCGCTACCACCGCATCATCATCATGACCGACGCGGACGTGGACGGCGCCCACATCCGCACGCTGCTGCTGACCTTCTTCTACCGCCAGATGCCCGATCTGGTCGAGCGCGGCCACATCTACATCGCGCAGCCGCCGCTCTACAAGGTCAAGCACGGCAAGCAGGAGCAGTACCTGAAGGACGCCTCCGCGCTGGACGACTATCTGGTGCGGGTGGCGCTGGACGGCGCGGTGGTCGAGCCGGGCGCGGGCCGCGAGGCCATCCGCGGCGAGGCGCTGGACCAGCTCGCCGGCCAGTACATGAAGGCGGCCAACGTCATCGATCGGCTGTCGAACTGGATGGACGTCGAGGCGCTGCGCGCCATCAGCGACGGCCTGACGCTGAACCTGGACGACGCCGGCGCCGCCGCCGCCAGCGCCGAGGCGCTGAAGGCCGCGCTGCACGACGCCGAGGTCAGCGCCGAGATCGACCCGCGCAGCGACAAGCCCTACCTGCGCATCAGCCGCCGCCACCACGGCAACGTCAAGAGCAGCGTCATCAGCGCCGACTTCGTGCACGGCGCCGACTACGAGGCGCTGAGCGAGGCCGGCCGCACCTTCAAGGGCCTGCTGACCCCTGAGGCGGTCGCACGCCGCGGCGAGGGCGAGCGCCAGAAGGAGATCCGCGTCGCCGACTTCCGCGCCGCAATGGCCTGGCTGCTGCAGCAGGCCGAGAGCTCGGTCGGCCGCCAGCGCTACAAGGGCCTGGGCGAGATGAACCCCGAGCAGCTCTGGGAAACGACGATGGACCCGACGGTCCGCCGCCTGCTGCGCGTGCAGATCGAGGACGCCATCGAGGCCGACAAGGTCTTCACGATGCTGATGGGCGACGAGGTCGAGCCGCGCCGCGACTTCATCGAGACGAATGCGCTGAGGGCAGGGAACATCGACGCGTGACGTGTTGTCGGGTCGTAAGCTCACCCGTCAAACAGACCACGGCTTTCCAGAGTCTGCAGGGGTGTGGTGATCAATCGGGGCACGCTTGACGCCCACGCCCGATCGCCCTTCAATCCCCACATGGCCGTCCCCCGCTTCATCCTCGACCGCCGCGACGACATCGCCGCGCTGTGCCGCCAGCACCGTGCGCGGCGGTTGGAACTCTTCGGATCGGCCACCCGGCCGGACTTCTCACCGGAGACCAGCGATCTGGACTTTGTCGTGGACCTGCCCGAAGACCAGCCGCCGGGCGGCTACGCCGACGCCTTCTTCGGCCTGAAGCAAGGGCTGGAGCGGCTGTTCGATCGCCCGGTCGATCTGCTGACCGACGCCTCGCTGGTCAATCCCTATCTGCGCCAGCGCATCAACGCCGAACGGGTCGCGGTCTATGGCGCCTGAAGCGGCAACCTATCTGTGGGATGCGCTGAAGGCGGCGCGGCTGGCCATGCAGTTCGTGCAGGGGCGGTCATTCGACGACTACGGCGGCGATGCCATGCTGCGATCCGCCGTGGAGCGACAGCTCGAAATCGTCGGCGAAGCGCTCAACCAGTTGCGAAAGCTCGATCCGGAAACGGCAGGAACCTTCCCCGAACTGGCGCAGGCGGTCGGTCTGCGCAACATCCTGATCCACGGCTATGCGTCGGTGAACGACCGGCTGGTATGGGACGTCGCCAGCGGGCATCTGCCCCGGCTGGCACTCAGGCTTGAGCAGCGACTGGCGAATACGCCGCCCTGACAGCCCGCTCCCCCACCCCAGCCACAACCCTCTCCACCGCCCCCGACTCCCCACACGCCCCCAACACCAGCCGATACGTCGCCCGCGTCATCGCCACATACAGCAGGCGCCATTCCTCCTCCTCGCTGTGGTGCGCGTCCGGCACCGCCTGCAATCCGACGATGGCGACGGTGTGGAACTCCAGCCCCTTGGAGGCGTGCAGCGTGGTGAGCTTGACGCTGTCCGGCTCCCACGTCCCCGCGCGCTGCAGGCGCTGGGTGCGGACGCCGCGCTGGTGCAGCGCCTTTTCCACCGGGTCGAGCAGGTCATGCCGGCGCGCCAGGATGCCGACGTCGGCCGGTGACACGCCGTCCGTCAGCGCATCGACGAGGCGGTCGGCGACCAGTTCGGCTTCCTCGCGCGGCGTGCGCCCGCGCAGCAGTTCCGGCGCGGGGCCGCTGCGGCCGGCGCCGAGCGGGCTCTGCTGGACGATGTCGCTGTCGCCCTCGCCCACCCCGTCCGGCTCGCCGCCGCGCAGCAACTGGCCGGCGGTCGCGGTGGCGAGCTTCAGCACCTCGGCGGTGTTGCGGTAGTTCACCTTCAGCACGCTGGTGCGCCCGCGCGCCTCGATGCCGACGCTGGCGAAGCTGAACTTGCGGCGCGGCTGGCGGTAGATCGACTGCGCGTCGTCATACAGCACCAGCAGCGAGTTCGTCGCCGGATCGACCAACTGGGGCGCCAGCCGCAGCCACGCATCCTCGAAATCGTGCGCCTCGTCGATCATCAGCGCCGCGTACTGCGCCCGCGGGATGCGGCCATGCGCCACCGCCGCGACCACCCGGTCGGCCAGCGCGTCGTAGTCCGGCCGGAAGCCCTTCTTCGGGATGCCGAGCTGGTAGGTGTCGGCCATGTCGTAGCACCAGCCGTGGAAGGTGCGCACCTGCACCCGCTCGTCCAGCCCCCGCTGGCGCATCAGCGCGTCGATGCGCGCCGCCAGCGGCCGGTTGTAGCAAAGCACCAGGATCGGCCAGTCCGGCCGCGCCGCAGCCGCCAACTGCTGGGCGCGGTAGACGAGGATCATCGTCTTGCCCGACCCCGCCACGCCGTGGATGACCCGGTGCCCCTCGCCCATCGAGCGTGCGAGCTGCTCCTGCTGCAGGTCCATCACCAGCATCAGCGCGTCGCTCGGCGACGGCGCCGCCGCGGCGCCAGGCTCGCCCGCGCCGTCGCCGTCCTCGTCCAGCAGCGAGGCCTGCGTCTGCAGCCGGATCTCGGGGAAGAGGTGCCAGCGGATGCGGTCGCGCTGCGGCAAGGTCAACGCCGTCTTCAGGCGGAACTCCACCGTGAACATGCCCCACAGCCGCGCCTGGAAGACGGCCGGATCCAGCTCCTCGGCCAGATCCTCGCGGGTCAGCGTGGTGGCCGGCGGGAAGAACTCGTCCCAGTGCGGATCGGTGACGCGCTGGCGCTCGATGTTGGCGAACACCACGCCGCTGCCCCAGGGCACGACCAGATTGCCCTTGTGGCGCCCTTCGGTCTGGCACAGGCCGGGGTCGCGCTGCATCTGGTTGACCAGCTCGATCGCGTAGCCGCGCGCCTGCAGGCCGGGGTGGATCCTGCTCACCCGGCCCTGCCCGTTCGCCAGGTTCAGCTCGACATCGTGGCGCGAGACCTGGTGCAGCGCACCGGCCCGCCAGCCCTTGACCTCCAGCACCAGCAGGCCGCGGCCCGGATGCAGCACCACGAAGTCGGGCAGGCGGCCCTTGTTGCCCACCGGCACGTTGTGCCAGACGAGGTAGTCGTCCTCCAGACAGCGCTGGAGCTGGCGCAGCACGCGCCGCTCGGCGCCGCCGTCCTCGGTGTTGCGGCAACGTGCCGCGATGTTCTGGTATCCCTGTGGAAAGATGGCCAAGTCTGCACCCCTGAAGCGTGAATCGCTTTTTCTTGTTCAGGCTGGAAGCAGACCATAGCCGCTGAACGAGGGGGCCACCTGCGCCGGCCGGAGCCCGCAAAAGTGCGCCATTTTTCACAGTGCGGCAGCAGCCCACGCACCGCTTCGAGATGCGGCGTCGCGTCGCGCTGACTTGACACAGCGCCTGCGCGAACACCGCGCCGCCCCCGTCATGCCCGCGAAGGCGGGCACCCACGCATGAAGATGGCCGCACGGGGCGGGCGTGGGTCCTCGCATTCGCGAGGATGACGGGGTGGGGGGGAATGCGGCGCCTGTGCCGTTTCACGCGCCGGGACTGAAACCCCTCAACGCAGGGTCAGCGCGGGCGCCGTCAGCCGCTGCATCGCCGCGTCGCGCGACAGCGGCGCGGTGCCAAACAGCGCCGCGTGCGCGTCGAGCACCGGCGTGACGCAGCAGTCCTGGCCGGCGAAGCGCTCGGCCCAGGCGGCCAGCGGCGCGCCAGCGATCACGCCCGCCAGCGCGTCGATCAGCGCCCGGGCCGCGGTGCTGCCGGGCGCCTCGCCGCGGCTCCAGTGGCGCTCGCGCCAGTCGGGGCGGCCGATCACGTCGCACACGCCCTGCCAGAACTTCAGCTCCAGCGCGCCCACCGCCAGCCAGCCGCCGTCGGCGCAGCGGTAGAGGTTGTAGCAGGCCACGCCGCCATTGAGCAGCGAGGCCCCGGCCTGCGGCGCGCCGCCCTCGGCCAGCGCCTCGCAGCCGAGAATGACCTGGTGCTGGCGCACCGCGTCGGTCATCGACACGTCGACCTCGCGGCCCTGGCCGCTCCACTGCGCCCCCAGCACCGCCGCCAGCGTGCCGATCGCCGCGGTCTGCGCGCCGCCGAGCTGGTCGGCGATCTGCAGGTGGCTGAAGACCGGGCGGCCATCATCCGGCGTGCGGGTCTGGTCGACCACGCCGGCCAGCGCCAGGTAGTTCAGGTCGTGACCGGCCGCCAGCCGCAGCGGCCCTTGCTGCCCGTAGCCGCTGATGCGGGTCAGCACGATGGCCGGATTGATCGCCCGCAGCGCCTCGTAGCCCAGGCCGAGCCGCTCCATCACGCCGGGGCGAAAGCCCTCGACCACCGCGTGCGCCTCGGCCACCAGCGCGCGCAAGTGATCGAGCTGGGCGGGATCCTTCAGGTCGAGCGTCAGCCGGCGCTTGCCGTGGTTGACCACCCGGTAGAAGTGCGAGACGCCGTCGTCGCCGGCGCCCATGAAGGCCGCGTCGTCGCCCGGCAGGCCCGGCCGGCCGGGCAGCGGCGGCTCGACCTTCAGCACCTGCGCGCCCAGATCGGCCAGATGCCGGCAGGCCATCGGCCCGGGCAGCAGCCGCGACAGGTCGAGCACGCGCAGCGGCGCCAGCACCGGCGGGCGGGCGTCGCCATCCGGCGACGACGGCCCCGCATGGGCCCGAATCGAAACCGAATCGTTCCATTGTGTCGGCCAGAAGGCGGTGGGGCGCATGGACTGTGACTTTCGTCGGCATCTGCCGATAAGCACCGCGCAACAGCCCCGCCAACTGTGGACGCCAGGCTCGGCGGGCGAGCCTTCGGCATTCAGATGAGGGATCGCCTCGCGGACCTGGGGTTTCTACAGTGGACACCAAGCCGGATCGTCACCGGACGGCATCGACACAACACAGAGAGGTTCCCCATATGGACAAGACCACGCACAAGCCGGGTGCCGCACCGCCCGCACGCCAGCGCCACCCGTGGCGGCTGGCGGGTCTGCTGATCGGCTCGACGCTGGTGGCCAGCACCGCCGCCGCGATGAATGGCGCGATCGACCTGCCGGTCCTCGGCCCGCTGTTCGTGCAGACCGACCGGGTCGATGCCTCGCTGCTCGAGCAGGTCGCGCTGGCGGCGGGCGGCCTGCTCGCGCTGGCCTTCATCAGCCGGCGCCGTCGTCCGGGCCGGCTCTGAACGAGACGCCCGTTCAGCGCGCCAGCTCGGCGCGCATCGCGTCGATGACGGCCTGGTAGTCGGGCGCGTTGAAGATCGCGCTGCCGGCCACGAAGGTGTCGGCGCCCGCGTCGGCGATGCGGCGGATGTTGTCGGTCTTGACGCCGCCGTCGATCTCCAGACGGATGTCGCGGCCGGAGGCGTCGATGATGCGGCGCACCTTCTCGGCCTTGCGCAGCGTGCTGTCGATGAAGCTCTGGCCGCCGAAGCCGGGGTTCACGCTCATCAGCAGCACCACGTCGACCTTGTCGATCACCCACTCCAGCACGTCGACCGGCATGTGCGGGTTGAAGACCAGACCGGCCTGGCAGCCCTCGGCCTGGATGAGCTGCAGCGTGCGGTCGACGTGCGTCGAGGCGTCCGGGTGAAAGGTGACGATGTCGGCGCCGGCCTTGGCAAAGGCCTGGGCCAGCGCGTCGACCGGCTGCACCATCAGGTGCACGTCAATCGGGGCCGGGGTGCCGTCGGGCTTGACGGCGTGCTTCTTCAGCGCCTGGCAGACCATCGGGCCGAAGGTCAGGTTGGGGACGTAATGGTTGTCCATCACGTCGAAATGGATCCAGTCGGCGCCGGCGGCCAGCACGTTCTTCACTTCCTCGCCCAGGCGGGCGAAGTCGGCCGACAGGATGGACGGGGCGATGCGGTAGGTGGGGGTGGAGCTCATGGCCCGGAATTCTAGGGGCCGGTAACAGAGCGGTTTCAGGAATATCCCGAGGCGGCGGCGTTCAGGCGGCCGGCTCCTTCCACTGGCGCAGATGCTGGCCGGCATCGACGAAGATCGTCTGCGCGGTCACCCGGCGGGCGTCGAGCAGCCAGGCCACCGCATCGGCCACCTCGGCCGGATCGACCGCGCCCTGCAGCGGCGTGGCCTGCGCGGCGGCGGCGAAGGCGGCCTGGTCGGCCTCGGGCAGCGGCAGCGTCGGCCCCGGCGCGACCGCATTGACCCGGAACGGCGCCAGCGCCAGCGCCAGGCGCTTCATCGCCGCATGCATCGCGCCCTTGGACAGGCAGTAGCTCAGGAACTGCTCGTGCAGGTTCTCGACGTTCTGGTCCAGCAGCAGCACCGCCTGCCCGCGCGGGAAGGCCTGCGCCAGCGCCAGCATCATCCGCACCGGCGTCTCGTAGTGGACCGCGTGGTGGAGATGCCAGCGCGCGCCGGTCACGCTGCGGCGGTCGTCGTTCTCGAAGGCGCTGGCGTTGTGCACCAGCGCGATCTCGGCGCCCTCGCCCAGGGTCTCGCGCAGCCGCGCCAGCAGCGCCTCGAAGGAAGCCAGCGCCGCCTCCGGCTCGGCCAGATCGGCCACCCAGATGCCGGGCGAGGCCGCGCCGTGCAGCGCGTGCGCCAGCGCCTCGGCACGGGCGGCGCCCTGGCGCGCATGCACCAGCACCGTCCAGCCCCGCGCGGCCAGCGTGCGCGAGATCACCTCGCCGACCCGCGCGTGGCCGCCGGTGACGATGGCCAGCCGCTGCGGCGCGCTCATGCGCCGGCCTGGGCGCGGGCCCGCGCCACCGCGTCGACCTTCATCAGCAGGTCGCGGTCGACATGGGTGAAGAAGCCGATGCTCTCGACGCCCTCGTAGCGCTCGGTCTTGCGGATGCGCACGTCCACGCTCTCGACATGCTCGCTCTCGAGCACCCGGCGCGCGATCTTCAGCGCCATCGACTCCTGCAGGATGTGATGGCCCTCGGCGACCGTCGTGGTGATCGCGTCGAGCGCCTGCAGGTAGTCGTAGGGCATCTCGTAGCGGTCGAGATACAGGGCCGGATCGAAGAACAGGTTCACCCGCAGGTCGACGATCGTCTCCTGGGTGACGCCATGCTCGTCGGGCGCGCAGCCGATCTGCGCGCGCGCGCGGTAGCCGTTGATCTCGAAATGCGGATTCTGGGTGGGGCTGGGCATGCGGTTTTCTATCATGCCCGGCAACTCCCCGCGCGACGCCGCAGCGTTCGGCGACAGCGTCAGGCCGGCAACGCCGCCTCGAAGCCGGCGTCGTCGATCGCGGCCAGCAGCTGCTGCGGCGAGACCTGCGCGGCGTCGAAGCGCACCGTCGCCTCGCCGCGCTCGAGCGAGACCTCGGCATGCTCGACGCCGGGCAGCGCCGACAGCACGCCGCTGACGCTGCGCACGCAGCCGCCGCAGCTCATGCCGGCAATCTTCAGGGTCAGTTCGGTGGACATCGCGATTCCTTTCACGGTCGAAGGTCGGTTGGGGCCAGGAAATCCTGGAACATGGGGATATTCCCATGGCGTCTATGATGCCCCGCATGCCCAAGCCCCAGTTCACCTGCACCGTCACGCCCGCGTATCTGGCCGAGCAGTCCGATGCCGCCCAGGGCGTCTATGCGTTCTCGTACACCGTCACGGTGGTCAACACCGGCGATGTCGCCGGCCAGCTGATCGGCCGGCACTGGGTCATCGTCGATGGCGCCGGCCATGTCGAGCAGGTCCGCGGCCTGGGTGTCGTCGGCCACCAGCCGATGCTGCAGCCCGGCGAGCGCTTCGAATACACCAGCTGGACCCGGCTGGCCACGCCGCGCGGGCGCATGCGCGGCACCTATTTCTGCATGACCGACGAAGCCCGCCCCTTCGAGGCCGAGATTCCTGAATTCGAGCTGTCGCAGGCTCACGCGCTGCATTGAAGGGCCTGCTGCAGACCCTGCGCGGCTGGCGCCGCCCGAGCCCGTCGACCGGCGACGGCGATCTGAGCGCGCTGCTGGACACGGCCGACGCCCGCGCGCCCCGGCCGGAGCGGCATCTGTGGCTGATCCGTCTGGCCGAATGGCTGCGCCGGCCGCTCGGCCGCCAGGACAGCGCCCCGGCGCCGCTGCACCGCCTGCGGCTGCTGCTCGACGTGCTCGAGGCGCATCCCGAGCATGCGCGCCGGGTGCGCACGCTGCTGCAGTCGATCTTCGGCACGCTGGACGCCACCACGCTGCTGGCCGACTTCGGCTTCTCGCCGCGCTCGGGCTTCAGCAGCGAATTCTCGGAGCGGCTGCGCACGCGGCTGCTGCCGGCCACGCCCGACACCGGCGACCTCGGCCAGCTCTTCCAGATGGTGCTGCATGACGTCGGCGACGCCGCCTGGCTCGAGGCGATCGACGAGGCCACGCTGCAGCGCCTGGGCGCGCTGCTGCTCGACGAGCCGCAGACACGGCACTGGCGCGGCGCGCTCATCGATTCGGTGCAGATGCTCGCCAGCCAGATCCGCGCGGTGGCGCTGTCGGCGGCGATCCGGCCGCGGCTCGACCCGGCGCTGCTGGCCGACCGACCCTTCTTCCAGCTCGCGCAGAGCGCCGCGCAGCTCGCCGAGGCCGAGGCGGCCGGCGACGGCGGCGCGCAGCTGCAGCAGATCCGCTACCTGCGCGCGCTGCTGTCGACCTGCCGGCGCGCGATCGACAGCGTGCGCGAGCACCTCGAGGAGCACGGCGTCTCGGTCGACATCGTCTTCCAGGTCGAGCAGGTCCACGAGCGCATCGACCGCATCGAGGCGCTGCTGGGCTGCCTGGCCTCGCCGGCGCCAGCGCGCGACTGGCAGTGGCTGCTGGCGCAGCTCGCTCGGGGCGTGCAGGGCCGGCGCAGCCTGGGCCGGCTGTTCTCGCACCACTACTCGATGCTGGCGCGCAAGGTGGCCGAGCGCAGCGCCGCCACCGGCGAGCACTACATCACCCGCAACCGCGCCGAATGGCGCGACATGCTGAGCCGGGCCTGCGGCGGCGGCCTGGTGATCGCCGGCACCACGCTGATGAAGTTCGCCATCGGCGCGCTCGGGCTGTCGGCCTTCTGGGGCGGCTTCTGGGCCGGCATGAACTACGCGGTCAGCTTCGTGATGGTGCAGCTGCTGCACTGGACGGTGGCGACCAAGCAGCCGGCGATGACCGCGCCGGCGATGGCTGCGCGGCTCGAGCATGTCGGCGACAGCGACGCGGCGATCGAGGACTTCGTCGACGAGGTCGCGCACCTGCTGCGCAGCCAGATCGCCGGCATCATCGGCAACGTGATGACGGTCATGCCGGTGGTGCTGCTGCTGCAGGCGCTGGCCTGGCTGGTGCAGGACGCGCCGCTGATCGCCGACAAGACCGCGCACTACGCGCTGCACAACCTGACGCTGCTGGGGCCGACGCTGGGCTTCGCCGCCTTCACCGGCGTGCTGCTGTTCGCCTCCAGCCTGATCGCCGGCTGGGTGGAGAACGCCTTCGTCTTTCACCGCATCGACAGCGCGATCGCCTGGAACCCCGGCTTCGTGCGCCGGCTGGGCCCGGAGCGGGCGCAGCGCTGGTCGCGCTGGTGGCGCGAGAACATTTCCGGCCTCGCCGCGAATGTCTCGCTCGGGCTGATGCTGGGCATCGTGCCAGTGCTGGCGGCCTTCTTCGGCCTGCCGGTCGAGGTGCGCCATGTGACGCTGTCGGCCGGGCAGATCGCCGCGGCGCTGGGCACGCTGGGCGTGCAGGTGCTGCACGAGCCGGGCTTCTGGTGGTGCATGGCCGCGATCCCGCTGACCGGCATGCTCAACGTGCTGGTGAGCTTCCTGCTGGCCTTCCGGCTGGCGCTGCGCTCGCGCGGGCTGAAGGTGCGTGACCGCAGCCGCATCCATGCAGCGCTGCGCCGCCGGCTGCGCCAGGCGCCGGCCAGCTTCCTGTGGCCGACCGCGCAGGTCGAGCAGGCAGCGGCCGGACGCGTGTCAGACCACTGAGCCCGGCGCATTTCCGGCCGCCCCGGACCGGGCGATCGCGCTACAGTCGCGGCGCGCTGCCGGGCGGGCGGGCTCAGGCCTCAGTCCTTTGACGGCGGCTCGTCGCGGCGGCGCTCGCCGCCACGGCGGCCCGAGAACATCGTCCACCAGACGATGCCCACCAGCAGCAGCCCGGCCCCCAGTGCTTCGAGAATCAGCAGCGTCATGTCGTCCTCGCCCTCGTTCTTCCGATCCCGTTCCGTCGGCCTGTGCCGCGCGGCGCTCCGGCCCCGCAGCGGGCTGCCCCTGGCCGCCGCGCTGATTCTAGGCACGCTGGCCGGCTGCAGCACCCCGCCGCGCCCGACCGACAGCGTGCCGCCGCTGGAGATTCCGCCCTCGGTGCAGACGCCGCCGCCGCTGGCCAGCGATGCCGAGGTGCGCACCACCCCGCGCGGGCGCTGGGTCAAGGCCGAATGGCGCGACCTGCCCGGCTGGGAGCAGGACACGCTGACGCTGGCCTGGCCGGCGCTGACCCGCAGCTGCGACAAGGCCCTGACCGCCGCCAACGGCGGCAACACCAGCGGGCGCGGCCTGGCCGCCGCCGCGGTGGCCACCGGCACCGTCGGCCTGAGCCCGTTTGCGGTCGCCTCGGCCTGGAATGCCACCTGCCGCGAGGTTCGCCGCCTGGGCCCGACGCCTTCCGAGGCACAGGTGCGCCAGCTGCTGCAGCAGCGCCTGCAGCCCTGGCGGATCGAGAGCACCGAGGGCAAGACCGACGGCCTGCTGACCGGCTACTTCGAGCCGCTGCTCGAGGCCAGCCGCACCCGCACCGCCCGCCACACCGTGCCGATCCATGCGGTGCCGGTCGATCTGGCCAGCCGCAAGCCCTGGTACACCCGCGGCGAGATCGACAGCCTGCCGGCCGCGCAGGCCGCGCTCAAGGGCCGCGAGATCGCCTGGCTGGCCGATCCGATGGACCTGCTGCTGGTGCAGATCCAGGGCTCGGGCCGGCTGGCCTTCACCGCCCCGGACGGACAGCGCAGCATCACCCGCCTGGCCTTCGCCGGGCACAACGACCAGCCCTACCAATCGGTCGGCCGCTGGCTGGTCGAGCAAGGCGCCTTCACGCTGGAGCAGGCCAGCTGGCCGGCGATCCGCCAGTGGGCGCGCCAGAACCCGCAGCGCGTCAAGGAAATGCTGGCGGTCAACACCCGCTACGTCTTCTTCCGCGAGGAGCCGCTGCCCGATCCGTCGATCGGTGCGGTCGGCGCGCAGGGCGTGCCGCTGACGCCAGGCCGCTCGATCGCGGTCGACAAGGACAGCATTCCCTACGGCACCCCGGTCTGGCTGGCCAGCACCGAGCCGCAGCCCTGGAGCGCCACGCCGCCCGCGCCGCGCCCGCTGCAGCGCCTGGTGGTCGCGCAGGACACCGGCAGCGCCATCATCGGCGCGGTGCGGGCCGACTACTTCTGGGGCTGGGGCGACGGCGCCGAGGACCGCGCCGGCCGCACCAAGCAGCCGCTGCGCCTGTGGGCGCTGTGGCCGAAGTGAGCTGAACCCGCATCAGCCCAGCGCGGTGCACCCGCGCCCGGCCTGCTTGGCGCGGTACATCGCCTGATCGGCGCGCTCGATGACGGCGTCGATATCCTCGGCGCCGTGGCACTCGCCGATGCCGGCCGAGAAGCTCATCACCAGCACCGGCGAGACGCCCGGCAGCGGATGCCGCATCAGCCGCCGGCGCAGCCGGTCCACGCAGGCCTGCGCCTGCTCCGGACGGGTTTCCGGCAGCAGCAGCAGAAATTCCTCGCCGCCCCACCGGCCGACGATGTCGGTGCTGCCGCGCAGCTCGTCCTCGGCCAGCCGGGCGAAATGGCACAGGGCCTGATCCCCGATCGGGTGGCCGTGCTCGTCGTTGATGCGCTTGAAGTGATCGATGTCGATCAGCGCGACCGACAGCGGCACCGGTTCGGCGCCGAACTGCCCGAGGCGCTCGCGCAGCGTGCGCCGGTTGGGCAGGCCGGTCAGCTCGTCGCGTGTGGCCATCTCGTGGATTCTGGCCAGCGCCTGACGCAGCTCCTCGCGCTGATCGGACAGACGCCGGCGCAGCTGGCCGAAGCGGATCGTCAGGATGGCCACCGCACCCAGCGCCAGCACCGCGATGCCGGCATGAATGATCTCGACCTCGGACGGATGGCGCTGCGGATCGAAGCGGTTGCACAGCACCATCACCACCGCCAGCTCCAGGCCGGCCAGCAGGGCCATCGCCCGCGCCTGGCCCGGGCGCAGCACGAACATGCCGAAGGTCAGCACCACGATCAGCATCACCACCACCACGCCGCGGGCCTCGCCCAGCACCGCGTAGGCCCAGCAGACCTCGGTGATCGCGCAGCTCATCTGCACCAGGGTCAGCGAGGGCTCAGGCGGGTGCAGCACCTCGTTCCAGCCGCTGCGGATCAAGAGATAGAGGCCGCCTGCGGTCGACAGGCTGAAGGCGGTCAGCGTGAAGGCCCGATCCGCCTCAGCCAGTCCGAGCAGCACCGCCATCTGCAGGATCAGCGCGAACAGCAGGAAGACCCCGAGCGAGAGCAGGGTCTGCGACACCCGAACCCGCTGCCGCCCGGCCGGTCCCAGCACGAGGCACACGAGCAGATGCACCATCGGATGCAGCCTGTCCGCAACCGGCTGCTTGCAGGGAGATGAGGCGTGAAACGGCTTGGCCATGCCGGCCTATCGACGCCGGCATGGTCGACTTGACCGGATCAGGCCAGCTCGGAGCGGTCGCGCCCGGCGGCCTTGGCGCGGTAGAGCGCCCGGTCGGCGCGCTCGATCGCGCTGTCGATGTCGCCCTGCCCCAGGCAGCTGCCGACCCCGGCCGAGAAGGTGATGCGCAGGCCCGGCTCGACCCGGTCGAAGGGCTGCTGGCGCAGGCTCTCGCGCAGGCGCTCGACCGCCTGCAGCGCCGGCTCGGCACCGGTGCCGGGCAGCAGCAGCAGGAACTCCTCGCCACCCCAGCGCGCCATCACGTCGGCGCCGCGCAGCTCGGCCTCGATGCGCTGCGCAAAGCCGCGCAGCACCGCGTCGCCGGCCGCGTGCCCCAGGCGGTCGTTGATCTGCTTGAAATGATCGATGTCGATCAGCGCCAGCGACAGCGGCGCCTTCAGCCGCGCATGGCGCGCGGTCTCGGTCAGCAGCAGCTCGCCCATCGCACGGCGGTTGGGCAGCCCGGTCAGCTCATCGCGAGTGGCGATCTCGCTGAGCTTCTCGAGCGCACGGGCCAGCGCGGTGCGCTGGTCGCGCAGGCGCTGGCGCAGCCGCGCCATGCGCAGCGACAGCAGCGTCACGCCGATCAGCACCAGCGCGGTCACGCCCAGATGGACCGCCTCGACCTCGGCGCGGTAGCGAAATGGATCGGCCAGCGTCATCGCCCGCATCACGGCAGCCAGCATCACCAGCGCGACGCCGGCCAGCACCAGGGCCTGCCGGCGCTGCAGCGCGAACATCGAGAACATCACCACCACCGCCAGCAACGCCAGCACCGCCCCGCGCGCCTGACCGGTCACCGTGTAGAGCCAAGTGGTCAGCAGCACGCCCACGAGCGTCTGCGGCAGCGTCAGCGAGGGCTCGCAGCCGCAGCGCAGCGCCAGCCGGCGGTTGACGCCGCTGCGCATCAGCGCGTAGCCCAGCAGGCCGGCCAGGCCCATCGCCAGCATCGGCGGCAGCACGCGGGCGCGGTCCAGCAGCGCGGCCTCACCCCGGCTGACCAGCCACAGCAGCAGCACCAGCGCCAGATAGCCCCCCAGGCCGATCAGGCTCTGGGTGATGCGCCAGCGCTGCTGGCCTGGCGGGCCCAGCAGCAAGGCAACAGCGCGGGATGAGAATGAATGCACGAAAAAATGGAAACACAGTGTTACCTTCGTGAATATTGAACGATTCCCGCCCCGCTGCCCATCCCTCAGGTCCGGCCACGCAAGTGCGTGAGCGGCAAATGCGTGAGCGGCCAGACCGAGCCCGCCGGCTTGACCTCGCCGAGCGAGAAGCTGGTGTGCATGTCCTTGACGTTCGGCAGCTTGAAGAGTGTGTCCCGGGCCCATCGCGAGTACGCATCCAGATCGGTGGTGACCACCTGCAGCTCGAAGGTGCCGGTGCCGCTGATGTAGTGGCAGGCGACGACCTCGGGCAGGGCGCGGATCCCATCCTCGAGAGCCTGTGTTGCTGCGGCGTTGTTTCGTTCTGCGTCGATGCGAACGAATGCAAAGACGCCCAAGCCAATTCGCCTTCTGTCGATTTCCGCACGATAGCCGGTGATGTAGCCCTCCTCCTCCAGACGCTTCACGCGGCGCCAAGTGGGAGCCGCCGACAGGCCGATGCGGCTGGCCAGCTCGGCGTTCGACAGCCGGCCGTCACGCTGCAGCTCGCCCAGGATCGCGATGTCGTAGCGGTCCAGATCGGTGCCCGCTGGCGTGCGGGTTATCCCTGAAATCGCGTTTTCCTGAAATTCTCTTTCGCTCATGATCTTTTCCGAGGATGAATGTTGCTCAGATTAGCGGACAAGCGCCATCGAAAGAAAACACCTCTCGGGACAGGGCTCCTAGACTGGCGGCATCGGCGCCGACCGGCCCACCCTGCCGCGCGCGCCCCCATTCACGAGATGGAGACCGCCTGATGAACGCCCCGCTGCCCGACGCCGTGCGCCGCGCCCTCGAGCACATCACGCTCGACGACAAGTACACCCTGGACCGCGGCCGCGCCTTCATGAGCGGCGTGCAGGCGCTGGTGCGGCTGCCGATGCTGCAGCGCCAGCGCGACCGCGCCGCCGGCCTGGACACCGCCGGCTTCATCAGCGGCTATCGCGGCTCGCCGCTCGGCACCTACGACCAGTCGCTGTGGGCGGCGAAGCAGCATCTGGCTGAGCACCGCATCGTCTTCCAGCCCGGCGTCAACGAGGAGCTGGCCGCCACCGCGGTCTGGGGCACGCAGCAGCTCGACCTGTTCCCGCAGACGAAGAAGCACGACGGCGTCTTCGGCATCTGGTACGGCAAGGGGCCCGGCGTGGACCGCTGCATCGATGTCTTCAAGCACGCCAACATGGCCGGCACCGCGCGCCACGGCGGCGTGCTGGCCATCGCCGGCGACGACCACATCGCCAAGAGCAGCACCGCCGCGCACCAGAGCGACCATGTCTTCAAGGCCTGCGGCATGCCGGTGTTCTTCCCGAGCACCGTGCAGGAGATCCTCGACCACGGCCTGCACGCGATCGCGCTGAGCCGCTATGCCGGCGTCTGGTCGGGCATGAAGACGATCCAGGAGGTGGTGGAGTCCTCGTCCTCGGTCAGCGTCGATCCGGACCGGGTGGACATCGTGCTGCCCGAGGACTTCCTGATGCCGCCCGGCGGTCTGCACATCCGCTGGCCGGACGCGCCGCTGGAGCAGGAAGCGCGGCTGATGGACCACAAGTGGTATGCCGCGCTGGCCTACATCCGCGCCAACCGGCTCAACCACAACGTCGTCGAGGGGCCGAACGACCGCTTCGGCCTGATCGCCAGCGGCAAGGCCTACAACGACCTGCGCCAGGCGCTGCACGACCTCGGCCTGGACGACGCCACCTGCCGCGCCATCGGCGTGCGGGTGCACAAGGTCGGCGTGGTCTGGCCGCTGGAGGCGAGCATCACCCGCCGCTTCGCCGAGGGGCTGCAGGAGATCCTCGTCGTCGAGGAAAAGCGCCAGATGATCGAGTACCAGCTGAAAGAGGAGCTGTACAACTGGCGCGCCGACGTGCGCCCGAACGTGCTGGGCAAGTTCGACGAGCCCGACGGCGACCAGAGCGGCGGCGAGTGGTCGATGCCCAACCCGAGCCAGAACTGGCTGCTGCGCGCCAAGGCGGACCTGACGCCGTCGATCATCGCCCGCGCGGTGGCCCGGCGGCTCAAGCGCCTGGGCGTGCCGGCGGAGGTGGCCGCGCGCATGGACGAGCGGCTGCGTGTCATCGACGCCCGCGAGCAGGCACTGGCCGCCCAGGCCAAGGCGCCGGTGGGCGAGCGCACGCCCTGGTTCTGCTCGGGCTGCCCGCACAACACCAGCACCCGGGTGCCGGAGGGCTCGCGCGCGCTGGCGGGCATCGGCTGCCACTACATGGCGACCTGGATGGACCGCGACACCGTCACCTTCAGCCAGATGGGCGGCGAGGGCGTGGCCTGGGTCGGCCAGGCGCCCTTCACCACCGACGCGCATGTCTTCGCCAACCTCGGCGACGGCACCTACTTCCACAGCGGCCTGCTGGCGATCCGCCAGTCGATCGCCTCGGGCGTCAACATCACCTACAAGATCCTCTACAACGACGCGGTGGCGATGACCGGCGGCCAGCGCGTGGGCGAGCGCCCGGAAGGCCATTCGGTGCCGCAGATCATGCAGACGCTGGTGGCCGAGGGCGTGGCGAAGCTGGTCATCGTCTCGGACGATCCGGCCAAGTACGCCGGCGTGGCGCTCTCGCCCGGCGTGACGGTGCACCACCGCGACGAGCTCGACACGATCCAGCGCCAGTTCCGCGAGCTCAAGGGCACGACCGCGATCATCTACGACCAGACCTGCGCGACCGAGAAGCGCCGGCGCAGGAAGCGCGGCACGATGGCCGATCCGGCCCGGCGCGTCGTCATCAACGAGGCGGTCTGCGAGGGCTGCGGCGACTGCTCGGTGCAGAGCAACTGCCTGAGCGTCGAGCCGGTCGAGACCGAGTTCGGCCGCAAGCGCCGCATCAACCAGAACTCGTGCAACAAGGACTTCTCCTGCGTGAAGGGCTTCTGCCCGAGCTTCGTCACCGTCGAGGGCGGGCAGCTGAAGAAGCCGCAGCGCCAGAAGAAGGGCGACCTGGCCGCGCTGCCGCCGCTGCCCGAGCCGGTGCTGCCGGTGGCCGAGAGCGCCTGGGGCATCGTCGTGGCCGGCGTCGGCGGCACCGGCGTCATCACCATCGGCCAGATCCTGGGCATGGCGGCGCACCTGGAGGGCAAGGGCGTGGTGACGCAGGACGCCGCCGGCCTGGCGCAGAAGGGCGGCGCGACCTGGAGCCACATCCAGATCGCCAACCGGCCCGAGGCCCTCTTCACCACCAAGGTCGACACCGCGCAGGCCGATCTGGTCATCGCCTGCGATCCGCTGGTGGCGGCGCAGCGCCCGACGCTGGCGACGATGCAGCCCGGGCGCACCTGGGTGGCGCTGAACCGCCACGGCGCGCCGACCGCCAGCCTGGTGCGCAACCCGGACTGGCAGTTCCCGCAAGTCGGCTGCGACACGGCGCTGGAGACGGCGGTCGGCGCTCAAGGGCTGGGCGCCTTCGACGCCGAGCAGGCCGCCACCGAGCTGCTCGGGGACTCGATCTACGCCAACCCGCTGCTGCTGGGCTACGCCTGGCAGCACGGCCGCATCCCGCTGGGCCGCGCGGCGATCCTGCGCGCGATGGAGCTCAACGGCGTGCAGGTCGCCGCCAACCAGGCCGCCTTCGAGTGGGGACGGCGCTGCGCGCATGATCTGTCGGGCGTGCGCAGCCTGTTCGCGGCGCAGAAGGTGATCCAGATCGTGCGCCGGCCCTCGCTCGACGAGACGATCGCGCGCCGCACCGAATTTCTCGTCGCCTACCAGAACGCCGCCTACGCCGAGCAGTACCGCGCCTTCGTCGCGCGGGTGCGCGAGGCCGAGGCACCGCTCTCCAGCACCCGGCTGACCGAGGCGGTCGCGCAGGGCCTGTTCAAGCTGATGGCCTACAAGGACGAGTACGAGGTCGCGCGGCTGCATGCCGACGGCGCCTTCGCCGCGAAGATCGGCGAGATGTTCGACGGCGAGGTGAAGCTGGTGCACCACTTCGCGCCGCCGATCCTGGGCCGGACCGACGCGCAGGGCCGGCCACTCAAGCAGGCCTTCGGGCCGTGGATGCACCGCGCGCTGCCGTGGCTGGCGCGGCTGAAGTTCCTGCGCGGCACCGCCTTCGACCCCTTCGGCCGCACCGAGGAGCGCCGCACCGAGCGCGCGCTGATCCAGGACTACCGCGCCAGCGTCGAGGCACTGCTGGCGCGGCTCTCGAAGGAGCGCCTGGCCGACGCAGTCGAGATCGCCCGGCTGCCGCTGGAGATCCGCGGCTTCGGGCATGTCAAGGCGGCGAATCTGGCGAAGGTGCGGGCGAAGTGGGCCGCACTCGAGGCCGCAGGCCGGGGCTGAAGCGCCGGCTGGCGTGCCCGCGTGGCCGGTCACGCCCCTTTCACGCCCGCGGCCTAGCATCCGGCGCATCCCCACCGCCTCACCGGATGCGCCGATGTCCCTGCTGTCCCGCCTCGTCGCCCTCGCCTGCCTGGGCGCTGCCACCCTGGCCGCGCAGGCCCAGACCGAAGTGACTGCCGTGCTGGCCGGTCACGCGCTGCTGCCGCACGACACCACGGTCGCCGCACCGCGCGACGCCGGCGCCTTCTTCGCCACGGCCGGCAAGTTCACCGCGCCGAGCCGGCTGCGCACCGAGACGATCGGCGCCATCCCCGCCAACACCTTCGTCGGCGACCCGAAACATCCGCGCGCATCCGGCGGTGCGCTGCCGGTGCGCGGCCAGTCGGTGCAGGGCTTCTCGGCCATCGTCTCGCTGGGTGGCGACCGCTTCCTGGCGATGAGCGACAACGGCTTCGGCAGCAAGATCAATTCGCAGGACGCGCTGCTGATGGTGCATCGCCTGAAGGTCGACTGGGCGAGCGGCCGGGTGCAGCGCGAGCACACCACCTTCCTGCGCGATCCGCAGCGGCGCATTCCCTTCGCGATCCAGAACGAGGCCACCCGCGAGCGCTACCTGACCGGCGCCGACCTCGACATCGAGTCGCTGCAGCAGGTCGGCGACGAGTGGTGGATCGGCGACGAGTTCGGCCCCTACGTGATCCGCTTCGACGCGCAGGGGCGCGCACTCGGCCTGATCGAGACGCAGGTCGGCGACCGGACCTACCGCAGCCCGGACCACTACCTGCAGGGCCGTCTGCCGAACTACCCCGGCGAGGCCGGCGGCTGGGAGGTGCGTCGCTCGGGCGGCTTCGAGCCGATGGCGAAGTCGCCGGACGGCCGCCTGCTCTACCCGATGTTCGAGTGGCCGCTGTGGGACGCCGCCGCGAGGGCGCCCGAAAGCCACGAGGGCCGGCCGTACACGCGCATTCTCGAACTCGACGTCGCCAGCCGGCACTACACCGGCCGGCAGTGGAAATACCGCTTCGAGGCCGCCGGCAACGTCGCAGCCGACTTCCAGCTGCTCGACGCCACGACCGGTCTGGTGATCGAGCGCGACGATGCGACCGAGGGCGCCGGCCCGGGCTGCCCGGACGCGCCGCGCACCGACTGCTTCACGCGGCCGGCGAAGTTCAAGCGCATCTACAAGATCGACCTGGCCCAGGCGGACGCAGACGGCTTCGTGAAGAAGATCGCCTTCATCGACCTGACGAAGATCGCCAACCCGAAGCGCCAGGCCCATGCCGGCCCGAACGAGGAGGTGTTCGTGCTGCCGCACCTGGGCCCCGAAGGGCTGACGGTGGTCGACGCGAGCCACATCGTCGTCGTCAACGACAACAACTTCCCGTTCTCGTCGGGCCGCCGCCTGGGCCAGCCGGACGACAACGAGCTGACGCTGCTCGACATCGGCGCGCTGGTCGACGCGAAGTAAGGCGAGCCGAGCCTCAGCGCGCCGTCAGCGTCGACACCCGCTGGTGCAGCGCGATGGTCTGCAGCGCCGCGCGCGCGGCTTCCTGGCCCTTGATGACGAAGTGGGCGGTGAACCACTCGCGGTGGGTGGCGTGCTCGTGGAACTGGTGCGGCGTCAGCACCGCCGACAGCACCGGCACGCTGCTGTCGAGCTGCACGCGCATCAGGCCGTCGATCACCGCGGTGGCGACGAAGTCGTGGCGGTAGACGCCGCCGTCGACCACCAGGCCGAAGGCGACGATGGCGTCATAGCGGCCGGACTCGGCCAGGCGGCGCGCCAGCAGCGGGATCTCGAAGGCGCCGGGCACGTCGAAGTGCTCGACCGCGTCGGCGGCGACGCCGCTGCGGCCCAGCTCGGCGACGAAGGCGTCGCGCGCCTGGTGGACGATGTCGGTGTGCCAGGAGGCGCTGATGGCCGCGACGCGGCGCACGCCGGCAGCGGCAGCGGCAACGGCAACGGCAGAAGAAGAAGCGAGGGAAGCAGTGGACTGATTCATGGTGAGCGAAGCGGGCTCGCGGCCCGGGACACGGAGGCCAGAATCAGGGCGCAGGAACGCGCCGGCACCGCTGCGGTCAAGGCAGCGGCGCCGGGCGCGGTTCTCTTTCATCCGGACTGTGACCGTCGGCCCCGGAATCGCACCGGATCTGCTGACCCCGGCCGCCGTGACGGTGGCCGGGCGCTCGCGGGCTTGCGGCCAGGCTGTCACGAAGGACCGCGTCGACCGCTTACCGCCGGTGGGGACTTCCACCCCGCCCTGAGAACGCAGGTGCAGCGCTCGTGTCGGCTTCTGCAGGCTTCTTGCAGATTCAGACCACGGAACGGCACCGGGAGGCGAGTGTAGCCGCGCCAAGGCGCCCCGGCTGTCGCCAAGGTCGGCCCGGACGGCGACAATCACGCCCTGCATTGCCGTTCCGCCCCATGTCCCCACGCTCCTTCCACTCTGCCTCGGCCGGCTTCGAGGCCGCGCTGCATGTCGATCTGCTGCCCGAGGGCCACCGCTCGCGCCGGCTGCACGGTCACAGCTTCTTCGCCACGGTGCGCGCCGAGCTGCCCGCGGGCTGGGCGCCGTTTGCCGGCGGCGAGGTCGCCGAGCTGCAGCGCCGCATGGAGGCCTGCTGCGCGCCGCTCGACTACGCGCTGCTCAACGCGGTCGAGGGCCTGGGCGCGCCGACCGACGAGAACATCGCGCGCTGGATCCGCCGCCGCCTGGAGGCCGAGTTCGGCGTGCCCGGCATCGAGCAGGTCGGCGTGCAGAGCACCGCGCACACCGGCGTCGACCTCGACCGCGCCGGCCACGCCCACCTGTGGCGGCGCTACCGCTTCCAGGCCGCGCACCGCCTGCCCAACGTGCCGGCCGGCCACAAGTGCGGCCGCATGCACGGCCACGGCTTCGAGGTGATCCTGCACGCCGACCAGGACATCGGCGAGCGCGCCTACGGCCTCGACTACGACCGCATCGACGACATCTGGGCGCCGCTGCACTTCGAGCTGAACTACCAGTGCCTGAACGAGATCGCCGGCCTGGAGAACCCGACCAGCGAGGTGATCTCGGCCTGGCTGTGGCGGCGCCTGAAACCCCTGCTGCCCGAGCTGTCCTGGGTCACCGTCTACGAGACAGGTTCCTGCGGCGCCAACTTCGACGGCCAGAACTACCGCATCTGGAAGGAGATGACCTTCGACAGCGCGATCCGGCTGAAGCACGCGCCCGAGGGCAGCCCGCTGCGCGGCATCCACGGCTACACCTGGGCGCTGCGGCTGCACCTGAACGCGCCGCTGGACGCGGTGATGGGCTGGACGGTCGACTTCGGCGACGTGAAGACGCTGTTCGATCCGGTCTTCAAGGCCATCGACCACCGTCCGCTGTTCGAGAACACCGCCATCGACGACGGCGACGCGCTCTCGCTGGCGCGCTGGGTGCTGGCCGAGGGCCGAGCGGTGCTGCCGCAGCTCGACCGCATCGATGTCTACGAGACCCGCGGCAATGGCGCCATCGTGCTGGCCAGCGCGCGCGCCGACGAACTGGTGCCCGTCTGATGAGCTACGCCGTCAAGGAAATCTTCTACACGCTGCAGGGCGAAGGCGCGCAGGCCGGCCGCGCGGCGGTGTTCTGCCGCTTCGCCGGCTGCAACCTCTGGAGCGGGCGCGAGAGCGACCGCGCCGCGGCCGTCTGCAGCTTCTGCGACACCGACTTCGTCGGCACCGACGGCCAGAACGGCGGCAAGTTCGCCGATGCGGCGGCGCTGGCCGACGCGGTGGCGGCGCGCTGGCCGGCAGGCGCGGGCGGACGGCCCTACGTGGTGTGCACCGGCGGCGAGCCGCTGCTGCAGCTCGACGAGGCACTGATCGAGGCGCTGCACGCCCGCGGCTTCGAGGTCGCGGTCGAGACCAACGGCACGCAGCCCGCGCCCGCGGGCCTGGACTGGATCTGCGTCAGCCCCAAGGCGGACGCGCCGCTGATGCTGACCGCCGGCGACGAGCTGAAACTCGTCTATCCGCAGCCGCTGGCCCGGCCCGAGCGCTTCGCCGGCCTGGCCTTCGATCACTTCTTCCTGCAGCCGATGGACGGCCTGGCGCGGCTGGCGAACACCCGCGCCGCGACCGACTACTGCATGGCCCACCCGCAATGGCGCCTGGGCGTGCAGATGCACAAGGTCGTCGGCATCGAGTGAGGCCGGCAGCGGCGCACGGCCGCCGCCTCACCAGTGCGGCGGGATCTCGTCGCGGGGATCACGCGCCCCCGCCCCACCCGAGGCGGCAGCCTGCTCGCCGAGCTGGCGGTTGAGCCGCGCCACCTCGCGCACCAGCAGGTCGATCTGCTGCTGCTGGCGCGCGACCACGCCGTTGAGGTGGTCGAGCAGGTCGTCGGCGTAGCTGGCCTTGATCTCCAGCGCGGTCAGGCGGGCGTCGGTGTCCGGCGGGGCCGGGCGGGAGGAATCGGCGAGAGAGGGCGTCGTCATCCCGCGATTGGACCTGATTCGTCGGGGCCTCAGTGCCGGCGACCCGCCGCCGAGCGGCTGGTCGTGCCGCTGCAGCCCGGCACCTCGATCGTGCGGGCGGTGAAGGTGGTGTCGGCCAGGGTGCCGCTGGCGCGCACGCTGGCCCCTGCCACCAGGCAGCTCGCACTGCCGGCGCGCCAGACTGCGCCGCTCGGATCGACGGTGTAGGTGCCTGCCGCCACGGCGCGCGCCGAGCTCGATGCGGCGGTGGTCGCGGTGAAGGTGCCGTCGGTGGCCACGCTGCCCACCGTGCCCGACAGCGTGGAGAGCGTGGCCGACGTGCTGTCGGCGCCTCGACGCGCACGCTCGGTGGCCGAGGCCGCACCCTCGACATCGATCATCGACGCGCTCACGCTCGACGACGAGCCGCTGCCGGAGAGCTTGCCGCGGAAATGGATCGTCGCGCCCGCCACCAGATCGGCCGCGGTGCCGTGCGCATAGCGCGCCGAGGCCAGGTCGAGCACCAGCGTCGCGCTCGAGGGCAGGAAGCTGGCCTCGGTCAGCGCGATCGTCAGCGTCGTGCCCGACAGCGACACCACTGTGCCGGCGCCGCGCACCGCCACCGTCGTGGCCGCGCTCGACGACGAAGCCGGCTCGACCTGCACCAGCGTCGCGGTCACCGTGACCGGGTCGTCGGTGGTGGCGCCCGGCGTGACCGTGCCCTTGACCCGCACCGTGGCACCGGCGGTGACCTCGGCCAGCGTCATCGTCGCGCCGGTGGCGGCGTTGGTGATGACCGCATCGCTGGCCAGCGTCACCACGACGCTGCCCAGGCGGGCATCGGTGATCGTCAGCGTGCCGGCGCTGGCGTCGATCGCGCTGACCGTGCCATGCACCCGGCCCTGCTGGCGCACGAACTTGCCGAAGGCGGTGCCCGTGGTCGGCACCTTCACGTCCGGCGTGACCAGGCCGGTGGTGGCGCTGTAGCTGAAATGCTCCAGATCGAAGTCGAGCACCAGCTGCGCCGCGGTCGCGGTGTCGAGCGTGACGCCGCGCACCGTCCAGTCGAAGGTGTCGCCGCTGGCGGCGAACTTCGCGTCCGTGGTGGTCAAGCCGTCGAGCGAGACCAGCTGCACCGCGTTCGCGAGCGTCACCTTTACGCCGGTCCACACGCCCACCGGCACGGTGGCGCTCGACACCAGCTCGCCCACCGAGGCCAGCGAGGCCAGATCGACCACGACCGGCTCGGCCGAGGCGTCGAGCAGCACCGCCTCGGTGCCGTCGGCGGCGGTGGCCACGATGCGCTGGATCGACACCCAGACCTTCGCGTAATCGCTGGTGAGGTTGTCGGTGATGTAGGTCTGCAGCGTGACCGAGGCGGCCGCAGCCGTCGGGCTGCCGGTCGAAACGGCGACGGTGGCACTGGTGGCGTCATCGCCACTGCTGCCGCCGCAGGCGCCCAGCGTGAGTGCCAGCACCAGCGAGCCGACCGACCACACGGCACGGCGGGAAGCAAGGCGAACAGGAAGACAGGGGGTGAGACGGGACATGTTGCGGTTCTCCAGGGGGGACAAAGAAGGAATGCGGCCCGATGCTGCCGGATCCGATCAAAAAATGGGAAAACATCCCATTCAATTCATGACGGAATGCTGCCGCGGTCCCCCGGGGTTGGCTGCGCCGGACTTCACGCGCCTGAACCGCTTGACACAAATTTTCGATTTCCGTGCTTCATCCAAGAACACTAGGATCAAAGCGGTACCGCGTGAATAATTCACGGAACAAATCGCGCTTTCGGCTCCGCGACCGGCTTGCGGCGGGTGTGCTGGCGTTCTTGCAGATCGAGAATCCGCCGCGCCCGCCCTGACCGGGCAACGCCTCGAGAGGAACTTGTCTTGCGTCGTCTGACGGCCCTGCCGATCTCCCTGCTTGCCGCGCTGATCGGCGTGGTCTGGCCGCTGCACGCGCCGGGCCAGCCGGTGCTCGGCGTGGCCGACGCGGTGGCGGGCATCGTCGGCCATGTGCGCTGGCCGGGCGGAGCGCGGGCGGTGCAGCTGTGCGTCAGCAACACCAGCCTGCACGCGGCCGATCTGGGCCGGCTGCATGAGGAGGTGCCGCCGGGCCGGCTGCTGCCGGTGCGCACGCTGCCCGCCGGGACCGAGCTGCCCGGGGGCTGCGACGCGATCTATCTGGGCAGCGGCCCCGGTGCCGAGGCGGCGCTGCCCCGGCTGGCCGGCCTGCCGGTGGTGACCATCGGCGAGGGCGCGGCCTTCTGCTCGCGCGGGGGCATGTTCTGCCTGGTGCCGCGCGACAGCACACCGGGCGTGCGGCTCGAGCTCAATCTGGACATCGTCGCGCGCAGCGGCCTGAAGGTGCATCCGCAGGTGCTGCGCCTGGGCCAGCCGCGTGCCGAGGGGGGAGGCTCATGACGGCGCGCCCGACGCTGGCGGGCATGCTGCGACGCGGCCACTGGCAGGTGGCCTCGGTCACGCTGCTGCTGTTCGGGCTGCTGCTGGGCGTGATCGGCCATGCGGTGCTGGGCTCGATGCAGGCGCGCCATCTGGAGCTGCTGGCGCGCACCACCGGCTACTCGATCGAGGCGGCGGTCGTCTTCCGCGACCTCGACACCATTCATGAGGTGCTGCGGCCGATCGTGCAGCGCGAGCGGCTGGGCCGGCTGCGCGTGGTGCTGCCCGACGGCCAGCTGCTGACCGAGCTGCAGCGACCGGAGCCGACCGGACTGGCGGCGCTGCAGGCCGAGATCGGCCGCCGGCTGATGCCCGGCCGGGCCGAGGCGCCGGTGCTCGACGGCAGCGGCCGCGTCATCGCCCAGGTCGAGCTCGACAGCGAGGGCAGCGACTTCATCCAGCTGCTGCTGTGGGGCAGCGGCGCCGGCCTGCTGTGCGTGCTGCTGACACTGGGCGTGGCCTCGCTGATGACACGCCGGCTCGAGCGCTCGATCGTCGAGCCGATCGACCGGCTGGCGGCGCTGACCCGCTCGATCCGCTGCGAGCGCGCCTTCGACCGGCGCGCGCCGGCCGCGCCGATCGCCGAGCTGAATGCCTTGGGCGAGGACTTCAACGCGATGCTGGCCGAGATCGACCAGCACCACCGCCATCTGCAGCAGGACCGCGACCGCCTGTCGCAGCGCGCCTGGCATGACGCGCTGACCGGGCTGGCCAACCGGGCGCGCTTCGAGCAGCGCCTGGAACAGGCGCTGCAGGTGTCGCTGCCGCAGGGCCAGACCTTCGGCGTGCTCTATCTGGATGCCGACGGCTTCAAGGCCGTCAACGACACCGCCGGCCATGCCGCCGGCGACCGGCTGCTGGTGCAGATGGGCGAGCGGCTGCGTGCGGTGGTGCGCGAGGACGATCTGGTCGCCCGGCTCGGTGGCGACGAGTTCGCGGTGCTGCTGCAGCCGCTGCGCCAGGTCGACGACGCGCGCCGCATCGCGCGCGAGATCGGCCGGGCCATGCAACGGCCCTTCGACCTCGGCGAGGCGGGCAGCTTCCGCTGCGGCCTGAGCGCGGGCATCGCGACCTTCCCGCAGGACGGCGACACGATTCCGGCGCTGCTCGACACCGCCGACCGCGCGATGTATCGCGCCAAGCAGGCCGGACGGCAGCATCGCCGGCCCCTGAGCGGCCGCCACGAAGGCGCCGCGACCTGACCTGCTCTCCAGGAGAAAAGAAGATGTCCTCGCTCCCCCTGCCCGCCCGGACCCCTCGCCGGCGGATGATGATCCTGGGCCTGGCGCTGGCCGCCCTGGCCAGCGGCTGCGCGACGCCGCCGCCGCCCCCGCCGCCCGCGCCGAAGTTCAGCCCCGAGCAGGTGCGCACGATGCGCGACCTCGGCTTCGTCGAGACCGACGAGGGCTGGACGCTGAGCATGGGCAGCCGGGTGCTGTTCGGCTTCGGCGCCGACCGCCTGGGTCCGGACGAGGTCGAGACCGTGGCCCGGCTGACCGATTCGCTGGTCAAGGTCGGCCTGACTCGGGTGAGGGTCGAGGGCCACACCGACAGCATCGGCGACGCGGCGGTCAACCAGCGCCTGTCGCTGCGCCGCGCCGAGGTGGTGACGCGCGAGATGGAGACCCGCGGCTTCCCGGCCTCCGGCCTGCAGGCACGCGGCCTTGGCGCAAGCCGCCCGATCGCCGACAACACGACCGAGGCCGGCCGGGCGCAGAACCGCCGCGTCGCGGTGATCGTGCTGAGCGACTGAAGGCCTGCCGCCGGCGCGGCTCAGCGGCCGGCGTTCTCCGCGGCCGGATGCAGCGGCACGACCCGGCGCTGCAGCGCGCCGACCGGTCGGCGCGGCGCAGCGCCCTCGGTCTCGGCGGGCTGGAAGCTCTCGGCGCGCGCGATCGGCCAGTAGACCCGGTAGACGTTGTGCGGCCAGTCGCCCTCGCCGCGGGCTGCCGCCAGCAGCTCGCCCGGCTCGAGGAAGCAGAGCTGGTTGCGCAGCAGCCGCACCTGGTCGTTGGCGACGCGGCGCACAATGTGCGCGGCCGTGATCTCGCCCGGATGGTGCAGCCCGGCGGCCTGGACCAGCTCCTGCAGCGCGTGCAGCGTGTTGCGATGGTAGCGCGCCACCCGCTCGATCTTGTCGGGCACGGCCAGCGCCTGCTGGCGCTGCGGATCCTGGGTCGCCACGCCGGTCGGACAGGCGCCGGTGTGGCAATGCTGGGCCTGGATGCAGCCCAGCGCGAACATGAAGCCGCGCGCCGAGTTGCACCAGTCCGCGCCCAGCGCCATCGCGCGAGCGATGTCGAAGGCGCTGACGATCTTGCCCGAGGCACCCAGCCGGATGCGGTCGCGCAGGTTCAGGCCGACGAGCGTGTTGTGCACCAGCAGCAGCCCCTCCTGCAGCGGCGCGCCGACATGGTCGGAGAACTCCAGCGGCGCCGCGCCGGTGCCGCCCTCGGCGCCATCGACGACGATGAAGTCCGGCGTCAGGCCGGTCTCCAGCATCGCCTTGCAGATCGCGAACCATTCCCAGGGATGGCCGATGCACAGCTTGAAGCCCACCGGCTTGCCGCCCGAGAGCCGGCGCAGCCGCGACAGGAACAGCAGCAGCTCGACCGGCGTGCCGAACTCGGTGTGCGCGGCCGGCGACACGCAATCCTCGCCCACCGCCACGCCGCGCGTCTCGGCGATCTCGGGCGTGACCTTCGGGCCGGGCAGCACGCCGCCGTGCCCCGGCTTGGCGCCCTGCGACAGCTTGATCTCGATGAGCTTGACCTGCGCGGAGGTGGCGTTGGCGACGAACTTCTCCTCGCTGAAGCGGCCCTGCGCGTCGCGGCAGCCGAAATAGCCCGAGCCGATCTCCCAGACCAGATCGCCGCCGTGGCTGCGGTGGTAGGCGCTGATCGAGCCCTCGCCGGTGTCGTGCATGAAGCCGCCCTTCTTCGCGCCGCCGTTGAGCGCGAGGATGGCGTTGGCGCTGAGCGCGCCGAAGCTCATCGCCGAGATGTTGAAGACGCTGGCGCTGTAGGGCTGCAGGCAGTTCGGACCGCCGATCAGCACCCGGAAGTCGTGCGAGTCCAGCGTCGTCGGCGCCAGCGAGTGGTTGATCCACTCGTGGCCCTCGGCGTGCACGTCGACCTGCGTGCCGAAGGGGCGCTTGTCCGGGTCGCCCTTGGCGCGCTGGTAGACCAGCGAACGCTGCTGGCGCGAGAAGGGTGCAGCCTCGTTGTCGCTCTCGATGAAGTACTGGCGGATCTCGGGCCGGATGAACTCCAGCCAGTAGCGCATGTGCCCCAGCACCGGGTAGTTGCGCAGCACCGAGCGCTGCGTCTGGCGCAGGTCGCGCACCCCCAGCAGCGTGCCGGCGCCGCCGACCAGCAGCAGCCACGGTCCGGCGCCATGCCCTCGCCACCAGCCCAGCGCGCCCAGCAGGGCCGCGCACGCGAAGCCCGCCAGCGTCAGGTAGCGCACGGGAATCAGACCATCGATCTTCATCAGCCAGGACAGCATGGCAGCGACTCCTTGTTCCGGGTCTTGCACAGACTGGCGATGCTCGGCGCACCGTGCCAGCGGCAAGGGCGGAATTGAGCCCCGTCAACCCGCTTGTTGGTGCCCTGCCCGCCCTCCAGTCCGCAGCCGGAATACCGACCTTGATTCATGCAAAAAGCGGCCGAGTCGTGGGGCCGACGCCATGCATGTCTCCCGGTCATCCCACCGAGTCCGGCCCACCTCGCCCTCCGGGCCTGCACATGAGCAATCTGATGTCGATGAAGAAGACTTCCCTCAACCGCCGTCTGTGGCTGCCGACCGTCCTGGCGGCCGTGGTGATCGGCGTCGTCGCAGTGACCGTCAGCCTGCAGACGCGCGACAACATCGAGGCCGGCCGCCAGATCGAGCGCGATCTGAACGAGCGTCTGGACCGCGCCGCGCGCTGGTCCGCGCTGACCGAGGCCAATGCCGCACGCGGCATGACCGTGCTGTCCAGCACCGACACCAGCCTGGGCGCCAAGGTCAAGGCCGACATGGAGGCCACTTCGGCGCGCATCACCGAGATCCAGAAGAGCATCGAGGCGGCAGCGCAGCGGCCCGACGAGAAGGCCGCACTGGCCCGGGTGGCCGACACCCGCAAGGCCTACATCGACCTGCGCAAGCAGCTCACCGCCGCGCAGTCGGCCGGCGAGAACCTCGACGAGGCGCGCCTGCGGGGCCTGCGCGACCGCCTCGCCGACTACCTCGGCGCCCAGCAGGCCTTCGTGCAGACGCAGAAGGCGCAGGTGGAAGCTTTCTCCACCACGGTGGCCAGCTCGCGCATGACCGTCGTGCAGATCGTCACCGGGCTGATGCTGGGCCTGGTGGCGCTGCTGCTGCTGTCGACCTGGCGCATGTCGCGCTCGATCCTGCAGCCGATCCGCGAGGCGATCGACACCACCGAGCGCATCGCCAGCGGCGATCTGACCGCACAGATCGACACCCGCCGCGGCGACGAGCTCGGCGACCTGATGCGTGGCCTCGAGCGCATGACCGCCTCGCTGCGCCAGCTCGTCGGCGAGGTGCGCGGCAGCGCCGGCACCCTGAAGACCGCCAGCACCGAGATCGCCGCCGGCAACCTCGACCTGTCGCAGCGCACCGAGCAGACCGCCAGCAGTCTGCAGGACACCGCCGGCTCGATGGGCGAGCTGACGCAGACGGTGCACCAGAGCGTCGAGGCGGCCGAAGAGGCCAACCGCCTGGCCAGCTCGGCCGCGGCGGCGGCCGAGCGCGGCGGCCAGGTCGTCAGTCAGGTGGTCAGCAACATGCAGGAGATCTCCTCGTCGAGCCGGCGCATCGGCGACATCATCGGCGTGATCGACGGCATCGCCTTCCAGACCAACATCCTGGCGCTGAACGCCGCGGTGGAAGCGGCTCGCGCCGGCGAGCAGGGTCGCGGCTTTGCGGTCGTCGCCAGCGAGGTTCGCAACCTGGCGCAGCGCTCGGCCGCCGCCGCGCGCGAGATCAAGGGACTGATCCAGGCCTCGACCGGCACCGTCGACCAGGGCGCGCGTCTGGTCGAGGAGGCCGGCCAGGCGATGGACGAGCTGGTCGGCTCGGTGCAGCGCGTCTCCGAGATGATCGGCCGCATCACCACCTCGGCGGCCGAGCAGAACAGCGGTATCCAGCACGTCAACCATGCGATCAGCCATCTCGACGAGATGACGCAGCGCAACGCCGCGCTGGTCGAGGAGAGCGCGGCCGCCGCCGATGGCCTGCGCGAGGAGGCGGCCCGGCTGGACGCGGCCGTGCAGCGCTTCCGCATCGACATGAGCCCGGCAGCAGCGCCGGTCGTCGCCCCCCGCCCGAGCAGCCCGGCCCAGACCGGCGCTCCACGCCCGGCCAGCCCCCGTTCGGCAGCGCCCCGGCCGGCGCCGTCACCGGCCCCGCGTGCCGCCACCCCGGCCCCCGCGCCGTCACCGGTGGCCGCCACCAGCGGCAATGCGGTGGACAACTGGGAAAGTTTCTGATTTTCTGATTTCGCTCAGGTTTACCTCGCCGACACCCTCGGCAATCAGTCCTTGAAGCGCAGCGGTTCCACTCGGTCATCCCCACCGGCTGACCGACACACCGCCTCATGAATCCCCTGCGCTGGCTCCCTGCCCTGCTGCTGTCCGCCACCGTCGCCCTGATCGGCGGCTGCGGCGGCGCCTCCGATGACGACAACGCCACCGTGCGGGTGATCAACGCCAGCACGAACTACGGCGCGCTCGACCTGTACGTGGACGACACGCTGCGCAGCTCGGCCATCGCCTACGGCCAGACCAGCGGCTACATCGGCTTCGAGGCCGGCAGCCACACCACCACGCTGACGCGCACCGGCTCGACCACCGCGCTCAGCAGCGTGTCGCGCTCGCTCAGCGAGGACTACGGCACCACCGTCATCGCCTACCAGGCCGACGGCAGCCTGAAGACCGCGCAGCTCAGCGACAGCGAGAGCGCGCCCTCGTCCGGCCGCGCCAAGCTGCTGGTGTTCAACGCCTCGCCGGACGCGGGCAGCGTCGACGTCTACCTCAGCGGCAGCAGCGACACGCTGGACAACGCCACGCTGGTGGCGTCTTCCGTCAGCGCAGGCAGCAGCAGCGGCAGCTACACCACCGTCGGCAGCGGCACCTACCGGCTGCGCATCGCCGCGGCCGGCAGCACCACCGACCTGCGCCTGGACGCCGCCAGCATGACGCTGGGCAGCCAGGGCGTCTACACGCTGGTGGTCACGCCCACCAGCGGCGGCGTGCTGGTCAACAGCCTGCTGGTGAGCCAAGGCGGCGCGATCACCGCGATCGACACCGATCTGGCCCGGGTGCGCCTGGTCTCGGCGGTGGCCAGCAGCGGTGCGGTCGGCGCCAGCTTCAACGGCAGCACGCTGGCCACCTCGGTCACCTCGCCCGCCATCGGCAGCTACGCGCTGGTCAAGGCCGGCAGCGCCACGCCGACGATCAGCGTCAACGGCGCCAGCCTGTCGACCACGGCGATCACGCTGGCGGCCGGCAGCGACACGACGCTGATGGTCTGGGGCCCGGCCGCCAGCGCCAGCCTGAGCGTCATCAGCGACGACAACCGCCTGCCCACCAGCAGCACCAGCGCGAAGATCCGCCTGATCCACGGCGCCTCGACCAACAGCAACCCGCTGACGCTGACCACCAACTACTCAGCGGTGGCCGAGAACATCGCGCTGGGCGCGGCATCGACCTCGACCAGCGTGACCGCCGGCTCCAGCACCACGATCGAGGTGAGCGACACCACGCTGGCCAGCGCGCTGTACAGCCTCAGCGACGTGACGCTGTCGGCCAAGGGCGTCTACACCGTCTTCATGCTGCCCAGCGGCAGCAGCGTGACCGGCTCGCTGCGCAAGGAACGCTGAGTCCGGACGACGCACGTCCGGACCTTTCTCGAACCCCTGCCCCTGTGGGCCTTGCGGGCCGCATCCCTCACCGGGGATGCGGCCTTTTTTTCGTTCAGGCCTCGCGGTCGCGCAGCGCCGCCTCCAGCGCGTCGACGAACATCGCCGCCACGTCGAAGCCGGTCTGCTGGGTGATCTCCTGGAAGCAGGTCGGGCTGGTGACGTTGATCTCGGTGACACATTCGCCGATCACGTCGAGGCCCACCAGCAGCAGGCCGCGCGCGGCCAGGATCGGGCCGAGGTGCTCGGCCAGCTCGCGGTCGCGGCGCGACAGCGGCTGCGCGACGCCGCGCCCGCCGGCGGCCAGGTTGCCGCGCACCTCGCCGCCCTGCGGGATGCGCGCCAGCGCAAAGGGCACCGGCATGCCGCCGATCAACAGGATGCGCTTGTCGCCCTGCGCGATCTCCGGCAGGAAGCGCTGAACCATGATGGTGGTGGCGCCGTCGTCGGTGAGCGTCTCGATGATCGAGCCCAGGTTCATGCCGTCCGGACCGACGCGGAAGATGCCCATGCCGCCCATGCCGTCGAGCGGCTTGAGGATGATGTCGTGGTGCTCGGCGTGGAAGGCGCGGATGGCCTCGGGCTGGCGGGTGACCAGCGTCGGGCCGATCAGCTCGGGAAACTCCAGGATCGCGAGCTTCTCGGGGTGGTCACGCAGCGCCGCAGGCCGGTTGAAGACCCGCGCGCCCTCGCGCTCGGCCTGCTGCAGCAGGTGGGTCGCGTAGATGTATTCGGCATCGAAGGGCGGGTCCTTGCGCATCAGCACCGCGCCGGTCTCGGCCAGGATGCATTCGCCCTCGGCCAGCACCTCGAACCAGTCGGCCTGCTCGCGCCCGGTCAGCGCCAGGGTGCGCGCGCGCCGCGCCACGACGCGGTGGCCACGCACCCACACCAGATCGCTCGGCTCGCAGACGATCAGGCGGTGGCCGCGCCGGGCGGCCTCGCGCATCATCGCGAAGGTCGAGTCCTTGTGGGTCTTGAACGATTCGATCGGGTCGGCAACGAAGAGCAGGTCCATGGTCGTGCGGGGCAAGCGGGCTGGAGGAAGTCCGGCGCAGTGTTGCACAGCCCGCGCGGCCCTGCCGCGACCCGGATCAGCCCGCGCGCAGTCGCATCACCGCCACGCACAGCGTGCCGGCGACCACGCCCCAGAAGGCCGAGCCGATGCCCGCCATCGACAGGCCGCTGAGCGTGACCAGGAAGGTCACCAGCGCCGGCTCGCGCCAGGTGAGGTCGCCCATCGCCGTGGCGAGGCCTCCGCCGATCGTGCCCAGCAGCGCGAAGCCCGCCACCGCCAGCACCATCGCCTTCGGGAAGGCGCCCAGCAGCCCGGCCACCGCACCGGCCGCCAGCCCCACCGCCAGATAGAACAGCCCGGCCATCACCGAGGAGGTCCAGCGCCGCGCCGGATCCTCGTGGGCCTCGCGGCTCATGCAGATCGAGGCGGTGATCGCCGCCAGGTTGAGCGCGTAGCCGCCGAAGGGCGCCAGCAGCAGCGTGGCCACGCCGGTGGTGGCGATCACCGGCGAGACCGGCGTGTCGTAGCCGGCGGCCTTCTGCGCCGCCACGCCGGGCAGGTTCTGCGAGGCCATCGTCACGACGAACAGCGGCAGCGCGACGCTGAACAGGCCGCGCAGCGTGAACTCCGGCGCCATCCAGACGGGGGCGCCCAGGCGCCAGTCGACCGTCTCCAGGTGCATGCGCCCGGTGCCGGCGGCCACCAGCAGGCCCACCAGCAGCACGCCTGGCACCGCGTAGCGCGGCCACAGCCGCCGTCCGAGCAGGTAGGCCAGGAACATCGCGCCCACCAGCAGCGGGTCGCCCGGCATCGCCGCGAAGGCGTCCAGCGCGAAGCGCGCCAGCACGCCGCCGAGCAGCCCGGCCGCCAGCGGCTGCGGAATGCGGTCCATCACCCGCGCGAACAGGCCGGTCGCACCCGACAGCGCGATCAGCAGCGCCGAGACCACGAAGCCGCCGATCGCCTCGGGCAGCGTGACGCCGGCGGCGGCGCTGACCAGCATCGCCGCGCCGGGCGTGGACCAGGCGGTCAGCACCGGGCGGCGGTACCAGACGCTCAGGCCCAGGCTGGTGAGTCCCGTGCCGACGCAGGTGGCCCAGATCCAGGACGTGACCTGCGCCGCATCGGCGCCGAGCGCCTGCGCGGCCTGGAAGACGACGACGATGGAGCTGGTCACACCGACCAGCATCGCCACGAAGCCGGCGACGACCGCCGACACGGAGAGGTCGCGCCCGAAGGCGCTCAGGCGGTTCACGGCGGCGTCCGGGCAGGCATCAGGGCCATCAGAAGGTGTAGCCGTCCTCGGCCTTGACGTCGCCGAGCTGCTCGAGCAGACGCGCCAGCGGCGTCAGCACCGAGTAGCGCATCGCCACATGGTGGGCATCGCGCCAGACCTTGGGCAGGTCCTTCAGGTAGCCGTCCTTGCCGTCGCGGTGGGACAGGCGCGCGAAGATGCCCAGCACCTTCAGGTGGCGCTGCAGGCCCATCCACTCGAGGTCGCGCCAGAAGAGGCCGAAGTCTTCCTGCACCGGCACGCCGGCCTTGCGGGCACGCTCCCAGTAGCGCGCGGCCCAGTCGATCTGGATCGCCTCGTCCCAGCCGATGTAGGCGTCGCGCAGCAGCGAGACCACGTCGTAGGTCACTGGGCCCCAGACCGCGTCCTGGAAGTCGAGAATGCCGGGCCGGGTCGCGTCGCCATCGGCGTTCACCATCAGGTTGCGGCTGTGGAAGTCGCGGTGCACCAGCACGGCCGGCTGGGCCTCGCAGGTCTTCAGGATCAGCTCGAAGCACTTCTCCAGCTGCTCGGTCTGCTTGGCGTCCAGCGTCACGCCGCAGTGGCGCGCCACGTACCACTCGGGGAAGAGGTCGAGCTCGCGGCGCAGCAGCGCGCGGTCGTAGGCCGGCACCTGCGCCTGCGCGTCGATCTTCTGCAGCCCGATCAGCGCGTCGAGTGCGCCGCGGTACAGGGTGTCGGCCACCTTCAGGCCCTCGCGGGTGCTGAAGTCCTGCGCCTGCAGCTCGGCCAGCAGCGTGCGCGCGCCCAGGTCGGTCAGCAGCAGGAAGCCCTGCGCCTCGTCCCAGGCCAGCACCTCGGGCGCGTTCAGGCCGGCCGCGCCCAGCAGGCCGGCGACCTGCACGAAGGGGCGGCAGTCCTCGTGGCTGGGCGGCGCGTCCATGATGACGAGGCTGCGGCCCCGGCCGTCGGCGGCATCGACGCGGAAATAGCGGCGAAAGCTCGCGTCGGCGCTGGCCGGGCGCACGCTGGCGGCGTCCAGGCCATGCGCGGCGGCCTGCACGGCCAGCCACTGCGCGAAGGCCGCGCGGCGCGCGTCATCGCTCCAGGCGATCTCGGTAGAGGAAGACGACGGAGCGGGCGAGGTGGGCTGGGATTCGGCGGTGGTCACGGGCGGAACAGGGCTGCGTGAAATAATCGGCTGATTCTAGCGAGCCGCCCTTGCCGCCCCTGCCGACCTCCCGCCCCTGCTCTCGTCCGCTGCCGCGCCCGCGATCGCGATCGCTCTCGCCGGTGGCCCGGGCCTGCGCCTGCCTGCTGCTGCACGGTCTGGCCGCGCCCGCCCTCGCCCAGGAGGCCGCCTGCCGCCCGGCCGCGCCGGCCTGGGTGCGCGAGGGCGGCCTGCAGCTGCCCTGGGTGAGCCCGAACACGGCGGAGCCGTCTGCCGATGCCGCCGCCGGCGGCGAGGACCCGATCCTGGTCGAGGCCGACCGCCTGATCGGCCAGACCGGCCAGTCGCTGCGGGCGGAAGGGCGGGCCACGCTGCGCCGCGGCCTGCTGTCGCTGCAGGCCGACCGCATCGAGTACCGCCAGGACGACGACCGGGTGCACGCGCTCGGCACGGTGCGGCTGCAGCGCGAGGACAGCCATTTTCTCGGCACCGAGCTGGACCTGCAGACCGAGCATCAGGAAGGCTATTTCCTGTCGCCACGCTTCTATCTGGGCCGCACCCAGGCGGGCGGACGCGCCGAGCGGGTCGACTTCATCGGCCGCAACCGCATGGTGGTGAGCCGGGCCAGCTACAGCAGCTGCGATCTGGTCGACGGCGAGACGCCGGCCTGGGAGCTCAGCACCCGGCGGGTGCGGCTGGATTTCGATGCCAACGAGGGCCTGGCCGAGGGCGCGGTGCTGCGCTTCCAGGGCGTGCCGATCCTGGCGCTGCCGGTGATGAGCTTTCCCGTCACCGACGCGCGCAAGTCCGGCTGGCTGCCGCCGATGATCAGCACCTCCAGCACCACCGGTCTGGGTGTGTCGGCGCCCTATTACTGGAACATCGCGCCCGAGCAGGACATGACGCTCACGCCCACGCTGATGAGCAAGCGCGGCGCGGCACTCGAGACCGAATACCGCTACCTGCAGCCCGGCTGGAGCGGCGAGGCCAATCTGTTCGCGCTGCCCAACGACCTGCAGACCGGCCAGCAGCGCTGGGCGCTGCGCTCGGAGCAGCGGGGCGCCTTCGCCGCGGCCGGCGGCCTGCGCTACGACTGGAGCGTGCTGCGCGTCTCGGACGGCGACTACTGGAAGGACGGCCTGCGCGGCGCCGAATCGCTGACGCCGCGGCTGCTGTCGAGCCGCGGCCGGCTGGAGCAGCGCCGCCGCCTGCGTGCCACCCCGCTGGGCGAAGTCGAGCAGCAGCTCTACGCCCGGGTGCAGCGCTGGCAGCTGCTGCAGGACAGCGGCTCGAGCACCCGCATCATGGCGCCCTACCAGCGCGCGCCGCAGGCCGGTGCACGCTGGAGCGATCTGGGCGGCGGGCCGCTGCAGTGGTCGCTGCAGACCGAGGTCAACCAGTTCGTCCATGCCGACGCCGACCAGATCCAGGGCAGCCGCGCCCACCTGCTCGGCCAGATCGCGCTGCCGCTGGGCGACGCCGGCTGGCGGCTCACGCCGCGCCTGAGCCTCAACAGCGCCGCCTACCAGACCGACCGGCCGATGAGCGATGGCCGCCGCCGCGCCCACCGCACCATTCCCGGCTTCAGCGTCGACAGCGCCTGGACGCTCGAGCGCGAGACCGCCGCCTTCGGCCGCGCGCTGGTGCAGACGCTCGAGCCGCGCCTGCTCTATGCGCTGACCCCGTGGCGCGACCAGTCGACGCTGCCGGACTTCGACAGCGCGGCGCTCGACTTCAACGCCACGACCGTCTTCTCGGACAACATCTTCTCGGGCATCGACCGGGTCTCGGACGCCAACCAGGTCACCGCCGGCCTGACCACCCGCTACCTGGACCGCTCCAGCGGCGCCGAGCTGGCGCGCTTCGGCATCGCGCAGCGCTACCTGCTGCGCGACCAGCGCATCACCGCCGACGGCGTGCCGCTGTCGAACCGCTTCTCAGACCTGCTGCTGCAGGCCTCGATCGGGGTGGTGCCGGACTGGACGCTCGACACCTCGATGCAGTTCAACCCCGACACCGACCGCCTGGTGCGCACGGTCACCAGTGCCCGCTGGTCGCCGGGGCCGCTGCGCACGCTCTATGCCAGCCACCGCCTCAAGCGCGGCAGCAGCGAGCAGCTTGCGCTGGGCTGGCAGTGGCCGCTGGCCGATCTGGGCCGTCCGCTGACCGGACTGCTGGGCGCGCGCGTCGCGCCGGCGGCGGCCTCGGCGGGCGACTGCCGGGGCCGCGTCTACGGCGTCGGCGCCCTCGACTACAGCCTGCGCGACCGCCGGCTGAGCGGCGCCATCGTCGGCTTCGAGTACGACGCCGGCTGCTGGATCGGCCGGGTCGTCGCGCGCCGGCAGTCCACCAGCGCGCAGAACGCCTCGACGCAGCTGATGCTGCAGCTCGAGCTGGTCGGCCTGTCCCGGCTCAGCGCCGGCAGCAATCCGCTGTCGATCTTGAAGGACAATATCCCCGGCTACCAGCTGCTGCGCGACCCGCGCGGCGCGACCGCCGACAACTCCGGTGCCCCCTGATCCCGCCATGTCCGAGCCGACGTTCCCGCCTTCCGATCCGCGCCGCACGGCGGCCTCGCCGTGGCAGCGCCGCCTCGGCGTCCTGCTGGCCACCGCGCTGCTGTGCGGGGCCCTGCCGGCCCAGGCCCAGAGCGGCGGCAACACCCGCAAGCCCGCCCGCACGCCCGCCGCGCCCAAGGCCGCTCCAGCCCCCGCACCGGTCGCGCCCGCCGCCCCTGCCGCGCCCGTCACCCCGGCGGCTGCGGCCCCTGGGGCTGCAGCGGCCGAGGCGGTCGCAGCGCCGGCCAGTCGCCGTGGCGGCGACCACATCGTCGCGGTCGTCAACCGCGAGCTGGTGACCAACAGCGAAGTCCAGCTGCGGGTGGCCCGCATCGAGCAGGAAGCCGCCCGCAGCGGCACGCGCCTGCCCGACCGCGACACGCTGCAGCGCGAAGTGCTCGACCAGCTGATCGACGAGCGCGCCCAGCTCAGCCAGGCGCGCGAGAGCGGCACCCGCGTCGACGAGGCCGAGATCGACCGCGCGCTGGCCAATGTGGCCGCGCAGAACCAGCTCAGCGTGGCGCAGCTGCGCGAGCGGCTGCGCGCCGAGGGCATGGACTACGCGCGCTTTCGCGAGACGCTGCGCGACCAGATGCTGCTCGAGCGGGTGCGCGAGCGCGAGGTCCAGGGCCGCATCCGCATCGTCGATGCCGACATCGAGAGCTGGCTGACCGAGCAGCGCCAGAAGAACGGCGCCGCCACCGAATACAACGCCGCGCAGATCCTGCTGACGCTGCCGGAGAACGCCACGCCCGACCAGGTCGCGCAGAAGCGCCAGCTCGGCGTGACGATCCTGCAGCGCCTGCGCGCCGGCGAGGATTTCGCCGCGCTGGTGCGCGAGTTCTCCGACGCGGCCAAGGACAACGGCGGCGAGCTCGGCCTGCGCCGCGCCGACCGGCTGCCCGATCTCTTCGTCGACGCGCTGACCCCGCTGCGGGCCGGCGAGGTCGCCCCGCAGGTGCTGCGCTCGGGCGCCGGTCTGCACATCCTGAAGCTGGTCGAGCGCCGCGACGCCGCGCTGACGGTCACCCAGCAGCGTGCGCGCCACATCCTGCTGCGCCCCGGCGCCGGCCTGACGCAGGAGACCATCCTGCGCCGCATGGCCGGCTGGAAACGCCAGGTCGAGGCCGGCAGCGCCCGCTTCGAGGATCTGGCGCGCCAGCACTCGGAAGACGGCAGCGCCGCACAGGGCGGCGATCTCGGCTGGGCCGGCCCGGGCCAGTTCGTGCCGGAGTTCGAGCAGGCGCTGTCGGCGCTGAGTCCGGGCGGTCTGTCCGATCCGGTGGTCTCGCGCTTCGGCGTGCACCTGATCCAGCTGCTGGAACGCCGCGAGGTGCGCCTGGACGTGCGCGAGCAGCGCGAGCTCGCCCGCAACGCGCTGCGCGAGCAGAAATCCGAGGAAGCCTACGCCGAGTGGGCCCGCGACGTGCGTGCCCGCGCCTATGTCGAGCTGCGCGACCCGCCTGGCCCCTGATCACCACCCGATCCCCGTCTGACCACCGCAACCACCGCCTGCCGGCCCGCCTGCGCGGGCCCTCTACCTTGAAGCACATTCCCCGCAAGCGCTTCGGCCAGCATTTCCTGACCGACACCGGCATTCTCGACGCGATCGTGCGCGCCATCGACCCGCGCCCCGACGAGATCCTGGTCGAGATCGGCCCCGGCATGGGCGCGATGACCGATCCGGTGGTCGAGCGCTGCGAGCGCCTGACCGTCATCGAGCTCGACCGCGATCTCGCCGCGCGGCTGCGCCGCCGCCCCGAGCTGAACGTGGTCGAGTCCGACGTGCTGAAGGTCGACTTCCGCGCGCTGGCCGAGTCGCTCGGCGCCGCGCCGGGCAGCGGCCGGCGACTGCGCGTGATCGGCAACCTGCCCTACAACATCTCCAGCCCGATCCTGTTCCACCTGCAGGATGCGGTCGACCTGATCGAGGACCAGCATTTCATGCTGCAGAAGGAGGTGGTCGACCGCATGGCCGCCGCCCCCGGCAGCAAGGACTACGGCCGGCTGTCGGTGATGCTGCAGTGGCGCCAGGAGGTCGAGTCGCTGATCGATGTGCCGCCGGAATGCTTCGATCCGCCGCCGCGGGTGGACTCGGCGGTGGTGCGGGTGGTGCCCAAGGCGGTGGCGCCGGCGCTGGACGCGGCGCTGCTGGGCGAGCTGGTGACGGTCGCCTTCTCGCAGCGGCGCAAGGTGCTGCGCAACACGCTGGGCCGCTGGCTCGAGGGCCGCGAGGGCGTGCCCGACTTCGACCTGCAGCGCCGCGCCGAGGAAGTGCCGGTGGCCGACTACATCGCGCTGGCCGCAGCGCTGTCGCCCCGCCACTGACACCAGGCCGCTGACCCCAGCGACCGGCACACCCGCTGAAATGCACAGGGCCCGCACGCGGCGGACCCTGTTCGTTGATGGCGAATCCGGCAGGTCGGCTGCGGCCGACACTGCCGTCAGTGCCGGCTCATGCAGCCACGGCGACCAGCGCCGAGGTGTCGAAGGCACTGCTCATCACCGGCATGTGCGGCGCGAAGGCCGGTGCGGCGTTCTTGCTCGGTTTCGGAGGCGGCTTGACCGGCTCCTGGGCGACTTCCGCCCGCTCCCATTGCCCGTTGTCCTGGGAGCGGGCTACTGAAAAGAATAGAAGCACCGGAAGGGAATCTTCCGCTCGGCCCAGAAGTCGGCCGTATCGCGGAAGACATCGAGCAGCTGCTCGCGCCCCTCGCGGTCGAACTTGGCACTGTCGGGCAGCTGCTCCAGCACCACGACAAAGCCGGGCTGCGTGCCCGACTTGCAGACCAGATCGGTCATGCAGTCATGCAGCGCATCCAGGTTCTTGCCGAAGTGGGCGGGAAACAGGAAGGCCCGGGCGATCGTCTCCAGCACCTCCTGCTTGGTGGTGGCGCCGGAAAGATTGGCGTACAGGAAGTGGTGGCCCAGATCCTGGGCCGCCGACATGAGGTCGTCCACACGGAAGGCGCGGATCGCCTGCACGATGTTCGGACGCACGGTCTGCATAAGCATGGTGGATGGTCCCTTGGGGCTCTCGATCCTCGAGGAACTCACGGCGCGATGCGGCGGAAGCTCGCGTAGTGGTCCTGCGTGTAGTAACAAACATCCGGAGTCTTCGGCTCTCTGCCGCCGCACACGATGCGCCGCGCGCCCCGGTCGCGCGATCCCGGAGTCGGGACGGTGTATTCTCTGTAGTATCCTCGCGTCTGTCGCGGCAGCAGCCTTTCCCGGTTGCCGAAGACGCTGCCGTCCTTCTCCGGATGGCGGAAGGGCCCGCCGGCCAGGATCTGCCGATGCACGTCGCCGGCCTCTTGCGGCAGCTCGGTCAGCGACACGGTCGCCGAAGCGGCGGGCTCGGAGAGTTCCTGCGAGGACCGCGCCAGAGCGGGCGAGGACACGGCCAGCGCGCCAGCCAGCATGGAGCCGGCCACCAGCACATGGAGCGCCGCAGCAACGAAACGCCCGCGAGTTGCCCTGGCAAGCCATGGAACCGCAGGTCGAGCCTGATCTGACACGGGTTTTCCTGAATCGTGGAGGGGCGATGGTAGCGAATCGGGGCCCCGATCTCAAGCCTTCTGCCTCAATTTTCAGCATGCCGACAGGGACAAGCCCCCTGGCGCGGGACACCGAGGGGGCTTGTCGGGGCGGAATCCGGACCGGATCCGCAGGAATCGTGCAGGCGATGCGCCCGGGCCGGATCACCCGGCCCATGCCGCTCAGCGCGTCGCGTTGGCGTCGGCGACCGTCAGTGCGGTCATGTTGACGATGCGACGCACGGTGGCCGAGGGCGTCAGCACATGCACCGGCTTGGCCGCACCCAGCAGCACCGGGCCGATGGCGATGCCGCCGCCGGCGGTCGTCTTCAGCAGGTTGTAGCTGATGTTGGCCGCATCGATGTTGGGCAGCACCAGCAGGTTGGCCTCGCCCGAGAGCGTGCTGCGCGGCATCAGCTCGGCGCGGTAGGCCGGGTCGAGCGCGGTGTCGCCATGCATCTCACCGTCGACCTGCAGGTCGGGTGCGCGCTCGCGCAGCAGCGCCAGCGTCTCGCGCATCTTCACCGCCGAGGGCTGGTTGCTCGAGCCGAAGTTCGAATGCGACAGCAGCGCCACCTTGGGCTGGATGCCGAAGCGGCGCATCTCCTCGGCCGCCAGCAGCGTGATCTCGCAGAGCTGCTCGGCGGTCGGGTCGTAGTTGACGTGGGTGTCGACCAGGAAGACCTGGCGGCCCGGCAGCACCAGGCCGTTCATGCAGGCGTAGGTCTTGACCCCTGCACGGCGGCCGATCACCGGATCGATGTACTGCAGGTGGTAGGAGGTCGAGCTCCAGGTGCCGCAGATCATGCCGTCGACCTCGCCCTTGTGCAGCAGCATCGAGCCGATCAGCGTCATGCGCCGGCGCATCTCGATCTTGGCGAGCTGCTCGGTGACGCCCTTGCGGTCCATCATCCGGTGGTAGGTTTCCCAGTAGTCGCGGTAGCGCGGATCGTCGTCGATGCTGACGATCTCGTAGTCGCGGCCCTCCTCCAGGCGCAGGCCGAGCTTCTCGATGCGGGTGCGGATGACCGCGCTGCGGCCGATCAGCACCGGGAAGGCCAGGCCCTCGTCGACGACGACCTGCACCGCGCGCAGCACGCGGCGGTCCTCGCCCTCGGCGTAGGCGACACGGCGGGCCTTGGCGCGCTTGGCGATGGCGTAGATCGGCTTCATCACCGTGCCGGCGGCGTAGACGAAGGCACGCAGCTTCTCGACATAGGCGTCCATGTCGGCGATGGGACGCTGCGCCACGCCGCACTCGACCGCGGCACGCGCCACCGCCGGCGCGATCTGCATCATCAGGCGCGGATCGAAGGGCTTGGGGATCAGATAGTCAGGACCGAAGGTCAGCGTCGCGCCGCCGTAGGCAGCGGCCACCACATCGTTCTGCTCGGCCTGCGCCAGCTCGGCGATGGCATGCACCGCGGCGATCTCCATCTCGTCGGTGATGGTCGTCGCGCCGCAGTCCAGCGCCCCCCGGAAGATGTAGGGGAAGCACAGGACGTTGTTGACCTGGTTCGGATAGTCGGTGCGGCCGGTGGCCATGACCGCGTCGTCGCGCACCTCGCGGACCTGCTCCGGCATGATTTCCGGGTTCGGATTGGCCAGCGCGAAGATCAGCGGCTTCGCCGCCATCGAGGCCACCATGTCGGCCTTGAGCACGCCGCCGGCCGACAGGCCCAGGAAGATGTCGGCGCCGGCGATCGCCTCGCGCAGCGTGCGCAGCTCGGTCTTTTGCGCGAACTCGGCCTTGTCCGGGTCCATCAGCTCGGTGCGGCCCTCGTAGACCACGCCGGCCAGGTCGGTCACCCAGATGTTCTCGCGCGGCAGGCCCAGCTTGACCAGCAGGTTCAGGCAGGCCAGCGCCGCCGCGCCCGCGCCCGAGGACACCAGCTTGACCTCCTTGAGCGACTTGCCGACCACCTTCAGGCCGTTGAGCAGCGCCGCGCCCACGACGATGGCGGTGCCGTGCTGGTCGTCGTGGAAGACAGGAATCTTCATGCGCTCGCGCAGCTTGCGCTCGACGTAGAAGCAGTCCGGCGCCTTGATGTCCTCGAGGTTCACGCCGCCGAAGGTCGGCTCCAGCGCGGCGATGATGTCGACCAGCTTGTCGAGGTCGTTCTCGGCGATCTCCAGGTCGAAGACATCGATGCCGGCGAACTTCTTGAACAGGACGCCCTTGCCCTCCATCACCGGCTTGGACGCCAGCGGACCGATGTTGCCCAGGCCCAGCACCGCGGTGCCGTTGGTGACCACGGCGACCAGGTTGCCGCGCGAGGTGTAGCGGAAGGCGTTGGCCGGGTCATCCACGATCTCCTCGCAGGCGGCGGCCACGCCCGGCGAATAGGCCAGGGCCAGATCGCGCTGGTTGACCAGCTGCTTGGTCGGCGCGATGGCGATCTTGCCCGGCGTCGGGAACTCGTGGTACTCGAGTGCGGCGCGGCGCAGTTCGGCTTGTTTCTGTTCGGACATGGTCATGGAAGGATTCCGCGGGGAGAGAGTCGGGCGTCTCGATCTCGGGGTCGGCACGGTGGCCGATCCGGAGCGGCTGGCGATTGTAGGAAGCGGGGAGCCATCATGCGCGGCCCGGTCTGACCGCTCGCCGCATGGGGCCATGCGCAGCGCGCATGAGCCGGATCATCGCCGCCCGCACGGCCGGGTTCATCCGAGAAACTGCGTAGCCGCCCCCCCGGGTCCGGCCGGGAATACTGCGATCATGTCCGACATGCCGCTGCCCGATCCGCCATCGATGATCTTCGGACTGTCGCGCCGCTGGCGGGGCACGCCGCTGTGGGTGGCGCTGGTGGCGCTGGTGGCGCTGGTGCTGGCCGCGCTGCTGTGGATGACCTGGCAGCATGAGCAGACGCAGGTGCAGGAATCGACCGAGACGGCCGCGCAGGCCGCCGCAGCCGACGTGCGTCAGCGCCTGGGCGACGACATGCAGGCGCTGCAGCGCCTGCTCTGGCAGAGCGCCGACGGCCCCGGCTGGCATCTGCAGGCCGAGGCGCTGCTGCGCGCCAATCCCGAGATCATCCGGGTCGAGCGGCGCGACAATCGCTTCACGGTGATCGATTCGGTGCGCTCGCCGGCCTATCCGCAGCAGTTCAGCACCATTCCGCGCAGCGCGATGTCGGTCGATGCGGAGATCGCCTGCGCCACGGCGCGGCGCTTCTCGGCGCCGGCCTTCTCGCGCAGCTATTTCCTGCCCTCGGCCGGCGGCCTGGGGCTGGAGGTGGTGGACCTGTGCGTGCCGCAGTCGGTCGAGGGCCGCACCGACACCACGCTGGTGGCGACGCTGGCCCTGCAGGATCTGCTGCGCGAGGCGGTGCCGCCCGAGGTGACACGCCGCCACGAGGTGCTGCTGGTCGAGTCCGACGGCACCCGGCTGGCACGCACCGGCGCACGGCGCGGCGCGGGCATCTTCATGGCCGATCGGCTGGTCGACATCTCGGGCTTCACCGCGCTGCTGCGGCTGGACAACCTGGGCGGGCGCCCGCCGCTGATCCCCAACCTGAGCGCGGCGCTGGTGGTGATGCTGTCGGCGGCGCTCAGCGGCGTGCTGGTGGTGCTGCTGCACGACGTGCGCCGGCGCACCGCCGCCGAGCAGGCGCTGGCCGAGGCGCTGGCCTTCCGCAAGGCGATGGAGGATTCGCTGGTCACCGGCCTGCGCGCGCGCTCCTCGGACGGGCGCATCACCCATGTCAACGCTGCCTTCTGCCAGATGGTCGGCTTCAGCGCCGAGGAGCTGCTCGGCGCGACGGTGCCGCCCTACTGGCCGCCGGAAATGGTCGAGACCTACACCCGCCGCCAGGCCGAGCGCAACGCCGGCGACACGCCCCCGCGCGAGGGCCACGAGACGCTGTTCATGCGCCGCGGTGGCGAGCGATTCCCCGTGCTGATCTTCGAGGCGCCGCTGGTGGACGCACGCGGCCGGCGCAGCGGCTGGATGAGCACGGTGCTCGACGTGAGCGCGCAGCGCCGCATCGAGGAGCTCTCGCGCCAGCAGCAGGAAAAGCTGCAGGCCGCCGCCCGGCTGGCGACGATGGGCGAAATGGCCACGCTGCTCAGCCACGAGCTCAACCAGCCGCTGGCAGCGATCGCCAGCTACGCCACCGGCTCGCTCAACCTGATGCCCGCCACCGAGGCGGACCCGCCCGCCGACCTCGAGACGCAGCTGATGATCCGCCAGGCGATGGTGCGCATGGCCGAGCAGGCCGAGCGCGCCGGGCGCGTCATCCGCAGCGTGCACCAGTTCGTGCGCCGGCGCGAGCGGCTGCGCGAGAACGTGCGCACCACCGAGCTGATCGAGGCGGTGCTGCCGCTGGTGCGGCTGGCCGCGCGGCGCAGCCACACCCGCATCGAGGTCGACATTCCCGAGCCGCCGCCGCGGGTGTCGTGCGACCGCACGATGGTCGAGCAGGTGCTGCTGAACCTGGCGCGCAACGGCATCCAGGCGATGGAGGACGAGGCGGTGGAGCCGGCCGGTCGCGAGCTGCGCCTGGAGGTGCGCGCCCAGGGCGAGCGCTGGGTCGAGCTGCGCATCATCGACCGCGGCCCCGGCATCCCGCAGGAGATCGCGCGCCAGCTCTTCACGCCCTTCTTCACCACCAAGCCCGAGGGCATGGGCATCGGCCTGGCGATGTGCCGCACGGTGGTCGAGCAGCACGGCGGCGCGCTCGACTTCGAGGCCGGACCCGATGGTCGGGGCACGGTGTTCCGGTTTACCCTTCCGGCCTCGGCGCCGGCGGCGCCCCCCTTGTCCTCGTCCAGCCCCTGAGTCATGACCCAAAGCGCACGCGTCCAGCACACCAGCGGCACCGTCTTCGTCGTCGATGACGAGGAGGTGCTGCGCGACGCCCTGTCGTGGCTGCTGCGCTCGCGCCGGCTGCTGCCGCGGGCCTTCGCCTCGGCCGACGACTTCTGGGCCGCGGCCGAGCGCGGCGACGTGCGGCCCGACTCGCCCGCCTGCCTGCTGCTGGACATGCGCATGCCCGGCATGAACGGCATGGCGCTGTTCGAGCGCCTGATCGAGAACGGCTGGCTCGGCCTGATGCCGGTGATCTTCCTGACCGGACACGCCGACGTGGCCACCGCGGTGATGGCGGTCAAGCGCGGCGCCTTCGACTTCGTCGAGAAGCCCTTCTCGGACAACGCGCTGGTCGACCGGGTGGTCGAGGCGCTGGCGCAGCGCCACGAGCGCGAGGGCCTGCGCCGCCACCTCTCCGAGCTGACCGAGCGCGAGCAGGAGGTGATGCGCCTGGTCATCGCCGGCCGGGCCAACAAGCAGATCGCCGACGAGCTCGACATCAGCGTGCGCACCGTCGAGGTGCACCGTGCGCGCGTCTTCGACAAGATGGACGTGAAGTCGGCGGTCGAGCTGGCCAACCTGCTGCGCGGCGCCGGCCTGGACTGAAAGAGGCCTCGCCGCGCGACAGCGGCGAGAATGCGCGCATGGCCCTCGGAGAATTCGACCTCATCGCCCGTCACTTCACCCGCCCGGTGCGGCGCAGCCCGCTGGGCGTGGGTGACGACTGCGCCCTGATCGCGCCGGCCGCCGGCATGCAGCTGGCCGTCTCCAGCGACATGCTGGTGGAGGGGCGGCATTTCCTGTCCACCGTCGCGCCGGAGCGGCTCGGCCACAAGGCGCTGGCGGTCAATCTGTCGGACCTGGCGGCCTGTGGCGCGCGGCCCCTGGCCTACACGCTGGCGCTGTCGCTGCCGCGCGCCGAGGACGCCTGGCTGGCCGCGCTGGCCTCGGGCCTGCACGCGCTGGCCGACCGCCACGACATCGAGCTGGTCGGCGGCGACACCACCGCCGGGCCGCTGAACCTGTGCATCACCGTGTTCGGCGAGGTGCCTCGGGGGGACGCGCTGCTGCGCAGCGGCGCACGCGCCGGCGACGACCTGTGGATCAGCCACCCGGCCACGCCCGACGAGCCCGGCTGGCTCGGCGAGGCGCGGCTGATGCTCGAGATCTTCCGCGGCACGCCGGGCGTGCGCACCGAGGGGCTCGACCTGGACCGGCTGCGCCTGGCGATGGAATGCCCGCAGCCGCGGGTGGCGCTGGGCCTGGCGCTGCGCGGCGTGGCGCGCAGCGCGATCGACGTTTCCGACGGCCTGCTGGGCGACCTGGGCCATGTGCTGCGCCGCTCCGGCGGCCTGGGCGCACGCATCGAGGCGGCGGCGCTGCCGCGCAGCGCGGCGATCGCCCGGCAGACCGAGGCGCTGCAGCTCGAATGCCTGCTCGCCGGCGGCGACGACTACGAGCTGCTGTTCAGCGCCGACCCGGCCGACCGCGACACCGTGTCCGCGCTGGCTGCGCGCGCCGGCTGCGGCGTGACCCGCATCGGCACGCTCGGCGAGGTCGGGGCGCCGGTCGAGGTGATCGGCGCCGACGGCCGGCCGCTGGCCACCGCCTGGGCGTCCTTCGACCATTTCCTCAGCCGGTGATCCTGGGCCGATGAGCATCGATCTGCGTTTCCTGATCGCGCATCCGGCGCACTTCATCGCGCTGGGGGCGGGCAGCGGCCTGAGCCGCATCGCGCCCGGCACGGTCGGCACGCTGTGGGCCTGGATCGGCTTCGTGCTGCTGTCGAACTGGCTCGACGCCACCGCCTGGGGCTGGACGCTGCTGGGCGGCCTGCCGCTGGGCTGGTGGGCCTGCACGCTGACCGCGCGCCACGCCGGCATCGACGATCCCGGCTTCATCGTCTGGGACGAGGTGCTGGCCTTCTGGCTGGTGCTGTGGGTGCTGACGCCGGCCACGCCGGTGATGCAGCTGGTCGCCTTCGGGCTGTTCCGCTATTTCGATGCCGCCAAGCCCGGTCCGGTGCGCTGGGCCGACCGCCGCTTCAAGGGCGGGGGCTGGCGCGGCGGCTTCGGCATCCTGTTCGACGATCTGGTCGCCGCCGGCTGCACCCTGTTCGTGATTGCCACCGCGATCACCTTCGCACGGCTGCTGCACGGCCAACTCTCGGGATGATGCGATGAACGATTCCGACCTCGACACCCTGGCCGCCGCGCTGCGCGGCCGCGGCTGGCGCCTGGCCAGCGCCGAAAGCTGCACCGGCGGCCTGATCGCCGCGGCCTGCACCGATCTGGCCGGTTCGAGCGACTGGTTCGAGCGCGGCTTCGTCACCTACAGCAACGCCGCCAAGACCGAGCTGCTGGGCGTGCCGGCCGCGCTGATCGAGGCGCACGGCGCGGTCAGCGAGCCGGTGGCGCGTGCGATGGCCGAGGGCGCGGCGCGCCACGCGCCGGTGCAGTGCACGCTGGCGGTCACCGGCATCGCCGGACCCGGCGGCGGCAGCGCGGCCAAGCCGGTCGGCACGGTCTGGTTCGGCTGGACGCTGCCCGGACGCAGCTGGACCGAGGTGCGCCACTTCGACGGCGACCGCGCCGACGTGCGCCGCCAGACCCGCGACCACGCGCTGGCGGTGCTGCTGGACGCGCTGCGATGAGCGTGCTGCTGGCCTGCGACTTCGACGCCGCGGACTGGGCCGCCTGGCTGCCGGCGCTGCAGGCAGCGCTGCCGGGCGAGACGCTGCTGCGCCCAGAGCAGCTCGCCGCGCAGCCCGCGCTGCGCCAGGACATCGACGTGGCCATCGTCGCCAATCCGCCGCCGGGGCTGCTGGCCGGGCTGCCGCGGCTCGGGCTGATCCAGTCGCTGTGGGCCGGCGTCGACCGGCTGCTGGCCGACCCGACACTGCCGGCCGAGGTGCCGCTGGCGCGCATGGTCGATCCGGCGATGAACACCGCGATGGCCGAGACCGCGCTGTGGGCGGTGCTGACGCTGCATCGCCATTTCCACCTGTACGCCCGCCAGCAGCGCGCCGGCGTCTGGCAGGCGCTGCCGCAGCTGCGCGCCGACGAGGTCAAGGTCGCCGTGCTCGGTCAGGGCCAGATGGGCGGCACGGTGATGCACGCGCTGCGCCAGCGCGGCTACCGCGCCGCGGGCTGGCGCCGGGGCGAGCCGCTCGAGCCGGTGCTGGCCGACTGCCGCATCGTCATCAACCTGCTGCCGCTGACCGTCGACACCCGCGGCCTGATCGACGCGACCTTCCTGGCGCGGCTGCCCGCACGCGCCAGCCTGGTCAACCTGGCGCGCGGCGCGCATCTGGTCGAGGCCGACCTGCTCGCCGCGCTGGATGCCGGGCAGATCGCGCATGCAGTGCTCGATGTCTTCCAGCACGAGCCGCTGCCGCCCGCGCACCGCTTCTGGCACCACCCGGCGGTCACGCTGCTGCCGCATGCCGCGGCGCAGACCGATCCGCGCAGTGCCGCGCGCATCGCCGCCGCCGGCATCCGTGCCTGGCGCGAGGGCCGCGCGGTGCCCAACCGGGTCGAGCGCAGCCGCGGCTACTGAGCGGCGATCGCGCTGCCGTCAAAGCAGCTGGAAATCGGTGTCGAGCTTGACCGCGCCGGTCTGGGGCGCCTGCCAGCGCTCGACCCACGGCAGCCAGTCGTCGATCGGCATCGGCCGGGCGATGCCGTAGCCCTGGGCCTCGTCGCAGCCGAGATGCTCGAGCATGGCCATCAGCTTCGGGTTCTCGACGCCTTCGGCCACCACCGTCAGCCCCAGCGTGTGCGCCAGGCCGATGGTCGAGCGCACGATGCGCGCATCGTCCAGATCGCGCTCCATGCCCATCACGAAGCTGCGATCGATCTTGAGCTCGTCGACCGGCAGCCGCTTCAGGTAGGCCAGCGAGGAGTAGCCGGTGCCGAAATCGTCGATCGACAGCTGCACGCCCAGCTCGCTCAGGCGCTGCAGCGTCTGCAGCGCGCGGGTGGGGTCGTCCATGATCGCGCTCTCGGTGATCTCCAGGCACAGCCGGCCCGCCGGCACATCGTGCTGGCGCAGCAGCGCGTCGACCCGCTCGACCAGATCGACATCAAGCAGGTCGCGGGTCGAGAGATTGATGCTGAGCTTGAGGGGCTGGCCCAGTTCGGCCCAGCGCGCCATCTCGCGCACGCCGGTGGCCAGCATCCAGCGGGTGATCTCGCGGATGAAGCCGGTCTGCTCGGCGAAGGGAATGAACTGCATCGGCGGCACCATGCCGCGCGCCGGATCGACCCAGCGCACCAGCGCCTCCGCGCCCAGCACCCGGCCGCTCTTCAGCCCGACCTTGGGCTGCAGGAACAGGCGCAGCTCGTTGCCGAGCACCGCCCGGCGCAGCTCGCTGAGCAGCGACAGCGAGACGCTGCTGCGGCTGTCCATCGACGGCTGGTAGACCAGCACGCCGGCCAGCCGGCGCTTGGCCTCGTACATCGCCACCTCGACCTGGCCGAGCAGGGCTTCGGGTTCGGTGCCGTGCTCAGGGGCCAGCACGATGCCCAGTCCGGCCGAGCAGTCGACCATCTGCTCGTCGATGCGCAGCGGCTGCTGCAGCGTCGCCAGCAGTGCGCGCGCCACCTCGCAGGCGCGCGCCGCATCGGCCTGCGGCAGCATCAGCCCGAACTCGTCGCCGCCCAGACGCGCCAGCAGCCCGCCGGCCGCCTGCGCCGCCGGCTCGAGCCGGAGCGCCACCTCGCACAGCATGCGGTCGCCGAAGCCATGGCCCAGGCCGTCGTTGACATGCTTGAAACGGTCCAGGTCGAGCATCAGCACTGCCAGCGGCCGCCGGGCATCGGCCACGGCCAGCCGCTCGCCCAGCCGATCGACAAACTGGGCCCGGTTGGGCAAACCGGTCAGCGTGTCCCAGTAGGCCAGCCGGCCGATGTGCTGCTCGCGCTGCCGCACCGCCTGGCGCATCGCCTCGAAGGAGGCCGTCAGACGCAGCAGGTCCTGCGGCGTGCGGGCCGGATCCGGCAGCGCGACCGGCGCGTCGATCTCGCCGGCGCCCAGACGCTCGGCCGCCCGGCGCAGCGCCAGGATCGGCGCACTGAAGCGCCGCGCCAGCGCCAGGCTGCCCAGCGCCAGCAGCACCAGCGCGACCACAGCCAGCTGGATCTGCTGGCGCTGCAGATCACGGAAGGGCAGCAGCGCCGGCGCGATCGCGCGGGCCAGCACCACATGCAGCGTCTGGCTGTCGGCCGGCGCGTCGGCGCGAGCCGAGGCCAGCCGAATGCGAAAGTCGCAGGCCTGCCAGTCCTCGCCATGCAGCTGCAGCAGCAGATCGCAGCGCACATCCTGGAGCGGCGCAGCCGGCAACGGCGCATCGATCGTGCTGGCGATCACCTGGGAAGCGCCCGGACGATCGAGCGCCAGCGCCACCCGCAGCCCGGTGATCTCGCCCATGCGATCGAGCAGCGCCCGGTCGAGGCTGAAGCCCATCAGCACCCAGCCGATCAGCCGAGGCGCGCGCACCGGCACCGCGACGATCTGGTAGGGGCGCCCCCCCACCATGACCAGCCCGGGCACCTGCATCGCCGCACCCTCGCCGGCCGCATCGCTGCGGACCTGCTGCAGCGCCCGGGCCTCGGCCAGCAACGGCGCGATCTCGGCGGCATCCAGCGGGGTGGTGGCCACCGCACGCCAGTCCGGATCGACATACAGCGCCAGGGCCGCGCCGATGCGCTGGCCCTGGTTGAGCAGGGCATCCTGCAGCGTCGAGGTGTCGCCGCTGGCGATCGCGGAGCGAAAGCCGTAGTCGCTCGACAGCAGCCGGGCCGCCTCGCCGAGCCGCTCGGCGCGCTGCACCAGCAGCTGCTCGAAGATGCGCCGGCCGGTCAGCAGCTCGGTCTCGATGGCGCGGGTAGCGCTCTGGTCGATCGCGTCATGGGCCAGCCACAGGCTCACCGTCTGCCACAGCAGCACCATCGCGACAAAAGGCAGCGCGATGTAGAGCGCCAGCGAGCGGTTCGGCCGACCGAGCATCCGGCGCATCGCGGCCTCAGGGCTGGACCGGCAGCCGCACGGCAGCAGCCACAGGCGAAGTGCCGACGCGCAGCGGCTGGGCCTGCAGATCGAGCCCCTCGCGCATGTCGGGATGCCAGGCCTTCAGGCGGTGCTCGCCGGCCGGCACCTCCAGTGCCAGCCGCCCCGCCGCATCGGTGCGACCGAACAGCGGGGTGTCGACCACCACCACATGGGCGATCATCTGGTCGTGAATGTTGCAGCCCAGCGTGATCACGCCGGCCCGATCGAACAGCACCGGCGCCGCCGGTCGGCCCGCATAGAGCTTGATCTCGAAGGTCTTGACCGGCGAGAAGGAATAGACATGGTGGCGCACCGTGTCCTGATTGGGAAAGTCCACCAGCGTGCCGGTCTGCACCACCAGCACGCCGGGCTCGAAGTTGCGCTGGCGCTGCACCACCTCGGCGCGCGTGCCGGCCGCCGCGGCGCGAACCGCGCCCCCGATCTCGACCGCCACCACCGCGCCGGCCAGCGGCCGGCCATTGGCGTCGGCGACGCTGACTGTCAGCGCAGCAGCCTGCGCGGCGCCCGCCAGCAGACAGGACAGAAGCATCGACAGAGCGACAGGACAAACGGACAGGCGCATGACAGGGGCGGCGAGCGGCGCGCACGGCGCGGGCAGAAGCCGAGCATCCCCGATACCCGCCGTTTCCATCCGCCGGAAAACCGCGCCGAAGCGGCCGCTATTGGCGCGGGGAGCGCCCCGCTGGTGCCAGCGCCGGCACCCCGGCACGGGGCGCCACCGCCGCCAGCGTCATCAGCACCAGCTGCTGCAGCGCCGCCCAGGGATCGTCCGGCCAGCGTGGATCGCGCAGGCCCTTGACGATGCCGTCGCAGACATGGGCCGCGTCGACCAGCGCGGCCAGCGCGGTCGCCTCCAGCCGAGGCAGCACCCGCTCGAAGAGCTTTTCCTTCTGCCCCCAGACCCGCGCCTCGCGCAGCGCCATCGGCAGCGGCCGGCCTTGGCGCACGGCCGCATGCACCCGCTGCAGGCCGCGCAGGTCGTCGGCCAGCGTCCAGTGCACCAGCACCGCCGCCTCGCCCTCGGCCTGCAGGCCGTCGAGCATGCGCAGCGCGCGCGCCGCATCGCCCGCCAGCACCGCCTCGCCGAGGCGGAAGACGTCGTAGCGCGCGACATCGAGCACCGCCGCCTCGATCTGCTCGCGCGCCAGCACCGCGGGCGCGCCGCGCGCATCGGCCGGCGCATGCAGCAGCGCCAGCTTGGCGATCTCCTGATGCGCCGCCAGCAGATTGCCCTCGACCCGGTCGGCGAAGAAGGCCAGCGCCTGCTGGCCGGACTCGCCGTCCTCGACCCGCAGGCCGTGCTGCGCCAGGCGCTGCGCGATCCAGACCGGCAGCGCGCGGCGCTCGACCGGATCGACCCGCACCGCCAGGCCCGCGCCGTCAAGCGCGCCGAACCAGGCGCTGCCGAGCTGGGTGCGGTCCAAGCGCGGCAGCAGCACCAGCGTGATGTCGTCGGCGCCGAGCTGCTCGACATAGCGCTGCAGCGCCTCCGAGCCGTCCTTGCCCGGCTTGCCCGAGGGAATGCGGATCTCGATCAGCCGGCGCTCGGCGAACAGGCTCAGCGCGCCGGCGTCCCCCAGCAGGCCGGCCCAGTCGAAATGCCCCCCAGCGACGGTGTGCACCGTGCGCTCGGCGCAGCCGGCCGCGCGCGCGGCGGCGCGCACCGCGTCCGCCGCCTCCTGCGCCAGCAGCGGCTCGTCGCCGTGAATGACATAGAGCGGGCGCAGGCCCTTGGCCAGCGCGGCGGCGAGCTGCTCGGCGCGGATCTGCATCGGTGTGCCCTGCGCCCGCGCTCAGGCCGGCCCGAGCGCCGCCAGCCGGCGCAGCACCTGCATCGCCAGGTCGACGTGCATGGAGCGGAACAGCAGCGCGGCCTCATGCTGCTTGGCCAGCGCGCTGCTCTCGCTGTAGCTCATGTCGCGGGTCTGCGCCAGTTCGGTCGGGGCGATCAGCTCGCGCCCGGCCGCGGTGCGCACCCGGAAGCGCAGCCGTGCGCGCAGCGTCATTTCCGAGATCTGCGAGGTCGAGGTGGTGGCGGCCACCACATGTTCGCTGCTGTCCTGCAGCGACTCGACGATCAGGTCGGCCTCGGCCGGCGTGTCGGCCAGCGTCACGCCCGGGCTGGCGCGCAGCTGACGGCGCAGCTCGTCGGCCAGCGTCGAGTCTTCCGTGAAGCCCGACAGGAAGATGCGCTTCCAGGCCAGCTCGGGCGGGCGGCGCAGCTGGAAGCCGCAGCCCGCCAGCAGCGTCGCGGCCAGCGCGGCGCCCCCCAGCAGACGGCGGCGTGACGGGCGAAGCATCACGGCTTCAGACCACCACGTTCACCAGGCGACCCGGCACGACGATGATCTTCTTGGGCGTGCGGCCTTCGGAGAACTTCTCGACCTCGGGGCTGGCGGCGGCGGTGGCCTCGATGGCGGCCTTGTCGGCGCCGGCGGGCACCTTGATGGCGCCACGCGTCTTGCCGTTGACCTGCAGCACCAGCTCGATCTCGTCCTGCACCAGCGCGGCCTCGACCACCACCGGCCACGGCGCGTCGAGCAGATCGCCCGCCGCACCGGCATAGCCGAGGTCGGCCCAGAGCTTCCAGGTGATGTGCGGGCAGGCCGGGTAGAGCGCGCGCAGCAGCACCGAGAAGCCCTCGCGCAGCACCGCAGCGGAGCCTGCGCTGCCGTCGTGCTTGTAGCCTTCCAGCGCGTTGAGCAGCTTCATGCCGCCGGAGACGACGGTGTTGTACTGCATGCGCTCGAAGTCATGGCTCACCTGGCGCAGCACCAGATGGACCTCGCGGCGCAGCGCCTTGGCCTCGGCGGACAGCTCGCCCGGCACCTCGGCCGGCGCGCCGGTCAGCACCGCCTCGTTCTTGGCCGCGAAGGCCCAGATGCGCTTGATGAAGCGGTGCGCGCCCTCGACGGCCGACTCGTTCCATTCCAGCGTCTGCTCCGGGGGCGCCGCGAACATGACGAACAGGCGCGCGGTGTCGGCACCAAAACGGTTGATCAGCTCCTGCGGATCGACGCCGTTGTTCTTCGACTTGGACATGGTGCCCACGCCCTGGTAGTCGATCGCGGTGCCGGCCGGCAGGTCGCCCTTGGCTTCCTTGAGCTGGGCGCCGACCACCTTGCCGCCGGCGTCGAGCACGTTCTCGACCTCGTGCGGCCAGAAGTACTCGATGCCGCCCTTCTCGGTGCGGCGCGAGTAGATGTGGTTGAGCACCATGCCCTGCGTCAGCAGCTTGGTGAAGGGCTCGCTGGCCTTGACCAGGCCCAGGTCGCGCATGACCTTGGTCCAGAAGCGCGCGTAGAGCAGGTGCAGGATCGCGTGCTCGATGCCGCCGATGTACTGGTCCATCGGCATCCAGTAGTCGGTACCTTCGGCGACCATCTTCTGGTCGTTGCGCGCGTCGCAGTAGCGCATGAAGTACCACGACGAGTCCACGAAGGTGTCCATCGTGTCCGTCTCGCGCTGAGCCGGCTTGCCGCAGCAGGGGCAGGCGACGTTCAGGAAGTCGGTGCGTTTTTTGAGCGGATTGCCCGAGCCGTCCGGCACGCAGTCGATCGGCAGCACGACCGGCAGGTCCTTCTCGGGCACCGGCACCGGACCGCACGCGTCGCAGTGGATGATCGGGATCGGCGTGCCCCAGTAGCGCTGGCGGCTGATGCCCCAGTCGCGCAGGCGCCAGGTGATCTTCTTCTCGCCCAGGCCCTTGGCGCCGACCAGCTCGGCCACCTTGTCGACCGCGGCCTTGTGGCCCAGGCCGTCGAGCTCGCCCGAGTTAACGCAGACCGCGCGCTGCTTGTCGCCGTACCACTCGGCCCAGGCCTCCAGGCTGAAGGTCTCGCCCTCGACGGCGATGACCGGCTTGATCGTCAGGCCGTACTTCTTCGCGAAGGCGAAGTCGCGCTCGTCATGCGCCGGCACGCCCATCACCGCGCCGTCGCCGTAGCTCATCAGCACGTAGTTGCCGACCCAGACCTCTACTTCAGCGCCCGTCAGCGGGTGCGTGACGAAGAGGCCCGTCGCCATGCCCTTCTTTTCCTGCGTGGCGAGTTCGGCCTCGGTCGTGCCGCCCTGGGCGCACTCGGCGATGAAGGCGGCCAGCGCCGGATTCGTCGCCGCGGCGTGCGCGGCCAGCGGGTGCTCGGGCGCGACGGCGCAGAAGGTCACGCCCATGATGGTGTCGGCGCGCGTCGTGAAGACGTAGAGCCGGCCGTCCTGGATCAGCGCACCCGAGGCATCCTTGATCTCGTGCGGGAAGGCGAAGCGCACGCCCGCGCTCTTGCCGATCCAGTTCTCCTGCATCAGGCGCACGCGCTCGGGCCAGCCCGACAGGTAGTTCGGGTCCTGCGGATCGGCCACCGCGCCCAGCAGCTCGTCGGCGTACTTGACGATGTTCAGGTAGTAGCCGGGGATCTCGCGCTTCTCGACCAAGGCGCCTGAGCGCCAGCCGCGGCCGTCGATCACCTGCTCGTTGGCCAGCACCGTCTGGTCGACCGGATCCCAGTTGACGACCTGCGTGCGGCGCTCGGCGATGCCGGCCTCGAGCATCTTCAGGAACAGCCACTGGTTCCACTTGTAGTACTCGGGGTCGCAGGTGGCGACCTCGCGCGACCAGTCGATGGCCAGGCCCATGGCCTGCATCTGGCCCTTCATGTAGGCGATGTTCTCGCGCGTCCACTTCTCGGGCGGCACGGCGTTCTTCAGCGCCGCGTTCTCGGCCGGCAGGCCGAAGGCGTCCCAGCCCATCGGCATCAGCACGTTGAAGCCGCGCATGCGCAGCTGGCGCGCCAGCATGTCGTTGATGGTGTAGTTGCGCACATGGCCCATGTGCAGCTTGCCGCTCGGGTACGGCAGCATCGAGCAGGCGTAGAACTTCGGGCGGCTGGCGTCTTCGGTGACGCGGTAGGCGTCGGCGGCGGTCCAGGCGGACTGGGCGGCGGCTTCGACGGCGGCGGGATCGTAGCGGTCTTGGAGGCTCATGGGGCTGGCGGGCATCGGTGTGCGCAATCCGGTGATTATCGCCCGCGGCCCGCAGCCGCTCAGGGCGACCGGTCGCCCGGCTCGCCCCCGCCCTGTCCATGCACGCGGGCGAAGGTCAGGATCACCTCCCGCACGACCTTGCGCTGCGGCGCAGGCAGCTGCAGATAGGCATCCACCGTCTCGCGCTCGAGGTAGGTCAGCTTCTCGTCCCAGCGCTGACGGTACTCGCGGACCGACTTCGCGACGCCCTCGCCGAAGCGCAGGACCTGCGGCTCGACCTTGAGCCATTCGGCGAGGGTCTGGAGCTTGTCCTGCGCTGGAATCGACTTGGCGTTGAGCCAGCTCCATGCCGTCTGCATGCTGATCGACTTGCCCCACCAGCGCAGATTGAACTCGTGCTCGACCACCGAGGGTCGCGCCTCGTAGCCCGCCGCCAGCAGTGCTGCGCGCAGTCGGTGACTGAAGTCCAGCTTCTCGTTCATCACGCGGAACTTAAGTTCACGCGCCTGGAGACCTCACTTTTCACTTGAGGCGAAAATCAGGTTTCGATTGATATTTCTATCAACTGCCACTTGATCGACCTCATGCCGAAGTCACTGCTGGAACAACTGCCCGAGATCGTCGCCAACGGGCGCCGCCAAGCCGAGAAGATCCTGGAGAGCCTCGAAAGCCGCCACCGCGTGAGCCTGCAGACCCGCGAGTGGATCTTGCCCTCGAAGGACAGCAGCGCCACCGACTGGATTCAGGGCGCCGCCCGGCAGGACCGGCTGGCGCAGTCGGAACAGGATGCGTGGGTCAACCGCCTGATCTACGGCGACAACCTGCTGGCGATGGCCGCGCTGCTGGCCGGCGACGAGCGCACGCCGTCACTGCGCGGCAAAGTGGACCTGATCTACATCGACCCGCCGTTCGACTCGAAGGCCGACTACCGCACCAAGGTCACGCTGCCCGGCGTCGAGCTGGAACAGAAGCCGACCGTGATCGAGCAGTTCGCCTACTCCGACACCTGGGCGGATGGCACGGCGTCGTATCTGGCGATGATCACGCCGCGGCTGGTCCTGATGCGCGAGCTGCTGGCCGATACGGGGTCGATCTATGTTCACCTTGACTGGCATGTGGGGCACTACGTCAAGTTGGTGATGGATGATGTCTTTGGCGGAAAACAATTCACAAATGAAATCATCTGGTGGTATTACAACAAAATGCAAGGCAATGCGAATTGCTTCCCCAGAAATCATGACAATATTCTTCACTACAGGAAATCTGAGGACGCCACCTTTAATCCACAGAAAGAAATACGAGACAAGCCGATACAGCAAATCAAAAGAGTTTGGAGCAAAGAGAAGGGGGCAATTGTTAACGCAAAGGATGAGCATGGAAAAGTGATATACCAAGAATCCACTCACCGCACAATAGATGACGTATGGCGCCTCTCAATGCTCCAACCTGCGGACAAAACTCAAAACCTCAGATTTGACACTCAGAAACCCGAATCTCTCGTTGAACGGGTGATCGCCGCTTCGAGCAATGTTGGTGATTTGGTCATGGACTTCAACGGCGGCTCCGGCACCACCGCCGCCGTCGCCGAGAAGCTCGGCCGCCGCTGGATCACGACCGACCTCGGCAAGCCCGCCTGCATGATCATGCGCAAGCGGCTGATCGACCAGAGCGCCAAGCCCTTCCTGTACCAAGCGATCGGCGACTACCAGGTCGAGGCCGCCAAGGCGACGCTGGGCCGCGAGTTCCGCATCGGCGACCTGTCGCAGATCGTGCTGTCGCTCTACGGCGCCCAGTCGCTGCCCGCCGAATTCAACCCGCAGCGCAACCTCGGCCAAATTGCCGGACTCGACCTCGGCCCCCGAAAAAGCAGCAAGACGCTGGTATTGGCCGACTCCCCCAACAAACTCACCGGCATCGCCACGCTGAAAAAAGCCATCGCCCAACGCGACAATCTGCTCGGCGGCTGGGACCGCGTGGTCGTGCTCGGCTGGAATTTCGAGCCCTCGATCGGCCAGGACATCACCGCACTCAACGACAACCGCCTCGAAGTGCTGGTGATCCCGCCCGACCTGCTCGACCGCCTGAAGAAAAAAGGCGGCATCGACAAACTGCGCGGCCAGGTCCGGTTCTCGTCGCTGCAATACCTGACGATCCACCCGGTCGAGCGCACCCGCAGCGCCGCCGACGAACACCTGACCGTCAAGCTCAGAAACTATGTGCTGCTGTCGCCCGAGGCGATCAACCTCGACGAGGACAACCGCAAGAAACTCCAGGCCGTGATGAACCAGGAGCCGCTGGCGCTGGTCGAATACTGGGCCGTCGATCCCGATTACGACGGCCGGGTCTTCCGCTCGGTCTGGCAGGACTACCGCGGCAACACCGCCAACGACGAGGACGCACTGCGCGTCGTCACCCACGCCCGATTGACCGTGCCGCACAAGGCCGGCCCGCGGCGCGTGTGCGTGCGGGCGGTGGATGTGTTCGGCTTCGAGGCCGAAGTGGTCACCACGGTGGCGGAGGCCGTGCAATGAGCGCCGCCAAGCCGAAACCGGCCACAGCCCCGAGCCCGAACCCGCTCGCGCTGTCGATCGCGCTGACCGAACACACCCGCGCCCTCTGCCAAGGCCTGGAAGACGGCTCGGCCGAGATCCTGAACCAGGTCACGCCGCACACCGCCGACCTGCTGCACTGGTGGTTCAGCGCCGAGATGTGCGCCGTGCGCGGACCGCTGAACTTCCACGCCGGCCAGAAGCAGGCGATCCTGAACACCATCGTCGCGCACGAGGTGCTCGAATCCGGCTCGCTGCTGGATCTGTACGAGCAGGTCGCGCCACACGCGCTGACACCGCCACGCCGCCAGGAGGTCGCGCAGCCCAAGCACGACCACCCGAAGTACTGCCTCAAGATGGCGACCGGCACCGGCAAGACCTGGGTCATGCAGGCGCTGATGGTCTGGCAGCTGCTCAACCGCAATGCCGCGCAGGCCGAGGGCGTGGACGACCCGCGCTTCACGCGCCGCTTCCTCGTCGTGGCGCCGGGCCTGATCGTCTACGAGCGGCTGCTGGATGCGTTCTGCGGGCGGCTGGTGGGCAGCGGGCGCGATTTCGGCACCTCCGACATCGCGCGCAACGCCGAGCTGTTCATCCCCGAGGCGCACCGCGACAGCGTGCTGGCCTTCGTGCGGGGCAACGTCTGCGCCAAAGGCGAGATCGGTCTGAAGGCGACCGGGAACGGGATGATCGCCATCACGAACTGGCACCTCCTCACCGGCGTGGACGACGAGGCCGACGAAACTGCCGACACCAGTGACACCCCGCTTCCCCTGGAAGCGCACCGCGTGATCGACGCCGTGTTGCCGCTGACCCCAGGCCGTGCCGCCGGCAACAGCCTCGACATGCTCGACCGCCGCTACGCCCGCGGCGACGTGCTGGAGTACCTGAGCGCCCTGCCCGACCTGATGGTGTTCAACGACGAAGCGCACCACATCCACGAAATCAAGCGCGAGGGTGAGGCCACCGAGGTCGAGTGGCAGAAAAGCCTGTCTCGCATCGCCGCGCCAAAAGGCCAGCGCTTCGTGCAGATCGATTTCTCGGCCACCCCGTACAACGACGTGGGCACGCCGAAGAACCGGCGCAAGGTCTACTTCCCGCACATCGTCACCGACTTCGATCTGAAGGACGCCATGCGCGCCGGGTTGGTCAAGTCGCTGGTGCTGGATCGGCGCAAGGAGGTGGGTGCGCTGCCGCTGGACTTCACCGTGGAGCGCGACGACAAGGGCCGCGCCGTCGAACTCAGCGCAGGCCAGCGCGTCATGCTGCGCGCCGGGCTGATGAAACTGCGCAAGCTGGAAACCGACTTCGCCAAGATCGACCCGACGCGCCACCCGAAGATGCTGGTTGTCTGCGAGGACACCAACGTGACGCCGCTGGTCGCCCAATTCCTGGTCGAAGAAGAGGGGCTGACCGAGGACGCCGTGATGTCGGTCGACTCGGGCAAGAAGGCCGAACTGGGCGAGAAGGACTGGGCCACCGTGCGCGAACGGCTGTTCAGCGTCGATCACCACCCGACCCCCCGCGTGATCGTCAGCGTGCTGATGCTGCGCGAAGGCTTCGACGTGAACAACATCTGCGTCATCGTGCCGCTGCGCTCGTCGCAGGCGCAGATCCTGCTGGAGCAGACGATCGGGCGCGGCCTGCGGCTGATGTGGCGCGACCGCGAATACGACGAGATCAAGGCCGACAACCGCCAGCGCATCAACAACGGCCAGGAGCCGGGCAGCCTGCTCGATGTGCTGACCATCGTCGAACACCCGGCGTTCAATACGTTCTACCAGGAGCTGATGGACGAGAAGCTGGCGGGAACCACCACCGAGCAAAGCGACCGGGACACCAGCACCGGCGACCTGATGGCGGCCCGGTTGCGCGAGGGCTTCGAGACATTCGACTTCGCCATTCCGTTCATCCTTCAGGAGGCCGACGAGGTCATCGCGCACACTGAACTGGAGGTCTCCTTGCTACCCGCCTTCACGGCGATGCCGCTTGAGCAGTTGACCGAGCTGCTGGGGCGGGGCGATCAGTTCATTTCTCAAGACCTGCAGAGCAGCACGCTGTTCGGAGACTACCGCGTCGATGGTGCAGTGATGACGGTGAGCGGCTACAACGATTACCTGTCGCGACTGACCCGCCGCATCGGACAGTCCCTGAGCCAGCCCCTGCCCAAGGGCAACAAGATTGCCCATCACCTCGACTTGCCGTATCTGCAGGTGAACACCGCAGAGCTGACCGGCTGGCTGGACGACTACATCTGGAGCCGCCTGTTCGACACCGCATTCAATCCACATGACGGCGAGAACTGGCGCGTGCTGTTGCTGAAACCTGTCATCGACCACCTCACGCGCATCTTCGGTCACGCCCTGCGCGAAGCCGCCCAATCGCGCCCTGTCGGCGAGACCGAGGTCCGCCACCGCAGGCTTTCGGAAGTGCCACAGTTGCTGGTGCGTGAAAGCAGTTCGGTCGAGGTCAGCAAGTGCATCTATCCGCGCCTGCCCTATCCGGCGCGCAACGGCGGACTGGAGAAGCGCCTCATCCACTGGGCCCAGGCAGACAGCCACATCGAGGCCTTCTGCAAGATCAGCGAGACCCGCCATGACTTCATGCGGCTGCGCTACGTGAAGGAAGACGGACTACCCGCGTTCTATTCGCCAGACTTTCTCGTGCGCACAGCCGACGCGATCCATCTCGTCGAGACCAAGGCGCAACAGCAAGTCGTTCACCCCGATGTGCAGCGCAAGCGCCGCGCAGCCGTGGCCTGGTGCGAGCGCATCAACGCCCTGCCGGCCGACGTCAGAACCGACCGGAACTGGTCTTACGTGCTGCTCGGGGAGGATCTGGTCGATGAGTGGCAAGGCGGGCAGGCGCGGCTGGCCGATCTGCTGCGCCAGGCTCGCTGCATCGCCGCAGCGGATGCGACTCGCCAGTTCAGCCTGATCTGAAGTCCAGCCTTACCGCGCAGAGCCTTCTGCGGCGCGCTCGGTCACGAAGGCGATCCGGTTCAGCCCGGCCTGCTGCAGCTGGCCGATCAGCTCGGCCACCCGACCATAGGCGACCGACTGGTCGGCGCGCAGCATCACCTCGGGCCGCTCGCCGGGGCGGGCGCCCACCTCGGCCAGCCGGCGCGCGAAGGCCTCGGCCTCCAGGCGCTCCTCGCCCCAGTAGAGCGCGCCATTGGCCTGCAGCGAGAGCTGCACCGCCTCAGGCGCCGGCTCGGTGGGCTGTGCGCCCTCGGCCTCGGGCAGCTCCAGCTTCAGGCTGGAGCTCATCAGCGGCGCGGTGATCATGAAGATCACCAGCAGCACCAGCATGACGTCGATCAGCGGCGTCATGTTGATGTCGCTCATCGGCGCATCGGCTTGGCGGCGCTCGAGCCGGCCGAAGGCCATCTCAGGCCTCCTGGCGGGCGCGCTGCAGCGCCAGCTCGCGCAGATCGTGCGCCCAGCCTTCCAGATCGGCCTCGCACGCGGCGACGCGCTTGCCGAACAGGTTGTAGGCCAGCACCGCAGGAATCGCCACCGCCAGACCGGCGGCGGTCATGATCAGCGCCTCGCCGACCGGGCCGGTCACCTTGTCCAGGCTGATCGCGCCGCCCGCCGACAGGCCCACCAGCGCGTGGTAGATGCCCCAGACGGTGCCGAACAGGCCGACGAAGGGCGCGGTGCTGCCCACCGAGGCCAGCAGCACCTGGCCCGACTGCAGCTGCGCCAGCGCCCGGTGCAGCGCGTCGCGCAGCCGGCGCGTCAGGCGCGATTCGGCCTCGCTGCCGGCGTCGAGCGTGCCCGTCTCGGGCGGCTGCAGCGCGGTATCGAGCATCGGCAGCAGCACCTGCTCGCGGTCCAGCCCGGCCAGGCGCGCACGGCCGGCCTGCAGATCGGGCGCCGCCCAGAAGGCCGGCACCGCACGCGCCAGATCGGCGCGGACCCGCGTCAGCACCCAGGCCTTCCACAGGATCACCACCCAGGCCGACACCGACATCGCCAGCAGCCCCAGCGCCACCGCCCGCGACACGGCGTCACCCACCGACCAGATCTGAGCGAGCGTGTTCACGCGCGGAACCCGATGGCGCGGCTCAGAAGCCGAGCACGTCGTCCATGCCGAACAGGCCGCTGGCCTGGCCGGCCAGGAAGCGCACCGCGCGCAGGCTGCCCTGGGCGTAGGTGGCGCGGCTGCTGGACTTGTGGGTGATCTCGATGCGCTCGCCGGTGCCCATGAACATCACGGTGTGGTCGCCGACCACATCGCCGCCGCGCACGGTGGCAAAGCCGATGGTGCTGGGATCGCGCTCGCCGGTGACGCCTTCGCGGCCGTAGACGGCGCATTCCTTCAGGTCGCGGCCGATCGCGGCGGCCACGACCTCGCCCATCTTCAGCGCGGTGCCGCTGGGCGCATCGACCTTGTGGCGGTGATGCGCCTCGACGATCTCGATGTCGTAGCCGTGCGAGAGCGCCCGCGCCGCGGTGTCGAGCAGGCGCAGCACGACGTTGACGCCGACGCTCATGTTCGGCGCCATGACGATGGCGATGTCCTTGGCGGCCGCGCCGATCTCGGCCTTCTCCGGGCCGCTGAAGCCGGTCGTGCCGATCACCAGCTTGACGCCGAGCTCGCGGCAGACGGCCAGATGCGCCAGCGTGCCTTCGGGGCGGGTGAAGTCGATCAGGACATCGGCGTTCTTCAGGCCCTCGCGCAGGTCGGAGGCGATCGTCACGCCGCTGACCTTGCCCAGGAAGGCGGTGGCGTCCTGGCCGACGGCCGGGCTGCCCTCGCGGTCGAGCGCGCCGGCGAGCACGCAGTCGTCGGAGGCAAGCACCGCCTCGATCAGCATGTGGCCCATGCGGCCGGTGCAGCCGGCGATGGCGACGCGCAGGCGGGCGTCGGCGGAAGAAGCGGAAGCGTTCATCGGGAAACGGTCTCGAGCGGAGGATAGGAACGGGCAGGCCCGCTGGCGGCGGTGCCCGGCACCAGCGCGGCGGCGCGCGTGGGTTTCGGGGGGGCGATCGCGCGCAGCTGCTGCTCGTCGAGCTCCAGCGGCGTGCGGCGCGGCTTCGGCGGCGAGACGGTGATCGAATCGACGAACTCGCGCTCGCTCGGCGCCTCGCCGGCATCGAAGCGGCTCAGCCGCTCGCCATCGAAGAAGACCGTCACCCGGCGCTGCTGCGGCTCGGTCCCCTGGCGGCGGATCGTGAAGACATAGTCCCAGCGGTCGCCGTGGAAGACATCGGTCAGCAGCGGCGAGCCGAGCAGCTGCCGCACCTGATCACGGCTCAGCCCGGGGCGCAGCTGGGCGACCATTTCCCGGGTGACCACATTGCCCTGGACCACTTCCATCCGGTAGGGCGTGACCAGGCCGAGCAGGCGACCGTCGGACGAGATGGTCGAACACCCTGCTCCCGCGGCAAGCACCACGACGGCCAGGGCGGGTCGAAAAAGGCGGGTCAGAGCAGCCATGTCGTTTTGGGTGGAGGAGACCGACGAGAGACGGGATAGGCGCATCCCGATATGATCCGGGGATTCTAGCGAGGCCACCGAGGCCTGCATGACACAGGCGACCCCATGACCAACGCGGAAGAACTCAAGAGCTCGGGCCTGAAGGCCACCCTGCCGCGCATCAAGATCCTCGACATCTTCCAGCGCGCCCAGCAGCGCCACATGACAGCCGAGGATGTCTTCAAGATCCTGCTCGGCGAAGGCTCGGACATCGGCCTGGCCACCGTGTACCGGGTGCTGATGCAGTTCGAGCAGGCCGGCATCCTCAGCCGCAACCACTTCGAGAGCGGCAAGTCGGTCTTCGAGCTCAACGAGGGACAGCACCACGACCATCTGGTCTGCCTGGACTGCGGCCATGTCGAGGAATTCTTCGACCCGCAGATCGAGTCGCGCCAGCGCATGGTCGCCCAGGAGCGCGGCTTCACGCTGCAGGAACACACGCTGGCGCTGTACGCGCACTGCACCAAGGACGCCTGCCCGCACCGCAGCATCAAGTGAGCCCCCAAGCGAGCGCCACGGGGCTCACAGTGCCTGGTCGCCACGCTCCATCAGCTCGCGGTGGCGCTTGATGAATTCCTTGTAGGTGTCGATGCCGCGCAGCTGCAGCACCGTGTTGCGCACCGCGGCCTCGACCAGCACCGCCAGGTTGCGCCCGGCATCGACCGCGATCACCGCCTTGCGCACCGGCATGCCCAGCACGGTCTCGTGCAGCGGCTCGTAGGGCAGGCGCTCGAAGTCGCGCTCGAGCGTTTCCTTGCGCACCAGGTGCACGATCAGCTTCAGCCGCATCTTCCGGCGCACCGCGGTCTCGCCGAAGATCGCCTTGATGTCGAGCAGGCCGATGCCGCGCACCTCGAGCAGGTCGCGCAGCAGTTCCGGGCAGCGCCCCTCGATCGCCGACTGCGAGACGCGGAACAGGTCGACCACATCGTCGGCCACCAGGCCGTGACCGCGCGAGATCAGCTCCAGCCCCAGTTCGCTCTTGCCCAGGCCGGACTCGCCGGTCAGCAGCACACCCAGGCCGAGAATGTCCATGAAGACGCCATGGCGCGAGGTGCGCTCGGCGAAGTGCTGACCGAGAAAGCCGCGCAGCACGTCGATGACATGACCGGCCGAATCCTGGGTGCAGAACAGCGGAATGTCCGCGCGCTCGCACATCGCCACCAGGCGGTCGGGCGGCGTGCAGCCATCGGCCACCACCAGCACCGGCGGCTCGAGCGCCACGATGCGCGAGATGCGCCGCTCCTGCGTGTCGCTGTCGGACTCCTGCAGATAGTCGACCTCGCGACGGCCGACGATCTGCACCCGGTAGGGATGGATGTAGTTCAGGTAGCCGACCAGGTCGGCTGCGGACTGGGCATCGCGGACGGCGACCTCGTCGAAACGACGCTCAGGGTGCGCATGACCGGCGATCCACTCCCACTTCAGCGAAGAGCGATGCGCATCGAACAGCGCCTCGGCGCTGATGACGGTCGGCTTCAACTCAGGCCACCGAGCGCATCGGCTCCCAGCGGGAAATCAGCTCATGCAGCCGCGCCGGATCCTCTTCGGTCTTCAGGCGCTCGCGCAGGTCGCGGTCGGACAGCAGCTCGGCGATCTCGGACAGGATCTCGAGATGGCGCTGTGTCGCGGCCTCGGGGACCAGCAGGAAGATCAGCAGGCTGACCGGCTCGTCGTCCGGCGCCTCGAAGCCGATCGGCTGCGCCAGACGGATCACGGCAGCCAGCGGATTCTTCAGCCCCTTGATGCGGCCGTGCGGAATCGCGACGCCATGACCCAGCCCGGTGGAGCCGAGCCGTTCGCGCGCGAACAGGTTGTCGGAGACGGTGGCCCGGGCAATGGCCTGCTGGTTCTCGAAGAGCAGGCCCGCCTGCTCGAACGCGCGCTTCTTGCTGGAAGCGTCCACGTTGACCAGCACATTGCCGGCGGGAAGGATCGCGGCGAGACGGTTCATCGGGATCAGGCGCCGACTCGGGCTGGAGGCCGTCGCAAACGCGCAGTCAGGTGTGTTCGGGGGACCGATTATAGGAAGTGCTGCCCAGCTTGCGCGCACCCCGACGGGGCAGATGCAGGACCAAGAGCGTCATGTTGTATCGCGGACGCAGTCAGAGCGCCATCAGAAGGCCGCAGGGATCGACCTCATGATCATATTTTGCTTTTCAGGTCGACCGCAGAAGCGCAGAAGTGGCGACGGCCCCGTCGAGGGGCCGTCTTCCGTGCGACCCGGCGGAGGTCGCGATACCTGCCGTGGCAGGTGAACAGGCCTCAGACGGCCTCGGTGAACGCAGTGCCTCGCTTCGGCGATACGTGGTGGTGGTTCTGAAGTTTGTCCTTGTGGCGGACGACCTGTCGGTCGAGCTTGTCCATCAATTGGTCGATCGCGGCATACAGATCCTCGTGCGAACTCTCAACAAAGATGTCGCGGCCCTTCACATGCAGCGTGACCTCGGCACGCTGACGACGCTCCTTCTCCTTGTTCTTCTCCACGGTGAGCAGCACGTTGACGTCCACCACCTGATCGAAGTGCCGGGTCACGCGGTCGAGCTTGGTGAGCACATACTCGCGCAGAGCCGGGGTGACTTCCAGATGATGACCGCTGATCGTCAGATTCATGTGGCCTCCTTTCGAGAGGTTGGGGTGGGAAGATGCTGTCGTTGTCAGGAAAACAGCCTGGAGAAGACACGGCCTGATGAGGGCGGTTTTCTCGAGGACAGAAGGAATCCGCAGGTCTTTGCCTCTTGCTCTTGATGTCTGGCTTGGATTCAGTGTGACCCTTTCATGAAAGGCTGACAAGCCCGGGTCATCACACCCTGCAGGCACTGTGTGGAATTGCGCTGGTACCGCGAGAACGGGATTAATCTCCGGGTTTGCGCTCATTCAGGCCCGCACCCTGCGACGGTGCAATAATCGGCTGGCCCTGAACTCCCCTGCGCGCGCCGTTCCCGATGCTCAACGTCTTCACGCTGGCCAGCGGCCGTCTGTTCCAGGAAGAGGTCGACCAGCCGGACGCACTGGCCCATGTGTCGCCGGTCTGGGTCGATCTGGAAGCCCCCACGCCGATCGAGAAAGGCTGGATCCTGGGGCGCTTCGGCCTGACGATCCCCGACGACATCGTCGACGACGACCTGGAGGAGTCCGCCCGCTTCTACGAGGAAGACAACGGCGAGCTGCACATCCGCTCCGACTTCCTGATCGATGACGGCGAGACGCCGCGCAACGTGCGCGTGGCCTTTGTCCTGAAGGACGGCGTGCTGTTCTCGGTCCATGCGGAGGATCTGCCGGTGTTCCGGCTGCTGCGGCTGCGCGCGCGGCGCATCCCGGCGATGATCGAGGACGCCAAGGATGTGCTGCTCAAGCTCTATGACGCCGACGCGGAATACTCGGCCGATGCGCTGGAGGGCATCTACGACGCGCTGGAGAAGGTCAGCGCGCGGGTGCTCAAGCAGGAGGTGGACGACCATGCCGCCGCCGAGGCGCTGTCGGCCATCGCGCACCAGGAGGATCTGAACGGCCGCATCCGCCGCAACGTGATGGACACGCGCCGCGCCGTCAGCTTCATGATGCGCAGCCGGCTCCTCAACGCGGAGCAGTTCGAGGAGGCGCGCCAGATCATGCGCGACATCGACTCGCTCGACAGCCACACCGCGTTTCTCTTCGACAAGATCAACTTCCTGATGGACGCCACCGTCGGCTTCATCAACATCAACCAGAACAAGATCATCAAGATCTTCTCGGTGGCCTCGGTGGCGATGCTGCCGCCGACGCTGATCGCCAGCATCTACGGGATGAACTTCCAGCACATGCCCGAACTGAGCTCGCGCTGGGGCTATCCGCTCGCGCTCGGCCTGATGGCGCTGTCGATCGCCGCACCGCTGGTGTATTTCCGCCGCAAGGGCTGGATGCGCTGAGCGCGCCACCCTCGACGCTTCGCGCACCATGCACGCCAGAGCCCATCCTGCCGCCGCCCGACTGACGCCGTCGGCCTCGGCCCCATGTCGGCGCCGGCCCCTCGAAAGCCCGAGCGCCCCCCCGTCACGGTTGCGGGGGAAAAAAGGCTGGCTGGCAGGGCTGCTGATCGGCATCGCCCTGCCCGCCCTTGCCCAGTTCGACACGGCGCTGCCCGCGCGCGCCCCCCGCCCTGCGCTGGCGACGATGGCCACCACCGAGGCGGCCTATCGGATCGACGGCGCCCGCCACCTCTACCTGAACCATCCCGAGCGGATTCACGACGGCCTGCTGCCGCCCTTCCTGCACGCGATCGCCGGCGTGCGCACCACGATCGACGCGCACGGGCGGGTCAGCCGCATCGAGATCACCCGCGAGCCCGCGGTTGCCCGCGAGGTGCTGCCGTGGATCGAGCATCTGATCCGCGCCGCCGAGCCCTATCCGCGCCCGCCGGCCGGGCTGGACACGGTGCGCTGGGACGAGATCTGGCTGATCGACCGCAGCGGCCGCTTCCAGCTGCACACCCTGTCGGAGGGCCAGCAGCAGGCGCCGGACAGCGCGGATGACGAAGCGGATGAAGCGGACAGCCCACCGACCGGACGCTGAAAATCGTCACAGCCCGGTCGTGCGCCGCAGCATCGCAAAGGCTGCGCGATCGCTGACCAGGCCGATCAGGCCGAGCAGCTTCATCACCCGGCTGAAGCGCTTGGGGAAATGGATCTCGAACTCGCCGCGCGCCCAGCCGCGCAGGATCTGGCGCGCCGCCTCCTCCGGCGAGATGAGCGCCGGCATCGGGTGGGTGTTGCCCGCGGTCAGTGGCGTGGCGACGAAACCCGGGCAGATCACCGACACGCCCAGCCCGCGCGGATGCAGGTCCTGCCACAGGCTCTGCGCCAGGCTGGTCAGCGCGGCCTTCGTGGGCCCGTAGGCCAGCGCCATCGGCAGGCCACGGTAGCCAGCCACGCTCGACACCAGGCTGACATGGCCCGTGCGCTGCACCAGCAGCACTGGCAGCACCGCGTCGAGCAGCCGCCAGGCGCCGCCGACGTTGATGTCCTGATGGCGCAGCGCATCCTCCAGATCGATGCGGTCGGCGCGCATCGGCGCGTAGTGGCCGGCGCAGTACATCGCCAGATCGAGCCGGCCCAGGTGCGCCAGAACCCGCGGCATGGCATCCGCCAGCGCCCCCGGCGCGCAGGCATCGAGCGGCAGCGCCAGCGCATCGGCGTGGCGCGCGGCGAAGTCCTGCAGCGGCCCGGCCTTGCGCGCCGACACCACCACCCGCGCACCCGCCGCCGCCAGCGCCTCGGCGGTCGCCAGGCCGATGCCCGAGGACGCCCCGACGATCCAGACGCCCTGCCCGTGCCAGTCGCGCAGACACGGATTGAGGCCGGCGCTGCTCATGGCTTGTGGAAGGCCAGCGTGACCTCGCCCAGGCGGATGCCGAACTTGCTCATCGTCGCCTTGTTCAGCATCACCTTGCGCTCGGCGTCCATCAGGTACATCCAGTCGTCGAACTGCACGTTCCAGACGCGACCGTCGACCGGCAGCGCCAGCGTGTAGCGCCAGCGCAGCGCGTTGCCGGCGGCCTGGCCCTGCGCCTCGCCGACCACGTCGTCGGCGCGGCCGGTGTAGCGGCCGCCGCCGTGGTCGGTCAGGCGCCAGACGCGGCGCTCGGTCTTGCCGTCGCTGTAGACGAAGTCTTCCTCCAGCACGCCTTCCGGGCCGTTCCAGCGCCCGACCAGCTTCACGGTGAAGCGGCGCACGACCTGGCCGGAGCGGTCAGTGAAGACGCCATGCGCGGTCATCGGGCCGTCGAAATACTCGCGCAGCAGCAGGCGCGGCTGCTCGGCGGCGTACTGCTCGACCGCGGGCGAGGCGCAGCCAGCCAGCATCAGCAGCGCGCCGAGCAGACCGGCACCGGCCACGCGGCGCAGCGGGGGGGACAGGGATGTCATCGCGGATCTCCTTGCAGGGATGTCGGAGGCAGCGCGCCGGCCAGCCGCCACAGCAGCGCCAGCGCCATCAGCTTGAAGACGCAGGGCAGCAATGCGTAGGTCAGACCGAGCATTTCCAGGCCCTGCGGATCGCGCGAGCCCGGCTGGTAGCCGGCCCACTGCAGCAGCGGCAGCGCCAGACCGGCGGCCAGCGCCAGATTGAGCTTCGAGGCGGCCGTCCACCAGCCGAAGAAGCGCCCCTCCGCCCGGCCGCCCAGGCCGCTGCGCCGCACCACCGCCGCCAGCAGCGCGCCCGGCAGCGCCAGATCCGCGCCGAGCGCCAGGCCGCTGGCCACGCAGACCAGCAGGAAGCCGCGCCCGTCGCCCTCGCCCAGCAGCACCGCGCCGCAGAAGGTCAGCACCGCCAGCACCATGCCGGCGCCCCAGGCACGCACCAGGCCAAGACGATCGACCGCGCGCACCCACAGCGGCAGCGACAGCGCGCCGGCCAGGAAATAGCTCGCCAGGAAGGCGCCCTCCCACTGCGGCAGCTGCAGCCGGTCGCGGATGAAGAACAGCACCAGCGTCGCCGGCACCGCGCTGGCGATGCCGTTGAGCATGAACACCGCCAGCAGCCGCCGAAAGGCCGGCAGCTGCCACGGCCCGGGCGAGGCCGCCTCGGTGTCCGGCAGATCGGGCGCGGGCACCGGCCGATCCGCGCGGGCCAGCGCCAGCACGCCCAGCGCCAGCGTCACGATGAAGACCGTCAGGCTCGCCGACAGCCCGGCCAGCGAGGGCAGCACGCTGGCCAGCACCACGCCGACCAGCGCCGCGCCCTCGCGCCAGGCCACCCGGCGCGCCTGGATCGCATCGTCGCCGCCCAGGCGTGCGCCCCAGGCCTGGTGCAGCACGCTGGCCACGCTCCAGGCCAGGCAGGTCGCCAGCAGCAGCGCCGCGCACCAGGCCAGCAGCGCCGGCAGCTCGCCGCCCAGCGCCGGCAGCGGAAAGAACAGCCCGGTCAGCCCGAGCATCAGCACCGCCGCCGCCAGCGCCAGCCAGCGCAGCGTGCGCGAGAACGGGCCCGACAGCAGCCGATCCACCCGCTGGCCGATCCACGGATCGAGCAGCGCGTCGAGCGAGCGCACCGCCAGCAGCACGCCGCCCAGCGCCGCCAGCGGCACGCCGAACTGCTCAGCGTAATGGTTGGGCAGCACCACGTAGAGCGGCAGCGCGACGAAGGCCAGCGGCAGCCCGAGCGCGCCATAGCGCAGGCCGGCGCCGATCGCGGCGCTCATCCGCCCGTGCCCAGCAGCGCGGCGCGCAGCTGCGGCTCGGGCCCGCGCGGCGACAGCCAGATGCCGAAGAAGAGCCGTGCGAACTCGATCTCGGCCACCTCGCCGGTGGGGCGGCCCTGATGCAGGAAGCGCGCCCCCCGGCCCGCCCGGTTCACGCCCACCAGGCGCTCGCCGGACTGCACGTCGGGAAACGCGGCGCGCATCGCCGCGCGCCAGGCCTCGGCGCGCGCCTCGTCGAAGCGGTCGAGGCGGCGCATCTCCTCGATCGAGCGGTCGGCGATGCCCTCGCCCGACAGGCGCCGGGCGTAGATCAGCTCGAGCGCGAAGTCGCGGCCGGCGTAGTCCTCGGCGCTCAGCGGCGCGGCCGCACCCGGTCGCCACAGCCGGGCGTCATAGATCGACAGCCCGAGCCAGCGAAAGCGCATCGTGCCCTGCAGGCGTGGCTCGGGCAGCGCGGCGCGCACCTCCGCCGGCGGCTCGGCAGCCCGAGCGACCGGCGCCAGCAGCCCCAGCGCCACCGCCGGCGCGACCCGCAGCCAGCTTCGGCGCGTCGTCATGGCCGCCTCAGCGTGTACTGCACGACATTCGTGTTGCCGGTGTCGAAGGCCGCCTCGCAGTAGGCGAGATAGAAGTCCCAGGTGCGCATGAACGGCAGATCGAAGCCCAGCGGGCGGATCTGCTCGGCCTGCGCATGGAAATCCGTGCGCCAGCGCCGCAGCGTCTCGGCGTAGTCCGGCCCGAAGGCCAGCGTGCGCTCCACCTCCAGCCCGGCGCGTCCGGCGGCCAGGCGGAACTCGCGGTCGCTGGGCAGCAGGCCACCGGGAAAGATGTACTGCTGGATGAAATCGGTCGAGCGCACATAGCGATCGAACAGGTCATCACGAATGGTGATGGTCTGGATGCAGGCGCGCCCGCCCGGCTTCAGGCAGCGCGCCACCGTCTCGAAGTAGGACGGCCAGTAGGCACGGCCGACCGCCTCGAACATCTCGATCGACACCAGCGCGTCGAAGGGCGCGTCGGCGATGTCGCGGTAGTCCTGCAGCCGCAGCTCGGCCTGGCCGCCCAGGCTCTGGCGCGCCAGACGCTCCTGGGCCCAGGCGAGCTGCTCGGTCGACAGCGTCACGCCGGTCAGGTGCGCGCCGCGCCGCGCCGCCGCCTCGGCCACCGCGCCCCAGCCGCAGCCGATCTCCAGCACCCGGCCGCCCGGCTGCACACCGGCCTCGACCAGCGCGCGGGCCACCTTGGCGTCCTGCGCCTCGGTCAGCGCGCGGCCGTGATCGCCGTCGAACCAGGCGCTCGAGTAGTTCATCGTCGGGTCGAGCCACAGCCGGTAGAACGCGTTGCCGAGGTCGTAGTGCGCGTGGATGTTGCGCCGGCTGCCCTCGCGGCTGTTGCGGTTGCGCCAGTGCTGCAGCCGGTGCAGCAGCGAGCCCCACCAGCCGCCGAAGATCAGCCGCTCGATCGCCTCGCGGTTGAGCAGCAGCAGGCGCAGCAGCGCCGGCAGGTCGTCGGTGTCCCAGTCGCCGGCGATGAAGGCCTCGGCGAAGCCGATGTCGCCGGACTTCAGCGCCGCGGCGAACACCTTCTGGTCGTGCACCACCAGCGTGGCGCGCGGCTCCAGGCCCGAGCCCAGGCGCAGGTGCGAGCCGTCCGGCCAGCGCAGGTCGAGCGTGCCGTGCTCGATGCGCTTGAGCAGGCCCAGCACGGTGCGGGTGGCGGCGCTGGCGCCCCGGGGCAGCAGCATCTCGGTCGGGGTCGACGCGGACACGGACGGGCGCAGTGACAGGCCGGGCAGCGCGGCGGAACGGACGGGCTGGTTCATCGTGGATCTCGCTCGGTCAGGCTCATCGGCTCACCAGCGCCGCAGGCGGCACCGGCTTGTGGAAGAAGGGAACGCGGCGCCACCACAGCTGCAGCGCCTGCCAGTGAATGCGCGCCATCACGCCCAGCGTCAGCAGCGGGTGGGCGGTCCAGGCACGGTGCAGGGCTTCGGCCGTCAGCGGCTCCAGGTGGCCGCTGACGCTGGTGCTGATCAGCTCGCGGCCGTCGGCGTCGTCATGGTCGATGCGCACCACGGTGCGCTCGGGGGTGCGCAGGAAGCGGAAGCGGTAGCGGCCCTCGACACGACAGAAGGGCGAGACGTGGAAGACCTTGTCGGCGCGCAGCTCGCGGCCCCAGGCCGGGCGGTCGAGCAGGTAGCAGTGGCGCTCGCCGAAGGTGTTGTTGACCTCGGCGACGATGGCGCGCAGCGCGCCGTCAGCGCGGTGCGCGTACCAAAAGCTCACCGGCTTGAAGGCGTAGCCCAGCACGCGCGGGTAGGTGTGCAGCCAGATCTCGCCGTCGGCGTCCGTGATGCCCTCGGCCGCCAGCAGACGCTCGAACCAGGCCAGCGCATCGTCGCCGCCGTCGCCATGATCGCAGTCATGAAAGCTGACCCGCGCAGCGCGGTTGCGCGCCAACACCGGATCGGGCTGCTGGCGCAGCGTGCGCATCGGCAGCAGCAGGAACCAGGTGTCGTAGCGAAAGGCGCGGGCCACCGGCCGGCGCCGCGCATGGCGCACCGGGCCTCGGCCGATCAGCGCACGCGGCGGGTTCATGCCGCCTCCGCTGCCGAAACGGGCCGGACCAGCTTCAGATGCGGACCGGCATCGGCCACACGCTCGCGCAGCGCCGCGACCACCGCCAGGCCCGACTTCAGCCCGTCCTCATGGAAGCCGTAGCCGGTCCAGGCCCCGCAGAACCAGGTGTGGCGCCGACCCTGGATCGCGGGCAGCCGGCGCTGCGCCTCGATCGCCGCCAGGTCGAAGACCGGGTGGCTGTAGTCGTACTCGCCCAGGATGTGCTCGCGCCGGATCTGGCGCACCGGATTGAGCGAGACGATCACCGGCTGCGTCCACGGCATCGGCTGCAGGCGGTTGAGCAGATAGTGCAGGCACACGCCCGAGCGCTCGCGGCCCGCGTCGCCGGCGTGCTCGTAGTTCCAGGCGGCCCAGGCCTTGCGGCGCTGCGGCAACTGGTTCTCGTCGGTGTGCAGCACCGCGCGGTTCGGGTGGTAGCGGATCGCGCCCAGCACCGCTCGCTCGTCCGCGCTGGCATCCATGCCCAGCAGGCGCAACGCCTGGTCGGAATGGCAGGCCAGCACCACCTCGTCGTAGCGCGCCTCGCCGTCGGCGGCGCTGACGATCACGCCGCCCTCGGGCAGGCGGCGCAGCGAACGCACCGGCGTCGAGAGCCGCACATCGGGCAGCCGCGCGGCGATCTTCTCGACATAGTGGCGCGCACCGCCGCGCACCGTGTGCCACTGCGGCCGGTCGCTGACCTGCAGCAGCCCGTGGTTGTGGCAGAAGCGGATCATCGTCGCGATCGGGAACTGCAGCATCTGCTCGGTCGGGCAGGACCAGATGCAGCCGATCATCGGCAGGAAGTACCAGCGCCGGAAGGTGTCGGAGAAACGCTCGGCATCGAGGAACTCGCCGATCGACTGCGCCAGCTGCGCCTCGCTGCCCGTGCGCGCCAGCTCGGTGGTGCGGCGGTTGAAGCGCAGCAGCTCGCGCAGCATGCCCAGGAAGCGCGGGCTGAACAGGTTGGCGCGCTGCGCGAACACCGTGTCGAGGTTGCAGCCGCTCCACTCCAGCCGCCCCTGCTCGGCCTGGACCGAGAAGGACATGTCCGAGGGCGCCGTGTCGACGCGCAGCTCGGCGAAGAGCTTGAGCAGCTCCGGGTAGGTGCGGTGGTTGAAGACCAGGAAGCCGGTGTCGACGCCCTGCGTGTGCGCCCGCCCGTCCGGGCCGGGCAGCGTCACGTCGACGGTGTGGGTGTGGCCGCCGAGGTAGTAGCCCGCCTCGTAGAGCGTGACCCTGCAGTCCGAGCCCGGCGCCGACAGATGCCAGGCGCTCGACAGGCCGGCGATGCCTGAGCCGATGATCGCGATGCGTCGCATGGCTCAGGCCCTCCCGGCGGTGCGAGGGGTGGACAGAAGAGACGCCGTGCAGCGCCCGAAGGGGAAGAAGGGAGGGAGGGAGGAGGAGAGGATCCGCCTCCGGGGGGCTGCCGGAACGCGGGGTCCGGACAGGCTGCACGGCGTGAAAATCGTTGCCCGATCGGCAGGAGCGGCGAATTCGGTGTCCATGAGGACCGGATACGCAGGCCGAAGCCGATCGGATGCACTGGCTGTGAGCCGACCTGCGTGCGGAAGTTCCCGGACGGCAGCCGCCGCGAGGGTCGAGATGTGAGCAGACATGTCCGGGCTCCGGTGGGGAGAAGATGCGGGGAGGACGCCGCTCAGCGGCGGGCCAGCTCGGCGCGGATGTCGCGCAGCAGCGCGCCGTCCTCCGGCGTGGTGAAGCTGGTGTAGGCCTTGACGGTGCGTCCGTCGCGCCCGATCAGGTACTTGTGGAAGTTCCACTTCGGCGTGCTGCCCGACAGCCTGGCCAGATCGGCATAGAAGGGATGGGCCTTCGCGCCGGTGACCGGCGTCTTCATGAACATCGGGAAGCGCACCGCGAACTGGTCCTCGCAGAAGGCGGCGATCTCCGCGTTCGAGCCCGGCTCCTGGCCGGCGAAGTCGTTCGACGGAAAGCCCAGCACCACCAGGCCATCGCCCTGGTGCTTGCGGTAGAGCGCCTCCAGCCCTCGGTACTGCGAGGTGAAGCCGCACTGGCTCGCGGTGTTGACCACCAGCACCACGCGACCGGCGTACTGGCACAGCGACTGCGGCTTCTCGTCCTGCAGCCGCGGCACCGTGCGGTCGAGCAAGGCGGGACAGGCCGCAGCGCCGGAGGGCGTGGCCGCGGCAGGCGTGGCGGCCTGCGCCGGAGCCATGCCGATGAACAGTGCGCACAGCGCCGCAAGAAGAGTTGCCTTGAACATGATTTGTCTTGGGCAAACAGTGGATGTGGTTCTAATATTAGGCATGACAGACAAAAACCACAATGTTTGTCCAGGACAATTTATCGACGAAAACGCGACATCGCAGACCGGGCTCACGGCCGGCGATGTGCGGCACACTCGGAGCCCCCTGATGAATGACCGGGCACCCACCGCACTGACCATGTTCACGATCGCCGCCGTCGAACGCGACACCCGCCTCGGCAAGGACACGCTGCGCGTCTGGGAGCGCCGCTACGGCTTCCCCCGTCCGCTGCGCGACGACAATGGCGAGCGCCTCTACCCGCACGAGCAGGTCGAGCAGCTGCGCCACATCCGCCGCCTGCTCGATGCGGGCTGGCGCCCGGGACGCATCGTCGGCCTGCCGCTGGAGGAGCTGCAGCGGGTGGGCCAGCTCTCGGGCGGCGAGACCGCCGCAGCGGCCGAGCCGGCCCTGAAGGCTGAGCCGAAGGCGCTGTACGAGCTGCTGCGCGCGCATGACGTGGCCGGCCTGCGCCGCGCGCTGATGCAGACGCTTCTGCGCCGCGGCCTGGCGCACTTCATCGGCGAGGTCGCGCAGCCGCTGCTGGTCGAGATCGGCGAGGCCTGGTCGCGCGGCCAGCTCGAGGTCTTCGAGGAACACCTGTGCAGCGAGGCGATCGAGACGGTGCTGCGCACCGCGATCGCCACCGCGCCGGAAATGCGCGCCGACGGCACGCCGCGGGTGCTGCTGACCACCTTCCCCGGAGAACTGCACGGCCTGGGCCTGCTGATGGCCGAGGCGCTGTTCACCCTCGAGGGCGCGAGCTGCATGAACCTGGGCTGCCAGACGCCGATGCCCGACATCGTCGCCGCCGCGCGCGCGCATCGCGCCGACATCGTCGCGCTCGGCTTCTCGATGGTCAGCCCGGCCGGTGCCTCGCTCGACCATCTGGCCGAGCTGCGCGCCCGGCTGCCGCAGCCGGTCGAGCTGTGGGCCGGCACGCCGCAGGCGGCGATGCAGCGGCGCGGCGTCGAAGGCGTCCTGATGCTGCCGACGCTGGGCGAGATCCATCAGGGCATCGGTCGCTGGCACGCGCGGGCCGGAACGACCCGGCAGAGCGACGATCGTCATTCAAACGATTGATACGCATGCATCAAGACCCGTGAATCTGCCTGAACGGAGGGCCCTCTAAGCTGTGCACCAGCTGACAAGAGATCCCTCCGCCATGAGCACACCCTCTTCCTCCTCGCGCTACGGCGCCACCGCGATCGCGCTGCACTGGCTGCTGGCGCTGGGCATCGTCGGAGCCTTCGGCGTCGGGGTCTACATGACCGGCCTGCCCTTCTCGCCGACGCGGCTCAAGCTCTACAACTGGCACAAGTGGGCCGGCGTGACGATCCTGGCGCTGTCGGCCGCCCGGCTGCTGTGGCGCCTGGCGAACCGCCCGCCGGCGCTGCCGGCCTCGATCGACAAGGCCATGCCGGGCTGGCAGCGCAGCGCCTTCCACGGCACGCACCACCTGATGTATGTGCTGTTCTTCGCCGTGCCGCTGACCGGCTGGGCCTACAGCTCGGCAGCAGGCTTCCCGATCGTCTGGTTCGGCGTGCTGCCGCTGCCGGACTTCATGCCGGTCGACAAGGCGCTGGCCGAATCGATCAAGCCGCTGCACGAACTGAGCGCCTTCGGCCTGGCCGGCCTGGTGGTGCTGCATGTGGCCGCCGCGCTCAAGCACCAGCTCATCGACCGCGACCGCCTGCTCGGCCGCATGGGCCTGGGTCCGGCGCCGCGCTGAGACGCGCTGATCGCCCAGCAGCCACCCGCTCATCCTGATTTCCGGAGTTCTTCCATGACCGTCATCCTGCGCACCGCGGCCTTGGCCGCCGCCTCCTTCGCCGCCCTGGTCGTCGCGCCGACGCCCGCCCTGGCCCAGCAGAAGCTCGACGCTGCCAAGAGCGAGATGCTCTTCGTCAGCAAGCAGATGGGCGTGCCGGTCGAAGGGCGCTTCCGCAAGTTCGACGCGCAGATCGCCTTCGACCCGAAGAAGCCGGAAGCCGGCAAGGTCGCCTTCACCATCGACATGGGCAGCGCCACCTTCGGCTCGCCGGAGGTGGATGTCGAGCTGCCCAAGGCCACCTGGTTCAACGTGCCGAAGTTCCCGCAGGCCACCTTCCAGTCCAGCGCGATCAAGGCCGTCGGCGCCGGCAAGTTCGAGGTGGCCGGCAAGCTGTCCATCAAGGGCAGCAGCCGCGACGTGGTCGTGCCGGTCGCGCTGACCCAGGCCGGCGGCAGCACCACCGCCACCGGCGCCTTCGCGATCAAGCGCCTCGAATTCAAGATCGGCGAAGGCGACTGGGCCGACACCTCGATGGTCGCCAACGACGTGCAGGTGAAGTTCAAGCTGAACCTGAGCGGCGTGCCGGCGCTCTGAACCGCATTCCCTCTTTTCTCTCACCCAACCCTGACCCCCTTGACGGAGACCCTGCCATGAAGAAGACCCTGCTCGCCCTGACCGCCGCCTCGGCCCTGTTCGCCACCGCTGCCCAGGCCCAGTCGGCCACCTACGCGATCGAGCCGACGCACACCTTCGTGACCTTCGAGATCGACCACTTCGGCACCTCGACCAACCGCGGCCGCTTCGACAAGAAGGAAGGCACCGTCCAGTTCGATCGCGCCGGCAAGACCGGCAAGGTCGACATCACCATCGACGTCGACTCGGTCAACACCGGCACCGGCCCGTTCAACAGCCACCTGAAGAGCGCCGAGATCCTGAACGTCGCGGCCTACCCGACCGCCCGCTTTGTCGGCGACAAGTTCGTGTTCGAGGGCGACAAGGTCAAGGAAGTGACCGGCCAGTTCACGCTGATGGGCAAGACCCACCCGGTCACGCTGAAGGCGACCAAGTTCAACTGCTACCAGAACCCGATGCTCAAGCGCGAGGTCTGCGGCGGCGACTTCGAGACCACCATCAAGCGCAGCCAGTGGGGCGCCAGCTACGGCCTGAACTACGGCTTCGCCGACGACATGCGCCTGGTGATCCAGGTCGAGGCGGTCAAGCAGTAAGCGGATCAGCCCGCGGTCCGGCGCAGCAGCACCCGCAGCGCCACGCCGGCCCGGTGCCAGGGTGCGCGAGGCTGGCGGTGGGTCAGGCCCACCGTCGACAGCAGCCCGGCCAGCACGGCCACCAGCCCGCCGGCCAGCACGGCCAGCAAGATGGCGGGCAGCGCCAGGCAGAGCAGCGCCAGCTGGGCACACGGGATCAGCGCACGCTCGGACAGGCTGCGCAGAGAGGAGCGATGAAAGTTCATGGTGCGGGGCCTCCTGCCGTCTGCAGACATGACAAGTCGCTTCCACGCACTTGCCACGCTTCACGAAACCGACACGAATTATTCATTTCAGTGAATTACATCACGAACTGAAGACTTGTGTCGGCCAGGGTCCGGACCCGGCTTTTCTTGGCGGAGGACCCGGCCTCCTTGGCCAGGCCTGCGCCCCAGATGCAGCAGCGCGTCAGCGCTTGCGGTCCATGCGCAGCGCGAAGGCCAGACCGCGCGAGTGGCTGTCGATGCGGCCGTAGTCGAAGGTTTCCTGCTTGCGGCCCTTGTCGGTCTGGCGCTCCTGCACCGGCAGACGGCGCGGAGCTTGATGTTCGATGGTGCGAAGGAAGTGCTTCATGGCGGTGGGACGGTGCTTGTGATCGCTGTCGGAGCCCCCACAACGGCTGAAGGCAGGCACACGATGACGCGCGCCCCGCGCGTCTTCAGCTTTCCTAAACAAATCAGCAACACGACGCCATGACCCGACAACTTCTCGCTCCGCTGCAGCTCGGTGATCTGCATCTGCCCAACCGCGTCGTGATGGCGCCGCTGACGCGGGCCCGCGCGGTCGGCCCCGACCGGGTGCCCAACGCGCTGATGGCGCGCCACTATGCGCAGCGCGCCGGCTTCGGCCTGATCCTGAGCGAGGCCACCGCGGTCACGCCGCAGGGCGTGGGCTATGCCGACACGCCGGGGCTGTGGAGCGAGGCGCAGGTCGAGGGCTGGCGCGGCGTGACCGAGGCGGTGCATGCCGCCGGCGGGCGCATCGTCGCGCAGCTCTGGCATGTCGGGCGCATCTCCGACCCGGTCTTTCTCGACGGCGAACCGCCGGTCGCGCCCAGCGCGATCACGCCGGCCGGCGAGGTCAGCCTGGTGCGTCCGAAGCGCCCCTACGTGACGCCGCGGGCGCTGGCGCTGGAGGAACTGCCCGGCATCGTCGCCGCCTACCGCCAGGGCGCCGAGAACGCCCGGCGCGCCGGCTTCGACGGCGTGGAGATCCACGCGGCCAACGGCTACCTGATCGACCAGTTCCTGCAGGACCGCAGCAACCGCCGCACCGACGCTTACGGCGGCCCGATCGAGAACCGCATGCGGCTGCTGCTGGAGATCGTCGACGCGGCGATCGAGGTCTGGGGCGCAGGGCGGGTCGGCGTGCACCTGGCGCCGCGCGGCGACGCGCACGACATGGGCGACTCCGACCCGCAGGCGCTGTTCACGCAGGTGGCGCGCGAGCTGGGCCGGCGCGACGTGGCCTTCCTGTGCCTGCGCGAGCACCTGGGCGCCGGCCGGCTGCTGCCGCTCATCCGCGAGGCCTTCGGCGGCGCGGTCATCGCCAATGAAGGCCTCGATCCGGACAGCGCCGAGGCCCTGCTCGGGCGCGGCGAGGCCGAGGCGGTCGCCTTCGGCCGGCTGGCGATCGCCAACCCCGATCTGGTCGAGCGCATCCGCCAGGGCGCAGCCCTCAACCGACCCGATCCGTCCACCTTCTACGGCGGCGGCGAGGCCGGCTACACCGACTATCCGGCGCTGGGCTGAGCGGCGCGGAGGCACGAGGCCGCGACCGCCTGGGCCAGCCGCTGCAGCACGCAGCGATGGGCGGCGACCAGCGCCTCGGCCGAGCTGTCGCCGACCAGCGGCTCGGCCAGCTCGAGCTGGCCGGCGCGGGCCGCCTGCCGTCCGGCCGGATCGGACACCCCCCAGATCGCGGCCAGCCGCATCCGACCGGCGACCCGATCGGCTTCGAGCCGCTCGATGTCGATGCGCAGGCGCAGCGCAGCGCGCAGCCCGGCCGGCAGCGCGGCGCCCCAGACCTGGGCCGGCTGCCCCGCCTCGGCCGCCGCCCGCGCCAGGTCTCGGCGCAGCAGGCGCGGCACCGCCTCGGCCAGCGGCTCGGCCCAGCGCACCTCCGGCAGCGCCTGCAGCGCCCCCGCGCCCTGCCCGGCCAGCACCAGCTCGCGGTCGAGATAGGCCGGCAGCTGGACGCGCTGCAGGTGCCAGACCGGTGCGGCCGACAGATCGATCGCGGCACCGAGCTCGGGCTCCGGATCGGCTTCCAGGCGCAACAGGCGCGGCACCCGGGTGGGCGCTGCGGCGCAGCCGGCCAGCGTCAGCCCAAGGGGCAGGCTCAGGCCCAGGCCGGACAGCATCCGGCGGCGCGAGATCGTCATGGCAGCTCCTGGGGGCGGCCGGTCAGCAGCGAGCGGGGCTGCTGCTCCAGCGTGTCGGACAGCGCGCGCAGCGAGCGCGCGGCACGGGACAAGTCATCGAGCGTCTGCTCGAGCTTCTGCTGCAGCACGCTGTCGGGGCCAGCGGCCTCGGCCGTCTCGCGCAGCGCCGCGGCGGTGCGGGCCAGCTCGTCGGCGCTGCGGCCCAGGCTGCGCATCAGCGGCGCATCGGGCTGCAGCAGCGCCTCGGCGCCCGAAGCGGCCGCGCCGACCCGCGCTGCCGCCGCCGACATGTCGCCCATCGAGCGCCGGGTGTCGCCCAGCGCCCGATCGGCGGCATCGAGCAGCGGGCCGCTGCGCCGGTCCAGCCGCTCGGCCAGCCGGTTCAGGCTGGCGGCGGTCTGCTCGACCTGGTCCAGCGTCGACGCGATGCGGGGCGAGCCCACCGTCTGACGCACCGAATGCGCGATCGAGGCCAGATCGTCGACCATGCGGCGCAGGTCCATGCCGTCGACCTGGTTCTTGATGTCCTGGATCGCGGTGGTCACCGTCGGGATCTCGATCATGCCGCCGCGCGCGCCCAGCCGCGAGGCCTGCCGGTCGGCCCGGAAATCCAGGTCGACGTAGAGCTGGCCGGTGAGCAGGCTCTGCATCTGCAGCTGCGCGCGCAGGCCGCGCTCGACCAGCGTCTGCAGCCGCAGCCCGTCGCGGCGCTCGCCGCCGGCGCCGACCTGGTCGATCAGCGCCGGGTCGAGCTCGGCCACCACCGGGATGGAAAATCGGTCCTGGCCGGCGTCGTAGCTCAGGCCGATCGAGGTCACGCTGCCCAGGCGCACGCCGCGAAAGACCACCGGCGCGCCGACCTGCAGCCCGAAGATCGAGCCGCTGAAGTGCATCACCACGCTGTCCTTGCGCGCAAAGAGCCGGCCGTCGGCGCTGGCCAGCACCGCCGCGACGATCAGCACGATCGCGCCCAGCACGAAGGCGCCGATCAGCACCGGGCGTGAGGCGCGGGAAGGCCGAGGAGATCGGGGGGCTCGGGAAGACGGGCCGTCGTTCATCGGGAATCGCTCCGGTCGCGGCGCAGGAAGGCGCGGACCTCGTCGGGGCCGTGCTCGCGCAGATGGTGGGGGTTGTCGAGCGCGGTCATCGTGCGCTGGCGCGCGTCGAGGAAAAGCGCGCGGTCGGCGACCGCGAACAGGCTGTCGAGCTCGTGCGTGACCAGCACCACCGTCGTGCCGAGCCGGTCGCGCAGCTGCAGGATCAGCGCGTCGAGCCGGGCCGAGGCCAGCGGGTCCAGCCCGGCCGAGGGCTCGTCGAGAAAGAGCAGCGGCGCGTCGGCGCACAGCGCGCGCGCGATGGCGGCGCGCTTGCGCATGCCGCCGCTGAGCTCGGCGGGCAGGCGCTCGAAGCTGCCGTCCAGCCCGACCAGCGCGAGCCGGAAGCGCGCCTGCAGCGCCAGCGCCTCGTCGTCGATGCGCTGGCGCTGGCGCAGTCGGCCATCGTCGTCGCGCAGGCTCTCGCGCAGCGCGAACATCAGGTTCTCGCCGACGCTCATCGAGCTCCACAGCGCACCGGCCTGGAACATCACGCCCAGCCGGCGGCGCAGGCGCCGGCGCACCCGCTCGTCGGCGTCGTTCAGGTCCTCGCCCTCGAGCCGGATGCACCCGGCCGCCGGCATCTGCAGCCCGATCATGTGGCGCAGCAGCGTGCTCTTGCCGCAGCCGCTGCCGCCCATGATCGCCAGGATCTCGCCACGGCGCACCGCGAAGTCCAGGCCCTGCTGGATGATGCGCTCGCCGTGCGCCATCGTCAGGCCCTCGACCCGCATGATGTCGGCCTCCGTCGCCATCACCATCCGAGCCGCTGGAAGACGATGGTCGTCACCGAGGCGGCCACGACGACCCAGACGATGGCCTGCACCACCGAGGCGGTCACCGCCCGGCCGACGCCCTCGGCGCTGCGCTGCGCGTTCAGCCCCTGGCGGCAGCCCGCCAGCCCGACCAGGCCGGCGTAGAGCGTGCCCTTGAACAGGCCGATGCCGAGATGGGCGGGCGTCAGCGCCTCGCGGGCGCGCTGCAGGTACTGGAAGGAATCGACGCCGTGCACGCCCACGGCGACCACCCAGCCGCCGACCATGCCCAGCAGCGCCGCATAGACCGTCAGCAGCGGCGCCACCAGCAGCAGCGCCAGCAGCCGCGGCAGCACCAGATGCTCGACCGGATCGAGGCCGAGCGTGCGCAGCGCGTCGATCTCCTCGCTGGCGTTCATGCTGGCGAGCTCGGCGGCGAAGGCGGCGCCGACCCGGCCGGCCAGCAGGATGGCCATCATCAGCGCGGCGATCTCGCGCACGCTGCCGATGGTCACCAGATCGGCGATGAAGACCTGCGCGCCGAAGCGGCGCAGCTGCTCGGCGCCCATGTAGGCCAGGATCATGCCGACCAGCAGGCTGACCAGCGAGACGATCGGCAGGCTGCGCGGGCCGGTCTGCTCGACCTGCCAGACCAGATCGCGCCCGCGCAGGCCGCTGCCGCCGCCGGGCACGCGCGCCAGCGCCAGCAGCGTCTGGCCGACAAAGCCCAGGCTGACCGCGAACTGGCCGTGACCGTCGAGCACGCGCCGGCCCAGGCGCTCCAGCCCGCGCCACCAAACGGCCCGCTGCGGCGAGGCAGCGGCTGCGGGATCTGCTGCGGCCAGCGCTCCCGCCTGGGCGATGACCGCGCGCAGGCCCTCGGGCAACGAGTCGTCGAGCACCACCGCCGGCGATGCTCCGTCCCGCTGCAGGCCCCACAGGCGCGCGGCCAGGCGCGCGTCCCAGCCCTGCAGCGCCTCGGCGCGCAGCCTCAGGCCCGCGGCCGCCGGGCGCTGCGGCCAGTCCGGCAGCGCAGCGGCGCGCCAGTCGCCCGACAGCGTCCAGACGGTCATGCCGCCGGGTTCGCCGGCGGCATGGACATGGGGCGCAGGCCCCGGTGAAGGAGACGGAGCGTCATCCACTCGCGCAGGATCCGGTGGTCTTCATGATGCCCTGATCGTACCCGGCGGCGCCGCGGCGCAGCAGCGCCCCGGCCTTGCACGGCATCAGCCCAGCCGGATGCAGCTCGGGCGGCGATCCGTCGCACAGCATCACATCCGGACCACGATCTCGTTGCGGACTTCCTTCACCCCGTTGACCGCACGGGCCAGCGATTCGGCCGAGCTCCTCTCGGTCGCGTTCTTGGCGAAGCCCGAGAGCATCACCGTGCCGTTGAGCGTCTCGACGCTGATGGCCGTGGCGTCGACGCTCTTGGCCTCCACGAAGCGGGCCTTCACCGCGGTGGTGATCGCGGTGTCGTCGACATACTGGCCGACGGTGGACTGGCCGCGGCTGACGGCGCAGCCCGGCAGGACGACGAGGGCGGACACGGCGGCAAGAGCGGCGACGGTGGTACGGAACATGGTGCATCTCCTTGGAAGTGGTGGCGATCAGGATCGATCCACCGATCATCGGGTTCGATTCCCGATGAATTCATTGTGGGAGCCCGTCTGCGACATCTCGATCGGAGAAGCGCCACGCCCGCTGTAGGACGGCACCGACGCACGCTCACACCCTCGGACGACGACCGCGCGCCCTCCACCCCTGCCCCCCGCCGCCTCTTTCGACCCGTCATGAACACCTGTCACTGCAGCCAGACCGTCTTCTTCGAGAACACCCGCTGCGAGGCCTGCGGCCACCCGCGAGGGCGTGCCAGCCGACTGGCCGCAGCGCCACATCAGCGCCTACGCGACCATGCACCCCTGGGAAGACTGGGCCGAGACCTAGGCGCACTGGATGCACATCTCGGACTCGCCCGACACCACGCTGGCCGCGCTGCCCGGCACGCGCGACTTCCGCCGGGCGCTGGTCGACGAGTGGCTGCCGCTGTCACGCTTTCTCAACAGCATGGGCCGCAGCCTCGGCCAGGGCGACGCCTGGCCCTTCGTGGTCGCCGATCCGGTGCTGGACCGGCTTGCCTTCGTGCACCAGACCGTGCGCGAGGCCGTGCTCAGCCGCAGCTCGCCTGCAGGCTGATGCCGTGCAGCCGCTCGTTCCACCGGCAGCGCACGATCGTGCCCACGCCGGCCGGCACCAGGCTGCGCCCCTGGCGGCGCAGCCGCGAGGAGCTGCCCGCCCGGCAGGCGATCAGCGCCCCCGGGCGCACACGGTGGACGGACAGGCAGCGGACAGAAAGATCCATGATGAACACTCCAGGGCCCATGATGATCCGCCCCCGAAGCCCACGGGACCACTGACTTCCGGATAGGCATCGCGCCTGTGCCGGCCTGTGAGTCCGGACCGCGACAGTCCTGTCCTGCACCCGCCTCCCGATGAACCGAGCCGAACCCATCGACCATCCTCCCGTCGACCGCCGCCTGTGGTGGCGCTTCGTCGCGATGGCCCGTCCGTACTGGAGCGGTGCCGAGCGCACGCACGCCATCGGCCTGATGGCGCTGCTGATCGTGCTGCTGCTGGGCCAGACCAGCTTCAACGTGCTGTTCAACCAGCAGAGCGGCGAGTTCACCTCGGCGCTGGCTGCCGGCGACGCCGAGCGCTTCTGGCGCGCGATCCGCCATTTCAGCCTGCTGCTGGTGGTGGCCGTGCCGCTGTGGGCCTGCTACTACTTCGTGCGCGACACGCTGGGGCTGCGCTGGCGGCGCTGGCTCACGACGCACCTGCTCGGCCGCTACCTCGGCCACCGCGCCTTCTACCGGCTGACGCAGCAGTCCGGCGCCGCGATCGACAACCCCGACCAGCGCATCGCCGAGGACGTCAACAGCTTCACCGGCCAGTCGCTGTACTTCCTGATGGTGCTGCTGGGTGCGCTCATCGAGCTGGTGGCCTTCACCGGCGTGCTGTGGTCGATCTCGCGCCTGCTCGTCGCCTTCCTGATCGTCTACGCGGTGGCGGGCACCTGGATCACGATCGCGGTGTTCGGCCGACCGCTGATCGGGCTGAACTTCCGCCAGCTGCGCCGCGAGGCCGACTTCCGCTTCGGCATGGTGCGGCTGCGCGAGCATGCCGAGCCGATCGCCTTCCACGAGGGCGAGCACGAGGAGCTCGGCCGGCTGCGCGGCCTGTTCGCCAGCCTGTACGGCAATGCACGCCAGGTGCTGCGCTGGCAGTTCGGCCTGAACCTGTTCCAGTACGGCCACAGCTTCCTGACCATGGCGCTGCCCAGCGTCATCATCGCCGACCAGGTGCTGTCGGGCGAGATGGAGGTCGGCCGCGCGATCCAGGCCGCCGGCGCCTTCTCGGCCATCCTCGGCGCGCTGACGCTGATCGTGCAGCACTTCGAGAGCCTGAGCCGCTTCGGGGCCGGCGTGAACCGGCTGCACGAGTTCAGCCTCGCGCTCGACCGGCTCGAGGCCGGCGGCGGCCGCAGCGACAGCCGCATCGAGACGCTGCCCGGGCGCGACTTCGCGCTCGAGCATGTCGCGGTGATGACGCCGCAGCGCGAGCACCTGCTGATCAGCGACCTGTCGCTGACGATCCGTGACGGCCACGGCCTGCTGATCGAGGGCCCGAGCGGCTGCGGCAAGAGCTCGCTGCTGCGTGCGATCGCCGGGCTGTGGACCACCGGCTCGGGCCGCATCGTCCGGCCCGACGGCGACGAGGTGATGTTCCTGCCGCAGCACCCCTACCTGGGCACCGGCACGCTGCGCGACGAGCTGCTCTACCCGCATCCGGACCGACCGCTGCCCGACGAGGAGCTGCGGGCGCTGCTGCGCGAGGTCAACCTGCCCGACCTGGCCGACCGCGTCGGCGGGCTCGACGCGGTGCGCGACTGGGCCAAGGTGCTGTCGACCGGCGAGCAGCAGCGCCTGGCCTTCGCGCGGGCGCTGCGCTCGCGGGCTCGCTTCGTCATCCTGGACGAGGCCTCCAGCGCGCTGGACGCGGCCAACGAGGCGCTGCTGTACGCGCGGCTGGTGGCCGCCGGCAGCACGCCGGTCAGCATCAGCCACCGGCCGGCGCTGCTGGCCTATCACCAGCAGGTGCTGCGGCTGCATGGCGACGGCGGCTGGTCGCTGCATCCGGCCCGCGGCCACCGCTTCGGAGAGGACGCGGCGCGGACCGCCTGATCCGGCGGTGCCGCTCAGGCCGCCGGCGTCACGCCCGCGTGCGCCGCCTGCTGGTCGGCGTGGTAGCTCGAGCGCACCATCGCGCCCACGGCGGCGTGCGTGAAGCCCATCTTGTAGGCCTCGGCCTCGAACATCTTGAAGGTGTCCGGGTGCACGTAGCGGCGCACCGGCAGGTGGTGGCCCGAGGGCGCCAGGTACTGGCCGATGGTCAGCATGTCGATGTCGTGCGCGCGCATGTCGCGCATGACCTCGAGGATCTCCTCGTCGGTCTCGCCCAGGCCGACCATCAGGCCGCTCTTGGTCGGGACGTGCGGCACCTCTTCCTTGAAGCGCTTGAGCAGCGTCAGGCTGAACTGGTAGTCGGCGCCCGGGCGCGCTTCCTTGTAGAGGCGCGGCACGGTCTCGAGGTTGTGGTTCATGACGTCGGGCGGCGCGTCCTTCAGGATCGCCAGCGCCTTGTCCAGGCGGCCGCGGAAGTCGGGCACCAGCACCTCGATCTGCGTCTGCGGCGAGGCCTCGCGGGTGGCGCGGATGCACTCGGCGTAGTGGCCGGCGCCGCCGTCGCGCAGGTCATCGCGGTCCACGCTGGTGATGACGACGTACTTCAGCTTCAGCGCGGCGATGGTCTTGGCCAGGTTGGCCGGCTCGTCCACGTCCAGCGGGTCCGGGCGGCCGTGGCCGACATCGCAGAACGGGCAGCGCCGGGTGCACTTGTCGCCCATGATCATGAAGGTCGCGGTGCCTTTGCCGAAGCATTCGCCGATGTTCGGGCACGAGGCTTCCTCGCAGACGGTGTGCAGCTTGTGCTCGCGCAGGATCTGCTTGATCTCGTAGAAGCGCGTGGTCGGGCTGCCCGCCTTGACGCGGATCCAGTCGGGCTTCTTCAGCGTCTCGGCCGGCACGATCTTGATGGGGATGCGCGCGGTCTTGGCCTCGGCCTTCTGCTTGGCGGTCGGGTCGTAGTTCGCGCCGGTCTGCGCGGTGTGGGTGACGTTGTCGGTCGGCATGGTGCGTCCAGGATCCCGATGGGGACGGAGAGGCGGCGAAGCGGGGGCGGCGGCGGCGAGCCTTCAGCGGCTCAGCAGACGGGCGAGGTAGCGGGCCAGCAGGTCGGCGGCCGTCGCCCAGTCGGTCGAGACGCCGAGTGTAGCCAAGTCGACCGTGCGAAGCCCGGGATAGCCGCAGGGATTGATCCTGTCGAAGGGCTCCAGGTCCATCGCCACGTTCAGCGCCACGCCGTGGTAGGTGCAGTGGTTGCTGACCTTGATGCCCAGCGCCGAGATCTTGCCCAGGCCGCGGAACGGGTCGCGCGGATCGGCCGGGCCGGTGAGCGCGCCGTGCGCGAACGGATCGTCCAGCCGCACGTAGATGCCGGGGGCCCCCGCGACGCGGTGGCCGGTCACGCCGAACTCGGCCAGCGTGCGGATCGCCGCCTCCTCGACGCGGTAGACGTATTCCTTGACGAAGATGCCCAGCCGGCGCAGGTCGATCAGCGGATAGGCCACCACCTGGCCGGGGCCGTGGAAGGTGACCTGGCCGCCGCGGTTGGTCGCCACCACCGGAATGCTGCCCGCGCCCAGCACATGCTCGGGCCGCCCGGCCACGCCCTGCGTGAAGACCGGCGGGTGCTCGCACAGCCAGATCTCGTCGGGCGTGTCGGGCGTGCGGGCCTCGGTGAAGGCGCGCATCGCGTCGAAGGTGGGGCCGTGCTCGACCCGGCCGAGCATGCGCAGCAGCGGGCCGGACAGGTCAGCGTGGGCAGGGATCGTGGCGGCAGTCATGCGGCATTGTCACACCGCCCTGCCCGCCACAGTCCGTCAGGCGGCCAGCGCGATGTCGACCCCGCCCAGCGCGCTGCCGAGCCGGTGGAAGGCCCGTGCGCGCAGCGACTGCGCGTCCACCGCATCGCCGATGCGCTCGAGCACGTCGGCGGTGCGCAGCAGCAGGGTGCAGCGCAGGCCCAGATCCTCGCTGCGCTCGACGCGGCGCGCCAGGTCGAAGGCGGTGTCGCGCACCTGCTCGATGGCCAGCCGCGCAGCGGCCGGACGATCTCGCTCGACCCACATCCGCAGCAGCCGAGCCATCGCCTCGAGCAGTTCGGCCGTCGCCCGGATGCCCTCGGCATGGCTGCCGGTGGCGCTGACCGAGCGCTGCGTGCGCGCCAGCAGCCACTGCGCATGCTCGAGCGTCTCGTCATCTGCGCCGGCCTCGGCCATCGCCTGGTCGGCCGCCGCCAGCAGCAGCCGCGCCATCTCGAGATGGTCGCGCCGCTGGCGGGCCAGCTCCAGCCGCTGGATCCAGCCGTCCTGACGCGCCTCCTGTTCCAGCCGGCCGGCTGCCTTCTCGTGATGCATGTTCATCGACATCGCTTCTTTCCCCCGCTTGCCGGCGACGCTGAAACCGGTCGCTCGACAGGCCTCGATCCTAGGCAGACCGACGTTCCATGCCTCCCCCTCGCCTCAGGGTGCGCGAGAAAAGCGGCAGGATCGCCGTGCAATCAGCACGATCGATGTGCGTGCAGCCGGTGGCTCAGCGCGTCGGATAGGACAGGGTCGCCAGCGTCAGCGCGATGCCGGTCCACAGGATCGCGGCCTGCAGCAGCGACTCGCGCAGTGCCGGACGGCACGCGCCCCAGCGCAGCAGCCGCATCAGCAGCAGGGGCCAGAAGAAGAAATCCACATCCTTCAGATAGAGCGAGCCCTGGCCGGCGCAGGCCAGCGCCGCCGCACAGATCAGGATCTGCGCGCTGGCCAGCCGGTCGCCGCGCAGCGCGTTCCAGCTCCAGGCCAGCACCAGGGCGATCAGCGCCGGACTGGCCAGATGCACCCCCAGCAGCACGCCCTCGATGCGATCCAGCCGCGAGAACACGAAGCCCCCACCGACCAGCGCGGGCGACAGCGCATACAGCAGCACCACCCCCGGCCACAGCAGCAGGAAGCGATGCAGCAGCACGGCGGGCCGGACACGCCGGTTGATGCGCTCGCCCGCCAGCAGCCCCAGCACCAGCAGCGCCAGCGCGATCAGGAAGGCCCGGGCATGGGGCAGCGGCAGCGTGCCCGACAGGTCGGGCGGCGCCATCTCGCGCCAGGTCAGATGGATCGTCAGCAGCGCGAGCAGCGCCACGCCCGCCTTGGGCAGCAGCGCCAGCCAGCGGCGACGGCGCCAATCATCCAGACAGGAGGCGACCACCGCCGCCGCCCCGGACGGCTCGACCGTGACCGTCAGCGGCAGCAGCACGACCGGCGCATGCCGCGACAGGCCGCGGGTCAGGCGCGGAACCGCCAGACCCAGCACCAGCAGCAGCATGGCCAGCGCTTCAGGATGCCCCCACAGCGCCGGCCCGAACTGAAAGGGCGAAGCGAAGAAGGCGCTGGCCAGCAGCGCCGCCTTCTGCCAGCTCGTGCCCAGACGCAAGGCGATCTGCAGCAGCAGCAGCGTCGAGGTCAGATGCATCACCAGCCCGGCCGCACGCATGCCCTCGAGCGACAGCCCCAGCGCGCTGACCAGCGCATAGAAGGCCGGGCCATGGCGGCTGTGCATTTCGGTCAGGAAACTGCGCCAGGGCAGCGTCTGGTACTGGTGCAGCACCACGCTGTGCAGGCTCTCGAAGGTGTGCTGCGCGCCCCGGCTCGGGTTGTAGGACACCGCCAGCGCCATCCAGCCCAGCACGATGAAGGCCAGCACCAGAAGCGCGATCAGATCCCAGGGCGGCTGGGTCTCGATGTCCGTCTCTGTCGTGTTGGCATTCACGATCCCCTCCCTGACAATTTGTTACATCAATCCTAAGGATGCCTGAAAATTGTGTCAACAAATTTGCCAACTTTGTCACACCCGGAGCAGATCGGGTGGCATTCGGAGAGCCTCCTGCTGCGTCAATCCAGGGAACGTGGGGCTGGACGACGCCACAGTCTCAGCCCGAGAAGCAACAGCAGTGCCAGCACCTCGGGTGCGATCTCGGCCAGCCGCCCCTTCGAGGCCCGCATCCAGGCCAGATGCAGCAGCCCGAGCGGCGCGATCAGGTAGACCAGCCGGTGCAGCCGCTGCCAGCGCCGGCCGCCGAGCGCACGCATCGCGCGGTCGGTCGAGGTGAGCGCCAGCGGCAGCAGCAGCACGAAGGCCACGAAGCCGACCAGTGCGAACGGCCGCTTGCCCAGATCCTTGACGATCGCGGCCGGATCCAGGCCCATGTCCAGCCAGGCATAGGCCAGCCCATGCAGCAGCGCATAGGCGAAGGCCCACAGCCCGACGGTGCGGCGCCAGCGCACGGGGCCGTTCAGGCTGAAGAGGCGCCGCAGCGGCGTCAGCGCCAGGCCGGCCAGCAGCAGGTTCAGCGTCCAGTCGCCGGTGCCACGCAGCAGCGTCTCGGCCGGATTGACGCCCAGGCCGCCGGCCCAGCCAGTGCTGCCGCGCATGACCCAGCCCAGCAGCGGCAGCAGGCACAGCAGCCAGACGACGCGCTTGGCACCCAGCCGGCGCAGCACCGCATCCAGCCGCGCGACCGCAGGGGCCGCAGGGGTCGCCATCAGAAGAACTTCTTCAGGTCCATGCCCGCATACAGCGAGGCCACCTGCGCGCCGTAGCCGTTGAAGGGCAGCGTCGGGCGCTTGCGGGCGAACAGGCCGTCCTCGCCGATGCGCCGCTCGGTCGCCTGGCTCCAGCGCGGGTGATCGACCTCGGGATTGACGTTGGAGAAGAAGCCGTATTCCTGCGGCGCCGAGCGGTTCCAGGCCGTCAGCGGCTGGCGCTCGGTGAAGCGGATCCTCACGATCGACTTGGCGCTCTTGAAGCCGTATTTCCACGGCACCACCAGCCGCACCGGCGCACCGTTCTGGTTCGGCAGCACCTCGCCGTAGAGGCCGAAGGCCAGCAGCGTCAGCGGATGCATCGCCTCGTCCAGGCGCAGGCCCTCGACATAGGGCCAGTCGAGCACCCGGGACGCCACGCCGGGCATCTGCTTCGGATCGGCCAGCGTGTGGAACTCGACGTACTTGGCGTTGCCGGTCGGCTCGACGCGGCGGATCAGCTCGGCCAGCGACCAGCCGACCCACGGGATCACCATCGACCAGCCCTCGACGCAGCGCAGCCGGTAGATGCGCTCCTCCATCGGCGCCAGGCGCAGCAGCGCATCGAGGTCGAGCGTCTGCGGCCGCTTCACCTCGCCGTCGATGACGACGCTCCAGGGCCGCGTCTGCAGCCGCCCGGCCAGCCGCGCCGGATCGGCCTTGTCGGTGCCGAACTCGTAGAAGTTGTTGTAGGCGGTGATGTCGGCGTAGGCGGTGGCGCGCTCCATCGTCGTGGCGCCGGCCACCGCGCTGCGCGCGCCCGGCAGCGCGGCCAGACGTCCCGGACGGGCCAGTGCGGGAGTCGGCTGCGGCTGCGGCTGCGCCATCGCCTCGCGCCCGGCCCAGCCCGCCAGTGCCAGGCCGCCCGCGCCGGCGGCGAGCTGGCGCAGCCAGTCGCGGCGACCGTCGTGCAGCGCGCGCGGCGTGATCTCGCTCGAGCGCGGATGAATGAAGCCGTGATCGGAATGGGCGTGGGGTCGGACGGGCATCGGGCGCTCCAGGGCAGACAGCAGGGCAGCAGGGCAGCCCTTCTGTCGGGGAAGACGCCCAATTCTTACAGCGGCCGGCGACGCGGACGAGGCGGCACCGGCTCGTCCCCGCCGATCGTGGGGATCAGCGTGTCGCCACCAAAGGCAGTCGAGGGCCCGTCGCCCCAGAGCTGCAGCGCATTGCGCTGGAATCGGTCGCGGAAGTTCTTGCGGGTGAAGAGCTTGTGCTGCGCCTCGGGCGGCAGGTCGGTGATGCAGATGATGTTGCGCGCCACCAGCACATCGACCAGATCCTCGAGCACCCGGATCAGTCCGGCGTCCAGGCTGGCGAAGGCCGCTTCGGTGGCGGACTCCCCCAGCAGCTCGGCCAGCTCCGGGTGATCGGCCGGCACCGCCTCGCTGCCGGGTTGCGGATCGCGGTGCACGCTGGCGATGCGACCGCTGGCGTCGCGCAGGATGTGGGGCATGGCAGGGAACCTCTCTGCCCCGCGCTATCGGCCGGGCGCCGCCCGGGCTGAAGCGCAGCTCAGGCGCTCACAGCTCGCCGTAGGAGTGCAGGCCCGACAGGAACATGTTGACGCCGAGGAAGGCGAAGGTCGTCACCACCAGGCCGACCAGCGACCACCAGGCCGCGACCTGACCGCGCAGGCCCTTGACCAGACGCATGTGCAGCCACGAGGCGTAGTTCAGCCAGACGATCAGCGCCCAGGTCTCCTTCGGGTCCCAGCTCCAGTAGCCGCCCCAGGCCTCGGCGGCCCAGAACGCGCCCAGGATGGTGGCGATGGTGAAGAAGGCGAAGCCCAGCGCGATGGCGCGGTACATCACGTCGTCGAGCACCTCGGGCGCCGGGGTGCGGGCGCCGATCACGCCACGCGCCACGATGGTGAAGGCGAACAGCGCCAGGCAGCCGCCCAGCATGCGCATCGTCTTGAGCAGCGCCTGCGAGACTTCCGGCGACACGCCGCCGAAGGCCCAGAAGCCAGCCAGCACCAGCAGCATCGCGCCGGGCACGCCCACCAGGCCGATCCACAGCGAGCGCGGCGGCGCCGTCTTGACCAGATAGGCCAGCGCGACCATCGCCGCCAGCGCGAAGGTGCCGTAGCCGACGAAGTTGGCCGGCACATGGATCTTCATCCACCAGCTCTGCAGCGCCGGCACCAGCGGCTGGATCTCGTGCGCGCCGCGCGAGACGGTGTACCAGAGCAGGAAGCCGACCGCCGCACTGACGATCAGCATCACGAAGCCGCCCAGCGAGCGGGTGGCGTAGTGGCGCTCGTAGTAGAGGTAGATCAGCGTCGTCATCCAGACGAACAGCACGAACACCTCGTACAGATTGCTGACCGGGATGTGGCCGATGTCGGGGCCGATCTGATGGCTCTCGAACCAGCGCACGAAGGTGCCGATCAGCGCCATCACCACCGAGCCCCAGGCCAGCCAGGAGCCGATGCGCTGCGCCGCCTCGGACCCCGCGAGCAGGCCGGCCCAGTAGGCGATCGTGCTCATGAAGACCAGCACGCTCATCCAGAGAATCGCGCTCTGGCTGGAAAGCATGTACTTCAGCAGGAAGACCTGCTCGGCGGCGGCCAGATCGGCACCGAAGGCGTCGGTCTGGCGCAGGTAGAGCGAGATCGCCATCAGCGAGGCTGCGCCCACGCCCAGGCTGAGCGTGCGCAGCGGCCCCCAGAACCAGCCCAGCGCGATCAGGCTGGGCACCGCACCGATCAGGATGCCCTCCTCGTAGCCGTTCATCGCCGCGCCGTAGCGCTGCCAGACAAAGACCGCGCCGCCCAGCAGCAGCAGCGCGAACAGCCAGTCGTAGAGGCTGCGCGAACCGAAGTAGGACGCGCGGCCGAGCTGCAGTGTCGTCGTCGTGGTCGTCGGGGACGCGGTGGTGGTGTTCATGGCTTCAGCATCCTCGACGCCAGCGCGTCGAAGTCCTTGTCGTTGTCCAGGGACTGGCGGGTGGCCGACAGCGCCATCGTCACCGTGGTGCTCGTCGCGTCGGCCGGTCCTTCGATCCAGATCCAGAGCCGGCGTTCCCGGATGTAGAGCATCGCGAACACGCCGATGATCAGCAGCACGCAGCCGGCGTAGACCAGGGTCTTGCCCGGCGCGCGGGTGAGCTGGAAGACGCTGGCCTGGATCTGCTCGAAGCCGGTCAGGCTCAGCACCACCGGCGCCGGATAGGCGAAGGAGTCCGACAGCGACAGCACCGCCTGGCCCATGAAGCGCTGGGTGGCATCGCTGGGCTGCAGCGGCGCGTGGCCGGCGCGCTCGCGCACCAGGTTGGTCAGCTCGAACAGGCCGCCGTTGAGGATGCGGATCAGCACCTCGGAGGTGCGGGCGCGGTCGGCCTCGGGCACCGAGTCCTCGATGAAGTCCTGCAGCGCCTGCAGGCCGGCGCTGGGCGCGGACTTGCGCACCACCTCGTCGCCGGCGTAGAGCGTCAGCGCGCGCAGCACCGAGGCCTCGAGCTGGGTCGCCAGCTCGGGCTTGCCCTCGGGGGCCGACTTGCGCACATAGCGGCGCGCGGCCTCCATGCGGCTGGCCGGATCGGCCAGCGCGGCGCGCAGGCCCATCCAGTCGTCGATCGTGCCGCGCTCGTCGGCCGGAATGCGCAGGTAGCGGAAGGGCTGATCGGGCGTGTCGCGCACGCCGACCAGGAAGACGGACAGGCCGTCCAGGTCGACCGGCAGCATGTAGTTGCTGTACTCGCGGGCCTGGCCGGCGGCATCGCGCAGCTTGTAGACCACCGAAGGGCCGACATTGCGCAGCTGCTTGTCGCCCGACGGCCGCGCGCCCGAGCCGAGATGCTGGCCGAGCGAATCGACCAGATCCACCTTGCGCACGTCGGCGCCGGACGCCGAGGGGGCCTCGGCGGCCATGTTCTCGACGTTGATGACACGCAGGCCGGTGAACTCGAGCTGGAAGCTGTTCTTCGCGTCGGCGCCGCTGCTCAGCGTGGTCACGCCGCCGACCTCGCCCTTGACCTCGAAGGGCGCGCCGGGACGCCCCATCGGCCGGCCCAGCAGCGTCAGCTTCGAGCCGCCGTCCTCGAAGCTCGACTGGTAGATCGCGATGCCCTTGTGGATGAAGGGCTCGTTGACCTTGATCTTGGCCTCGGTCTTGGTGCCGTCGGCGTCATGCACCACGATGTCGCTGGCGAAGAGCTTGGGCATGCCGGTGTCGTAGTACTCGACCACGAACTTCTTCAGCTCGATGCTGAAGGGCAGGTCCTGCAGCACGATGCCGCGGCTCAGGTTGATGACCGCGGTGCCGGCGGTGGCACCTTCGGGCACGTAGAGATTGCCCCGGAAGGTCGGATTGGACGGCGACAGGCGGTGCTCGGCCGGCACGTCGCGGATCATGCCGCCACCCTCGAAGGGCGTCTTGCCCAGCAGCGCCATCTGCGCGCGCACGATCAGGTCGCCGTCGAACAGGCCGCCGATGCAGATCAGCACGATGGCGCCATGCGCGGCGATGTAGCCCAGCTTGTTGGTCGCGCCCTGGCGGGCCGCCACCATCACGCCGCGCTCGCGCATCTGGGCCTTGCCGCTCCAGCCCGCACCCGACAGCAGCGCCTGCACCCGGGCCAGCGCCTGGTCTCGATTGAGCGAGAGCTCACCTCGCGCCTTGTGCGGGAAGGCCTGCAGCGCGCTCTCGCGGATGCCCTCCTTCGTCGTGCGCAGGTCGGCGAGGATCTTCGGCGTGTTGCGCGCGATGCACAGGCTGGTCGACAGCACCAGAAAGGCCAGGATCACCAGGAACCAGCCGGCGCTGTAGACCGCATACAGCCCGAGCCGGCCGAACACGTCGGACCAGAACGGGCCGAACTGGTTGACATAGTTGACCGGCGGCTGGTGCTGCTGGATGACGGTGCCGATCACCGAGGCGATGCAGATGATCGTGAGCAGCGCGATGGCGAAGCGCATCGACGACAGCAGCTCGACGCTCTCCCGCAGCCAGCGCGAGCCGCGACCGATCTCGAGGCCGGCGGTGGAGGAGGAGGATGAGGCGGACATGGCGGACCGGATTATGCGAACAGGGACTGAAGACAGTGTAAAGATGCACAAAGGCCGGTCTGGGACCGGCCTTTTTGATCTTCGTCAATCGGCGCCCGAGATGAAATCTCCGGCAAGCCGCCCGCCTCAGTGCAGGCCGGCGATGTAGTCGGCGACCGCCTTGATCTCGCGATCGTTCATCTTGGCGGCCACGCCGGTCATCACGGCATTGTTCTTGCGCACGCTGTCGCGGAAGTTCTTGAGCTGCAGCTCGGTGTAGTCCGAATGCTGGCCCGACAGGCGCGGGTACTGGGCCGGGATGCCGGAGCCGCTCGGGCTGTGGCAGCCGGCGCAGGCGGGCACCTGGCGGTCAGCGATGCCGCCGCGGTAGATCTTCTCGCCCAGCGCGACCAGCTCCTTGTTGCGCGCCGCGCCCGGCTTGGGCTGCTTGCTGGCGTAGAAGGCGGCGACATTCTTCATGTCGTCCTCGCTCAGCGCGGAGGCCATGCCCTTCATGATCGCGTTGTCGCGCTTGCCGGACTTGAACTCGGTCAGCTGCTTGACCAGGTACTCGGGGTGCTGGCCCTGGATGATCGGGTTGGCGGCCGAGCCGCGCGAGCCGTCCGCGGTGTGGCAGGCGCTGCACACCTGGGTGGCGATGGCCTCACCCTTCACCAGATCGGCCTTCGCGGCAGGCTTGGACTCGGAAGCGGCAAGCGGGGTGGCCATGGCGGCTGCCGCGAGCAGAGCAAGAAGCGACTTGAAGTGCGATTTCATGATGAAGCGGCCCCGTGGGCTGGCGGGAAGGTGGCAGACGTGAAACCGGACGATTTTACAATGCCAGCGATGAGCCTCACCACCACACCACCCCCGGGTGGCGCCGACGCCACGCGCGCGGCACTCGCCTGGACCCACACGGCCCGTTTCCTGACGACGGCCAGCCGTCTGGACCAGCTGCCGGCCCATGAACTGCCCGAGATCGCCTTCGTCGGACGCTCCAACGCCGGCAAGTCGACCGCGATCAACACCCTGGCGCAGCAGCGCCAGCTCGCCTTCGCGTCCAAGACGCCCGGGCGCACCCAGCACATCAACCTGTTCGAGGTCGGCCCGCGCGAGACGCCGCAGGCCCTGTGGGCCGACCTGCCCGGCTACGGCTACGCGGCGGTGGCGCGCGCCTCCAAGCTGCGCTGGCAGGAGGTGATGGCCGACTACCTGCGGGTGCGGCGCAACCTCGCCGGCGTGGTGCAGATGGTGGACTCGCGCCACGGCTTCACCGACCTCGACCGCCAGCTGCTGAGCTTCGTGGCGCCGCGCGTGGTCAACGGCGAGGTCAAGCTGCTGGTGCTGCTGACCAAGGCCGACAAGCTCAACCGCAAGGAGCAGGCCGAATCGCTGCGCCGCGCGCAGGAGGTGCTGGGCGAGCTCTCGACCGAGGAGTCCGACATCGGCATCACGCTGTTCTCCGCGCTGAAGCGCCAGGGCGTCGGCGACGCCGCCGAGATCCTGCAGCAGTGGGCGCTCGGTGCGATGGTGCTGCCGGACTTCACCCCGCCCCCTGCCGCCGAGCCCGACGATGAGCCTGCCGCCGGCCGCGCCTGAGTCCGATCCGCCCGGCCCGGGCACGCAGACGCGCCCGGGCCGGCTGCAGATGGCCGACATCGCCCGCATCGCGGGCGTGTCGGTGGCCACCGTCTCGCGTGCGCTCAACGGCAGCACCGAGGTCAGCGCCGCCACCCGCCAGCGCATCACCGAGCTGGCGCGCTCGCTCAACTACACCATCAACATCAGCGCGAAGAACCTGCGGCTGCGCCACAACCGCACCGTCGCGGTCGTCATCCCGTACGACCGGCAGACGCGGCTGCATGTCTCGGACCCCTTCTTCCTGTCGATGCTGGGCAGCCTGGCCGATGCGCTGACCGATCGCGGCTACGACATGCTGGTGTCGCGCATCGACGCCGACCAGCTTGAGAACGCCTCGCTGTCCTACGACAGCGGCACCGCGCTGGGCATCATCCTGATCGGCCAGTGGCACAGCCACGATCAGCTCAACCGCCTGGCCGACCAGGGCGTGCCGCTGGTGGTCTGGGGCGCGCAGCTGCCGCAGCAGCGCTACTGCTCGGTCGGCGGCGACAACCTCGGCGGCGGCCGCCTGGCCACCCGGCACCTGATCGAGCGCGGCTGCCGGCGCTTCGTCTTCCTGGGCGATCCGACCACGCCGGAATCGGCGCTGCGCCTGCGCGGCCACCAGCACGAGCTGGCCGAGGCTGGGCTCGAGCCCGAGGCCTGCCGGGTTCTGGCGGTCGGCTTCGACGCGGCGCGCGCACGCACCGAGGTCGGCCGGCTGCTCGAGCAGGGCGTCGACTTCGATGCGGTGGTGGCCTGCTCCGACGTGCTGGCCACCGCGGTGGTGCCGGTGCTGCGGCTGCACGGCCGCGAGGTGCCGCGCGATGTCGCGGTGGTCGGCTACGACGACATCGAGTGGGCCAGCCACGCCGACCCGCCGCTGACGACGGTGCGCCAGCCGGTGGCGCGCGCCGGCATCGAGATGGTCGAGGCGCTGCTCGAGCGGGTGGCCGGGCGCGATGCGCCGCCGCGCACGCTGCCGGTCGAGCTGGTGGTGCGCCAGAGCTCGATGCGCTGAACCGGCCACCGCCCGCTCAGGGCCGGCCCAGCATCAGCGTGATGCCGGCACGCCCCTGCGGCGCCCAAGTCAGACCCAGGTAGAGCGGCCCGATGCCGGTGTCGGCCGCCAGGAAGGCGCTGGTGCCCCAGCGCAGCGGCGTCAGGCGCATCTCGCGCGGCAGGGCCCAGGCATTGCCGGCCTCCAGCGTCATGCCGGCGAAGACGCCGCGGGTCAGCACCGGCCGGCCGGTCAGTCGCACCTGCCAGGTCAGCCGGCCCAGCAGCACCCCGTCGCCGGAGAGCTGATCGGTCTCGTAGCCGGAGAGCTGGTGAAAGCCGCCGAGCGTGTAGTGCCCCGGCGCGCCGTCGACCTGCGACTGGCGCGCCGCCCGCAGCTTCAGCGTCAGATCGACGGTGTGGCGGCCGCGACTGGCCACCTCCGCCAGATCGAGCTCGAGCCGGTGAAAGCGCCGCTGCGCCGCCTCCAGCGCCAGCTCGTCGAGGCGGCGCCGGCCGGTCTGCGCCTCCAGCCTCAGCCGCCAGCCGCTGCGCGGAAAGACCGCATGATCGAGCTGGTCCATCACCAGGGTGCTGCGCAGCGCCTCCTCGCGGGCATGGAGGGACTGCAGCGCCACGCTGCCGGTCTCGGTGCGCACGGTGTAGGCGCTTTCCGGCTGGATGCGCAACATCTGCCGTACCAGACCGATGCGCCATTCGCCCAGCTCGCCCAGCGGCTGGCCCAGGTCGATGCCCACGCCCAGGCTGCCGCGCACATGGCGGCCGAGCACCTCGGGGTCACCGCCGTCCTGGTCCGGCCCGATCGTGCGGTAGGTGGTCTGCCGGCGCCGGGACAGATCGGTCGAGAGCGCGACGAACCAGTCGCTGGCCGGGCCGCTGCCGGCGCCCAGCGGCACATAGAGCTCGCTGAACCAGCGCGGCACCGAGCCGAGCTGCACCCGGTTGCGCCACTCGCTGCCGGCCTCGTCGAGCCAGTGGCGGTTGTGGCTGAGCTGGATGTTGAACTCGCCCTGGCCGGCGAAGTCGCTCTGCAGCGCCAGACCGAGCCGGAAATAGTTCGGCCCCCAGGGCTTCTCGGCCAGCCGGTAGACCAGGCCGGCGCCGGCGGGCAGGTCCTCGACCCGGTAGTCGACCTGCATGTAGTCGCCGCTGGCAGCCAGCACCCGGCTGTCGCGCTCGGCCCCTGCCACCGTGAAGTCCTGGCCCGGGCGCACTGCCAGCACCGGGGCCAGACGCTGCGGCTGCGTCAGCTCCTGGCCCTCGAAGCGCACCGAGGCGATCGGCTCGGGCGGATCCTGCGGCCGCGCCTGGGCGCGGCGGTGCGCCTGCCAGTCGGTCTCGTTCAGGCGCAGCGCGGCCAGCTGCGGCAGCATGCGCTCGGCATGCTCGCGTCCGGCCGCCACCAGATCGGCGGCACGGTCGAAGCTGGCCGAGGTCAGCCGGCCCAGCGGCGGCGCGATCAGCAGATCCTGGCGCGGATCGAGCCGCGCCAGCGAGCGCTGCACGTTCTGCTCGGTCAGGATGTTGATCATCTGCGTGGTCACGCCGGTGACCGTGCCCAGCGTCTCGCGCCCGGCCAGCGGCGTGCCGATGTTGACCGCGATGATGCGGTCGACCCCCATCGCGCGGGCCACGTCGACCGGCAGGTTGTCGACCAGCCCGCCGTCGCCCAGGATGCGCCCGTCGACCTCGATCGGCGCGAACAGGCCGGGCACCGACATGCTCGCGCGCAGCGCCTGCGCCAGGTCGCCGTCGCGGAAGACCACCGCCTCGCCGCTCTCCATGTCGGTGGCGACCGCGCGGAAGGGAATCGGCAGGCCGTCGAAGCTCGGCGCGCGGCGCACCGCCAGCGTGTGGCGGCGCAGCAGCAGCTCGAGCTCGCGGCTCGACACCGAGCCGATCGGCAGCATCGGATCGCCCCCCAGCCGGCTCAGGCCGACCTCGATCGCCGGGGAGATCTCGAAGTCCTCCTCCTTGCGGCGCTGGCCGAGGCTCTCGCGCGGCAGCCGGGTGGCGAACATCGCACCCCAGTCGATCGCGCCGAGCTCGCGGCGCATCTCCTCGGCGCCCATGCCGCTGGCGTAGAGCCCGCCGATGATGGCGCCCATCGAGGTGCCGGCGATCGCGTCGACCGGGATGCGCTCGCGCTCGAGCACCTCCAGCACGCCCACATGCGCCAGGCCGCGCGCACCGCCGCCCGACAGCACCAGGCCGATGCGCGGGCGCCCGAGCGCCGGCCCGACCAGGGTGTCGACCTCGGGGTCGCCGCCGGACACGCCCGCAGGCATCTGCGCGTGCACGGCGGAGCTCAGCAGGGCCAGCACGACGCCCAGCAGGCGCGCGCACCAGGATCTTGATCCGATCATGGGCGCCGATTGTGCCGGTGCCCGGACCCCCTGATCAGCGGGAATCGGAGCGAATCAGAACGAATCAGAGCGCTCAGAGCGTGCCGGCAGCGCTGCGGCCGCCGCGCCGCTCCCGCAAGGTCTCGCAGCCGATGCAGCGCAGCGCCTGCGGCTGCACCTGCAGCCGCTCGAAGGCGATCGCGGCGCCGCAGTCCTCGCACAGGCCGTAGTCGCCCTCGGCGCCGGCTTCCAGGCGCTGCAGCGCCTGGCCGATCGCGGCCAGCTCGAGCCGCTCCTGATCGGTGAAGGCCAGATCGACCTCGCGGTCGGCCGCATGCTCGCGCAGATCGTCGCGGCCCTGCTGCAGCACCTCATGCGCATGCTGGGCGCGGCTGGCCCCGCCGGTGTGCAGCGCCAGCGAGTCCAGCAGCGCCTGGCGACGCGCCAGCAGCACCTCGCGCAGCGAACCCCGCTGCGCGGCATCCAGCGCGGCACCGGTGGAAACGGGGGAACAGGCAAGCGTGGTCATGGCGTCGGATCTCCTGGACAGCGGCGAGCAGCACCCGCCTGGCGACCATCGTCGCACCGTCGCGGTGCGGCCAGACTGATCCCGCTCAAGCTGCATGACCTGCGCCAGGCAGACTGCCCCGGCCTGCGCGGGCAGCCTGCCCGGGACATCCGGCCCGCACGCACGCTCCAATCCCGGCGTGACCCACCCCCAAGAGGAGACTGCCCATGCCCCCCGCCCGCTTCGATGACCGCCAGGTGCGCTGGATGCCCTTCGGCGACATGCCGCACTTCCTGTTCTCGATCCTGCACATCGACGAGCCGCGCGGCATCGCCGACGTGCTGTTCCGCTTCTCGGCCGGGCAGCAGATCGTGCTGCACCGCCACCTCGCGGCCAACCACACCTTCGTGATCCAGGGCGAACACCGGCTGTACGAGGCCGACGGCGCGCTGCGCGAGATCCGCCCGGCCGGCACGCTGACCGTCTCGCCCGCCAGCGAGGTGCCGCACCGCGAGGGCGGCGGCCCGGACCAGGACGCGATCGTGCTGTTCAGCATGCGCCCGGAGCCCGGCCAGAAGCTCTACGAGATCCTGGCCGACGACGGCACGGTGATCGCCGACATCACGCTCGACACGCTGCGCGCCATTCGCGCTGCCTAGTCGCGCTGCCTAGAATCGGGCTCATGCTGAGCCTGCCCGAACCCGCCCCCGCCGGCACGCTGCCGGATGCCTGCGACGTGCTGATCATCGGTGCCGGCCCGTCCGGCAGCGCCTGCGCCACGGTGCTGGCCGGCGCGGGGCTGCAGGTCTGCCTGGTCGACCAGCATGACTTTCCCCGGGACAAGGTCTGCGGCGACGGGCTGATCCCGGACGCCCACGCGGCGCTGGCCCGGCTGGGCCTGCTCGACGAGGTGATGCGCCATGCGACGCGGGTCAGCCATGTGCGCTGCGTGGCGCCGCGTGGCGGGCAGGTCGACGTGCCCGGCACGCTGGCGGTGCTGCCGCGCCGGCAGCTCGATTTCCTGCTGGCGCGGCATGCCGAGCGCGCCGGCGCGCGGCGGGTCACGCCGGTGCGCTTCGATGCGGTGATCGAGGCCGGCGGCCGGGTCGTCGGCGCGCGGCTGCGCCAGGGCGACCTGACGCACGAGGTGTGCGCGCGCTGGGTGGTGCTGGCCACCGGCGCCACGGTCGGGCCGATGGTCGCCACCGGCCTGTGCACCCGGCGCACGCCCAGCGGCATCGCGCTGCGCGGCCATGTGCGCAATCCGGCGCTGGCCGGGCAGCTCGCGACGATGGACGTCGTCTGGGACCGCGCGCTGCGCCCGGGCTACGGCTGGATCTTCCCCTGCGGCGAGGCGACCTGGAACATCGGCGTGGGCGCCTTCTTCCGCCGCGGCGACGACGGCCGTGACCGCGCCGCCGACGCCAACCTGCGCCAGATGTTCGACGACTTCACCCGGGTCTACGAGCCGGCGCGCCGGCTGATGGACGGCGGCGAGCTGCTGGGCGGCCTGAAGGGCGCGCCGCTGCGCTGCACGCTCGAGGGCGCACGGCACGAGGGCCGCGCCGGCCTGATCGCCACCGGCGAGGCGCTCGGCTCGACCTACGACTTCACCGGCGAGGGCATCGGCAAGGCGCTCGAGACCGGCATCCTGGCCGCCGACACGCTGCTGGCGGGCGAGCGCGCCGGCCAGGACGAAGCGGCGATCCGGCAGGACTACGCGACCCGGCTGGCGGCGCTGAAGCCGAAGTTCGCGCTCTACGAGCGCGCCAACAGCGTCAACCGCCACCCCTGGCTAGCCGATCTGGTGATCTGGCGCGCCCGCCGCAGCCCGCGACTGCTGCAGCGCATGAGCGGCGTGCTCGACGAGACCGCCAATCCCGGCCATCTGGTGTCGCTGCGCGGCATGCTGCGGCTGCTGACCCGCTGACCCGCTGAGCGGATCGCCGGCACGGGCCACCCCGCCCGGTCGCGGGCTCCAGTTTCCGGCGCCACGGCCGATGTCCCGCCAGGGACAGACGGGCCTCGGCCCCGGCATCATGAGCAGCACACCGCACCCGCCCCAGGCCGACGACGCCTGGGAGCGCAGCCTGATCGACATGCACTACGAGGAGTCGCCGCTGACGCTCGGCTCCGGCATGGTCGTGGCCGCGGCCGTCGGTCTGGTGATCCACGACTCGGTGCCGGGCCTGGCCCTGCCGGCCTGGGTGCTGGTGGCCGAGCTGGTGATGGCCTCGCGCCTGGCGCTGACCTGGTTCTATCTGCGCGGTGGCGGCCGGCTGCGCTGGCGCAGCCCCACATGGCGCCGCATCGCGCTGGGGCAGACGGTCTTCAGCGGTCTGGCCTGGGGTGCGCTGGGCCTGTTCTTCGACCAGAGCGCCAACCCGCTGCACCAGATCATCATCCTGTTCACGCTGATGGGCGTGTGTGCCGGCAGCGCCGCGCTGACCGGCATGGTCAAGGGCACGCTGCCCATCTTCGGCACGCTGGCGCTCGGGCCGCTGTCGGTCCTGCTGGTGCTGCGCGGCGACACCGCCCACCTCTTCCTGGGCCTGGCGCTGCTGTGGTATCTGCACCTGGTGATGGTCAAGGGCCCGGGGCGCACCGGTCGGGCGATGCAGGCGCTGCATGACGGCCGGCGCGACCGCGAGCTGCTGGTCAGCCGGCTCGAGGATGCCGAGCGGGTCGGCCGCATGGGCCATGTGCTGTGGGACCACCAGGCCCGCACCGCGACGCTGTCGGCGCATGCGCGGCGCCAGTTCGGCATCGACAGCCAGACGGTCGGCGACCTGTCGCCGCTGTGGGCCCGCGTCGTCGCCAGCGACCGCGACCGGGTGCAGACGCTGACCCGCGAGGCGATGCAGCGCGGCGAGGCCGAGCTGCACTTCGACACCCGCATCGACGGCCCCGACGGCCTGCGCGACCTGCGTGTCGTGCACCGCTTCGAGTACGGGGCGGACGGGCGCGCGCGCTTCACGATGACGACGACGCAGGACATCACCGAGCTGAAGACCACCCAGCGCGACCTGCACGACCTGGCCTTCCGCGACACGCTGACCGGCCTGATCAACCGCGCCGGCTTCCAGGCGCGGCTGCGCGCGCAGCCGGTCAGCTCGGTGCTGATGCTGGACCTGGACCATTTCAAGAACGTCAACGACACGCTCGGCCATGCCGCCGGCGACCGGCTGCTGGTCGCCGCGGCGCAGCGCCTGCTGCACTGCCTGCGCGATCGCGACACGGTGGCACGCCTGGGCGGCGACGAGTTCGCGGTGCTGACGCACAACGCGCCCGGACGCGAGACGCTCGAGCGCATCGCCCGGCGCCTCGTCGAGGCGCTGTCGCAGCCCTACGAGATCGACGGCCAGCAGGTCTTCGTGTCGGCCAGCATCGGCATCGCCACGGTGGGCGAAGGCCAGACGCTGTCGGAGCCGGAGCTGCTGATGCGCCAGGCCGACACCGCGCTGTTCGAAGCCAAGGCACGCGGCCGCGCACGCCACGAGTTCCACTCGGAATCGCTGTCGGAGCGCGCGCGCGAGCGTCTCGCGCTCGAGGCCGACCTGCGCCGCGCGATCGCCGAGGGCCAGTTCGAGCTGCACTACCAGCCCAAGGTCGGCCTGGGCGACGCGCACATCGTCGGCGCCGAGGCGCTGCTGCGCTGGAAGCATCCGGTGCGCGGCATGGTGCCGCCCGACCGCTTCATCCCGGTGGCCGAGGACTGCGGCCTGATCGTGCCGATCGGCACCTGGGTGCTGCAGCAGGCCTGCGCCGCCGCGGCCGCCTGGAACCGCGATCGCCCGGCCGGCGACCTGCTGCGCATCGCGATCAACCTGTCGCCGCGCCAGTTCATGAACCATGACCTGGTGCAGACGGTGCGCGACGCGCTCGACGCCAGCGCCTGCCGCCCGGAGTGGATCGAGCTGGAGATCACCGAGCGGCTGCTGCTCGACGAGCGCAACCAGGCCGAGGACATTCTCAACGGCCTGCGCGCGCTGGGCCTGACGCTGGCGATCGACGACTTCGGCACCGGCTACTCGGCACTGGGCTACCTGACGCGCTACCCGATCGGCACGCTGAAGATCGACAAGTCCTTCATGCGCGACATCACCACCCGGCCGGACCGCGCCGGCATCGTGCGCGCGATCATCCTGATGGGCCACAGCCTGAAGCTCGGCCTGGTCGCCGAAGGCGTCGAGACCGAGGAGCAGGCCACCTTCCTGCGCGAGCAGGGCTGCGAGCTGGCGCAGGGCTGGCTCTACGGCCGCCCGATGCCGCCGCAGGCCTTCGGCGAGCATGTGGCGGCGCAGCGCGTGCCGGTCGGCCCGCTCAGTGCGGCGCCGCTGCAGGCGGCGTGACGATGCGATGCACCAGGTGGAGCTTGCGCACCACCGCCGGCACCAGCACGAAGGGATAGAAGTCCGGCACGCCCATGCTGCGCGACATCTCGTTGAGCAGCGCGGTCAGCTCGACCCAGGCGTTGACCAGGCGCAGGAACGCCGGGTCCGGCGTCTCCAGAACGTCCGCGCCGAACATCGCCACATCGACCTCGACATCGTCGGCATCCAGCCCGAAGCTCAGGCCGGTGTCGAGCGCGTCGACCATGTGCAGGTAGTGCGCCCAGGTCTCTGCCCAGTCCTCCCACGGGTGGCTGGCGGCATAGGCGCTGACATGCCACTGCGCCCAGTCCGGCGCCGGACCGCGCCGGTAATGGCGCTCCAGCGCCGCGCCGTAGTCGGCGCGCTCGTCGCCGAAGACGGCGCGGAAGGGCCCGATCCAGTCGCTGTCGGCCACCAGCCGGTCCCAGTAGTAATGGCCGACCTCATGGCGCAGATGGCCCAGCAGCGTGCGGTAAGGCTCGCGCAGGCGGGCGCGGATCTGCTCGCGCACCGGGTCGTCGGCCTCGTCGACATTGAGCGTGACGATGCCGCCGGCGTGGCCGGTCATCACCGGCATGCCGTCGACCGGGCGCAGGAAGTCGAAGGCCAGACCGCGCGTGCTGTCCTCGCCGCCGGCGCCCGCCAGGCGGGACTGCACCGGCAGCCCCAGCGCCAGCAGCTGCGACACCAGCCGGCGCTTGGCCAGCTCGATGCGGCCCCAGTCGCGCTGGTTGGCCTCGAAGGTCTGGTCCGGAATGATGCGGTTGAGCCGGCAGGCGATGCAGAACGCCGGCCGCTCGCCGGCGCCGGTGCGCTCCTCGTCGGGCACCAGCCAGTTGCAGCCGGCCGCCGACACCGCGTTGGCGCAGCGCCGCCAGCGCCGCGCCGAGCGCAGGTGCAGCGCCGAGGCCGGCCGCGCCTCCAGCCACAGGCTGGCGTCCTCGCGGTCAGGCTCCAGCGCCAGCAGCGTGCGCCCGGCCGGATCGAAGCCCAGACCGCGGCCGCAGCTCAGGCAGCGGCTGTTGCGGAAGAACACCGCCGCGCCGCACAGGCAGCGGTAGGCGCGTGGCGTGCGCGGCTGGCGCGGCGTGTGCCAGCGGTCGGCGATCTGTCGTCCCAGCCGGGACAGGAATCCGTCCATCCATCCGTCCATCATCCGCAGGCTCCCCGGCACTGAAAATCATGTCCGGCATGTTAGTGTCTCGGGCCATGTGTCAGCTGCTCGGCCTCAACGCCAACACCCCGACCGATCTGGTCTTCAGCTTCACCGGCTTCGCCCACCGCGCGGTCGAGCACCGGGACGGCTTCGGCATCGCCTTCTTCGAGGGCGCGGGCCTGCGCCTGTTCGTCGATCACCAGAGCGCGGCCGAATCGCCGGTGGCGGCGATGATCCGCCACTACCCGATCCGCAGCCGCCACATCGTCACCCACATCCGCAAGGCCACCCAGGGCCGGGTCGCGCTGGAGAACACCCACCCCTTCGTGCGCGAGCTCTGGGGGCGCTACTGGGTCTTCGCCCACAACGGCAATCTGGTCGATTACCACCCCAAGCTGCACGCCAGCTTCCACCCGGTCGGCGACACCGACAGCGAGCGCGCCTTCTGCTGGCTGATGCAGGAGCTGGCGAAGAACCACGCGCGCATGCCGAGCATCCCTGACCTGACGCAGACGCTGGCCGAGCTGGCCCCGCAGATCGCCCGCCACGGCACCTTCAACTTCCTGCTCAGCCAGGGCGAGGCGCTGTGGGCGCACTGCACCACCCAGCTGCACTACGTGCTGCGCCGCCACCCCTTCGCGGACGCGCAGCTGCAGGACGCCGACCTGACGGTCGACTTCGCCGAGCACACCACGCCGCAGGACCGCGTCGCCGTCATCGTCACCGAGCCGCTGACCACCAACGAGACCTGGGTGGCGCTGGCGCCGGGCGAGCTGGCGGTGTTCGTCGATGGAGACCGACTCGGATGATGGCCTACCTGATGCGCCGCCTCTGGCAGATGGTGCCGACGCTCGCCGGCGTCGTGCTCGGCGTGTTCTTCCTGTTCAAGGGCTTCGGCGGCGATCCGGCCGAGATCCTCGCCGGCCTGAACGCCTCGCCCGAGCAGGTCGAGCAGATCCGCGATCAGCTCGGCCTGAACCGCCCGGTCTGGGAGCAGCTGGCGATCTTCGTCGGCCAGATCCTGCAGTTCGACTGGGGCAAGAGCTGGGCCACCAACGAGCCGGTCGCGCAGCTCTTCGCCACCCGGCTGCCGGCGACGCTGACGGTCATGGTGCCGATCCTGGTGCTCGACGCGCTGCTGGCGATTCCCTTCGCGCTGGCGGTGGCCGCCGTGCGCGGCTCGCTCACCGACCGCGCGATCATGGTGGTCACCACCGTGGCACTGTCGATCAGCTTCCTGGTCTATGTGATCGTCGGCCAGTGGCTGTTCGCCTTCCAGCTCGGCTGGTTCCCGGTGCAGGGCTGGACCGACAGCGTCTGGACCAACCTCACCACCTACGCGCCGCTGCCGGTGCTGCTGGCGGTGATGGTGGGCCTGTCGCCGCAGATGCGCCTGTACCGCAGCTTCTTCCTCGACGAGATCGGCCAGGACTATGTGCGCACCGCGCGCGCCAAGGGCCTGGGCGAGCGTGCGGTGCTGATGCGGCATGTGCTGCGCAACGCGCTGATCCCGATCCTGACCAATGTGTCGATGCAGCTGCCCGGCATCTTCGTCGGCTCCTTCCTGATCGAAGTCTTCTTCTCCATCCCCGGCATCGGCCGCGAGGTGATGCTGGCGGTCAACCGCAGCGACTACCCCGTCATCCAGGCGGTGACGATCTATCTGGCGGTCATCACGATGCTGATCAATCTGCTCACCGACCTGCTCTACAAGGCGGTCGATCCGCGGGTGACGCTGAAATGAGCGCGCCCTCCGAAGGCGTCTGGGCGCTGGCGGCGCGGCGGCTGCGCGGCGACCGCGTCGGCATGACGGCGATCGTCGTCGTGGCGCTGTATGCGCTCCTGGTGCTGGCGGCCGTCACCGGCCTGGCGGGCGCGCACTGGCAGCAGGAGCGCGGCGTGTCCTACGCGCCGCCGACGCTGCTGGGACCGGCGCCACAGGCGCTGCCGATGCCAGGGCTGCCGGCGCCTTCGGCCAGCGCGCCGCTGCTCGATCTCTCCAGCGTCGACCCGCTCGCCCCGCGCTACCGCGAATGGGACGAGGCCACCGCGCGCCAGTCGATCGAGACGACGACACCGGCCGAGACGCTGCCGCTGGGCGGCGACCGGCTCGGGCGCAGCGTGCTCGACAAGGCGATCAAGGGCTCGCAGATCTCCATCCTGGTCGGCGTGCTGGCGGCGGTGGTGGCTGCAGCGATCGGCACGGTGCTGGGCGCCCTGGCGGGCTTCCTCGGCGGGCGCGTCGGCGACCTGCTGGAGTGGGTCTACAACGTCTTCACGTCCATTCCCGGCATCCTGCTGATCTTCGCCTTCGCGGCGGTGGCCGGGCGGGGCGTGACCAGCGTGGTGCTGATCCTCGGGCTGACCGGCTGGACCGGCATCTACCGGCTGGTGCGCGCCGAGTTCATGAAGCACGCCGCACGCGACTATGTCCGCGCCGCCGAGGCCATCGGCGCCAGCCGCATGCAGCGCATGTTCCGCCACATCCTGCCCAACGTCAGCCATGTGGTGCTGGTGCAGCTCTCGATCCATGTCGTGGGCTTCATCAAGTACGAGGTCATCCTGTCCTACCTGGGCCTGGGCGTGAGCGTCGACCAGGTCAGCTGGGGCACGATGCTGGCCGAGGCGCAGAGCGAGCTGATCCTGGGCTACTGGTGGCAGATCGCCACCGCGACCACCTTCATGGCGGTGTTCGTCACCGCCTTCTCGCTGATGACCGACGCGCTGCGCGACGCGCTCGATCCGAAGCTGCGCGGGCTGGAGGGCTGACGCGATGGACCTGCCGATCCCGAACCTCGCCCTGCCCGCCGGTCTGGCGCGCCCGGATGCACCGCTGCTGCGCATCGAGGACCTGCGGGTGCGCTTTCGCCTCGGCCGCGAGGCGGGGCCGGGCAGCGCGCCGCGCTGGGGCCGCGCGGTCGGCGGCGAGGCGCCCGGCAGCGGCCTGCACCTCGACATCCCGGCCGAGACCACCGTCGCGCTGGTCGGCGAGTCCGGCTCGGGCAAGAGCGTCACGGCGATGTCGATCCTGAACCTGCTGCCCGACAACGCCGAGCGCAGCGGGCGCATCCTCTGGGACGGTCGCGACCTGCTCGGCGCGACGCCGGCCGAGCTGCGGCGCCTGCGCGGGCGCCAGATCGCCTGCGTGTTCCAGGACCCGATGGGCTCGCTGAACCCGGTCTTCACGGTGGGCTCGCAGATCGCCGAGCCGCTGCGGCTGCACCTGGGCCTGAGCCGGCGCGCCGCGCTGGCGCGGGCCGAGGAGCTGCTCGCCGAGGTCGGCCTGCCCGAGCCGCGCCGGCGGCTGTCGGCCTATCCGCACGAGCTCTCGGGCGGGCAGCAGCAGCGGGTGATGATCGCCATGGCGCTGGCCTGCGAGCCGCGCCTGCTGATCGCCGACGAGCCGACCACCGCGCTCGACGTCACCATCCAGCGCCAGATCCTGGAGCTGCTGGAGCGGGTGCAGCGCGAGCGGCGCATGAGCCTGCTGTTCATCAGCCACGACCTCGGCGTGGTCGGCGAGATCGCCGACCGGGTGGTGGTGATGCGCCACGGCCAGGTGCGCGAGCAGGGCCCGGTCGAGGCGATCTTCACCGCGCCGCAGGACGCCTACACCCGCGCGCTGCTGGCCTGCCGGCCGGCGCTCGACAGCGACACCCCCCGACTGGCGGTCATCGACGACCACCTCGCCGGCCGCGCGCCCGCCCCGGCCCGCCGCCCCCGCCCCGAATCGGCCGACGACGCGCCGGTGCTGATCGAGGCGCGCGGCCTGGGCAAGTCCTTCTTCTTCCGCGAGGGCCTGTGGCGCCGGCGCGAGTTCAAGGCGGTGCAGGAGGTGAGCTTCCGGCTGCGGCGCGGGCGCACGCTGGGCGTGGTCGGCGAATCCGGCTCGGGCAAGACGACGATGGGCCTGACGCTGCTGCGGCTGCACGAGGCCAGCGCCGGGCAGGTGCTGTTCGACGGCGAGGACCTGTTCGCACACCAGGGCCCGGCGCGGCAGGCGCTGCGCCGGCGCATCCAGATCGTGTTCCAGAACCCGTACGCGTCGCTGAACCCGCGCTTCACCATCGGCCAGACGCTGCTGGAGCCGATGCAGATCCACGCCCTCGGCACCGACGACCGCGAGCGCGAGGGCCGGGCGCTGGCGCTGCTCGAGCGCGTCGGGCTGGACGCCACGGCGTTCGGCAAGTACCCGCACGAGTTCTCCGGCGGCCAGCGCCAACGCATCGCCATCGCGCGCGCGCTGACGCTCTCGCCCGAGGTGCTGGTGCTCGACGAGGCGGTCTCGGCGCTGGACGTCTCGGTGCAGGCCCAGGTGCTCAACCTGCTCAAGGACCTGCAGGACGAGCTGGGCCTGGCCTATGTCTTCATCAGCCACGACCTGGCCGTCGTGCGCTTCATGGCCGACGAGCTGCTGGTGATGAAGGACGGCCGCGTCGTCGAGCAGGGCGAGACCCGCGCGCTGCTGGCCGCACCGAGCCAGGACTACACGCGCCGGCTGCTGGCCGCCGTGCCGCGCGGCCTGGCGGGACGCGCCCAACGCACCGGCCCCATGAACTGAGCCGTTTCCCGCATCGACTTTTCTGGGTCCGGTTGCCCGCATTCATCCGCTGATGCGGACCGGCCTCGCCTTGCGACTATTGGCTGTCCGCCATCTCGCAAGGATCCCCCATGAAACCCCGCTGGACCGACTGGCTTGCCGCCGCTGCCCTGGCCCTGGCCCTGAGCGCCGGGGCCGCCGTCTCGCCGCCAGACGACACGCCGGTGCTCGCCCGCGCCCGCTGATGCTCTGCTGACACGCCGCGGAAACCTGTCGGAAACATCGCAAGCGCAAGCAGTCGCAAGAATGCGTGAACTTCTGCCGCACAGCGCCGTCACCGTTGCAACCTGACGCAGCGGACCGCAGCGCCCGGGCGTACGCTGCGCTGGCGATTAGGCTTCAAACGGAGTCCGACATGAAGTTCCGCTGGTCCGAATGGCTCACCGCAGCCGCCCTCATCTTCGCCTTCAGCGCCTTTGCCGGTGCCGACATCGCCCATGATGTCGCGCCCGAGCCCACCGTCTCGCAGGCCCCCGCGCCTGCGCTGCCTGCGCGCTGAAGGTCCGCGTCCGAGCAACTCCTCCTCAGAGAAGCCTTGGGGACTGGGTCCAGTCCCAGGGAGGCGGGCGATCCGGGCCTGAGAGAGCGAGCACCCGGTTTCCACGTCCCGCCTCCCTTCTTTTTTGGGCATACCCCGTGCCACCGGCGTCGAGGCCGGCGCCCGAAGAACACCCCGCCCCCTGACCACCGTTTCAGCCGACCGCCTGGCAGACGCTGCGGTATTCTCGCGGCCACTTCCGCGCCCGGCCTGCGCCGCGCCGGCCCTCCCTCCCCTGCCGCTGACCGCGACCCATGAGCATGAGCACCCGCGCCGCCATCGCCGCCTCGATCGCCTACGACACCATCATGGTGTTCGAGGGCCAGTTCACCGACCACATCCTTCCGGACCAGATCCACAAGATCAACCTGTCCTTCCTGTCGCCGCGCATGCGCCGCGAGTACGGCGGCTGCGCCGGCAACATCGCCTACAACTACGCGCTGCTCGGCGGCGAGGCGGTGCCGATGGGCATGGTCGGCGACGACTTCGGCCCCTACCGCGAGCACTACCAGCGCTGCGGCATCGACCAGCGCGCCATCCGCGTCGCCGCCGACAGCTACACCGCGCAGTGCTTCATCGTCACCGACCTGTCGAACAACCAGCTCGCCGGCTTCCACCCTGGCGCGATGGGTCGCTCGGCCGAGATCGCGCTGGCCGAGGCCGGCGAGGTCGCGGTCGGCCTGGTCGGCCCGGACGCGCCCGACGCGATGCAGCAGCACAGCCGCGAGATGGCCGAGGCCGGCCTGCCCTTCATCCTCGATCCCGGCCAGAACATCGTGCTGTTCAGCGGCGAGCAGCTGCTGGAAATGATCGACCGCGCGCCGGTGCTGGTCTGCAACGACTACGAGGCCGAGCTGATCTGCGACAAGACCGGCCTGACGCTGGCCGAGCTGGCCGCGCGGGTCGACACGCTGATCGTCACCCGCGGCGCCGAGGGATCGATCGTCTGGCAGAAGGGCACCGAGCACGCCATCGCGCCGGTGCCGGCCGCGGCCGTCAAGGACCCGACCGGCTGCGGCGACGCCTACCGCGCCGGCCTGCTGCTGGCGATGGCCACCGGCCGCCCGCTGCTCGACGGCGCGCGCCTGGGCAGCGTGCTGGGCTCGATCAAGATCGCGGTGCAGGGCTGTCAGAATCACCGTCCGACGCGCGAGGAGATCCGCGCGCAGTTCGAGCAGCATTACGGCGCCTGGCCGTTCTGAGGTCGGCCGCTGCCGCGCTGACCGCGGCAGCCCGGCGCCCTGCCCCGCCCTGATGCCGCGATCCAGGAGACGCCGATGAGTGAGCCTTTTGCCGCGACTGCCGCCGACGTGCTGGTGGTCGGCAGCCTGAACATGGACCTGCGCATCCGCACGCCGCGCCTGCCCGCACCCGGCGAGACGCTGACCGGCAGCGGCTTCGACACCGACGGCGGCGGCAAGGGCGCCAACCAGGCGGTGGCCGCCGCGCGCCAGGGCGCCCGGGTGGCGATGCTGGGCGCGGTCGGGCAGGACGCCCACGGCGCCGCGCTGCTCGCGGCGCTGCAGGCCGACGGCATCGACACCGGCGCGGTCGAGCGCATCGCGGGCATGCCCAGCGGCACCGCCGCCATCCTGCTGATGCCCGACGGCGAGAACAGCATCGTCGTCATTGCCGGCGCCAACCACGCGCTGACCCCTGAGCGGGTGCGCGCTCAGGCCGGGCGGCTGCGCCAGGCGCGCGTGGTGGTCGCGCAGCTCGAATGCCCGCTCGACGCGGTGACCGAGGCGCTGACGATCGCGCGCGAGGCCGGCGCGATCACGGTGCTCAACGCCGCGCCGGTGCAGCCGCTGGACGACGCGCTGCTCGGCCAGCTCGACTGGCTGGTGGTCAACGAGATCGAGGCGGCGGCGCTGGCCGGCATGCCTGTGCCCGGCCCGACCGAGGCGCGCGAGGTCGCCGAGCGGCTGCGCCAGCGCGGCCCGCGCCAGGTGCTGGTGACGCTCGGCGCCGAGGGCCTGGTGCTGGCCGGCCCCGAGGGCACGCTGGCGCTGCCGGCGCCGCGGGTCCAGGCGGTCGACACCACCGGCGCCGGCGACACGGTGGTCGGCGCGCTGGCCGCCGCGCTGGCCGCCGGCCGACCGCTGCGCGAGGCGCTGGTGCGCGCCCAGGCCGCCGCCGCGCTGGCCGTCACCCGGCTCGGCACCCAGTCGGCCATGCCCACGGCCGCCGAGGTCGATCGCCTCGTCGCCGCCCAGCCCCTTCAGGGAGACACCCCGTGAACCGCACCCGCATCCTCTTCGACACCGATCCGGGCATCGACGACGCGATGGCGCTGGCGATGCTGGCGCTCGACCCGCGCGCCGAGCTGATCGGCATCACCACCGTGTTCGGCAATGTGCCGATCGAGCGGACCACCCGCAACGCGCTGGCGCTGCGCGAGCGCTTCGGCATCGACCACGTCCCGGTGGCGCGCGGCGCGGCGCGGCCGCTGGTGAAGCCGGCCGGTGACTTTGCCGACTTCGTCCATGGCGCCAACGGCCTGGGCAACGTCGTGCTGCCCGAGCCGGCCGGTGCGCTCGATCCGCGGCCGGCGGCGCAGTTCATCGTCGAGATGGCGCGCCAGCATTCGGGCGAGCTGGTGCTGGTGCCGGTCGGGCCGCTGACCAACCTGGCGCTGGCGCTGCAGCTCGACCCCGAGCTGCCCCGCCATGTGCGCGAGGTGGTGCTGATGGGCGGCGCCTTCGGCACGCACGGCCACGGCGGCAACATGTCGCCGGTGGCCGAGGCCAACATCTTCAACGACCCGCACGCAGCCGACCTCGTCGCCACAGCACCGTGGCCGGTGACCTTCGTCGGCCTGGACGTGACGCACGAGGTGGTGATGACGACCGCCTACCTCGACGAACTGGGCGCGCAGGGCGGCGCGCACGGCGCCTTCATCCGCGACATCACCCGCTTCTACGAGGCCTTCTACGAATTCCGCACCGGCGGCGGCATCTGCTGCCATGACGCCACCGCGGTGGCCTGCGCGCTGGACGCCTCGGCCTTCGTGCGCCGACCCGGCGCGGTGCGGGTGGTGACCGAGGGAATGGCGGCCGGCCAGACCATCCAGCGCGTGCGCGGCAGCCAGTTTCCCGCCACCGACTGGGACGCGCAGCCCGAGCAGCAGGCCTGCACCGGCGTCGACGTCACACGGGTGCTGGCCGACTTCCGCCGGCTCTTTTCCGGCTGAGGCATGAAAAAGCCCGGCCAGGGCCGGGCTTCGTCAGGCTGGAAGCCAAGGCTCCCGGTCAGGCCGCGATCACGGCTTTTCGCCGGTCGGGAAGGGCCAGGCGGCCTTCGGGTTCAGCGTCGTCTTGGCGGTCGTCGACGGCGCGGCGGCGGTGGCGCTCTTCTTCGCGGCCTTCTTCGCCGGCTCGGCCTTCTTCAGCGCGGGCTTCGGCGTGGCCTTCTTGGCCGCAGCCTTCTTCGCCGGCTTGGCTTCCTCGACCACTGGGGCCGGGGCGGGTGCCGGTGCCGGCTCGGCGACGACCGGGGCGGCCGCCTTCTTCAGCGCCGGCTTCGGCGTGGCCTTCTTGGCCGCAGCCTTCTTCGCCGGCTTGGCTTCCTCGACCACTGGGGCCGGGGCGGGTGCCGGTGCCGGCTCGGCGACGACCGGGGCGGCCGCCTTCTTCAGCGCCGGCTTCGGCGTGGCCTTCTTGGCCGCAGCCTTCTTGGCGGCCGGCTTGGCTTCCTCGACCACCGGAGCCGGGGCGGGCGCCGGGGCCGGCTCGGCGGCGACCGGGGCGGCGGCCTTCTTCAGCGCCGGCTTCGGCGTGGCCTTCTTGGCCGCGGCCTTCTTGGCGGCCGGCTTGGCTTCCTCGACCACCGGGGCCGGGGCGGGCACCGGAGCCGGCTCGGCGGCGACCGGGGCGGCCGCCTTCTTCAGCGCCGGCTTCGGCGTGGCCTTCTTGGCCGCGGCCTTCTTGGCGGCCGGCTTGGCCTCCTCGACCACCGGGGCCGGGGCGGGTGCCGGGGCCGGCTCGGCGACGACCGGGGCGGCGGCAGCCTTCTTCAGCGCCGGCTTCGGCGTGGCCTTCTTGGCCGCAGCCTTCTTGGCGACCGGCTTGGCCTCCTCGACCACCGGGGCCGGGGCAGGCGCCGGGGCAGGTGCTGCAGCGACCGTCTCGACGACGGCCGGAGCGGCTGCCTTCTTCGTGGTCTTGCGGGCCGGCTTCTCGGCCGGTGCGGCGGCCGGGGTTGCCGCGACAGCCTTCGGGGCCGCAGCCGTCTTCTTCGTTGCCATCACAGTTCTCCTAGATGAGATTGACATTGCGCACCCGGCTGGCCGCAGGCGCAGGAGCCGGGGGTGATCCTCGGTCCGCGCAGCTGTTCAGCACAGACGCCCGGGGCCGTGAATGGGAAAGTCTCGAGAGGCGGACGACCGACGGCAGCAGCACGGCAGGACTCAGTCCCAGGACAGGGCGCCGCCCGACTGATACTCGATCACGCGGGTCTCGAAGAAGTTGCGCTCCTTCTTCAGATCGATCATCTCGCTCATCCACGGGAAGGGGTTTTCCTCGTTCGGGAAGAGCTCGTCGAGACCGATCTGGGTCGCGCGGCGGTTGGCGATGAAGCGCAGGTAGCCCTTGAACATCGACGCGTTCAGGCCCAGCACGCCACGCGGCATGGTGTCCTCGGCGTAGCGGTATTCGAGGTCGACCGCCTTCAGGAACAGCGCCTTGATCTCCTCGCGGAAATCGGCCGTCCACAGGTGCGGGTTCTCGAGCTTGATCGCGTTGATCAGGTCGATGCCGAAGTTGCAGTGCATCGACTCGTCGCGCAGGATGTACTGGTACTGCTCAGCGGCACCGGTCATCTTGTTCTGGCGGCCCAAAGCGAGGATCTGCGTGAAGCCGACGTAGAAGAACAGGCCTTCCATCAGGCAGGCGAAGACGATCAGCGACTTCAGCAGCGTGCGGTCCGTCTCGGGCGTGCCGGTGACGAAGTTCGGATCCATGATCGCGTCGATGAACGGGATCAGGAACTCGTCCTTGTCACGGATGGACTGCACCTCGTGGTAGGCGTTGAAGATCTCGCTCTCGTCCAGGCCCAGCGACTCGACGATGTACTGGTAGGCGTGCGTGTGGATCGCCTCCTCGAAGGCCTGGCGCAGCAGGAACTGGCGGCACTCCGGGGCGGTGATGTGGCGGTAGGTGCCCAGCACGATGTTGTTGGCCGCCAGCGAGTCGGCGGTCACGAAGAAGCCGAGGTTGCGCTTGATGATGCGGCGCTCGTCGTCGCTCAGGCCGTTCGGGTCCTTCCAGAGCGCGATGTCGCGGCTCATGTTCACTTCCTGCGGCATCCAGTGGTTGGCGCAGGTGGCGAGGTACTTGTCCCAGGCCCACTTGTACTTGAACGGGACGAGCTGGTTGACGTCCGTCTGGCCGTTGATGATGCGCTTGTCGGCGATGTTGACGCGGCGCTGGCTGGCGCCTTCGTCAGCAGTGACGGTCGCTGCCGAGCCGGCGCCGTCAAGATTCGACGCGTTCGTGTTCGGGGGAGTGAGCGTGGAGAGAGGGGTGTCGTCCCAGTCCAGCATGTCTGACATGTCTGACTTCCTAGTGGGGGTGAATTATCGGAACCTTGCCCGCAAACACCAAGCATTTCTTCGGCGAAATGCGAGGTGCGCGGACCGGTTTCACCACGGGGTCATGGACCGTGGCAGCGGGGGCATCGCTGCGGCGCGCATGAGGCGCCGGCGATGCCGGGCGATCACTGGCAGGCTTCGCAGCCGGGGTCGTCGATGGCGCAGAACTTGACGTCGGTGGCCGGCGTCGAGGCGGCGCTGGCGGCGGCCATCTGCGCCTGCGCGGCGGCGGCGGCCTTCTCCATCGCGCTCTGGCCGGTGCTGCTGCCACCGGCGCTGACGGCGTTGAGCTGGCCGGCGCGGCCGGTCGACTTCTCGGCGTGCGTGGCGCCCATCGTGCGCAGGTAGTAGGTGGTCTTCAGGCCGCGGATCCAGGCGAGCTTGTAGGTCTCGTCGAGCTTCTTGCCCGAGGCGCCGGCCATGTAGATGTTCAGGCTCTGCGCCTGGTCGATCCACTTCTGGCGACGCGAGGCGGCCTCGACCAGCCAGCGCGGCTCGACCTCGAAGGCGGTCGCGTAGAGCTGCTTGAGCTCCTCGGGCACGCGGTCGATGCGGCGCAGCGAGCCGTCGAAATGCTTCAGGTCCATGACCATGATGTCATCCCACAGGCCCAGCTTCTTCAGGTCGCGCACCAGGTACTCGTTGACCACGGTGAACTCGCCCGACAGGTTCGACTTGACCGAGAGGTTGCCGAAGCACGGCTCGATCGAGGCGTCCACGCCGATGATGTTCGAGATGGTCGCCGTCGGCGCGATGGCCACGCAGTTGGAGTTGCGCATGCCGTTGTCGCGGATGCGCAGGCGCAGCGCCTCCCAGTCCAGCGTCGAGGAGGTGTCGGCCTCGACATAGCCGCCGCGCGCCTCGGCCAGCAGCTTGAGCGAGTCCAGCGGCAGGATGCCCTTGGACCACAGCGAGCCGTCGTAGGTGGCGTAGCGGCCGCGCTCGGCCGCCAGCTCGGTCGAGGCCCAGTAGGCGTGATAGCAGATCGCCTCCATCGAGCGGTCGGCGAACTCCACCGCCGCCTGCGAGGCGTAGGGCACGCGCAGCTGGTAGAGCGCGTCCTGGAAGCCCATCAGGCCCAGGCCGACCGGGCGGTGCTTCAGGTTCGAGTTGCGCGCCTTGGCCACCGCGTAGTAGTTGATGTCGATGACGTTGTCGAGCATGCGCATCGCCACCGACACCGTCTTCTTCAGCTTGGCCTGGTCGAGCACCTTGGCGCCGTCCGCGCCGGTGGTCAGGTGATGCGCCAGATTGACCGAGCCGAGGTTGCAGACCGCGATCTCCTGGGCATTGGTGTTGAGCGTGATCTCGGTGCAGAGGTTGCTCGAGTGCACCACGCCGACATGCTGCTGCGGCGAGCGCAGGTTGCAGGCGTCCTTGAACGTGATCCACGGATGGCCCGTCTCGAACAGCATCGTCAGCATCTTGCGCCACAGGTCGACCGCACGCACGCGCTTGAAGAGCTTGATCTCGCCGGAGCGGGTCTTCTCCTCGTAGGCGGCGTAGGCGCGCTCGAAGGCGGTGCCGAACAGGTCATGCAGGTCCGGGCAGGTCGACGGGCTGAACAGCGTCCACTCGCCGCCCTCCATCACGCGCTTCATGAACAGGTCCGGAATCCAGTTCGCGGTGTTCATGTCGTGGGTGCGGCGGCGGTCGTCGCCGGTGTTCTTGCGCAGCTCCAGGAACTCCTCGATGTCGAGGTGCCAGGTCTCCAGGTAGGCGCAGACGGCGCCCTTGCGCTTGCCGCCCTGGTTCACGGCCACCGCCGTGTCGTTGACCACCTTCAGGAAGGGCACGACGCCCTGCGACTCGCCGTTGGTGCCCTTGATGTGCGAGCCCAGCGCGCGCACCGGGGTCCAGTCGTTGCCCAGGCCGCCGGCGAACTTGCTCAGCAGCGCGTTGTCCTTGATCGCCTCGTAGATGCCATCCAGATCGTCGGGCACCGTGGTCAGGTAGCAGCTCGACAGCTGCGAGCGGCGCGTGCCGGCGTTGAACAGCGTCGGCGTGGACGACATGAAGTCGAACGAGGACAGCACCTCGTAGAACTCGATCGCGCGCGACTCGCGGTCGACCTCGTTGAGCGCCAGGCCCATGGCCACGCGCATGAAGAAGGCCTGCGGCAGCTCGATGCGGGCCTTGCGGACATGCAGGAAGTAGCGGTCGTACAGCGTCTGCAGGCCGAGGTAGTCGAAGTTCATGTCGCGCTCGGGACGCAGCGCGGCGCCCAGGCGCGGCAGGTCGAACTGCAGCAGGCGCTCGTCGAGCAGCTCGGCCTCGACGCCACGACGCACGAACTCGGGGAAATACAGCGGGTAGCGCTGGCTCATCTCGGCCTGGGTCACGTCGTCGCCCAGCACCTCGCGGCGGATGGTGTGCATCAGCAGGCGGGCGGTGACGCGGGTGTAGCCCGGGTCCTTCTCGATCAGCGTGCGCGCGGCCAGGATCGCGGCCTTGTAGACCTCCTCGACCGGCACGCCGTCATACAGGTTGCGGCGCGTCTCGGCCAGCACCGGCGCGGCGGTGACCTCCTCGCCCAGGCCGGCGCAGGCCGACTCGACCAGCGCCTGCAGGCCGCCCTTGTCCAGCGGCTTGCGCTGGCCGTGGTCCTGCACGACGACGTCGGCCGGCGCCTGCGCCGGCGCGCGGCCCTGGCTCAGGCGTTCCTGCGCGCGGCGCTCGCGGTACAGCACATAGGCACGTGCCACATCATGGTGGCTGCCGCGCATCAGGCCCAGCTCGACCTGATCCTGCACGTCCTCGATGTGGAAGGTGCCGCCGCTCGGGCGCGAGCGCAGCAGCGCGCGCACCACCGACTCGGTCAGCACGTCGACCGTCTCGCGCACGCTGGCCGAGGCCGCGCCCTGCGCGCCGCGCACCGCCAGGAAGGCCTTCATCAGCGCCACCGCGATCTTGTGCGGCTCGAACGCGACCACCGCGCCGTTGCGGCGGATGATCTGGTAGCCGGCGTAGGCGGAGGCCGACGGCGCGGTCGGGGCGGTCGAGGTCGGATCGATGGAGCTGAAGTCGGTGGTCTGCATGGACATGGAGTCTTCCTGGGTTCGTTCCCTGAGGACGTCAGGCGGTCGTCGTCGGCAATGCGCCGCCCCGGTCGACCTGCCTGTGGCGGGCCGTCCTGGACGGTGGAATGGGGAGTGGTTCTGGCTCTGCTGTGCGGGACGCGCGGCCGTTCTGCGGAGAGCCCGCAGCCGCGACGGACGCGAGCATAACACTAGCTGTAGTGTGCTGCGATCTGCAAAACACTATGGCTAGTGTTCCTCAGTTCACATGCCTCTTGACAGGACCGGCAGGAGCGGCTTGCGTGCGCCGAGGTGGCGCGCCAGTCGGCGCCAGTCGAAGCCCGCGCCCGGATCCTGCTTGCGCCCGGGCGCGACATGCTCATGGCCGACCGCCTCGAGAATCGGCCAGGCCTGCGCGGCCTGCCGCAGCAGCCGCGCCAGCGCCCGGTACTGCGCGGCGCGGAAAGCGTGTCCTTCCAGGCCCTCGAGCTCGATGCCCAGCGAGTGGTCGTTGCAGTTGTCGACGCCGCGCCACGACGAGCGCCCGGCATGCCAGGCGCGCCCGTCCACCGGCACGAACTGCACCAGCTCGCCGTCGCGGCGGATCAGGAAATGCGCCGACACCTCCAGCCCGGCCAGACCGGCGAAATACGGGTGCGCCTCCCGGTCGAGCCGGTTGGTGAACAGCCGCTCGATCGCGTCGCCGCCGTAGCGGCCGGGCGGCAGGCTGATCGAATGAATGATCGCCAGCGCGACCGCCCGACCCGGGGGACGCGGCCCGAAGTTCGGGCTCGGCACCCGACGCGCGTCGCGGTGCCAGCCGTCCTGCCAGGGCGAGACGGGCGTCGGCGCAGGCTGGCGACGCCGGACGGCAACCGGGCTCATGCGCCGCCCTCCTCGCCCTCGTCGCTGCCCTCGCTGCCGTCGCCGGCGGCCTGCACGCCCAGCCGGCTCATGCGGTAGCGCATCTGGCGCAGCGTCAGGCCGATGGCGGCGGCGGCGGCGGTGCGATTGCCACGGTGCAGCGCCAGCGCGCGCACCAGGACCTCGCGCTCGACCTCGTCGAGATGGGCCATCAGGTCCGCGGGCAACGGGGGCTCGCCCGTCGGACCCACCAGACCCGTCGGACCCGTGCGCCCGGCAGGCACGGCAGCCGGCGGCACGGCCGGCGCATCCGACACGCACGCGCCCGGCAGCCCGAGATCGTCGACATCGACCCGGCCGCCGCCCGACAGCGCCACCACCCGGTGCAGCAGATTCTCGAGCTCGCGCACATTGCCGGGAAAGTCGTGCCGGGCCAGCCGGGCCAGGGCCGACGGCGTCAGCCGGGGCACCGTCGTCAGGCCGGACTCGGCGGCGATGCGCGCCAGCACCGTCTCGCACAGCAGCGGCAGGTCGTCGAGCCGCTCGCGCAGCGGCGGCACCCGCACCTGGATGACGTTGAGGCGGTAGTACAGATCCTGGCGAAAGCGCCCGGCACGCACCTCGGCCTCGAGATCGCGGTGCGTCGCGCTGATGATGCGCACGTCGAGCACCTGCTCGGCGGTGGCGCCGACCGGGCGCACCGCGCGCTCCTGGATCGCGCGCAGCAGCTTGCTCTGCATCGCCAGCGGCAGCTCGCCGATCTCGTCGAGAAAGAGCGTGCCGCCGCTGGCGGCCTGGAAGAAGCCTTCGCGGTCCTCGCTGGCGCCGGTGAAGGCGCCCTTGCGGTAGCCGAAGAACTCGGCCTCGAGCAGGGGCTCGGGAATCGCGCCGCAGTTGACCGCGACGAAGGGCTGGGCGGCGCGGTGACTGACCTGATGGACCGCGCGGGCCACCAGCTCCTTGCCGGTGCCGGACTCGCCGTGCACCAGCACCGGCGCCATGCTGCGCGCCACCTTGGTCACCAGCTCGCGCACCTGGCCCATCACCGCCGAGCCGCCCGACAGGCGCTGCAGCGCCGCGACCGGCGGGGCCGCCAGCACGGCGGCGCCCATGATCCCCATCACGGCCGCGGTGGCACGCGGCGGCGCCGGCACCCGCCCGAGCGCCGAGGCCACGACGCTGCGGAACTGGCGCAGGTCGACCGGCTTGGTCAGATAGTCGAAGGCACCGGCCTTGAGCGCCAGCACCGCGTTCTCGGCCGAGCCGTAGGCGGTGATGACCAGCGTCTTCTCGGGCCGGCCGGCCTGCTCGAGCCGGCGCAGCAGCTCCAGCCCGTTGCCGTCGGGCAGGCGCATGTCGGTGATGACGGCATCGAAGCGAGCGGCCTGCAGCAGCGCCCAGGCCTCCTCGACGCAGTCTGCCGTCTCGATGTCGTAGCCCTCGCGCAGCAGCGCCAGCTCGTAGAGGGTGCGCAGATCGGGCTCGTCATCGACGACCAGCAGGCGCGGCGCGGCGGCAACCAGGGGCGGAGTCATGGGGCGGCGGCAGGAAGCATCGTCGCGCCCGAAGCCAGCGCGACCCGCGGCATGGTGACGACGAAGACATTGCGGTGGCGCGCGCCGGGGCCGCGCGGACGGAACTCGATCGCGGCGCGGTAGCGCCCGCACAGCTCGCGGCAGATGTACAGGCCCAGGCCGGTGCCGCGGCTGCGTGTCGAGAAGAAGGGCTCGAAGAGATGCGGCTCGACATCGGGCGCGATCACCGCGCCGTCGCTGGCCACCGACAGCTCGACCAGGCCTTGCGGCCGTGCGCAGGCGCGCACCCAGACCGCATGCGGCTGGCCGCTGCCGTGGCGCAGCGCGTTGTCGAGCAGATTGACCAGCACCCGGCGCAGATGCTCGATGTCGAAGCGCACCGGCAGCGGCTGGTCGCCGGCATCGACGAACAGCACCGCGTCGCGGTCGGCCCGGATGCCGGCGGTGCGCGACCAGTCGGCGCACAGCGCGCTGACCTGGGCGCCGAGATCGATCACCGGCGCCTCGCGCGGCGCGCCCGGCGAGACCTCGGCCACATCGTCGACGATGCGCTGCAGCCGCACCACGTTGTCGGCGACGATGCGCGCCAGGCGCTGCTGCGCCGGGTCGAGCAGCTCCTCGGCCAGCAGCGCGTTGGCCTGGGCGATGGCCGCCAGCGGATTGCGGATCTCGTGCGCGATGCCGGCCGAGACCCGGCCCATCGCCGCCAGCCGCTCCTGGCGCTCGCGGGCGCGCAGCGTGCGCACATCCTCCAGGAAGAGCACGCACAGCGCCTCGCCCGGACGGGTGCGGCGCCGGGCGAAGCGCATGCGCAGGCGCAGCGGCCGCTCCTGGGCCTGGCGCTCGTCGCCGCCCGGGCCGGGCAGGCGCAGGCTCAGCTCGCGGCCTGCCTCGGGCCAGGCGCCCTCGGCGAAGGCCTGCGCCAGCGCCTGCTGCAGCGGCGCCCAGCTCGGCGACCGGTCGAGCCCGAAGGCCTCGAAGCGCCCGCCCTCCGGCAGCCCGATGAGCTGCAGCGCGGCCGGATTGGCCGCCTGCACCCGCCCGTGGCGATCGGCGACCATCACCCCGTCCTGGATCTCCTCGATCATCAGCCGGTTCAGCCGCGCCTGCTGGCGCGCCAGCTCGAGCGTGTTGCGCGCGGCCAGCTCCTGACGCGCCAGCCGGTCGGCCAGCTCGCCGGCCAGCGCCGCGACGGTCATCACGCCGCCGCCGGCGATGCCGGCATGCATCATCGCGGCGGCCAGCTCGGCCGGGGTGTCGGTGCCCCACCAGGCCGCGGCCAGCATCAGCAGCACGACCAGCGAGGCCACACCCAGCGCCGGGCGGCGTGGCATCAGCGTGGCGGCCATCAGCACCGGCAGCATGTAGAGCGCCACCGCGTTGACCGACGGCCCGCTCAGCGACAGCAGCAGCGTGAAGGCGATCAGGTCCACCGCCACCGTCGCCAGCGCCCAGCGCCCGCGCAGCCGGCCGGAAATCGCCATGTAGCCGTCCGGCGGCACCGGCCAGGCCAGCACCGCCACCGCGGCGGCCACCTGCAGCGCGCAGACGGCCAGCGTCGGCCACTGCGCCCGCCCGCCCAGATAGAAGACCACCAGGCCCTGGATGCCCAGCAGCAGCAGCCCCAGCAGCAGCCGGGCGATCGAGAAGGCGCGGAACAGCCGCAGCAGCGGCGCCGGCGGCTCGCTGCGCGGCCGGGGCGGGCTGTCGGGCGCGGCCGGCCCCGGCGTCTCGGCAGCGGCCGGCGGCGTCTGCGGGCCCCGTCGCACGAAGGGTCGCACCGGCTCGCCCGCCTCGGAAGCGGCCGGGGCGGTGCTCGGTCCAGGCCGGGTGTCGGGCGACAGGTCGGTGTCGAGATCAGCGTCGAGCGGGCCGGTGCGCTCGGCCCCCAGCACCATGGTCTGGAACCAGATGCCGCCGTGGCGCCCCCGCCGACGCTGCTGACCCTGCCCGCCCGTCATGCCCGCCCCGGCACCGCCTCAGCGCCGCCCGTAGGGCGCACGCGGACCGGCCAGACGGTGCAGCCGGCCGCAGTAGGCCTGGCCGTCGTGGAGCAGCGCCTCGGCCTGGGGCAGATGCAAGCCGCAATGCGCGCAACGCGCCATCGGCTGCAGCGCCCCGGCGTCCTGCGGCGCGCGCGAAGTCCGGTCAGCGTCGCCCCCAGTGCGACGCGCACCACGCAGCAGCCACACGATGCCGAGAACGGCCAGAATGATCAGCAGCAGCTTGCCCAGCATGGTGAAGGAGTGCGTGTCGTCGTCGGGTTCGGGAAGGAGGCGGTCCGGTCAGGCGCTGGCCGGCAGGCGCTGCAGCAGCACCTCCAGCACGAAGCGCGACCCCACATAGGCCAGCAGCAGCAGCACGCTGCCCGCATAGAGCCAGCGGGTGGCGCGCCGGCCGCGCCAGCCGAAGAACTGCCGCCCGGCCATCAGCCCGGCCAGCACCACCCAGCCCAACAGGGAGAACACCGTCTTGTGGTCCCAGTGCCAGACCGGCGTGAACCACGCGCCCAGCAGCAGCGCCAGCGTCAGCATCACGAAGCCGGCGGCGACGAAGCGGTAGGTCAGCCGCTCCAGCGTCAGGAGCGGCAGGCCGATGGCGCCGGCAGGCGCCTCGAGCCGGGCGCGGGAGCGGTCGCGCATCTGGCGCTCGGCCCGGTCCAGCCAGGCCGCGTGCAGCACCGCGGCCGCCACCAGGCCGTAGGAGGCCAGGCCCATCATCCAGTGCAGCGGCGCCCAGGGCGAGCTCGAGCGCAGGCCCTCGCCGGGAAACAGCATCGCCAGCGCCAGGGTCATCAGCCCGGCCAGCGCCAGCCAGCGCCGCACCCCGGGCACCGGCACGAAGCGGCTCTCGAGCGCATGCAGGCCGATCACCAGCCAGGCGGTGGCCGCCAGTGCCGGCGCGAAGCCGAAGCGCACGCCCTGGCCAGGCTCGCCGATGCCGAAGAGATGCAGCACGCCGGCCAGACCGTGCGCCAGCCAGGCCAGCGGCAGCAGCCGGACCCGCCAGGGCCGCTCGCCCGGGCGCATCGCCAGCAGATAGCCCGCCAGCGCCGCCAGCGACGGCACCAGCCACGGGGTCAGTCCGAGGGACATGGGGGTCGATAGAATCACCCGCACAGTGTACTTATCCTCCTTACCCGGGACACCCGATGGCCTCCGCTCTTTCTGAACGCCTGTCACGCATGGTCAAGACGATGCGGGGCCAGGCCCGCATCACCGAATCGAACGTGCAGGACATGCTGCGCGAGGTGCGCATGGCGCTGCTGGAGGCCGACGTGGCGCTGCCGGTGGTGCGCGACTTCATCGCCCGCGTCAAGGAGCGCGCGCTCGGCGCCGAGGTCGCCAATTCGCTCACGCCCGGCCAGGTGCTGGTCAGCATCGTGCACAAGGAGCTGGCCGCGACCATGGGCGAGGGCGTGGCCGACCTGAACCTGGCCACCCAGCCGCCGGCGATCATCCTGATGGCCGGCCTGCAGGGCGCCGGCAAGACCACCACCACCGCCAAGCTGACCCGCCACCTGATCGAGCGCCGCAAGAAGAAGGTGCTCACCGTCTCGGCCGACGTCTACCGCCCGGCCGCCATCGAGCAGCTCAAGACCGTGACCAAGCAGGCCGGCGGCGAGTGGTTCCCCTCCTCGGGCGACCAGAAGCCGCGCGACATCGCGCTGGCCGCGCTGGACTACGCGAAGAAGCACTTCATCGACGTGCTGCTGGTCGACACTGCCGGCCGCCTAGCGATCGACGAGGCGCTGATGGCCGAGATCCGCGACCTGCACGCCACGCTCGACCCGGTCGAGACGCTGTTCGTGGTCGACGCGATGCAGGGCCAGGATGCGATCAACACCGCCCGCGCCTTCAAGGAAGCGCTGCCGCTGACCGGCATCGTGCTGACCAAGCTCGACGGCGACAGCCGCGGCGGCGCGGCTCTCTCGGTGCGCCAGATCACCGGCGCGCCGATCAAGTTCGCCGGCGTCAGCGAGAAGATCGACGGCCTGGAAGTCTTCGACGCCGAGCGCCACGCCGGACGCGTGCTCGGCATGGGCGACATCGTCGCGCTGGTCGAGGAGGTCCAGAAGGGCGTCGACATCGAGGCCGCGCAGAAGCTCGCCGAGAAGGTCAAGGGCGGCGGCGGCTTCGACCTCGACGACTTCCTGGCCCAGATCAGCCAGATGAAGAAGATGGGCGGGCTCTCGGGCCTGCTCGACAAGCTGCCGACCGAGCTGGCCGCCAAGGCCGGTCAGGCCGACATGAACAAGGCCGAGCGCGACGTGCGCCGCATGGAGGGCATCATCCGCTCGATGACGCCGCTGGAGCGCCGCAAGCCCGAGCTGATCAAGGCCAGCCGCAAGCGCCGCATCGCCGCCGGCGCCGGCGTGCAGGTCCAGGAGGTCAACCGCCTGCTCAACCAGTTCGAGCAGATGCAGGGCATGATGAAGAAGATGAAGGGCGGCGGCCTGATGAAGATGATGAAACGCTTCGGCGGCAAGAAGGGCCTGCCCGGCATGGGCGGAGGCATGGGCGGCATGGGGTTCTGACAGGGCCTGAGTTGGCCTGAAAACCCCCGGCGGTGTTTTCAAGCGAAGATTCACAGTTGTAACGCCACATCGGTGACCTGGGCACCACCCCGACTTCTGTTACATCCATCACACCCTCGGCGGGATTGACGTCAAGCAGGCGCACGGATAGCTTGACGGAATGGATTTTTTACTTGCCAACCCACTCGATGGCGCACTGCTTCTGGCGGGCGGCCTGATCCTCGTCGCCCTGCTGGTCTGGCGTCTGCGCGCCCAGCGCGGCACCCCGGCCAGCCGCCCGGGACGGCCGCGCACGCTCGATGCGGTCGACACGGTGATCGGCTGGCCGCCGGAGGCCACCCGGGTGCTGACAGTGCGCCACCAGCGCGCGATGGAGGTGCTGCGCCGCGCGATGCCCGGCCATCTGATCCTGGCGCAGGTGCCGCTGTCGCACTTCATCAAGGTGCCGACGCGGCTGTCGTATGTGGAATGGCTGCGCCGTGTCGGCCATGTCTGCGTCGACCTGATGGTGTGCGACGCCGCCTCGAACGTGGTGGCCATCATCGAGGTGCGCCAGGCCGACAGGACCGAATCCGAGCGAGCCCGCAAGCGCCACCAGCGCGTCGAGCGGGTGCTGCGCGCCGCGGGCATTCCGCTGCATGTCTGGAACGAGTCGGTCCTGCCGGATCCGGTGGCGGTGCGTCGGGCCCTGCTGCCCGAGGACCAGGATGCCGAGCGTCATGTCGACACCGGCCCGGATACCCACCCGCTGGGACAGGCCGGCGCACGCCGCCCGGGCACACGCGACCTCGATCCGCCACGCAGCACCTGGTTCGACGAGCTGCACGCCACCCAGCCGGTCCGGCTCGACGAAGGCGTGGATGTGTCGATCGATGCGCCGGTGCCGCCGCAGGCGCTGGCGCCGGGTCGCGCTGCACCCGTCCTGCAGTCGCGCTGAATCGCTGATGAATCGCTGAAAAGCGGCGAGACAAAAAAAGAGCCCCGGCATGTGCCGGGGCTTCGAAGCCTTAGCGCTGTCAACACGGTAAGGCACCTGCTCAGGGAGGAAAAGCAGGGAATGAACGCCGAGCGGCGTGTCATTCAGGATGAATCTTAACACCGCCCCCGGTTTTGACAATGCCCGGGGACTCCCGGTGGCTTTGCGGGTGGGCATGGTGTAGGCGATCGGCAGGACTTCGCCGACACTGGCAGGCCTTGGCAGGCCGCGTGATCCGCGTGCCGCAACTCACGAATCCTCCGCTTCCATCGATCCTGCCCATGCCGACCTCCGCTCGCCATCCGCTGCACCGCCCCCGTCGCCTGCGCCGTGACGCCTTCACCCGCGATCTGGTGCGCGAGCACCGCCTGCACCCGAGCGACCTGATCTATCCGGTCTTCGTGCTGGAGGGCCAGGGTCAGGTGCAGGAGGTCGGCTCGATGCCGGGCGTGCAGCGCCGCAGCCTCGACCAGCTGCTGCCGGTGGCCGAGCAGTGCGTCGAGCTGGGCATCCCGGTGATGGCGCTGTTCCCGGTGCTGGGCCCGCAGGGCAAGACGCCCGACGGCCGCGAGGCCTGCAACCCCGAGGGCCTGGTACCGACGGTGGTGCGCGAACTGAAAAGCCGCTTCCCCGATCTGGGCGTAATGACCGACGTCGCGCTCGACCCCTACACCAGCCATGGCCAGGACGGCCTGATCGACGAGACCGGCTACGTGCTCAACGACGAGACCATCGAGGTGCTGGTGCAGCAGGCACTGACCCAGGCCGAGGCCGGCGTCGACATCGTCGCGCCCAGCGACATGATGGACGGGCGCATCGGCGCGATCCGCGAGGCACTCGAAGCCCGGCGCCTGATCCACACCCGCATCATGGCCTACAGCGCCAAGTACGCGAGCAGCTTCTACGGCCCCTTCCGCGATGCGGTCGGCTCGGCCGGCAACCTGGGCAAGAGCAACAAGAAGGTCTACCAGATGGACCCCGGCAACAGCGACGAGGCGCTGCGCGAGGTGGCGCTCGACATCGCCGAGGGCGCCGACATGGTGATGGTCAAGCCCGGCATGCCGTACCTGGACATCGTGCGCCGGGTGAAGGACGAGTTCCGCGTGCCGACCTTCGCCTACCAGGTCAGCGGCGAGTACGCGATGCTGAAGGCCGCCGCGCAGAACGGCTGGCTCGACCATGACGCGGTGATGATGGAGTCGCTGCTGGCCTTCAAGCGCGCCGGCGCCGACGGCATCCTGACCTACTTCGCGCTCGAGGCCGCACGGCTGCTGCGTCAGCGCGGCTGAGTCCGCATCCTCCAATGCGGATCTTCCTGATCACGGAGACCTGCACCGAGCTCGACGCCCTGCCCGACAGCCTGCCCGAGCGCGGCTTCGTCTGGATCGCCAGCGCGCGGCGCGAGTTCGAGGTCGGCGTGCCGGTGCTGCAGTCGCGGCTGCACCAGTGGGGCTGCGGGCCGCTGGTCGATCTGCATGTCTCCGACCTGCTCAGCAACCAGCTGCCCTCGCAGTTCGACTACACCTCCTGGTACGACCTGATGGTCTTTCGCCGGCTGGCGGCGGCTCCCGGCAGCAGCAGCCTGTTCCTGGACGAGGAGCATGGCACGCTGGCTTCGGCACGGCGCGCGCTGCAGGCGATCGACACCAGCCCGGTCGGCTTTGCGGTCTATGACCGGCTGCTGCTGACGGTGCATCCGGCCGACTGCCAGGTGCGCGACCACTTCGCGCAGCGGCTGCTGCAGATGCCGGCCGGCGGCAACGGCAGCAGCCGCATCCCGCCCAGCCCGGCCGACCTGATGCTGCGCATCGTCAACCACATGGTCGACAGCTACCTCGAGCTGCGCCGGCTGCTGACCCGCCAGCTCGCGACGCTGCAGCAGGAGCTGTTCGGCCCGCGCAGCCGCAGCGTCGACTGGCAGATGCTGCTGGAGTCGCGCAACACGCTGCACATGCTCGAGGACATCTGCGAGGACCAGCGCAGCGCGGTGCAGGAATGGATCGACGCGCTCGACGAGTGGCCGGTCGAGCCGGAGGAGCTGGCGCGGCGCGAGCGCGAGCTGCTGCGGGTGCGCTCGCGCGATGTGCTCGAGCACATCGAGCGGGTGCTCGGCCATGTGCGCCGGCTGGAATCCTCGATCGAGAGCGCGGTGCAGATGCATTTCTCGGCGGTCGGCCAGCGCACCAACGACATCATGCGCACCCTCACCGTGCTGACGGCGATCTTCCTGCCGCTGAACCTGATCACCGGCATCTTCGGCATGAACTTCGACGCGCTGCCGCTGATCCACGACGCGACCGGCTTCTGGATCGCGCTGCTGCTGATGGCCGGCATCGGCGGCGGGCTGGGCGCGCTGTTCTGGCGCAAGCGCTACCTGGGCACGCGCCACTGAGCGGCGCCCGCGCTCAGGCGGGCGTCGCGCCCCCGCGTAGCACCTCGCGCGCCAGGCAGAGATCGTCCCAGGAGCGCGCCTTGTCGGCCGGGTTGCGCAGCAGATAGGCCGGGTGGTAGGTGACCACCACCGGCACGCCGTGGTAGGCGTGCACCCGCCCGCGCAGCCGCCCGATCGGCTCGCCGGTCTGCAGGATCGACTGCACCGCAAAGCGCCCCATCGCCAGGATCAGCTTCGGCGCGACCAGCTCGACCTGGCGCTTCAGGAAGGGCTCGCACTGCGCGACCTCCTGCGGCTCGGGATTGCGGTTCAGCGGCGGGCGGCACTTCAGCACGTTGGCGATGTAGACCTGCTGCTCGGGCCCGGCCTCGGCGCGGGTCAGGCCGACCGCGCGCAGCATGTTGTCGAGCAGCTGGCCGGCCTTGCCGACGAAGGGCTCGCCCTGTCGGTCCTCCTGCTCGCCGGGCGCCTCGCCGATGATCATCCACTGCGCCTGCTGATGGCCGACGCCGAAGACGGTGTTGCGGCGGCTGCGGCACAGGCCGCAGGCCTCGCAGCCGGCGACCGCCTCGCGCAGCGCCGGCCAGTCCATCGCCGCCACGCCGGACGGACGCGCGGCCAGCGGCCGCGGGGCGGACGGCGGATTCGGCGCGGCCGACACCACCGCCGGTCGGGACATCAGGACCGGCGGCGGTGCAGGTGCGGGTGCAGGAGACGGCACCGGCGCCTCAGCGGGCACCGGCTCGGGCGTCGCCGCTTCGGGCAAGGCAGCCTCGGCGGGCGCCGGCGGCAGCCACAGCGTCACGCCCATCTCGCGCAGCATCGCCTGCTGGCGCTCGCTCCAGCGCGCGCTCATCCGGCTGCTCCGGGCTGGAGCTCGAGGCACAGCACCAGCGCGTCCTCGCGCCGGCCGCCGGCGTCCGGGTAATAGTCGCGCCGTACGCCGACCTGCGCATAGCCCAGCCGCGCATAGAGCGCCCGGGCGCGGTGGTTGCTGGGGCGGACCTCCAGCCACAGGCAGTCGGCGCCCTCGATCTCGGCATGCTCGCGCAGCGCCTGCATCAGCTGGCGCGCCAGTCCGCGGCCCTGGTGCTCGGGCGCGACCGCCACGTTCAGCAGATGCCACTCGCGAAAGCCCGCCATCGCCACCATGTAGCCGAGCAGTTCGCCCTCGGGCGAGACCAGGCAGCGGGTCAGGTAGCCCGCCGCGATCGAGTCGACGAAGTTGCCTCGGCTCCACGGGAAGGGATAGGCGCGCACCTCGATCGCCATCACCGCGTCGAGCAGCTGCACGCCCATCGGCAGCAGCATCGGCTCGGCCGCACCGACCGCGGCGCTCATGCGGCCTCCCCGCGGGCGGCGCGGGCCGCGGCCTCGCGCTCGGCGGTGGTCTGCGCGACCTTGTCGCGCACATAGAGCGGCAGCGCGAGCGCCGGATCGAGCGTCGCGCCGGCCGCCCAGGCCGCACGTGCCAGCTCGGCCAGCGCCAGGCCGTCGGGCACCGCCTGCGCGTCGGTCGCCAGGCCGAGCGCGGCGGCCAGCGGCGGCAGCACCTCGGCCTGTGCCAGCAGCGCGTTGCCGACGATCGGCGCTGGCCGCGCCGTGATGGCCTCGGCCAGCGCCGCAGGGGACCACAGTGCGACCGCGCCGTCGGCCTGCCAGCCGCCATCCGGCATGGCGATCCAGCGCGCCGCGTAGATTTCGCCCATGCGTGCGTCGAGCGCGCTCCAGACCGTCGGGGTGGCGGCCGCGCCAAGCCGACGCCGCGCACACGCTGCCAGCGCCGCCAGCGTGTCGAGCGCCAGCATCGGCCGGTCGGCGCCGACCGCCAGGCCCTGCGCGATCGCGCAGGCGGTGCGCAGACCGGTGAAGGCGCCGGGGCCACGGCCATAGCCGATCGCGTCGAGATCGCGCAGCGCCAGACCGGCCTCGGCCAGCAGCGCAGCCACCTGCGGCAGCAGCGCCGCCGAGGCCTGTGCACCGCCGGGCAGCGCCCGGACAAGCGCATCCGGGCCGTCGACCAGCACAAGATGGACGGTGTCGGTGGCGGTATCGACCGCAAGAAGACGGGGCGAGGACATGGGGCAGAGCGAGCGACGGCGGTCCGCCAGTGTAGCGGCGCCCTCCCGGGGCGAGCCATTCACGCCGGATCGAGGCCGGAGCCGGAAAAAGCACGGTCGGAAGAAGGCCTGAGCGTCAACCGGAGCGGGTCTTGATCCGTATCATCAGGGCTTTCCCTGATTCCTCCCCATGCCCGCCCTGCCTTCAACCCGGCTTCGCGCCGGACTGCGCCCGCTGCTGACCGTGCTGCCGCTGCTGCTGGCCGCCACGTCCTGCAGCGTGCAGGCCGAGCCCGCCGCCACGAGCGTCGAGGCCCTGCCCGCAGGCGTGCGGGCCGCGCTCGAGCGCGCACGCATCGAGCCGGGGGCGCTGTCGGCCTGGGTCGCACCGGCCGAGGGCGGCGAGGCCCGGCTGGCGCTGCGCCCGGCCGAGATGGCCGCACCCGCCTCGGTGATGAAGCTGGTGACCGGCATCGCGGCGCTGGACCGGCTCGGCCCGGTCTTCCAGTGGCCAACGACGGTGCTGGCGGCCGGGCCGGACCGCATCCTGCGCGGCAGCGGCGATCCGCGTCTGACCGCCGAGCGGCTGGCACCGCTGCTGCGTCAGGCGATGGACGCCGGTGGCGCCACGATCGACGGCGACCTGATTCTCGACCGCAGCGCCTACGCCCTGCCCGCCCATGATCCGGCGGCCTTCGACGGCCAGCCGCTGCGGCCCTACAACGTCGGACCGGACGCGCTGATGGTGGCGCACCGCAGCGTGATGCTGACGCTGCGGCCCGATCCGACGCGTGGCGTGGCGCGCATCGCGGTCGATCTGCCGCTGGCCGGCGTGCAGTGGCCCGAGACCGTGCCGCTGGCCGGCGGCGACTGCCAGGACTGGCGTGCGCAGCTGGCGCCGGATTTTGCCGATCTGTCGCGCCCCCGGCTGACCGGCAGTTTCCCGGCGACCTGCGGCGAACGCAGCTGGCCGGTCGCCTTCCCGGATCCGCTGCCGGCCGGCTTTGCCGCCCGCGCGATCGAGGCGCAGTGGCGAGCGCTGGGCGGCCGTCTGCAGGGCCGGGTGCGCGAAGGCCTCACGCCGGCCGGCGCGACCGTGCTGACCGAATGGCGCTCGCCGGTCCTGCCCGAGGTGCTGCGCGACATGAACAAGCACAGCAACAACATGATCGCGCAGCAGGTGCTGCTGGCGCTGGCCCCGGGTCAGCCGGCGCAGCCCGCCACCTTCGAGGCCGCCCGGGCCGAGGTGCAGGCGCTGGCGCTGGCACGCGGCTGCCGCGAGGGCGAGCTGGTGATCGACAACGGCTCGGGCCTGTCACGCCAGGAACGCATCACGCCGCGCTGCCTGGGCCGGCTGCTGCAGTGGGCCTGGCGCCAGCCGTGGATGCCGGAGCTGCTGGCCTCGCTGCCGGTGGCCGGCATCGAGACCACCGCGCGCCGAATGACCGGCGCCAGCGGCCGCGCGCACCTGAAGACCGGCACGCTCGACGGCGTGGCGGCCATCGCCGGCTATGTGCACGGCGACGACGGCCGCCGCCATGCGCTGGTCGCCATCCTGAATCATCCGAAGGCCGGCGGCGCCCAGGCGCGCGCCGTGCTCGACGAGATCGTGCGCTGGGCCGCCGACGATCTCTCCCGCCCCGGCCCGCACGCTCTCTCTGCCCCGAAGGATTCCCCGTGAGCCTCGACCCGACCGCCTTGCCCCTGAACGAGCTGATCGGCCTCGTCGCCGCGCTGCTGACGACGCTGTCCTTCCTGCCGCAGGCGCTGCTGACGCTGCGCACCCGCGATGTCAGCGGCATCTCGCTGTCGATGTACAGCGCCTTCACGCTCGGCGTCGGGCTGTGGCTGGTCTACGGGCTGACGCTCGGCGCCTGGCCGGTCATCATCGCCAACGCGCTGACGCTGGCGCTGGCGGCGTCGATCCTGGGCATGAAGCTCTGGTTCGGCCGCCGGCCGGCCTGAGCCGAAGATCGCTCAGAACGGATTGTTGCGGGCGCGGCTCAGCGCGGCGCTGCCGACGCGGGCCTGCCAGTTCGGGCCCGGCACCTTGGCGTCGGCCCACAGGTAGGTGGTGCCGCTGGACGCCGCGCCCGACACCAGCGTGGCCACGGTGCACGAGGTCAGCGGCGTGACGGTGCAGGCCGCCTCGGTGTTGTTGGTCAGCGCGTAGGCCGAGAGATTGGTGTTCGTGGCCATGCTGACCGTCAGCTGGTCGGCAGTGATGAGCGCAGCGTAGGCGCCATCATTGGTGACGGCCAGACGCATCGCCTCGACGAAGGCGGCCGTCAGCTCGCGCAGCATCGTGCGGCGGTCTTCCGAGCCGGAGCTGGCCACCTCGGACGCAGCGAACGGCGAGTAGCCGATGTTGGGCGGCGTGGCGTAGAGCACGCGGCCGCCATTGCCCGACGCGGTGATGGTGTTGACCAGCGTGCCCAGCGTCTTGCCGGCCGCCGCGACCTGTGCGGTGGCCTGGGCGCGGGTCAGCGTGCCAGCCACCCAGTCGGCATAGGCCGCCAGGATGTCGTTCTGGCCGGCCATCAGCGTGACCAGCGTGGCGCGGGTGAAGCCGGTCGTGCCCTGGTAGGCCTGCACCGCAGCGACCACGTCGGCGACCTTCGCGCCCGCCACCGCCTTCATCTCGGCCGAGGTGGTCAGCACGCCGGAGCTGTTGCACTGCGGGAAGACCAGGCCATAGCCCGAGGCCACCGCCTGCGGCCAGACCGGGTAGGTCGCGCAGTCCAGTTCGGTCGAATTGGTCTTCAGCGCGTTGACGCTGTATTTGCTGCCGTCGCTGTTGATGACGCTGAGCTCGTCGCCAAAGGCGACCAGCTTCGTCGGCACATAGTCCTCGACCCGCTCGGAGCCGCCGCAGGCGGCCAGCAGCGCGGCCAGGGCCGCCGGGACGAGGATGGACTTCAGGACTCTCATGCAATCTCCAGCGAGGGGTTCTCAGCGCTCAGGCCGCGGCGGCGCGCTGCAGCCGGTCGCGCACGCCATCCCAGGCGGCATCGTCCGGCGGCGTCTCGACCCAGATCAGCGGCGCGCCGCTGGCATCGAGCGCGCGCAGGTCGGCGAACAGCGCGTGCGCGGCCGCCGCCGCATCCGCCGGCATCCGGCGCAGCACCGTGCCGGCGACCGCGGCGCGGGCGCTGCGGGAATATACCGCCAGCGTCGGTGCGGAAGATGTCGCGCCCTTGAGCGGGGCGGCCGTCGCGCCCCACACCGTCAGCGCCGCGTCGATCTGCGCGGCCGTCATCAGCCGCACCTTCGCGGTCGGTGCGTAATGCGCCTCCAGCGTGCCCGACGCACGCGGCGCCGAGCCGTCCCTGGCCACCAGCACCTGGCCGGCGGCGGCCTCGATCTCGGCCACCGTCAGCCGACCGGGACGCAGCAGCACCGGCCGGCCGTGGTCGCGGCTGCAGTCGATGATGGTCGATTCGATGCCGACCTCGCAGGCGCCACCGTCGAGCACCAGCAGGTCCTCCTGGCCGGGCTGCCCCGCGAACTCGGACACCACATGCGCGGCCTGCGTCGGGCTGACGCGGCCGAAGCGGTTGGCGCTGGGCGCGGCCACGCCGGGCACGCCCAGGCCGGCCGCCTCGCGCAGCAGCGCCAGCGCGACCGGGTGATCGGGGCAGCGCAGGCCCACGGTGTCCTGCCCGCCCGCCGCCTCGGCCGCCAGGTCGGCGCGGCGCGGCACGATCACCGTCATCGGCCCCGGCCAGAACGCGGCCATCAGCCGGCGCGCCACCTCGGGCAGCGCGCCGTCGCGGGCGAAGACCTCCGCCCCGGCAACATCGGCCACATGCACGATCAGCGGGTGATCGCTCGGGCGGCCCTTGGCGGCAAAGATCTTCGCGACCGCCCCGGCCTGGTCGGCGCGGGCGCCCAGGCCGTAGACCGTCTCGGTCGGCAGCGCGACCAGCTCGCCGGCGGCCAGCCGCCGGGCGGCCTCGGTCACGGCGACGGTCAGCCCTTCGGGCGTCGTGGCGTCGAGCAGGCGCGGCATGGCGTGGCTCAGAACGGCGCGATGCCCAGCAGCGCCGCGGCCTGCAGCGCGGTCTCGCGCGCGGCCGCCGGCGTCGCGCCGGTGATCGTCAGGTGGCCCATCTTGCGGCCGCGCCGCGCCGATTCCTTGCCATACAGATGCAGGTTCGCGCCGGGCAGCGCCAGCACCTCGGCCCAGTCGGGCGTGCGCTCCGCGCCCGCGGCGTCGAACCAGAGGTCACCCAGCAGGTTCAGCATCACGGTGGGCGAATGCAGCCGCGGCTTGGCCAGCGGCAGGCCGGCCATCGTGCGCACCTGCAGATCGAACTGCGACAGGTCGCAGGAGTCGATGGTGTGGTGGCCGGAGTTGTGCGGGCGCGGCGCCATCTCGTTGGCGACCAGCGAGCCGTCCTCCAGGATGAAGAACTCGATGCACAGCACGCCGACATAGCCCAGGTCGGCGGCGATGCGCGCGGCGCAGCCGATGGCCTCGGCCTCCAGCGCGGGCGTGCCGGCCGGCGCGGGCACCGTCGTCACCGCCAGGATGCCGTCGCGGTGCAGGTTCTGCTGCAGCGGGAAGGCGACGACGCGGCCGTCACGCCCGCGCGCCACGATCACGCTGACCTCGAAGGCCAGCGGCAGGCGCTTCTCCAGCACGCAGGTCACGCGCCCAAGCTCGGCCCAGCCGGCCTCCAGCGCGGCGCGGTCGGCCACCCGGATCTGACCCTTGCCGTCATAGCCCAGGCGGGCGGTCTTCAGGATGCCGGGCAGCAGGTCGTCGGACACCGCGGCCAGCGTCGCCTCGTCGGCGATCACCGCATGCGGGGCCACCGGCACGCCGCAGCCGACGAAGTGCGCCTTCTCGGCGGCTCGGTCCTGGCAGACCGCCACCGCGTCGCCCGAGGGCGCCACCGGGCGGCGCGCGGCCAGCCGGCGCAGCGCCTCGGCCGGCACGTTCTCGAATTCGGTGGTGATCGCGTCGGCGGTGTCAGCCAGCGCCTGCAGACCGGCCTCGTCGAGGTATTCGGCCTGCACATGCGCGTGCGCGACCAGCCCGGCCGGGCTGGTCGCGTCCGGGTCGAGCACCGCGGTGCGGAAGCCGAGCTGCTGCGCGGCGTGGACGAACATCCGGCCGAGCTGGCCGCCGCCCATGACGCCCAGCGTCAGGGCGCGTTCGGGATCGGCCGCGGCGCGGTCGCCGGGCAGCAGTCGGGTGCTCATCAGCCCTGGCCCTCCAGCGGTGTCAGCTCCATCGCGCGGGCGGCTTCGGTCTGGCGGGCACGGAAGGCGTCGAGCTCGGCGCGCAGCCGCTCGTCGTGGTTGGCCAGCAGCGCCACCGCGAACAGCGCCGCGTTGGCCGCGCCAGCCACGCCGATGGCGAAGGTCGCCACCGGCACGCCCTTGGGCATCTGCACGATGGAATGCAGCGAATCCACGCCCTGCAGGTGGCGGCTGGCCACCGGCACGCCGAGCACCGGCACCGGCGTCTTGGCCGCGAGCATGCCCGGCAGGTGGGCCGCGCCGCCGGCGCCGGCGATGATGGCCTGCAGGCCGCGCGAGCGCGCGCGCTCGGCGTAGCGGAACATGTCGTCGGGCATGCGGTGCGCCGAGACGACCTGGGCTTCGAAGGGCACGCCGAAGTCGGCGAGAATCTGGGCGGCGTTCTTCATGGTGTCCCAGTCGCTGTTGGACCCCATGACGATGCCGACCACGGGCGAGGCGCTGTTCAAGGCGGGGCTCCGGGCTTGGGCAAAGGAGGGATTTTAGGCGTGCCGGCCGCGCCGGACTTGCTTTTCCCCCGCGCCGCCCTCAGATGAACCGGCCAGACCCGTCCGACCAGACCCCTGCGCATGCGCCGCGCGCATGCCGCCCACCAGGTGCCGCGATGATCGACATCACCCTCCAGAACTTCGAATCCGAACTGATCCAGGCCTCGATGCAGCAGCCGGTGCTGCTCGACATCTGGGCGCCGTGGTGCGGCCCGTGCAAGCAGCTCGGCCCGGTGCTCGAGAAGCTCGAGACCGAATACGCCGGTGGCTTCGTGCTGGCCAAGCTCAACGCCGACGAGGTGCCGGAGATCGCCGGCCAGCTCAGCCAGATGTTCGGCGTGCGCTCGATCCCCTTCTGCGTGATGTTCGCGCAGGGCCAGCCGGTCGACGGCTTCGTCGGCGCGATTCCCGAGGCACAGATCCGCGAGTTCCTCGCCAAGCATGTGGCCACGCCCGAGCAGGTCGAGGCCGAGGAGGAGGTCGAGGAGGCCGAGCAGATGCTCGCCAGCGACAAGCCGGACATTCACGCGGTGCTGGAGCGCCTGCGCGCCGCGGTCGAGACCGATCCGGCCAACGACGTCGCCTGGATCGACTACCTGAAGGTGCTGCTGGGCCTGGCCCGCCACGACGACGCGGCGCTGGCCGAGGCCCGCCAGGCCTACGCGCAGGTGGCGCCGCGCGCGCTGGCCGATGCGCGCTTCGCCGCGCTCGAGCACGGGCTGCTGGCCGCCGAGGCGGTGCGCGACGCCCGCGCCGCCGGCCGCAGCCCCGAGGCGCTGCGCGCGGCCATCGCCGCCACGCCGCGCGACTTCGCCGCCCGGCTGGAGCTGGCCCGCCACTTCTTCGCCGCCGGCGCGATGACCGAGGCGATGGACGAGCTGCTCGAGATCCTGATGCGCGACAAGGGCTGGAGCGACGGCCTGGCGCGCAAGACCTATGTCGCCATCCTGGAGCTGATGAGCAAGCCGGCCCCGAAGGCCGCGACGCCGGAAGCCAAGAAGGGCGCCGTCGAGATCGCCGGCAAGGCGGTGGTCGTGCCGGGCGACCCGGTGATCGACAGCTACCGCCGCAAGCTCAGCATGGTGCTGTTCTGAGCCCCAGCCGGTCCAGCCCGGCCAGCAGCGCCGCGATGCGATCGCTGTAGACGCGGTAGTGCGCCGCGCCGCGGTCCGCATGGATCGCGGCCACCTCGTCGAGACCGAGCCGGCGGAAGACCCGCTCGAGCATGCCGTGGGCGATGACCAGATCCTCGGGCTCGACGGCACCATGGAGCGCGGCCTCGGCATCGCGGGCGGTGCGCAGCGCCGCGTCGCTGCGGCCAAGCATCGCCAGGCACCAGGCCTGATCGGCACGGAACACGCTTTCCGAGACGCCGAGCCCCTCCTCGAGCGCCTTGCGGGTGTGCTCTTCGTAGAGCGCCAGCGCGGCCTCGAACTCGCCGGTCAGCAGCAGGATCTGCGCCCGGCGCATCGGCGGATGGTTGCTGAGCGCACGGGTCTGCACGCTGCGGTCCAGATGCACCGAGGACTCGGTGCCCAGCACCGCGCGGCGCAGCACGCCTTCCGGGCAGCCACCGGGATCGCGCAGATCGGCCACCCGGGCGTCGAGCACCCGCAGGAAGGCCATGTTATACATGATGGAGCTGAGCGCGGCGCCGTCGCCCTCGGTGGTGGCGTGGCGGCGCGCCAGGGCGTACCAGGCCTGGGATTCCTCGTCCCGGCGCGCGTAGTGCAGCATGCCCGCCACCACCAGGCTGGCGCGCGAGCGCGCGCCGTGATGATCGGCACGCGCCAGCTTGAGCGCCAGCGCGACATGCTCGAGCGCCGACGCGTCGTCGCGCACATAGAAATCCAGATGCGCCAGCCAGGCCGCCGCCAGCGACTGCACCCGCGCGTTGCGCGCGGTCTTGCCCAGCGCCAGCGAGCGGCGCACGCGCTCGTGCGAGCGCAGCGACAGGTCCGCGTAGAAGTCGCCCAGCCCCTCGGCCAGCAGCAGCCAGGCGTTGAGCACCGGCATCGTCAGCATCTCGGGCGAGGCCCTGAGCGTGGCCACCTCCTGGCGCATGCGGTCCAGCTCGCCGAGCCGCGCCAGCACCACCGCACGCTCGGCGCGCAGCAGCGGCACCTCGCGCGGCAGGCGCGAGGCGGCGATCGCATCATCGAGCCGGGACAGCAGCCGGTTCATCATCGCTTCACCTGCCGGCGGGCGATCGGGATCCGTCCGGGTGCGCCGGCTCAGCCCATCAGGCGCTCGAGGGCCTCGCGGTACTTGGCCGCGGTGTGCTCGATCACCTCGGCGGGCAGCGCCGGCGCCGGCTTGACCTTGCCCCAGGGCTGGCCGTCGATGCGCACCGCCTCGAGCCAGTCGCGCAGGTACTGCTTGTCGAAGCTGGGCGGGTTCTCGCCGGCGGCCAGCGCCGCGGCGTAGTGCTCGACCGGCCAGTAGCGCGAGGAGTCGGGCGTCAGCACCTCGTCCATCAGCACCAGCGTGTCGTTCTCGTCGAGGCCGAACTCGAACTTGGTGTCGGCGATGATGATGCCGCGGGTCAGCGCATGCTCGGCCGCGGTGGTGTACAGGCGGATCGAGATGTCGCGCACCTGCTCGGCCAGCTCGCGACCGATGATCTCGACCATGCGGTCGAAGCTGATGTTCTCGTCGTGGTCGCCGACGTCGGCCTTGGTGGCCGGCGTGAAGATCGGCGCGGGCAGCTTGGCCGCGTTGGTCAGGCCCTCGGGCAGCGCCACGCCGCAGACCGAGCGGCTGCCCTGGTATTCCTTCCAGCCCGAGCCGGCCAGGTAGCCGCGCACCACCGCCTCGACCGGCAGCGGCTTCAGGCGCTTGACCAGCATCGAGCGGTCGCTGACCTGGTCCTTCTCGTCGTCGGCGACGACCGACAGCGGATCCTCGCCGGTCAGGTGGTTCGGGACGATGTGGCCCAGGCGATCGAACCAGAACAGCGCCACCTGCGTCAGCAGCGCGCCCTTGCCGGGAATCGGCTCTTCCATGATGACGTCGAAGGCCGACAGCCGGTCGGTGGCGACCATCAGGATGCGGTCCTCGCCGACGGCGTAGTTGTCGCGCACCTTGCCGCGCGCGAGCAGCGGCAGGGAGTGGAGGCTGGAGTTGTGCAGGGCGATGGTCACGGCGTGGACTCGGCTGAGGCTGTCTTGGAACCGACCGATTGTAGGCGCGCGCCCCCGGGTACCAAGAAGAACGGCCCGCCAGAGGCGGGCCGTCGGATCAGGAAAAACGCGCAGGCACCCGGCAGCGGGCCGCGCGAACTCCGGGGATCAGAGCACCTTCTGCGCCAGCTCGCCGGCAGCGTACTTCTGGGCCATCACGGCCAGCGAGACGCCCTGGATGCGCGAGCCCTGGCCTTCGCAGCCGAACTCCATGTAGCGCTGCTTGCAGATCGCCTTGGCGGCTTCGCGGGCGGGCTTGAGCCACTCGCGGGCGTCGAACTTTTCCGGGTTCTCGGCCAGGAACTTGCGCACCGCGCCGGTCATCGCCATGCGGATGTCGGTGTCGATGTTGATCTTGCGCACGCCGTACTTGATGGCTTCCTGGATCTCGGAGACCGGCACGCCGTAGGTCTCCTTCATCGCGCCGCCGTACTGGTTGATGATCGCGCGCAGGTCCTGCGGCACCGACGAGGAGCCGTGCATCACCAGGTGGGTGTTGGGGATGCGGGCATTGATTTCCTTGACGCGGGAGATCGCCAGGATGTCGCCGGTGGGCGGGCGGCTGAACTTGTAGGCGCCGTGGCTGGTGCCGATGGCGATGGCCAGCGCGTCCAGCTGGGTTTCCTGGACGAAGCGAGCGGCCTCTTCCGGGTCGGTCAGCATCTGGCTGTGGTCCAGCTTGCCCTCGGCGCCGATGCCGTCTTCCTCGCCGGCGTCACCGGTCTCGAGGTTGCCCAGGCAGCCCAGCTCGCCCTCGACGGTGGCGCCGATCTTGTGCGCCATCGCGACGACCTGGCGGGTCACGTCGACGTTGTAGCCGAAGTCGGCCGGGGTCTTGCCGTCCTCACGCAGCGAGCCGTCCATCATCACCGAGCCGAAGCCCAGCTCCAGCGCGCCGGCGCAGATTTTCGGGCTGGTGCCGTGATCCTGGTGCATCACCATCGGGATGTGCGGATACATCTCGGCCGCGGCCTGGATCAGGTGCTTGATGAAGGGCTCGCCCGCGTACTTGCGCGCGCCGGCCGAGGCCTGCAGGATCACCGGGGCACCGACCTCGTCGGCGGCGGCCATCACGGCCTGGACCTGCTCGAGGTTGTTGACGTTGAACGCCGGGATGCCATAGCCGTTTTCGGCGGCATGGTCCAGCAGCTGGCGCATGGAAACGAGGGGCATGGGAAGAACCTCAGAAGGGACTGGAAACCGGCGCGGGCGGCTGACCGGGCACCCGATGGGTCGAACACCCCTGAAACCACCCTGAAACTTCCGAGATTCTACGGGCACGCCATCGTGCAGATGCGCGTTTTCCGCTGAAGCGGCCCCTTGCACGAGGCCCGATGCGTGCCAATTTTGCACAACGAGGGTGGTGCGTTACACGCCACCCCCACCGGGTTACATCGCCACCCCCGCGGACCGCGGGCGAGTCCGTGTCCTCAGCCGACGCGGCAGACCTTCAGCATGTTGGTTCCGCCCGGGTACCCCATCGGTTCACCGCAGGTGATCGCGTAGGTGTCGCCAGGACGCAGCACGCCACGCTCGACCAGCAGCTGCTCGGCCGCAGCCAGCGCGGTGTCGCGGTCCTCGAACTTGGGCATCAGGATCGGGCGGACGTTGCGGTAGAGCGCCATCTTGCGCTCGGACAACGGCTGCGTCGTCAGCGCGTAGATCGGCACGTCGATGCGGTGGCGGCTCATCCACAGCGCGGTCGAGCCCGATTCGGTCAGCGCCAGAATGGCCTTGCAGCCCAGGTGATGCGCGGTGAACAGCGCGCCCATCGCGATCGACTGGTCGATGCGGCCGACGGTGCGGCTGCCCATGTCGGCCTCGAAGCGGACTTCCTCGGCGGCCTCCGCCGCCTCGGCGATCGCCACCATCTGCTCGACTGTCTCGACCGGGTACTTGCCGGCGGCCGTCTCGGCCGAGAGCATCACCGCATCGGTGCCGTCGAGCACCGCGTTGGCGACGTCAGACACCTCGGCGCGGGTCGGCACCGGGTTCTGGATCATCGACTCCATCATCTGCGTGGCGGTGATGACGACCTTGTCCATCTCGCGCGCCATGCGGATCATCTTCTTCTGCAGCGCCGGCACCGCGGCGTTGCCGACCTCGACGGCCAGGTCGCCGCGCGCGACCATGATGCCGTCGGAGGCCTTCAGGATGGCCTCGAGCTGCGGGATGGCCTCGGTGCGCTCGATCTTGGCGATCATGCCCGGCTTGTGGCGCCACGGCTCGCCGGCGACGTTGGCCAGCTGGCGCGCCATCTCCATGTCGATGGCGCTCTTGGGGAAGCTCACCGCCAGGTATTCGCACTGGAAGGACATCGCGGTCTTGATGTCCTCCATGTCCTTAGAGGTCAGGGCCGGGGCGGTCAGGCCCCCGCCCTGCTTGTTGATGCCCTTGTTGTTGGACAGCTCGCCGCCGATCTTGACGACGGTGTGGACCTTGTCGCCTCGCACCAGCTCGACGACCAGAACGATCAGGCCGTCGTTGAGCAGCAGCGTGTCGCCGGGACGGACGTCGCGCGGCAGTTCCTTGTAGTCGAGGCCCACGCCGCCCAGATCGCCCGGCTCGGTCCGGCAGGCATCAAGCACGAAGGGCGCGCCGGCTTCCAGCATCACCTTGCCTTCGGCGAACTTGCCGACGCGGATCTTCGGCCCCTGCAGGTCGGCCATGATCGCCACCGGCTTGCCGACGCGGGCGGCGACCTCGCGCACCAGCGTGGCGCGGTCGATGTGGTCCTGCGCCTTGCCATGGCTGAAGTTCAGCCGCACAACGTCGACCCCGGCGCGGATGATCCGCTCCAGCACCGCCGGGTCGGACGAGGCGGGGCCGAGGGTGGCGACGATCTTGGTGTGGCGAGGCATCGGGCGGTCTCCTGGGTGTCGAAAAATCTCGAGTCCGGGGATTATCGACCGCCGTTCAGTACAAGGTGGTTACGAAGAACGCCGGGCTTCGGCCGCATCCGCCACCGCCAGCGCGGTCATGTTGACCACCCGGCGCATCGAGGCCGACGGCGTCAGGATATGCACCGGCGCGGCCGAGCCCAGCAGGATCGGCCCCACCGTCACGCCCTTGCCGGCGGTCACCTTCAGCACGTTGAACAGGATGTTGGCGGCGTCGATGTTGGGCAGCACCAGCAGGTTGGCAGCCCCGCTCAGGCTGGAATCCGGCAGGATGTTGCGGCGGATCGCCTCCGACAGGGCCGCGTCGCCGTGCATCTCGCCGTCGCACTCGATCTCGGGGGCACGCTCGACGAAGAGATCGCGCGCGGCACGCACCCGCTTGGCCGACGGCCGGTGCGAAGTGCCGAACATCGAGTGCGACAGGAAGGCCACCTTCGGCGGCAGGCCGAAGCGGCGCACCTCGTCGGCGGCCATCAGCGCGATCTCGGCCAGTTCCTCGGCGCTGGGCTGCTCGTTGATGAAGGTGTCGGTGATGAAGAGGTTGTGCTCCTCCAGCATCAGCGCGTTCATCGTCGCGAAGACCTTGGCGCCGGGCTTCTGGCCGATGACGCTCTTCACGTACTCGAAGTGGGTGTCGTAGCGGCCATGCAGGCCGCAGAGCATCGCGTCGGCATGGCCGAGCTTGAGCAGCATGGTCGCGATCAGCGTCGTCGAGCGGCGCACCGCCGCCTTGGCGGCCTCGACCGAGACGCCGTCGCGCTTCATGATGCGGTGGTACTCCTCCCAGCAGGCACGGAAGCGGCTGTCTTCCTCGGGGTTGACCACCTCGAAGTCGACGCCCGGCTTCAAGCGCAGGCCGGCGCGCTCGATGCGCGAGGCGATCACGCCCGGGCGACCCACCAGGATGGGCCGGGCCATGCCTTCGGCCAGCACCGCCTGCACCGCGCGCAGCACGCGCTCGTCCTCGCCCTCGGCGTAGACGACACGCGCCGGATTGGCCTTGGCGGTGGCGAAGACCGGGCGCATGAACATGCCGGTCTGGTAGACGTAGCGCGTCAGCGAGTCGCGGTAGGCGTCCAGGTCGGCGATCGGGCGCTCGGCGACCCCCGACTCGACCGCGGCCGCGGCCACCGCCGGCGCGATGCGCAGGATCAGCCGCGCATCGAACGGCTTCGGGATCAGGTACTCGGGGCCGAACTTCAGGTCCTGGCCAGCGTAGGCGGCCGCGACCTCGTCGCTGGTCTCCTCCTTGGCCAGCGCGGCGATCTCGCGCACGCAGGCCAGCTTCATCGCCTCGGTGATCTTCGTGGCGCCGCAGTCCAGCGCGCCGCGGAAGATGTAGGGGAAGCACAGGACGTTGTTGACCTGGTTCGGATAGTCCGAACGGCCGGTGGCGATGATGCAGTCGGGACGCGCGGCCTTGGCGACCTCGGGGCGGATCTCCGGCTCGGGGTTGGCCAGCGCCAGGATGATCGGCTTGTCGGCCATCGTGGCCACCATCTCGGCGGTCAGCACGCCGGCGGCCGAGCAGCCCAGGAAGACGTCGGCGTCGCGCACCACGTCAGCCAGCGTCCTGGCCTCGGTCTTCTGGCAGTAGCGCTGCTTGGACTCGTCGAGGCGGTCGCCGCGACCTTCGCGGATCACGCCCTTGGAGTCGCAGACGAAGATGTTCTCGACCTTCACGCCCAGGCCCACCATCAGGTCCAGGCAGGCGATCGCCGCCGCGCCGGCGCCCGACACCGCCATCTTGACCTCGCCGATCTTCTTGCCGACCAGCTCCAGGCCGTTGAGCAGCGCCGCGCCCGAGATGATCGCGGTGCCGTGCTGGTCGTCGTGGAAGACGGGAATCTTCATGCGCTCGCGCAGCTTCTTCTCGATGTAGAAGCACTCGGGCGCCTTGATGTCCTCGAGGTTGATGCCGCCCAGCGTCGGCTCCAGCGAGGCGATGATCTCGACCAGCTTGTCAGGATCGCGCTCGGCCAGCTCGATGTCGAACACGTCGATGCCGGCGAACTTCTTGAACAGGCAGCCCTTGCCCTCCATCACCGGCTTGGACGCCAGCGGGCCGATGTCGCCCAGGCCCAGCACCGCGGTGCCGTTGGTGACCACGGCCACCAGGTTGCCGCGCGAGGTGTACTCGGCCGCCTTGGACGGATCCTGCTCGATGGCCAGGCAGGGATAGGCCACGCCCGGCGAATAGGCCAGCGACAAGTCACGCTGGTTCATCAGCGGCTTGAGCGGGGTGACGGCGATCTTGCCCCGGACCGGCGCACGGTGGTATTCCAGCGCGGCATCATGCAGAGCCTGTTCGGCGGGCGACAAGGGTTGGGTCATCGAGGGCGCTCCTGAAGCACACAAATCAACAAGGGGAGCGCAGATTACTGCCGACAAAAGTTGCTCGCATGCGTACTTCCCGCGTGAAAGGGCCTGAAAGCGGGGTTCATGCCGCCAGCCGCAGTGCTCATGCAGAAAATGCATGAAGATGCGCCAAACACGCCCCTGTACCAGAACGACACAGGCCCGGCGTGAGCGCGCGGAACCAGCCTGCGGCGCGGCTGCCTCTACGCGCACTGCACATCGACAGCGGCGCCACCGATAGCGCGGATGCCTAGAATCCGCCCATGCCCACCATCGCCATCTTCTTCGGCATCATTGTCCGGATGTGGCACGACGACCACCCGCCCGCACACATCCACGCGGAGTACCAAGGCTTCGAGGCACTGATCGCCATCGACACCGGAGAGGTGGTCCAAGGCAACCTGCCACGCAAGGTGGCCGCCATCCTCAAGGAATGGTGTGCCACCCACCGCGACGAACTGCGCGCCAACTGGGATCGGGCACAACGCTTCGAGCCGCTGGAACGCATCCAAGGAGCTGACCGTGATTAAAGTGCTGACCCTCGACCCTGCAGGGGACTTCGAACTGGTCCTGACCTTCTCGAACGGCGCACGAGGACGTTTCGACGGGGCGGCCTATCTGCTCACGCGTCAAGGACCGTTGCTGGAGCCACTGCGTCAGGCCGATTACTTCCGGCGCTGCTTTGTCGAAGCGGGCGCTGTCTGCTGGCCGAACGGGCTGGAACTGAGTGGGGCGCGGGTGTTCGAGTTGAGCCATCCGCTGAGCTTGGCAGCCTGATCCTTCTGGCATGGGCGGCCGGTCAGACGACGAACCTCGGCCGCCGTTTGGGCAACGGCTTTGGCGGCTCGCCCTTCGATGTGTCCAGCTTGTTGTCCACCGCCACCCGCGCTGAACCCTTCCTGCCTCCCAGAAAACGCGCTTGCTTGCGCGTATTTTTCGAAAAGAGGCGAATTTCCGGCAAGCTCACGCAGCTGCAGTGTCAATAAAAAGGCCGCCCGAAGGCGGCCTGGACAGGTCGAGTCTGGGACGTGATCAGCCAGCCGCCCGCTTCGCCAGGATCTCAAACGCCGGCAGGGTCTTGCCCTCCAGCACCTCCAGGAAGGCGCCGCCGCCGGTGGAGATGTAGCCCACGTCCTTCTCGATGCCGTACTTGGCGATTGCCGCCAGGGTGTCGCCCCCGCCGGCAATCGAGAAGGCCTCGGACTCGGCGATCGCGCGCGCCAGCGTCTCGGTGCCACGGGCGAAGGCGTCGAACTCGAACACGCCGACCGGACCGTTCCAGACGATGGTGCCGGCGGCCTTGAGCTGGGCGGCCAGGATCTCGGCGGTCTTCGGGCCGATGTCCAGGATCAGGTCGTCGTCGGCGACCTCAGAAGCGGCCTTGACGGTCGCTTCGGCGTCGGCCGAGAAGGTCTTGGCGCAGACCACGTCGACGGGAATCGGCACGGCAGCGCCGCGTGCGGCCATCGCCTCGATCACGGCCTTGGCTTCGCCGACCAGATCCGGTTCGGCCAGCGACTTGCCGATCTTCAGGCCGGCAGCCAGCATGAAGGTGTTGGCGATGCCGCCGCCGACGATCAGGCCGTCGACGTTGGCCGACAGCGCCTTCAGGATGGTCAGCTTGGTCGAGACCTTCGAGCCGGCGACGATCGCCACCAGCGGGCGCTTCGGGTTGGCCAGTGCCTTGGAGATGGCGTCGATCTCGGCGGCCAGCAGCGGGCCGGCGCAGGCGACCGGGGCGAACTGGGCGATGCCGTAGGTCGAGGCCTCGGCGCGGTGCGCGGTGCCGAAGGCGTCGTGCACGAAGACGTCGCACAGCGCGGCCATCTTCTTCGCCAGGTCTTCCTTGTTCTTCTTCTCGCCCTTGTTCAGGCGGCAGTTTTCCAACATGACGACCTGGCCCGGGGCCACGTCCACGCCATCGACCCAGTTCGACACCAGCTTGACCTCGCGGCCGAGCAGCTCGCTCATGCGCGCGGCCACCGGCGCCAGCGTGTCCTCGGGCTTGAATTCGCCCTCGGTCGGGCGGCCCAGGTGGCTGGTGACCATCACGGCGGCGCCGGCATCGAGCGCCATCTTCACGCAGGGCACGGACGCGCGGATGCGGGTGTCTTCGGTGATGTTGCCCGCGTCATCCTGCGGCACGTTCAGGTCGGCACGGATGAAGACGCGCTTGCCGGCGATCTGGCCGTCGGCGATCAGGTCCTGGAGGCGGAGAACTTTCATGGTGGGTCGCAGTTGCGGAGTTGAGGAAATGAAAGAGGCGCGCGGCTACCAGCCCAGACCGATGCGCAGCGGCAGGAAGACCGCCATGCCGACGACGATGGTGCCGAGAATGCCGCGACGGAAGAAGAACCAGGCCACTGCCGCCGCCGCACCGATCAGGCGGGCGTCGAGCGGCGTGGCGATCAGTGCGCCGTTCTTCATCAGCACCTCGGGCGCGATGATCGCCACCAGCGCGGCCAGCGGCGCGTATTTCAGCGCGCGCCGCGCCCATGGCGGCATCGGCAGCTCGCGCGCGGGCAGCATCAGGAAGCCGCGGGTCAGCACGGTGACCAGCGCCAGGCCGAGGATGGTGAAGAAGGCTTCGAGGCTGGACATCGTGCGTGCGCGCTCCGGGCAAGGGGTCAGGACGGGCGCCGGGCCGGCTGCGGGCCGATCGGCCGGCCGCCCCCGCCGCCGGGCATTTCCATCATCAGGCCGGCGGCCACCGCCGCCGCCACCGCGACGACGATGTGCAGCTTGTAGGGCAGCGCGAAGGCCGCCACCGCGGCAGCGGCCGCCACGCCCGCGCAGACCCAGGTCGCGCGGTCGACCAGCAGCGAGCAGGTCAGGCCGATCAGCGCCAGCGTGCCGGCGAATCCCAGGCCCCACTGCGCCGGCACCCCGTCGGCCAGCACGATGCCGAGGATCGACGGAATCTGCCAGCCCAGCCACAGCGGCAGCGCCCCGCCGGCGAAATAGGCGATCTGGCCCGGCTGCGGCTCGGGCTCGGTCCAGCGGCGCATGAACATCGCGTAGCTGATGTCCGCACCGAAATAGCCCAGCGACATGCGCTGCCAGCGCGGCAGGTGGCCGAAGTAGAAGCGCCACTGCGCGCTGTAGATGACGAAGCGCAGGTTGACGACGAAGCCGGTCAGCAGCACCACCCAGATGGGCGCGCCGGCGGCGATCAGCGGCAGCGAGGCCAGCTGCGACGAGCCGGCATAGACCGTCAGCGACATCAGCAGCGCCAGCCAGGGGTCGAGCCCGCTGCGCACCATCGCCACGCCGGTGACCAGGCCCCAGGCGGCCAGACCCGGCACCATCGGCGCCATGTCCCGCAGGCCACGCCGGAATTCCGGATGGCGACAGAGGGACTGCACATGCCGCTTCAGTGCGGCCGCAGTAGAGCCGGGGAAAGACATCCCGCGATTGTCACATCGGGAGAGGTCCTACGGATCAGGTCCGGCACGCGGACCTCAGGGATTGCGCCTCAGTGCGTCGACTTGCCGTGGGCCTTGTCGTCCGCCTTGGCCTTGGGCTCGTCGATGATGTCCTCATCCTCGGCCGGCTTGGGCTTCTTCTTCTTCGACGGCTCGACCGGGCGCGGCACGACCGGCGCGATGCCCTCGAGCTTGTTCTCGCGCATGTACTCGTCCATCTCGCGCCAGCCGGTGTAGACGGAGGCCTTCACCGCCTTCGGATTGAGGGTGTAGCAGTCCTCGATCGCACGCATCGCGTGGCGGCAGGCGCTGCCGATGGCCTTGCCCTCGGCCTCGTTGCGGGCGGCGACGGCTTCGCCGGACTCGATGCCGAGCAGGTCGCAGCTGGCCAGCAGGGGCAGCGCGGCGAGCAGGGCGATGACGGAAAGTCTCGGCAGTCTCATGGCGGGAGGAGGGCAAGCGAAGGGCGGGGGCTGCCTCGCTTATCGTCTGTCGCCCGGAGCGACTTGAGCATTCCGGGCGACGCGTCCCGTTTCAGCCCAGCCGCTCGCCAGGGCGGATGTCACAGCCCGCCAGCCATTCGCGCACCGGCTGGCGCCGCCCGCCCGGGCGCTGCACCCGCTCGATCTCCAGCGCGCCCTCGCCGCAGGCCACCCGCAGCACGCCCGCCTCCGCCACCAGCACCTCGCCGGGGGCGCCCTGCCCGTCGGCCAGGCGCGCCTGCCAGACCTTGATCGTCTCGGCGCCGCGCACGAAGCTCGCACCAGGGAAGGGATCGAAGGCGCGCACCCGGCGCGCGATCACGGCCGCCGGCAGCGTCCAGTCGATCGCTGCCTCCTTCTTGTCGATCTTGTGCGCGTAGGTCACGCCCTCCAGCGGCTGCGGCACCGGCTGCAGACGCCCGGCGGCCGCGTCGGCCAGCGCCGCGACGATCATGCGCCCGCCCAGCCGCGCCAGCCGGTCGTGCAGCAGCGCGGTGGTGTCGTCCGGGCCGATCGGCTCGCGCTCGACCGCGAGCATGTCACCGGTGTCCAGGCCCTCGTCCATCTGCATGAGGGTGATGCCGGTCTCGGCGTCGCCCGCCTCGATCGCGCGGTGGATCGGCGCGGCGCCGCGCCAGCGCGGCAGGATCGAGCCGTGAATGTTCAGGCAGCCCAGGCGCGGCAGCGCCAGCACCCAGCGCGGCAGGATCAGGCCGTAGGCGGCGACCACCAGCACGTCCAGTTGCGCGGCCTGCAGCGCCTCGCGCGCGGCCGCCGCCTCGTCGGGGAAGCGGCCGTCGAGCTTCAGACTGGTCGGCTGCGCCACCGCGATGCCGTGCTCCAGCGCCAGCTGCTTGACCGGCGAGGGCTGCAGCTTCATGCCGCGCCCGGCCGGGCGGTCGGGCTGGGTCAGCACCAGCGGCACCGAGAGGCCGGCCCCCAGCATCGCCGCCAGCGCCTCGCGGGCGAACTCCGGCGTGCCGGCAAAGCCGACGCGCAGTCCCTGTGCAGGTTCAGCGATCATGACTGCGGCGCTCATGCGACGTCGTCCTCGTCGCGACCACGCTTGAGCAGCTTGGTACGGATGCGGTTGCGCTTGAGCGGCGAGAGGTACTCGACGAAGACCCGCCCCATCAGGTGGTCCATCTCGTGCTGGATGCAGATGGCCAGCAGGCCGTCGGCCTCGAGGTCGAAGGAGCGGCCCTCGCGGTCGAGCGCGCGCACCGTGACGCGCTCATGGCGCTCGACCTTGTCGTAGATCGTCGGCACCGACAGGCAGCCCTCGTCGCCGACGACCCGCTCCGGGCTGCGCCCGATCAGCTCCGGGTTGATCAGCACCAGCTGCTCCGAGCGGTCCTCGGACACATCGATGACGATCAGCCGCTCGTGCACGTCGACCTGGGTCGCGGCCAGGCCGATGCCGCGTGACTTGTACATCGTCTCGAACATGTCGTCGATCAGCGTGCGGATGCGCGCATCGACGGCCGCCACCGGCTTGGCGACCTTGTTCAGGCGGGGATCGGGATAGCGAAGAATGGTCAGCAGGCTCATGGCGATGACGAGGGCGATCGGTCGCGACGCGACAGTGAAGGGCAGGCCCGAAGCGGCAGAAGTGGCAAAACAGCCGATTTCATTGCAGCCTCAGGGCTTCGGGGGCAGAATCGACGAGTCTGAATGAAGTGTTTCGCGCGGGCCTGCCGGGTCGGCGCACGGAGAAGAACTCCATGATCCTGTGCCACGGCGAGCACGCTCGAACCCGGCGCGCCCTCGCCAGTCCCTTGAGGCTGTTGGCGGCGACGCTGCTGGGCCTGTCGCTCCAGGCGACTCACGCAGCCCCCGATTATCCGGTCACTGCCGCGCAGCGCAGCACGGCCCGTCAGGTCGCCGAGGCCGGCGTGCCGCTTTCCGAGCTCGCGCCCAACGCGCCCGAAAGCCATGTCGTGCGCCGCGGCGACACGCTCTGGGACATCTCGAAGCTCTTCCTGCGCAGCCCCTGGCGCTGGCCGGAGCTCTGGGGCATGAACCTCGAGCAGATCCGCAATCCGCACCTGATCTATCCGGGCCAGGAGCTGGTACTGGTGCGCGAGGGCGGCCGCGCGCGGCTGCAGTTCGGCCGCGCCGGCTCAGGCACCGTGAAGCTCTCGCCGCGGGTGCGCGCGGGCGATGTCGACAACGGGCCGGTCGCCTCGATCTCGCTGCACCTGATCGAGCCCTTCCTGAACGACGCGATCGTGCTCGAGGCCGACGAGCTGGACAACGCGCCGCGCATCGTCGCCGGCCGCGAGGGCCGGGTGCTGCTCGGCCGCGGCGACACCGCCTATGTGCGCGGCGAGATGCCGCCGCTGCGCAACTGGCGCGTCTTCCGCCAGGCCCGGCCGCTGCTCGATCCGGACACGAAGGCGCTGCTCGGCTACGAGGCGGCCTTCGTCGGCTCGGCGGAATATGTCCGCCCGGGCAGCGTGACCCCGAGCGCCGACGGCAAGACCCAGGAGATCGTGCCCGGCACGGTGGTGCTGACGACGCTGCGCCAGGAGGCCGGCGCCGGCGACCGTCTGGCCCAGGCCCCGACCCGCGACACCACCAACTTCGTCCCGCATGCGCCCTCGGCGCCGATCGCAGGGCGCATCGTCTCGATCTACGGCGACGGCATGTCGGCCGGCCAGAACCAGATCGTCGCGCTGAACCGCGGCCGGGTCGACGGCATCGAGCGCGGCCATGTGCTGGCGATCCAGCGCGCCGGCGAGCGCATCGCCGACCGCACCGACCCGCAGCGCGCCGCACTGCAGCTGCCCGACGAGACCCACGGACACCTGTTCGTCTTCCGCGTCTTCGAGCGGGTGGCCTACGCGCTGATCCTCGACGCGCAGACCGCGGTGCGCCCCGGCGACCGCTTCACCCAGCCCTGAGTCCGGCCGGGAGCGCGACGATGCCGCTGGCCGGACACGCGCCCGACGAGATCGCCGCCTGGCTGCGGCTGCTGCAGACGCCGGGCTGCGGCCGCCAGCGCGCGCGCCAGCTGCTCGCGGCCTTCGGCTCGCCCGAGGGCGTGTTCGCGGCCTCGACGATCGCGCAGCGCCAGATCGTCGGCGAAGCGCTGGTGCAGGCGCTGCGCTCGCCGCCCGACGGACTGGATGCGCTGGTGGCCGCCACGCTGGACTGGCTCGCGCATCCCGACCACCATCTGCTGACCCTCGGCGACGAGGGCTACCCGCCGGGCTGGATGCACATGCCCGACTCGCCGCTGCTGCTGCACCTGCACGGCGCACCGCAGCGCCTGAACGACCGGGATCTGATCGCGCTGGTCGGCAGCCGTCATCCGACCACCAGCGGCGCCGCGCTGGCACGCGAGTTCGCCGCCGGGCTGGGCCGTGACGGCCTGGGCATCGTCTCCGGACTGGCGCAGGGCATCGACGCGGCCGCCCATCTGGGCGCGCTGGACGCGGGCGCCCCCACGGTGGCGGTCATCGGCACCGGCATCGACCGCTGCTATCCGCGCCAGCACGAGGCGCTGGCCGCGCGCATCGTCGCTGCAGGTGGCCTGATCGTCAGCGAGCATGTGCTCGGCACCGGGCCGCTGGCGCCGCATTTCCCGCAGCGCAACCGGCTGATCGCCGGGCTGTCGCTGGGCACGCTGGTGGTGGAGGCGGCGCTGCAGTCGGGCTCGCTGATCACCGCACGGCTGGCGCTGGAGAGCAACCGCGAGGTGTTCGCGATCCCGGGCCCGATCCGCAGCCCGCAGTCGCGCGGCTGCCACCGGCTGATCCGCGATGGCGCGCGGCTGGTCGAATCGGTCGAGGACATCCTGGAAGACCTGCGGCCGCTGCGCCGCGCGCCCGCCACGAACGCGCAGCAGGAAGCGAAAGCGGCAGCGGTCGCGGTCGCGGAGTCCGAGGGGGAAGAGGAAGCCTCCGACCCGATCCTGCAGGCCCTGGGCTGGAGCCCGGCCACGCTGGACGCGCTGCAGGCACGCACCGGCTGGCCGACGCCCGAGCTGCAGGCGCGGCTGCTCGAGCTGGAAATGCTGGAACAGATCGTTCGGCTGCCCGGACAGATCTTTCAACGCCAGAATCGTGCGTGACCCCGCTCACGGGGGCCGACCGGCACGGGTTCTCCGGGTCACCATGCCCTCGGGTATAGTGAATCCATGTTCGACGTGCTCGTCTACCTCTACGAAAACTACTGGCGGCCGGACTCCTGTCCGGAGCATGACCAGCTGTCGCGCAAGCTGACCTCGGTCGGCTTCGAGAACGACGAGATCGAGGAGGCGCTGAGCTGGCTCGACGGCCTGACCAGCGTGGCCGAGACCCAGGCGCAGATGCAGAGCGCGCTGTCGATGCGCATCTACACCGCCTCGGAGCAGGACCGGCTCGGCACCACCTCGATCGCCTTCCTGAGCTTCCTGGAGTCGGCCGGCGTGCTGCCGGCGCACATGCGCGAGATCGCCGTCGACCGGGCGATGGCCGCCCCGGGTGGATCGCTGGCGCTCGAGGACCTGAAGATCATCGTGCTGATGGTCTTCTGGAGCATGGGCGAGGAGCCCGACGCGCTGATCCTCGACGAGCTCTTTGTCGACGACGCCGACCGGCTCATTCACTGACGCGCCAAGGCCGGACGTGCAGGGCGCGGTGGCGTGACTGCAGCGCCTCAGTGCAGCAGCCGCGCCGGATCGGCGTCGAGCTTGGCCAGCGCGTTGCGAGTGGCGCGCACCGTCAGCGACTCTTCCTCGAAGGGCACCAGCAGGCCGGCCTGCAGGAAGGACGCCAGGCGGTGCTTCTGGAACATGATGCCGCGCCCCTGCACCGACACGAACAGGCTGAACTGCTTGCGACTGCCCTGCCAGGCCAGCTGCACCGGCTCGATGCGGTCGCGGTAGTCGAGCCGGAACCAGTTGCCGACCGTCAGGTCGGCCACCCAGGCCACCATCGCCGGCGTCGGCATCGAGCCGCCCTCGGCGACCACCTCCAGATCCTGGGTCTCGTGGCCCGAGAGATCGCGCACCATCGACTCGTCGATCTCGATGTCGCCGGCCTCGGGCAGCAGATCCTCCAGCGCCTCGAGCTGCATCATCAGCTCGTCGAGACGCTCGGTCGGAATGGTCGCGGTGCGGGCCGAGAAGGCCGCCTGCAGCGCATTGTTGAGCGACTGCAGATACTCGTCCTGCCGCGGCATCGGCACGCCGGCCGAGCCCATGCCCTCGCGCAGGCGCTTGAGCAGCGGCGGCAGCCGGCGGATCGCCTCGGCCCGCTCCTCGCGCGAGACCTTGGCGCTGGCCAGCCAGATCAGGTCGGAGGCGACCTTGCTCATCGCCCGGGTCTGCTCGCTGCTGGCGCTGGTCTTGACCGCGGTGGTCGCCAGCACGTCGGCCCAGACATGGAAGAGGAACTGGCGCACGCTGTCATGCACCGGCACCTTGTCGAGCATCTTGCGCATCTCGATGGTGTACTGGATCGCCATCGTCTCGCGCTGCTCGATCTGCTGCGCCAGCGACACGCCCTTGCTCGCGGCGACATGCTCGGTCTTGAAATACTCCTCGATGAAGCGCTCGAACTCGGTCAGCACCGTCTGGAAGACCCGCCGACCGGTGTCCGGATAGGCCTCGACGACCTGCACGACCCGCTTGATCTCTCGCTCCATCGGCTCGCTGACGCCGGCTGCGCCCACCTCGAAGCCCATCACGCAGCCGCCCATGCGGTCGATCAGCTTGCGCGCCGGATGGTCGATGGTGGCGAAGAAGTCGGGCTCGGCGATCGCCACCCGCAGCACCGGCATCTGCAGCCGCGCGAACCACACCCGCACGGTGGCCGGGATGCGCTCCTCGGTCAGCAGGCTCTGGAACATCAGCGCGACGATCTCGATGGTGGCGCGCTCGACCGGCGTGGTCGCGGCCTGCTTGAGCGCGACCTTGCGGCTCTGCAGCTCCTGCAGCAGCCCCGGCGTCGACACCGCGACTGCCTGCGACAGCACCGGCACGCCCGAAGCCACACCGGCCGCGGAGGCCCCGCCCTCGAAGCGACGGCGCACCGCCTGCTCGGCATCGCTGATCGCCGCGCTCAGCCCGGGCGAGGGCTGCACCTGCGGATGCGCGATGGTCGAGCTGTAGAAGTCGGGCACCTGCCGCGCGACCAGCCGGTTGAGCCGGCCCAGCACCGCCTCGGCCTGCTCGATGCTGCGCAGCAGGCCCGGCGAGTGCGTCATCATGCGCGTCTCGTCGTGCACGTCGCGCAGCGGCACCGGCACGGTGGCCGCACCGGCGGAAGACGGCGGCGACACATCCGCCATCATCGTCGGCGCATAGAGATGGGCATCGCGGCTGTCCGGTGCCGTCGTGTCGCCAGGCTGGTCGGCACGGGCTGCGCCGCCTGAGCCGCCACCGCCGCCCCAGGCCGGGCCACTGCCTGCACTCGCCCCCGCAGCGCCCGATCCGGCCGCCGCGCCGCCGACGCCCGAGCCCGCACCGGGGCCGCCACCCGAAGCCCAGCGGGACGGCGTCGACGAATCGGAGCCGGGGCGGTTGTCGTTGCGGTTGTCGTTGCGGTTCAGATGGGCTGGCGAGGGAAAGCGCTCCTGCGGCGGCTGGGCGGCCCCCCCGGGTCGGGCTGCAGGGACCGCAGCGCCAACCGCTGCCTCCGGCGAGAGGCCGCCCGCACGCGACACGCGGCTGCCGTCCTTGCTGCGGCGAATGAAATGGCGCAGATTGACCTCGGGACAAACGCCCTGCCCGATCAGCCAGCGGTTGACCTCGTGGTAGGCCTCATGGATGAGTACCGCGAATTCCTCGTGCAGCATCGGCTGCAGCGCCCGCCAGGCCTCGGCGCTGAAGCCGGCCGTGAACCAGCTCTCCGACACCGCCCGGGCCAGCGCGTGCGGACGCAGCACATCCAGCTCGTCGAGCTCGTCGCGGTGATCCAGCGCCGCCATCCGGTAGCGCAGGTCGGAGAACTCCCAGCTGGCCTTGTCCAGCAGCGCCATCGCCATGTGCGAGACGACGATCTCCTGGTCGACCGAGGCGTCGTCGACGATCGCGAGCTCGTCGGCACGGGTGGCGTTGCGCCCCGCACCCTGCGGCGCGACCTGGCGACCGGCCGCCGCCTGCTGAAGCTGCTGCCCGAAGGCGATGGCCCAGCGGCCGGACTGCAGCGGCAGATCCACCAGCAGATCGCGGTAGACCGCATGATGCGCCGACGGCGTGCGTGCCTGCTCGGCGATGCGGTCACGCACCCGCTCGGTCAGCGAGCCGGCCACCCGGGGCATCAGCCGCTGCAGCTGCTCGCAATAGAGTCGCCGCGCCTGTGCGGCCAGCAGCGAGGAGGGGGTTGCGGCAGCCATGGGAAAGGTGGGGGAAGGAGGAATCGACCGTCGGAATCTGGAAAAATAGTGTGTACTACTTTACACCAGCCGGTCGATGCCTCACACGACCGCGCCGGCGTTCGGATCGTTCGGATCCTGGTCCTTTTTGGCGCCCGCACTGACCAGATCCTCGCGCTTGACGCCCAGCCACATCGCGATGGCTGCAGCGACGAACACCGACGAGTAGATGCCGAAGAGAATGCCGATCGTCAGTGCCACCGCGAAGTAGTGCAGCGTCGGGCCACCGAACAGCAGCATCGACAGCACCATCATCTGCGTCGAGCCGTGCGTGATGATGGTGCGGCTCATCGTGCTGGTGATCGCGTGGTCGATGACCTCGGGCGTGGTCATCTTGCGGAACTTGCGGAAGGCCTCGCGGATGCGGTCGAAGATCACCACCGACTCGTTGACCGAGTAGCCCAGCACCGCCAGCACCGCCGCCAGCACCGCCAGCGAGAACTCCCACTGGAAGAAGGCGAAGAAGCCCAGGATGATGATCACGTCGTGCAGGTTGGCGATGATCGCGGCCACCGCGAACTTCCACTCGAAGCGGATCGCCAGATAGATCATGATGCCGACGACCACGAAGGCCAGCGCCTTCAGACCGTCCTCGGCGAGCTCCTTGCCGACCTGCGGGCCGACGAACTCGCTGCGGGTGAGCTTGAGCGGCTCGGTGGCGCTGCCATTGCTGCCGGCCTCGCAGACCTGGCGGCTGATGCTCTCGCCCTTGTCGGTGGTGATCTGCACCGGCTTGACCAGGCCGCCCTCGGCCGAGCACAGCTGGGCGAAGACGCGGCCGACCACCTCGTTCTGCTTGACGCCCTCGCGCAGCGGCAGGCGGATCAGCACATCGCGCGAGGTGCCGAACTTCTGCACCTGCACTTCGCCGAAGTTCATCGCCTCGACGGTGGTGCGCACCTTGGCGATGTCGGCGCTCTGGGCGTACTCGGTCTCGATGACCGTGCCGCCGGTGAACTCGATCGACAGGTGCAGCCCGCGGGTCAGCAGGAAGAACACCGCCAGCGCGAACGTGGCGAAGGAGATGATGTTGAACACCAGCGCATGCCGCATGAACGGGATGTCGCGGCGCAGGCGGAAGAATTCCATGAGGTGACTCCCTTCAGGCCTTGGGCGAGGTGACGGCCGAGGCGGCGTCGGCCGGTCCCGGCTGCGCGGCCGGCTTCCAGACCTGGCCGATCGAGACGCCCTGCAGCTTCTTCTTGCGGCCGTACCAGAGGTTGACCAGCCCCCGCGAGAAGAGCACCGCCGAGAACATCGAGGTGAGAATGCCCAGGCAATGCACGACGGCAAAGCCGCGCACCGGGCCGGAGCCGAAAGCCAGCAGCGCCACGCCGGCGATCAGCGTGGTCACGTTGGAGTCCAGGATGGTGCCCCAGGCGGCCTCGTAGCCCATGTGGATCGCCTTCTGCGGCGAGGCACCGGCGCGCAGTTCCTCGCGCACCCGCTCGTTGATCAGCACGTTGGCGTCGATCGCCATGCCCAGCACCAGCGCGATCGCGGCGATGCCCGGCAGCGTCAGCGTGGCCTGCATCATCGACAGGATCGCCACCAGCAGCAGCAGGTTCACGCCGAGCGCCAGCGTCGAGAACACGCCGAACAGCATGTAGTAGGCGCACATGAAGACGGCGATGGCCAGGAAGCCGTACAGCACGCTGTCGAAGCCCTTGGCGATGTTCTCGGCGCCCAGGCTGGGGCCGATCAGGCGCTCCTCGATGATCTCCATCGGCGCGGCCAGCGAGCCCGCGCGCAGCAGCAGCGCGGTGTCGGCCGCCTCGACGGGCGTCATCGAGCCGGAGATCTGCACCCGGCCGCCACCGATCTCCGAGCGGATCACGGGGGCCGTCACGACCTCGCCCTTGCCCTTCTCGAACAGCAGGATGGCCATGCGCTTGTTGATGTTCTCGCGGGTGACGTCGCGGAAGATGCGCGCGCCGCGTGCGTCGAGCGTCAGGTGCACCGCCGGCTGCTGGTTGTCGTCGAAGCCGGCCTGCGCGTCGGTCAGGTTCTCGCCGGTCAGCACCACCTGGCGCTTGACGATGATGGGCACGCCGCCGCGCTCCAGGAAGCGCTCGGTGCCAAAGGGCACCGGCGCACCGCCGCCCAGCGCGGCCTGGGCCTCGGGGCCGTCGTCGACCATGCGCACTTCCAGCGTGGCGGTGCGACCGATGATGTCCTTGGCCTTGGCCACGTCCTGAACGCCCGGCAGCTGCACCACCACCCGGTCGGCGCCCTGCTGCTGGATCACCGGCTCGGCCACGCCGAGCTCGTTGATGCGGTTGTGCAGCGTGTTGATGTTCTGCGTCAGCGCCTGCTGCTGGACGTTGCGGACCGCCTCGGGCTTGATGCGGCCGATCAGCCGGGGCTCGGCGGCGTCGCCGGCCTCGGTCCAGAGCATGTCGGCCTGGGCCAGCGTCAGCGCCTCGCGCGCCTTGGTCAGGGTCTCGCGGTCGCGCAGGCGCACCTCGATGGCATCGCCACTGCGCTGGATGCCGGCGTGACGGATCGACTTGTCGCGCAGCAGCGTGCGCACGTCGCCCGCGAGCGACTCGGTCTTCTTGGTCAGCGCCGCGGCCATGTCGACCTGCATCAGGAAATGCACGCCGCCGCGCAGGTCCAGACCCAGGTACATCGGCTGCGCGCCCAGCCCGGTCAGCCACTGCGGCGAGCGCGAGACCAGGTTCAGCGCGACGATGTAGGACGGATCGGCCGGATCGGGATTGAGCGCGCGGATGATCGCATCACGCGCCTTGAGCTGGGTGTCGGTGTCGCCGAAGCGGGCGCGCACCGAATTGCCCTCGAGCTGGACAAAATCAGGCTTCAGGCCGGCAGCCTGCAGGGCCTGCTCGACCCGGGGCACCAGACCGGCATCGACCTTCAGCGTGGCCTTGCCGCTGGAGACCTGGACGGCCGGCGCCTCGCCGAAGAAGTTGGGCAGCGTGTAGAGCAGGCCCACCACCATCGCGATGGCCAGGATCAGGTACTTCCACCAGGGGTAGCGGTTCATCGTTCAGCCTGAGAGCAAGAAATCGGCAGGGAAGCAGCAAGGCAGCGGGCGACGGCCCGGCTTACTTGATCGAGCCCTTGGGCAGGACCTGCACCACCGCGCTGCGCTGGCACTGGACCTCGACGCCCGAGGACACTTCCAGCGACACGAAGGATTCGGCCACCTTGGTGACCCGACCCAGCAGGCCGCCGGCGGTGACGACCTCGTCGCCCTTGGCCAGCGCGTCGATCATCGCCTTGTGCTCCTTCTGCTTCTTCATCTGGGGCCGGATCATGATGAAGTACAGCACCACGAACATCAGCACCAGCGGCAGCAGCTGCATCAGGGACGAGCCGCCTGCGGGTGCGGCGCCAGCCGCCTGGGCGTAGGCATTGGAAATGAACACGTTCGGCTCCTGCAAAGGGGAAACAAGGGAAAAAGCGCACGATTGTAGGGGTGTCCGGAAACCGACCGGACCCCGGGCGACCCCACCCGCCCGGGCCGGGGGTCAAGGCGGCAAAAGCGCCAACCGATATCGATGCCATGGACCGCCCTCTTGCGCCCCCTGTCACCGATTCCCGCCTGTCACGCGCGCTGAGCGCCAGCGCCCGCGGCACGCTGCTGCTGATCGTGCCGGCGCGGCTCGACGAGATGGCCGCCCTGCTGGGCGCGGCCCTGCGCGAGACGGTGCTGCAGGCGGCCGCCTTGCCGCTCGAGACGGCGCTGCGCGCCCTGCAAGCCGCCAGCGAGGCCGAAGTCCTGCACCGCCGCGGCGACGGCTTCCTGGTGGTGCTGGGCGATGCGTCGCCCGAGCATGCCGACACCGTGACGCACCGGCTGCTGGATGCGCTGGAGCATCCGGTCGAGGTCGCCGGCCAGCGCTTCTGCCTGGGCGGCTGCGCCGGCCGGGTCGACTTCGATGCGCAGAGCGGGCACGAGGTCGCCACGCTGCTGCGCCAGGCCGATCTGGCCAGCCTGGAGGCCCGCCGGCTCGGTCGCGGCCAGTGTGTCCGGCATGAGGCGGCCACCACGATGACCGCGATGCGTCGGCTGCGCGCCGAGGACACTCTGCACCGCGGCGTCGACCAGATCCGGCTCGACCTGCTGTTCGAGATCCAGGCCGACATGTGCACCGGCGCGCTGACCGGTGCGGTCGCCCTGCCGCGCTGGACCCCGGCGCTGGGCGCGGGCGTGGCCGACAGCGGTCGCGGCTGGGCCGCGGTGGCCGCCGACGCCGGGCTGATGCACCGGCTGACCCTGATGCTGCTGCACGGCATCTGCCGCCAGGTGCGCCAGTGGCGTGACCAGGGGCTGGAGGTGCCCAGCCTGTCGGTCGATCTGCCGGTCGGGCTCTGGCAGGACCGCACGCTGGTGTCGATGGTGCTCGACGCGCTGGTCGACCAGGGCCTGCCCGGCGGCACGCTGACGCTGCTGATGCCCGGCGCGGCGCTGTCGGGCGACGCGGACCTGCTGCGCGGCATGCTGCGCTCGCTGCGCGCCACCGGCGTGCGGGTCGGGCTGGCGCGCCTGGGCGATGCCGGACCGGTCTCGCTGGACACGCTCGGTCGCCTGCCGCTCGACGAGCTGACGCTCGACGCCCGGGTGCTGGAGCGCCTCGGCCAGCGTGACGGCACCCGCATGGCCGCCGCGCTGATCGGCCTGGGCCAGGCGCTGGGACTGCGGGTGGTCGCCGAGGGCGTGCGCAGCGACGAGCAGCTCGACTTTCTGCGCGCTCGCCACTGCGACGAGTTCCAGGGCCCGGTGCTGTCGCTGCCGGTCGGCGCCACGACGATGACCCAGGTGCTGATGCATGCCCGGGTCCAGCACCGGGTGGTGCTGGACTGCACGACCGGAACCGGCCCCGGCACGGGCGCGGGCACCAGCGCGGCACCGGAGCCGACCCGCGGCCTGGCTCACCGGACCGGCCGGATCTCCATCACTGCTGCAGCAGGTTGAGCACGTACTGGCCGCTAGCGCTGCCGGTGCCACCGCTGGCATAGACCACCCGCACCAGATAGTTGACCGCTGCGGTCGTGCTGTTGCGCACCGTGACCGTCTCCGGCAGGCCGGCTGCTCGCGTGCTCGAGGCCAGCGCGGAGGTGCCCGCAGCGTTGTACAGATAGAGCTGGTAGTTCTGCGTGCTGACCGTGTGGTTCAGCGTCGCCGACAGCGTGCGGCCGGCCGCGACGCTCACCCGGAAATAGTCGGTGTCGGTGGTCGAGGCCACCGTGCCGGCGATGCGCGCATGGGTCGCGGCGATCACGCTGGGCGTGGTGGCGGTGTTGTTCGACTCGACCTCGGTGATCGCGGTCGGCTGCGAGCCCATCGCGGTGTCGACCGCCTTCTTCGCGTCGACGATGCCGGTGCCGATCGTCGTCGTCGTGCCCGGGCTGACCGGGAAGGCCCGCGCGGAGCTCTTGAGCATGCTCTCGACCTGATCGGGCGTCAGCGCGGCATTCTTGGCCAGCATCAGCGCGGCCACGCCGGCCACATGCGGCGTGGCCATCGAGGTGCCGTTGTAGGACGCATAGCTGTCCGCGCCGGGCACGGTGCTGCCGGCATTGAGCGTCGACAGGATGCCGGCACCCGGTGCGGCCACGTCGACGACCGAGCCATAGTTCGAGAACGAGGCCCGCGCACCGGTGCGCGTGGTCGCGCCGACGGTGATCACGCCGGCGCAGTTGGCCGGGCTGGCGTTGGACGCATTGAGGTTCGAGTTGCCGGCCGCGATCACCAGCATCGCGCTGCGCGAGCGGGCGGAATTGATCGCGTTCTGCATCGTCGTGCCGCAGGCGCCCGAGCCGCCCAGTGACAGGTTGAGCACCCGCGCCGGATAGGCATTGGCGGGAATCCCAGACACGGTGCCCCCCGAGGCCCAGACCACGCCGGCCGCGATGTCGGAGGTGTAGCCGCCGCAGGTGCCCAGCACCCGCACCGGCACGATCTTGGCCGAAGGGGCCACGCCCGCGACCCCCAGGCCGTTGTTGGTGACGGCGGCGATGGTGCCGGCCACATGGGTGCCGTGCCAGCTGCTCGAGCCGGAGCACCAGTCGCCCGGGTCGCGGGCATCGGCATCCCGGCCGTTGCCGTCGTTGGCGGTGGCGGTGTCGGCGATGAAGTCATAGCCACCGACGATGTTGGCCGCCAGATCGGCATGCGGCCGGTAGCCGGTGTCGATCACCGCGACCCGCACGCCCGCGCCCAACGAGCGGTCCCAGGTGGCCGGCAGGTTGATGCCGCCCACCGCCTCGTAGTAGTGCCACTGGCTGGCGAACTGGCTGTCCGACGGCACCCACTGCGGCAGCATCACCAGATCCGGCTCGACCGACAGCACCTCGGCATCCGCCGCGGCCATCTCGCTCGACAGGGTGCGGATCTGCTCGGGCGTCAGCGCGCGGCTGGCGCGAAAGACGCTGCTGCCGTCATGGCCGTCGCGGCGGAAGGCCACCTTCGCGCCGAAGCGGCTGACCACCCGCTCGGCGTGCTGGCGATCGCGCTCGCGGCGCTCGGGCGTGCGCGCCGCCGTGGCGGTCGAGAACGAGGTGGCGCGGTAATGCACGATGAACTGGTCGGTCATCTTCGGCGCGCTCGGAGCAGCTTCGCTGGCCTGGGCAGACACGCCGGCAGCAGCCAGCAGCACGGCGGCCATCAGGCGCGCGGGCGGAAAAGGCAGGACACGATACGACATGGGGTTTCTCCTCCTGGGAGCTCGTATCGTGTGCAACCGGCCTCCAGGGTTTGTTTCTGCGCTGGCGGGGCGCATGCACAAATTCACACTTCTCTACAAATATGAAAAAACGGGGTTTCTCGCTGTTGTTTCCAGAACAGTCAGACGTCAGACCGGCGTACCGCCCTGCGCCGCCGCCCGCGCCGCAAAGGCCGCCCGCTGCGCCGCGATCCGGTCGCGCGGGTTGACCTTGGCCACCTGCTCGTCCAGGCGCATCTCCTGGATGAAGCGGCTCGGAAAGGCCCGGCGGATCTCCCGCCCGCGCTTCTGGCGCAGCAGCGTCGTCACCAGCAGCGTGCGCCGCGCGCGGGTGATGCCCACGTACATCAGGCGGCGCTCCTCCTCCAGGCGCTCGGTGGTCATCTCCTCCTCCTCGCGCTTGAAGGGCAGCGTGCCCTCGTTGATGCCGACCAGCACCACATGCGGCCACTCCAGTCCCTTGCTGGCGTGCAGCGTCGAGAGCGTCACCACGTTCTGGTCGGCCTCGCCGCGCTCGGCCAGGCTCAGGATCACGCTGATGGTCTGGGCCACGTCGAGCACGCTCTTGGTCTCGGACTGCACCTGGCCGCTGCCGTCCTCGGCGATCTCGCCGCCGCAGCGCCGCGCGATCCAGTCGATGAAGTCGAGCACGTTGGACCAGCGCGCCGCCGCGACCTTGGGGTTCTCCTCGCTGTCGAGCAGGTACTGCTCGAAGCCGATCTCGCCCAGCCATTCCATCAGCATCGGCTGCGCCGCCTCGGCGCCCACGGTGTGGCGGGCGCGGTATTCGAGGTCGTTCACGTAGCGGCCGAACTCGTGCAGCGAGCCCACCGCCTTGGCCGAGAGCACCGTGCCGATCGACTCCTGGAACAGCGCCTCGAACAGGCTCACCCGCCACTTGCCGGCGAAGTCGCTCAGCGCCGCCAGCGTCGTGTGGCCGATGCCGCGCTTCGGCGTGGTGATGGCGCGCAGGAAGGCCGGATCGTCGTCCTGGTTGACCAGCAGCCGCAGCCAGGCGCAGAGGTCCTTGATCTCGGCGCGGTCGAAGAAGCTCTGGCCGCCGGAGACCTTGTACGGGATCTGCGCCTTGCGCAGCGCCTCCTCGAGCTTGCGGCTCTGGTGGTTGGCGCGGTAGAGGATGGCGAAGTCCTTCCACTCGGTCGAGCCGGTGTGCTCGCCGGCGGTGTTGGCGCGGATCGCCAGGATGCGCGCGGCCGCCCGCTCGGCCTCGTGCTCCTCCTGGTCGCACTCGACGACCTTGACCGGCTCGCCCTGGCCGAACTCGCTCCACAGCTTCTTCTGGAAGATCTTCGGGTTCAGCGCGATGACGTTGTTCGCGGCCGTCAGGATGGCGCCGGTGGAGCGGTAGTTCTGCTCCAGCGGGATCACCTTCAGGTTCGGGTAGTCCTGCGGCAGGCGCTTGAGGTTCTCGATGGTGGCACCGCGCCAGCCGTAGATGCTCTGGTCGTCGTCGCCCACCGCGGTAAAGAGGCCCTGCTCGCCCACCAGGGCCTTGAGCAGCTCGTACTGGGTCGCGTTGGTATCCTGGTATTCGTCGACCAGCACATGGCGCAGCGTGCGGCGCCACTTCTCGCGTGCCTCCTCGTGCTGCTGCAGCAGCTTGAGCGGCAGGCCGATCAGGTCGTCGAAGTCCACCGCCGAGTAGGCCGCCAGCCGCTCCTCGTAGAGCTTCATCACCCGCGCGGCCACGCGCTCGTCGTCGTCCTGCGCGGCGGCCTCGGCCTGCTCGCAGCTCAGGCCGTTGTTCTTCCACAGGCTGATGGTCCACTGCCAGCGCCGCGCCACCGCCGCGTCGGTGGTGCCGCCGGCGTCCTTCAGCACGCCCAGCACGTCGTCGGCGTCCAGGATCGAGAACTTAGGCTTCAGGCCGAGCCGCTCGCCGTCCTCGCGCAGCATGCGCACGCCCAGGGAGTGGAAGGTGGCGATCACCAGGTCCTTCGACGCCCGCGCGCCCACCAGCGAGCGCGCCCGCTCGCGCATTTCCTGCGCCGCCTTGTTGGTGAAGGTGATCGCGCCGATCTGCTTCGGGGCCAGGCCCGCCTGCAGCAGCCGGGCGATCTTGTGCGTGATCACCCGCGTCTTGCCCGAGCCCGCGCCGGCCAGCACCAGGCAGGGGCTGTGCAGGTGGTGGACGGCTTCGAGCTGGGCGGGATTGAGGGTCGAGGGGGCGTCGGCCATGGCGGGGCTCCGAGGACGCAGCGGCAGGGACTGCGGGCGGCGATCATAGCCAGCCGGCCCCGGTCCGTCGCAGGCGGTCCACAATCGGCCCATGCAAACGCCCCCACCCCCGCCCCCGCCCGCGTCGGCCCAGCCGAGCAACCCGCTGCACGGCCTGACCCTGGAGCGCATCCTGACCGCGCTGGTCGCCCACTACGGCTGGCCCGGCCTGGCCGAGCGCATCGCGCTGCGCTGCTTCAGCGACCAGCCCAGCATTGCCTCCAGCCTGAAGATGCTGCGCCGCACGCCCTGGGCGCGCGAGAAAGTCGAGGGGCTCCACCTGTTCATGCTGCGCGAGCAGCGCCGCGACGCCCGGCCCGCGCCGGCGCCCCGCTTCGGTCAGTAGGTCTTGTACGGCAGGAACTTGCCGCTCATCGTGATGCTGACGCGGTCGCCCTTCGGGTCGGGCTCGCGCTGCAGGTCCATACGGAAGTCGATGGCGCTCATGATGCCGTCGCCGAATTCCTCGTGGATCAGCTCCTTGAAGGTCGTTCCGTAGACATTGACCAGTTCGTAGAAGCGGTAGATCAGCGGATCGGTCGGCACCGAGGTCGGCAGCGAGCCCTTGTACGGCACCACCTGCAGCCAGCGCGCCTCGGCCTCGCTGAGGTCGAACAGGCGGGCGATGACCGCGGCCTGCTCGGCATCGAGCGTCATCTGGCCCAGGCAGGCGGCGGTGACCCATTCCTTGCTCAGGCCCACCTCGCGGGCCACGTCGGACCACTTCAGGCCCCGGGCCACCTTGGTGGCGATGATCTTTTCGGTCACGTCGAGTCGGTTCATGGCGCAGGCCTCCATCAGGGTCGCGGTTCACATCGGAACCTGTCCGAAGGGCGGCAGAGGGCACCACGGTGGTGCCTCATCCCGCGCTTCATGACAGGCCGACGGGAACTGCAAGCGATGTGCCTGCGCCCGGCGCCGCTCAAGACGGACAGTGGCTCAGCCCTGCACTTCCGGCCAGACGGTGTGGAAGAACTGGCCGGCCGGGCGGTCGGTGCGCTCGTAGGTGTGCGCGCCGAAGAAGTCGCGCTGGGCCTGCAGCAGGTTGGCCGGCAAGCGCGCGCTGCGGAAGGCGTCATAGAAGGCCAGCGAGGCCGACATCGCCGGCACCGGCACGCCAGCGAGCATCGCCTGCGCCACCACCCGGCGCCAGGCCGACTGCGCGCCGTTGAGCGCCGACTCGAAGTACGGCGCCAGCATCAGGCTGGCCGGCGCGGGGCCGTCGGCATGGGCCTCGGCGATGCGGTTGAGGAACTGCGCGCGGATGATGCAGCCGCCGCGCCACAGCCGCGCGATCGCGCCCAGGTCGAGGTTCCAGCCGCGCTGCGCGCTCATGGTGCGCATCAGGTCCAGGCCCTGCGCGTAGCTGACGATCTTGCTGGCATAGAGCGCCTGGCGCAGCAGCCCGACCCACTCGGCCACCGGGCGCTGGCGGGCGAGCGCCCGGCCGGCGTGCTGGTGACGGACCGCTACGCGGTGTACGACTGGGTGGCGCCCGAGCGGCGCCAGGTGTGCTGGGCGCACCTGCTGCGCGACTTCGAGCGCATCGCCGGTCGGGCCGGGGCGGCGGGCAGTGCCGGCCGGCGCCTGCTCGGGCTGGGGCGGGTGATGTTCCGCTGGCGCGCGCGCGGCGCCGGCCCGGCCGAATTCGAAAGGTTGCAGGCCCGGGTGCACCAGGCGCTCGAGCGCGGCACGCGCGCAGGCTGCCGGCGCACCGCGCAGACCTGCGCCAACCTGCTCGCGCAGGAGGTCTCGCTGTGGACCTTCACCCGGCACGCCGGCGTCGAGCCCACCAACAACGCCGCCGAGCAGGCGCTGCGCACGGTGGTGCTCAAGCGCAAGATCAGCGGCCCGACGCGCTCGACGCGCGGCCAGCAGTTTGTCGCCCGGGGCTTCTCCGCGATGGAGAGCTGCCGTCGCCAGGGCCGCGACCTGCGCGGCTGGATGGAACAGGCGCTGCGCGCCTGGCTGGGCGCCGGCCCGATGCCCTCGCTGCTGCCTGGCGGCTGAGCGCGCCGGCCGGGCTCGCTTCACTTCACCGCGTTGCTGTTCGTGCTTCCTGGTGGGCTGGGCTTGCCGGGAGGTGTGAGGCTGGGCGTGTCAAGGAGGGGGCGTGAATACGTACCTGGCCTCATGCCGTCGGCCAGGCCGCGCACTCCCATACCTCGGTGAAGTGCAGCAGCGGCACCAGGGCATCGTTGAGCAGATCATGCGGCGTGGCCAGGGCCGCCAGATCGAAGTCCGGCAAGACGACGGCGCCAGCCTCAGAAGTCGGCAGCACCGCGCCAGGCGGCACGCTGAGGGTCAGCCACAGCGCCCCATGATCTGCACGTCGACCACGCACGACGATGTCGCCCCGCATGGGCGCAGCGGCCAGCATGTCCAAGACAGACAAACTCGCCGATCCCATCAGGTCAGGCCAGCCGCCATCACCCAGCAGGCACACGGTCTGGTCATCGTGCATCACCTGTCGGCCATCAAGGCTCCACGCACCGGATGAGGACACGTCAACATTCGGCTCGATCTCCAAGGTGCGACCATCCCACAGGACGGCCACCAGCAACTGCAGCAGGGCCAGCCGCTCGGCCCGGCACACCCGCACGCGCAGGACATCAGGGCGCGTGCGCAGCAGTTGGACCCACACCTGCGCACCACTCCAGAGCGACGCTGCGCTGCGCAGACCGCCGACCTCAACCAACAGCGGCTCAGCACGACCATGTAGACGCGATCGCAATAAAGGTCGCCAAATGCCCTGGACAGGATGGGCAACCGCGTCACTGAAGTTCAAGGAGGTCAGCATGATGGAATTGGAGCGCATGTCAGCGAAAAACGCTCGACGAAAGTGGCAACTCCAACCTTAAGGTCTGTACAGGCACCGCCGACAATCTTGTCGAGATCTGCACGCGCAGCTTGGACCCAACAATCCTCGTGAGTGATGCCCGAGGGGCAGTACAGCCCAAGCACGTGCGACACGGATCACTCAACCAGCAAGGCCTGATGCCCCATGAATCTGTCACATCGCAACGCCTCCGCCGATTCGATCGACTCCCTGCGGGAAACACTGGCCAGCCTGGAGCAACAGCTAGCGTCGCTGTACGCCGACAAGGAACGCGAGAACAGCGCCTCCTTCTACGGAGACGAATCCCTGGCTGCTCTCTACGAGGACAAGCAGCGCTTGAGCGCCCGCACCATCGCCGAGCTGAACGAGACCGTGGACAACCTGACCGCGCAGCTGGCAGACGTCTATGCATTGCGCGAATCCGGTAGCGACATCGCCGACAGCAGCCTGCGCATCACCATCGAGGGTCTCAACCAGCAGCTCCACGCCCTGTACGAGGAGCGCGAACTGAACGAGCGCTTCGCAGCGTTGCCGGAGAGTGGCGTCGCGGCGCTGCAGGCCACAGTGCAATCGCTCGAAGCCCAGTTGGCAGCCTTCTACGAGGAGTGCGAAGGCCAGAGCCTGGGGCGCCGCGATCTGGCGTGTATGGCGGAAAGCCTCACGGAGCAGGTGGCCGTACTCCTGGAAGAACGCAACGACCTTGCACAGGAATGCGAAAACCTCAAAGCAGACCTGCGCACCGCCAAGCGACGCGCACGCGCCATGATCGACGCACTCGTGGCGCAATCGCTCAACTGAAGTTCATCAGTTGCCTTCCCGGACAGGTGGACGGAATGCCCAAAGTTTTCCCGAATCCTGTCCTGTCTCAAGCTTCCATGGCAGTTTGGAGTGACCATGACTTTTGTTTCCGCTCAGTTCCTCTCACAAATTCCGTCGGTTGACCGTGGCGCGGCTGATGCGCAGCCGTATGGGGTGGTCCAAGTGGATGACCAAGGCGTCATCAAGCTCTACAACAAGTGGGAATCCGAGATGGCCGGCGTACCCATCTCCACAGCCGAGGGCAGCAACTTCTTCACCCAGGTCGCCGCCTGCACCAACAACCGCCTGGTTTTCGGCAAGTTCAAGGATGGTGTGGCCCGGAACGACTTGGACACAGAATTCAATTACACATTCACCTACAAGATGAAACCGACGAATGTGCGTATCCGACTGCTGCGCCACTCGCCTTCCGGGTCGAACTGGGTCTTCGTGAACATGCGCACCGCCTGACGGGCAGGAACGCCTCCCACCCATCATTCACGACAAACCCCACCGGAATCGATCCATGACCTACGACCTTCCGCAACGGTTGTCCCGCATCGCGGACACCGACATCGTGTCCGCAGACACGGAGGCTTTCCTGGCTGCGGTGAGCATCACCGAGCAGGCCCGCACTTTGGTGTGGCATGAAGCCCAATCTACCGCCTTCCAGATCCGTACCCTGGCCGACGCCATGTGCGACCCCGAGGACGCTGAGGAGCTATACGGAGCTCTGGCCTCGCTGTGGCTGGAACTGCGCCTGCAGTGGCAGCGCCACAACGACGTGGCCAACTACGATTTAATGCGCCATGGCGAGGCCAAGCCCATCGATCTGGTGCGCGGCAGCGTCAGCTCCTACTACTTCGAGCGCATCGAGTCCCTGCTTCAGCCCGATCAGATCATGTGCCTGAATCAAAAGGCACTGGCACTCATCGACAGCCTGCGCCAAGATGTGGCGAGCGCCGCTGAGAAAGCATGATGAAAATGCTGCGCTTCTTTCTAGGATCGTTGGGATGGCTTCGACGCCCTGAAGAATCGACACCTGAAACGAAGCGCGCGTTGCAGGGACCGGCGTCCCCTCCCCTCGAGCCCCAGGCGCCCGCTCCTGCACCAACGCAGCAAGCTACGCCGGTGCCAGATCCGTTGACCTACTGGCATACGCAACGCGACCTGCGCCATCAGCTCGTGAACAAGCACGCTCCCAACGTTCCCGATGCCCGCGCGCTGGTTGATCTGCTCGACAGTGGCCCTGACGATTTGATCCGGCAATTGCCGGCTTCAGCCCGGGAGGCTCTGGCGCTGTGTGATGACACTAACCTGCCCAGATCACGCTTAGTCAGCCAGCTCTCGCGCGACCCCAGCCTGATGGAGGCCATCCTGCGCACCGCCAACAGCAGCGCCTTCAGCAGTGGGCGCGAGCCGGTGCTGGGCATGGAGGCTGCGCTCGACCGTATCGGCGTGGGTAATGCACGCGGGGTGATCACATCTAGCTGCGCCAGCAACCTGCTGTCGCTGCCAGGCGGGCATTACAACGCGATGGCAGCACAAGTGTGGGCGCACATGATCCGCAGTGGCCCCATCGCCCAATGCCTGGCCCCGGCCTTGTCCGTCAACCCGGATGAAGCCATGACGCTGGCGCTGCTGCATGATGTTGGCAAGCTCGTCGTCTTCGATCGCCTGTCGGTGCTGCGCGCCACACGCCGGCGCAGCATCGACCTACCGCCAGACTTCGTGCAGGCCCTTCTGTCGACGACCCACGAAGCGCTGGGCGCTCTAGCCGCACAGCGCTGGCAGCTCGGACCGCGTGCAGCAGCGGCCATCGGCAACCACCATCGTCAGTTGGAGGCCCTGCACCACGAACCACTCTCAGAAGCCCTGTACTTGGCGAATGTAGTGAGCCACGTCCTGTCGCGCAACGAGACAGTTGATCTCGACGAGGTATGGACCCAGGGCGCGCTGTCAGTCCCTCGTCCACGCATCGAGGCGATTCTGAAACGCTGGGCGGCTGAGCCCGTCTGAAGCACAACACCACGCCATGTACGAAAGACTGCAAAGCGTCCTCTCTGTGCTGAACGCCGGAGCCTTGCGGCAGCAGGCGGACTCGATGTTGGCCGACATGGGAGTAGACGAACATGCATACCTGCAGCTGACTGACCATTACCTAAGCCACATCGAAGGAATAGCTCAGGCCCTGCGCGACGTATGTCCCGACGGTGATACCTACGAGCTGCCCCAGAGCTTGGCCAACGCTTGGCTGGAGCTGCGGCTGATCTGGAATCGCTGCAACCAGCAAATGCAGTACCAGAACATGCAGGACGGCGCCTCGCCGGGCCTGATGGTCGCGGGCTCCCTGATCGGGCAGCTGTTGGACAACCTTCGTCCGTTCCTAGATGTAGACAGTCTGCTGCTGGTGGACAAGATCGGCACCGATCTTTATGAAACCGCGCGCCGCGCCAGCGAGCAGAACAGGCGCCTGCTCGAACGCATGAGCCGCGCTAGCGATGGGGCCAACCGCGCCGTCGAGTCCCTGCTGATGGCACTGGAACAGGTCCAGCAACAGCTACAGGCCCCCGAGGTTCGGCGCGAACTCGACAAGGCCGTGGAGGTGGTGGTGGAGGAGATCGAGCGCGCCTTGGTCCTGACCGGAGAAGACATAGGCGCGGCACTTGAGGCACGTCTGCTGAAGGCGCTGGACGGCTCCGCCCTGCGTGTTCTGCCGCAGCTACAGGGTTTTGACAACAAGACCTGCATGCAGCCTGACGTGGCAAGGTTGCTGGTGGACCTGAGCGAAGAATGGGCGCTGGCCCTGAAAGAGCAAGCACTGAACCACAGCGTCGAAGAGCGCATTACAGACCACCAGACAGCCTTCGTGACACTGAAAGTCCAGATCAGCGTAGACGCCAATGACCTGATCCTGACTTTCGACGACGACGGTGACGGCACGGTGGTGTACGCGCGCAACCGGCCCTCGGATGCGGTGCACAACGTCCGCCTGAACCTGGTGCAAGAAGAAGGGCGCGGACGACGGCTGGAGGCGCGCTGCAACCTGCGCAAGGTGATCGACTATCTGGTCATCCGATCGCTCGACGACGCCGCGGACGGCTGGCTGGCCGTACCCTTGAGCAACGTGGAATCGATCGAGCAGCGCAGCACCGAGCAGCTACGCATGCGTGGCAACGTGCTCACAGCTCGGGACAGCGGTGAAGTCATCCCCGTGGTAGATGCTGGACTCCTGCTATTCAACGAACACAATGTCCATCAGCAACAAGATGCCTATGTGATCGTACAGCACGACAGAGGTCGCCGCATGGCCCTACGCGTATCCGGCATCGAAGGAACACGTCGGGCTGCGCTGCACGCGGTACCAGAAGGGCTGCACGCCACCCGGCTCCGCGGCTTCATCCAGTCCGAAAGACGGGTGATTGGTGTACTGAATCTGGCAGAAATCGGCCGCATGCAGAGCCGTGCAGCTTGAATCCGGTATGTACACACGCCGATAAAACAACCCATTGTGGTTTTGCTCACCAGACTGCCCACGGCAGCAAGACGATAAAAAATCCACTCCTCCATCTGACGCAGCCCATTCTGCACGGCACAACATGGACCTCCTGGAACAGCCCGCCTCCTTCGCTGACCACCAGGTTCAGCCCTGGCACCAGCAAGCCAGCGCGCTAGCGCGCTTCATAGCTGATCTGGTCGTGGATGAAACATCCTACCTGCGACCAGGTGCTGCAGCCCTGTCAGCCGGACCTTGGCCGCTGGAGACTCCGCTGAACGAGGACGGCCTGGGGCTGGACTCGCTGGAGCGCATGTCCGTGGCAGCCGCACTCAGTCAGACGCTGCATCTGCACGAGAGCAGCGCCGATGAACTGCTGACCGCCCACGCCACCTTCGGCGACTGGCTGCGAATCACCGGGCAGGCGCTGGCGCAGGTGGACGCCCGGCTGACTTTCCGCACATCGGGCAGCAGCGGTCAGCCCAAGCCCTGCACGCACACCCTGGCCGACCTGCAGCAGGAAACCCGCTTCCTCGCACGCCTGTTCACCGGCGCGCATCGCAAACCCCTGCGCCGCGTGCTAACGGCCGTGCCGGCACACCACATCTACGGCTTCCTGTTCACCGTGCTGCTGCCGGTCGAGCTGGGGCACCTGCCGGTGCAAGACGTGCGCAGGGTCACCGTCAACGACCTGCCCCGGCGCATGGCCGCCGGCGACCTGCTGGTGAGCCACCCCGCGCACTGGGCGCTGCTGGCACGTCATGCCAGCGCCTTGCCCGCCGGGGTGATCGGCACCACATCCACGGCCCCCTGCCCGGACGAGACCGCGCAGGCGCTGACGCGTTGCGGCCTGCAGCGGCTGGTGCAGGTGTACGGCAGTTCCGAAACCGCAGGCATCGCATGGCGTGATGCGCCGGCAGCCCACTATGAACTGATGGCTCACTGGACGCGCCCGGACAATCAGGCCCACGATCTGCTGCGCCACTCGGACGCTGGGGACACGCGCGCATTCGCGCTACAAGATGCGTTGAAGTGGCACGGTCCGCGCCACTTCAACGTGATGGGCCGCCTGGATCAGGCGGTGCAGGTGGGTGGCATCAATGTGTTCCCCTCACGGGTGCGCGACGTGCTGCTGCAGCATCCAGAGGTGGCGGACGCCGCCGTGCGACTGATGGCCCTGCAGGATAGCGCCCGGCTCAAGGCCTTTGTCGTGCCCAGGCCCGAGGCCGACATCACCGACCTGACGCAGCGGCTCGACACCTGGCTGGCCCCTCGGCTGAGCGCGGCCGAGCGCCCGCGCGCCTTTGCGCTGGGAAGTGAGCTGCCGCGCAACGCCCAAGGCAAGCTGGCCGACTGGGTGTAACACCCGCCGGCCGATATCAGCCCTGCACTTCCGGCCAGACGGTGTGGAAGAACTGGCCGGCCGGGCGGTCGGTGCGCTCGTAGGTGTGCGCGCCGAAGAAGTCGCGCTGGGCCTGCAGCAGGTTGGCCGGCAGGCGCGCGCTGCGGAAGGCGTCATAGAAGGCCAGCGAGGCCGACATCGCCGGCACCGGCACGCCGGCGAGCATCGCCTGCGCCACCACCCGGCGCCAGGCCGACTGCGCGCCGTTGAGCGCCGACTCGAAGTACGGCGCCAGCATCAGGCTGGCCGGCGCGGGGCCGTCGGCATGGGCCTCGGCGATGCGGTTGAGGAACTGCGCGCGGATGATGCAGCCGCCGCGCCACAGCCGCGCGATCGCGCCCAGGTCGAGGTTCCAGCCGCGCTGCGCGCTCATGGTGCGCATCAGGTCCAGGCCCTGCGCGTAGCTGACGATCTTGCTGGCGTAGAGCGCCTGGCGCAGCAGCTCGACCCACTCGGCCACCGGCAGGTCGATGCGCGCCTCGGGCCCCTGCAGCCGGGTGCTGGCCGCCAGCCGCGTGGCCTTCATCGACGACAGCACGCGCGCGTCCACCGCCGCGCCCATCGTGCTGACCACCACCGCGTTCTGCGCCGCGTTCATCAGCGTCCACTGGCCGGTGCCCTTCTGGCCGGCCTTGTCGAGGATGACATCGACGATCGGCGCGCCGGTGTCGGGATCGCGCTGCGCCAGGATGCGCGCGGTGATCTCGATCAGGTAGCTGCGCAGCTCGCCACGGTTCCATTCCTCGAAGACGGCCGCCATCGTGTCGGTGTCCAGACCGGCGGCCTGCATCAGCGCGTAGGCCTCGCAGATCAGCTGCATGTCGCCGTACTCGATGCCGTTGTGCACCATCTTGACGTAGTGGCCCGCGCCGCCCGGGCCGATGTGCGAGACGCAGGGCTCGCCGTCGACCTTGGCGCTGATGGCCTCGAACATCGGGCGCAGCGCGTCCCAGGCCTCGTCCGGGCCGCCAGGCATGATGGCCGGGCCCTTGCGCGCGCCCTCCTCGCCGCCGGAGACGCCCGCGCCCACGAAGCACAGGCCGGCGGCGGCCAGCTCGGCCGAGCGGCGCTCGGTGTCGGCGAACAGGCTGTTGCCGCCATCGACCAGGATGTCGCCCGGCGCGAGCAGCGGCGCGATCCTGGCGATCACGTCGTCCACCGGCGCGCCGGCGTTGACCATCATCAGCACCTTGCGCGGCGCGGCCAGGCTGGCGACGAAGTCGGCCAGCGACGCGAAGCCGTGCAGCCGCCCGGTGGTGTCATCGGCCACGCTGCGCGTCACCGCCTCGGGCGAGCGGTCATGCAGGCTGACGTCGAAGCCGTGGTCGGCGAGGTTCAGGGCCAGGCTGCGGCCCATCACCCCCAGGCCGATCAGGCCGATGGGATGCTTGGTGGTCATGCGGGAGTCCGGTTCTTTTCGGGAAAACCCTCGATTTTCCATGCAGCCCGCTGTCGACCGGCTGTCAGGGGCTCCCGGGGGGCGGGACGGGTGCGTCAGGGCTATCGACGGGGCGGGCGGGGGACTTGATTTCCGGAAAGGGCAGATGCCGCAGAAGCCCCGCACCGGACACCCCAACGACAAGGGACCGCCGAGGCGGTCCCTTTGATCACCGGTTCTGCGTCAGAACCCCATCAGCCGGCCTCACTCCACCGTCACCGACTTCGCCAGATTGCGCGGCTTGTCGACGTCGGTGCCGCGGGCGCAGGCGGTGTGATACGCCAGCATCTGCAGCGGCACGACGTGCAGGATCGGGCTCAGCGCGCCGTAGTGCTCGGGCATGCGGATGACGTGCACGCCGGGCTCGTTCTCGATGCGGGTGTCGGCGTCGGCGAAGACGAACAGCTCGCCGCCGCGCGCGCGCACTTCCTGCATGTTGCTCTTGAGCTTCTCCAGCAGCTGGTCGTTCGGCGCGACCGTGACCACCGGCATCGAGGCGTCGACCAGCGCCAGCGGGCCGTGCTTGAGCTCGCCGGCCGGGTAGGCCTCGGCGTGGATGTAGCTGATTTCCTTGAGCTTCAAGGCGCCTTCCAGCGCGATCGGGTAGTGGCGGCCACGGCCCAGGAACAGCGCGTTCTGCTTCGGGGTGAACAGCTCGGCCCAGGCGATGATCTGCGGCTCCAGCGCCAGCACCGACTGCACGGCGGCCGGCAGGTGGCGCAGGTTGCGCAGACCGGCTTCCAGGCCGGTCTCAGGGATGGAGCCGCGCTGCTTGGCCAGCACCAGCGTCAGCAGGAACAGCGCGACCAGCTGCGTCGTGAAGGCCTTGGTCGAGGCCACGCCGATCTCGGCGCCGGCGTGCGTGATGAAGGCCAGCTTGCACTCGCGCACCATCGCGCTGGTGCCGACGTTGCAGACGGTCAGCGTGTGCTCCATGCCCAGCGAGCGCGCGTGCTTGAGCGCGGCCAGCGTGTCGGCGGTCTCGCCGCTCTGGCTGATGGTGACGACCAGCGTCTTCGGGTCGGGCACGCTCTCGCGGTAGCGGTACTCGCTGGCGATCTCGACCGCGCACGGGATCTTGGCGATCGACTCCAGCCAGTACTTGGCGGTCAGACCGCTGTAGGAGCTGGTGCCGCAGGCCAGGATCAGCACCTTGTCGATCTGCGAGAACACCTCGGCGGCGCCTTCGCCGAACAGGTCCGGCGTGATCGTCTCGATGCCCTCGAGCGTGTCGGCGATGGCGCGCGGCTGCTCGAAGATCTCCTTCTGCATGTAGTGGCGGTACGGGCCCAGCTCGGCCGCGCCGCTGTGGGCGTTGACGGTCTTGACCGGGCGCTCGACGCGCACGCGCGCGCCGCCTTCGCCCCGGGCGGTGATCCAGTACTTGCCCTGCTGCAGGTCGACCGCGTCGCCCTCTTCCAGATAGATGATCTGGTCGGTCACGCCGGCCAGCGCCATCGCGTCGGAGGCCAGGAAGTTCTCGCCCTGGCCCACGCCCAGCACCAGCGGCGAGCCCTCGCGCGCGCCGACGACGCGCTGCGGCTCGTCCTGGCAGAAGACGGCGATCGCGTAGGCGCCCTTCAGGCGCGGCAGCGCGGCCTCGACCGCGGCGAACAGGTCGCCGTCGTACAGCGAGTCGACCAGGTGCGCGATGACCTCGGTGTCGGTCTGGCTGAGGAACTCGTAGCCACGGCCCTTGAGCTCGTCGCGCAGCTCGTCGTGGTTCTCGATGATGCCGTTGTGCACCAGCGCGATGCGGCCGGCGCGTGCGCTCTTGGCGTCCGTGCCCGGGCCGTGCGAGAAGTGCGGGTGGGCGTTGTGCACCGCCGGCACGCCGTGCGTGGCCCAGCGGGTGTGCGCGATGCCGATCAGGCCCTCGACGCCTTCCTGCGCGACCTGGGCGTCCAGCTCGGCCACCCGCGAGGTGCTGCGGGTGCGGCGCAGACCGCCCCCCTGGTGCACCGCGACGCCGCAGGAGTCATAGCCGCGGTACTCGAGCCGCTGCAGACCCTGGATCAGGATGGGAACGATGTTGCGCTGACTGACCGCGCCGACGATGCCGCACATGGGTGGTTTCCCTTGGAAAGTGGAAGCAGGCCCGCATGGTAGGCAGAGATCCGTGAAATGAATGAGCAAAAAATTATCTTTTTTGCTCGAAAACATCTCATTGCAAATGCAACGCAATAAGATGCCATACAAAAGCATTTCTTGAGGATTTTTTGCATGCCAACCCCCATCCCGGTGGACACCATCGACCTGAAGCTGCTCGACGAGCTGCAGCGCGACGCGTCACGCTCGAACCAGGCGATCGCCGAGGCGGTGCATGTCTCGGCCGCGACCAGCCTGCGCCGCGTCAAGCGGCTGACCGATGCGGGGGTCATCGAGCGCACGGTGGCCATCCTGTCGCCCGAAGCGCTCGGCCACGGCCTGACCGCGATCGTCGAGATCACGCTCGACCGCCAGGCCATCGACCGCATCGAGGCCTTCGAGGCGCGCGCGGTGGCCGAGCCCGGCGTGCAGCAGTGCTACCGCACCCAGGGCGGCCCGGACTTCGTGCTGATCGCGCAGGTCGCAGACATGCCCGCCTACCAGGCCCTGGCGCAGCGCCTGTTCACCAGCGACGTGAACGTGCGCAACGTGCGCTGCTTCTTCAGCGTGCACCGCGCCAAGAGCGGCCTGCAGATCACGCTGCCGTCGAAGCCGCGCGACTGACTCAGCGCCCGCGCAGCCGCGCCAGCCAGCCCTGCGGCGGCCGCGCCGCCCGCTCGCGCGCCAGCCAGGCATCGTAGACCGCACGCCGGGCCGGATCGCTCAGCACCGCATGCGCCAGCCGGCGGTCGTCGGCGCGGCGCTGCGCGGAGCGGGCCTCGTCGGCCGCACCCGCGCTGGCGGCCTGCGGCTTGAGACGCTCGGCAGGAGGAAGCGGCGGCAGCAGATCGGCCGAGACCCGGTGCCAGGCGATCTCGATTTCCGCCTCGGTGCAGTCCTCGGCCAGACCGAGGCGCTGATAGTGGGTAGGCTCGAACGGCAGGCCGGCACCGGTGGCGATCGCCGCAGCCGGCGCGCTGGAAGGCGCGGCAGCCGGCGCGGTCGCCGTGCCGGTCAGGCTGTGCCACAGCCCGCCCAGTCCGCGCCCACCGCCCGCCGACGGGTTCATTTCTTCGCCTTGACCGGGCGGGCCCAGCCGCCGATGCCGATCTGCTTGCCGCGCGCGACCGCCAGCTCGCCGGCGCCGACGTTCTTCGTGATCGTCGAGCCGCCGCCGACGGTGGCGCCGGCGCCGACGGTGATCGGCGCTACCAGCACGCAGTTCGAGCCGATGTGCACGTCGCTCTCGATCACCGTGCGGTGCTTGTTGGCGCCGTCGTAGTTGGCGGTGATGCTGCCGGCGCCGTAGTTGACGCGCTCGCCCACGGTGGCGTCGCCCAGGTAGGCCAGGTGATTGGCCTTGGCGCCGTCGGCCAGCGTCGAGTTCTTGACCTCGACGAAGTTGCCGATGTGGACCTCGCGGCCCAGCTTGGCACCGGGACGCAGCCGCGCGAACGGCCCGACCAGCGCGCCTTCGCCGACCACGGCGCCGGCGGCCTCGCCATCGATGCAGGTGAAGGGATGAATGACCGCGCCGGCGGCGATGCGGGCATTGCGGATCACGCAGTTGGCGCCGATCTGCACATCGTCGCCCAGCTCGACCATGCCCTCGAAGACGCAGTTGACGTCGATGGCGACATCGCGGCCGGTGCGCAGCGTGCCGCGCAGGTCGAAGCGCGCCGGGTCCATCAGCCGCACGCCGGCCTCCATCAGCGCCTCAGCCTGCTCGCGCTGGAAGCGGCGCTCGAGGTCGGCGAGCTGCACCGGGCTGTTCACGCCCAGCACCTCGGTCTCGCCGGTGGCCTGGGTCGCCACGACCGGCACGCCGTCGGCCACCGCCATCGCGACGATGTCGGTCAGGTAGTACTCCTTCTGGGCGTTGTCGTTCTTCAGGTTGGCGAGCCAGCGCTTCAGGTGCGCGGTCGGCGCGGCCATCATGCCGGTGTAGCCCTCGCGGATCTGGCGCTGCTCGGGGCTGGCGTCCTTGTGCTCGACGATGGCGCGCACTGCCTCGCCTTCGCGCACGATGCGGCCGTAGCCGGTCGGGTCAGCCAGCACGACCGTCAGCAGCACCAGGCGCTCGCCGGCGCAGGCCTGGATCAGCGCCCGGGCGGTTTCCGCCTTGACCAGCGGCACGTCGCCGTTCAGGATCAGCGTAGTACCCGACTCCGGCAGCTCCGGCACCGCCTGCTGCACCGCGTGGCCGGTGCCGAGCTGCGGCTCCTGGCGCACGAAGGCCAGCGGCGCGTCGGGCAGCGCGCGGCGCATGGCCTGCTCGACCTGCTCGGCCCCGTGGCCGGTCACGGTGATCAGCCGCTCCGCCCCCAGGCCGATGCCGGTCTCGAGGACATGCTGCAATAGGGGCCGACCGGCCAGCGGGTGCAGCACCTTCGGGCGGGCAGACTTCATCCGCGTGCCCTTGCCAGCGGCCATGATCACAACATCGAGCGACATGCGCAGATCCTCTCTCAAGCGTGTTCCGTGTGTTCCGGACGGTGTGGAATCGCGGATTATCCGGATTGGCATGGCACTGGCGCGACTTCCGCGCCTTAAGGGCGTCAAGTGGCCGCGACTCCTGCCGGTTTTGGCGCTGACGCTGCTGCTGGGCGCCTGCAGCAGCGTCGGTCTGGCCTACCGGCAGGCCGACACGCTGGCCTGGTGGTGGCTGGACCGTCGCCTCGACTTCGACGACACGCAGGCGCCGCGGGTGCGCCAGGCGCTGACGCAGTGGCTGGACTGGCATCGCCGCCATCCGCTGGCCCTGGCCGAGGATGTCGCGCTGATCGAGGAGATCGCGCGCGAGGCCGGCGCCGACACCCGGCCCGAGCGGCTGTGCCGCTGGGCGCAGCAGCTGCGCGAGCGTCAGCATCTGCACCTGCAGACACTGGCCGGCGGCGCGATGGCCGATGTGCTGGCCGGGCTGAGCGAGGCGCAGCTGCGCCACCTGCAGCAGGCGCTCGACGAGGACAACCGCGACTGGCGCGAGCGCTTCCTGCGCGGCGACGCCGACCAGCGCCAGCGCGCCTCGCGCGAGCGCTTCATCGACCGCGCCGAGACCGTCTACGGCCGGCTGGATGCGGCGCAGCGCCGGCTGGTGGCCGACAGGCTGCGCGCATCGCCCTGGGATGCGGCGCGCTGGCAGCTCGAGCGCGAGCGCCAGCAGCGCGACCTGATCGAGACACTGCAGGCGCTGCGCACGCTGCAGGCGCCGGAGCGCGAGCGCCGCGCCGCGCTGCTGCAGGCCTGGGCCCGGCGCACGCTCGAGCCGGACGATCCGCAGGCGCGCCAGTACCGCGAGCAGCTGCAGCGTTTCCAGTGCGAGCTGATCGCCGAGCTGCACAACCGCACCGACGCCGGTCAGCGCCGCGAGGCCGCCACACGGCTGCAGGGCTGGGCCCGCGACCTGCGCGCGGCCGGTGCCGCCACCGCTACGGCAGCTGGATCGTGACGCGCCGCGTGCCCGCCGGCAGGTCCGGGAAGCCCTGCAGGCCGGCCTCGAACATCAGCGGCAGCAGATCGAGGCTGGTGTGGCGCGCCTCATGCTCGATGCGGATCTCGACCAGGCGCTCGCGGCTGGCGCGGTCGACCAGCAGCATCAGCAGCTGCTGGCGCTCGTGCACATCCTGCCAGCCGAAGCCGGCGCCGAAGCCTACGCCGGTGCCGATCACGACCGAGCCATGAATGCGACGGTCTGGCGGCGGCGGCGCGCGTCGCACCGGCGCGAAGGGCCCCGGCCAGGGATCGGCAAAGGGTGACAGCACCCGGCTGAAGCGGCTGTCGAGCTGCACCAGCACATCGGCCTGGGCCGGCGTGGCCACGGCCACGAAGCCGACCCGCTCCAGCGCCTGCGCCGCCGCCTGCTCCAGCTGCTGCTGCGCGGCCGCATCGGCCTGCTGCGAGGGCAGCCGGTCGAAGGCGTACGTCCCGGCCCGACGGCCGGCCGGCCACGCGCCGAAGCTCGCCACATCGACGACGCTCTGCTTCAGCAGCGTGCAGCCGGGCAGCAGCGCGGCCAGCGGCACCAGCGCGGCCAGCGCCAGCAGGCGTCGGCGTCCGGGCCGGGCGCCCGCGTCGTTCGAAGGGGCAGGCATCGGCAGTCTCCTCGGATCAGTCCTGAGCGGGCAGGAAGGGCGACGACGGGCTCAGCGTGCGGCGCAGCGCCTCCAGCGAGATGGCGGCCTCAGCCGGCAGCCCGGCCTCGGCGGCGGCCGGCGTCGCGCAGACGTCGTCGTCCTCCTCGTCGTCGTGGTCGAAGGCCTTGTCGCCCAGCGGGTTGGCCTCGCCGGTCGGGCGGATGGTCTCGAAGGGGAAGAGCTTGCGGTCCATCAGGTGCGAGGGCACGACGTGGCTGAAGGCGCGGTGCATGTTGTCGATGCGGCCCGGAAACTTCTGGTCCCACTCGCGCAGCATCTTCTTCACCTGCACGCGCTGCAGGTTCTCCTGGCTGCCGCACAGCGTGCACGGGATGATCGGGAACTGGCGGTGCGCAGCCCAGCGCTCGATGTCGGTCTCGGCGACATAGGCCAGCGGGCGGATCACGGTGTGCTTGCCATCGTCGCTCACCAGCTTCGGCGGCATGCCCTTCAGGCGCCCCTGGAAGAACAGGTTCAGGAAGACGGTGCCGAGGAAGTCGTCGCGGTGGTGGCCCAGCGCGATCTTGTTGGCGCCGAGCTCGCCGGCGACGCGGTACAGGATGCCCCGGCGCAGCCGCGAGCACAGGCTGCACATCGTGTCGCCCTCGGGGATGACGCGCTTGACCACCGAGTAGGTGTCCTGGTTCTCGATGTGGAAGTCGACGCCGCGGCTCTTCAGGTAGGCCGGCAGCACGTCGGCCGGGAAGCCCGGCTGCTTCTGGTCGAGGTTGACCGCGACGATCGAGAAGTTGATCGGCGCGCGCTGCTGCAGGTTCAGCAGGATGTCGAGCAGCGAGTAGCTGTCCTTGCCGCCCGAGAGGCAGACCATGACCCGGTCTCCCTCCTCGATCATGTTGTAGTCGGTGATCGCCTGGCCGACCTGGCGGTGCAGGCGCTTGGACAGCTTGTTGATCTCGTGCGCGGCGCGGCGCTCGGCCTCGGTGGGCGGCGCGGCAGAGGTCGGGACGGAGGTGGGTTCGGAGGTCTGCATGATGGGCGGAATTGTCGGTCCAAGCGCATCACCCCGGACAGGCCGATGGCGAGCGGCTGTCACAGGCCCGCCACGGCGGCGCGCTAGCGTGCGGCGAATCCTCCCTGCCCGACGAGCCCGACCGATGAGCCTGACCCCGACCGATGACGAGCTGATGCGCCGCCTGCACCGCGACCTGCGCGACGACCTCGACGAGGAGATCGAGCTGGAGTTCGAGGATCGCCATCTCGACGCGCTGGCCGCCGCCGAAGGCCGGCCGAGCACCGATGGCGACGCGCAGTCGCGCCAGCTCTACTTCCGCGAGCTGCTGCGCCTGCAGGCCGAGCTGGTGCGGCTGCAGGACTGGGTGGTGGCGACGAGGCACAAGGTCGTCATCCTGTTCGAGGGCCGCGACGCCGCCGGCAAGGGCGGCGTGATCAAGCGCATCACCCAGCGCCTGAATCCACGGGTCTGCCGGGTCGCCGCGCTGCCGGCGCCCAACGACCGCGAGCGCACGCAGTGGTATTTCCAGCGCTATGTCTCGCACCTGCCCGCCGGCGGCGAGATCGTGCTGTTCGACCGTTCCTGGTACAACCGCGCCGGCGTCGAGCGCGTCATGGGCTTCTGCACCGACGACCAGTACGAGGAGTTCTTCCGCTCCGCGCCGGAGTTCGAGCGCATGCTGGTGCGCTCGGGCATCCAGGTCATCAAGTACTGGTTCTCGATCTCGGACGACGAGCAGCGTGTGCGCTTCCTGGCGCGCATCCACGATCCGCTCAAGCAGTGGAAGCTCAGCCCGATGGACCTGGAGTCGCGCCGGCGCTGGGAAGACTACACCCGCGCCAAGGAGGTGATGCTCGAGCGCACCCACATCCCGGAGGCACCGTGGTGGATCGTCGCCGCCGACGACAAGAAGCGCGCGCGGCTGAACTGCATCCATCACCTGCTCGGCCAGATGCCCTACCAGGAGGTCGAGCAGCCGCTGATCGCGCTGCCCGAGCGCGAGCGCCACGAGGACTACACCCGCAATCCGGTCGCGCCGGAGCTGTTCGTGCCCGAGGTCTACTGAGCGGGGGCGGACACGCCGGTCCGCCTCACCACTGCCCGGTCTCGATGCGGATGGCCACCTCGCAGTCGTCGAAGATCTCCAGCTTGGCGATCTTCACTCGCACGCCCAGCACGCCGGGCAGGTCCATCAGCCGCGCGGCGACCTTGCCGATCAGGCTTTCGAGCAGGTTGACGTGCCGGGCGGTGCATTCCTCGATGACGATGGCGCGCACGCGGCGGTAGTCGAGCACATGGGTGAGGTCGTCGTCGCGCGGATGCAGCGGCTGGCTGCCGAGGTTGAGCTCGACATCGACCGCGATCGGCTGGGGCGCCTCCTTCTCGTGCTCGAGCACGCCCAGGTTGGCGTCGAAGCGCAGGCCGGTGAGCGTCAGGATCTGGGTGCCGCGGGTGGTGGACATGGAAAAGGCTCGAGTTCCTACAATCGGCGGGTGAATGCCGCCTCCTCCCCCAGTGTAGCCAGCGACGCGCTGGCCCTCCTCATCGCCGACGAGATCCGCCGCAGCGGCGGCTGGATCGGCTTCGAGCGCTTCATGGCGCTGGCGCTGTACCAGCCGGGACTGGGCTACTACAGCGGCGGCGACCGCCAGTTCGGCGCCCTGCCCGCCTCGGGCAGCGACTTCGTGACCGCGCCGGAGCTCTCCGGGCTGTTCGGCCGCGCGGTGGCGCGCCAGCTCGCGCAGGCGCTCGAGGCCACCGGCACCGCCGAGCTGTGGGAATTCGGCGCCGGCTCCGGCGCGCTGGCCGCGCAGCTGCTGGAGGCCCTGGGCGAGCGCATCCAGCGCTACACCATCGTCGACCTGTCGGGCACGCTGCGCGAGCGCCAGCGCCAGACCTGCGCCGCGCGGGTGCCGCAGCATCTGGACAAGCTGCACTGGGCCGACGCGCTGCCCGCGCGCTTCGAGGGCGTGGTGATCGGCAACGAGGTGCTCGACGCGATGCCGGTCATGCTGCTGCACTGGGACGGCGCGCAGTGGCTGGAGCGCGGCGTGGCGCTGGACGCGCAGGGCGGCTTCGCCTGGTCCGACCGGCCGACGACCGAGCACCCGCCGGTCGAGGGCCCCTTCCTGCCCGGCACCGTCACCGAGCTGCCGCGCCAGGCCAGCGGCTTCATCCGCACGCTGGCGGCGCAGCTCGCGCGCGGCGCGGCCTTCTTCCTCGACTACGGCTTCCCCGAGCACGAGTTCTATCACCCGCAGCGCACCAGCGGCACGCTGATGTGCCACCGCGGCCACCAGGCCGACGCCGATCCGCTGGTCGATGTCGGCCGCAAGGACCTGACGGCGCATGTGGACTTCACCGCGGTGGCGCTGGCCGGGCAGGACGCCGGGCTGGAGGTGCTGGGCTACACCTCGCAGGCGCGCTTCCTGTTCAACTGCGGCCTGCTCGCCGACCTGGAGGGCGCCGACCTGCGCGAGCGCGCGATGGCGCAGAAGCTCGTCACCGAGCACGAGATGGGCGAGCTGTTCAAGGTGGTCGGCTTCGTCACGCCGGCCGAACTGTTCGATCCGATCGGCTTCGCCGCGGGCGACCGCAGCCACACGCTCTGAGCGGACCGCCCCGATGCGCTGGCTGATCGTCTTCGTGCTGACCTGCCTGGTCTGGAACGGCCTGCAGCCCTGGCTGGAACGCATCGGCCTGGGCCGGGTGCCGGGCGACTTCAGCGTGCGCATCGGCCGCCGGCGCTGGCACTTTCCGCTCGGCTCGAGCCTGCTGATCACGCTGGTCGGGCTGGCGCTGGCTCGCTGGCTGTAGCCGACGCCGGACCCGGCCGCCGGGCTCAGTGCCCGAACACGTCGGCGTCGAGCATGCCCTGATCCGGGCGGTCCAGGCCGTCGAGCAGGGCCATCTCGGCCGCGTCGAGCTCGAAGCCCGACAGGTCGAGGTTCTGGCGCTGACGGCGCGGGTCGGCCGACTTCGGCGCTGCCGCGAAGCCGTGCTGGAGCTGCCAGCGCAGCACCACCTGGCCGGTCGTGCGGCCGTGACGCTCGGCGATCGCGGCGATGGCCGGGTCCTCGAGCATCGCGCCGGCGCGGCCCAGCGGGCTCCAGGCCTCGGTGACGATGCCGCGCTCGCGGTGCAGCGCCTCCAGGTCCGGGCGGCGGTGGTAGGGGTCGAGCTGGATCTGGTTGACCTGCGGCACCAGACCTCGCGCGAACAGGTCCGCCAGATGGTGCGCCTTGAAGTTGGACACGCCCACCGCGCGCACCTTGCCCGTCTCGCGCAGCGCCAGCAGGCCTTCGAAGGCCTCGACATATCGGCCCTGCTGCGGGTTGGGCCAGTGGATCAGCAGCAGGTCGATGTACTCGAGGCCAAGCCGGCGCAGATTGCCCTCGCAGGCGGTGCGCACGCCCTCCCGGCTGTGCCACTGGCGCTGGAACTTGGTGGTGACGAAGACCCGCTCGCGCGGCACGCCGCTGGCGCGCAGGCCCTGGCCGACGGCCTCCTCGTTCTCGTAGGCCTCGGCGGTGTCGATGTGCCGGTAGCCGATCTCCAGGGCCGAGGCCACCGCGCGGGCCGCCTCGTCGCCCCGCATCGGCCAGGTGCCCAGCGCGATCAGGGGCATCTCGACGCCGTCGGACAAGGAAACGGTCGGCGACGGGGAAACAGCGGAAAGGCTCATGGTCCGGGCATCCTCAAGACAAAGGCGGCCAGCGTAGCGCGCGGCGCCGGGCGACGGCCTCGGCCGTCGGGATGGCCCGCCCGGCGGCGGTGACTTTGCGATTTCCAGCAACCTCAGCGACGCAGGTCCGGCGGCAGGTTGAACGGCGTGATCACCTCGACCCCGGAGCGCAGCGCGGCGCGGTCGCGCGGCATCACGCCATGGGCCTGCATCAGCAGCCGGCAGGCGGTGTCCAAGTCGTGATCGAGGTCGTGGTGCAGCACCGCCGAGAGCCGCTGCTGACGCAACAACGCGCGGTTGTCCTCGTCCAGGTCATGGCCCACGAACGCGCCGCAGACGCGCCCGGCCCAGTCGAAGGCCTCCAGGATCGCCGCGTTGGCGCCACCCACCGAGTAGACCGCGCTCACCCGGTCATGCGCGACCAGCAGACGACGCACGCCGGCCACGGTGGGCGCGTGCAGGCCCTGGCCGTCGTCGAGCAGATGCACACGGCTGCGCGGGGCCTGCAGGCCGAGCGCCTCGACGAAGGCCTCGATGCGCTCGATCTCGCCGCGAAAGCGCGGCCCGCTGCTCGACAGCAGCACCTCCCCGCCCGCCACGCGCAGCCAGGGCGCCATCAGCCAGGCGGCCGTCCGGCCCGCGGCGCGGTTGTCCAGGCCGACGTAGGCGCTGCAGGCCGATCCGGGCAGATCGGTCACCAGCGCCAGCACCGGAATGCCTCTGGCCTGCAGCCCTGCCACCGCCTCGCGCACCGCGGCGGTGTCCGGCCCCTTGAGCAGCACGCCCTGGCTGCCGCAGCGTCCCAAGGCATCGAGCCGCTCGGCCAGCGCCCCATGCGGCCAAGTCTCGGCCAGATGCTCACGGGCCCGGAAGACCGCCGGCTGGGCCCGCTGCATCGCGCCGTCCAGCGCAGTCCGCACCAGGCGCGAAAAGCGCAGCGGCGCCTCCATCACCAGATCGATCAGGAAGCGCCGACCGCGGCGCGCGAGCTGTTGACGCTGACGCTCAAGCTCGGCTCGGGCCTGCAGGACGCGGTCGCGCGTCACCGTGCGCGTGCCCGGCCGCCCATGCAGCACGCGGTCGACGGTGGCCAGGCTCACGCCGGCCTGCAGCGCGATCTCCTTCAGCGAAACGACATGGGTCATCCGGTCTCCTGGGGCCATGCCCGTGCGCAGCATCGCACCACCTTGGCGCCTGGGGCAAGTCACCGGCCCGGCCGCTGAGGTGTCGCTGAGGTGTCTGGGCGGCCAGCACCGCGCACGACCTTCCTAGACTGGCTGCAAACGGGCGCCCCTCGCCGCCCGATCCACAGGAGACACGACCATGACCCCGTCCTCGTCCGCCCGCTGGCTGCGCAGCACCGAGGCCCGCCTCGAGGATCTGCAGGCGGTGCTGGCCTCGCGCACCGATCCGGCCGGCTGCCCACGGGCCGCCGACCTCGTGCGCGAGGTGCCGATCTATGACAGCGCCGCACTGCGCCGCCACCTGGCCGAGGCCCCCACGCAGCGCGAGGCGCTGATGGCCGAATGGGCCTGGGTCTGGGAAGACGGCCCCGGCATCCTGGTGATCCGGGGCGCGTTCGGGCCCGCCGAGGTGCTCGATCCGGTGACCGCCTGCTTCGAGTCGCTGATCCGTCAGGAGCGGGCCGCCGGCCCAGGCAGCGACCACTTCGCCGCCGCCGGCGCCAACGACCGGGTCTGGAATGCGCTCGAGAAGCTCTGCCTGATGGACCCGGAGGCCTTCGCGCGCTACTACGCCAGCGACATGCTGGACCTGGCCGCCGAGGCCTGGCTGGGGCCGGGCTGGCAGCTGACCTCCCAGATCAACAACGTGCGCCCCGGCGGTGCGGCCCAGATGCCCCACCGCGACTACCACCTCGGCTTCATGACGACCGCGCAGGCCGAGCGCTACCCCGCACATGTCCATCGCCTCTCGCCGATGCTGACGCTGCAGGGGGCGGTGGCACACGTCGACATGCCGATCGAGAGCGGCCCGACGCTCTACCTGCCGCATTCCCAGAAGTTCGCACACGGCTATCTGGTGGCAGGGCGGACCGATGTCCAGGCCTGCTTCGAGGCCCACCAGGTCCAGTTGCCGCTGGCGCGAGGCGATGCGGTGTTCTTCAATCCGGCGCTGCTGCACGCGGCCGGCGCCAATCGATCGACCGACATTCAGCGCCTGGCCAACCTGCTGCAGATCTCCTCGCCCTTCGGACGGGCGATGGAGACGGTCGACCGCCAGCGCATGACGCAGGCGCTCCATCCGGTCCTGCGTCGGCTGCGTGAGCAGGGCTGGAGCGAGGCCGCGCTGGCGCGGGTCATCGCCGCGAGTGCCGAGGGCTACGCCTTTCCGACCAATCTGGACCGCGACCCGCCCCGCGCAGGCCTGGCGCCAGACAGCGTGCAGCAGGTGGTGCGCCGGGCGCTGGCGGAAGACTGGGCCGAAGATCGGCTGGCCCAGCAGCTCGACACGATGGCAGCCCGGCGCCTGAGCTGAGCCCGGCAGCGGCCCTCAGCCGCCCTCGGGCAGCGCCGCAGCCACCGCTGCGATGCGCGCCTGCTGCAGCGCCTGGCCGATCGCCGGGCCCTTCAGGCCACGCGCCAGCGCCTCGGCGCTGACGGCGCCCGAGTCGACCGCCCGCGCCGCCGCCAGCGCCGTGCGCAGCCGGTCGGCCTGCGGATAGGGTCGATTCTCGAAGCCGAGCCGGCCGCGTGCGTCGCACTCGCAGGCCTGCAGCGCCTGCTCGAAGCGCTCGGGCCGGCGCCAGGCGTCGCAGCGGTCGAAGAGCCGCACCAGCGCCTCCGCGCCGAAGCCGGCGCTGGCGTGCAGGTTGCCGTGCTCGCGCGCGACCAGCTCGGCCAGCTCGCGGCACTCGACCGGCACGCGCAGCCGCGCCGCCAGCGGCCCGAGCAGCTTCACGCTGCGCCCCTCGTGGCCGAGGTGGCGCGGCAGGATGTCGGCCGGCGTCGTGGCCTTGCCCAGGTCGTGCGCCAGGCAGGCGAAGCGCACCGGCAGCGCGGTGCCCAGGCGCTCGGCCATGTCCAGCACCATCATCAGGTGCACGCCGGTGTCGATCTCCGGGTGGTAGTCGGCGCGCTGCGGCACGCCGAACATCGCATCCACCTCGGGCAGCAGCCGCGCCAGCGCGCCGCAGTCGCGCAGCACCTCGATCATGCGCGAGGGCCGCGCCTCCATCAGCCCGCGCGCGAGCTCCTGCCAGACGCGCTCGGGCACCAGCGCGTCGACCTCGCCGGCCTCGACCATCGTGCGGCACAGCGCCAGCGTCTCCGGCGCGACCGAGAAGTCGGCGAAGCGCGCCGCGAAGCGCGCCAGCCGCAGGATGCGCACCGGATCCTCGGCGAAGGCCGGCCCGACATGGCGCAGCACCCGCGCCGCGAGGTCGGCCTGACCGCCCCAGGGATCGACCAGCGTGCCGTCCGCGTCCTGCGCCATCGCGTTGATGGTCAGGTCGCGGCGCGAGAGGTCGTCCTCCAGCGTCACCTCCGGCCCGGTGCGGAAGACGAAGCCGTGGTAGCCGGGACCGGTCTTGCGCTCGGTGCGCGCCAGCGCGTATTCCTCGTGGGTGCGCGGATGCAGGAAGACCGGAAAGTCGCGGCCGACCGGCAGGTAGCCGGCCGCGCCCATGGCCTCGGGCGTGGCACCGACCACCACCCAGTCCCGATCGCCCGACGGGCGCCCCAGCAGGCGGTCACGCACCGCCCCTCCAACCAGAAACACGTTCATGCAACCATTCTCGCCGCCGTCGCCACCCGAGGCGAGATCCGAGGCCCCCGATGGATTGATCAATTTCAGCCAACCGGAACGCGGGATTTCCATTCCCTTGAGTGCAGGGTGTATCAAGCATCACACAAGTCCTACCCATGACCCGGGGATGGTACGCACCTGTAGCGAGATGCTTCAATAATCACCAAACACTTCGCCGTACCAATTGTGAGCGTCAGTCGATTGCCGGGTCGGCGCAGCGTGATGGGAGAAGCAGTCATGTCCGCAACCTCGAAACCGCAGCGCTGGCGCACCGCCCTGGTCGGCGCCGCGCTGGCCTGTGCCGGCGCCGCCGCGCAGGCGGCCTACACCGAGCAGGAAGCCCTGGGCGGCGATCCGAACGACGCGATCTCGATCCCCCAGGACCTGGGCACGCTGAGCAACGGCGGCCTGCTGCAGGTCGACGGCTCGCGCCTGACCACCACCGACGGCGGCAGCTCCTCCGACTTCTACAGCTTCACGCTGGCCGAGCAGATGTGGGTCACTTTCACGCTGACCCCGGACCGCGCCAGCGCCATGCCGGTGCTGGGCCTGTTCCAGGGCAGCTCGGTGGCCACCGGCACGCTGGCCTCGGCGACCGATGACGACGCCGGCGACGGCGTCAGCCGCCTGACCTTCAACATGAACCTGTCGGCCGGCACCTACTACACCGCGGTCATGGGCTACCGCGCGCACTGGTGGGACTTCGACGGCGGCGGCGATGCCGGCTGGGACTACCGCCTGAAGCTGAGCGGCTGGACGCCGGCCGCACCGGTGCCGGAAGCCTCGACGCTGGCGATGATGATGGCCGGCCTGGGCCTGCTGGGCCTGGCCAGCCGCCGGCGCCGCAACGCGGCCTGATCCGGCTCGGCGCCCCTGCCCCTCCGTCATGCCCGCGAAAGCGGGCACCCACGAGGGACAGGAGGCTGAGGTCCGCGTGGGTCCTCGCCTTCGCGAGGATGACGGGGGAGAGAGGCGGAAGACGACCGTTGACGCCGCACTCGGCCTCAGCGCCGGGCTGAGCGGCGCCGGTCGGCATCCGTGAGGCCGGCCTGCAGGATCGGCGCCATCACCGCGCCCACGCCAGCGGGCCGGATGCCCAGCGACTCCAGCCCCGGCCGGCGGCCGGTGGCGACATTGGGTACCTTCATCGAATCGATGTTGTCGCCCGACATCAGCGGCTCGCCCGGCAGCAGGCCCAGCGCGGCCGCCTGCAGCCGGCCAGCCCAGTCGGGCAGCGGCAGCACCAGGCGCTCGTGACCGCTCCAGCGCCCGGACAGGCGCACCAGCTGCGCCAGCGTGCAGACCTCCGGGCCGGCGCACTCGATCACCTGGCCGACCGTCGCCCGGTCGAGCAGGCAGCGCACCAGGGCTGCGGCCACATCCTCGACCCAGACCGGCTGGAAGCGCGCGTTCGCGCCGGCCAGCGCCATCACCGGCGCCAGCGCCTGCAGCCGCGCGAACAGGCGGATGAAGCGGTCGTCGGCCCCGAAGATCACGCTCGGACGCAGGATCGTCAGCTCAAGGCCAGCCGCGCTGCGCAGCACCTGCTCGCCGGCGGCCTTGCTGCGCAGGTAGCGCGACGGGGCCGACTGCGGATCGCCCTCGGGCACGCCCAGCGCGCTGACATGGATCAGCCGCGGCACGCCCGCACGCAGGCAGGCCGCGGCAATGCGCTGCGGCAGCACGACATGGGCCGCCTCGAACTGCGCGGCGCTGCCGTGCAGGATGGCCACCAGATTGACCACCGCATCGGCGCCCTGCATCAGGCGCTCGAGCGTGGCCGGATCATGCACGTCGGCGGCGACACGCTGCACCGTCGGCAGCGTCGCCAGCGCGGCGCCCCGGCTCGGGCGGCGGCTCGGCACGACGATGGTGCAGCCGGCGGCGGCGGGCTCGGCCGCCCAGCGGGCCGCCAGCGAGCGGCCGACAAAACCGGTTCCGCCCAGGATCAGCAGCTTGCGAAAGGCCATGGCAAAAAGTCCTCGGAAAGCATCGGCGGGATCGGTCAGGGCAGCTGGCGGTTCTCCGCCGGCGCCTCGGCCGGACGCGGGCCGATGGCCGGCTGCAGGCGCGGCTTGAGCGTGACCTGCGCGCGCCCGGCCATCAGCGCGCCGTAGTAGCTGGCGTTCGACAGCACCTTCTTCACATAGTCGCGGGTTTCGGTGAAGGGAATGTTCTCGGCCCAGGCGGCCACTTCCATGACCGGGCCTTCGCGCCAGCGCCGCGGCCGGTTCGGGCCGGCGTTGTAGCCGGCCGCCGCCAGCGCCTGCGAGCCGCCGAAGTCGTCGAGCACCAGCTTCAGGTAACCGGTGCCGAGCTTCAGGTTGGTCGACTTGTCGGCGATCTGTGCATCGGTGTAGGGCATGCCCAGGCGGCGGGCGGTCCAGCGCGCGGTGGCCGGCATGACCTGCATCAGGCCGGAGGCTCCCACACCGGAGCGCGCATCGGTCACGAAGCGCGACTCCTGACGGATCAGGCCGTAGACATAGGCCGGATCGACGCCGACCTCGCGCGCAGCGGCCAGCACGTCCTCGCGGAAGGGCGTGGGAAAGCGCTGCGCCATGTCGACTTCCTGACGGGTGCGCTCGCTGGTGTTGATGCAGCGGTCCCAGACCGCGTTGTCGCAGGCGTGCTGGGCGGCGGCCAGCAGCTGGCGGTCGCTCATGCCGCGCAGCGAGAAGTTCCACTCGCGCACGCCCTCGCTGCGCAGGCCCAGGCCGATCATCGCCAGCGCCCGGTCCAGGCCGGGATGGCGCACCGCCTGGGCACGCTCCTCGGCGGAGAGCGGTGCCGGACGGGCGGGCAGCTGCTGCGGCCGGCCCAGGTCCTCGGCGGCGAGCTTGCCGTAGAAGCTGTACTGGCCGGCGATGCGCTCGAGCAGCGCAGCGGCGCCCGGCTGAGCGGTGGCCTGCAGCGCACGCGCCTTCCAGTAGATCCAGGCGTCGTCGGCCTGCGCGGTGCGGCTCATCGCGTCGATCGCCTCGAGGATGCGGCTCCAGCGGCCGGCATCCTCGCTGCGCAGCGCGACGCGCACCCGCCAGGCCAGGGATTCGTCGTTCCACTCGACCTCGCGCTCGGCCAGACCGGCACGGCGGAACCAGCCGTCGGCCTCGGGCATCAGCTTCATCGCTGCCTGGCGCGCGACCACGCCCCAGGCCCAGGACTGCGCCTCGGCCGGCAGCTGCGCCTGCCAGCGCGACTGCAGCTCGGTGGCGGCCAGCGCCGGATCGGTCGCGGCCAGCCGCGCCAGCGCCATCAGCGTCAGCTCCAGACCCGGACGGGTGCCGACATCGGCACGCCGGGCCAGGAAGCGCTGCGGCTGCTCAAGGATCTCGCCGAGCGCCGAGCTGTCCTGATCGAGCAGGCTCAGCGCCTGGCGCGCGGCGGCCGTGCGCTTGGCCTCGGCCGCCTGGCGGGCCTTGAGCCAGACGTCGGCCGGGCTGAACTGGCGAGCCTCCAGCAGCGCGGCCACCAGCAGCGTGCAGCCGTCGCCACCGTCGCGCTGCGCGAACCAGGCGCTGCGGGCGGCCGCGCGCACGTCCTCGCCGGCCTGGTGGCGCAGCAGCAGCGCATAGCAGCTCACCTCGCGGTCGTCGTTCATCCGGAAGCGCGGATGATCGACGGCGAAGTTGCGCCAGTCGCGCCGACGGCCCAGCTCCAGCAGCCAGTCGTTGCGCAGCCGGTCTTCCACATAGCTGCCCGGCCAGCGGGCGTAGAAGGCCTCCAGCTCGGGCTGCGTGGCCTCGGCCAGGCGCAGGTTCAGATCCCAGTAGTCGGCCCACATCGCCAGCGGGTGTCCCGCCTCGACCAGCGCGTCGCGGTGCGCCCGCAGCCGGGCGCGGTCGCGCTTGCGCCAGGCCTCGCGCGCCTGCGACAGACGCTCGTCGAGCTGGCGCATCGGCGCGGTGCGGGTCGACAGGGACGTCTCGACGATGCCGGTGGCGTCGGTCGTCTGGGCGGTGCAGGCCAGGGGCAGCAGCGGCAGGATCGCGGCGGCGAGCAGCGCGCCCACCGCGCCGCAGCGCAAGGAGAAGGGTCGTGTCATGAGGGAGGGCCGGGAGCGGCTGCAGGGAAATCCAGTGTAGGCCAGGCCCCAAACACGAGGCCCGTGCCGGGTTGCCGCGGTGCGTCAAAGCCACGCACAATCCGACGACCCGCCCTTCAACGCCCACGCCGCCGCACGCGATGACCTCCACGCCCTTCAAGCTGCCCGATCCGCCCCGCGACAAGGCCGTGCTGCGCAAGCAGCTCCAGGCCGAGCGGATGTCGATGAGCGACCGCCACCAGCGCTCGGTCCACCTGCAGGAGGTGCTGATGGTCTGGCTGCTGACCCGGCGCGAGCGCACCATCGGCGCGTTCTGGTCGATCAAGGGCGAGTTCGACGCGCTGCCGGCGCTCTACCGCTGGAGCGAGTCCGACCCGTCGCGGCGCATCGGCCTGCCGGTCATCGACAAGAAGACCCGCCAGCTGCGCTTCCATGTCTGGTACCCGGGCTGCCCGATGGAGGAGGATGCCTACGGCATTCTCAAGCCCAAGGACACCGAGGAGTTCCACCCCGAGCTGCTGCTGGTGCCCTGCGTCGGCTTCGGACCGAAGGGCGTGCGCCTGGGCTACGGCGGCGGCTTCTACGACCGCACGCTGGCCTCGCTCGACCCGATGCCCTACACCGCCGGCATCGGCTACGGCCACGGCTTCATCCCGTGGCTCGAGGCCGAGCCGCACGACGTGCCGCTCGACGCGATGCTGACCGAGGAAGGCACGGTCTGGCAGCGCGACGCCTGAGCCTGGGCGCTGCACCGGAAAGCGCCCCGGAAAGGGGAGCGGCCGTGGCAGTTGCCTGCCACGGCCGCGGTCTCTCTCCCCGACGCCTCTCCAGCGTTCTCCCCCCGGGCGCTTGAGGCCGCCCGGTCACCCCGCAATCGGATTCGGGATCAGATCCGGAATCAGAACTTGTAGCCGACGCCCACGCCGACCAGCACCGGGTCGACCTTGATCTTGCCCAGCGTCGCGCCGGCCGCGCTCAGGTCGGTGCGGATCCAGACCTTCTTGACGTCCAGGTTGACCGACCAGTTCTTGTCGATGGCGAAGTCGGTGCCGATCTGCAGCGCGCCGCCGAAGCTGTTCTTGTCGATCGACAGGCCGCTCGGCAGGCTGACGTTCGAGAAGCGGGTGTAGTTCAGGCCGGCGCCGACATAGGGCTTGAGCGCGCCCAGGCCCAGGTCGGTGAAGTGGTACTGCAGCGTCAGGGTCGGCGGCAGGTGCTTGAGCGTGCCGATCTTGGTGCCGTCAGCCTTGACATCCTGCTTCTGCGGATAGGTCAGGATCAGCTCGGCGGCCAGGTTCGGCGAGATGAAGTAGGTGAAGTCGACTTCCGGCAGCACCTTGCTGTTGATGCCGACGTCGAGGCCGGGAATGCTGTCCTTGTTGGCCGGATCCAGGTGGACCACGCGGGCACGCATCACCAGATCACCGGCCGCGTTCTGGGCCGAGGCGAGCGGCGTGGCGACGAGGGCGGCAACGGCAGCGAGGGCGAGGCAGGTCTTGTTCATGGCGGGCTCCTGTAGGGATTCGGTTTCCGGCACCTCTTGGTCTTGGCACCGGGCATGAATCCATTGGAGCCTGACGCGCCGGCTGTCGACTTGCGGCGGCTCAAGTCGCTGGCCGCGCGCCCCTCGGGGCGCAGCCGGCTTGACCTGCGTCAGATGCGCGACCGTGCGCTGTCGCCTTTTTGCATCACTGCGCGGGCGCCGCCGCGGGGATCAGCTCGAGCCGGCGGCAGATCTCCAGCACCGTCGCGCTGGCGTTCATCGTGTAGAAGTGCAGCGCCGGCACGCCGGCGCAGCGCAGCTGCTCGCACAGGTCGGTGACCACGTCCAGGCCGAAGGCGCGGATCGAGGCGCTGTCGTCGCCGAAGCTCTGCAGGCGCAGGCGGATCCAGCGCGGCACCTCCGCGCCGCAGCTGTCGGCGAAGCGCAGGATGCCGCTGGAGTTGGTGATCGGCATGATGCCGGGCACCACCGGGATGTCCGCGCCCAGCGCCTGCGCATCCTCGACGAAGCGGAAATAGGCGTCCGAGTTGAAGAAGAACTGCGTGATCGCCGAGTCCGCGCCGGCGCGGGCCTTGGCCGCGAAGGCCTGCACGTCGGCCTGCGGCGACTTGGCCTGCGGGTGCATCTCGGGATAGGCCGCCACCTCGATGTGGAAGTGGTCGCCGGTCTCGGCTCGGATGAAGCTCACCAGGTCGCTGGCGTGGCGGAACTCGCCCATCGGACCGAAGCCGCTGGGCAGGTCGCCGCGCAGCGCGACGATGCGCTTCAGGCCCATCGCCTTGAACTGCGCCAGGCGCTCGCGCACCGACTCGCGCGTCGCGCCGACGCAGGTGAAGTGGGACGCGGCCTCGCGGCCCTCGTCAAGGATGGCCTGGACGGCGCCGATCGTGCCGTCCTGCGTGCTGCCGCCAGCGCCATAGGTCACCGAGCAGAACTGCGGCTCCAGCACGTAGAGCTCGCGGCGCACCTGGGCCAGCTTGGCCGTGCCCTCGGGCGTCTTGGGCGGGAAGAACTCGAGACTCAGCGGCAGCGGGGCCGCGGGGGTCGTCGTCATGGGGAAAGTCTCCAGCGGGAGAAAGGGTCGTCGGCGCGGCGCCTGCGGCGGGTCAGCCGGGAATGCGCCGCGCGTGCATCAGGAATTCGCGGTTGCCGTCGCCGCCGGTGATCGGGCTGTCCAGCCAGCGCTGCACCGCCAGGCCGCAGCCGGCCGCGGCCTCGCGCAGCCGGGGCTCGACCCGCGCCAGCGCGGCCGCGTCCTTCACCAGGCCGCCCTTGCCGATGTCGCCGGGCTGCAGCTCGAACTGCGGCTTGACCAGCATCAGCAGGTCGCCGGCCGGAGCCAGCAGCGGCGCCAGCGCCGGCAGCACCAGCGCCAGCGAGATGAAGGACAGGTCGCCGGTGATGAAGCCGAAGCCGCCCGCCGGCATCGCCGCACCCAGGTCGGCCGCCGCCAGATGGCGGGCGTTGAGGCCCTCCAGCGCGGTGACGCGGGCGTCGCCACGCAGGCGCGGGTGCAGCTGGCCGTGACCGACATCGACACCGACCACCCGCGCGGCACCGCGCGCCAGCAGCACGTCGGTGAAGCCGCCGGTGCTCTGGCCGACATCGAGCGCCACCTGGCCGGCGACCTCCAGCCCGCAGGCCGCCAGCGCGCCCTCGAGCTTCAGTCCCCCGCGCGACACCCAGCGCAGCTCGGCGTCGTCGGTGACCTCGATCTCGCAGCCCTCGGGCAGCTCGTCGCCGGCCTTGCGCGGCATGCTCCAGCCCCGGGGCCCGAGCCAGCGCACGGCGCCCTGGGCGATCAGCCGCTGCGCGGCCGAGCGCGTCGGCGCCAGGCCGCGGCTCACCAGCATCTGGTCGGCACGCATCTTCGACAGCGCGGCGGGGCCGATCAGTAGCGGTAGGTGTCGGGCTTGTACGGGCCCTGCACCGGCACGCCGATGTAGGCGGCCTGCTCCTCGGTCAGCGTGGTCAGCTGGGCGTTGAGCGTGGTCAGCTGCAGGCGCGCCACCTTCTCGTCGAGGTGCTTGGGCAGCACGTAGACCTTGCCGATGTCGTAGGCATCCTTGTGCGCGTACAGCTCGATCTGCGCCAGCGTCTGGTTGGCGAAGCTCGACGACATCACGTAGCTCGGGTGGCCGGTGCCGCAGCCCAGGTTCACCAGGCGGCCGCGTGCCAGCAGGATGATGCGCTTGCCATCCTCGAAGACGACATGGTCGACCTGCGGCTTGATTTCCTCGAAGCGGCACTTCTCTTCCAGCCGTGCGACCTGGATCTCGTTGTCGAAGTGGCCGATGTTGCAGACGATGGCGTTGTTCTTCATCGCCGCCATGTGCTCGTAGGTGATGACGTCGCGGTTGCCGGTGGTCGTCACGAAGATGTCGGCCTGCGCAGCGGCCCATTCCATCGTCACGACGCGGTAGCCTTCCATCGCCGCCTGCAGCGCGTTGATCGGGTCGATCTCGGTCACCCAGACCTGGGCCGACAGCGCACGCAGCGCCTGCGCCGAGCCCTTGCCCACGTCGCCGTAGCCGCAGACGACGGCGATCTTGCCGGCGATCATCACGTCGGTGGCGCGCTTGATGCCGTCGACCAGCGACTCGCGGCAGCCATACAGGTTGTCGAACTTCGACTTGGTGACCGAGTCGTTGACGTTGATCGCGCGGAACATCAGCTGGCCCTTGGCCGACATCTCGTTCAGGCGGTGCACGCCGGTGGTGGTCTCCTCGGTCACGCCCAGGATCTGCGCGCTCTTGCGGCTGTACCAGGTCGGGTCGACCGCCAGCTTGGCCTGGATCGAGGCGAACAGCTCGCGCTCTTCCTCGCTGCCCGGATTGGCGATGACCGACGCGTCCTTCTCGGCCTTCTTGCCCAGGTGCATCAGCAGCGTCGCGTCGCCGCCGTCGTCCAGGATCATGTTCGGGCCTTCGCCCTCGCTGCCTGCCGGGCCGAAGTCGAAGATGCGGTGGGTGTAGTCCCAGTAATCCTTCAGCGTCTCGCCCTTGTAGGCGAAGACCGGCGTGCCCCGGGCCACCAGCGCGGCGGCCGCATGGTCCTGGGTCGAATAGATGTTGCACGAGGCCCAGCGGACCTGCGCGCCCAGCGCCTGCAGCGTCTCGACAAGCACGCCGGTCTGGATGGTCATATGCAGCGAGCCGGTGATGCGCGCGCCCTTGAGCGGCTGGCTCGCGGCAAATTCCTGGCGGATCGCCATCAGCGCGGGCATCTCGCCCTCGGCGATGGTCAGCTCCTTGCGGCCCCAGTCGGCCAGCGAGAGATCGGCGATGTGGAAGTCGCGGAAGACGGATTCGACGGCAGCGTTCATGTCAGCAAGCTCCAGAAGTTCCAGGAATGGAACCGTCCGGACCGCACGCTCGTCATCGGCAGGAAAGCCCGGCGGGCGCGGCACGAAGCACGATGGCAGTGCGATGCGCGCAGCTCACCCCGGGATTTCCGGCCGCGTCGGGTGCGCGGTCGGACGGGTGAGCGCCGTTGCCTGTGGGAAGGGGTCCGAGCCTGGGGCGGTCGCCTGAATCGACCGGCCTTGCAACGCTCCTCGGACACGAGGCCCGCATTGTAGCGACGCCCGATCGAGCGCCGTGGCGAGGATCAGCCCCTGCGGCGGCCGGGTGATCCGCCGATCAGGCGCCAGCCGCGACCGGGCCCTGGATCAGAGCAGGGCCTGGGCGGCCAGTCGCTCGGCTGCCGGCGTCGACAGCGCCAGCCATTGGGCCAGCTCCTCGAGCTCCTCCAGGGTCAGCCCGGCCGGCGGATCGAGCTCGGCGCGGCGCGCCAGCGTGGCCGACAGCGCCAGCAGCCGACGCTGTGGACGCAGCAGCGCCAGGCCGCCCCGCTCGGGATCGTGCGCCTCCTCATGCGGACGCGGCAGCAGCTGGCACAGCAGCGTCGACAGCCGGGCCTGACTCATCAAGGCCTGCTGCAGTTCGACCAGCGTGCCACCGAGCAGCTCGCGCTGACGAGCCTCGTCGGGATCGCGCCCGAGCCGACGTGCCACCTCTGGCGCTCGCCACCACAGCAGCACCTCGGCGAGGTTGTGCATCACGGCCGCACCCTGCATCGCCTCGGCATGCGGATCGCCATGCTGCAGCTCGAACTCGGTGACCACCCGCGCGGTGCGCCAGGCGCGCTCGAGCAGGCGCATCACCTCGTCGAGCCGCTGCGGATCGGCGCCGGTGCGCAGTTCTTCCTCCAGCACCCGCAGGCCCGCAGGCGGAAAGGCGCGGAAGAAGGGCCCGATGCCCATCAGCACGACCGCTGCCGTGACGGTCTGGATCTCGGTGACCTGGTGCTCGCCGCGGTGCCGGCCGGCGTGGGACAGCACCCGCATCGTCATCAGCGGGTCACCTCGCACCGCGTCGGCGATCATGTGCGCGTCGACATTGCCGCAGCGCTCCTCGAGCAACGCCAGCTCGGTCAGCTGCTCGGCGGTATCGGCCAGGATCGGCGCCGGCACGGCACAAAGAAAGGCACCCCAGGCATCGGGGTCGGTCGGAAGGGGGGACTGCGGGCTCATGTCCGGCTCCTCGGCAGGCGGATGTGACGGCACAGGAATGTCCTGACCGATGTTATGAGCACCGCAGATGCGCCAATCCCCCGATCAGGCGCACGGAACGGCCGCGATCAGCCGTTCAGCCCACGGTCCAGGAATCCACGCTCAGTTGCGCGGCGAATCCGGCAGCAGGCAGATCAGGTCGCCATGGCGATACAGCGCCTCGAAACGCCGGCCATCGAGATCGATGGAGCGGACCTCGAGTGCAACACCTTCGCTGGCACAGGCCTCGTGCGCTGCACGGTCACGGTCCAGATCCGCAACGAGCCGAGCGCGACGCGATCGCATCAGGCTTAGCCAGGAGCGCAGGGCGTGAAAGCGTGGTGCAGCGGCGGGGCGGGACGAGGGGGCCGACGAGGCAGCCAGAGAGAGCGAGGTGTTCATGGCGGTGGCAAGCTCGAAAAAACGGTCAGGTATCGCGAGGAGGAGAGAGGCTCGGAACGGTCATTCGGCAAATCGACGGGCCAGTGGATGAGGGTTTCATCGCATTCACGAGAGTTTCCGAATTACTGCGACATGTCCGGCGGAAATGTCTTGACAGTCGAGATCATGCTAGGCGATGCGCGCCGCGGCCGGAAAGCCCCCCAAAGATGGAATCGGGTATCAGTCGGATACCCGGTAATTTTTCAGGTTCCGGATTCAGGAGAAACCCTCGGACGGACAGGGACCGCTGTCCTGAATGAAACCCCATGACCCCGCAAACGGCACCCGACCTAGGAACAGCACGGGTATCAGGGTCATGTCGACAGGCCTAGGATGGACTGCATGAACGCCCACGCCGTTGCCGCCTTGCCCGTGCGCACCCTCCGGCCGCTGCAGCCGATGGTCTGGCTGGAGCGTGCATGTCATGACATCCGGATGGCCCCTCAGGTCGGATTCGGTCACGGCGCCCTGATGGCGCTGTTCGGCATGTTGCTGATGCTGCTGGCACGCGATCGCTTCTGGCTGCTGGCCGGCTCGATGTCAGGCTTCCTGCTGGTGGCGCCCATCCTGGCGACCGGCCTCTATGCGGTCAGTCGCGCCATCGAGCGGGGCGAGACCGCGGGCTGGTCGACGGTGTTCGCGATCTGGCGCTCGCTGGATCGACGTCTGGTCGGATTCGGGCTGCTGCTGGCCGCCGCAGGCACAGGCTGGGTGATGACCTCGGCTGCGCTGATCACGCTGATGGCACCGCAGCCGGTGCAGACGCCAGCCGATTTCCTGACCCTTGTGGTGCTGAACCGGGAGTCCTGGCTGTTCGAGGCCTGGCTGGCACTGGGCGGGCTGCTGGCGGCACCGGTCTTCGCCTCGAGCGTGACCGCGATCCCGATGCTGGTCGATCGTCAGGTCAGCGTCGGCGACGCGGTGCTGGCGAGCTGGCGCACCGTGCTGGAGAACCCGGTGCCGATGGGCGTCTGGGCGGTGCTGGTGATGGGCTTCGCGCTGCTCGGCATGGGCTCGCTGATGCTGGGCCTGGTCTTCGTGATGCCGATGCTGGGTCATGCCAGCTGGCATGCCTACCGCGATCTGCTGCCGACCGAGGGCTGAGCCGCAGCGGCGCCCACAAGCGCGCAAGCGCCCGCGTGTCTCTCCGACAACACGCCACAAGGGCGAGTGCCCGGTCACCGGGAAAGAACTTGATCGCCATCAATCGGCAGGCCTGAGCTGCAAAAGGGCATGACGGCCCGACCGGCGCCAGCGCGTATCATCCCGGCGCCTTGCCGCACCCACCGCGCCCCGCCCTCTTTCGCCCCCTGCCTGCCCATGTTCGGCTACACCGAGGAACAGCTCGCCCAGTTCGGTCTGACCATCGGTGTCAGCGCCTTCATTCTCTACATGCTCTTCATCGTGCTGCAGCTCGCGCGCGAGTCGAAGGCCGGCAAGTTCGGAACCTTCGTCCTGTTCATCGTGCTGGCCTTCGGCATGCTGGGCTTCGTGGCGAAGAACATCATCGCCTGGGCGATGGGGATCTGAGCGCAGATCCCGCTCGGATCACGGCTCAGATCACCATCTTGACCATCGGATGGGTGGTCAGCGTCCGGTAGAGCTCGTCGAGCTGCTCCCGGCTGGTGGCGTTGATGGTGATCGTCAGGCCCAGATAGTTGCCCTTGGCACTGGGGCGGTGCTCGATCGTCGCGGGATCGAAGCCGGGATCGAACTGCAGCGCCACCTGCGCGATCGCGGCCGCGAAGCCATCGACATGCAGGCCCATGACCTTGATCGGGAAGGCGCAGGGATACTCGATGAGCGACTGCTCGGGCGGAATGACGGGCGGGGTGTGCATCTCGGACTCTCCTTGCTTCAACGCAGCCACAGGCGCAGCTGGTCCCAGGCGCGCCCGAACATGCCGGCCTGAGCGACCGGCTCCAGCACGGTGACCGGCACCTCGGCGAGCACGCGCGTGCCCGACAGCACCTTCAGCGTGCCGACCTGCTGGCCCTGGCTGAGCGGCGCGATCAGCGGATCGGTGCGCACCAGTTGCGTCTTGACCTGTGCCGCCTCGCCACGCGGCACAGCCACGCTCACCGGCACCTGAGTGCCGATCTTGGCGGTAGAGGCCGCGCCCTTCCAGACCTCGGCCGAAGCGATGACCTGGCGGGCATCGTAGACCTTGACCGCATCCCAGCTGCTGTAGCCCCAGTTGAGCAGCTTCTGGCTCTCGACCGCACGCGACTCCTTCGACGAGGCCCCGACGACGACGCTCAGCAGCCGGCGTGATCCGTTGGGCAGATCGCGCTTGGCGGTGGCGATCAGGCAATAGCCGGCCGCATCGGTGTAGCCGGTCTTCAGACCGTCGACGCTCGGATCGCGCCACAGCAGCAGGTTGCGGTTCTGCTGCGTGATCTTGTTGAAGGTGAATTCCTTGATCGAGTAGAACTTGACCTCGCCGGGGAAGTCCTGAAGCAGCCGGGTAGCGATGATGCCGAGCTCGCGCACCGTGCTGACATGGCCCGGGGCCGGCAGGCCCTCGGGGTTCCTGAACTGCGAGACCTTCAGGCCGAAGGCCTGGGCCTGGCGGTTCATCATCGCGACGAAGTTCTCGACCGAGCCGCCGACCGCCTCGGCCAGCAGCACGGTGGCATCGTTGCCGCTCTGCACGATCATGCCCTTGATGAGGTCCTCGACCTTCACCTTGTTGCCGACCTGGATGTACATGCGCGACGCATCGGTCATGCCGGTGCGCCAGGCACGCTCGGAAACGGTCAGCTCCTGGTCGAGCGCGAGCTTCTTGTCGCGCAGGGCCTGGAAGACCAGGTAGGCGGTCATCAGCTTGGTCAGCGAGGCGGGCTCGACGGTCACGTCGGCATCGCGCGCGGCCAGCGGCTGGTTGGTGCTCAGGTCGAGCAGCACATAGGCGCGGGCGGCGATCTCGGGCGGCTGGGGCAGCGCCTGGGCGGACACGGTCTGCGGCAGCAGCGCGGCCAGCGCGAGGGAAGCAAGAAGTCGTTTCATCGGAGCGGTCGGAATTCGTTCAGGCGCGTTGGAACACGCGGGCGGCCGGCCGGTTCCCCGGCACGGCGGCGAAGGGGCGCAGGCCGGTCAGCGCCAGCTGCGCACGATCAGGTCGCGCAGCTGGGTAAGCTGGCCGTGGAAGAAATGGCCGGTGCCGGGCATGACGATGACCGGCAGCTGCTGCGGCCGCGCCCAGTCCATCGTCGCCGACAGCGGCACCACGTCGTCGGCCTCGCCGTGGATCACTACCGTGTCGGGCGGCACGTCGGCAGGAAGAGCACGCTGCGTCGACGGGCCGACCAGCAGCAGGCGCGAGGCGCGGGCGTCGCCCTCCAGCTGCGCCGCGGCCAGCGTGGTGACATAGGCGCCGAAGGAGAAGCCGCCCAGCGCCAGCGGCCGCCCGGGCAGGCGGTGCGCGGCGATCACCGCCAGCAGGTCCTCGCTCTCGCCGCGGCCCTCGTCGTGCGTGCCTTCGCTGGCGCCGACGCCGCGGAAGTTGTGGCGCACCGTGCGCCAGCCCATCTGCAGGAAGGCGCGGACCATGGTCTGCACGACCTTGTTGTCCATCGTGCCGCCGAACAGCGGGTGCGGATGCGACAGCACCACCACGCCGACCGGCGCCTCGCGCTCGGCCGGATGGTCGATGGCGATCTCGATCGTGCCGGCCGGACCGGTGATCCGGGCGCGTTCGGTCTGCGCGTTCATCGGCCGACGTCCGCAGGCACGACCAGCCGCTCGACGATCTGGCCGTTCTTCAGGTGCGACTCGACGATCTCGTCGATGTCGCTGCGGTCGACGAAGGTGTACCAGGTCGCGTCCGGGTAGACCACCGCGACCGGGCCGCCCGCGCAGCGGTCCAGGCAGCCCGCCTTGTTGACGCGCACCTTGCCCGGCCCGGCCAGACCGGCGGCCTTGACCTGCTTCTTGCAGTGGTCGAAGGCTGCCTGGGCATCGTGGTCGGCGCAGCAGGACTCGCCGTTGTCACGCTGGTTCAGGCAGAAGAAGATGTGGCGTTCGAAGTAGCTGCTCATGGGCTGGATTGTAGGAGTCACCCCGATCAGGGCACAGGCGCGGGGGCGCGGATGCGGTGGGGATCGGCGACCTGGATCAGCAGAAACAGCAAGGCGGCGAAGGGCCAGAGCCAGCCGATCCACTGCGCCAGGCCGTGAAAGCGGATGAAGCGTCCGCGCTCCCAGCCGGTCAGACTCAGCGAGAAGTACGGATCGGTTCCCGCCTGGGTCACCAGCATGATCAGCAGCGTCAGCGCCACCAGCCCCAGCGCGGCGACCAGCCGGCGTGGCACGAAGGCCAGGCCCAGCCCCAGGCCCAGCCCGACCAGCAGACCCGGCAGCACCGGCGGCGTCAGCCAGGACATCGCGTGCTCGGGGCCGAAGTTCAGCAGCGTCGACAGCGCGGTCGCACCGACGCCGGCCAGCAGCAGCAGCGCCAGCGTCACGATGCGGTGACGCACCCGGCGCAGCATCACGAAGCTGACCACGCAGGGCGCCAGCAGCCCGAGCGCGATCACCGAGACCTCGGCGCCGGGTTCGAGCGCGCCGACCGGATCGGGCAGCGGCACCCAGCGACGCAGCGGCGTGTCGGCCAGCCAGACATCGAGCGCGACCAGCAGCCGCTCCAGGGCCTGCCCGGTGGCCAGCGGCACGGGCGGGGGGAAAAGCAGCCCGATCGGCCAGGACAGCAGCAGCGCCAGCCCCAGCGTGCCGTGGGGCACGAAGATCACGTCGCGCAGACGCTGCCAGTGCGCCAGAACGCCCAGGCGCAGCAGCAGCACCGCCACCAGCGCACCGACCAGCGTGCCGGCGCTGTTGAGCAGCCAGTCATGGCGCGAGGGCACGCGCAGCGGCAGCAGGTTCTGCGTCCACTCCATCAGCAGCGACAGCAGCGAGCCGAACAGCAGCGCCTGCAGCAGCGTGCCGAGCGGCCGCCGGCCGGCACGCAGCCAGGCCAGCGCCAGCAGCAGCCCGAGCGGCAGGTAGCCGGCGAAGTTGGCCCAGAGATCGAAGCGGTTGTGGCGCTGCACCGGCAGCCACAGCAGCTCATGCGGCAGCTGGCCCGGCAGCAGCACCGGCCAGCGCCACGGCCCGAAGGGGTGCAGGCTGGCGTAGACGATCAGCCCGGCCCACAGCCAGGCCAGCGGCCAGGAGGACGAGCGGTGCGCCAGCGGCGGCGCAGGCGATGGCGGCAGCGCGGCGGACGTCATCGCCCCGGACGGTCAGAAGGGCTTGAAGACGACCAGCGCGACGATCGCGGCGAACAGCAGCACCGAGATCTCGTTGTAGACACGGAACCAGACATGGCTGCGGCGATTGTCGGCGCGCTCGAAGCCGCGCAGCAGCCGCGCGTTCATGTGATGGAAGCCGATGACCGCCACCACCAGCGTCAGCTTGGCATGCACCCAGGCATTGCCGGGGCCGCGCCAGAAGGGCCAGCCCAGCCACAGCGCCAGGCCGGTGACCAGCGCGATCACCATCAGCACGGTGGCAAAGCGCTGCAGCTTGCGCCCCATCAGCAGCAGGCGCTCGCGCTCGGCATGACTGTCGGGCGCGACCATCGCCAGGTTGACCAGGATGCGCGGCAGGTAGAACAGCCCCGCGAACCAGCTGGCCACGAGGATGATGTGCAGGGTCTTGGTCCCCAGGTAGAGCGTGTCCATGGGGCGATGATACGGCCCGGACCAGCGCCCCTGACCGGGGCAGGTCACTGCGGCTAGAGGATGCGGCGCGGGTGGGCCAGCGCCTCGTGCGCGGCATGCAGCCGGCGCACCAGCACCCGGATGAAGGCCTCGTCGAACAGATGCCGGGTGGCCGGGCTCAGCCGGGCCAGGGTATCGGGCGTGAAGGAGATCGTCGTGGCGCTGTCGGTCACGATCACGTCGGTGCTGTGCACCCGCAGCTCCGGATTGGGCGCCAGATAGGCCATCTCGCCGACCGAGGTGCCCGAGCCCAGCACCGCCACGCGCCGGCCGTCGCGCCAGACCTCCAGCGTGCCGGTGGCGATGATGTGGAAGGTGCGGCCCTCCTCACCGCGGCGGTACAGCGCCTGGCCGGCGGGCAGGCGCTCCCAGCGCGCCCGGTGCACCACCTCCCACAGCGCGATGTCGCCGAAGCGGGTGAAGAAGTCCAGCGTGCGCAGCAGCGTGAAGCGCTCGGAGTCGAGCACGCCCTGCACCGCGCCGCGCGGCACATGCTGCATCGCGATCAGGCCGGAGAGCGCCTCGCCGAGCGCCTCCCAGGAGGCATGGCGGTCGTCGGCACGCTTGGCCAGGCAGCGGCGCACCACCCGGTCGAGCGCCGGCGAGACCCCGGTGCGCACGCCCACCAGCGAGGGCGGCTCGACATGGCAGATCTGGTGCATCAGGCTGGCCTGGCTGGAGGCCTCGAAGGGCGCATGGCCGGCGATCAGGTGATAGAGCACCGCGCCCAGGCCGTAGATGTCGGCGCGCGCGTCGAGCTCGGCGCCGTCGAGCTGCTCCGGCGACATGTAGGCCAGCGAGCCGACGCGGTGGACCTGCGTCTCGTCCGAGCGCAGGTTCAGCGCGCTGCCGAAGTCGGTCAGCTTGATGTCGCGCACCTCGCGGTCGCTGCCCACGGTCAGGATGTTGGCCGGCTTGACGTCGCGGTGGATCAGCCCCTGGCGATAGCAGTAGCCCAGCGCCATCGCGCACTTGAAGCCGATTTCGACGATCTGGTCGAGCGGCAGCAGATGGTCGGGCGCGCAGAAGGCGCGCAGCGTCGTGCCGGGCACGTACTCCATCACCACATAAGGCGCACGCGGGTCGGGCACCGCGTCCAGGATGTCGACCACGTTCGGGTGGTGCAGCCGCCCGGCCAGCGCCGCCTCCGAAGCGAAGAAGCGCGCGAAGACATGCGCGTCGGCCGCGTCGCCCAGCACGCTGGCGCGCACCCGCTTGACCGCGACCTGGCGATCGTTGAACTCGTCGTGGCAGAGGAAGACCTCGCTGGTCGTGCCCTCGCCGAGACGGCGGATCACGCGGTACTTGCCGATGCGCTGCGGCGGGTCGGAGAGGTCCGGGGCGGAGAGATCGATCATCGGCGGCGGGCTCGGACAGGGTGGGCGATCTTTTCATCGGCCCCTGCCCGACACAAGTGCGGATTGCTCGGCCGACCCGCCCCGTAGAATCCGCCCCATGATTCAAGCCAAAGAGCAACTCCTCGCCGCCCTCGGCGACGCGCTGGCCGAGATCGCGCCGGGTGCGGCGATCGAGCCCGCCTTCGAAAGCCCGAAGCAGGCCGCCCACGGCGACCTCGCCTGCACCGCCGCGATGCAGCTGGCCCGACCGCAGAAGAAGAACCCGCGCGAGCTGGCCGGCGCGCTGATCGCCGCGCTGCAGGCCCGCCCGGCGGTGCAGCAGTGGGTCGAGGCACTGGAGATCGCCGGCCCCGGCTTCATCAACATCCGCCTCAAGCCCGCCGCGCGCCAGCAGGTCGTGGCGCAGGTGCTGGCCGAAGGCGCCGGCTTCGGCCAGGCCGCGGCCAACGGCCGCAAGGTGATGGTCGAGTTCGTCTCGGCCAACCCGACCGGGCCGCTGCATGTCGGCCACGGCCGCCAGGGCGCCCTGGGCGACGCGCTGTGCAATCTGTTCGGCTCGCAGGGCTGGCAGGTGCACCGCGAGTTCTACTACAACGACGCGGGCGTGCAGATCGCCACGCTGGCCAACTCGACCCAGTGCCGCCTGAAGGGCCTCAAGCCCGGCGACGCCGCCTGGCCCGAGTCGGCCTACAACGGCGACTACATCCAGGACATCGCCGACGCCTTCATGGCGCGCGCCACCGTCCAGGCCGACGACCGCGAGTTCACCGGCTCGGGCGACCCGGACGACCTCGACGGCATCCGCCAGTTCGCGGTGGCCTACCTGCGCCACGAGCAGGATCTGGACCTGCGCGCCTTCGGCGTCAAGTTCGACCACTACTACCTCGAATCGAGCCTGTACAGCTCGGGCCGGGTCGAGGAGACGGTGGCGAAGCTGGTGGCCGCCGGCAAGACCTTCGAGGAGGGCGGGGCCCTCTGGCTGCGCTCGACCGACTACGGCGACGACAAGGACCGCGTGATGCGCAAGTCCGACGGCGGCTACACCTACTTCGTGCCCGACGTCGCCTACCACGTCCACAAGTGGCAGCGCGGCTTCGACAAGGTCGTCAACGTGCAGGGCTCGGACCACCACGGCACGATCGCGCGGGTGCGCGCCGGCTTGCAGGCGGCCGGCGTCGGCGTGCCCCAGGGCTGGCCCGACTACGTGCTGCACAAGATGGTCACCGTCATGAAGGGCGGCGAGGAGGTGAAGATCTCCAAGCGTGCGGGCTCCTATGTCACGCTGCGCGACCTGATCGAGTGGACCAGCCGCGACGCGGTGCGCTTCTTCCTCATCAGCCGCAAGGCCGACACCGAGTTCGTCTTCGACGTCGACCTGGCGCTCAAGGCCAACGACGAGAACCCGGTGTTCTACGTCCAGTACGCCCACGCGCGCATCTGCTCGGTGCTGGAGAAGTGGAAGGCCGAGCACGGCGGCGACCCGGCCACGCTGGCCACCGCCGACCTGGCGGTGCTGGACGCGCCGACCGAGTTCGCGCTGATGAACAAGCTGGCCGAGTACCCCGAGATGCTGGCGCGCGCCGCCGAAGGGCTGGCGCCGCACGACGTCGCCTTCTACCTGCGCGATCTGGCCTCGGCGTACCACAGCTACTACGCCGCGGTGCGCTTCCTCGACGGCTCGGCCGCCGCGATGGCGGCGCGCATGGCGCTGCTGCAGGCCACCGCCCAGGTGCTGCGCAACGCGCTGGCGGTGCTGGGCGTGAGCGCGCCCGAGCGCATGTGAGCGGCCTGACGGCGCGATGACGAGAACGGTGATGGCATCAAAAGCGAAGACTCAGCGCGGCGGCTTCGGCGTCGGCGTGGTGGTGGGCCTGCTGGGCGGTCTGGTGCTGGCGCTGGGGGTGGCGATCTTCGTCACCAAGGCGCCCGTGCCGTTCGTCGACAAGGTGCCGGGCCGCACCGCGGAGCAGGATGCCGCCGAGGCGGAAAAGAACCGCCAGTGGGATCCGAACGCGCCGCTGCACGGCCGCCCGCCCGGCCGGCCCGCCGAGCCGCCGCCGGCCACGCCGCCCGCCCAGGACCCCGACCCGATCGGCGCGATCGCCGAGCGCCAGAGCCGCCCGCCCGAGGCCGCCAGCGCCCCGCCGCCGGCCCGCCCGGCCTCAAAGCCCCCCGCACGTGCCGAGGCCAGCGCCTCGGCTCCGGCCCCGACGGGCGGCGAGACGTCGGCGAAGACCAGTGCTGATCCGTTCACCTACTTCGTGCAGGTCGGTGCGTATGGCAGCGCCGACGAGGCCGAGCAGCAGCGCGCGCGGCTGGCGATGAACGGGCTCAAGGCCCGCATCACCGAGCGCGAGCAGAACGGCCGCGTGATGCACCGCGTCCGCCTGGGCCCCTACGACAGCCGGGAGGATGCGGAGCGCATGCGCGACCAGCTCTCGGCCTCGGGCCAGGGCGATGCCGCGCTGGTGCGCGTGCCGCGCTGAACCTTCGGCCCCGGATCGGGTCCGAACGGCCTGCACAGAACCATCGAAAGGAACCATCGAATGAAGCGTCGCGAGTTCGTCGCCGGAAGCAGTGCCGCGCTGGCACTGGGCGGTCTGGTCAGCGCACCGGCCTCGGCCCAGGCCGGTTTCCAGGAAGGCCGCCACTATGTGCGGCTGCAGCAGCCGGTGCCGGTCTCTGCCCCCGCCGGCAAGATCGAGGTGCTCGAGTTCTTCTGGTACGGCTGCCCGCACTGCAACGCCTTCGAGCCGACGCTCGAGGCCTGGGTCAAGAAGCTGCCCGCCGATGTCGCCTTCCGCCGCGTGCATGTCGCCTTCCGTCCGAGCTTCGAGCCGCTGCAGCGGCTCTACGCCACGCTGGAGAACATGAACCTGGTCGAGGCGCTGCACCGCAAGGTCTTCTACGCGGTCCACCAGCAGGGCGCACGGCTGGACAAGCCCGAGGCGGTCATCGACTTCGTCGTCGCCAACGGCGTCGATCGCACCAAGTTCACCGAGATGTACAACTCCTTCGGCGTGCAGAGCAAGGTGCGCCAGGGCAAGCAGCTCTCCGAGGCCTACAAGATCGACGGCGTGCCGGCCCTGGGCATTCACGGCCGCTTCTACACCTCGCCGGCGCTGGCCGGCGGCGAAGGCGCCTCCGAGGTCCAGGGCCAGACCCGCGCGCTGGCGCTGACCGACCAGCTCGTCGCCAGCCTGCGCAAGGGCTGAGGCACGGCAGGCTGGGAATCGGCCGCCTGACGCGGCCGCCCGCCCGGTGACACCGGGCGGATCGAAGGCTACAATGCAATTTTCATGCCTTCGATTGCCACTGATGGCTGCTGTCGCTGTTCCGTGCTGGTTTTCACACCGCTGCCTGCGTTCGGCCCCGGCCCTGCTGGCGGCGGCCCTGCTGATGATCGCCAGCATCGCGCCCGCCCGGGCCGAGCGCGCTGACAGCGCACAGCCGCTGGCCTTCGATGCCGGACGGATGGTGCTCGACGGCAAGCGCAAGGTCCGGGTACTCAGCGGCGGGGTCGAGATCAGCCGCGGCACGCTGCTGCTGAAGGCGGCCCAGGTCGAGCTGAAGGAGACGCCCCAGGGCGGCCAGTTCGCGATCGCCACGGCGGCCGATGGCCAGTTCGTCACCTTCCGCCAGAAGCGCGAGGGCGTCGACGAGACGGTCGAGGGCCAGTCGCGCCGCATCGAGTACGACAGCGTCAGCGAGACGGTGCGCTTCATCGGCCAGGCCCAGGTGCGGGTGCTGCGCGCCGGCGCCCCGGCCGACCAAGTCAGCGGCCAGACCATCGTCTACGACCACGGCCGCGATGTCTTCGAGGTGCAGGGCGGCCTGCCGGCCAGCACGCAGACCCCGACGCCTGGCGCCGCCAGCGGTCGGGTGCGCGGCGTGCTGACGCCCCGGCCGGCCGGCGCGGCCTCGCGCCCGGCCGGTGCCGACGCGGCGACGGAGGGCGCCCGTTGAGCGCCCCGCCCCGCCAGCGCCTCGAGGCCGAGGGCCTGCAGAAGCGCTACGGCGCGCGCCTGGTCGTCAAGGACGTGCACCTGGCGGTGCACAGCGGCGAGGTCGTCGGCCTGCTCGGGCCGAACGGCGCCGGCAAGACCACCAGCTTCTACATGCTGGTCGGTCTGGTCCGGGCCGATGCCGGCCAGATCCGCATCGACGGCGAGCGGGTCGAGCAGCTGCCCATTCATCAGCGCGCCCGCCTCGGCCTGTCCTACCTGCCGCAGGAAGCCTCGATCTTCCGCCGCCTGACGGTCGAGGAGAACATCCGCGCGGTGCTGGAGCTGCAGCAGGACGCTGACGGCCGGCCGCTGGGCCGCCGCGCCATCGACGAGCAGCTCGGCGCGCTGCTGGCCGACCTGTCGATCGAGCGGCTGCGCGACAGCCCGGCGCCGGCGCTGTCCGGCGGCGAGCGTCGGCGCGTCGAGATCGCGCGGGCGCTGGCCACGCAGCCGCGCTTCATCCTGCTCGACGAGCCGTTTGCCGGGGTCGATCCGATCGCGGTGCTCGAGATCCAGCGCATCATCGGCTTCCTGAAGGCGCGGCAGATCGGCGTGCTGATCACCGACCACAACGTGCGCGAGACGCTGGGCATCTGCGACCGCGCCTACATCATCAGCGAGGGCCGCGTGCTGGCCGAAGGGGAGCCGGCGGCCATCGTCGAGAACCCGCAGGTCCGCAAGGTCTACCTCGGCGAACACTTCCGGATGTGACCGCCCCATGAAACCTTCCCTCCAGGTCCGCCTGTCGCAGCATCTGGCGCTCACGCCGCAGCTCCAGCAGTCGATCCGGCTGCTGCAGCTCTCGACGCTGGAACTGCATCAGGAAGTCGAGCAGATGCTCGAGCAGAACCCCTTTCTCGAGGCCGACGAGGACAGCGGCGGCGGCCCGGAGGCGGTCACCGTCGAGGGCGGCACCGCCACTGCCGCAGAGCGCGAGGACTGGAGCGCGCCCGGCACCGACTCCGCTGGCGAGGCGCCGGCCGACAGCGGCAGCAGCGGTGACGGCGAGAGCGCCGGCGTCGACCAGCTCGACTTCGAAGGCGGCGACGCCGGCAACGACTGGGACAGCGGCCAGGACGACTACCAGAGCCTGTCGGACGTGGGCGGCACCCGCAATGGCGCGCCCGACGACGAGGACAGCGACTGGAGCGAGCGCTCCAGCGTCGCCGAGAGCCTGCCCGACCACCTGCGCAGCCAGCTGCGCGGCATGCGCCTGGCGCCCGAGGACCAGCTGCTGGTCGAGGCGCTGATCGACTCGCTGACCGAGGACGGCTATCTGGCCGACCCGCTCGAGGAGATCGCCGAGCGCCTGGCCGTCGGCCTGGAGCTGGGCGAGTCGCTCGGCCGCGATGCCGCACCGGGCCAGGTCACCGCGGTCGACATCGACCAGGCCGAGCTGCCCGAGGCCCCGACGCCGGAGGAGGCGCAGGCCGCCGCCGAGCTGCGCGAGGAGCTGCTCGACCGGCTGCGCTGCGCGCTGGGCTGGCTGCAAAACCTCGAGCCCTGCGGCGTGGGTGCGCGCGACCTGGGCGAATGCCTGGTGCTGCAGCTGCGCGAGCACGACGCCACCGAGGCGCGCCGGGTCGCCATCCTGATCTGCCAGGGCCATCTGGAGCTGCTGGCGCGGCGCGACATGAAGAAGCTGGTGGCCGCCACCGGCGCTGACGAGGACGACATCCGTGACGCGCAGTCGCTGATCGTCACGCTCGAGCCCAAGCCGGGCCGGCGCTTCGCCCGCGCCGAGGCCAACATCGTCGTGCCCGACGTCATCGTGCAGAAGGCCGGCCGCGGCTGGCGCGTGGTGCTCAACCCGGACGTGATGCCCAGGCTGCGCATCAACGACATGTACGCGCAGGCGCTGCGCCAGCACCGCGGCCAGCGCGGCGCCGACGACGCCGGCAGCGGCGCGACGCTGTCGGCGCGGCTCCAGGAGGCGCGCTGGTTCGTCAAGAACATCCTGCAGCGCTTCGACACCATCCAGCGCGTCAGCCAGGCCATCGTCGAGCGCCAGAAGGGCTTCTTCACCCACGGCGAGATCGCGATGAAGCCGCTGGTGCTGCGCGAGATCGCCGACGAGCTGGGCCTGCACGAGTCCACCATCAGCCGCGTGACCACCGCCAAGTACATGGCCACGCCGTTCGGCACCTTCGAGCTGAAGTACTTCTTCGGCTCATCGCTGAACACCGAGGCGGGCGGCAATGCGTCGAGCACGGCGGTGCGTGCGCTGATCAAGCAGTTCGTCGCTGCAGAGGATCAGCGCAAGCCGCTCTCCGACAGCCAGCTCAGCACGATGCTGGAGGAGCAGGGCATCCAGGTCGCGCGCCGCACGGTCGCGAAATACCGCGAGGCACTGAAGATCGCGCCGGCCAACCTGCGCAAGGCGATCTGAAGCGCACCACTGCGGTGCACTTCAGCCACCTCCGGCCGATGCCGCGTGAAATGAATCCGGGATGACCCCGAGTGGCGCTGGTGCAGGCGCCCACCGCCGGGGCGGTTTTTCCGGATTTCCGCCGGCACGCCGCATGCAATGGCCATCGGGCACTCAGGAGTCCCCGATGAACACCGACGATCCCGCCGCCGCACGCCACCAGATCGCCAGCCGCATTCACGATCTGCTCAGGCGCGAGACCGGCCAGGAGATCGACACCGCGCTGATGCTCGGTCCGCCGGAATATGCCCGCGCGGTGCTGAGCCTGTGCCGCGCCTGCGGCCATGCCGAGCTCGCGCTGCTGGCCGACCAGTTCACGGCCCTGCTGCGCCCGCCGCTCAGGGCGGCGACACCGGATCGCTCGCTGCGCCGCTGAGCGCCCGGCGCAGCCGCGCCGCCAACGCGCGCAAATGCCAGGCCAGCCGCCACAGCAGCAGCAGCATCGCCAGCGTCAGCACCCCCAGCGCGACGGCCGCCAGCACCGGATCACGCCAGACCAGCCACAGCATCGACGGCACCAGCGCATCGCCCGCCAGCGACAGCCCCCAGTTGCTGAAGGGCTCGGGCGAGGCATTGACCGCCGCGCGGGTGGCCGACTTGGCCGCATGTGCGGTGGCCGCCAGCGAGCCGCCCAGCACCGCGGCCGCCGCCGCCCAGCCCGCCTCGTCGCCGCCGAAGACCGCCGCGGCCAGCGCCGCACCGGCCGGCACGCGCACCAGCGTGCTGACCATGTCCCAGAAGGAGTCGAGCCCCGGGATCTTGTCGGCCAGGAACTCGACCAGCAGCATCAGGCCGCTGGCGCCAAGCACCAGCGGATGCATCAGCCAGTGCAGCCCCTCGGGCAGGCCGATACCGGCGTAGCGGCCGGCCAGCCCGGTCAGGAACAGCACCGCGTACAGGCGCAGGCCGCTGGCCCAGCCGAGCGTCGCGGCGACCGACATCAGCTCGGCCGTACCGAAGGAGACAGACATGCCGTCCATCCTAGCGCGCCCGGCAGCAGGCGCGCCCGGACCTTCGGCCGGCCGAGCGCGGGCCTTCAGCCGAGCTTCACGCCGGCACGCCGACCAGCACCGACAGCGCCGTCATGAAGCGCTCCAGGCGCGCACCGCCGAGGAAGGCCTCGGCCTGGGCGCCGTCGATCAGCCCGACAAAATGCTCGCGCGAGGCCTCGTCGTCCTGCGCCCGGACCAGGCGCTCCTCCAGCGTGTCGCTGGCCACCAGATGGCAGACCGGCACCTGGCGGACCCGGTCGGCACGGTGCACGCGGCTGAAACGCTGCGCCAGCAGCGCCGGATTCCAGGGCCGGTCCAGATGCAGGATCGCGGTGGCGGCATGGCGCAGGCCGAGCTGGCCGCCGGGGCTGTCGTCGCAGCACAGCAGCACCCGCTGCTGCGGATCCTGCTGGAAGGCGCTGACCAGCGCACGGCGCGCCTCGCCGCCGACATCGACCGGCAGGGCCAGGTGCGCGATGCCACGCTCGGTCAGCGCCGCCGACAGCGCCTCCAGGCTGTCGACCCACTGGCTGAAGACCACCACGCGCATGTCCGGCTCGGCCAGCAGCGTCTCGAGGCCCTCGATCGTGGTGCCGATCTTGCCGGCATTGCAGCCCAGGCGCAGCGCATGCAGCGTCGAGAGCAGGCGGCGCTGGTCGGCATCGGACAGATAGCGGCTGCGCTGCCAGCGCTGCACCGCACGGACGATCTGCGCCAGGCGGGCGTCATGCAGCGGCCGCTCGGCCGCATCGAGCTCGACCGGGCAGATCGCCTCGACCGTCTCGGGCAGCTGGCGCAGCACCAGGGTCTTGGTGCGGCGCAGCAGCCACGGACCCAGCGCCTCGAGGCGCTCGGCCACCGGCGCCTCGGCCAGAGCCTCGAGGCGGCCGATCGCGCCCAGGCACGACGCGTCGACCCATTCCAGCATCGCGCGCAGCGCACGCGGACGCACCTCGACCGGCGTGCGGGCCACGGACAGCGCAAACGGGCCGTCCAGAGTCGCCAGCGCCGCCGCGAAGTCGGTGTCCAGCCAGGGGCTGAGATTGGCGTCGTCGCTCTCGTCGACGACCACGCTGTCGGGCGCGAAGGCCTGGAGCGCGGCCAGCGTGTCGGCCTGCACCGCCAGCGCGGCCTCGGCCAGCAGCAGCAGCGGTGCCTGCGGCGAGGCCTCGGCCTGCGCCGCCGCGGTGATGTCCGTCACCGAGCCCGCCTGCAGCGCGCTCAGGCCGGTCAGGGCCTGCCACTGCTCGGCCCAGTGCGCCAGGCGCTCGGCCGGGGCCAGCACCAGCGCGCGCTCGGCGCCGAACTGGGCCGCCAGCAGGCGCAGCGCGGCCACCGCCTGCACCGTGCGTCCCAGGCCGGCGTCATCGGCCAGCACGCTGCGGCCCGCGCAGGCGGCGTAGAGCGCGCCCTCACCTTGGTAAGTGCGCAGCGGCAGCGTGACCAGCGCGGTCAGCAGCGGGCTGGCGGGGCCTTCCGGCATGCGGGTCTCGAGCAGATGGACGCGCTCGCGCATGTCGCGCGCCGGGGCCAGCCACAGCCAGACCGCCTCGTCGACACGCAGCGCATGGCGGCGCTCGCGGGCGATGCGCACCATCTCCAGCAGCGCCAGGTCATTGACCAGCGGAGCGGCAGCCGTGGGCTGATCCAGCTGCGCGGCCAGCGCCAGCAGCTCGGCCGGGCAGTCGCGGCCCGGGGTCCAGGCCAGACGACGCACCGGGCCCAGCGCCTCGAGCGCGACCTGGCTGAAAGGCGGCGCCAGCGGCTGAGGCTCCGGCTCCGGCTCGGGCTGAGGCTCAGGTTCTGGCGCCAGCTCGGGCTGCGGCATCGGATCGCCGAGGTTATCCACAGCTTGTCCACAGGCGTTATCCACAGCCTGCGTCAGTGCATCGGGACCTTCATCTGCAGTTGCGGTCGTGCCCACGTCCACGGGGGTGTCCACCGCCACGACCTCGGCCGGTTCGGCCACCGGTTCGGCGACAGGCTCGACGATGGCTTCAGCAGCGGGCTCGGCAGCCACTTCGACCACAGCCTCGGGCGTGGGCGCGGCGCGGCGCGGCGACGCGGGGCGCGCTTGCGGGGCGTCTTCGCGGCCGGCTCCGGTGCGGCCTCGACCACAGCCGTCGTTTCGGCGGGCGCGGAAATCGGCTCGGGCACCGGCTCAGCGATCGGCTCGGGGGTTGCGGCGGGCGTCACCTCGGCCTTGGCCGCGGTCTTGCGGGCGCGCGGCGCAGCACGCTTGCGGGCCGCCTTGGCCGCAGGGACCGGTTCGGCCTGCGGTGCGGGCTCGGGCTCGGGCGCGACCTCGGCCGCGGGGGCATCAGGGGCGACGACCGGGGCTTCGGTCGGCGCGATCACCGCCGGCTCGGACGCGGCGGTCTTGCGGCGCGGCGCGGCGCGCTTGCGCGCCGGCTTGGCCGGGGCCGCAGCGGTCGGCTCGGCGGCGACCGCCACCGGCTCGGATGCCGTCACCGGCAGGGCCGGCGCGTCGTCGACGGGAAGCGCTGGAGTCTCCGGGATCGCCGAAGTCGCCGGATGAGAGGTGGCGCGCGCAGTGCGGGCACGGGGGGAGGAGGTCTTGCGGGATGAGGTAGACGCCATGGTGGCTGGGCCGGCAGAGCCGGCCGATCGGTGTGCGAAGTCTTTTGCGTTGGGCGGCACTGTAGCCGGTATGGCGACCCCACTCCCGATCCATCACCGCAATCCGGCGACAAGCCCCCTCGGGAATGCGCGGGAGTGCGGGTTTTTCAGGAGCGTGCGACCGGTCAGGAACGCCGGTCCGGAACGCCTCTAGCATGCGCGCATGGAACTCGATCTTCTCCTGGCGGCCGGGCCGCTGGCGGTGGCGCTGTGGCTGCGCCCGTGGCGGCTGGTCGGCCCGGCGGGGCCACCGTGGATCTGGCTGGCCTGGTGCGCGCTGATGCCGCTGCTGTGGGGCACCGACCGCTATGTCGGCATGTCGGTGGTGCAGCCGCTGTCGGGCGCGGTGATGCTGCTGATGATGACCGGCTGGCCGCTGGCGATGCTCGCGCTGGTGCCGGTGACGCTGCTGACCTGGGCGATGGCCGGGCTGGATGCGGCCGAGGCGCTGCACCGCCTGGTCTGGCTCGGCCAGATGCCGGCGACGATCGCGCTGCTGCTGGGCGCAGCGGTGCGGCGCTGGCTGCCGAACCAGCTCTTCGTCTACATCCTCGGCCGGGGCTTCGCCGCGACCGCGCTGAGCTGCGTGCTGTCGGGCGCGCTGTCGATGGCGCTGCATGGCGCGACACCCGGCCTGGACCCGGACGAGCAGATGATCGGCCGCTGGCTGGCGGCCTGGGGCGATGCCTTCCTGGTCGGCATGCTGGTGGCGATCTTCGTCGCGTTCCGGCCGCACTGGCTGGCAACCTATTCCGACCGGCTCTACCTCCGCCCCCCCGACGACGAACCGCCCACCCGCTGAGCCCGGCCGGAAAAACGAGGGGTTTTCCCGGATCGGGCCGGCGCGGCCCGCCTAAGATGCGCCGCAGATGAAAGACACCGCATCCCCCTCCTCCCCCCGGGTGCTGCGCAGGCTGCTGCAAGGCCTGGGCGCGCTGCTGCTGTCGGGCCTCGTCGCCGCCCTGGTGCTGCTGGCGCTGGCCTTCCACGACCAGCCGCTGGTGCGGCGCGAGGCCGCGTCGATGTCGGCCGAGGATCTGCTGCGAGTCAAGCTGCTGCTGCGCGCGGCCGATCCGCGCCACCCCGCGCCGCAGGCGGCCGGCCGCAGTGCGGACGGCTCGGCGCTGCGGGTGCTGCGCGCCGACAGCCGCGACATCGACCTGCTGCTCAACGACGCGACGCAGCGGCTGCTGCGCCTGCCCAGCCGGCTGGTGCCCGGCACCGGCAGCGCGCGGCTGCAGGCCAGTCTGGAGATGCCGGCCAGCCCCTTCGGCCGCTGGCTCAACATCGAGGCCGACCTGCGCGAGACCGCCGGCCTGCCCGTGCTGGAGCGGCTGCATCTGGGCGGCGTGCCGGTGCCGCCGGCGCTGGCCGAGTGGCTGCTGCGCCATGAGCTGACCCGCCGTGGCCTGACGGAGCAGGCCGAGCTGCTGCTCGACATGGTGCGCCGCGTCAGCCTGCAGCCCCAGGAGGTCGAGATCGCCTATGTGTGGCGCGAGGACACGCCCGACCGCCTGCGCGCCTCGCTGGTGCCGCAGGCGCTGCAGCAGCGGCTGCAGGCGCATGTGCGCGAGCTGACGCGGCTGGCCCGCCAGGCGCCGGAGCCAGCGCCGCTGGCAACGCTGCTGCAGCCGATGCTGGGCTTCGCCGCCGGCCGCTGCGGCCTGGACTGCCCGCCGCAGGACCTGGCCGCCGAGCACCGCGCCGCGCTGGTGGTGCTGGCGCTGCATGCGGCCGGCCAGCCGCTGTCGCGCATCGTGCCGCAGGCACGCGACTGGCCGCGGCCGCCGGCGCGCACCGTCACGCTGCTGGGCCGCCCCGACTTCGCGATGCATTTCCTGGTCTCGGCGGTGCTGGCCGCCGAAGGTGGCGGGCGCCTGGCCGATGCGATCGGCATCTACAAGGAGGTGGTCGATTCGCGCGACGGCAGCGGCTTCAGCTTCAACGACATCGCCGCCGACCGCGCCGGCACCCGCTTCGGCCAGATCGCGGTGCAGGACCCCGGCCGGCTGCGCGCCGCGGCACTGCAGGACCAGGACGCCACGCTGAAGGAGGCCGACTTCATGCCGCCGGTCGACGGCCTGCCCGAGTTCATGCCCCAGGCCGAGTTCCAGGCCCGCTACGGCGGCATCGGCGCCGCGCCCTACCGGCGGATGATGGCCGAGATCGAGCAGCGGGTGATGTCGCGCCCGCTGCTGCGCTGAACCCTGAATGAAAATTTCATCATGAGTTGTCCACAGCCCCGCCCCCACCTGCCCCGCGAGACGCTGGTCGAGGTCGTCCGCCACACGCCGCTGGTCTCGATCGACCTGATCTGCCGTGATCCGCAGGGCCGGGTGCTGCTGGGCTGGCGCAGCAACCGCCCGGCACAGGCGAGCTGGTTCGTGCCGGGCGGGCGCATCCTGAAGGACGAACGCATCGAGCAGGCGATCGAGCGCATCGCCGCGGCCGAGCTCGGCCTGCCGGCGGCGCTGGCCGCGCAGGCCCGCCCGCTCGGCGTCTACCAGCATCTGTACCCGGACAACTTCGCCGGCATCGAGGGCGTGACGACCCACTATGTCGTGCTCGGCTGGACGCTGGATCTGCCTGCAGGCGAGCTGCAGGCCGCCGATGCCCAGCACCGCGAGCTGCGCTGGTTCACGCCCGCCGAGCTGCGCGCCGATCCGGCGGTGCATCCGAACACCCGGGCCTATTTCGACGCCTCGATCACCGCACCGCGCACCGCAGCCTCGGCCCCCGGGCTCGCTGCATGAGCCTGTGCTGAAGGCAGGATGAACAGACTGTCGTTTTTTTAACATCTGCTTAATCCAGGTCACAGGAACGACAGGGTCCGTGCCTAAGATGCCACCGAATCCTCACGTCGGGCGCGGGCAGCGCGGGCCGATCTGGTGAGCCTCCGGTCATCATGGATGCAAGGGACCTGATGCGCGGCAGTGTGTCGCAGACCCGGAATCACCCGATCGGCACCGGCCCGCCCCGGCGTGAGGAGGCCTCTCCCGGCCGGCCGCGTCTCGGCGCGAGATCCGGACCTGGCCTGGCCGCTGCGCTGCTGCTGTGCGCGGGCCTGCTGCCCGGCGCTGCCCACGCTGCATCGCTGCTGCAGCCCCCTCCCCCCTGTCCCGTCGCCATCCCGGCGCATCCGCCCGCCACCGCGCAGGTGTGGCGCGTCAGCGACTTTGGCGCCATTCCCGACGACGATCTGGCCGATGACGAGGCACTGCGTCGCGCGCAGGCCACGTTGCGTCCCGGCGACTGGCTGGTGTTTGAGCCCGGCCTCTACCTGCAGGCGCACAGCGTGACGATCGACCGGCCCGGCCTGACGCTGTGGGGCCCGGGCGCGACGCTGCAGGCGCTCGATCCGGCCGACCATGCGCTGCGGCTGCAGGCCGACGGCGTGCGGCTGGCCGGACTGACGCTGCGCGCGCGCACCGACCGGCGCCGCGACGCGCCGGCGCAGTCGCGGCTGGTGCTGCAGGGCGCCGGCCAGGTGGTGCAGCAGGTGCGCATCGAGGGCGCCGGCGCGGCCGGCATCCTGGTGCTCGGCGCGCGCGGCTTCCTGCTGGCCGACAACCGGATCCGCGCCACGCTGGCCGACGGCATTCATGTCAGCGGCGGCAGCCGGCAAGGCCGCATCGAGAACAACCAGGTGAACGATGCCGGCGACGACCTGATCGCGGTGGTGTCCTACGACAGCGATCCCGCGCCGGTGCAGGACATCCTGGTGCGCGACAACCAGGTCGCGGGCGGGCGCTGGGGGCGCGGGCTGGCGGTGGTCGGCGGCGAGCGCATCACGCTGGCGAACAACCGCATCAGCGACGTGCTGCGCGCCGCCGGCATCCTGGTGGCGCAGGAGGGCCCGTGGCGCACCCGGGGCGTCGATCAGGTGCGCATCGAGCGCAACCGGCTGATGCGCATCGGCCGGCCTCAGGATGCGGCGCAGGCCGCCGGTGCGCCGACCGGCCATGCGGCGATCGAGGTGCATCGCCACGAGACGCCGCCCGGCGCGGCCGGCATCGGCCGGCTGCACCTCGAGGACAATCGGGTCGAGGACAGCGGCGTGCCGGCGCTGCGGCTGCGCGACGGCCGCCTCGATGCCGGCGCCAGCGGCGCGCGGCTCGACTGCCCGGCCCTCAGTACGCGTTGAGCACCACGCCGGCGATGTCGGCGCGGGTGCGGCGCAGCCGCTCGACCAGCAGATTCATCGCCCGGGCATCGGTGCGGCCGTTGCGCCCGACCAGCACCGCCTGGCCGCAGGTCGCGGCGATGACACGCGCGTCGGCGCTGTCACGCGCCGGCGGGGTGTCGACGATGACGCGGTCGAACTCGCGCTGCAGCTCGCGCAGCAGCACCGCGAACAGCGGCTGCTGCAGCAGCTCGAGCGGATTGGGCGGCGGCGCGCCCACCTGCATGACGAACAGCCCCGGCAGTTCGGCCGAACGGTCGAAGGGCCGGGCGGGACGGCGGCCGTTGAGCAGGTCCGCCAGGCTGGCGCGCTCCTTCAGGCCGAAGACGCGGTGCAGCGCCGGTGCGCGCAGATTGCCGTCGACCAGCACGGTGCGCTCGCCGAGCTGGCTGAAGGTGATGGCCAGATTGGCCGCGACATGGGTGCGGCCGTCGCCCCGGTCCGGACTGAGCACCGCCAGCGGCACCCGCGGACCGGCCAGGATGCGGCTGCGCAGCTCGCGAAAGGCCTCGGCCTGGGCACCGTGCGGATCGGTGGCCACCACCAGCCCGCCGGCGCCGAAGCGGCTCAGGTCCAGCGCGCACGGATAGTTGAACTGCATCGACAGCGCCCGCAGCACGTCGGCCTGGCTGGCCAGATCGAGCGCGACCGCCGCCTCGCCGAAGCGCAGTCCCATGCGCCGCTGCACCACCAGGATGTGGGCGATGTCGCCATCGGACAGCGGCCGCAGCGTGCGCAGCAGCTCGCCGATCGGCCGGGCCGGATGCGCCGACACCACCGCCGTGGTCGGTGCAGGCTGCGGCGGCAGCGCCATCGGGTCGGGCCGCGGCTGCCAGGCGGCCAGCACCGCCGGCACGATGTCGGGCTCGGCCGGTGCCGGCGGCATCGACACGGGGGCGGCGGTGCTGGCGGCGGCGACGGTGGCAGGAGAGGCAGAAGCGTCAGGCATCGGGATCAGGCTCAGGTCGGGGCGGGAGATCGCGCGCGCGACGGGCTCCGGTGCGGTCGCCGCTGCGGGCTCGCCGTGAAAGGCGGCCCAGGCGCGCTCGACCTCGGCGGCGAAGCGCTCGCGGAAGCGCTCCGGCGCAAAGTCCTCGGCATGGCGGCGGCAGGTCTCGGGCGCGATCGGCGCGGGCAGCGCCTCGAAGGCCTCGACCGCGGCGATCAGCGCCTCGGGCGTCTGCGCGTCGAAGAACACGCCGGTGCGCTGCGCCGGGTCGCCGCGGCCGCGCACCGTCTCCAGCGAGCCGCCGCGGCCGTAGGCGATCACCGGCGTGCCGCAGGCCTGGGCCTCGACCGGGGTGATGCCGAAGTCCTCCTCGGCGGCGAAGACGAAGGCGCGGGCGCGCTGCATGTGGTCGACCAGCGTGGCGTCGTCCTGGAAGCCCAGCACCGTCACGTTCGGACCGGCGGTGGCGCGCACCTTGTCCATGTCGGGGCCGTCGCCGATGACCACCAGCCGGCGCTGCGGCATGCGCGCGAAGGCCTCGACGATCATCGGCATGCGCTTGTACGGCACCATGCGCGAGGCGGTCAGGTAGAAGTCCTCCTTGTCGGCGCGCAGCGCGAAGCGCGCCACGTCCACCGGCGGATGCACCACGCCGGCCTCGCGCCGGTAGACCTTGCGCACCCGCCGGCCGATGAAGGCCGAGTTGGCGACGAAGCGGTCGACGCCGGCGGCGGTGCGGCTGTCCCACAGCCGCATGTAGTGCAGCATCGCGCGGGCGAAGGCGCCCTTCAGGCCGCTGTCCATGCCGGACTCGCGCAGGTACTGGTGCTGCATGTCCCAGGCGTAGCGGATCGGCGAATGGATGTAGCAGACATGGAGCTGGTCCGGCCCGGTCAGCACGCCCTTGGCCACCGCGTGGCTCGACGAGACGATCAGGTCGTAGCCCGACAGGTCGTGCTGCTCGACCGCCAGCGGCATCAGCGGCAGGTAGTGGCGAAAGCGCTTGCGCGCGCCCGGCAGGCGCTGGATGAAGGTGGTGCGCGCGACCCGGCCGCCCAGGAAGCCGCGCTCGCCGGGGCCGAGAAAGTCGACCACCGCATACAGGTCGGCCTGCGGGTAGATCTGCAGCAGCTGCTCGACCACCTTCTCGCTGCCGGCATGGTTGACCAGCCATTCGTGGACGATGGCGACGCGCTCGGGGCGGGACGGGGAGAACATCGAAGATCCCTCAGGCGAAATGCAGGTCCATCAGGTCGGCGAACTCGCGCGCGGCCCGGTCCCAGGTGAAGCCGGCGGCACGCTGGCGGCCGGCCTGGCGCAGCTCGGCCGCCAGCGCGTCGGAGTCCAGCAGCCGGCGCAGCTGCGCCGCCAGCGTGGCCGGATCGTCCGGGTCGCAGTAGAGCGCGGCGTCGCCGCAGACCTCGGGCAGCGAGGCGCGGTCGGAGGAGATCACCGGGCAGCCGCAGCACATCGCTTCCAGCGGCGGCAGGCCGAAGCCCTCGTAGAACGAGGGAAAGACGAAGCAGGCCGCGCCCTCGTAGAGCGCGCGCAGCTGCTGGTCGCTGACATAGCCGGTGCGCTGCAGCCGGCGGTCGTCCAGGTCCAGGCCGCCGGCCTGCGCGAAGATGCGCGCGTTGCCGCCGCCGGCGGCCACCAGCACGATGCCGGGATCGTCCAGCAGCGCCATCGCCTTCAGCACCGCGGCGAAGTTCTTGTTGTGCGACAGGCTGCCGACGGCCAGCACATAGCGCCGGCCCTGCAGGTCCAGGCGCTCGAACACGGTCGGATCGGCGGGCAGGCGCAGGATGTGCTCGCCGCCCTCGGGCAGCACCTCGATGTCGAGAAAGGGCCGACCGAAATGGCGCACCAGCTCGTCGGCGCTGAAGCGCGACACCGTGGTGACCACCCGCGCGCGGTGCATCACCGAGTCCAGCATGACCCGGTACCAGTGGCGGAAGGCGAAGCCGTAGTTGCGCGGATTGGCCACCGCCGCCGCGTCGTGGATCACCACCATCTGGCGCTGGTGGCGCCAGGGCGCGGTGTTGCACAGATTGACCAGCGGCTCGTCGCCGGCCAGCGCCGGCAGCTCGGTCTGCTCCCAGCGGTGGCCCTGATGGCGGCCGGCGCGCGCCAGCGCCAGGCCCGGCGGCAGCGGCGTGACCAGCCGGGCATCCTGCGGCACGATCGCACGCGCCTGCGGCAGCAGGCCCAGCCGCGTGCCCGCGCCCAGCAGCTCGATGGCGAAGCGGTCCACGCCGGTGGCGGGGCGGGTCAGGAAACGGGCGTTGATCAGCATGTCGGTGTTTCCCGGCCGCTCAGGCGGCGATGCTGGCGGGCCAGCCGGCCCGCCAAAGCGCGCGGCAGCAGCAGCACGCCGGCCATCCAGCCCAGCATCAGCAGACGCTCGCCCAGGCGCAGATCGGGCCAGCGCAGCACCGCCCGCAGCGCACGGCCGGCCGTGCGTGCGCGCGGCAGCGCCGGATCGGCGGGGCCCAGGCGCAGGCCCATGACCAGGGTGCGCGCCTCCCAGGGCGCCAGCGCCAGCTCGCGCCGGCGCGGGATCACCAGATGGTCCAGCGCAGCAGCCAGCGCCTGCTTGCCCTGCAGGACACGCCGGCAGGCCTCCCGCAGCGCGCCGTGGCGGGCCGAGGGCAACCAGTCGTCCGGCCCGGCGCCGCGGTAGGCACCCAGCGGCTGGGGCAGCGAACGCACCACGCCACAGGCCGGCGCCAGCAGGATCGGCACGGTATCGGCGCCGGCCTGCCAGGGCGACTCGTCCAGCGGCAGCACCCGCGCCAGGAAGTCGCGGTGGAAGACATTGCCCGAGCATGGCGGCGAGCCATAGGCGCCGAACTCGCGCAGCAGCGCCAGCGCCTGTGCACCCTCGTGCAGCCGGCGCGGCAGCTGGCGGCCCAGCGGCCGGTCATCCGCATCGACCAGATCGAGGCGAAACTGCAGCTTGCTCACGCCCGGCGCCCAGGCGGCCAGCACCTGCGCGGCCGCCTGCGGATAGAGCCAGTCCTCCGACTCCAGGAAGAGCAGCAGCTCGCCGCGGGCGGCGGCGAAGCCGGCGTTGATGGCCGCGGCCTGACCCACCCCGCCGAGCGCGATGCAGCGCAGCTGCGGCGCCATGCGCCGGATCACGCCGAGCGAACCATCGCGCGAGCCGTCGTCGACGACGATGACCTCGACCGCCCCGGGCTGCTCGCGCGCGAGGGTCTGCGCGCAGGCCGACTCGATCGCATGCGCGACGAAGCGCTCGCGCTGGCGGTTCAGCACGACGATGCTCAGGCGCGGTCGCTGCAGCATGTTCATGGCTGGCGGCCTTCCGGCGTGGACGTGGAGGCTGACGCGGGCGTGGGGACCAGCACCCGCGCCAGCAGCAGCGCCAGCACGATGCCGCAGGTCCAGGTGAAGGCGCGCGCGGTGCCCAGATAGGGATAGCGGTACATCTCCATGAAGCTGATGAAGAAGATCGGATAGAGCAGCACCCCGGCCAACCGGCCCTCGCGGTAGGCACGGAAGGCCATGCCGCTGAGCAGGCCGACCGCGCACATGTAGACCACCGCGCCGGTCAGGCCGAGGTCCGACACCACCGCGTACAGGCCGGAGGGGCTGTTGAACTCCGGGTCCTGGTAGGTGAACAGGTGCTGCTCGAAGGTGCGCCCGGCATAGCCGGTCAGCGTCGAGAAGGGCTGGCCGAGGCCGAGCGGCGCGCGGTGCAGCCACTCGAGCGTGAACTCGAAGGTCCAGGTCGGCCAGGCGGAGTTCGCCAGCAGGCTCGCGCCATTGTTCAGCGAGGTGTAGTAGTAGCTGGCGAAGCGCCCGAGCGCGAACTCCCAGAAGTCCAGCCGGCCCTGGTAGGTGTCGGACGCCCAGGAGCGCGCGTACTCGGCCGCACCGAAGTAGAGGATCACCAGCGGAATGGCCGCGAACGGCCCGGCCACCCGCAGCAGCGTGCCGGCCGCGCCCGGGCGCGCCGCTGCCCAGCGGCCCACCGCCAGGCCCAACGGCACCAGCGACTCGATCAGCGCCAGCCGCTCCGACCAGACATAGACGCGGAAGGCGGTCAGCAGCGCCAGCACGATCGCCAGCCCATGCAGCGCGCGCGGCAGCGGCAGCGCAGGGCCCTGGCCCGCCGCCCCCGGATCGAGCCGGCGGAACAGGTAGAGCGAGAAGAACACCGGCGTGACATTGGCCAGCGAGGTCAGCCCCGGCGTCAGCTCGATGCTGTCGCGCTCGGGCTTGTAGGCCCCGCTGAGGATCGCCCACAGCAGCGCCGGGTCGAGCAGGAAATCCCGGAACCAGACCGAGAAGGCCAGCACCGCCACCAGGCCGATGGCCAGCGCGGCGCGGTCCGCGCCGACGCCCAGCGGGCGCGGCGCGCCGGCACGCGGCTGCAGCTGCGCGCCCAGCGCGCCGCCCAGCGCCAGCGCCGCCAGCAGCAGGCCGCCGAGCATCAGCCAGCCCAGGTCGAGCACCTGCACGCCGCGGATCGTCAGCGCCGGATGGCGCACCTCGCCGGCCCAGGCGATCAGGAACATCAGCGGCAGCAGGAAGCCGCAGGCGATGCCCGCCGGCGAGCTCCACCACGGCATCGAGGCGGTGCGGGCTGCCCTCATCGCGCCCGCCCCGGCCGGCAGCACGCCAGCACCGCGCCCGACAGCAGCAGCACCAGCAGATCGGCGCCCAGCAGGGCCCAGCCGTAGGCGCTTCGCCCCACCCACTGTGGCAGCAGCGCCAGCAGCGCGCAGAACAGCAGCGTCGCGGCGGTCTGCACCAGCGCGTAGTGACGCTCCAGCCCGAAGGCGATCAGCGACTGCTGACCGAACAGCGCCGCCACCGCCTGCAGCGGCACGCTCAGCGCCAGCAGCAGCACCAGCGCCACCGCCAGCGGCTCCTCGCGGTGAAATACATAGCCGACGATGTGCGGCGCAGCCAGCATCGCCAGCGCGCCCACCGTCAGGCCGATGGCCAGCATCGCCGCCAGCAGGCGCCGGCCGAAGCGCAGCGCCTCGTCCGGCGCGCTGGCCGCCAGCCGCGCAAAGCGCACGAAGCCGAACTGCTGCAGCGGCAGCTGCACCGCCTGCCCGGCCATGCGCACCCGCAGCGCCAGGCTGGCCGCGCCGACGGTGGCGGCGTCCGCCTGCAGGCCCAGCAGCGCGATGCCGCCATTGGTCAGCATCGCGCCGTTGACATTGCCCGAGACGATGGCCGAGGCGCCGCGCAGCAGCTGCCCGATGCGATCGGCCTCCAGGCCGGCGCGGCGCGCCAGCCCCCGGCGCAGCAGCAGGAACCAGGTCAGCGCGCTGGTGGCCAGCGACACCAGCGCGTAGACCGCCAGCGCGCGCTCCATCGTCGCCAGGCGCGGCACCAGCGCCAGCAGCAGCGCGATGCCCAGCAGCCGCACGCCGGTGGTGACCAGCAGCAGCAGCCGGGTCTGCTCGAGGGCACGGGCATACCAGCCGGCATCCAGCGCGAAGCCGATCAGATAGGCCAGCGAGGCCAGCATCAGCGCCTCCTCGCCGGGCGGGCGCAGCAGCAGCAGCAGCGCGCCGCAGCCGCTGGCCACCGTCGCGCACAGCAGCAGCTTGGCGGCGGTGATGTTCCACAGCGTGCGGTGCGCATGGTCGGCATCGTCGCGACGGCGCGCGACCTCGCGGGTGCCGTACCAGTCGAAGCCGAACTCGATGATCATGCCCAGGAAGCCCCCCAGCGCCGCGTAGAAGGACACCACGCCGTAGTCGTGCATGCCCAGCGTGCGCCCGCACACCACCGCGAACACCAGCGGAAAGGCGAAGGTGGCGATCTGGGTCAGCGTCAGCTCGAGCAGCTGCAGGCGCACCGGCACAGGCACCGTCAGTCCCCGCGCATCACCACGCCGGCCAGGTCGACCGACTCGCGTCGCAGCGACTCGACCAGCGCGCCCAGCTCGGCGGCACGGGCGTGATGGCGCCGCGCCAGCACCAGCGCCTCGCCGCAGGCCGCAGCGATCACCCGGGCGTCGGCGCCATCGGTCGCGGCCGGGGTGTCGACGATGACCCGATCGAAGCGGGTCGCCAGATTGCGCAGCAGCGCGGCGAAGCGGCCGCGCTCGAGCAGCTCGAGCGGATTGGGCGGCGGCGCGCCGACCGGCAGCAGCGCCAGGCAGGGCAGCACGTCGATGCGCTGCGGCTCGGGCTGCCGCGCCGGGTCGGCCAGCAGCACGCTCAGCCCGGGCCGGTCCGGCCGGTCGGCCAGGCCGAACAGCCGGTGCAGCCGCGGCGCACGCAGGTCGGCATCGACCAGCACCGTGCGCTCGCCCAGCTGGCTGAAGGCGGCCGCCAGGTTGGCGGCGGCGTGGCTGCGGCCATCGCCCCGGCGCGGACTGACGATCGCCAGCACCCGGCCGGGCGGATGCGCACGGGCCGACCCCGGCCCCGGCCCCGGCATCGGCGCCGGCACCCGCAGCATCAGCTGCGCGCGCAGGTCGCGCCACAGCTCGGCGGCCGGTCCGTGCGGATCGGCGGCAACGCTCAGCTCGGCCAGATGGGGATGCGCCGCCACATCGACACAGGCATAGCCGAACTGGCGCGCCAGCGCCTGCTGCAGCTGGGCGGGCTGCACCAGCCCGAGCTGCAGCGCCGCCTCGCCGAAGCGCAGCTCGCGCTCGGCCTGCAGCGCGACGATGCGGGCGATGTCGGCGTCGCCCAGCGGGCAGACGTCGCGCAGCAGCTCGCCCAATGGCCGCTCGCCCGGCGGCACCGCCACCTGCAGCAGCTGATCATGTCCGTCGCGCGGGCTCATCGGCCGACCTGCCGTCATGTCCGGCCGGCCCGGCCCGGGCCGCGCAAGGCCGGAAAGGCCGCCACCGGCGTGCGGGCGCCTGGGCGCGACGACGGGATCTCGACCAGCAGCGGCAGACCCAGCAGCTCGGGCACATCGTCGGCGCAGCGCAGCCGGCGGTCGCGCAGCTCGGCCAGCAGCGTCGCGCCCAGCGCCAGCACGCTGCCCAGCACCGCTGCGATGCCCAGGTTCACGCCCAGCAGCGGCGAGGAGGCCTGCGCCGGTGCGGTGGCCTGCTTCAGCACCGAGACATTGCTCAGGCGCGCCTGGCGCTCGGTGCCGCTCTGGGTGGCGCGGCCGGCCACCGCGTCATAGGCCTGCTGGGCGTTCTGCACGTCGCGCAGCAGCACGCGGGCCTCGTCGCGGCGGGTGGTCAGCTCCAGCACCCGGGCTCGCTGCTCGTCCAGCGCGGCCTTCGCCTGCGCCAGGCGCTGCTGGTTGACGTTGTCGCTCAGGCCCAGGCTGGAGGCGACGCGGCGCGACTCGGTGGCGAGCTGCCGGCGCAGCCGCTCGACGGTGGCGCGCTGCTCGAGCATCTGCGGATGCTGCTCGCCCAGCCGGGCGCCCATTTCGTCGAGCCGCGCCTCCTGGCGCGCCAGATCAGCCGACAGACCGGCGACCACCGGATGCGCCAGCACCTCCGGCGCCCGGTCCGGGCTGGCCGCGGCCTGCGCCCGGCGGCTGCCGGACTCGCCGGCCTGCGCTTGCAGCGCCACCAGCTGGCTGGAGAGCTCCGACAGGCGCGCGGTCTCGATGTCGACCCGCTCGTCGCTGCCGACCGCCAGCAGGCCATGCTCGCGCTGGAAGGCCGACAGGCGCTGCTGCGCTTCCTCCAGCGCGGCACGCAGCTGGCGCGCACGCGCGTCGAAGAAGTCGCTGCTGCCGCGCGCCGGATCGAGCCGCAGCGCCAGGCTGGTGTCGACGAAGGCCTGCACGAAGGCATTGGCAAGGCGCGCCGCCTCCTCGCGGCTCTCGGCGGTGTAGGCGATCGAGATCACGCCGGATTCCTTGGCCGGGCGCACCTCCAAGCGCTTGCGCATCGCGGTGGCCAGCCAGGCCTCGAAGTCGCCGACGCCGCCGGTCTCGTCCTGCCACTTCGCCCGCGCCGGGCCGTCCGCGCGGCCCAGGCCGGTGGCGGCGATGACCGCCCGCGCCACCCGCTCGCTCTGGATCAGGTCGACCTGCATCGCCATGTAGGTGCTGGCCTGCGGCGGCTGGGCATCGCCCGGCGCCACCGGATCGGCCGCCCGGGCGTCGACCAGCACCATCGCCGTCGCGGTGTAGCGGGTGGGCAGCAGCAGGCTGACCGCGAGGGTCAGCCCGAGCACGGCCAGCAGGACCGCCAGCGCAAGGCGCCAGCGCGCACGCAGGGCCATCAGGAAACGGGCAAGCGACATGGAAGGTCAGTATCTGTATTACGAATTGAAACCCATGAATCCTTGGCAACCATTGGATTCAGATGATCAACATGGGCGAATGGACCCGATCTGGCGTCGTGATGCCATCCTGCAGGCACGGGCCAAGTTCATACATCACCGCCCATCTTTTGCACTTCATGGCGCTCATGCAGCGATCTTTAGACTTTCACATTTCAGGGCCCAACTTCTGGACAGGCGCGCCACATGACTGAAGGAGGCCGCAAGGTCATTCATCTGCGGGACAGGTTTTCGGGTGAATAATGCACGAAAACAACGCAACATCCGCCAGCCCCACCGTCTCCGAGAGATTTTTGTATGAAATCGAAACAGTCGGCAGGCCCGCGCTCGGACCGGACGCTGCAGGAATTTGTCGGTGGCGCCTGCCGCTTCAGGCGCCGCAACCAGGCGCGATCGGGCAGCCGGCTGGCCCGGCTGCAGCTCCGGCTCGACCAGTTCGCCGCACTGCTGCTGCTGCTGCTGTTCGCGCCGCTGATGGCGGTGATCGCGCTGCTGGTGTGGCGCCGCGACGGCGCGCCGGTGCTGTTCGGCCACTACCGCATCGGCCAGCACGGCCGACCCTTCCGCTGCCTGAAGTTCCGCAGCATGTACCTCGACTCGGAGGCGATGCTGCGCGAGCTGCTCGAGCGTGACCCGGCCGCGCGTGCCGAATGGGAGCGCGACCACAAGCTGACCGACGATCCGCGCATCACCCCGATCGGCCATTTCCTGCGCCGCACCAGCCTCGACGAGCTGCCGCAGCTCTTCAACGTGCTGCGCGGCGAAATGAGCCTGGTGGGCCCTCGCCCGATCACGCTGGCCGAGCTGCCGCGCTACGGCCAGGTGCGCTGGCACTATCTGAGCGTGCGCCCGGGCATGACCGGCCTGTGGCAGGTCAGCGGCCGCAACGACACCACCTACGACGAGCGCGTCGAGCTTGACCGCGAGTTCGTCGAGCAGCACAGCCTGAAGCTGCGGATCAGCATCCTGCTGCGCACGCTGCGGGTGGTCATCCGGGGCAGCGGCGCCCGATGAGCACCGTCCTGCATCTGGTGACCCGGCTGCGGCCGGGCGGCCACGGCGGCACGCTGTGGCCCACGCTGATGGCGCTGGCCGACGGCCAGCTGATGCAGCAGGTGCTGCCGCTGGCGGCCGGTGCCGGCGCGCTGCAGGCGGCACGGCTGCTGAGCCCGGAGTCGGTGCAGCTGCTGCCGGTGCCCGCGATCCGGGCGGTGGCCACCGCGCTGCGACGCGTGCTCGACGCGCCGGCGCCGCCGCAGGCCCTGCACCTGCACGGCCTGCCGGCGCTGCTGAGCGCGCGCCATGTGCTGCAGGGCCGACCCCGGGCCCCCATGCCGCTGTTCCTGCACCAGTGCAGCCGGGTGCTGGCCCAGAGGCTGCTGCAGGGCATGCCGGAGCGCAGCGTCTTTCTCGTCGGCCCGGACCGGGTCGATCCGCTGGCCGCAGCCCCGCTGCCCGGCGCGGTCGATGCGGCCTTCTTCAGTCAGCCGCTCATCGCGGACACCGTCCCGCGCATCGTGACCGCGGCCACCGGCGATCCACAGGCCGACGAGGAGATCGCGCAGGCCTTCGCCGAGCTGGCGGTCATGCTGTCGGGCATTCAGGCCGCACGCCAGCCGGCCTTCGCCTGGATCGGCCCGGTCCCCGGACCGGTGCGCGCGCTGCTGCTGGCCGCGCAGGTGAAGCTGCAGGAAATCGCGCTGGCGCAAGCGCCGGCACGCGCCCGGGCGCTGGCCCAGGCCTGGATCTATCTGGCGCCGGATGTGGCCGGCCGCGGCGCGGACCGGCTGGCCGAGGCGATGGCGGTCGGGCTGGCCTGCGTGGCCGCGCCGGCACCGGCCTACCGGCTGCAGATCATCGATGCGCTGTCAGGCGAGCTGCACGCGCGCCGCGCCGATCTGCTTCAGGCGCTGGCCCGGCTGCTCGAGTCGGATGCGCTGCGTCTGGCGATGGGCCGTGCGGCGCGGCTGAGGGCGCGCCATCAGCACGGTCATCACCGCTTCCGCGCCTCGCTGCTGCTGGCGCACGGGCTGTCACCGCTGCCGGTGCTGCGCCACGAGGCCGGCCATGCGACCCCGGCGGTGCCCGGCGCGCCCGCGTCGCCGGGCTGAACCCACGGGCCGGGCCGCCGGTCAGGCGTGCAGGCCGTCGCGTGCCAGGCGGAACACCGCCATCGCCTGCACCATCTGCTGCGCTTGCTGGCGCAGGCTGTCGGCGGCTGCGGCAGACTGCTCGACCAGCGCGGCGTTCTGCTGCGTGGTCTGGTCCATCTGCGTCACCGCCTGGCCGACCTGGCCGACGCCGGTGCTCTGCTCCTGGCTGGCCAGGCTGACCCGCTCGATCATCTCGCCGACATGGCGGATGTGGTCGACGATCTGGGTCATCGTCGCGCCGGCCTGATCGACCAGCTGCGAGCCCTGGTCGACACGGGCGACGCTGTCGGTGATCAGCGACTTGATCTCGCGTGCGGCCGAGGCCGAGCGCTGCGCCAGGTTGCGCACCTCGGCGGCGACCACCGAGAAGCCCCGGCCCTGCTCGCCGGCCCGCGCGGCTTCAACGGCCGCGTTCAGCGCCAGGATGTTGGTCTGGAAGGCGATGCCGTCGATCACGCCGATGATGTCGGCGATCTTGCGCGAGCTCTCGTTGATCGCGCGCATCGTGTCGACCACCTGGGTCGTGACCTCGCCGCCGCGCTGCGCGGCCTGGTTGGCCTGGCTGGCCAGCACGCTGGCCTCGCGGGCATTCTCGGCGTTGTGGCGCACCGTCGAGCCGAGCTGCTCCATCGTCGCGGCCGTCTGCTCGAGTGCGCTGGCCTGGTCCTCGGTGCGGCGGCTCAGGTCCTGGTTGCCCTGAGCGATCTCCTGGCTGGCCGAGGAGACCAGCTCGGCATTGCCGCGCACCGAGCCGACGATCTCGACCAGGCGGGCCTGCATGCGCGACAGCGAGGCCAGCAGCTGGCCGGTCTCGTCGTCCGACTCGACCCGGATCGGCACCGTCAGGTCGCCTGAGGCGACCCGGTCGGCGATCTCGACGGCCTCGCGCAGCGGCGTGGTGATCGAGCGCGTCAGCCGCCAGGCCATCGCCACCGAGGCGATCAGCGCCAGCAGCGCACCGATGCCGACGACCAGCAGGCCCTGCTGCTTCGCCGCGTCGCTGGCCTGCGCTGCGGTCGCCGCCCCCTGGCTGTTGAGCGCGATCAGCTTCTCGAGCGAAGCCATGGCCGCCGAGAAGCTTTTTTCACCTTCGCCTTCGAGCAGCTGACGAGCCTCGCTGTTGGCATTGCTACGCGACAGCTCAAGGGTTCGCTGACGCACACCCAGCCCACTGACCAGATCGCCCTTGAAGCGGTCGTGCAGCATCCGCTCCTCGTCGCTGCTGATCAGCGCCTCATAGCCGGCGTGGATGCGCTCGAAGCGCTGCTGGATGTCGGCCATGCGCTTTTCGAGCGCCTGCATCGCCACCTCATCGGTGTTGAGCACATGCAGGGTGTCGACAATGCGCAGCTCGGCCAGCAGCGACCGCATCTGGTTGACACTCTCGACACTGGGCAGCCAGTTGCCGGTGATCTCGGCGCGGCGTTCATCCATCGCGCGCATCTGCACTACCGCGGTGGCGGCAATGGCCAGCATCAGGGCGGTCAGCACCGCAAAAGCCAGCGCGAGGCGTCGCGACAGGCCGAGTCGGCTGGGATTCATCTTGGCTCCTGGACAGCGACCGCCACGGACAGGTGGAAAGGAGCGCGACAGGCAGCGGCCGACCGTGACGCGCGACACGACGGCGCATCGTGCCCGCGGCCGACTCCGGCAGAAGCGTCAAGAAGACCGGGGCGACACCGCCAGTTCGTCGGCGGCGGCCGGATGCAGTGCCACCAGCACCTCGCGCAGCAGCGTGTCGATCAGCGCATGCAGCCGGGCCTCGGTGGCCGGCAGGTCGGTGCGCTCGCTCCAGGCCTCGTCGAGCAGGGCGCGACGTGCCTGCAGCGCCGCCTCGATGCGCTCGCGCCAGTGCGCCGGAGAGGCATGGCCGCTCCACTCGCCGCGCCCACGCCCGAAATGCGCGATCGCCAGATAGCGCAGCAGCGCGTGCGTCAGCAGCGCCTCCAATGCGCTGTCCTGCAGCAGCAGCCGGCTGCCGTCGCGCCCGCGCACCAGGTTCAGCCCGTGCGCCAGGCCGGCGGCGCCGAGCGCGCCCAGCACACTGCCGGCGATCAGGCCGCCGCCCAGCGTCAGCCCGCCGCTGGCCAGGTCGGCGCCCAGCCCGGCCAGCGCGCCCGAGACCAGCCCGCCGACGATGGCCGCCGGCGCCGGCGCCACCCGCGACTGATGATCGAAGGCCGCACCGACCCGCTCCAGGATCTCGTCGGCACCGGCCTGCCCTTCCAGCGCATGCAGATGCAGCAGCTCCGACGTGCTGGAGCGGATCTCGCCGTCGAGCCGCGCCAGCAGCTCGCGCCCGGCGCGTGCCAGCGGCGTTTCCTCGTCGCGGCCCAGGCCGAGCGCGCTGCCGACCTGACGCACCAGCCCGCGCAGCGCACCGCTGTCCTCGACCGGCTGCACCATCGCCGCCACCCGCGCTAGGCTGGCCGCCAGCAGCTGCGCCGAGCGGCCCAGCCGCGCGAGCCGCTCCTGGCGGCCGGCCGCGCGCAGCCGCGCCATCAGCGGCCGGCGCGCCTCGGGCAGCACCTGCTCGATCTCGCGCAGCAGCACCAGCTCCTGCACCCAGCAGCGCGAGAAGGCGTCCAGCGGCAGCACCGCACGCACCGCGGCGACGCCCTGCAGCCGGGTGCGCCAGCGGTCGAGCTCGGCCTGCAGGCGCTCGGGCGCGTCCGGGCCGCCCAGCTGGTTGAGCAGCACGATCACCGGCAGGCCGGTCCAGGCCAGCAGCTCCATTTCCGGATCGACATAGCCGGCCGCCTCGGGCGACTCGGCGGCGCTGACCAGGTAGAGCGCCACGTCGGCCTCGTCGCGCACATTGCGCAGCGCCTGCTGGCTGGCCCAGAAGGCGCGGTCGCGCCAGCGGTCCCAGACCTGGCTGAGCAGCCAGCCCAGCGGCGTGCCGGACTGGCGCATGCGCCGCACCAGCCGCACGCTGTCGCCGAAGCCCGGCGTGTCCCACAGCATCAGCCGCGCGCCGTCGGGCGCCTCGATCATCGGATGGGCGTCGGCGAACTCGGTCACATGGGTGGCGTCGCGCACCACGCCGACATCGCGGCCCAGCAGCGTGCGCGCCAGCGTGGTCTTGCCGATGTTGGTGTGCGACACCAGGGTCAGCGCCAGCGTGTCGGCGCGTGCACCCGGCGGCGTGCCGGGTGCGGCGCTCATGTCCAGATCCAGACTGACCTTCATGCGCTGGCTCCCGCAGGCCGCAGGCCGGCCAGCACCGTCTGGGCCGCCGTGTCGTCCGCGGCCGGGCGGCCCTCGTGCAGACGCACGCAGCCCAGACCCAGGCTGTCGGCCAGCGCCTGCCAGGCCTGCAGGCGCTGCGCCAGCCGCTCGGGCGCGCTGGCGGCGAAGCGGGCCATGAAGCTGCTGTCCTCGACCAGCATGACGATGCGCGGCCCCGGCCGCCCGCCCGGCGCCGAGGCCGTCATCAGCGCATGCAGCCAGCGGCCGTGGATTTCCGGCTCGGGCGTCGCCGACAGATCGAACAGCGGCAGCAGCAGCGAGGGCGATCCCGCCACCGAGGCCTGCAGCGCGGTCTCGTCCTCGCTGCCGTAGGCGCGCACCGGCGCGACCTGCAGCGCCAGCGTCTCGCCCAGCTGCCGGCGCAGCAGATCGGTCAGCGCCGCGACCCGGGCCGGCTCGGCCGGCTGCGCGTAGGGCAGCAGCACCGGCCGCTCGGCCTCGCGGCGCTGCTGGCCGAGCAGCTCGCGGAAATAGGGCTCGGTCAGCGGCAGCGGAAAGCGCCGCGCCCGCCAGCCGGCCTGCAGTGCCGCCAGCAGCGCCAGCAGCGCACGCGGCAGCACCACCGCCAGCACCAGCGTGATCGACCACAGATGGATCCACGGCGCGGCGGTGTCGATGCCGCCGGGTGCGGGCTGCACCGGCGCGCCTTCGGTGAGGCGCAGCGCCGCCAGCGTCGCGACATCCGGCAGGCTCAGGCCGGACAGCCGCGCCGCCGGCTCGAGCAGCAGCGACAGCACCTGATGCACCGTGCCGGCATCCAGGAAAGTGCTGGACCAGCCGACGCGGTAGTCGAGCACCAGCCCGCGCAGATAAAGCGAGGCGATCACGCCCAGCGCCACCCCGATCGCGCCCAGATGCAGCAGCAGCGCGGCGCGGGCGCCGGCCAGCGGGGCGCTCAGGCTCAGCCACTGGACGGCCAGCGTGTCGAGCAGGCTGGCCAGGCTGGGCGCATCGGGAGCGTCCGGCGGCGGGCGCCGTTCATCGCGGCGGGTGCGCCGCAGGCTGCGCAGATCGAGCGTGCGCCGGGCCAGCCAGCCGCGCAGACCGCCCGGCCGCGGCACGGCCGAGGGCCGCAGCGCCAGCAGCGCGCGCAGCAGCACCAGCACGATCACCCCAAGATTCCACAGCACCAGCGCCCAGACCGGCGGTGCCAGCAGGCTGATGCGATGCGCGGGGCCGAGCGCATCGGCCACCAGCCCGAGCATCAGGCCCAGACCGAGCGCGGCCGGCATCCAGCGCCCCCGCCACAGCGGATGCGCCAGCCAGTCGCGCACATGCGATTCGCGCGGCCCGAGGCGGCGCAGCGCCGCGGCGGCACGGCGCGCCAGGAAGCGCTCGGGCGTGTCGTCGGCCGGCGCCTCCTCGAGCGCGACGCGCGAGGCCCAGCGGCGGTCCTCCTCGCCCCACAGCGGATGCGCGGGGCGGGCGGTCTCGAAGGCGCGCAGCAGCAGCACCTGGCGGGCGTTCGTCTCGTCCATGGCGGGTGACTTTAGCGTGTGCGCGGCATCAGGCCCCCGACCGGGGCACGGGACTACCATGACGGCAACGCTGTCTGTTCACCCTCTGCCAAGGATCCCGACCCCATGACCGACCCGCAAGCCCGCCTTTCCCGACGCACCGTCCTGGCCACCGGCGCCGCGGCGCTGGCCGCCACCGCCCTGCCGGCTGCGCGCGCCGACAGCCGCACGATCCGGCTGCTGGTCGGATTCCCGGCCGGCGGCGGCACCGACGCCATCGCCCGGCTGCTGGCCGAGCGGCTGCGCGAGGTGCTCGGCCAGCCGGTCATCGTCGAGAACAAGCCCGGCGCCGGCGGTCAGCTCGCCGCGCAGGCGCTCAAGGCCGCCGCGCCCGACGGCAGCACCTTCTTCATCAGCCACGACCACACCATCTCGATCCTGCCGCTGGTCGCGCGCCAGCCCGGCTTCGATCCGGCCAAGGACTTCGTGCCGGTGGCCGGCTTTGCCGACTTCGTCAACGCGCTGGCGCTGTCGGACGCCACGCCCGCAAAAAGCCTGCGCGAGTACGTCGACTGGGTGCGCAGCGCCGGCCAGGGCAAGGGCGCGATCGGCGTGCCGGCGCCGGCTTCGGTGCCGGAATTCCTGGTCAAGGTGATCGGCGACAAGCACGGCCTGGACCTGGTGGCCGCGCCCTACCGCGGCAGCGCGCCGATGATCACCGACCTGCTCGGCCGCCAGATCGCCGCCGGCGTCGGCTCGATTCCCGACTTCATCGAGAACCACCGCGCCGGCCGGCTGAAGGTGGTCGCGGTGCTGGGCGGGCGGCGCCAGGCGGCGCTGCCGGAGGTGCCGACCTTCGCCGAGCTCGGCCTGGCGGGCTTCGAGGACATGCCCTACTACGGCGTGTTCGCGCCGGCCGGCACGCCGGTAGACGTGCGCGAGCGCTTCGCCGCCGCGCTGGCGAAGGTGATCGCGCAGCGCGAGGTGCATGCGCGGCTGACCGCAATGGGCCTGAGCGTGGCCTTCAGCGACGGCGCGAAGCTGGCCGCACGCGAGCAGGCCTACCGTGCGACCTGGGCACGCATCATCCGCGCCAGCGGCTTCCAGCCGCAGTGACGCTCAAGTCGGCGCCTTGGGCGGCCGATCTTTCTCCGGTCCGGCGGATCGTGTCGTCCCGCCGGCGTCGTCCGCCGGAGGAAGCATGCAGATCGTCATCGTCGATGACAACCGGGTCAACGTCGCGCTGCTGAAGGCGCTGGCACGCCAGCTCTCGGAGGTGCCCAGCGTCGACTTCACCGACCCGGTGCCGGCGCTGCAGTGGTGCCTGACCCACGACTTCGACCTGCTGCTGCTCGACTACATGATGCCGGTGGTCGACGGCCTGTCCTTCATCGAGCAGCTGCGCCTGCATCCGGGCAAGGCCGACGTGCCGATCCTGATGATCACCGCCAGCCACGAGGCCCAGGTGCGCTACGACGCGCTGGCGCGTGGGGCCAGCGACTTCCTCACCAAGCCGGTCGACCGGCCCGAGTTCCTGGCGCGTGCGAAGAACATGCTCGCGCTGCGTCGCAGTCAGAAGGCGCTGGCCGAGCGGGCCGCGACGCTGGCCGAGGAGGTCGAGCGCGCCACCCGGGTGATCGCCGAGCGCGAGTACGACACCATCCTGCGGCTGTCGCGCGCGGCCGAGTACCGCGACCCCGAGACCGGCCTGCATCTGGTGCGCATGGCGCTGTACTCGCGGCTGATCGGGCGTCAGCTCGGCCTGCCCGAAGCCATGCTCGACATGCTGCACCGCGCCGCGCCGATGCACGACATCGGCAAGGTAGGCACGCCCGATCACATCCTGCTGAAACCCGGCCGGCTCGACGACCGGGAGATGGTCATCATGCGCGAGCATGCCGCCATCGGCTACCAGATCCTGCGCGACAGCCCCTCGCCGCTGCTGCGCATGGCTGCGGTCATCGCGCACAGCCATCACGAGAAGTTCGACGGCAGCGGCTATCCGCAGGGGCTGCGCGGCGAGGCGATTCCGCTGGTCGGGCGCATCGTCGCGGTGGCCGATGTCTTCGATGCGCTGACCTCCAAGCGCCCCTACAAGAAGGCCTGGCCGCTCGAGCAGGCGCGCAGCTTCCTGGTGGACAACGCCGGCAGCCATTTCGACCCGGACTGCGTCGAGGCGCTGCTGTCGGCCTGGAGCGAAGTCATCGCGATCCATGATCATCATCAGGACAGCTTGCCCGAAGAGCCCGGCCAGGCGGCGACCCCGACGCGCACCGCGGCCTGAAGCCATGATCGAGCGATGGATCCGGCAGGTCGGCCTGGGCACGCAGCGCCAGCCACTGCGCCAGCAGCTGCGCCGGCTCATCAGCCTGTGCACCGCACTGACGCTGCTGCTGTCGATGCTGGCCACGCTGCTGGTGGGCTGGCGATTCGCGCTCCATCACGCCGAGACGGAAGCCGATGACGTGACCCGCGCTCTGGCCGCGCTGATCGCCGAGCCGCTGGCCGTCGGTGACCAGGCGGGCATTTCACGGCATCTGTCGATCGCGGAATCCCAGCCGCGCATCAGTGGCATCTGGGTCTATGCCGCCGGACAGACCACGCCGCTGGCCTCCTGGGGCAGCGCGCCAACCCCGGGACTGTGGAGTCGCGAGGGCCAGCTGCTCAGCGGTCGGCTGGTGCGCAGCGTGCCGGTGGTCGACCACCTGCGCGAGCGGGTCGGCAGCGTGACGGTTCAGATCGACCAGCACGATCTGCTCGGCAGCCTGCTGGCCCAGAGCGGCGCGATGGTGCTGGCCGCGCTGCTGTCCGGGCTGCTGCTGCGCCGGCTGGCCCGGCCGCTGGCGCAGCGCATCAGCCAGCCGCTGGACGAGCTCTCCGCGGCGGCCACCGCGATCGCCGAAGGCCGCATCGAGCAGGCCCGGCTGCCCGAGCCCGGCAGCGACGAGATCGGCCGCACCGTGGCCGCCTTCCAGTCGATGCTCGATCAGATCCGCAGCCGCGACTGCACCGTCGAGCAGGCGATGGCGCTGATGAACCAGCTGGTCGAGGAACGCACCGCCGAGGCTCGCCGCGCCGAGGCGGCCTCCGAAGCCAAGACCCGCTTCCTGACGGTCATGAGCCATGAGATCCGCACCCCGCTCAACGGCATCCTGGGCATGAGCGATCTGCTGATGGATGCGCAGACCCAGGGGCCGTCCGGCCTGGATGCGGAGCAGCGCGAGCATCTGCAGCTGCTGCGCGAATCGGCCCAGGCGCTCGAGCTGGTGATCAATGATGTGCTCGACTACAGCCGCATCGAGTCGGCCGACCTGCGCTTCGACAGCGCGCCGCTCTCGCCACACCCGCTGCTCGAGCAGGTGGTGGAGAGGCGCCGGCCAGCAGCCAGCGCACGCGGTCTGGCGCTGACGCTCTCGATCGATGCCGGCGTGCCGTCCTGGCTGCTGGGCGACGCGGCCCGGCTGGCGCAGATCGTCGACAACCTGCTCGGCAACGCGATCAAGTTCACCGAACAGGGCGGCATCGCGGTCGGCCTGTCCAGCCAGCCCCAGGCCGAGGGCGTGCACGAGCTGCATCTGTCGGTCGAGGACAGCGGCGTGGGCATCGCGCCGGCCCAGCAGCAGCGCATCTTCGAGGCCTTTTCCCAGGCGGCCGATCCGGCCACTCGCCGCCATGGCGGCACGGGCCTGGGCCTGGCGATCTGCGCGCGGCTGGCCCGGCTGATGGGCGGCAGCATCGCCGTCGACAGCGAGCCCGGCCGAGGCAGCATCTTCCATGTGCACCTGCGGCTGCCGGGCTGCGCCCCATCGGCCATGCCGGCGGCGGCAGCGGTCGTCCCCGCCTCGGAGCCGGCCGAGGGCGACAACCGCGCCTGGAAGGACCTCGACCAGACCGCGCTGCTGGAGCGTCTGGGCGGCGATCAGGCGCTGATGGGCGAGCTGGTCGCGCTGCTGGTGGAAGACACCCTGCCGCGCCTGGACGAGCTCGACCAGGCCTTCCTCGGACGCGATGGCGCCCGCATCGACCTGCTGGCCCACCAGATCGCCGGCGCCGCCGGCAACTGCTCGGCCGAGGCGCTGGAGCGGCTGTCACGCCGCATCAGCCACCTGGCCCGCGAAGGCCGGCTCGACGAGGCCGAGCAGCTGATGCTGCCGCTGAAGCTGCGGGTCACCCGGCTGACGCAGCGCTCGGCCGACCTGGCGGCCGCCTGAGCTCAGAAGCTGTAGCCGATCGCCACCGAGAGCTGCGGAATCGCGCGGACCTTGCCGACGCCGTCGCGCAGCTCGGCCAGCTCCTTGTCGAGGTTGGCCTGGATGTCGGGCTCATTGGCCAGCGCACCGCGTACCGTCGCATTGACCTTGGCGCGGCCGACCAGCGCGCCGAGGTCGGCGCCGACGCGCCAGCCCGAGGCGCTCTGGTGGCCCCAGCCGATGCCCAGATAGGGCGTGACGCTCGGGAACTTGACCTCGACCTTCAGGCCGTCGGCGGCGGTGGTGGTGTAGGTGCGATCGCCGATGGTCAGCGAACCGCTGTCGCCGGAGGCATCCAGCGTGACCTTGTACTGGTTCGAGCTCAGGCCGCCGGTCAGCCGGAAGCCGCCCCCGAAGGGAAACCAGTCGCCCAGCACCGCCAGACGCTGCAGCTTGTAGCGGCCGTCGTAGCGAATGCCCTCCTCGGTGGTCGACTTCGAGCGGCTGCCCAGCGTCATGAAGTCGGCGCGCACGGTGAAGCGGCTGTCGATCGGATGGGCATAGCCCAGGCCGATGCCGGGCAGGCCGACATTGGCATAGACCTCGCCCGCACGGGCCTGGGGCAGCAGCCCTGCCGTGACCAGGGTCAGTGCGGCGGCCAGGGCCGGGGACAGGGAGAAACGGGATGCGCTCATGGCGGACTCCTGGGGTCATCACTCGGACCGGCCCGATGCCGATCCGCTTGAACACAGCCTAGGCGCACGCGCGCGCGCCAGCATCGTCCGCATGGCCGATACCGTGACCGAATGAGGCATCAGCGCATCATTGCTGCGTCATTCGCGGCATAGACGAGCACCTTCAGCGCGCGCTCCGGATCGACATCGGCGAAGACCGGCGGATTATCCAGGCGCCGCACGAAGGTCAGCTCGGGCGCGTGCTCGCGCATCGCGTCGTGCAGGAAGGCGCTGCCCAGCTCGGGCGCGTTCAGGCACAGCAGCACCTGGCCGCCAGGCATCAGCAGATCGGGCAGGCGGCGCAGCAGCCGCGCGTAGTCCTTGGTGGCGACGAAGCTGCCCTTCTGGTAGCTGGGCGGATCGACCACGATCAGGTCGTAGGGCCCGCCGCGGCCGATCTTGCCCCAGGTGGTGAAGAGGTCATGCGGCAGGAAGGTCGCCCCGGATTCGAGCGAGTTGAGCCGGTGGTTCTGCTGGCCGATCGAGATCGCGCCGCGGCTCATGTCGAGGTTGACCACCCGGCCCGCGCCGCCCGCCAGCGCCGCCACCGAGAAGGCGCAGGTGTAGGCAAAGAGATTGAGCACCTTCAGGCCGGGCTGCCGGCGCGCCTGCTCGCGCACCCAGCGCCGGCCCTCGGCCATGTCCAGGAACAGGCCGTGGTTCTGACCGCGCAGCACATGGACGAGGAACTTCAGGCCGTCTTCCTCGACGACATGCGGCTCGGGTACCGCGCCGGCCATCAGGCGCGTCTCGCTGCGGCCCTCGTGGCGGCGCTGGAAGACCCAGTTCAGCGGCTCGCCCGGCGCGAGCTCGGCCCAGCGCGCGGCCAGCGCCGCGCCGATCGCGGTCAGCTCGGCCTCGTCCTCGGCCGGGTCGGCGGCGGGCGCCCGGAAGCAGGTCAGCACCCAGACCGGCGGCCAGGCGTCCAGCGTCCAGGGCTCGCAGCCGGGGTGCAGGCCGCCACGGCCGTGGAATATCCGCACCGCGTTCCGCGGGCGCGGCATCGTGGCAATCGCATCAAGCAGAGCCTTCACGGCGCCTCCTCGTCCTGAAGGATCGCGGCCGCCATGGCGCCAATCCCGGTGTCCTCGTGAGCTGACGCGGCGCCAGGAACGGCCGCCAGGTCAGGCGCTCCGGGGAGGCCATCAGGACCTCGACCGGGCCGGCAATCTACCACCCGGTCGACACGCAAGACCACTGCGGCCGTTCTAGGTGTTGTTCCGGGTGCGACGCTGCACTCGATTTGCCAATAATCCACCAACTAACGCGCGTTAGATGATTCGTGCAACAGCATCTCCCACCCATGACCGCACCGTCCACCACTGCCATGCCCGGCGCCCTGTCGCCCCAGCGCCGCGCTGAGACGCTCGCTGCGTGGGCGCTGCTGGCGCCGGCGCTGATCGGCTTTGCGCTGTTCCATGCCTGGCCGCTGCTGCGCGCCATCCAGATCAGCCTGACCGACTGGAACCTGCTGCGCGAGCCCCAATTCATAGGGCTGGACAACTACGTTCGCCTGTTCGAGGACGACAAGTTCTGGAACGGCATGAAGCTCTCCGGCCTCTACGTGCTGCTGAACATCCCGCTGCAGACAGCGCTGGGTCTGTTCCTGGCCGTGGCGATGCACCGGCTGACCCGAGCGCTGACGGTGCGCGCGCTGGTGCTGCTGCCCTACCTGCTGTCCAACGTGCTGGTGGCGCTGATCTGGCTGTGGATGCTGGACCCGATGCTGGGCCTGGTGAACCACCTGATCAGCGCGGCAGGCCTAGAGCGCCAGCCCTTCTTCGGCGGCGCCGACAGCGCGCTGCTGACGGTGGCGGCGGTCAACATCTGGCGCCACATGGGCCTGGTGGCCATGCTGTTCCTGGCCGGACTGCAGAGCATCCCGGCCAGCCTGTACGAGGCCGCGGCGCTCGAGGGCGCCAGCGAGTGGCAGATGTTCCGCCACATCACGCTGCCGCTGCTGCGCCCGGTGATGGTCTTCGTGCTGGTCACCAGCGTGACCGGCTCCTTCCAGATCTACGACACGATCGCCGTGACCACCAATGGCGGACCGCTGGACTCGACCCGCGTCGTCGTGCACTACATCGTGCAGAACGCCTTCTCGTTCTACCGCATGGGCTACGCGTCGGCGATGGCCATGGTGCTGTGCGCGGTGATGGGGATCTACACGCTGGCGCAGATGCGCCTGATGCGCGCGGCCGAAAGCGATCTGGCCTGAAGCGCACGAAAGCCTTGCCATGAACGACACCCCCACCCTGTTGGCCGAGCACACGGCAGCCCCGGACCGCCCTGCAGACGCCCGACCCGCCGCCGCGCGCCGCCGTGCGCTGCCTTGGGGCGGGATGGCAGCCTGGCTGGTGCTGGCCGCGCTGCTGGCACTGACGCTGGCCCCGTTCTGGATGATGCTGAAGACAGCGCTGACGCCGGCGGCCGAGCTGTTCAGTCAGAGCACTCGGCTGTGGCCCGAAGCGCCGACGCTGGACAACCTGCGCCGCGTGCTCGGCGGCATGGACGCTGCGCAGGCCATCGCGGCTGGAGGCTCGGGCGCACGCATCGACGTCAGCCGCGCGGTGCTCAACTCCCTGGTGTTCACCGCCGTGGTGGTGGTGCTGCAGACGGCCTGCGCCGCCATGGCCGCCTATGCCTTCGCGCGGCTGCGCTTCCCTGGCCGGCAGGTGCTGTTCGGCATGTTCATCGCGTCGATGATGGTGCCCGGAGTCGTCACCTTCATCCCCAATTTCATCCTGATCAAGGACCTGGGCTGGCTGAACACGCTGCCCGGACTGGTGGCGCCCTTCGCGCTGATGCAGGGCTTCTCGGTGTTCTTTCTGCGCCAGTTCTTCCTGTCGATCCCGCGCGATCTTGAGGAGGCCGCCCGGCTGGAGGGCGCCGGCTTCGGGTGCATCTTCCTGCGCATCGTGCTGCCGCTGTCGACCACGCCGCTGGCCACCATCGCGGTACTGACTGGCATCGGGATGTGGAACGAGTTCTTCTGGCCCTCGCTGGTGGCGCGTGACGAGACCTGGCAGGTGCTGCCCGTCGCGCTGCAGGCCTTCAAGTCGCAGACACCCCAGGGCCAGCCCGACTGGTCCGGCCTGATGGCCGCGGCCAGCCTGGCCGTGCTGCCCACCCTCGTGCTGCTGCTGGTGCTGGGTCGGCGGGTGGTCGAGTCGGTTCAGTTCAGTGGCGGCAAGTGATGGCCGCCCCCCGCCCGAATTTTCCAGTGGCGCCACTGCAATGCCACCAACCGCCCGACGGCCACGCCGTGGCCGCATCGATCCCGACCGACACGCTGAGGAGACATCCATGACAACCCACCTGACGCCCTTCCTGCCGCCTGCCACCTCGCGCCGCCGTGCCGTCGTGCATGCCGGCTCGGCCCTCGCCCTGCTGGCCGGCGCGCTGGCTCCGGCCGCCCAGGCCGCCGAGGTCAAGTACATGCTGTGGGACAGCAACCAGCTGCCCGCCTACCAGCAGTGCGCCGCCGATTTCGCGAAGAAGAACCCCGGCACCACCATCAAGATCACCCAGGCCGGCTGGAACGACTACTGGACGGCGATCTCCACCGGCTTCGTCTCGGGCACCGCGCCCGACGTCTTCACCAACCACCTGGCCAAGTACCCCGAGTTCGCCAAGAACCAGCAGTTGGTCGACCTCACGCCCTACATCCAGAAGGACAAGGTCGACACCCAGGCCTACGCCGCCGGCCTGGTCGACGTCTGGGGACGTGACGGCAAGCAGTACGGCCTGCCCAAGGACTGGGACACCATCGGCTTCATCGTCAACCTGGCGCACGCCAAGAAGCAGGGCGTGACGCTGGCCGATCTGCAGGCCATGACCTGGAACCCGAAGGACGGCGGCAGCTTCGAGCAGCTGGTGCGCAAGCTGACCGTCGATGCCAAGGGCCGCAACGCCGCCGATCCGGCCTTCGACCGCAAGTCGGTGGCCGTCTACGGCTACCAGAACCCCGGGCACGGCGGCATGATGGGCCAGACCGAGTGGAGCCACTTCGCCGTCACCAACGGCTTCAGGTTCCAGGACAAGCCCTGGGCCGGCAGGTTCTTCTACGACGACCCGAAGCTGGCCGAGACGCTGGACTGGCTGGCCGGACTGCCAGCCAAGGGCCTGTCGGCCGGCTACGAGAGCACGCGCAGCCTGGGCTCGGACGCGATGTTCGTCGGCGGCAAGGCGGCGATGGTGCCACAGGGCTCCTGGATGATCACCTACTTCGCCGGCAACGCGAAGTTCGAGCATGCCTGGGTGCCGCTGCCCAAGGGGCCGAACGGCCGCCGCGCCACCATGTTCAACGGCCTGGCCGATTCGATCTGGGCTGGCTCCAAAGTCAAGGACGAGGCCTGGAAGTGGGTCAAGTACCTGGCCTCGGCCGATTGCCAGCAGGTGGTCGCCGGCCATGGCGTCGTCTTCCCCGCCATCCGAGGCATGGCCGAGAAGGCGGTCGAGGCGCAGAAGAAGAAGGGCGTCGACGCGTCCGCCTTCCTGGCCATGTCCAGGGAGCAGACCTTCCTGGCGCCGATCGCCGACAACGGCTCGCAGGTCGACGAGCTGGTCAAGGGCGCGATCGAGTCGGTGCTGCTGGGCCGGCAACCCGCCAGCGTCGCCCTCAAGGACGCCAACGCCAAGGTCAACGCACTGTTCCGCTGACACCCGCCCCTCCACCGAAAGTTCCCGCCGCATGAGCCACCGCCGCCCCAAGATCACCCTCATCGGTGCCGGCAGCACCGTCTTCACCCGCAACCTGCTGGGCGACATCCTGGCCTGGCCCGAGCTGGCCGAGGCCGAGATCGCGCTGCACGACATCGACGTCCACCGGCTGGACCTGTCGCGCCAAGTGGCCGAACGCCTGGCCGGCCTGCTGGGCGCCCGGCCGCTGATCACCGCCACCACCGACCGCCGCCGCGCGCTGGACGGCGCGCGCTTCGTCATCAACACCATCCAGGTCGGCGGTTATCGCCCGTCGACGGTGATCGACTTCGAGATCCCGAAGAAGTACGGCCTGCGCCAGACCATCGGCGACACCCTCGGCATCGGCGGCATCATGCGTGCGCTGCGCACCATCCCCGTGCAGCTGGCCATGCAGCGCGACATGGACGCGCTGTGTGCCCCCGGCGCGCTGCACCTGAACTACGTCAACCCGATGGCCATGCTGACCTGGGCGCTGAACCGGGCCAGCACCCGCGTGCCCACGGTGGGCCTGTGCCACAGCGTGCAGGGCACCGCCCACGAGCTGGCGCGTGATCTGGACCTGCCGGCCGACGAGATCGACTACCTGTGCGCCGGCATCAACCACATGGCCTTCTACCTGCGGTTCGAGCACCGCGGCCAGGACCTCTACCCGCGCCTGCGCCAGATCCATGCCGAGGGCCGCGCCCCGGACTGGAACCGCGTGCGCTACGAGATGCTGGCCCAGCTCGGCCACTTCGCCACCGAGAGCAGCGAGCACTTCGCCGAGTACACGCCCTGGTTCATCAAGAAGGACCGGCCCGAGCTGCTGGAGCGCTTCAACGTGCCGCTGGACGAGTACCCCGGCCGCTGCCAGGTCTACGAGCGGGCCTGGCCGCACATCGAGCGCGAGCTGCAGCAGCCCGGCGCGGCCGATCCGGCTGCCCTGCGCGCCGAGCTGGAGGCGGCAAAGATCCATGTCATGCCGCGCGAGGTGAGGGGCGCGGCCGGCCTGATCGAGGGCCTGCGCACGGTGAACCGCTCGATGGAGTACGGCGGCACCATCATCCACAGCATGGTCAGCGGCCAGCCCAGCGTCATCTACGGCAACGTGCCCAACCGCCAGCTGATCGACAACCTGCCGCAGGGCTGCTGCGTCGAGGTGCCCTGCCTGGTCGATGCCAACGGCGTGCAGCCGACCCGCGTCGGCGCGCTGCCGGTGCAACTGGCCGCGCTGATGCGCACCAACGTCAACGTCCAGGAGCTGGTGGTCGAGTCGGTGTTCAGCCAGCGACGCGACCATGTGTACCATGCGGCGATGCTGGATCCGCACACCGCGGCCGAGCTCGATCTGTCGCAGATCCGCGCGATGGTCGACGAGCTGCTGGCCGCCCACGGCGACATCCTGCCCGAGTACCTGCGGAACTGACGCGCCGGGCGCACCGTGCGGCCGGCGGGCCCGCACGATCCACCCTGCCTGCTGCCGATGTCCTCGCCCGCCTCCCCGCCGCCGCGCAAGCCCCCCACCAGCACCGAGGTCGCCCGCGCGGCCGGCGTCTCGCGCACCACCGTGTCCTTCGTGCTCAACGGGGTCGATCACCAGGGCATCAGCGAGGCCACGCGCGAGCGCGTTCTGGCTGCCGCGCGCGATCTTGGCTACACGCCCCATGCCGGCGCCCGACGCCTGGCCGGCGGGCGCAGCCACACGGTGGGCGTGCTGATCCCGCGGCTCAAGCACCTGTACGTGGACGTCTTCCTGGCACAGCTGGTGGCTGCCGTGAACGACCGCTGCCGCGCCCAGGGCCTGCGGCTGCTGGTCGAGGCCTGCGGTGACGAGGCCGAGGCCAGCGCTCCGAGCAGCGCCGACCGCGTGCGAGCGCTGGTGCGCGGCGGCACGGTCGATGGCCTGATCGCCTTCGGAGGGGATACTGCACTGAACCAGGCCCTGCTGGAAGGGCCAGAGCATGGCGTGCCGGTGGTGATGATCGGGCTGGATCTGCCCGGGCTAGGCAGCCTGCCCTGCGTCGGCAGCTGCGGCATGGCGGCCGCACAGGCGCTGGTGGAGCACCTGCTGGCCTGCGGTCACCGCCGGATCGGATTCATCGACTACGAGTCTCATGCAGAGGCACCTCCTGGCGTGGTGGGAGAGCGCGAGCAGGGCTGGCGCGCCGCGCTGCAGACGGCCGGCCTGCCTGTGCCACCCGCCTGGTGCACGCGGGCCGACATCACCGCCGAGAGCGGCCACCGCGCCATGCAGGCCTTGCTGGCATCGGCAGGGGGAGTGGCAGCAGGTGGCCCGCCGCTGGACGCCGTCTTCGCCGGCAACGACACCATCGCCTTCGGCGCCTTGCGGGCGCTGCGCGAGGCAGGCTGGCGTGTGCCGCAGGACATCGCGCTGGTCGGCTTCGACGACATTCCGCTGGCGCCTTATGCCGAGCCGCCGCTGACTACCGTCCACACCGACGCCGTGGCTCACGGTCATGCCGCGATGGACCTGCTGGCCATGCTGATGGGCGGCAGGCAACCCGAGTCCACGCGGGTCGAGCTGTCGACGCGGCTGGTGGTGAGACAGTCCTGCGGCGGACAGCGCCTGCTGCAGCCCCTCACAGGCTGACGTCGTAATCCACCGTCAGCGGCGCATGGTCGCTGAACCAGCTGTCCTTGTAGATCGAGGCGGCGCGGGCCGTCTCGGCCAGACCGGGCGTGGCCAGGTGGTAGTCGATGCGCCAGCCGACGTTCTTCGCGCGGGCCTGGCCGCGGTTGCTCCACCATGTGTAGCAGGCGTCGGTGGTGTCGGGGTGCAGGTGGCGGTAGACATCGACCAGGCCGCCGCCGCCCTGGTCGAGCGGCGTCAGCAGCGTCGTCATCCAGGCGCGTTCCTCGGGCAGGAAGCCGGAGTTCTTCAGGTTGCCCTTCCAGTTCTTCAGGTCGGCCTCGCGGTGCGCGATGTTGACGTCGCCCATCAGCACGAACTCGCGCCCGCTCTGGCGCAGCGCGCGCAGGTGCGGCGCAATGCGGGCCAGGAAGCGGTACTTGGCCTGCTGGCGCTCCTCGGAGGACGAGCCGCTCGGGAAGTAACAGCTGATGATGGACAGCCGTCGATGTGGCGAGTCGTAACGGGCTTCAAGGTAGCGGCCCTCCGCGTCGAACTCCTCGTCGCCGAGCCCGACGATGACCTCGCTCGGCGTGACACGGCTGTAGACGCCCACGCCCGAGTAGCCTTTTTTCTGCGCATGATGGAAGAAACCCTGCATGCCGTCGATGACGGACAGCGACGGGCTCAGGTCCGGAGCCTGTGCCTTGAGCTCCTGCACCCCCATACAATCGGCGCGTACCGACTCGACCCACGCATGAAGGCCCTTGGTGGCCGCTGAGCGGATGCCGTTGAGATTGAGGCTGACCAGACGCACGAGCAAAGACCTTCCGAGATGACGACCCCAGACGCAAGCACCTCCCGCACCGATGCCCTCGCCCAGGATTTCGTGGCTTTTGCAGTCGACGCCGGCGTGCTGCGCTTCGGCGAGTTCAAGACCAAGGCGGGGCGGCTGTCGCCCTATTTCTTCAACGCCGGCCTGTTCGATGATGGCGCCCGGCTGGGCCGCCTGGCCGAATTCTATGCACGCCGGCTGATCGACTCGGGCCTGGAGTTCGACATGCTGTTCGGCCCGGCCTACAAGGGCATCACGCTGGCGGCGGCGGTGGCCATCGAGCTGGCGCGCCTGGGCCGCAACGTGCCCTACGCCTACAACCGCAAGGAAGCCAAGGACCATGGCGAGGGCGGCACGCTGGTGGGCGCCCCCGTCAAGGGCCGGGTGCTGATCATCGACGACGTGATCTCGGCCGGCACCTCGGTGCGCGAGTCGATCGCGATGATCCGCGCCGCCGGCGCCACGCCCTGCGGCGTGACCATCGCGCTGGACCGCCAGGAAAAGGCCAGCGAGAACGGCGTCGATGCGCCGCACTCGGCGGTGCAGTTCGTCGAGCGCGACCTGGGCCTGTCGGTGGTGGCCATCGCCACGCTGGCCGACCTGCTGGCCTACCTGCGCGCGCAGCAGGACGCACGCCTGGCCGGCAACCTGCCGGCGGTGCAGGCCTACCGCGACCGCTACGGGGTGCAGATGTGAGCCGCGCGGCGGCTCGCGTTCCTGCCGGACTGCTGCTGGCCGCCGCGCTGGGCGCGGCAGGGCTGCCGCTGCCGGCGCAGGCCGACATCTATTCCTGCGTCAACGCCCGCGGCCAGCGCCTGACCGCCGATCGCCCGATCGCCGAGTGCATGGACCGCGAGCAGCAGGTGCGCGGCGCCGACGGCTCGGTGCGGCGCATCCTGCCGCCGTCGATGACCGCCGAGGAGCGCGCCGCCGCCGAGGACAGGCGCCGGCGCGAGCAGCTCGAGGAGCGCACCCGCCGCGACGCGATCCGCCACGACCGCAACCTGCTGAGCCGCTACCCGGACATCGAGCGCCACAACGCAGCCCGCGAGGCCGCGCTGGAGCCGGTGCGCTCGGCCATGCAGAGCACCGACAAGCGCATGGAGGAGCTCGAGCGCGAGCGCCGCCAGCTGCGCGAGGAGGCCGAGTTCTACAAGGGCCGCGAGCTGCCGCGCTCGCTCAGGCAGAAGATCGAGCAGAACCAGGTGGCGACGCAGGCGCAGAAGGACGCGATGCAGAGCCACCAGGCCGAGAACCGGCGCATCAACGCCAGCTTCGACCAGGAGCTGGCGCGGCTGCGCCAGCTCTGGAACGGCGCGACGCCGGGCAGCCTGGCCGCACCGTCGTCGGCAGCGCGCTGAAGCCGGCCCGGGCGGCGCAACGTCACAGGCTCTTCAGCGCCACGACGTCCTTGCCCTTGAAGGTGAAGACGGTCACCGCCGACGAGCGCAGGTCGTGGCGGCTGTCGTAGGCGTAGTCGCCGGCCACGCCGGCATGGCTGCCTTTGGCGATGTGCTCGGCGAGCTTCTTCGGATCGAGCGACTGCGTGGCCTCGATCGCCCCGGCCAGCAGGTTGGCGCCGTCATGGAAGGCCGCGGCGTAGGTCAGCGGATCGCGCTTGTACTCGGCGCGGTAGCGCTCGACGAAGGCGCGGCCCTTGTCGCTGCGGTCCATCAGCGCGCCGCCCTGGGTGCAGTAGACGTTCAGGTCGGCGCTCATCTGCGCCAGCGTCGCCGTCTCCGACGAGCAGATGCCGTCGCCGCCCAGCAGCGGTGCCTTCAGCCCCAGCGAGCGCATCTGGCGCAGCATCGGACCGGCCTGCGCCGAGTAGCCGCCGTAGAAGACCGCGTCGGGCCTGGCGCCGCGGATGCCGGTCAGGATCGAGCTGAAGTCGGTCGCCTTGTCGCTGGTGAATTCCTTGGCGACGACCTTGATGCCGAGCTTCTGCGCCTGCGCGATGAACTCCTGCGCCACGCCCTGGCCGTAGGCGGTGCGGTCGTCGATCACCGCGACCGAAGCGACCTTCAGGTCCTGCGCCGCGTAGGTCGCCATCTTGGCGCCGAGCTGGTTGTCGGTCGCGCCGATGCGAAAGAGGTTGGCCTGGGCCGGCTGCGTCACCTTCGGGTTCGAGGCCACCGTCAGCACCAGCACGCCGGCGTCGGCGAAGACCCGCGAGGCCGGCAGCGTCACGCCGGAGTTGTAGGGGCCGAGCACGAACTTCAGGCCCTTGTCGACCAGCGCCTGCGCGACCTGCACGCCCTGGCGCGGGTCGGCGCCGTCGTCCTGGACCTCCAGCTCGAACTGCACCGGCTTGCCGCCGAGCTTGATGCCGCGCGCGTTGAGCGCCTTGATGGCCAGCTGCGCGCCGTCGCGGTTGTCGATGCCGCTGGCGGCCTGCGGGCCGGTCAGCGGGCTCATGAAGCCGATGCGCACGCGCTCCTGGGCGTGCAGCGGGCCGGCGGCGGCCAGCCCGAGGCCGGCCAGCGCCAGCGCGTTCAGCAGAATCCTGCGGGAACTCGTCATTTTTCGATCCTGGTGGGATGAATGAAAAAAAGACCTGCGCCGGGTCGCGGCGCAGGTCGGTGGGTGCTGGCGCAGCCGGGTGTCAGCCCGCCAGCTTCTTCTTCAGCAGCTCGTTGACCTGAGCCGGGTTCGCCTTGCCCTTGGTCGCCTTCATCGCCTGGCCGACCAGCGCGCCGAAGGCCTTTTCCTTGCCCGCGCGATAGTCCTCGACCGACTTGGCATTGGCGGCCAGCACCTCGTCGAGGATGGCCTCCAGGGCGCCGGTGTCGTTCATCTGCTTCAGGCCCTTGGCCTCGATGACGGCGTCGACGTCGGTGGCCTCGCCGCTCCAGAGCGCGTCGAAGACCTGGCGGGCAGCGTTGTTCGAGATGGTGCCGTCCTGGATGCGGCGGATCAGCGCGCCCAGCAGCGCCGGGCCCACCGGCGCGTCGGCGATGTCGCCGCCGTCGGCGTTCAGGCGCTTGCTGATCTCGCCCATCACCCAGTTGGCCACCGGCTTGGGCGCGCCACAGACCGCGACCGCGGCCAGGAAATAGTCGGCGGTGGCGCGGCTGGTGGTCATCATGGCCGCGTCATAGGCCGGCAGGCCGTGCTCGGCCTGCAGGCGCTCGGCCAGCGCGGCCGGCAGCTCGGGCATCTCGGCGCGCACGCGCTCGACCCACTCGGGCGCGATCACCAGCGGCGGCAGGTCCGGGTCGGGGAAGTAGCGGTAGTCGTGCGCGTCTTCCTTGGTGCGCATCATGCGCGTCTCGCCGGTGTCCGGGTCGAACAGCACGGTGGCCTGGACGATGTCGAAGCCGTCCTCGATCTGGTCGATCTGCCAGTTGACCTCGAAGTCGATCGCCTGCTGCAGGAAGCGGAAGCTGTTGAGATTCTTGATCTCGCGCCGGGTGCCGAAGGGCTGGCCGGGGCGGCGCACCGAGACGTTGGCATCGCAGCGGAACGAGCCCTCCTGCATGTTGCCGTCGCACAGGCCCAGCCACACCACCAGCGTGTGCAGCGCGCGGGCGTATTCCACCGCCTGCTTCGACGAGCGCAGCTCGGGCTCGGTGACGATCTCCAGCAGCGGGGTGCCGGCCCGGTTCAGGTCGATGCCGGTCATGCCGTGCAGGTTCTCGTGCACCGACTTGCCGGCGTCTTCCTCCAGGTGAGCGCGGGTCAGGTTGACCCGGTGCTTCACGCCATCGACCAGGAAGTCGACATGGCCGCCCTGCACCACCGGAATCTCGTACTGGCTGATCTGGTAGCCCTTGGGCAGATCCGGGTAGAAGTAGTTCTTGCGGGCGAAGATCGACATCGGCGCGACGGTGGCGCCGACGGCCAGGCCGAACTGGATCGCACGCTCGACCGCGCCGCGGTTCATCACCGGCAGCACGCCGGGCAGCGCCAGATCGACCGCGCAGGCCTGGGTGTTGGGCTCGGCGCCGAAACGGGTCGAGGCACCGGAGAAGATCTTCGACTGGGTCGAGAGCTGGGCGTGGGTCTCGAAGCCGATGACGACTTCGTAGCCACGCACGAGAAGGGAGGCGGTCATGGGGCGGGCGGTTGCTTCAGCGCGGACGCAAAGCGGAAATGCTACGGCATCGCCGCGCCCCTCGGGAAAACCGCAGGCCACAGCCGCCCTCGGCCGCCCTCGGTCGTGCTCAGTCGCGCGGGCGCACCAGCCGCACCGGCAGCGGCGTGTCGCGGCTCATGTCGGAGCGCGCCCGGCCGGTGTGGCCGTCGATTACCCAGCCGTGCAGGCCGTCGAGCCGCTCCTCGTTCTCCGAGGTGCGCCCGCGCATCACGCTGTCATAGCTGTGGATATTGACCGGACCGGCCTCGATGGTGGCCGAGGCGCTCCACAGCCAGCCCTCGGGCGTGTCGGGGAACAGCTTGTCGATGCCGCCGGGCGAACCTGCGGCGCGCTGCAGCACCCGGCGCATCTCGATCGCGCGCGGCACCCGCCACGGTCGGCCGTCGGCCTGGCGCCGCACGGCCGCCAGATCCGGCCCCTGCGACTGCATCACCCGCAGCGCCTGGCCGGTGCAGCGCCCACCGCTCCAGCGCATGCCCTCGACGCAGCGCGACCAGGCCAGGCCGCTCTCGACATCGACCACCGTCTGGCCATCCTTCGACACCGCCACCAGGCCCTGGGGTTCGGGCGCCGCCGCGACCGATGTCAGCGGCCAAGGCAGCAGCAAGGGCAGCAGCCAGGGCATCAGTGCCCGCGACAGCCTCAGCCCGGTAGACGACAAGGAGACAACCGACGGGCGGGAAGCAGGGACGGCGCAAGACATGGCAGGACGGGACGGAACCCACGGGAACGGATCGGTTCATTGTCCGGGCCCACGCGGCACGGCGGCCGCACGAACAGCCGGGCTTCCCCGGCACAGACCCGCCGCTGCCGCGGGGGCTGCCGTAAACTTCGCCGCACCATGAAAGCCGCCCGCATCGCCCTCGCCGCCGCCGTCGTTGCCGCCATCGCCGTGACCGCCTCGTTCGCGGTCGGCAGCAAGGAAAAGGCGCCCGCCATCAGCTACACCCTGCTCGACGGCACGAAGCAGACCTCGGCCGAAGCGCTCAAGGGCAAGGTGGTGCTGGTCAACTTCTGGGCGACGAGCTGCACCACCTGCGTCAAGGAAATGCCCGAGCTGGTCGCGACCCACCAGAAGTACAAGGACAAGGGCTTCGAGACGCTGGCGGTGGCGATGAGCTACGACCCGCCGGCCTATGTCGCCAGCTTCGCCGAATCGCGCCAGCTGCCCTTCAAGGTCGCGATCGACAACACCGGCGAGATCGCGCGCCAGTACGGCAAGGTGCAGCTCACGCCAACCACCTTCGTGCTGAACCGCAAGGGCGAGATCGTCAAGCGCTACGTCGGCGAGCCCGACTTCCAGCAGCTGCACCTGCTGCTGGAGAAGCTGCTGGCGGAGAACGCCTGAGCGCGCCCGGCACCGACTTTCAGCGCGCTCAGCGCTTCAGCAGCACCAGCCCCTTCAGATACTCGCCCTCGGGGAAGTTGACCGTGGTCGGGTGGTCGCTGGAGGCCTCCAGGCGCTGCAGGATGTAGGCGTCCACGCCGGCGTCCAGACCCGCGCCAGCGACGATCTTGTGGAACAGATCGGCGCTGATGCCGCCTGAGCAGCTGAAGGTCAGCAGCAGGCCGCCGGGTTTGAGCAGCTTCAGGCCCAGGCGGTTGATGTCCTTGTAGGCGCGGCTGGCCCGGTCGGCGTGCGCTGCGGTGGGCGCGAACTTCGGCGGGTCGAGCACGATGGCGTCGAACTGGCGGCCGTCCTTGAGCATCTGGCGCAGCGTGCCGTTGACGTCGGCGTCGAGCGCGGTGTGGTGCGCGGGATCGAAGCCGTTGAGCTCGACATGCGCGCAGGCCCGCGCCAGCGCCGGGCCGGAGGAATCGACGCTGACCACCTCGGTGGCACCGCCGGCCAGCGCCGAGACGCTGAAGCCACCGGTGTAGCTGTAGCAGTTCAGCACCGACCGGCAGCCGAGCTGGCGCACCAGGCGCGCGAACAGCGCCCGGTTCTCGCGCTGGTCGAGGTAGTAGCCGGTCTTGTGGCCTTCCTCGACATCGACGGTCAGCCGGATGTCGTGCTCGTGCAGCAGCACGCGGGTGTCGCCGCCGCCACGCAGCCAGCCCTTGACCAGCGGCAGGCCCTCCAGCTGGCGCACACTGGAGTCGCTGCGCTCGTAGAGCCGCGTGCAGCCTGTGGCCGCCAGCAGCGCATCGGCGATCACCGACTTCCAGCGCTCGACGCCAGTGGCCAGGAACTGGACGCTGAGAATGTCCTCGTAGCGATCGACGATCAGGCCGGGCAGGCCGTCGGCCTCGCCGTGAACCAGGCGAACGCCGTTGCTGCGCAGCCCCAGACGCGCACGCATCGCCACTGCGGCCTCGACGCGGCGACGGAAGAAATCGGCATCGATGCGTTCGGCAGCCTCGAAGCTCCAGGCACGCACCCGGATGGTCGAGTCCGGGCTGAACGCAGCCCAGGCCAGGAACTGGCCGTCGTGGCTCTCGACCCGGACCGTCTCGCCGGCATCGGCTCGGCCCTTCTCGACACTGCCCTGGAACACCCAGGGATGCTGGCGCAGGAGCGAGCGCTCCTTGCCTTCACGCAGACGGATGACTTTCATGGGGCGGAATTGTCGCGCGAGCGATGTGGCCCTCGCCAGTCACCCCTCGCTCACACGTCGCTCACCGACCGGTTTCGATGCTGCATTGCAGCGAATCAATGCAAGAAAGTACAAATCTGTACTTTCTTCCGTGCACCTATGGAAAACCCGGGTCTGTGCGTGCAATGAAGTACATGAACGGGCTGCATCCGTATCAATCGGCGCATGCACCAGCACCTATCGTTGCGCCTGTCGATCGGGGCTGACCGCTCCAGCCCGGTGCCAGCGCTGCACCGCCGAGGCCCCGGCCGCCCCCACGTCGTCCGTTCCTGTTCCATCCCGCGAGGAGACACATGATGAAACTGACCCTCAAGGCCGCTCTGGCCCTGGCCTTCGGCCTGAGCGCCGGCCTGGCGAACGCCGCCACCGAGCTGGTGATCGCCACCGTCAACAACGGTCACATGATCGAGATGCAGAAGCTGACCAAGCATTTCGAGCAGGCCAACCCGGACATCAAGGTCAAGTGGGTGACGCTGGAGGAAGGCGTGCTGCGCCAACGCGTGACGACCGACATCGCCACCAAGGGCGGCCAGTTCGACATCATGACCATCGGCATGTACGAGGCGCCGATCTGGGGCAAGAAGGGCTGGCTGCAGGAACTCAAGACCGACGCCGCCTATGACGCCGACGACCTGCTGCCGGCCATCCGCAGCGGCCTGAGCGTGGACGGCAAGCTCTTCGCCGCGCCGTTCTACGGCGAGTCGTCGATGCTGATGTACCGCAAGGACCTGGCCGACAAGGCCGGCGTGAAGGTCGCCGACAAGCCGACCTGGACCGACATCAAGGACCTGGCCGCCAAGATCCACGACCCGAAGAACGGCGTGTACGGCATCTGCCTGCGCGGCAAGCCGGGCTGGGGCGACAACATGGCCTTCCTCTCGACGCTGGTCAACACCTTCGGCGGCCAGTGGTTCGACATGGCGTGGAAGCCGCAGCTGGAATCCAAGCCCTGGAAGGACGCGATCAACTTCTACGTCGACCTGCTGAAGAACTACGGCCCCCCGGGCTCGGCCGCCAACAGCTTCAACGAGATCCTGGCGCTGACCAACGCCGGCAAGTGCGGCATGTGGATCGACGCCACCATCGCCGCCTCCTTCGTCAGCGATCCGAAGCAGTCCAAGGTCGCCGACCAGATGGCCTTCGCCCAGGCGCCGACGATGAACACGCCGAAGGGCGCCAACTGGCTGTGGTCTTGGAATCTGGCGATTCCGGCCGGCTCGAAGAAGGTCGATGCCGCGCAGAAGTTCATCGGCTGGGCCACCAGCAAGGACTATGTGCAGCTGGTGGCCAAGACCAACGGCTGGGCCAACGTGCCCACCGGCACCCGCAAGTCGACCTACGCCTCGCCGGAGTTCCAGAAGGCCGCCCGCTTCGCCGCCGCCGAGAAGGCCGCGATCGACAGCGCCAACCCGACCGACTCGACGCTGCCGAAGTCGCCCTACATCGGCGTGCAGTTCGCGGCGATTCCCGAGTTCCAGGCCATCGGCATCGCCGTCGGTCAGCAGATGAGCGCGGCGCTGGCCGGCAAGACCTCGGTCGACGCTGCCCTGAAGACCAGCCAGCAGGCCGCCGAGCGCGAGATGAAGAAGGCCGGCTACTACAAGTGACGCCCGCAGGGCGCGCTGCAGCCGACTTCTCGACCCTCTCCCTGTGGTGAGGTGAGGCATGGCCGGCAGGCGTGAAGACGGGCCGGGGGGCGACCTCCGACCCCCTTCACGACCTGACCGGCCGCGCACGATGGTGGACCCATGAACCGATTCCTGCCCCGCGCCCTGATGGCGCCCGCGGTGGCCACGCTCTTCCTGTGGATGATCGTGCCGCTGGTGATGACGCTGTACTTCAGCGTGATCCGCTACAACCTGATGCAGCCCGACCAGAGCGGCTTCGTCGGGCTCGAGAACTTCGAATACTTCATCACCGACCCGTCGTTCACGACCTCGGTGATCAACACGCTGCTCTTGCTGGGCAGCGTCATCCTGATCACGGTCGGTCTGGGCGCGGCCATCGCGCTGCTGATCGACGATCCGTTCCCGGGCCGCGGCCTGGTGCGTATCCTGCTGATCAGCCCCTTCTTCGTCATGCCCACGGTCAATGCGCTGCTGTGGAAGAACATGATGATGAACCCGATCTACGGCGTGCTGGCGCAGGTCTGGCAGTTCTTCGGCGCCGCGCCGGTGGACTGGCTGACCGACTGGCCGCTGCTGAGCGTGATCATCATGGTGAGCTGGCAGTGGCTGCCGTTCGCGACGCTGATCTTCGTGACCTCGCTGCAGTCGATGGACCGCGAGCAGATCGAGGCCGCCCGCATGGACGGCGCCAACTACCTGCAGCAGCTGCGCTATCTCTACATCCCTCACCTGGGCCGCTCGGTGGCGGTGGTGGTGATGATCGAGATGATCTTCCTGCTGAGCGTGTTCGCCGAGATCTACACCACCACCGGGGGCGGGCCGGGCGACGCCAGCACCAACATGGCCTTCCTGATCTTCAAGCAGGCGCTGCTGAACTTCGACGCCGGCGTGGCCTCGGCCGGTGCGCTGTTCGCGGTCGTGCTGGCCAACATCGCCGCCGTCTTCCTGATCCGCCTGGTCGGCAAGAACCTGGACAAGTGAGGAGCCTCCCGATGTCGTCCCGTCCCTCCTCCCTGACACCGGTGCTGCTGCTGCGCACCCTGGCTGCCTGGCTGATCACGCTGCTGCTGTTCTTCCCGCTGGGCTGGCTGGCGCTGACCGCCTTCAAGACCGAGCTGCAGGCCATCGCGGTGCCGCCGCAGATCTTCTTCACCCCGACGCTGGAGAGCTTCCACGAGGTGCAGGAGCGCAGCGACTACCTGCACTACGCCTGGAACTCGGTGGTGACCAGCGTGGTCTCGACGCTGCTGGGCCTGGCGCTGGCCGGCCCGGCCGCCTACGCCATGGCCTTCTTCAAGGGCCCGCGAACCAAGGACATCCTGATGTGGATGCTCTCCACCAAGATGATGCCCGCGGTGGGCGCCCTGGTGCCGATCTATGTGCTGGCACAGAAGTCGGCGCTGCTCGACACCCAGCTCGGCCTGATCATCGTCTTCACGCTCTCCAACCTGCCGATCATGGTGTGGATGCTCTATTCGGGCTTCCGCGAGATCCCGCCCGAGATTCTCGAGGCCGCGCGCATGGACGGCGCCACGCTCTGGCAGGAGGCGGTGCAGGTGCTGCTGCCGCTGTCGCTGGGCAGCTTCGCCTCCACCGGGCTGCTGTGCCTGGTGCTGAGCTGGAACGAGGCCTTCTGGTCGCTCAACCTCAGCGCCGCCAACGCCGGCACGCTGGCCGCGCTGATCGCGCAGTACTCCAGCCCCGAGGGGCTGTTCTGGGCCAAGCTCTCGGCCGCCTCGCTGCTGGCGATCGCCCCGATCGTCGTCTTCGGCTGGTTCAGCCAGAAGCAGCTGGTGCAGGGCCTGACCTTCGGCGCCGTGAAGTGAACCGCGACGTCAACCATTCCACGAGACATCCTCCCATGGCCTACCTGCAACTCCAGGGCATCGAGAAGTTCTTCGGCGAGCACCGCGCCATCAAGGGCGTGGACCTCACCATCGAGAAGGGCGAGTTCATCGTCTTCGTCGGACCGTCGGGCTGCGGCAAGTCCACGCTCTTGCGCCTGATCGCCGGCCTCGAGCAGATCGACGGCGGCCAGCTGGTCCTCGACGGCCGCGACATCACCCACGCGCCCTCCTCCAAGCGCGACCTGGCGATGGTGTTCCAGAGCTACGCGCTCTACCCGCACATGAGCGTGTTCGAGAACATGAGCTTCGCCCTCAAGCTCGCCAAGGAAGACCCCGCCGTCATCCGCGAGAAGGTCGAGCGCGCCGCGAAGATCCTCAACCTCACGCAGTACCTCGAGCGCACCCCGAAGGCGCTCTCGGGCGGCCAGCGCCAGCGCGTGGCCATCGGCCGCGCCATCGTGCGCGCCCCGAAGGTCTTCCTCTTCGACGAGCCGCTGTCCAACCTGGACGCCGCGCTGCGCGGCCAGACCCGCGTCGAGATCGCCAAGCTGCACCGCGACCTCGGCGCCACCACCATCTACGTCACCCACGACCAGGTCGAGGCCATGACGCTGGCCGACCGCATCGTCGTGCTGCGCGACGGCCTGATCGAGCAGGTCGGCACCCCGCTGGAGCTCTACGACCGCCCCGCCAACCAGTTCGTCGCCCAGTTCATCGGCTCGCCGCAGATGAACGTGGTCGAGGGCCGCCACCTGCCGCAGGTGGCCGGCGTGCCCGCGGGCGGCTTCGTCGGCCTGCGCCCGGAGGACGTGACGCTGCAGCCGGCCGCGCAGGCGGGCGCCGGCGGCCTGCCCGGCACGGTCGAGCTGGTCGAGTCGCTCGGCGCCGAGACGCTGATCTACGTCACCGTCGACAGCGGCGCGCAGCTGGTCTCGCGCCAGCCGGTGCGCTCAGGCCTGCACAACGGCGACCGCGTGGGCGTCTTCGTCGAGGCGGCCAACGCGCACCGCTTCGACGCCCAGGGCCGCGCTGCACGCGTGGGTTGATGATGAAGAACCGTCCCTTCGAAGGCCAGGTGGCCGCGATCACCGGCGCGGCCTCGGGCATCGGCCGCGCCAGCGCCGAAGCGCTGCTGGCCGGCGGCGCGCGCGTGGTGCTGGTCGACCGCGACGCCGCGGGCCTGGCGGCGATGCAGGCCGTGCATGGCGATGCGGTCATCGCGCTGCCGCTGGACCTGCTCGACGCCGCGCAGTGCCGCACGCTGGTGCCGCAGGTGCTCGAGCGCGCTGGCCGGCTCGACATCCTGCACGCCAACGCCGGGCTCTACATCGGCGGCGATCTGGTCGATGCCGACACCGACGCGATCGACCGCATGCTGCAGCTCAATGTCGCGGTCGTCATGAAGAACGTGCGCGACGCGCTGCCGCACATGATCGCGCGCGGCTCGGGCGACATCCTGGTGACCAGTTCGCTGGCGGCGCACTACCCGACGCCGTGGGAGCCGGTCTACGCCTCGTCCAAGTGGGCGATCGACTGCTTCGTGCAGACCACCCGCCGCCAGGTCTTCAAGCACGGCCTGCGTGTGGGCTCGATCTCGCCCGGCCCGGTGCTGACCGGCCTGATCGCCGACTGGCCGGCCGACAAGCTGGCCGCCGCCCGCGCCTCCGGCAGCCTGATCGAGCCGGCCGAGATCGGCGAGGTCATCACCTTCATGCTGACCCGTCCGCGCGGCGTGACCATCCGCGACGTCGTGCTGATGCCGTCGAACTTCGACCTCTGAGCAGAACACCCCTTCCGACAAGACGCCCCACCATGAACGTCATCCTGCACCTCGGCCTGGGCTCGTTCCACCGCGCCCATCTGGCTGTCTACCTGCACGAGCTCATCCAGAGCGGCGACACCGGCTGGCAACTGGCCGGCGGCAACACCCGGCCCGACATGGCCGAGACGATCGCCGCGCTCCAGGCCCAGGGCGGCGCCTACACGCTGGAGACCATCTCCCCGGCCGGCGAGCACCGCTACACCCGCATCGGCTCGATCCGCCAGGTCATCGCGTATTCGCCCGATCTGGCCGGGCTGATCGCGCAAGGCGCCAGCAGCGACACGAAGATCATCTCCTTCACCGTCACCGAGGCGGGCTATTACCTCGACGCGAAGAACCGGCTCGACCTGGCCACCTTCGCCGACCTGCGCGCCGACCTCGACGCCGCACGCTCCGGCCAGCCGGGCTCGACGATCTACGCCGCGCTGACCGCCATCCTGCGCGCGCGCATGAAGAGCGGCGCCGGCCCGGTCACGCTGCTCAACTGCGACAACCTGCGCCACAACGGCGATCGCTCGCGCGGCGGCCTGCTGCAGTTCATCGAGCTCGTCGGCGACGCCGCGCTGCTGGCCTGGGTGCAGGCCAACACCACCAGCCCGAACGCAATGGTCGACCGCATCACGCCGCGCCCGACGCCCGACGTGCGCGAGCGCGTGCTGGCCGCCACCGGCGTGGACGACCCCGCCGCGCTGATGGGCGAGAGCTTCATCCAGTGGGTGATCGAGGACAACTTCATCGCCGGCCGCCCGGCCTGGGAGGCAGTGGGCGTCGAGATGGTGCAGTCGGTGGACGCCTACGAGGAGGCCAAGATCCGCCTGCTCAATGCGACTCACTCGTGCATCGCCTGGGCCGGCACGCTGGTGGGCCATCTCTACATCCACGAGGGCACGCACGATCCGGTCATCCGCCGGATGGCCTTCGACTACGTCACCGACGACACCATCCCGGTGCTGGACACGCCCGAGCATCCCTGCCCGATCGACCTGGCCCGCTACCGCGACGTGGTGCTCGACCGCTTCGGCAATCCCGCCATCCGCGACACCAACCAGCGCGTGGCGATGGACGGCTTCAGCAAGATTCCCGGCTTCATCGCGCCGACCATCCGCGAGCGCCTGGCCGCCGGCGCCACCATCGACAGCGTGGCGATGCTGCCGGCGCTGTTCCTGGCCTACCTGCAGGTCTGGCACCGCGGCGGCATTCCCTACACCTACCAGGACCAGGCGATGGACCCGGCGGTCGCGCACGCGATCTGCGACGCGGCGGACCCGGTGGCGGCCTTCTGCGCCGACCGGCCGCTGTGGGGCGAGCTGGCGGGCGACACGCGGCTGGTGGATGCGGTGCGCCGCGCCAGCGCGCGGGTGGCGGCCTTCGTCGCCGCGCATCCCGGCGCCAGCGCGCGCTGAGACCCGGAGGCGCCTCGATGCCCGCCCGGCCGCGTTCGGTGCCACGCCAGCTCAAGCCCGAGCTGGAGCATGACTACGCCCGCTCGCCCGACCTGGGCTACGAGTCGCCGCAGGAGGTCGGCTTCATCCGCTGCCTCTCGCATGGCTTTCCGACGCCGCTGGCGCGCTGGCACTACCACGACGAGTACGAGCTGCACCTGATCACCAGCACCTCGGGCAAGGCCTTCGTCGGCGACTGGATCGGGCAGTTCCAGCCCGGCCATCTGGTGCTGACCGGGCCGCGGCTGCCGCACAACTGGCTGTCGACCGATCTGCCCGAGGGCGGCGTCGCGCTGCGCGACATGGTCATCCAGTTCTCGCACGACCCGCTGGTGCGCGCGGCCGAGCTGATCCCGGAGCTGGCCGAGGTGCTGCCGCTGCTCGAGCGTGCGCGCCACGGCATCGAGTTCTTCGGCCAGGGGGAGCGCGCGCAGCAGCACTGGCAGAAGGTCAAGGAGGCCCGCGGCGCACGCCGCTTCGCCGCCTTCTGCGACTTCCTGGCCGAGCTGGCCGCCTGCACCGACTACCGGCTGCTGTCGAACGTGCAGATGCAGAGCATCGACGACGACGACTCGCTCGACCAGATCGACGCGGTGGTCAGCCGCATCACCGACCACCTGGGCCAGGCCTTCTCGGCGGCCGACATCGCGCAGGAACTGGGCATGAGCGAGAGCCGCTTCAGCCGCTTCTTCCGCCGCGCCACCGGCAACACCTTCACCGACTTCGTCAACCGCGTCCGCATCAACCGCGCCTGCCAGCTGCTGATGGAATCGGACCGGCTGATCACGCACATCTGCTACGAGGTCGGCTTCAACAACGTCGCGAACTTCAACCGGCGCTTCCTCGAGATCAAGGGGCTGACGCCGAGCGAGTTCCGCAAGCAGGCCGACAACCGCTTCGGCACCCGGCCGGACAGCCCGTGAGCCCGCAATGAGCACGTCTCCCCTGTACCTCGGTCTCGACCTGGGCACCTCCGGCATCAAGTTCGTGCTGCTGGACACCGGCCATCAGGTCGTCGCCAGCCTCGACGAGCCGCTGACGCTGCAGCAGCCCCGCCCGCTGTGGCGCGAGCAGCATCCGGCCGACTGGTGGGCCGCCACCGAGCGCGGCATGGCCCGGCTGCGCACACAGCACGCCGAGGCGCTGGCGCGGGTGCGCGCGATCGGCCTGTCCGGCCAGATGCACGGCGCGGTGCTGATGGACGCCGCCGGCGCGGTGCTGCGCCCGGCCATCCTCTGGAACGACGGCCGCAGCGGCGCCGAGTGCGCCGAGCTGGAGGCCGCCTGCCCGCGCCTGCACGCCATCGCCGGCAACCTGGCCATGCCCGGCTTCACCGCGCCGAAGCTGCTGTGGGTGCGCCGGCACGAGCCGGAGGTCTTCGCGCAGACCGCCACCGTGCTGCTGCCCAAGGACTGGCTGCGCTTCATGCTGACGGATGAGCGCGTCGGCGAGATGAGCGACGCGGCCGGCACGCTGTGGCTGGACGTGGCCGAGCGGCGCTGGTCGGCCGAGGTGCTGGCCGCCTGCGGCCTGACCGAGGCGCAGATGCCGCGGCTGGTCGAGGGCAGCGCGGTGTCGGGCCGGCTGAAACCGGATCTGGCCGCGCGCTGGGGCCTGCCGGCGGGCGTGATCGTCGCCGGCGGCGGCGGCGACAACGCCGCCAGCGCGGTGGGCATCGGCGCGGTGCGGCCGGGCGAGGGCTTCGTCTCGCTGGGCACCTCGGGCGTGATCTTCCTGACCAGCGACCGCTTCCGTCCCAACCCGGCCAGCGCGATGCACGCCTTCTGCCACGCGCTGCCCGGCACCTGGCACCAGATGAGCGTGATGCTCAGCGCCGCCAACGGCCTGAGCTGGGTGACGCGGCTGGTCGGCGCCGCCAGCGAGGCAGCGCTGCTCGAACAGGTCGCGCAGATGACGCCGTCGCAGCGCGAACGCGCGCCGCTCTTCCTGCCCTACCTCAACGGCGAGCGCACGCCGCACAACAACCCGCACGCGCAGGGCAGCTTCTTCGGCCTGAGCAACGAGCACGACGCCGCCGCGCTGGGCTGGTCGGTGATCGAGGGCGTGAGCTTCGGGCTGCTCGACGGCTGGCATGCGCTGGGCGTGCAGCCGGGCGAGGTGGCCAGCCTCACGCTGGTGGGCGGCGGCGCGCGCTCAGGGCTGTGGGCGCAGCTGCTGGCCGACGCGATCGGCGTGCCGATGGTCACCCGCCACGGCGGCGAGGCCGGCGGCGCGCTGGGCGCCGCGCGCCTGGCCTGGCTGGCCGATGGCGGCACGCTCGACGCGGTCTGCCCCGCACCCGAGATCGCCGCGACCTTCTCGCCTGATCCGGCCGAGACCGCGCGGCTGGCCGCCCGCCATGCGCGCTTCAGGGCGCTGTACCGGGCGGTGGAGGGCTTGTTTCCGGCGGGTTGAGGCCCCGGCGCCGCATCAGATCACCGATCAGCGCCTCGGCATCGCCGTCGCCGCCCGCACGGCGCAGCAGCATCCGCCCTTCGGCGTCGACCTGCGCGGCGGCACAGCGCAGCACATGCAGCCGGCCCCCGAAGCGCTCGGTGCGCCCCTGCTCGTCCAGCCAGGCGTTCTGCACCCGGTAGGCCAGGCGCTCGTCGTCGAGCGCGCGGGCGCAGTCGTCGTCGCGGGGGCTGCCGGGGCGCCGCGCCTGCAGCACATGCACCAGCTCGTGCAGCACGAAGGAGCGATCGACCGGCCGCATGCGCCAGTCGAGCTGGTCGCTCAGCAGCACCCGGCCTGCGGCGGCGTCATGCCAGGCGATCAGGTGCATGCAGGCGCGGGAGCGCTCGGGACAGGCCTGACGGTGCAGCTCGGCGGCTGGCAGTTCGACCAGCACCGGCACCGGTGTGTCGACCGGCGGTGCCGGCAGACCGGACAGCCGCACCGCGGCGGCCAGCAGCGCCTGCAGCAGCAGCGCATCCGGCGATGGGACCGAGGCCGAGGCGACCTCCAGGGCGATGGTGAACGCGGACAGCGGCACGGGCATCACAAGCCTCCTCGCGGACCGCATCAGGCGAAGACCGCCCACGATGCTGGCAGCGCGCCCGAAACCCCGGCGCCCGGGCGGTCTTGGCGGGTCAGCCGCCGTCGGGAAGCAGCCGGGTCACCGCGGCGCTGGCCAGCTCGGCGATGCGCACCAGGAAATCGGTGCCCATCTCGGGCGTGTAGCGCATCGGGTCGGACGAGGCCAGCACCAGCATGCCGAAGGCCGGCGAGGTCATGCTGCGCCGCAGCGGCAGCAAGGCCAGCGAGGCCACCGCGGCGGGCTGCGCCAGCCACTGCACCGCCTCGAAGCTGGTGTGCGCGCCGCAGCAGGGCGTGACCAGGCTGGACGCAAAGCGGCGCAGCTCGGGGCTGACGTCGCGCGCCACCGGCTCGGACTCGAAGTCCGGCGCCACCTCCCACAGCCGCATCGCGGCCTGCGGGACCATGAACTGCTCCTGCAGATCGATCACCAGCATGTCCGGAATGTCGCGCGGATCGGCCAGCAGCATCAGGCCGCGCACCCACTGGTGCAGCCGGTCCGACAGCACCGCGTTCTCCTGGCCATGGCGGATCATGTCCATCAGGCGACGCTCGAGACCGTGAATGCGCTCGCGCAGCATCTCCATCTGGCGCTGCTGGAGCGAGACGGCGCGCTGGCCATGGGGATTGGCCAGCTCGACATGGGCCAGCAGCTCGGCATGACGCTCGAAGAAACCCGGCGTCTGCACCAGATAGCTGGCGATGTCGTCCTCGGAAAGGCCACTCAGTCGGCCCGGAATGCTGCTCATGGCGAGCGAGGGTAGCGCAGCCCCCCGCCAGTCACCCGAAGGAAAAGCCGGCCGGATGCCCTTCATCCGCGCCTTGAATGCACAAGCCGATCCGGTTCAGCAGGAAGCCGCCGGCAGCACCACTTCGCCCTGGAACACGGTGACCGCCGGGCCGGTCATGCGCACGCTGCTGCCGGGGCCGTCCCACTCGATGGTCAGCTCGCCGCCGCGGGTCTCGACATCGACGCGCGCGTCCAGCCAGCCCAGGCGGATGCCCGCCACCACCGCCGCGCAGGCGCCGGTGCCGCAGGCCAGCGTCTCGCCGGCGCCGCGCTCGAAGACGCGCAGCCGCACCCGGTCGCGCGCGACCACCTGCAGGAAGCCGGCGTTGACCTTGCGCGGGAAACGCGGATGCGACTCCACCCACGGCCCGACCTGCGCCACCGGCGCGGTGTCCACGTCGTCGACGCGCTGCACCGCATGCGGGTTGCCCATCGACACCACCGCGACCTCGACCTGCTCCTGGGGCGCGGCCGGATTGGCCAGCGGCCACAGCTCGGCGCCGTTCTCCAGGCGCGGCTGCAGCCCGGACGGGTCGAAGGGCACGCGCTCGAGCTCGAGAATGGGCTGGTTCATGTCGACGGTGACACGCCCGTCGGCCTGCATGCGCAGCACGATGCGGTTGTTCATCGTCTCGACGCGCACCTCGTCGCGGTCGGTCAGGCCCTGCTCGCGCACGAAGCGCATGAAGCAGCGCGCGCCGTTGCCGCAGTGCTCGACCTCCTCGCCGGTGGCGCCGTTGAAGATGCGGTAGCGGAAATCGGCGTCCGGCCCCTGCGGCCGCTCGACGACGAGGATCTGGTCGGCGCCGATGCCGAAGCGTCGGTCGCCGACGAAGCGCAGCTGGTCTTCGCTGAGCGCCAGCGGCGCGCGGGTGGCATCGAACACGACGAAGTCGTTGCCGAGGCCGTGCATCTTGGTGAACGGAAGGGGCGGGCGGGTGGTCATGGCGGGATTATCCGGGGCGGACATCATGGGACGAACGGCATCTGCGCACCGCGGGCCACGTCGCGCAGCAGATGGTGCAAGCCCCCCGTGGCCGCATCCACCAGCGGGATGCTCTCCACACGACGCAGCCGGTCGAGCGCCGAGCCAAACAGCACGTAGCAGTCGTGCTCGTGCTGCTGGGCGGAGCGGTAGATCAGGCCTTGATAGCCGTGGCAGACCGCGTCGGCGGCCAGTTCCTGCGTGCAGCCGAAGCGCAGCGAGGTCAGCACCGGCCAGGTGGGCGCATGCGGACGCAGGTCGAGCAGCAGCACCGGCTCGGTAAGCTGGACCCAGAGCAGGCTGCGCTGGCGCAGGTCGGCGATCGACAGCACATGGGCCTCGCGCCGCGCCAGTGTCTCGTAGGCCGCCGTCTCGGGTTCCTCGGCGAAATAGCCGACCGGCGTGTCCGGCAGGTCGAATCGGCCGCTCATCAGCCCGGTCGGCGGCAACCGCACCGGGCCGACCGCCACGGTGCTGGCGGTGCGGCGGGTGCGCTGGATGCGGTACATCGAGTGCAGCCGCGGCAGCGTGTGTTCCTGGCAGTAGGTGAGATCGCTCAGTTTCATGCGGGAAGATCGCGGTTCAGGCGCCTTCCGTCCGGGCCACAGCGAGCACACGCTCGGCCTGACCCTGTTCCAAGGCCTGTCGCGGCGTCAATCCTTCGAGGCCACCGTGCGGGGTCTCGAAGAAGTTCAGCAGCGCCCAGCCCTCGCTCAGCCCGAGTGCCTGACCGATCGGCGCGACATGCGCCCACACGGTCGGCTCAAACTGCCAGCGCGGCACCTTGAATCCGCGCTTGGTCTGCGTCAGACCGATGCAGCGGCCCTTGCCGATCCAGGCGTTGATGGTCACGCGACTGGTGCCCAGCAGGGCGGCGGCCTCGTCGGTGCTCATCATGTCGGCCTGATCGAGCCGGCGCAGGCGGCTGTCGAGACTGGCATGCAGCAGCGCATTCGTCTCGGTCGGGGTCAGGTAGGGCGAAGGTCGGGCGGCTCGCGCGCTTCGGCGGGGAAGGACGGAAGACGTCGAGGTTTCAGTCGTCTGGGGTTTCATGGTCGAAGGAGACTGAAAAGCGAACATTCAAGGCGCATTGCGCGCGTTGACCTTGGCTTGGCTGAAGAAGCTGCTGGAACGAGGTGCAGTCTGGCCTTGCTTACGGAATGCTCTGGCCAAGCTCATCCTGAGAAGGTACCGAACTGACGCTCGGACAGGCGGGCTAGGCGGTGTGCTGGCTTGCTTGGCAACACGAAAAACAGACTCGGGCAGGCTTAGCTGCATCTGTATGCGACGCTGGATCTCCAAGACAGCTCGCTCCAGATCAGCTGCTGCCAGAAACTCTTCATAGGCGGTTCGTGACGGCAACACCGGCCCACACACCAAGTCACGCCCAAAGAGCATCCATAGGAGCCGCTCACAGTAGCCCCGCCATTGGCAACTTCGGCTGTCCTGAAGAAGAGGCTCACAGTCCACTTGACCCGCTGCATTCAGCATTTTGACTTCCCTGTGGTAACGAAATTTCGTCAATCTCGTTAAGTTCGGAAGTGTAGCGCCAGCTGCCGACCGAGGAGCAATCCCCCTCTTTCTGACTTCAGTACAACCCCGCCTCGCCCTCGGGCCGGGTCTTGAAGCGCTTGTGCACCCACAGGTACTGCTCGGGCAGGCGGCGCACCTCCTGCTCGATCCAGCGGTTCATGCGCGCGGTGTCGGCCACCGCGTCGTCGGTGGGGAAGTCGGTCCAGGGCTCGAGGAAGCGGATGCGCCAGCCCTGTCCGCCGGGCAGCATCTCGCTGACCACCGGCTGCACCACCATGCCCAGCGCACGCGCCATGCGCGACGGCGCCAGCAGCGTGGCCGCCGGCACGCCGAAGAAGGGCACGAAGGCCGCGTCGCGCGCGCCGAAGTCCATGTCGGGCAGGTTGAAGAAGGCGTCGCCGCGCTTGATGGCGCGCATCAGCGCGCGCGCGCCCTCGCTGCGGGCGAAGATCTCGGCGTTGCCGAAGCGCAGCCGGCCGCGGCGCATCGCCGCATCGAAGACCGGGTTGCTCTGCCGCTGATAGATCGAGCCGGCGTGGCGGCTCTGGTTCAGCAGCACACTGACGCCGGCCACGTCCAGCGCCAGGAAATGCGGCACCAGCCACATCACCGGGCGCTCGCTGCGCTCGGCCAGCTTCACGTCGCCCTCGACCTGGATCAGCCGCGACAGCCGCTCGCGCGAGGCGTACCAGAGCATGCCGCGCTCCAGGAAGCTGCGGCCCAGCCAGCCGAAGTGCGCGCGGGCGATGGCCTCGCGCTCGGCCGGCGTCTTCTCGGGCAGGCACAGCTCGAGGTTGCGCAGCGCGATGCGCCGGCGCGACTTGCCCAGGCGCCACAGCAGCGCGCCCAGCCCCTGGCCGAGCAGGGTCTGCAGGCCCAGCGGCAGCCAGTGCAGCAGCCACAGCAGGCCGAGCACCAGCCGGGCGGCCAGGTTGGAGAGAAAGGATTTCATGCGGAAGCGTCGGATGCAGGCGCGGGGGCCGGTTCCGCCAGCGCGCGCGGCGCCTTGTAGCGGTGATAGCCCCACAGATACTGGCCGGGATTCTGGCGGATCAGCCGCTCCATCGCGCGGTTGACGACGCCGGCGCTGCGCACGGCCAGGCGCTCGGCGTCGGGCTCGTCGGCGCTGGTGGGCAGCGCCTCGTCGGGCAGGCTCGCGCGGATGACGAAGCCGCGCCCGCCGGGCAGGCGCTCGCAGGCCAGCAGCAGCCAGTCGGCGCCGGTCTGCTGCACCAGGCGCGCAGCCAGCGTCATCGTGTAGGCCTCGCGGCCGAAGAAGGGCGCCCAGGTGCCCAGGCCCTCGGGCGGCACCTGGTCGGGCAGCAGGCCGATGGTGCCGCCCTTGCGCAGCGCGCGGATCATCTGCCGCACGCCGGCCAGCGTCGCCGGCGCTGTCTCCAGGCCAGGGCGGTTGCGCGACTGCGCCACCAGATCGCGCAGCCAGGGCTGGCGCGCCGGGCGGTACAGCGCCGTCATCGCGCGCTGGCCGCCCCAGCGCTCGGCATAGGCCTGGGCGATGATCTCGAAGCAGCCCAGGTGGGGCGTGAGCATCACCAGGCCGCGGCCACGCGCCAGCGCCGCCTCGACATGCTCGGCGCCTTCCCAGCGCACGAGCTCGCCCAGCGGCGCATCGGGGCGGCGGCACCACAGCCACGGCAGCTCGGCCACCATGCGTCCGGCCGAGGCCACCGCGGGGCGCGCCTGCGACCACGGCAGCCCGGCCTGCTCGACGTTGGCCCGCATCCGGCGCCGGTAGGTCGGCGAGGCGCACCAGGTGATCCAGCCCAGCAGCGCGCCGATGCGGTGGAGCAACGGCAGCGGGGCCTTCGAGGCGGCGTTGAACAGGGAGGCGATCACGGGCATAGAATTCGTCACATTCGCCGAGTTAAGGAACAACTTGCGGGGCGACGGGCCAGGTCCTGAACCGGGCACGCCACCTGCCGAAATCGAGAGATTTTCGGCAGAAGTGGAAAAAATGCCGCTAAAGCGTTCGCCGCAGGCTCCTCAACAGCTCGGCGACACGCGCCGAAAAGCTTGTTTGGATCACAGGAGTTTATAAGTGGCGAACGATTTCCTCTTCACGTCCGAATCGGTGTCCGAGGGACACCCCGACAAGGTGGCCGACCAGATCTCGGACGCGATCCTCGACGCCATCCTGGCGCAGGATCCGCGCTCGCGCGTGGCCGCCGAGACGCTGACCAACACCGGTCTGGTCGTGCTGGCCGGCGAGATCACCACCAACGCGCATGTCGACTACATCCAGGTCGCGCGTGACACGATCAAGCGCATCGGCTACGACAACACCGAGTACGGCATCGACTACAAGGGCTGCGCGGTGCTGGTGGCCTACGACAAGCAGTCGAACGACATCGCCCAGGGCGTGGACCACGCCTCCGACGACCACCTCAACACCGGCGCCGGCGACCAGGGCCTGATGTTCGGCTACGCCTGCGACGAGACGCCTGAGCTGATGCCCGCGCCGATCTACTACGCGCACCGCGTGGTCGAGCGCCAGGCCCAGCTGCGCAAGGACGGCCGCCTGCCCTTCCTGCGCCCGGACGCCAAGAGCCAGATCACGATGCGCTACGTGGACGGCAAGCCCCACAGCATCGACACCGTGGTGCTCTCCACCCAGCACAGCCCGGACCAGTCCGAGACGGCCACGAAGATGAAGGCCAGCTTCTACGAGGCCTGCATCGAGGAGATCATCAAGCCGGTGCTGCCCAAGGAATGGCTGCAGGACACCCAGTACCTGATCAACCCGACCGGCCGCTTCGTCATCGGCGGCCCGCAGGGCGACTGCGGCCTGACCGGGCGCAAGATCATCGTCGACACCTACGGCGGCGCCTGCCCGCACGGCGGCGGCGCCTTCTCGGGCAAGGATCCGACGAAGGTGGACCGCTCGGCCGCCTACGCCGCGCGCTATGTCGCCAAGAACGTGGTCGCCGCCGGTCTGGCGCGCCAGTGCCAGATCCAGGTGAGCTACGCCATCGGCGTGGCCCGTCCGATCAACATCACCGTCTACACCGAAGGCACCGGCGTGATCCCGGACGCGCAGATCGCCGCGCTGGTCCAGGAGCACTTCGACCTGCGCCCGAAGGGCATCATCCAGATGCTCGACCTGCTGCGTCCGATCTACTCGAAGACCGCCGCCTACGGCCACTTCGGCCGCGAGGAGCCGGAATTCGCCTGGGAGCGCACCGACAAGGCACAGCTGCTGCGCGCGGCCGCCGGCCTGTGAACCGGACGCTGACGCGATGACAAAAGGGGCCGCAGATGCGGCCCCTTTTTTGTGCGCCAGCGCAGGCGACGGACTCAGTGCCGCCCATGCGCGTCGACGCGGAACACCGCGACCGCATCGACCAGCGTGCGCGCCTGCTCGGCCAGGTGCTCGGCCGACGAGGTGCCCTGGCTGACCAGCCCGGCGTTCTGCTGCGTGACCTGATCCATCTGCGAGACCGCCTGGCCGACCTGGGCCACGCCGGTGCTCTGCTCCTCGCTGGCGACGCTGATCTCGCCGACCAGATCGGCCACCCGCTGGATCGACTGCACGATCTCCTGCATCTTGCGCCCGGCCTCGTCGGCCTGCAGCGAGCCCTGCTCGACCCGCTCGACGCTGGTGGAGATCAGCGACTTGATCTCGCGCGCGGCCTCGGCCGAGCGCAGCGCCAGCGTGCGCACCTCGCCGGCGACGACCGCAAAGCCCCGGCCCTGCTCGCCGGCCCGCGCGGCTTCCACCGCCGCGTTCAGCGCCAGGATGTTGGTCTGGAAGGCAATGCCGTCGATCACGCCGATGATGTCGGCGATCTTGCGCGAGGCCTCGTGAATGCCGCGCATCGTCTGCACCACCTGGGTGACCACCTCGCCGCCCTGCGCGGCCACCTGCGAGGACTCGCGCGCCACCGCGCTGGCCTGGCGGGCGTTGTCGGCGTTGTGGCGCACCGTGGTGCCGAGCTGCTCCATGGTCGCGGCAGTCTGCTCCAGCGCCGCGGCCTGCTGCTCGGTGCGGGCGGAGAGGTCGCGGTTGCCCTGGGCGATCTGGCTGCTGGTGTCGGCCACCCGCTCGGAGCCCTCGCGCACCGCGCTGACCGCCTGCACCAGCGCGTCCTGCATGGCCTGGAGCTGAGCCATCAGGCTGTCGCGGTCGCCGGCGCGCACCGGCACCGGCGTGCACAGATCGCCGCCCGCCACCGAGCGTGCGATCTCGACCGCCACCGCCGGCTCGCCGCCGAGCTGGCGGCGCAGGCTGCGCACGATCAGCCCGGCCAGCGCACTGCCGGACAGCACCGCCAGCAGCAGCAGCGCGCCCATCGACTTCATCGCGGTCGACTGGATGACAGCGGCTTCGGCACTGGCCTGGCTGCCCGCCTCGAGGGTGTGCTTCCAGAGCTTGTCCAGCGCGAGCAAGGCCTCGTCGACATGCATGCTGGCGGCACCGTCGCTGATGTCGGCGGCATCCTGCTGCTTGCCCTCCCGACCGAGCGACACCACCTGCTGCTGGGTCTTGCGATAGGCCTCCCAAGCCTTGCGGAAGCTGGCCAGGTGCTCGCGGGTCTGCTCGTCGGAGGCACTGGCGGCATAGGCGGCCAGCGCCTCGTCGGCGGACTTCAGTGCGGCCCCGATCTTGTCCTCGTACTCGGCGTGATAGCTGCGGTCATCGGTGCGGCTGTGGCGGACCTCGAAGTCGCGCATCTCCAGCAGCGCGGCGCGGCTGGTGGCGAGCTGGGCGACCCCTGGCAGCCAGCGGGCCGACAGCTCGCCGGTGCGGCTGCCGACCTGATGCAGGCCGACCAGTCCGACGCCGCCCACGGCGCCGGCCAGCACGACACCGAGACCGAAGCCGAGACCGAGCCGTGCCCCCAGACTCAGGCGCGAGAACCGCTCGCGTGCGGCATGGGATGCGGCCATGACCGCCTCACTTCTTGTGGCCGATGTAGCTCACGCCGACGATGCGTCCGCCGCCGTCCTTGATCGGCCGGTAGCAGGCGTCGAAGGCGGTGCCCAGCACGTCGATCGGGCCGCAGAACTCGCTGCCCTTGCTGACCGCCTCGTAGGCGGCGTTGCGGGCCAGCTGCGTGCCCACGCCGCGCTTGCCCTCGGGCGTCAGCACATTGGTGCTGACGCGCACGAACTCGTCGCCATCCTTGACGAAGACGGTGGCGGTGGCGCCATGCGCCTTGCGGACCGCGTCGACGACGTCGTAGTTGTTGTTGATCTTGCGGTCGCCGAAGAACAGCGCCGGCACCGTCTTGCCAGCCACCGTGTCGGTGCCGTCGATCTTGGCCGCACCGATGCGGGTCAAGCGGGCCTCGAGATCGGCGATCGTGGCCTTGGGGTCGGCGGCCTGCGCCGCGCCGGCGGCAGCCAGCGCCAGCACCGCAGCGCTCAGGAAGGTGAAGCGATTCATGGCAGTCCAGGGTGTCGGAAAGGAGGGCCCGCCCGCCTGCACTGAAGGCAGACGAGAAGGGACATCCGATCGTGGCACCCGGACGTTCCGGGCCAAGCCGCAAAGAGAGGCGGCAAGCGCGCTCTCATCGCGGCAGGCCGGACCTCAAGCTCAAGTGTCGAGCCTGTGTCGAGGTCCGGCGCTCAGCTTCAGCGGCGCGGCGGCCGGCCGGCACCGCCGGGGCGGCGCTCGCCGTGCTCCTCGCGCTGCGGCGCGCGCGCCGGGGCCTCGGCGGCCTCGCGGCGCGCCTGCGCCAGCAGCGCGTCAAGCTGGTCTTCGGGCACGCCACGCAGCACGCAGAAGCTCGAGCGCTTGAGCGAGCTGCGCTCGAAGTCGCGCAGCAGCTGGGCACGCTCGCGGCGCTGCGGATCCTCCGGCAGGCGCTCGACCGGGGCGTCCTGGCGCACCGGTGCCGCGGCCGGGCGGGCGGCCTCGTCACGCGGCGGCCGTGCGGGCCGATCCTGGCGCTCCGGACGATCGGCGCGTTCAGGACGATCGCCGCGCGGCGGGCGGGCCTGGGCATCGCGGTCCTGGCGCGGCGGGCGGCTGCCCGGAGCGCGCGGTTCACGCGGTTCACGAACTTCACGGGCTTCGCGCGGCGGACGGCCTTCGCCCCGCGGCGGACGCGGTGCACGCGGGGGGCGCGGCTCACGAGGCTCACGGGCAGGTTCACCCGAGGCGGCCTCGCCCTGCGCCTGCGGTGCGGCGCCACGGCGCTGCTCGCGCTGCTGCTTCGCTTCCTGGGCGCGGCGCTCCTGGTGCAGCGCGCGGCGGCGGTCGAGCTCCTGCTGCGCGACCGTGCGGTGCTCGTCGCTGATGTCGCCGGCGGGCTGGCCGTCGAGGTCGGTGCGGCTGGCGGCCTTGGTCAGCGCGACCAGATAGGCGGTGCTGTTGGTGTGGCGGCGCAGGAAGGCCGACAGCGTCGCGCGGCTGAACACGCCCGGCGCACGCTCCTTGATGTCGGCCTGGATGCGCAGCTTCAGCGGCCTGGCCGGACCGTCGAACAGCGCGGGAAAGCGCTCGCGCAGCTGGCGGGCACATTCGGCCGGGCTCATGTCCGGAGTCTTGGCCGGGCTCGGTGCGGCCGCGGTCTGCTCGACTGCCGTTTCGGCGGCGGTCTCGGGTGCGGCGTCGGGGGCCGGACCGGAGACGGCGGCTGCCTCGATCGGCGCGGGGGTCTCGGGAGCCGGAGTGGCGGCGGTGACCTCGGCGTCGGTCGGGATCTCGGGGGTGGACATGGTTCTGGTGGAACGGTGTTGGCAACGGAAGCCGCGATTGTGGCCCGAGTCGCGACCAGACGCCTTCAGGGCCGGCGCAGACGCACCTTCGAAGCGGCCAGACGGGCCTGTTCGCGGGCCTTCTCCACGTCCTCGTCGCGCACCAGCGCCACGCCCATGCGCCGGCGCTCGAAGCTCTCGGGCTTGCCGAACAGGCGGATCTCCGAGCGCGGCACCCGCAGCGCCTCATCCACGCCGTCGAAGACCAGCCCCTCGGCCTCGACGCCGCCGTAGATGACCGCGCTGGCGCCGGCCGACTTCAGCGTCGTGTCCACCGGCAGGCCGAGGATGGCGCGCGCGTGCAGCTCGAACTCGTTCTGCCACTGGGTGCACATCGTCACCATGCCGGTGTCGTGCGGGCGCGGGCTCACCTCGCTGAACCAGACCTGGTCGCCACGGACGAAGAGCTCGACGCCGAACAGGCCCTGGCCGCCGAGGTCCTCGGTGACGGCACGGGCGATGCGCTGCGCCTCGGCCAGCGCCGCCGGCCGCATCGGGTGCGGCTGCCAGCTCTCGACATAGTCGCCGCGCACCTGCAGGTGGCCGATGGGGTCGCAGAAATGCGTCTCGACCTGGCCAGCGGCGCCCAGCGCGCGCACCGTCAGCAGCGTGATCTCGTAGTCGAAGTCGATGAAGCCCTCGACGATGACGCGGCCGTGGCTGACGCGCCCGCCCGCCATCGCGTGGTCCCAGGCCGCCTGGACATCCTGCGGGCCGTCGAGCCGGCTCTGGCCCTTGCCGGAGCTGCTCATCACCGGCTTGACCACGCAGGGGTAGCCGATGCCGGCGTCGATCGCCGCCTGCAGCTCCTCGAGCGAATCGCAGAAGCGGTAGGGGCTGGTGGGCAGGCCCAGCGTCTCGGCGGCGAGGCGGCGGATGCCCTCGCGGTCCATCGTCAGGCGCGCGGCGCGGGCGGTCGGGATGACGCGCACGACGCCCTCGGCCTCCAGCCGCTCCAGCTCGGGCGTGGCGATGGCCTCGATCTCGGGCACCACCAGGGCCGGCCGCTCGGCCTCGATCAGCGCGCGCAGCTGCGCCGGGTCGCTCATCGCGATGGTGCGGGCGTGGTGCGCGACCTGCTGGCCGGGGGCGTTCTCGTAGCGGTCGACCGCGATCGTCTCGACGCCGAGGCGCTGCAGCGCGATCAGCACTTCCTTGCCGAGCTCGCCGCTGCCGAGCAGCATGACGCGGGTGGCATGGGCGGACAGCGGGGTTCCGATCGGTTTCATGCAGGCTCCTGGCAGGACGTGAGCAATCCTCCATTGTGCCGGCTGCCCTGAAATTGACCCTCCGCAAGGACGGCGCGACGCAGGATTTTCATGATGCTGTCATCTGCACCCATCGTTCGGCCCATCTCGAACACCGACCAGGGATTCCGCCATGACCGCTCGCACCCGCTCCCGCCCCTCGACCGTCACGCCCGACGTGCCGAGCGGACCGCCCGCCGCCGGCGTGCCCCCACAGCCCCCCCGGGCACCCCGGCGGCGCAAGCCGGCCGCACCGGTCGAGATGGCCGACAAGTCCGCACCGATCACCGCCACAAGGCTGGAGCATTACGAGGTCAGGGCCGCGACCGAGGCCGCGCAGGCCTCGCGCGAGATGGCGCTGTCGGACGTGATGGCCCGGCGCCAGCGCGGCGAGATCGACGACGCCACCTGGCGCGAGCAGCTGCAGGCGCTGATCGCCGGCTCCTCGCCGGACGATCTGGCGCTGATGCGCGGCTCGATGGCCGCGCGGCGCCAGCCCGTGCCGCTGCCCGGCGTCGATCCGGACACCGAGCTGGCGCCTGGCTGGCGCGACGGCGCCTATCCCTACCGCCACCTGATGGCGCGCAAGAACTACGAGCAGCAGAAGTACCGGCTGCAGGTCGAGCTGCTGAAGCTGCAGGCGTGGGTCAAGGAGACCGGTGCGCGCGTGGTCATCCTGTTCGAGGGCCGCGACGCCGCCGGCAAAGGCGGCACGATCAAGCGCTTCATGGAGCACCTCAACCCGCGCGGCGCGCGTGTCGTCGCGCTGGAGAAGCCCAGCGAGATCGAGAGCGGCCAGTGGTACTTCCAGCGCTATGTGCAGCATCTGCCCACGCGCGGCGAGATCGTGCTGTTCGACCGCTCCTGGTACAACCGCGCCGGCGTCGAGCGCGTCATGGGCTTCTGCAGCGACACGCAGTACGAGCAGTTCATGCGCGAGGCGCCCGAGTTCGAACGCAATCTGGTGCGCAACGGCATCTTCCTGTTCAAGTTCTGGTTCTCGGTCAGCCGCGCCGAGCAGCGCCGCCGCTTCAAGGAGCGCGAGACGCACCCGCTCAAGCAGTGGAAGCTCAGCCCGATCGACAAGGCCAGCCTCGACAAGTGGGACGACTACACCCGCGCGAAGGAGGCGATGTTCCTGCACACCGACACCCAGGACGCGCCGTGGACGGTCATCAAGTCGGACTGCAAGAAGCGCGCGCGCCTGAACGCGATGCGCTATGTGCTGCACCGCATGCCCTACGCACGCAAGGAGCTGCGCACGCTCGGGCCGGTCGATCCGCTGATCGTCGGCCGGCCGGCCCTGGTCGGCAGCGCCTATGGCGAGGCCTATGGCAACGAGGACCAGCTCGCCGGCAGCACGCCGGCCTGAGCCGGCGCCGCCCGGCACCTGCGCTCAGGCGGCCGGGCCGGAGCGGCCGGTGCGCAGCTGCTCCAGCACGAAGCGCGCATGGCAGTCGCGCAGGCCGGGCAGCGTCTGCAGGCGTTCGGTCATGAAGCGGCCATGCTGGGCCAGATCGGCGCTGATCACCTTGAGCTGGTAGCGGCTCGGGTCGCAGCCCAGGCGCAGGCACTCGACCACCTCGGGCCAGTCCTGCAGCGCGCCGGCCAGCGCATGGGCAGCCGCCGGCCCCGGCTCGAGGCGCAGCTCGATCAGCGCGGTCACCGTCAGGCCCAGGCGCTGCGGCGGCACGATGGCCGAGTAGCCGACGATGACGCCGCTCTCCTCGAGCCGGCGCACCCGGCGCAGCACCGCCGAGGCCGAGAGCTGGACCTGTCCGGCCAGCTCGTCGAAGGTCATGCGGCCCTGCCGCTGCAGCGCATCGACGATGCGCCGATCGATGTCGTCGAGCGACGCCGGCGCCGGCGCGGTCACGGCAGAAGCGGAGGTGGAATCCATCGTTCGATGATTGCAGTTTCGGTGCGGACCATCCTGAATCCGACCTGAACCAAACGGTACCACGATCCGACCCTGAGGATCATGTCCGTGCGCGCAGCGCCTGCTCGACCCGCCGGCGCAGGAGCGGATCGTCCAGCAGCTCGAGATGGCCGCGCGAGGGCAGCGTGAGCGCCGGCGCGCCCTCCAGCAGCGCGCAGCGCGGCGGAAAGACGATGGTGTCGCAGTTGCTGCGCACGCACAGGAAGCGCGCCCGCCAGGCCGGCGTCTCGGCCGCGGCCAGCGTCTGCAGCCAGTCGCTGTCCAGGCGCATCTGGCGAACATTCGGACGCAGGCCGAAGCGGGCCAGCCAGGTGCCGCGATGCGGCGTGCCGACGGTGATGACCCCGGCGACACGCGCACTGACGGCCTGCGGCGTCGCGCCGGCCTGCACCTGGGCACGCCACCAGGCCCGCAGCACCAGCCCGCCCATGCTGTGGCAGACCACCAGCGGCGCCTGTCCGGTCAGCGCCTCGAGCCGGCGGATCGCCGCGTCGATCACCGGCGCATGCGCGTCGATCGACACGAAGAGCGGCTCCAGGCTGGGCGCGATCACCGGCACGCCCAGCGCGCGCAGACCGGGCTGCCAGTCGTTCCAGACGCCGCGGTTGCAGAGATGGCCGTGGATCAGCAAGACGCCACGAACGCCGGGAGCGGCGGCCTGCGCATCCGGCCAGCGGTGCTCGCGCAGCATCTGCTCGCCCAGGAACAGCCGGCTCGAGCAGCCGGTCTCGGCCGCCCAGGCGCGCCAGCGGGCCCGCCAGGACGGCCGCGCCAGCGCATCGCCCCGGTGCAGCGCGGCGGCCATCAGCATCTCGGCCAGCAGGGCCAGCGGATTGAGCAGCGGCAGCAGCAGCAGCGGCCACGGCAGCAGGCCCGCCAGCACCCCCGCCAGCACGCCGGCCATCAGCAGCAGCCCCAGTCCCAGTCCGATCGCCAGCACCTTGCGCCTCCCGTCGTTGCGTGCGTGGCGGCCATGATGCCGCGAGACGGCTGTCACTGAAGGGACAGGCCCCCGCCCACGCTCCGGGCAAGCCCGGAGACGCCGCGGTTCCGGGGCACCGAACAATCCGGCCCACACCGCCGACCCCGGCTCCGGAGGAGTTCCATGAGCACCGCCCTGCCCCGCCCCTGGCTGGCCCACTATCCGCCTGGCGTGCCTGCCGAGATCGACCTGAGCGATGCCGGCACGCTGGTCGATCTGCTCGATGACGGCCTGCGCCGCCATGCGGCCCGGCCGGCCGCGGTCTTTCTCGGCGAGAGCAGCGGCTTCGAGCATCTGGACCGCGAGGCCGAGGCGCTGACCGTCTGGCTGCAGCGCCACGGCGTGGTGCCGGGCACCCGGGTGGCGCTGATGATGCCCAACCTGCCGCAGTACATGGTCGCGATCACCGCGGTGCTGCGCGCCGGCGGCATCGTGGTCAATGTCAACCCGCTCTACACCCCGCGCGAGCTCGAGCACCAGCTGCGCGATGCCGGCGCGGAAGTGATCGTGCTGCTGGAGAACTTCGCCGCGACGCTGCAGCAGGTGATCGAGCGCACCGCGGTGCGCCATGTGCTGCTGACCTCCACCGGCGACATGCTGCCGGCCTGGAAAGGCCGGCTGATCGACTTCGCCGTGCGCCATGTGCGCAAGATGGTGCCGGCCTTCGAGCTGCCGCTGGAGGACGGGCGCAGCGTCAGCCGCTGGCGGCCGGCGCTGCGCTCGGCGCGTGGCCAGCACCGGAGCCCGGTGCAGGTGCGGCCCGACGACATCGCCTTTCTTCAGTACACCGGCGGCACCACCGGGGTGTCCAAGGGCGCGGTGCTGCTGCACCGTCATGTGGTCGCCAATGTGCGCCAGTGCGAGGCCTGGTTCTCGCCGCAGTTCCGCAGCTTCGGCGCGCAGCAGCTCACCGGGGTGTGCGCGCTGCCGCTCTATCACATCTTCGCGCTGACCCTGTCCTTCTTCTTCGGCGTGCGCATGGGGGTGCGGCTGATCCTGATCCCGAACCCGCGCGACCTGAAGGCGCTGGTGGGCGCGCTGCGCGGCCAGCGCTTCCACATGTTCCCGGCGGTCAACACGCTGTTCAACGCGCTGGCCCACGACCCCGCCTTCGCGCGGCTGGACTTCTCGGCGCTGGTGGTCAGCAACGGCGGCGGCATGGCGGTGCAGCAGGCCACCGCCGAGAAATGGCTGCAGGTCACCGGATGCCCGGTCGCCGAGGGCTACGGCCTGTCGGAGACCTCGCCGGTGGCCACCGCCAACCGGCTCGACCTGAAGACCTTCACCGGCACCATCGGCCTGCCGGTGCCCTCGACCGACATCACCATCCGCGACGACGAGGGCCGCGACCTGCCCTTCGGCCAGGCCGGCGAGATCTGCATCCGCGGCCCGCAGGTCATGGCCGGCTACTGGCAGCGCCCCGACGAGACCGCCAAGGTCATGAGCGCCGACGGCTTCTTCCGCTCCGGCGACATCGGCGTGATGTCGCCCGACGGCCAGGTGCGCATCGTCGACCGCAAGAAGGACATGATCCTGGTGTCGGGCTTCAACGTCTATCCGACCGAGATCGAGCAGGTCGTCAGCCAGCATCCCGGCGTGCTCGAATGCGCCGCCTTCGGCGTGCCCGACACGCACAGCGGCGAGGCGGTGCGGCTGTGCGTGGTGCGCAGCGACCCCGCGCTGTCGGAGACCGAGATCGCCGAGCACTGCCGGCGCCATCTCACCGCCTACAAGTGCCCTCGCCAGATCGAGTTCCGCGACGAGCTGCCCAAGAGCAATGTCGGCAAGATCCTCCGGCGCGAGCTGCGCGACTCGGCACGCAGCAGCGCCTGATCTCCACAGCCCCGCGCCGCTTCTTCACGGCTTCTTCACGGCTTCTTCACCGGTTGCTCACCGGTTCCTCACTGGTTGTTCACAGCTTTCCCACACAGCCGGGCACGCCGCAGTGGCAGGTCATGCCACCTTCATGGTGCGTCTCTCCATAGTCGCAGGTGATCTCGTCGCCTTCATCGATCTGCCGCATCGAATGGATTTCGACCCGCCCCTGACGGATGCGAAGCACCGCATTGGGGCGGCAGCAGTGGTTCGTGAAGCGCAGCGGGTCAAGCGATCTTGAGGCATCGATCGCTTTCCGGTCGGAAATTTCCACCATCATGATGCGATCGACGTTCTTCACCCGTTCGCGGGCTTCCTGGACGCTGATGGCCTCCCCCCGGATCTCGCCGATCTTGCGACCCGGCGGAATCGGCTCGGCGGCAAAGGCGCCGGTGCCATCGATCCGGCTCGGGGCATTGATGACGGCGTATTTCTGAGGGTTGGCAGGCTTGCCCATGGACGGTTCCCCGATCGACTGAAGCCGCGATGGTACGGGTAGCCGACCGGCCTGCCGGCCCAGCGGCCAGCTGCAGACCCGAGTTATCCACCGCTGTGGATAAAAAGCTGTGGACAACTCTCCTGAAATGGCAGATTCGTGAGATGCCTCACGCACATCCGCGGTTCATGCCCCAGCCTGGGGACAAGTCTGTGAACAAGCAGGGGAGAGCACATGAACAACTCGGGAAAACACGGGGCCGCCCGAAGTTGCTCTCTTTCTGTCCACCGCAATCCCCAGGGTCTTCCACAGAGTTATCCAAGACCCAAGTCATTGATTTCAAAAGGAAAACATGAGTTCTCCACAGAAATCCGGCCCCTCTACTACTATCTACTACTTATAAATACAGAAGAAGACAGGGATAACTTTTTGGGGGAGAAGGCAGGGAAGGAAGGCCGTGGCGGCAGAAGCCGCAGCAGCCCAGGACAGCCTGGAACAGCCCAAAGACAGGTCTTGAGGAAAGAGGACTGGACAAGGCTGCGCCAGGAACACCTGCAGAGGCCTGCAGAGAAGCTTTGTGCAGACAGCTGGCACACATCTTGAAAGCACACGGGCTCCAACTCACGTTTCTCGCTTCACTTCTTTCGCGGAGACTTCCAGATGAATCACAAGCTCAATGTCGCTCTCGCTGGCCTGGCACTGCTGGCTGCCGCAGGTTCTGCCTCGGCCCAGGAAGTGGTCAAGATCGGCCATGTGGGCCCGACGAGCGGCGGCATCGCGCACCTGGGCAAGGACAACGAGAACGGCGCGCGCATGGCCGTGGACGAGCTCAATGCCAAGGGCGTGACGATCGGCGGCAAGAAGGTGAAGTTCGAGCTGCTGGCCGAGGACGACGGCGGTGACCCGAAGCAGGGCACGGCGGCGGCGCAGAAGCTGGTGGACTCGAAGGTCGCCGGCGTGGTGGGCCACCTGAGCTCGGGCACGTCGATCCCGGCGTCGAAGATCTACAGCGACGCGGGCATTCCGCAGGTGTCGCCGACGGCGACGAACCCGAAGTACACGCGCCAGGGCTTCAAGACGACCTTCCGCGTGGTGGCGGACGACGTGCACCTGGGCGGCACGCTGGGCAAGTACGCGGTGACGCAGCTCAAGGGCAAGTCGATCGCGGTGATCGATGACCGCACCGCCTACGGTCAGGGCGTTGCCGACGAGTTCGAGAAGGGCGTGAAGGCCGCGGGCGGCCGCACGGTGGCGCGCGAGTTCACCAACGACAAGGCGACGGACTTCACCGCGATCCTGACCAACCTGAAGGCGAAGAAGCCGGACATCGTGTTCTTCGGCGGGATGGACGCGGTGGCGGGCCCGATGATCCGGCAGATGAAGCAGCTGGGCATCAAGGCGAAGTTCATGGGCGGCGACGGCATCTGCTCGGGCGAGCTGCCCAAGCTGTCGGGCGGCGCGATGGAGGACAGCCAGGTGGTGTGCGCCGAGGCTGGCGGCGTCGAAGGCGAGCAGAAGAAGGGCATGGACGAGTTCAAGGCCCGCTTCAAGACGAAGTTCAACGCGGACGTGCAGATCTACGC
>NZ_FTMZ01000049.1 GCF_900156335.1 Sphaerotilus natans
GGTCACGCCGATGTACAGCGTGCCCAGGCGCTGGCTGGCCAGCAGGTAGACGGCGGGACGGCGCGGGTCCATGCCCGGCAGTGGAGCGCGCCGGCTGTGGCGGGGGGATCCCGCTGGAGGGGGATGCGGGTGGGGGCTTTGCGTGGGCCCTCGCCTTCGCGAGGGTGACGGGAAAGCTTCGTCATCCCCGCGCAGGCGGGGACCCACGCAGGCCACGGCGCCGTCAAGCGCCCCGATGCAGCCTCACCACCACCGCCCCCGTGCCGCCGCCCATCGCGTCGGCCAGGGTGTGGCGGTCGAGCTCGGCGTAGAAGGCGTCCTCGGCCTGGTTGAGCAGGCCCTTGAGCGTGCAGGCGCCGCGCAGCACGCACGGCGGCTCGGCGCAGTCGATCAGCGCCTCGGTGCGCTCGAGCGCGCGCACGATCTGGCCGAGGCGGTAGTCGGCGGCCGGGCGCGCCAGGCGCACGCCGCCGCCCTTGCCCCGCACGTTGACCAACCAGCCCTGCTGGCCCATGAACTGCACCACCTTGGTCAGATGGTTGGGCGCGGCGTCGAAGCGCTGGCCGATCTCGGCGATGGTGACGACCTCGCCGGGCGCGCTGACGCTGACGTACATCAGCACCCGCAGCCCCAGGTCGGTGAATCGGGTCAGTTGCATGGTGGCCAGCATACGCCAGCGCCCCGCCGGGCCGGGCCCGCGCCCGCCGCCGCTCAGCCCTCGGCCACGCCGCCGGTGCCGAAGGCCTCGGCGTGCAGGCGCGCGGCCGGCACGCCCAGCTGCAGCAGCGCGCGGCGCTGCGCGGCCATGAAGCCGGCCGGGCCGCAGAGATAGATGTCGGCGTCGTCGGGCAGCAGGCCCCGCTCGCGCAGGTCGGCCGGGTCGATGCGGCCCAGCGCGTCGGGCGCGGCGCCGTCGGCCGGCACGCCCGCGGGCGCCGCCTCGTGCACGAACCAGGCGCGCGCATCGGCCAGCCCCGCCACCAGCGCCCGCACCCGCCCCCCGAAGGCCTGCACCCCGGCATGGCGCGCCGCGTGCACGAAGCGCACCGCGCGCGCCGGCTGCGTGCGCGCCAGGTGCTCGAGCATCGCCATCATCGGCGTGATGCCCACCCCGGCGCTGAGCAGCACCACCGGCGTGTCGCGGTCCTCGTGCAGCACGAAGTCGCCCGCCGGCGGCGCGACTTCCAGCACGTCGCCCTCGGCCAGGTGGCGGTGCAGCCAGGTCGAGACCATGCCGGCCTCGCCGCCCTGCCCGTCCTCGCGCTTGACCGAGATGCGCAGGTGATCGCCCCCGGGCGCGTTCGACAGGCTGTACTGCCGCGGCTGGCGGTAGCCCAGCGCCGGCACCAGCATCCGCACCGACAGATACTGCCCTGGCCGGAAGGCCGGCACCGGGCCGCCGTCGGCCGGCACCAGGTGGAAGGAGGTGATCTCCTCGCTCTCGGCCTGGCGGCGCTGCACGCGCAGGCTGCGCCAGCCGGTCCAGCCGCCGGGCTGCGCGGCGGCCTGGTCGTACAGGCCCTGCTCCATGCCGGCCAGCAGCGCCGCCAGCTGGCCGTAGGCCTGCGCCCAGGCGTCCATCAGCGCCGGCGTGGCCGCCTCCTCGCCCAGCACCTCGACGATGGAGGCCAGCAGGTGCCGCCCGACGACGGCGTAGTGCTCGCGCCGGATGCCCAGGCTCACATGCTTGGCGGCGATGCGCTCGAGCACCGGCCGCAGCACCGAGGGATCGTCGATGTGCTCGGCATACGCCGCCACCGCCATGGCCAGCGCCTGCTGCTGCGTGCCGCTGCGCTGGTGGCCCTGGTTGAAGATCTCGCGCAGCTCCGGGTTGTGCTGGAACATGCGGGCGTAGAAGTGGCGCGTCAGCGCCACGCCGTGCTGCTGCAGCACCGGGGCGGTGGCGCGCACCTGGGCGCGGGTGGGGGCGTCGAGCATGGGCGGGGGTCCTTGGCGAGGGTTGAGGAAGATCGATGAAGATCAATAGATGCATTGTGCATGCATCTTTAAAGACCCCGGTGGGCGTGGGCCCTCGCATCCGCGAGGGTGACGGGCTTTGCGTGGGCCCTCGCATCCGCGAGGGTGACGGTGCTTTTTTCCGTCATCCCCGCGCAGGCGGGGACCCACGCACCCCACCCACGCCCGTCATCCCCGCGACACCCCCGCCCCACCCCC
>NZ_FTMZ01000025.1:0-37343 GCF_900156335.1 Sphaerotilus natans
TCGAGCAGGCTGAAGACGCGCCCGAAGGTGTCGTGCGAGGCGATGCCGTTGGCGTACGGCAGATGCTGGCGCAGCCAGTCGATCTGCAGCTCGGCCCAGTCGGTGACCGAGACCCAGCTGTCGGCGCCACTGCTGACGCCGCACAGCGCCGCGAACATCAGCTCGTCCAGCGGAAACGGACACGACCGCGAGCGCGGATCGTCCAGTTCGGCCAGCGCCTCGATGAAGTGGGGGAGCAGCGGCGCAGTGGTCATCGGGGCGGGCGCCGCTTCGAGCTGCGGCGGTTGGGTCAGCGGGGCGTGTTCATAACACGGAACCGACCAGGTTCTTCATACAATCGCCCTGGAGCGCATGCCAGGTCGCGGTGGCTTCATCGGGCGCGAAGAACCCGGCCCGGGCACCATGGACCGCAGCCATGCCGGCCACGGTCGCCCGTTCGGGCAGGGACAGCGATTCGGCGCCATCGCCGAAGAACTCGACGAGCTGCCCCTGCACGCTGACCCTGCCGAGCCGTGCGCCCAGGCTCCGTCGCAGATCGTCGGCGCTCGCGGCCACGTCCATCCTGCCGTGCAGGTGCACGCCGATCACGTCAGGTACCGGGATGCGCGCGGGCTGGCCGAACATCGCGGCTTCAGCCTCGAGATCGCTCACGATGCATCCGATCATGCCGAATGCGTTGACCAGGGCGAGGCGAGGCTCGGTGCCGATCAGGGTTTCCGGGAAATGCACGCCCTGTCGCTCCAGCAGCGTCTGCTGCCCGGTGCAGACGCCTGCGGGCAGGACGCGCAACTGCTCGAAGGCCTGTGCTGCCCATTCCATGAGATGTCGGAATTCGGGGTCGGTGCGGGTGGCGCGCCGCTCCTGGAGCGTCGCCGTCACGTCGACCGGAATCAGCGGCTCGATCCGCTCAGGCGAGCGTCCGTTGCGGGCAGCGGCGTCACGTAGCGTCGCCAGGTCGCACAGCAGCGGTAGCACCGAGGTTTCCTGCAGCACGACACGCGAGGCGATGAGAGGAATGCTCTCACTGCGCCAGCCCCGGGGCTGCCAGTAGGCGAGTTGCAGCACATGGCGCTCGCTGACATGGGGGCCGTCCAGATGGCGCAGCAGCGATTCCAGGATCATGCGCAGGCAGACAGGCAGGCGAGAAACGCGACCGATTCCGTTCGCCTCCAGTGCCGGCAGCGAGTACAGATGCCCATGCCGTGTTTCCGCGCCATCGGTCAGCGCGAAGGCCCTCAGCAGATCTCTCGAATGCAGTCTCATGGCGAATTCCGAGGAAGGTGGACTGGCCAGAATGCGGGGCATGTCGCATGCGGGTCTGTGCGGCAGCCGACAGACGGGCGTCGAGACGGGCGTTTCGAGCCTCCGCCTCACCTACAGGCTGACTGTGCTGATTCAGCTGGATTCGGACAGGCCGTGCCGCCTGCGGCGGCCAGCCGGCCCAGTGCGGCCAGCGCTGGCGCGATGCGTGCATCGCCCGGCGCATGGCCGAAGTTCAAGCGCAGGCTGCGTCTCAGCCGGCGGTCGGCATGGAAGGCGCTGAACAGCGCGCCCGGTGCCAAGCTGATGCCCAGGGCCGTGGCCTGGGCGTGCAGCGCCAGTGCGTCGCCGCCCTCGGGCAGCTCGACCCAGAGGAAATAGCCGCCCTGCGGCCGCGCCAGCCGGGTGCCGGCGGGGAAGTGCGCCTCGACCAGCGCATGCATCTGCGCCTGCTGCGTGGCGAGCTGGCGGCGCAGGCCGCGCAGGTGGCGGTCGAAGCCGCCTTGGGCCAGGTATTCGGCGATCGCCAGCTGCGAGGGCACCGCGGTGGCCAGCGAGGTCAGCGTCTTGAGCCGCCGCAGCGCGGCGGCGTGCCGCCCGGCCGCGACCCAGCCGACGCGGTAGCCCGGCGCCAGGCATTTCGAGAACGAGGTGCAGTGCAGCACCTCGCCCGCGGTGTCGAAGGCCTTGGCCGGGAGCGGGCGGCGGCTGCCGTGGTGCAGCTCGCCGTAGACATCGTCCTCGATCAGCGGCACGCCGTGGCGCGCCAGCAGCGCCACCAGCGCGCGCTTGCGCTCCTCGGGCATCAGGCTGCCGAGCGGGTTCTGGAAATTGGGCATCAGCCAGCAGGCGGCGACGCGGTGGCGGCTCAGCACCTGCGCCAGCGTGTCCGGGTCGATGCCCTCGCGCGGATCGGTCGGCAGCTCGACCGCGCGCAGGCCGTGGCGCTCCAGCGCCTGCAGCGCCGCGTAGAAGGTCGGCGACTCGACGGCGACGATGTCGCCCGGCCGGGTCAGCAGCCGCAGCGACAGGTCCAGCGCCTCCATCGCGCCGTGGGTGATGACGATCTCGTCCGGGTCGACCGCGATGCCGGCCAGCGCCTGGCGCCGGGCGATCTGGTGGCGCAGGCGCTCGTTGCCGGCGCTCAGGTCTTCCAGCAGCCGCTCGGGGTCGAGCACCCGCAGCGCGCGTGCGCCGCAGCGCGCCAGCTCCCGCAGCGGAAACAGGTGCGGGCTGGGGAAGGCCGAGCCCAGCGGCACCACCTCGCGGTCGCGGGTCGAGCCCAGCACCTGCATCACCAGGTCGCCGATGCTGACTTCGGTGGCTTCGGTGGACTCGGGCGTGGCGGGTGCGGCCAGCGGTTCGGCGACGGCGCTGGCGCGGGCCGCGCGCACGAAGAAGCCCGAGCGCGGCCGCGACTCGATCAGCCCGCGCGATTCCAGCAGGTCATAGGCCTGGAAGACGGTCGCGGCGCTGACCTGGCGGCTGGCGCGCGCCTGGCGCACCGAGGGCAGGCGCTCGCCCGGTCGCAGCGCGCCGCGGCGGATCGCGTCGCTCAGCTCGTCGGCCAGATCGGTGTAGAGGGGCATGGCCGGCATTGTGCGGGCCGGCCCCCGACAATCGCCCGATGAACCGTTCCCTCTCTCCCCTCTCTCCCAACCTCCGGGGCATCCTGTGGATGACGCTGTCGATGGCCGCCTTCGCGCTGGAGGACCTGTTCGTCAAGCGTGTCGTCGGGCGGATGCCGCTGTCCGAGGTGCTGGTGCTGTCGGGGCTGGGCGGCGCGCTGGTGTTCGCGCTGCTGGCTCAGGGGCAGGGCGTGCGGCTGCTGCAGCCGGCGGCGTGTTCGCGGCTGATGGCGGGCCGCGCGGTGTTCGAGCTGGTCGGGCGGCTGTTCTACGCGCTGGCCATCGTGCTGACGCCGCTGTCGACGACCACCGCCATCCTGCAGGCCACGCCGGTGCTGGTGGTGCTGGGCGGCAGCCTCTTCTTCCATGAGCGGGTGGGCTGGCGGCGCTGGGCGGCTGTGGTGATCGGCCTGGGCGGCGTGCTGATCGTGCTGCGGCCGGGCTCGGGCGGCTTCTCGGCGCTGTCGCTGCTGGCGGTGGTGGGCATGATCGGCTTTGCCGGGCGCGATCTGGCCAGCCGGGCGGTGCCGCCGGCGCTGGGCACGCTGCATCTGGGCGTCTTCGGCTTCCTGACGCTGGCGCTGGCCGGGGGGCTCTATGGCCTGTGGCGGCCTGCGGCCTGGGTCGTGCCTGACGCCGGGCTGCTGGCGCTGCTGGCCGGTGCGGTCGGCGTGGGCACGCTGGCCTATGCGGCGCTGATGAAGGCGATGCGCACCGGCGACCTAGCCACCGTCACGCCGTTCCGCTACACCCGGCTGATCTTCGGCCTGACGGTGGGCGTGCTGGTCTTCGGCGAGCAGGTGGATGCGGCGATGGTCGCCGGCTGCCTGGTCATCGTCGCCGCCGGGCTGCTGATCGCCTGGGACAACGCGCTGGCGCGGCGGCGGCTGCGCCTGGTCTGACCTCATGGATTGCATCTGATCCGGTCTGTTTTGACGAAATCTGAGTCTGTCGGATCAGAAGAGCGGCGCGCACAGTCGGCGCCATGCCGACGACCTCTGTTTCCGTTTCTCCTGCTCCGCTGCGCCACCCTCCGCAGCACCTGAACCCGGCCATCCAGGGCGACCCTCCGCGCGTGATCCCGATCCAGCCGGTCATCGAGCCGGCCCGCCGCATCCAGCCCCGGGCCACGCAGGGGCGCCTCACGCGCTGGCGCTGGGCGATGGTGCTGCTGACGCAGGCCTTCTTCCTGGGCGTGCCGTGGCTGCAGATCGATGGCCGCCAGGCGCTGCTCTTCCATCTGGAGCGCCAGCGCTTCGACGTCTTCGGTCTGGTGCTGTGGCCGCAGGACCTGATCTATCTGACCGGCGTGCTGGTGGCCTCGGCGCTGGCGCTCTTTCTGGCCACCGCGCTGGCCGGGCGGGTTTGGTGCGGCTTCAGCTGCCCGCAGACGGTCTACACCGAGATCTTCCTGTGGATCGAGCACCGCTTCGAGGGCGACCGCAGCGCGCGGCTGCGGCTGGATGCGGCGCCGTGGACGGCGGACAAGATCCTGCGCCGTGGCGGGCGCCACCTGGCCTGGATCGTCTTCAGCCTGCTGACCGGCTTCACCTTCGTCGGCTACTTCACGCCGATGCGCGAGCTGGCGGCCTCGGTGCCGGCGGGCAGCACGGGGCCGTGGGAGATCTTCTGGGTGCTGTTCTACGGCCTGGCGACCTGGGGCAATGCCGGCTGGCTGCGCGAGAAGGTCTGCCTGCACATGTGCCCGTATGCGCGCTTCCAGGGCTCGTTGATGGATCCGCGCACGCGGGTGGTGAGCTACGACGCGCCGCGCGGCGAGCCGCGCCAGCCGGGCAAGGCGGGCAAGGAGAAGACCCCGGGCGCCGGCGACTGCATCGACTGCACGATGTGCGTGCAGGTCTGCCCGGTCGGCATCGACATCCGTGAGGGCATGCAGTACGAGTGCATCGGCTGCGGCGTGTGCATCGACGCCTGCGACCGGGTGATGGAGCGCCTGCAGCGCCCGACCGGCCTGATCCGCTTCGCCGCACGCGATGGTGTCCTGGCCGGCGGTCTGGCGGGGCTGCGCGGCCTGCTGGGGCGCACGCGGGTGGCGGTCTATGCCGGGCTGCTGGCGCTGACGCTGGTGGCGATGGCCTGGGGCTTGAGCGTGCGCGCGCCGCTGGGCTTCGACGTCCTGCGCGACCGCGGCGTCATGGCCCGCCCGGTCGAGGACGGCGCGGTCGAGAACGTCTACCGCCTGCGCCTGAGGAACAACACCGGCCAGCCGCTGGACGGGCAGATTGCGGTTCGCACCGACGACGGGCTGGCGCTGGGGGTGGAGCCAGCGCGCATCCCCCCGCTGCCTCAGGCGGGCACGGCCGACATGGCCTTGAGCGTGCGCCTGCCGGCCGAGGCCGCACTGGAGCGCGCCGGGCGCACGCTGCCGATCGCGCTGATCGTCACCACGCCGACCGGCGAGCGGGTGAGCGAGCGCAGCACCTTCATCGTGCCGCGGTAAGTGCCCGGATAATCCCGGATTGAAAATATCCAGGGAGAATTGGCAATGATGAAGGCAAAGGCGCTGCGGCTGATGCAGGCGACGGCCGTGATAGTGGGCCTGCTGGCGCTGCCGGCCGGGGCACAAACGATGTTCAAGTGCGTCGGCAGCGGCGGTCAGGTCAGCTACCAGCAGACGCCCTGTCCGGGCGCCGGACCGGCGCGCAGCCTGGAGCGCGACCGCGCCGAGGCCGAGAGCCGCCACCGCGACACGCGCCCGGTGCTGCCGCCCCGTCCTGCGGTGGCCGCGTCTGCCGTGCCTGCTGGGCGTCCGCCCGCGACGGCCGCGGCCACCGCCACGGCCACCGCGTCTTCTTCGCTGCCGACCGCGCCCTCGCGTTGGCGCTGCGACGGCCGCCTCTACTGCTCGAAGATGACCTCCTGCGAGGAGGCGAAGTTCTTCCTTGCCAACTGCCCTGGCGTGAAGATGGATGGCGACCATGACGGCGTGCCGTGCGAGGAGCAGTGGTGCCGCAGCGGGTGGTGAGTTGGCGGCGCTGAGGGCGGGGCGGTGTGGCGGGCGTGGGTCCTCGCCTTCGCGAGGATGACGAGATCGCGAGGATGACGAGAGACTGCGGTCGCAAAGCGATAACGGTTGCGAGGATGACGAGAACGCTGTCTCCGTCCCGCTATCCGTCTCCGTCATGCCCGCGCAGGCGGGCACCCACGAGGGGCAGGGGATCGCCGCCGCCCGCGGCTATCATCGCCCGGCCCTGAAGCCGACCGGTCCGAGCGCCGCTGCCCTGCATGAATTCCCAAGCCCTCTCGTCCTTCCTCTGGTCGGTCGCCGACCTGCTGCGCGGTGACTACAAGCAGTCCGAATACGGCCGCGTCATCCTGCCCTTCACCATCCTGCGCCGGCTCGACTGCGTGCTGGCGGCGACCAAGCCGGCGGTGCTGGCCGAGCATGCGGCGCGCACCCAGGCCGGGCTGAACCCCGAGCCCTTCCTGCTGCGCAAGACCGGCGTGGGCTTCTTCAACACCAGCGCGCTGGACCTGCCCACGCTCCTGGGCGACCAGGACCACATCCGCCAGAACCTCTACGCCTATCTGCAGGACTTCTCGCCGTCGGCGCGCGACATCTTCGAGCGCTTCGACTTCCACGCCCAGGTCGAGCGGCTGGCCAAGGCGGACCTGCTCTATCTGGTCACCGAGAAGTTCGCCCGCATCGACCTGCACCCCGACACGGTGGACAACGCCACGATGGGCAGCGTCTTCGAGGAGCTGATCCGCAAGTTCGCCGAAATCTCCAACGAGACCGCCGGCGAGCACTTCACGCCCCGCGAGGTGATCCGGCTGATGGTGAACCTGCTGTTCATCGAGGACAGCGAGGTGCTGGCGCCCGGCCGCGCGGTGGTGCGCACCGTCTACGACCCGACCGCCGGCACCGGCGGCATGCTGAGCGTGGCGGCCGAGCACCTGACGGCGCACAACCCGCAGGCGCGCCTGACGATGTTCGGCCAGGAGCTCAACGACGAGTCCTACGCCATCTGCAAGGCCGACATGCTGATCAAGGGCCAGGACGTGGGCAACATCGTCTGCGGCAACACGCTCAGCGACGACGGCCACGCCGGGCGCCATTTCGACTACATGCTCTCCAACCCGCCCTTCGGCGTGGAGTGGAAGAAGGTCGAGCGCCAGGTGCGCCAGGAGCATGAGCTCAAAGGCTTCGACGGCCGCTTCGGCCCCGGCCTGCCGCGGGTGAGCGACGGCTCGATGCTGTTCCTGCTGCACCTGGTCAGCAAGATGCGCCCGGCGGTCGAGGGCGGCAGCCGCTTCGGCATCGTGCTCAATGGCTCGCCGCTGTTCACCGGCGGCGCCGGCTCGGGCGAGAGCGAGATCCGCCGCTACCTGCTGGAGAACGATCTGCTGGAGGCCATCGTCGGCCTGCCGACCGACATGTTCTACAACACCGGCATCGCCACCTATGTGTGGATCGTCTCCAACCGCAAGCCCGAGGACCGGCGCGGCTTCGTGCAGCTGATCGACGCCAGCGGCTTCTGGCAGAAGATGCGCAAAAGCCTGGGCTCGAAGCGCCGGGAGATGAGCGAGGCGCACATTGCCACCGTGACGCGCCTGTTCGGCGACTTCACCGAGGCCGAGCAGGTGACGGTGCTCGACGCGCAGGGCCAGCCGGTGGGCGAGCCGCGCCTGGTCACCGGCACCGACACCGCGCCGCTGCCGCCCGAGGGCGGGCGCCTCAAGCGCGTGCCGATCGCGCGCATCTTCAGGAACGAGGACTTCGGCTACACCACCCTGACGGTCGAGCGGCCCTTGCGCGACGCCGCCGGCGCGGTGGTCCTGGGCCAGAAGGGCAAGCAGAAGGGCAAGCCCCAGCCCGACAGCGCGCTGCGCGACACCGAGAACGTGCCACTCTGCGAGGACATCGCCACCTACTTCGCCCGCGAGGTGCTGCCGCACGCGCCGGACGCCTGGATCGACGCCGAGAAAAGCAAGGTCGGCTACGAGATCGCCTTCAACCGCCACTTCTACGTCTTCGAGCCCCCGCGCAGCCTGCACGCCATCGACGAGGAGCTGAAGGCGGTGTCGGCCAACATCATGCGGATGCTCGGGGAGCTGGCGGAATGAGTTTGCCGAAGTATCCGCACTACAAGCCCAGCGGCGTCGAATGGCTGGGCGAAGTGCCGGCGCATTGGGATATGTTCCGAATGGGATCGTTATTCCGGGATGTCAATGAGCCAGGGAATGACGAACTGCCGGTGCTGAGTGTCTCTATCCACGACGGGGTTTCCGACAAGGAGCTCGATGAGAACGAGATGGACCGGAAGGTGACGCGGAGCGATGATCGATCAAAATACAAATTGGTCATGCCGGGTGACTTGACATATAACATGATGCGCGCTTGGCAGGGAGGATTTGGAACTGTCGCCGCTCATGGCATGGTCAGCCCGGCATATGTGGTGGCGCGACCCGTGCGGCGCTTCATGACGTTCTTCGCTGAAATGATTTTGCGGACACCGAATGCCGTCGCGGAAATGAAGCGTCACTCCAGAGGTGTGACAGACTTCAGGTTGCGGCTCTATTGGGAGGATTTTAAGTGCATTGAAATCGCTCTGCCTCCTGCTGACGAGCAAGCAGAGATTGTGGATTTCATAAAACATGAAACTTCCAAGATCGACGCCCTGATCGCCGAGCAGGCGAAGCTCATCGCCCTGCTGGCCGAGAAGCGCCAGGCCACCATCTCGCACGCCGTCACGCGCGGCCTCGACCCCGCGGCGCCGATGAAGGATTCCGGCGTGGCGTGGCTGGGGGAGGTGCCGGCGCATTGGGAGGTGAAGCGTGTGAAGGACTGTGGATGCGAAGTCGTGGACTGCAAGAACAGGACGCCAGAACCGCATGTCGAAGGTGACTATTTCGTCGTCAGAACGTCCTGTGTCAAGGATGGCCAGTTTAATCCGGAGCCAGGGTATTGGACCGATGAGGCGAACTTCATCGAGTGGACGGCGAAAGGCCGGCCTCAGGCTGGTGATGTTCTTTTCACGCGCGAAGCGCCCGCGGGTGAAGCGTGTCTAGCCCCGGAAGATCTCGATTTCTGTCTTGGGCAACGAATGATGTACATCCGACCGCCAAAAGATTTTTTGCTCAGCAAATTCTTGCTGTACTCAATTTACGGTGGTCTTGCGCGTGAGAAAATCAGCGAGAAGTCAAAGGGAAGCACCGTTGGCCATTTGAGAGTAGGCGAAGTCGGGGAGTTGCCACTACTCGTGCCACCTCTGGGCGAACAGCAGGAACTTGTGGATTTCATCGGCGATGAGTTGGAGAAGATTAAAAATCTAGCTGTTGCTTCCAATCGCGCCATCGCCCTGCTCAAGGAGCGCCGAGCGGCGCTCATCGCGGCGGCGGTGACCGGGCAGATCGATGTGCGGGGCTGGCGGGTGAACTGAGAGAAAAGTGGCCACGCACGGCGGTTCTGGTAAAAAAGTAGGGCCACTGATGATTTTTCGAGCGAGAAGGCCTGATCTGACATGAGCAACGTCGGCTATGCGTGGATCCAGGACACGCTGGGCGCACCGGACTTTCTGGGGGCGCGGCGTGCGCGGCTGACCCCGGGCGTCAACCGCATCGTGCGCGTGGCGCACGGTGGGCTGTCGGTGCCGGACAAGCTCGCGCCCGGGCCGACGCTGCTGCAGCATGCGCTGTTCGCCCTCAAGCACGAGGGCGTGCATCTGGGGCTGCTGCTGAGCGCGCTGCGCCGCATGCCCCCCGAGGAGCTGGCTGCACAGGCGCGGGCTGCGCCCAACAGCGTGTACGCGCGCAAGCTGGGGCATCTGTGGGAGCGCCTGCAGGGTCGGCGTCTGCCCGGGCTGGACGATCTCCGGGTGGCCTCGGCCTATGCGCCCCTGTTCGACCCCGACGACTACTTTGTCGGCGTGGCCCGGCGTGATGCGCGCTGGCGCATCGAATTCAACGGCCTGGGCGAGCTGGACTTCTGCCCCGTGGTGCGCAGGACGCCCGCCATCCAGGCGCTCGTGGGCCGGGACATCCTGGCGCAGGCCCAGGCGTTCGCCCAATCAGTGGGCGCCGCCATGCTGGAGCGTGCCCTGAACTGGGCCTACCTGAGCGAGACCGAAGGCTCCTTCGCCATCGAGGGCGAAGCGCCCAGCCAGGACAAGACCGCTCGGTTCGCCGCCCTGCTGCGACGCGCGCATGAGCAGCGGCCGATCACCGAAGAGATGCTGGTGGAGCTGCAGAACGCCACCCTGTCCAATCCGTACGACATGGCGGTGCAGTTCCGCACCGAACAGAACCGGCTGCAAAGGGACGTGCCGGGCGCCGTCGGCGTGACCTACGTGCCACCGGCACCGGAGCTGGCCGTGGCGCTGATGGAGGGCCTGATGCGTCTGGCCAACCAGCGCCCCGCCGGGCTGGACGCCCTGGTCCATGCGGCCGTGGTGTCCTTTGCCTTTGTGTTCATCCACCCCTTCATGGACGGCAACGGCCGCCTGTCGCGGTTTCTGATCCATCACTGCCTGGGACAGACGCGCCTGTTGCCGCCGCAGTTCCTGCTGCCGGTCTCGGTGGCGATGAAGAAGCACGAGGCGGCCTACCTGAGCGCGCTGACCGCCTTCAGCCAGCCTGCGCGCCAGTTGTGTCAGGTGACCTGGGCGGGCGACGAGCATTACGCCTATGACTGGACCGAGGGCGCCGACCTCTGGTTCCGGACCATGGACCTGACGGACGCGGCCGCCTTCACGCTGAACATGGCCGAAGCTGCCCTGGACATCCACATGCGCCAGGAGGTGGAGTTCCTGACGCTGTTCGATCAGGTCAGACGCCACATCGACGCCCGCCATGACCTGCGCGGCAGCGATCTGTCCACCCTCATCGTGACGATCCACCAGAACGGCGGCGTGCTGTCCAACAACCGCCGCAAGCGGTTTGCGGAGCGCGTGCAGCCCCAGGTGCTCGACGCGATCGAGGATGCGGTCAGGCGGTCCATGCAAGGCCTGCCCCTGGTGCCCGACATGACGGCGCCGGACGCGGCCGACTGAACACCACACGACACCAGACACCCAACCAGACGACACACCAGGGAGAGACCGTGTCATCGCTGCACCGCGAAATCCACTTCGAGGCCGAGATCTGCCAGCACCTCGGCGCGCATGGCTGGCTGAACGAGGACGGCGCCGCGCGCGAGTTCGATACCGCGCGCGGGCTCTACCTGCCTGATCTGCGGGCCTGGATCGAGGCCAGCCAGCCCGAGGCGTGGCAGCGCCTGTGCAAGACCCACGGCGAGCCGGGCGCGCTCGCCGTGCTGGCCGACCGGCTGCGCAAGGGCCTGAACGAGCGCGGCACGCTGGAGCTGCTGCGCCGCGGCCTGGAGCTGCTGGGCTTGAAGGAGCCGCTGGCGCTGGCGCAGTTCAAGCCCGCGCTGGACCTGAACCCGGCCACGCAGGCGCGCTACGCCGCCAACCGCCTGCGCGTGCTGCGCCAGGTGCACCACTCGCCCAACCAGCCCAGGGATGCGCTGGACCTGGTGCTGTGCCTCAACGGCCTGCCGGTGGCGACCGCCGAGCTCAAGAGCAACTTCACGCAGAGCGTGCACGACGCGGTCGATCAGTACCGCCATGACCGCCTGCCGCACCCGAAGGGGGGCGTGCCCGAGCCGGTGCTGGCCTTTCCCGGCGGCGCGCTGGTGCACTTCGCCGTCAGCCAGAGCGAGGTGATGATGAGTACCCGGCTGGCGGGCACCTCGACCCGCTTCCTGCCCTTCAACCGCGGCCACGACGGTGCGGCCGGCAACGCGCCCAACCCCGAGGGCTACGCCACCGCCTACCTGTGGGAAGAGGTGTGGGCGCGCGAGAGCTGGCTGGAGATCCTGCACCGCTACCTCGTCGGCAAGCGCGACGACAAGGGGCAGCTCCAGGCGGTGATCTTTCCGCGCTACCACCAGCTCGACGCCACGCGCAAGCTCGTGGCCGATGTGCTGGCCAACGGTGCCGGTGAACGCTACCTGATCCAGCACTCGGCCGGCTCGGGCAAGACCAACTCCATCGCCTGGACGGCCCACTTCCTGGCCGACCTGCACGATGCGCAGAACGCCAAGGTCTTCGACAGCGTGCTGGTGGTCAGCGACCGCAACGTGCTGGACGCGCAGCTGCAGGAGGCGCTGTTCGACTTCGCGCGCACCACCGGCGTGGTGGCCCGCATCAGCAACGAGGCCGGCAGCAAGAGCGCGCAGCTCTCGCAGGCGCTGAAGGACGGCAAGAAGATCATCGTCTGCACCCTCCAGACCTTCCCGTTCGCGCTGCAGGCGGTGCAGGCGCTGGCCGCCACCGAGGGCAAGCGCTTCGCCGTCATCGCCGACGAGGCGCACAGCTCGCAGACCGGCGAGGCGGCGGCCAAGCTCAAGCAACTGCTGTCGGCCGAGGAGTGGGCCGCTGTTTCCAGGGATCTGCAGGACGGCGGCGAGCTGGACACCGAGGCGCTGCTGGCCGCGCAGATGGAGGCCAAGGCCAGCGCAGGCGCGGCGGCCAAGGGGCTGACCTACATCGCCTTCACCGCCACCCCCAAGGCCAAGACGCTGGAGCTGTTCGGCCGGCCGGGCGAGGACGGGTTGCCGCAGCCCTTCCACGTCTATTCGATGCGCCAAGCCATCGAGGAGGGCTTCATCCTCGACGTGCTGAAGAACTACACCAGCTACAAGCTGGCCTTCAAGCTCGCGCACGACGGCCAGGAGCTCGGCGAAGAGCAGGTCGAACGCAGCGCCGCGATGAAGGGGATCATGCAGTGGGTGCGGCTGCACCCCTACAACATCGCGCAGAAGGTGCAGATCGTCGTCGAGCACTACCGCGAGAACGTGCAGCCGCTGCTGGAGGGCCGCGCCAAGGCCATGGTGGTGGTGGCCAGCCGCAAGGAGGCCGTGCGCTGGCAGAAGGCGGTGCGCGCCTACATCGCCCGGCAGGGCTACGAGCTGGGCGTGCTGACCGCCTTCTCCGGCGAGGTCGACGACGCCGAGAGCTACCCGGCGCCGGTCAGCGAGAGCAGCAAGGACATCAATCCGGCGCTCAAGGGGCGCGACATCCGCGAGGCTTTCAAGGAGCCTCAGAACCACCTGCTGCTGGTGGCCAACAAGTTCCAGACCGGCTTCGACCAGCCGCTGCTGTGCGGCATGTACGTGGACAAGATGCTGGGCGGCATCCAGGCGGTGCAGACGCTGTCGCGCCTGAACCGCGCCCACCCCGGCAAGGACACCACCTACATCCTCGACTTCGTCAACGACCCGGCCCAGGTGCTGGCGGCCTTCCAGACCTACTACCAGACCGCCGAGCTGGAGGCGACGACCGACCCCCACCTCGTCTACGACCTGCGCGCCAAGCTCGACGCGGCGGGCCACTACGACGAGTTCGAGGTGGACCGGGTCGCCAAGGTCGACCTCGACCCGAACGGCACGCAAAAGCAGCTCGACGGGACAATAGCCCCCGTGGCCGACCGCCTGCTCAAGCGCTACAAGGCCGCCCAGGCCGAGAAGCTGCACGCCGAGCGCCTCGGTGACGACAAGGCGGCCCAGGCCGCCCGGGACACGCTGGACGCGCTGCTGCTCTTCAAGGGCGACATGGGGGCCTACGTGCGCCTCTACGCCTTCCTGAGCCAGATCTTCGACTACGGCAACACGGCCATCGAGAAGCGCTTCCTGTTCTTCAAGCGGCTCATCCCGCTGCTGGACTTCGGCCGCGAGCGCGACACGGTCGACCTGAGCCGGGTGGTGCTGACCCACCACAACCTGAAGAACCGCGGCGCCCAGCCCCTGGGCCTGACGCCGACCGGCACCTATCCCCTGGCACCCATGGAGGGCGCGGGCACCGGCGGCGTGCAGGAGAAGCAGAAGGACTATCTGGCCGAGATCATCGAGAAGGTGAACGGCCTGTTCGAAGGCGAGCTTTCGGACACCGACCAGCTGGTCTACGTGAACGGCGCACTGAAGGGCAAGCTGCTGGAGAACGAACTGTTGGTGCAGCAGGCCGCCAGCAACAGCAAGGAGCAGTTCGCCAGCTCGCCCGACCTCGGTCAGGCGCTGCTCGACGCCATCATGGACGCCTTCGACGCGCACCAGAAGATGAGCACCCAGGCGCTGGGCTCCGAGCGCCTGCGCGGCGGGCTGCTGGACGCGCTGCTCGGGCCGGGGCAGCTCTGGGAGATGCTGCGCGAGCGGGCGGGGGCGGGGGCGGGGCGTGGGTCCTCGCCTTCGCGAGGATGACGAAACCGCTGTCTCCGTCGGATGACGAGAGCACCGTTTCCGCCATGCACACCGTTTCCGCCATGCACACCGTCTCCGTCATGCCCGCGCAGGCGGGCACCCACGAGGGGCTTCGGGCGGTGATGACGGGGCGGTGCTGGCGCTGGGCGCGCCCGGCGCCTCAGCGCACCGGCACCCCCGGCAGCACGCACAGCATCTCGTACAGCAGGTTCGCGCCCAGCAGCGCGGTGTTGCCGCTGGCGTCGTACGGCGGCGAGACCTCGACCAGATCGGCGCCCACCAGGTTCAGGCCGCGGCAGCCGCGGATGATCTCCAGCGCCTGCGGCACGTTCAAGCCGCCGATCTCGGGCGTGCCGGTGCCGCCGGCGTAGGCCGGGTCGATGCCGTCGATGTCGAAGCTGAGGTAGCAGGGCGCATCGCCGATGACCGCGCGCACCTTGTCCATGATGGGCGCCAGCGACTGCCACCAGACCTCGTGCGCCGGGATGATCGTGAAGCCCTGGCGGCGCGGCCAGTCGAAGTCGTCGGCGGCGTAGCCCGAGCCGCGCAGGCCGATCTGCCAGACCTTGTTCGTCTGCAGCAGGCCTTCCTCCACCGCGCGGCGGAAGGGCGTGCCGTGCGCGATGCGCTCGCCGAACATCTCCTCGTTGACGTCGGCGTGGGCGTCGACATGGATCAGCGCGACCGGGCCGTGGCGCTCGGCCACCGCGCGCAGGATCGGCAGCGCGATGGTGTGGTCGCCGCCCAGCGTCAGCGGCACGCAGCCGTGGCCGAGCACCTCGCGGTAGAAGTCAGTGATGATGTCGACCGACTTTTCCAGCGAGTAGGTGTTGATCGGCACGTCGCCCAGGTCGGCGACCTGCAGCGCGTCGAAGGGCGCGGCGCCCGTGGCCATGTTGTAGGGCCGGATCAGGCTGGACTCGGCGCGGATCTGGCGCGGGCCGAAGCGCGCGCCGGCCCGGTTGGAGGCGCCGATGTCCAGCGGCACGCCGATGAAGGCGGCGTCCAGGCCGGCGGCCGAAGTGGCCACCGGCAGGCGCATCATCGAGGCCAGGCCGCCGAAGCGCGGCATCTCGTTGCCGCCGAGCGGCTGGTTCAGCGACCGGGGGGGCAGTGGGGTGCTCATGCGCGGCGGCCCCGGATCCACTCGAGCGCCAGCATCAGGCCGGTGGTGAAGATCGTCAGCAGCGTGGCCACCGCGGCGATGGTCGGGCTGATGTTCTCGCGGATGCCGGTGAACATCTGGCGCGGCAGCGTCACCTGCTCCGGGCCGGCCACGAACAGCGTCACCACGACCTCGTCGAAGGAGGTCGCGAAGGCGAACAGCGCGCCCGAGATCACGCCCGGCGCGATCACCGGCAGCGTGATGCGGAAGAAGGTCTCGACCGGGCCGGCGCCCAGGCTGAGCGAGGCGCGCACCAGGTTGTGGTTGAAGCCCTGCAGCGTCGCCAGCACGGTGGTCAGCACGAAGGGCGCGCCCAGCGCGGCGTGCACCACGATCAGGCCGAGGTAGCTGTCGGCGAAGCCCAGCTTGGCGAAGAACAGGTAGCAGGCCACGCCCACCACCACGATCGGCACCACCATCGGCGCGATCAGGATGCTCATCAGGAGGCCCTTGCCGGGAAAGTCGGTGCGCGACAGGCCCACCGCTGCCAGCGTGCCCAGCACGGTGGCCAGCACCGTGGCCGCCGGCGCCACGATGAAGCTGTTGCGTGCGGCGCGGCCCCACTCCGGCGCGTTGAACAGGTTCTCGTACCACTGCAGCGACCAGCCCGGCATCGGATACGCCAGGAAGGAGCTCGACGAGAAGGACAGCGGCACGATCACCAGGATCGGCAGCAGCAGGAACACCAGCATCCCGATGCAGAACAGGCGCATCAGCCACCAGCCGAGCTTGTCGGCCAGCGTGGCGTACGCCGGGAACTGCGGGTTCATCGCGGACAGGATCGCGTTCATCGGTCGTCTTCCTTCTTCTTGCTTCTTGGGCCGGTGCTCAGCCCAGGCTCAGCTCGGACTTGACCATGCGGCGGTAGACGCCATACAGGATCAGCGTGGCCGTCAGCAGCACCGCGCCCAGCGCGCAGGCCATGCCCCAGTTGATCTCGACGTTGGTGTACTGGGCGATGTAGTACGACAGCATCTGGTCGTCGGCGCCGCCCAGCAGCGCCGGCGTCACGTAGTAGCCGATGCTCAGGATGAAGACCAGCAGCGCGCCGGCCCCCACGCCCGACCAGGTCTGCGGCACATAGACGCGGAAGAAGGCCGCCAGCGGCGAGCTGCCCAGGCTGATGGCCGCGCGCAGATAGGTCGGCGGCACCGACTTCATCACGCTGTACAGCGGCAGGATCATGAAGGGCAGCAGGATGTGCACCATCGCGATGACCACGCCGGTGCGGTTGAACAGCAGCGCGAGCGGCTCGTCGATCAGGCCGGTGCCGACCAGCGCCGAGTTGACCAGGCCCTCGCGCTGCAGCAGCACGATCCAGGCCGCGACCCGCACCAGGATCGAGGTCCAGAACGGCACCAGCACCAGGATCATCAGCAGGTTGGCGCGGCGCGCCTCCATCGTCGAGAGCCAGTAGGCCAGCGGATAGGCCAGCAGCAGGCACAGCACCGTGACCACCGCCGAGATGTTGAAGGTGCGCAGCAGGATCTTGCCGAAGACCGCCTGCTCGGTCGGCATGGCCTCGATGTGGCCGGCGGCGTCGCGGTGCAGGTCGACCGCGGCGAGCAGGTAGTCGGGCGTCCAGCGGCTGGCGTTCTTGGCGATCGCCTGCCAGTAGAGCGCCTCGCCCCAGCGCGCATCGACCTCGATCAGGCGGTCGCGCGTCTGCTCGGGGCTCAGGCCCTCGCCCAGCGGCAGCGCCCGGTAGGTCTTCATGACCAGCGAGCGCGCGCCCGGCACCTCGGAGTTCAGGCGCCGCGCCAGCGTGCCGGCCTGCGCGCTGTCGGGCAGCGCACCCAGGTCCTTCGCCAGACCGGCGAAGGCCGCCGCCGGCGGCAGGTCCTGGCGGTTCCAGCCCGAGAGCGCCCCGCCGGTGTGCACCAGCACGTCGGCCACCTCCGGGTTCTCGACCGCACGCTTGAGCAGCGCGCCGATCGGCACCAGGAAGGTCAGCAGCAGGAAGACCAGCAGCGGCAGGGTCAGGCTGACGGCCGTCAGCTTGCGGCGGCGCTCGGCGCGCTGGAGGGCACGGGCGAGGTCCTGGCCGCGCGGGGCGGCGGCGGCCTGATCGTCGAGGGCGAGGCTGTGCATGGTCGAGGCAGGCGTCAGTCGGGCAGGAGGCGAGGCGCGTTCGGCGGACTTACTGGGCGGCCCAGGCGGCGAAGCGCTTCTCCAGCGCCTCGCCCTGGTCGGCCCAGAAGGTGATGTCGAACTTCAGCGCGTCCTTCGAGTTGGCCGGCGAGGTCGGCAGCAGCGCCAGGGTCTTGGCATCCAGGTTGCCCAGGGCCTTGTTGTTGGTCGGGCCGTAGGAGATCAGCTTGGCGTATTCGGCCTGGGCGGCCGGCTGCGAGGCCGAGGCGATGAACTTCATCGCCAGGTCCTTGTTCGGCGTGCCCTTCGGGATGACCCAGTAGTCCAGGTCATAGATGCCGCCGGTCCAGCTGATCTGCAGGTTCTTGCCTTCGCGCTGCGCGGCGTCGATGCGGCCGTTGTAGGCGGTGGTCATGACCACGTCACCGGCGACCAGGAACTGCGGCGGCTGCGCGCCGGCTTCCCACCACTGGATCGAGGGCTTGAGCTCGGTCATCTTCTTGAACGCGCGCTCGGCGCCGGCCGGCGTGCCCAGCACCTTGTAGACGTCCTTCGACGGCACGCCGTCGGCCATCAGCGCGAACTCGAGGTTGTAGCGCGCGCCCTTGCGCATGCCGCGCTTGCCGGCGAACTTCCTGGTGTCCCAGAAATCGGCCCAGGTCTTGGGGCCGTCCTTCAGCTTGTCGCCGTTGTAGGCCATGACGGTCGACCAGATGAAGATGCCGACGCCGCACTCCTGCACCGCCGCCGGCTGGAAGTCGGCCTTGTTGCCGACCTTGGCCCAGTCGATCTTCTCGAACAGGCCCTCGTCGCAGCCGCGTGCCGCGTCCGGGCTCTCGACCTCGACGACGTCCCAGGTCACCTTCTTCGTCTCGACCATGGCCTTGATCTTGGCCTGTTCGCCGTTGTATTCGACGCCGACGATCTTGGTGCCGGTGGCCTTCTCGAAGGGCTCGACATAGGCCTTCTTCTGCGCGTTGCCATTGGCCCCGCCGAAGTTGACGACGGTCAGCTGGCTCTGCGCGAGCGCCGAGCCGGCCAGCAGCGAGGCCGCGGCGGCCACGACCAGGGAAACGGTAGCGTTCTTCATGACGAGGGTTCCTCTGTGAGAGCGGAAGGGGCGGGGGAAAAAAGGAAGGAAAGGGCGGACGGCTCAGGCGTAGACGCGCAGGAACTGCGGCGCGATGCGCAGCCACACCGGCTGGCCGGCCTGCGGCGCCTGGTCGCCCAGCGGCACCTTGACGGTGGCCTGGGCCTGGCCGGCCACCGCGCAGCGCAGGCGCAGGTGGTCGCCGAAGTAGATGACGTCGTTGATCGCGGCCTGGATGATGTTGCTGTCGTTGGCCGCCGGCTGGGTCAGCATCGCCTCGATGCGCTCCGGGCGCACCGAGGCGGTCACGCGGCTGCCGGGCTGGACCTGGTTGACGTTGACGCCGGCCAGGCGCTCGCCGGTGGGCAGCACCAGCTCGCAGCGGCCGTGGTGGTCGTCGGCGCCCAGCGTGCCCTCCAGCACCGTGCTGTCGCCGACGAAGCCGGCGACGAAGCGGTTCGAGGGCGTCTCGTAGAGGCGGTCGACGATGTCGATCTGCTGGATCAGGCCGTCGTTGAAGACGGCAACGCGGTCGCTCATCGTCAGCGCCTCGCCCTGGTCGTGCGTGACGTAGACGAAGGTCACGCCGAGCTGGCGGTGCAGCTCCTTCAGCTCGATCTGCATGTGCTCGCGCAGCTGCTTGTCGAGTGCGCCCAGCGGCTCGTCCATCAGCACCAGCTGCGGCTCGAACACCAGCGCACGCGCCAGCGCCACGCGCTGCTGCTGGCCGCCGGAGAGCTGCGAGGGAAAACGGTCACCCTTGCCGCCGAGCTGCACCATGTCGAGCGCGCGCGCCACGCGCTTGTCGATGTCCACCTTGGGCACCTTGCGCACCGTCAGCGGATAGGCCACGTTGGCCGCCACCGTCATGTGCGGGAACAGCGCGTAGTTCTGGAACACCATGCCGAAGTTGCGCTTGTGCGGCGGCGTGCGGGTGATGGGCTTGCCGTCGAGCAGGATCTCGCCGGCGGTGGGCGACTCGAAGCCGGCCAGCATCATCAGCGTGGTGGTCTTGCCCGAACCCGACGGGCCCAGCAGCGACAGGAACTCGCCGCGGCGGATGTCCAGATCGAGATTGCGCACCACCAGACTCAGACCGTCATAGGTCTTCTGGACGCCTTTGAATTGAACCAGGGCAGGGTTGCTCATCGTCTTCGGGTGCTCGGGAGTGGATCGGGGAAAGGCTCGACGCGGGGCGCGGCGGACAAGGGGTCCGTGCTGCAGGACGCCCGGACTGTAGGAGGGGGCTTGTCGCGACAACATGCACAGACAGGGCCCGACGCCGACGCACTGTGCAGGCGGTACTGCCTGTACAGACTTGCCCTCTGTTCAAGAGCGGTGCGGCATGTCTGGCACTGGTGCGGTGCATGCCCCGAAAAGAGGCTTGGGTACCGCAAAGCCCTGCTGAAATCGTTTTCGATGCGGTGGAAACGCACAAAATTCGCCCCAATGCGCGCCATCAGGCCCGGGCGATGGACAGAAAAATTTTTCCGGCTCACGCGCCATGTTGCAGAAAGTTGACAGCGTGCCGAAGGGGAGTCGCCGCTGCTCCGGCTTGGAGCAGGTCCGGATTTCAGGCCTTCCTGTCATTTTAAATACTAACAGCTACGCGATTTGCAAACCGCTAAACGCAGAACCCGGCTGTACAGGTTCAAGCTGCTAATTCGCTTCAGAGCCTTCCGGCTTCGCCGGCAGTCTTGAAAAATAAAGGCGCTTTTGGCCGGCCTCGTGGTCGTCGAGGCGGAGGACGAGAGGAGACGAGAGGAGGGATGAAGCGGGGATGGGGGCGGGGTGGTCGTGCGTGGGTCCTCGCCTTCGCGAGGATGACGGGAAACTCGTCTCCGTCATGCCCATCCCTTCATCGTCATGCCCGCGAAGGCGGGCACCCACGCCACCCCCCGGACCGTCAGGCCGTCGCGTCGAAGCAGTCCGACAGCAGCGCCAGGCCTTCGTCGAGCACCGCGTCGGAGGCGGTCAGCGGCACCAGGATGCGGATGACGTTGGCGTACACGCCGCACGACAGCAGGATCAGGCCCCGGCGCAGGGCTTCCGCGACGATGCGGCGGGTGCGGTCGGCGTCCGGGCGGGCCAGATCACCGTCGGTGAACAGCTCGATGGCGATCATCGCGCCGGGGCCGCGGATGTCGCCAATCGCGCTGTGACGCTCGGCGATCTGCTTCAGGCCGGCCTTCAGGCGCTCGCCCACCGCCTGGCTGCGCTCCAGCAGCTTTTCCTTCTCGAAGGTCTCGATCACCGCCAGCGCCGCGGCGCAGGCCAGCGGGTTGCCCGAGTAGGTGCCGCCCAGGCCGCCCGGGGCCGGCGCGTCCATCACCTCGGCGCGGCCGATGATCGCCGACAGCGGGAAGCCACCGCCCAGCGACTTGGCCATCGTGATGATGTCCGGCGCCACGCCCGCCTGCTCGAACCAGCTTTCGCAGGCCAGCCAGCGGCCGGTGCGGCCGGCGCCGGTCTGGACCTCGTCGGCGATCAGCAGGATGCCGTGGCGGTCGCACAGCTCGCGCAGCGCCTTGACGAAGTCGATCGGGGCCTCGTAGAAGCCACCTTCGCCCTGCACCGGTTCCAGGATGATCGCGGCCACGCGCGAAGGCTCGACGTCGTACTTGAACAGCGCCTCGATCGAGGCCATCGCGTCGGCGGTGCTCACGCCGTGCAGCGCGCAGGGGAACTTGGCGTGGTAGACCTCGGCCGGGAAGGGGCCGAAGCCGACCTTGTACGGCACGACCTTGCCGGTCAGTGCCATGCCCATCATCGTGCGGCCGTGGAAGCCGCCGCCGAAGGCGATGACCGCCGAGCGCTTGGTGTAGGCCCGCGCGACCTTGACCGCGTTCTCGACCGCCTCGGCGCCGGTGGTCATGAAGAAGCTCTTCTTTGCGAAGGCGCCCGGGGCCATCGTGTTCAGGCGCTCGGCCAGCTCGACGTAGGGCTCGTAGGCCAGCACCTGGAAGCAGGTGTGCGTGACGCGGTCGAGCTGCGCCTTGACCGCCTCGACCAGCGCCGGGTGGCGGTGGCCGGTGTTCAGCACCGCGATGCCACCGGCGAAGTCGATCAGGCGACGGCCCTCGACGTCCCAGACCTCGGCGTTCTCGGCCCGGTCGACGAAGACTTCGTGGGCCTGGCCCAGCCCGGCGGGCAGGGCGGCGCGGCGGCGGGCCATCAGGGCGGCGTTGGTCAGGTTCGGTTCGCGTTGCATCGGGGAGGGTCCTGGCAGGGTGAGTCGGGGTCGGGAATCGAAGGCTTCGACTCTAGGGGCGGGCCCGGGCACGGACCATGTACAGCGCGCGCGATCGGCTTGCGCACTGTGCAGGTTCCGGCACCGGTACAGCCGCGGCGAGCGGGGGCCGGCACGGCGCTAGACTTGTCGCCAGCCATGTTCACTCTCCAGCCCCAGTCCTCCATCCCGCTGGTCACCCAGATCGTCGACGGCCTGCGCCGCCTGATCGACGACGGGTCCCTGCGTGCCGGCACCAAGGTGCCTTCGATCCGCCAGTTCGCCCATGCGCACGAGGTCAGCGTCTTTACCGTCGTCGAGGCCTACGACCGCCTGGTCGCGCTCGGCTACCTGGTGTCGCGGCCGCATTCCGGCTTCTTCGTGCGCAAGCGCGCGGCGGTCGAGAACCGCGAATCCGGCCCGCCCGGCGTGCCCGGCGGCGGCTACAGCTTCGATTCGGCCTGGTACCTGCGCAAGATCTTCGAGAACCGCCATCTGTCGATGAAGGCCGGCTGCGGCTGGCTGCCGCACGAGTGGCTGTTCGAGGACGGCGTGCGCCGCAGCCTGCGTGCGCTGGCGGCCGACAGCATCGACCTGGGCGGCTACGGCGATCCCAAGGGCTTCCCGTCGCTGCGCGAGTTCATCCGCGACGCGATGGCCGAGCAGGAGATCGCCATCGCGCCCGAGCAGGTGCTGCTCACGCAGGGCTCCAGCCAGGCGCTCGATCTGGCCGCGCGCCGCCTGGTGCGCGCAGGCGACGCGGTGCTGGTCGACGACCCCGGCTACGCCAACCTGCTGTTCTCGCTGCGCTTCGCCGGCGCCAAGCTGGTGGGCGTGCCGCGCACGCCGCACGGCTATGACCTGCCCACGCTCGAGAAGCTCATCGTCGAGCACCGCCCGAAGGTCTTCTTCACCCAGCCGCGCCTGCAGAGCCCGACCGGCTCGACCGCGCAGCTCGCGCACCTGCACCGGGTGCTGCAGCTGGCCGAGAAGCATGACTTCCTCGTCGTCGAGAACGACATCTACGTCGACCTGGACCCGGAGCCGCGCCCGTCGCTGGCCAGCCTGGACCAGCTCTCGCGGGTGATCTATGTCGGCAGCTATTCCAAGACCATCTCGCCGAACCTGCGCGTGGGCTATCTGGTGGCGCACCCGGACCTGATCGAGGACCTGGCGCAGCTGAAGATGATCTCGGGCCTGACCTCGTCGGAGTTCAGCGAGCGGCTGGTCTATGGCGCGCTGACCGAGGGGCGCTGGCGCAAGCACCTGAAGGCGCTGCGCGACCGCCTGGCCGAGGCGCACCAGCGGGTCGCGGGACGGCTGGCGCGCCTCGGCTTCGAGATCTTCTCCGAGCCGAAGGCCGGCATGTTCCTGTGGGCGCGCCATCCGCAGCTGCCCGACGCCGGCGCGCTCTCCAACCAGGCCGCCGAGAGCGACATCATGCTCGGCCCCGGCCACCTGTTCACCGCCACGATGCAGCCCACCGCCTGGATCCGCTTCAACGTCGCCTTCTGCGGCGAGGAGCGCCTGTTCGACTTCCTCGCCGAGCGCATCCGCGCCGGAGGGCGCGACAGCGGCGACTCGGGCGACCGCCCCGAGGGCGAACTTCTATAATCGAAAACTTTGCTCCGCTCACCCCAGGCCACCCGGCCAGCCGTCGAAAGCCCAAGGATGAAAGCCTCCGAAATCCGTTCCACCTTCCTGAAGTTCTTCGAGTCGAAGGGCCACCAGATCGTCGCCTCCAGCCCGGTCGTGCCGGGCGACGACCCGACGCTGCTGTTCACCAACGCCGGGATGAACCAGTTCAAGGACGTGTTCCTGGGCTTCGACAAGCGCGCCTACAGCCGCGCCACCACCTCGCAGAAGTGCATCCGCGCCGGTGGCAAGCACAACGACCTGGACAACGTGGGCTACACCGCGCGGCACCACACCTTCTTCGAGATGCTGGGCAACTTCTCGTTCGGCGACTACTTCAAGCACGACGCGATCTCGTTCGCGTGGGAGCTGCTGACCGAGCACTTCAAGCTGCCCAAGGACAAGCTCTGGGTCACCGTCTACTCCGAGGACGACGAGGCCTACGAGATCTGGAACAAGGTGGTCGGCGTGCCGGCCGAGCGCATCGTGCGCATCGGCGACAACAAGGGCGGACGCTACATGTCCGACAACTTCTGGATGATGGGCGACACCGGCCCCTGCGGCCCGTGCACCGAAATCTTCTACGACCACGGCCCGGACGTGGCCGGCGGCCCTCCGGGCAGCCCGGATGAAGACGGCGACCGCTACATCGAGATCTGGAACAACGTCTTCATGCAGTTCAACCGCACCGAAGACGGCGTGATGCACCCGCTGCCCAAGCCCTCGGTCGACACCGGCATGGGCCTGGAGCGCATCACCACTGTGCTGCAAGGCAAGCACAGCAACTACGAGATCGACCTGTTCCAGAACCTGCTGGCCGCGGCCAAGAACGCGGTCGACTTCGCCGCGGGCGTGACCGACGGCGGCGCCGGCTGTGACGCCACCAGCCCGAGCCTGAAGGTCATCGCCGACCACATCCGCGCCTGCTCGTTCACCATCGCCGACGGCGTGATCCCGAGCAACGAGGGTCGCGGCTACGTGCTGCGCCGCATCGCCCGCCGCGCGATCCGCCACGGCTACAAGCTCGGCGCCCGCGCGCCGTTCTTCCACACGCTGGTGCATCCGCTGGCGGTCGAGATGGGCGACGCCTATCCCGAGCTGCGCCAGAACGCCGACCGCATCTTCGCGGTGCTGAAGACCGAGGAGGAGCGCTTCTTCCAGACCATCGCCAACGGCATGGAGATCCTGGAGAACGCGCTGGCCGGCGACACGAAGCAGGTCGACGGCGAGACGGCGTTCAAGCTGCACGACACCTACGGCTTCCCGGTCGATCTGACGGCCGATGTCTGCCGCGAGCGCGGCGTGACGGTCGACAGCGCCGGCTTCGACGCGGCGATGAACCGCCAGCGCGAGCAGGCGCGCGCCGCCGGCAAGTTCAAGATGGCCGCCGGTCTGGCCTATGACGGCGTGGCCACCGCCTTCCACGGCTACGAGCACCTGGTCTGCGAGACCTCGAAGGTGGTCGCGGTCTATGTCGACGGCACGCAGGTCGAGGCCGCCGGTGCCGGCGACGATGCGGTGGTCGTGCTCGACCACACCCCGTTCTACGCCGAGTCGGGCGGCCAGGTCGGCGACTCGGGCGAGCTGCGCAACGGCACGACCCGCGTCGTGATCGAGGACACCGTCAAGATCCAGGCCGACGTGTTCGGCCACCAGGGCCGCGTCGTCGAAGGCTCGGTCAAGGTCGGCGATGTCTTCACCGCCAAGGTGGACGGCGAGCGCCGCGCGCGCATCGTGCGCAACCACAGCGCCACCCACCTGATGCACAAGGCGCTGCGCGAGGTGCTGGGCACGCATGTGCAGCAGAAGGGCTCGCTGGTCACGCCGGAGCGCACCCGCTTCGACTTCGCGCACAACGCGCCGGTGACTGACGCGCAGATCCGCCAGATCGAGGCGATCGTCAACGCCGAGGTGCTGGGCAACGCCGGCACCGTGGCGCAGCTGATGTCGATCGACGACGCGCAGAAGACCGGCGCGATGATGCTGTTCGGCGAGAAGTACGGCGAGACGGTGCGCGTGCTGACGATCGGCAGCACCCAGGAGCTGTGCGGCGGCACGCACGTCAAGGCGACCGGCGACATCGGCCTGTTCAAGATCGTGGCCGAATCCGGCGTGGCCGCCGGCGTGCGCCGCATCGAGGCGGTGACGGGCGAGGGCGCGCTGGCCTATCTGCAGACGCTGGAGGCCACGGTCAACGGCGTGGCCGGTGCGCTCAAGGCCGCCCCGACCGAGGTCGAGGCCCGTGTCGGCGGCCTGCAGGAGCAGCTGCGCGCGCTGGAGAAGGAAGTCGCCGCGCTCAAGGGCCGGCTGGCCTCCAGCCAGGGTGACGCGCTGCTGGCGCAGGCGGTGGACGTGGGCGGCCTGAAGGTGCTGGCCGCGCGCCTGGAAGGCGCCGACGCCGCAACGCTGCGCACGACGATGGACCAGCTGAAGAACAAGCTCAAGACCGCCGCCATCGTGCTGGCCGCGGTCGACGGCGCCAAGGTTCAGATCGCCGCCGGCGTGACCGCCGACAGCATCGGCCGCGTCAAGGCCGGCGAGCTGGTCAACTTCGTCGCCGGCCAGGTCGGCGGCAAGGGCGGCGGCAAGCCGGACATGGCGATGGCCGGCGGCACCGATCCGTCCAAGCTGAGCGAAGCACTGGCCAGCGTTCAGGGCTGGGTCGCCGCCAAGGTCTGACGACACACCCTTGAAGCACAAGGCCCCGGTCGCTCACGCGGCCGGGGCCTTTTTGCCGGGGATCTCAGTCGTGGATCACTGAGCGCCGAACTTGTAGTCGGTGCGGGCCTTGTTCTTCAGGTCGTCGCGGTACTTGGCCAGCTTCTGCTGCTGGGCGCGCTGCGCCAGCTGCGGCTTGACTTCGTCGAAGGACGGGAAGGCGGCGGTGCGGCTGTCTTCCAGCAGGATGACGTGGTAGCCGAACTGGCTCTTCACAGGCTCTTCGGTGAACTTGCCCTTGGCGAGCTTGGTCATGGCCTGCGAGAACTCGGGCACGAAGTTGCCCGGCGAGGCCCAGTCGAGGTCGCCGCCGTTCGGTGCCGAGCCCGGATCCTTCGAGTTGGCCTTGGCCAGCTCGATGAAGCTCGCGCCGCCCTTGAGCTGGGCGATCAGCGCCTTGGCCTCGTCTTCCTTCTCGACCAGGATGTGGCGGGCGCGGTACTCGCTGCCGCTGTTGGCCGACTTGATCTGCTCGTACTCGGCCTTCAGGTCGTCGTCGCTGACCGGGCTGGTCTTCTGGTAGTTGTTGAACAGCTCGCGGATCAGCAGGCTCTGACGGGCGACTTCCATCTGCGCGCGGAATTCCGGATCGCGCTGCAGGCCGCGACGCTCGGCTTCCTGGACGAAGATCTCGCGCAGCACGATCTCGTCACGAACCTGCTGCTCCAGCTCCGGCGTGCGTTCCTGGCCACCCTGCTTGGTGATCTGGGTCATGAACGATTCGAAGCGCGCCTTCGGCACGGCCTTGCCGTTGACGATGGCGATGTTCTGGGCCGAGGCCAGGGCCGGCAGCAGCGCCGCGGCGAGGGCGACGGCGGAAACAGCGATCGAGAGCTTCTTCATGGAGTGGGAGAGCCTTTGCTTTGTTCAGCGTTCGGTGTCGCTCAGGCTGCATCGGCCTCGATGGCCAGGGCGTGGATGCCCAGGGGGATCAGCCCGGCGAGGGCATCATACACGAGGCGATGTCGGGCAATCCGGCTCGATCCGGCAAAGCGCGCGCTGCGGATCAGCACCCGGTAATGTCCTCCGGAGGCGGCGCCGGCGTGGCCGGCATGCAAATGGCTTTCGTCGATGACCTGCAGGGATTCGGGCGCCAGCGCGTCGCGCAGCGCCTGCTCGATGGCGGAGACGGAGACTCTCGGTGCGTTCATGTCAGTGGGTCCTGGAGCGTGCCGGATCAGCGGCGGATCAGCGGGATTCGTCGCCTTCGGCCGGCTTCATGTGGCGGCTCATGTAGATGCCCTGCGCGATCATGAAGACCAGCATCAGGCCCATGCCGCCGAAGGACTTGAAGGTGACCCAGGTGCTGGTGTCGTAGCTGTAGGCGATCCAGAGGTTGAGCACGCCCATCAGGCTGAAGAAGCCGATCCAGGCCAGGTTCAGGTTGCGCCAGACGAAGCCGGGCAGCTCCACCTGCTCGCCCATCATCATCTTCAGCAGGTTGCGGCCCGACAGGATCGGGCTGAGCCAGAAGGCCGCGGCCATCACCCAGTACAGCACGCTGGGCTTCCACTTGATGAAGGTCTCGCTGTGGAAGTAGATGGTGGCGCCGCCCATCACCGTCACCAGGCCGAGGCTGACCCACAGCATCGTGTCGATCTTCTGGCCGCGCAGCTTCAGGTAGACGACCTGCAGCACGGTGGCCAGGATGACCACCACGGTGGCGAGCAGCACCGGCGCCTCCTTGGCGCCGACCACGCCGCCGGAGACCATGAAGCCGAACCAGTCGGTGGCCAGCGCGGCGGCCTCGTCCGGGCGTTTCTCGGCCTGGTTGAAGGTCAGGAAGAAGAGGACGATCGGCAGGAAGTCGAGAAGGATCTTCATCAGGCGGTTTTCTTAGATCTTGAAGGGCCGGAGCCAGCCGGGGCAGGGCGGAGTCTAGCGAAGCTCGCGGCCGGTGCCGCCGCCTGTTCCCGGGATCGGGGCGTCTCGGCCGCTCAGGACGAGCACGACACCGCCAGCGTCTGCGCCCAGTCGGGCGGCAATGCAGCGCAGTCGGCATGTTCGGGCTGCTCGTCGAAGGGGCGCGACAGCACCGCCAGCAGCCGCTGAACTTCGGAGAAGTCGCCCGCCTCGGCGCGCTGGATCGCAATCTCGGCGAGGTGGTTGCGCAGCACGAAGCGCGGATTGACCGCGTTCATGCGCGCGCGCCGCTCGGCGTCGACGCTGCCCTCGGCGCGCAGCCGCGCGGCATAGCGCGCCGCCCAGGCGTCGAAGGCGGCGATGTCGACGAAGAGATCGCGCGCGGGCTCGGGCGTGTCGGGCACGCTGCCGTCGGCGCGCTGATCGGCCAGCCGGCGCCAGACCAGCGTGTGGTCGGCGCGGTAGCGCGCCATCTCGCGCATCAGGTCGTCGAGCAGCTCGCGGTCGCCGTCCTGCTGGCTCGTCAGGCCGAGCTTGGCGAACAGGCGCCGGCCCATCGCCGCCTGCAGCGTCTCGGGGTAGGCGCCCAGCGCCTCGCCGAGCCGCTCGGCGGCTTCTTCCGGCACGCTGCCGGCCAGCGGCACCAGCGCCTGCGCCAGCGCGTGCAGGTTCCACCAGGCGATCTGCGGCTGCTGCGCGAAGGCGTAGCGGCCCTGGTGGTCGGAGTGGTTGCAGATGTGCTGCGGGTCGAAGCCGTCGAGGAAGCCGAAGGGGCCGTAGTCGATCGTCAGGCCCAGGATGGAGAGGTTGTCGGTGTTCATCACGCCGTGGCAGAAGCCCACCGACTGCCAGGCGGCGATCATCTCGGCGGTGCGCCGGGCGATCTCGGCCAGCATCGCCACCGCGGGGAAGTCGGCCTCGCGGCAGGCCGGGTGGTGATGCGCGATGACGACGTCGAGCAGCTGCTGCAGCGCGCGGTAGTCGCCGGCGCGGGCATGGTGGCAGAAGTGCTCGAAATGGCCGAAGCGCAGGAAGCTCGGCGCGGTGCGCACGACGATCGCGCCGGTCTCGACCCGCTCGCGCTGCACCGGCAGGGACGAGCCGATCAGCGCCAGCGCGCGGGTGGTCGGGATGCCCAGGCCGTGCATCGCCTCCGAGCACAGGAACTCGCGGATCGACGAGCGCAGCACCGCGCGGCCGTCGCCCCGGCGCGAATAGGGCGTGCGCCCGCTGCCCTTGAGCTGGATCTCGCGCGGGCCGGCGGGCGTCTCCACCTCGCCGAGCAGCAGCGCGCGGCCGTCGCCGAGCTGTCCGGCCCACTGGCCGAACTGGTGGCCGCTGTAGACGGTGGCCACCGGCGCCATGCCCGGCCAGGGCGTGCCGGCCGAGAAGGCCTCGAGCGCGCCCGGCGCCTGCCACCAGTCGGCCGGCCAGCCCAGCTCGGCGGCGGCGGCGTCGCTGGTGGCGATCCAGTGCGGCGCGGGCAGCGCCTCGCCGGTCTGCGGCGTGGCGAACGGGGCCTGCAGGCGGGCATGGCGGTTGATCCAGGTCAGTGCGTGCGCATCGAAGGCGGGGGCGTCGGCAGTCATGCGCGGCAGTGTAGGCGAGGGGCCGCTGGGGTCGCCGGCCGGGGGAATTCGGCGCGCGGATCGCGCCGCGATCGTCCGAAGATCGACGCCAGGCCGTCACCAAGACGACATTTCACCCGGGAAAACCGCGTCCCGTCCGCCGGGGGGGATTCCTAGACTGAGACGACCGATCCCCCTGATGGTGCCCCATGACCGACATCGACACGACCCCCACTGCACTGAGCGCGCGCATGATGACCATGCCGCTGACCATCTCCTCGCTGCTGGTCCATGCGGCCCGCCACAGCGGCGACACCGAGATCGTCTCGAAGCGCGTCGAGGGCGACCTTCACCGCTACACCTACCGCGACGCGGAGCGGCGCAGCCGCCAGCTGGCGCAGGCGCTGGCCCGCCTGGGCACGCAGCCCGGCGATCGCATCGGCACGCTGGCCTGGAACGGCTACCGGCACTTCGAGCTGTACTACGGCAGCTCCGGCTCGCGCCGGGTGCTGCACACCATCAACCCGCGGCTGTTCCCGGAGCAGATCGCCTGGATCATCAACGACGCGCAGGACCGGGTGCTGTGCTTCGACCTGAACTTCCTGCCGCTGATCGAGAAGCTCGCGCCCCACCTGCCCGGCGTGCGCCATTTCGTGCTGATGACCGACCAGGCCAACATGCCGGCCAGCACGACGATCCCGGACCTGCTGTGCTACGAGGCGCTGGTCGAGGCCGAGAACGGCGCCTGGGCCTGGCCGGAGTTCGACGAGAACGAGGCCGCCTGCATCTGCTACACCTCCGGCACCACTGGCCACCCGAAGGGCGCCGTCTACAGCCACCGCTCGACGGTGCTGCACGCCTTTGCCTCGGCGCTGCCGGACGCGATGGCCTGCTCCTCGTCCGACACCATCCTGCCGGTGGTGCCGATGTTCCATGTCAACGCCTGGGGCCTGCCCTACAGCGGCCCGCTGGTCGGCGCCCGGCTGGTGTTTCCCGGGCCTCATCTGGACGGCAAGTCGCTGCATGCGCTGTTCGAGTCCGAGCGCGTCACCTTCAGCGCCGGCGTGCCGACCATCTGGCTGGGCGTCATCAACCACATGAAGCAGAACGGCCTGCAGCTCTCGACCTTGCGGCGCACCGTCATCGGCGGCTCGGCCTGTCCGCCGGCGATGATGCGCACGCTCGAGGACGACTTCGGCGTCGAGGTGCTGCACGCCTGGGGGATGACCGAGCTGTCGCCGCTGGGTACGCTGTCCCGGCTCAAGGCCAAGCACCGCGACCTGCCCCCTGAGCAGCGCCACCGCCTGCTGGAAAAGCAGGGCCGGGCGATCTACGGCATCGACATGGAGATCATCGGCGCCAGCGGCCAGCGCCAGCCCTGGGATGGCCGCAGCACCGGCGACCTGGTGGTGCGCGGCCACTGGGTGGTCAGCGGCTACCTGAACCGCGAGGAGTCGCCGCTGCAGCAGCTCGACGGCCAGGCCTGGTTCCCGACCGGCGACGTGGCCTCGATCGACGCCGACGGCTTCATGCAGATCACCGACCGCAGCAAGGACGTGATCAAGTCCGGCGGCGAGTGGATCAGCTCGATCGAGCTGGAGAACGTCGCGATGGCGCATCCCGACGTGCTGGAGGCCGCCGCGATCGCCTGCCATCACCCGAAATGGGACGAGCGTCCGCTGCTGGTGGTGGTGCGCAAGCCCGGCCGCGAGCTCTCGCGCGAGCAGCTGCTGGCTTTCTATGAAGGTCGCATCGCCAAGTGGCAGATCCCCGACGACGTGGTCTTCGTCGACGAGATCCCGCACACGGCCACCGGCAAGATGCTCAAGGCCCGGCTGCGCGAGATGTTCCGCGAGCACCGGCTGCCGGGGGTCTGAGACGGGGCTGTCGCGGTCTTGTCCCGGCCGCGACAGCCGCTAATGGACATCCCTGACGCGGTGATGACGACGCGGGGCCACCATCCTTTCCACATCCAGACCGGCCTGCCCGGCGACATGAAAAGGAGACGACGAGATGGTTCGCAGCCCCGCTTCCGCTTCTTCCCATTCCTCTGTTCCTCAGGTCACCCAGGTGCCCCAGGTTGCCCAGGCCGGATCCGGCGCCCTGGCGCGTGCGGTCACGCTGCTTGCGCTGCTGACCGGTGCCAGCTCGGGCGCGCTGGCCCAGAAGGGCGAGACGGTGAAGATCGCCTGGATCGATCCGCTGTCGGGCCTGATGGCGCCGGTCGGCCAGAACCAGGTCAACAGCTTTCGCTTCTTCGCCGAGAAGTTCAGCGGCGCGGGCAATGCGGCCGGCGTGAAGTTCGAGGTCGTGCCTTTCGACAACAAGCTCAGCCCGGCCGAGTCGCTGACCGCGCTGAAGGCCGCCATCGACCAGGGCATCCGCTATGTCACCCAGGGCAACGGCTCGGGCGCGGCGGCCGCGCTGATCGACGCGATCAACAAGCACAACGAGCGCAACCCCGGCAAGGAGGTCGTCTACCTGAACCACTCGGCGGTGGACCCCGACCTGACCAACAGCAAGTGCAGCTACTGGCACTTCCGCATGGACGCCGACACCTCGATGAAGATGGAGGCGCTGACCAGTTTCATGAAGGACCAGAAGGACATCCAGAAGGTCTTCCTGCTGAACCAGAACTATGCGCACGGCCACCAGGTCGCCAAGTACGCCAAGGAGATCCTGGGCCGCAAGCGCCCGGACGTGCAGTTCGTCGGCGAGGACCTGCATCCGCTGGCGCAGGTGCGTGACTTCGCGCCCTATGTGGCCAAGATCCGCGCCAGCGGCGCCGACACCGTCATCACCGGCAACTGGGGCTCGGACCTGTCGCTGCTGCTGAAGGCCGCCAACGAGGCGGGCCTCACCGCCAAGTTCTACACCTACTACACCGGCGTGACCGGCACGCCCACCGCGCTGGGCGGGCAGGGCGACGGCCGCGTCTTCCAAGTCTCCTACAACCACTATCACTTGCCCGGCCAGATGGCGGCCTGGCGCGACGAGTTCCAGAAGAAGTTCAACGCCGACTTCTACACCGGCAGCGTCATCCACATCTACACGCTGCTGGGCGAGGCGATGGCCAAGGCGAAGTCGACCGACCCGGTGAAGGTGGCCGCCGCGCTGGAAGGCCTGAAGACGAGGAGCTTCAACGGCGAGGTCGAGATGCGCCGCACCGACCACCAGCTGCAGCAAACGCTCTACATCACCCGCTGGCAGAAGGCCGACGCGAAGTTCCCGTACTCGCCGGAGAACACCGGCTACACGCTCGCCCCGGTGGCCACCTACGAGGCCTATGTGGCCAGCACGCCGACCTCGTGCCAGATGAAGCGGCCGGGGTGAACGCCGGCGGTGCCCTGCGTGGATCCCCGCCTGCGCGGGGATGACGGAGAAGGGCGCCATCGCCCTCGCGTCCCATGCCGTCACCCTCGCGGATGCGAGGGCCCACGCCGCGCCTGCGCGATGATTCCAGCACGCAACCCCCTCGCACCGTGGATCCACCGTGGACCAGATCCTCATCAACCTCCTGAACGGCCTGAGCTCCGGCCTGCTGCTGTTCATGCTCAGCTCGGGCCTGACGCTGATCTTCAGCATGATGGGCGTGCTGAACTTCGCCCACGCCAGCTTCTACATGCTCGGCGCCTACATCGCCTTCATGATCTCCGGCGCGGTCGGCTTCTGGCCGGCGCTGGTGCTCGCGCCGCTGGCGGTGGGCGTGCTGGGCGCGCTGTTCGAGCGCAGCGTGCTGCGCCGGGTGCACCACCACGGCCATGTGCCGGAGCTGCTGATCACCTTCGGGCTGTCCTACGTGATCCTGGAGCTGGTGCAGCTGGTGTGGGGCCGCAGCTCGGTGCCGTTCACGCCGCCGCCGGCGCTGCAGGGGCCGGCCTTCACGCTGGTGCAGTCCTCGCGCGACGGGCTCGCGCTGGTCTGGGGCGCCGCGCCCGAGGCGATGTGCCGCGCTGCCGAGGGCGTGCAGGTCGCCTGCTCGCGCTTCCCGATGACGCGCGCCTTCATGATGCTGGTGGCGCTGCTGATGCTGCTGGCCTTGTGGCTGCTGCTGACGCGCACCCGCATCGGCCTGATCATCCAGGCCGCGCTGACGCACCCCGAAATGGCCGAGGCGCTCGGCCATGACGTGCCGCGCGTCTTCATGCTGGTCTTCGGCAGCGGCTGTGCGCTGGCTGGCCTGGCCGGGGTGATCGGCGGCGTGACCTTCGTGACCGAGCCGTCGATGGCGGCGGTCGTCGGCTCGATCATCTTCGTGGTGGTGGTGGTCGGCGGCATCGGCTCGCTGGCGGGGGCCTTTGCCGGGTCGATCCTGGTCGGGCTGCTGCAGACCCTGCCGCTGACGGTCGACGCCTCGCTGGCGACGCTGCTCAACCGGCTGCTGGATGCCGGCATCGGGCCGGAGTCGCCGGGCTGGCCGCTGCTGCGCATCACGCTGGCGCAGGCCGCGCCGATCCTGCCCTATCTGCTGCTGGTGCTGATGCTGATCCTGCGCCCGCGCGGTCTGCTGGGCACCCGGGAGGGCTGAAGACATGGCCGCGACCTCCCTGACCTTCGCCCGTTCCGAGGCCATGCCGATGACAACAACGACGACGACGCAGAAGAAGACGCCCGCCACGCGCCGGCGCAGCTACCGCTTCCAGCCCTGGAACGTCGGGCGCTGGCTGGTCTGGGGGGGATTCGCGCTGCTGCTGGTGCTGGCGCCGCTGCTGTGGCGCAGCAGCTTCGCGCTGACGATGCTGTCGCAGATGGGCATCGCCATCATCGTCTGCCTGTCCTACAACCTGCTGCTCGGCCAGGGCGGCATGCTCAGCTTCGGCCATGCGGTCTACAGCGGCCTGGGCGCCTATCTGGCGATCCACACCCTCAACCAGGTCGGCGCCGGCACTCTGGCGCTGCCGGTCAGCCTGGTGCCGCTGGTGGGCGGCCTGGGCGGCGGGCTGTTCGCGCTGCTGCTCGGGCATGTGAGCACCCGCAAGTCGGGCACCACCTTCGCGATGATCACGCTGGGCGTGGGCGAGCTGGTCTGGTCGATGTCGCTGATGCTGCCGGAGTTCTTCGGCGGCGAGGGCGGCATCTCGTCGAACCGCGTCGTCGGCCCGCCGGTGCTGGGCATCACCTTCGGGCCGCAGATCCAGGTCTATTACCTGATCGCGCTGTACTGCTTCGTCTGCACCGCGCTGATGTTCGCCTTCACCCGCACGCCGCTGGGGCGCATGCTCAACGCGGTGCGCGACAACGCCGAGCGGGTCGAGTTCATCGGCTACAACGCCAGCCGCATCCGCTGGATCGCCTTCACCATCGCCGGCTTCTTCGCCGGCATCGGCGGCGGTCTGGCGGCGCTGAACTTCGAGATCGTCACCGCCGAGGTGGTCAGCGCGCACCGCTCGGGCGCCTATCTGCTGTTCGTCTTCCTGGGCGGCGCGATCTTCTTCTTCGGGCCGATCCTGGGCGCCATCCTGATGGTGATCGCGCTGGTGCTGCTGTCGGAGCTGACGATGGCCTGGCTGCTCTACCTGGGCCTGATCTTCCTGTTCATGGTGGTCTATGCGCCCGGCGGACTGGCCAGCCTGATCATGATGAACCTGCGGGTGGCGGCCTTCGGGCGGCTGCGCACGCTGTGGTGCGCCTGGCTGGGCCTTGCCGGCACCGCGCTGGCGGCGCTGGCCGGTCTGGGCGTGATGGTGGAAATGGTCTACCACCGCCAGCTCGATGCCGCGCTGGGCGACCAGATGCGCTTCCTGGGCGCCTCGATCGACGTGCGCAGCCCCGATGCCTGGATCGGCGCGCTGCTGCTGCTGCTGACCGGTGCGGGCCTGTTCGAGCTGGCGCGGCGCCAGTTCAGCCGCGAATGGGACGAGACGCAGGAAGCGATCGAGAAGGAAATCAAGCGTCGGGAGAGCCTGTGATGAACGCCGTCACCATGAATCTGGCCGTCGAGCTCGACGCGGTGCGCAAGTCCTTCGGCCGCACCGAGATCATCCGGGGCGCCAGCCTGCAGGTGCGCGCCGGCGAGCGGGTGGCCATCATCGGCCCCAACGGTGCCGGCAAGTCGACGCTGTTCAACCTGATCAGCGGGCGGCTGGCGCCCTCGGCCGGGCAGATCCGCCTGTTCGGCGAGCGCATCGACGGCCGCGCGCCGCACGAGATCAACCGCCGCGGCCTGGCGCGCAGCTTCCAGGTCAGCAATCTGTTCCCGAAGCTGAGCGTGTTCGAGAACCTGCGCTGCGCGATGCTCTGGACCGAGGGCCACCGCTACGCCTTCTGGAAGTTCCTCGCCGATCTGGACGAGACCAACGCCCGCGCCGAGGCGCTGCTCGAGCGCCTGCATCTGGACCGCCGCCGCGACGTGCTGGCGATGAACCTGACCTACGCCGAGCAGCGCGCGCTCGAGATCGGCCTGACCATCGCCGGCGGCGCGCGCGTGATCCTGCTCGACGAGCCCACCGCCGGCATGAGCCGCAGCGAGACCACGCGCTTCATCGGCCTGATCCGCGAGGTCACCGAAGGCCGCACGCTGCTGACCGTCGAGCACGACATGGGCGTGGTCTTCGGCCTGGCCGACCGCATCGCGGTGCTGGTCTACGGCGAGGTCATCGCCTTCGACACGCCCGAGCGCGTGCGCGCCGACCCGCGGGTGCAGGAAGCCTACCTCGGCTCCGTCCTCGCCCAGGGCCACTGACCACCTGCCGTCATTCCCGCCCCCTGCCCGTCATTCCCGCGAAGGCGGGAACCCACCCCCCGCTCATCCCCCCCCATGCTGGAAATCGACAACCTCCACGCCTACTACGGCAAGAGCCACGTCCTTCACGGCGTGACGATGCGCATCGCGCCCGGCGAGATCGTCGCGCTGCTCGGGCGCAACGGCTCGGGGCGCTCCACCACCGTCAAGGCCGTCATGGGCCTGGTCGAGGGCAGCGGCTCGGTGCGCTGGGGCGGCCGCGAGCTGCTCGGGCTGAAGGCGCACCAGATCGCGCACCACGGCCTGGGCTACGTGCCCGAGAGCCGCGACATCTTCCCCCGGCTCACCGTGCACCAGAACCTGCTGCTCGGCCAGAAGAAGGCCGGCGGCACGCCCGGCGCGCGCTGGCAGCTCGACGACATGTACGCGATGTTCCCGCGGCTGAAGGAGCGCCAGCACACCGAGGCCGGCGTGCTCTCCGGCGGCGAGCAGCAGATGCTGACGCTGTGCCGCACGCTGATGGGCGACCCCGACCTGATCATGATCGACGAGCCCACCGAGGGCCTGGCGCCCAAGATCGTCGAGCTGGTGGCCGACTACCTGCGCGAGCTGCAGCGCCGCGGCATCGCCGTGCTGCTGGTCGAGCAGAAGCTCACCATCGCGCTGGAAGTCTCGCAGCGCTGCCTGCTGATGGGCCACGGCTGCATCGTCTTCGAGGGCACGCCGGCGGAGCTGCGCGCCAATGCGGGGGTGCGGCGGGAGTGGCTGGAGGTGTGAGGTGGTCGCTGCGGTTCGCAGCTCACGGTTTTCATCAATCGATTACTGGGGCGCGCCGTTTCTGGATTGCAGAAATTCATGGTGGCCGTGGTCGAGCGAAAGCTGGCTGAGTCCAGGTTCGTGCAGCCGACCAGTCTGATGATGCAAAGAGTGGCCAAGGCCAGTCGAGATTATGGTGAAGCATTCAAATCCATCTGGTAGCTGAGCGAACAACCAGCAAAAAGAAGCCCCGCACTGCGGGGCTTCTTGCTTTTGTGACTGCAATCTCAGCCGCACTCCGGACCGACGGCTGACAAGGCTGTGGTGTTCACGTTGTCTTAACCGGCTGCAATCTCAGCCGCACTCCGGACACTTGCTGCCGTCCTTCTTGCTCTTTCTGCTGGGTCTTAACCGGCTGCAATCTCAGCCGCACTCCAGAC
>NZ_FTMZ01000025.1:38096-63898 GCF_900156335.1 Sphaerotilus natans
CCAAAAAGTCCAACGCTGACAACCACTTGGAAGCGGAAATCGGCGCGTGACGAAATCCATGCCGGGTTCATGGTCAAATTTCGGGGGCAAATGCTGTTTTTCTCAATGCTGACAACTATCGGCGCTCGTTTCTTCAAGCGTCGCGTGAAGAGTCTAGCGCAAGTGCTTGAATTGTTAAAGAGCGAAGGCCGTGCGGCTCATCGGCCACCGCGCGGGCGACCTGGGGCGTTGCTGCTGGTCGGCATGGGCGGCAGCCGCTCCAGCGTTGGCAGCTCCTTGACCTTCTCGCCCAGCGGCTTCAGCCATTGCCGCTTCACATCAGCCCCCGTGCGATCATTTTCGACAAACCACTGATAAGTCTGCTGCTCGATCAGTCCGCCCAACACCTGAGGATAATGCACCGGCCTGTTCACGGCATCCGGATTTCCGACCAGTTCCAAGGCCGCCCTGACATCAGGGGCAACATGGCGCATCTGCTCTTGTGCCAGATCGCGGAGGGAACAGGTAAGGGTCTGGAATCGATTCGAGGCCGTGAATTCGGTCTGCCGATACCGCTGTCGCCGGTCGATCAATTGCAAAGCCAAGGGTTCGATCTTGACCGATCCCAATCCGATCGGCTTCCCCATGCCCACCTTGTGCTCGAATTTCTCCGCTGGCATCAAGGCCGCACAGAGCGACGAAAGTTCCGTCTCGCTCAAGTTGAAGAAATCCACCGAAAACTCAAATTCACTGCCCACCGGGATCAGCTTGGCCCTGACTTTCTGCTTGGCTGGATCCGAAGTTTTTTCCAACTTGCCTCGGCCATCTTGCTTGGGCGGCGGCGGTGGCAGATTGACATTGGATTGCCACGGCCAGAATCCATCATGCGCTTGGGCGACACGCTGTCCGCGATCGTCATAACGGACTACCTGACCTTCGTGGCGCCACGCATGAAGATAGGATTTCCGACCCTTGGGGACATACGCCTTCGGGTTCTTGCTGAACTCGTGCTTGCTGATGTAACCGCCCGCGCCAACTTGGCGGGTGGTCGGCTGGAAATAGAACGAGGGCGAGGGCGGTTTCGGCGAGGACAGGATCTTGAGCGTCGTCCAGTCCCGTTCGGTGTCAAGCGATTTCCCCGCCACCGGCAGCGCCACCGCCGCAGAAAACCGCACTTTACCCATCAGCGCGATGACGGGTTCATCGGCCGCATCCTTGTTGCGCTTGGCCGGCACCTGCACCGCGCCGAACAGCAATTCGGATGGCGACAGCGCCCGTGCCTCTTCGGTCATCGGGGTGAGCTTTTCCCGGTCCTCGGCGCGGGTGGACGGCTCGGTCATGGCCCGCGTGGTTTTCCAGGGGCGCTTGTCGGTGTCCTCGACGCGCTGGCGCCAGATCTGCGACCAGGCCATTTCGTCGATCTTCGTGCCGTCAGGTGATAACCGGAAAAACACGGTCTGGCCAGGCATCAAGCGTGCCTTGAACGGATGCTGTTCGCGATTGCGGGCCACGCCCTTCGGTTTGATCTCCGGCCGGATCTGGTCGGCCGGCACCTTGCCGTCTGGCCAGTCGGTTTTCATGGACTCGGTGCGCTGGTCAGCCAATTCGTAGAGCCGCTCCATCGCGGCGACGGTGAACGGGTAATCCTTGCCCGCCACGGACTCCCGGCCTGTTTTCTGATGCCTGATCTTGTACCCGGTCACGGGTTTGCCGTTCCGAACGCCTTTCACCTCGATGACCATGCCGGAATGCGGAAAGTGCTGATTCGCGCTGACCCGCATCGAATACGACTGCTCCGTCATGACCCGCAGCGCCGAGGCCGTGATCGACTCGTGCAGGCTGCTGAACAGACCGCGCAAGGTCGTGGCGGGAATGGCCAATGCCTTGCCCAGACGGTAGTTTTCCTGCTTGCGCGGCAGCGAGGCATCGTCGCTCACCGGACCCGCGCCGACAAACAGCGGCGTCGTGGCTCGCAGTCGGCAGATCAAGCGGCCGTGACACGTCCCGGCGTGATACGTGCCGTGGGCATGGTGGCCCAGGTTCCCGCCGCGATACGCCGGCTCCTTCAGCCACGGCAACCGGCGGTCATCGGGCTTGGGTTCACCGAACGGAACGAAGGTGTAGGGGTTGTGGAAAGTCCTGTCCTGTGCCGCAGGGAGCGCCGTGGTCACCGCAGCGCGGGCCGGCCCCGGCCCTGGCCGTGCGGGCTTGGCAGCAGCTTGCAGCGCCAACCCATCGGACGCATCAGCCCCCGACAGTGCCGCAAAAGCACCGAGGCACTCCGTCAGATCGGGCACATCGGTTCGCGTGGCAAGGCCATCACGCAACGTGTCCGCCGTCCCGCTGCGCAACTGCCCGTACCCCTTCGACGCCCCATACCCCAGCGGAATGTCCCCCTCGTCCAGATCCCGCAGCACATGCGCCAGCAGCCCGAGCACCTGCGCGGTCACGCCTGGCCGCTTCGCCTCGATCGCCTGCAGCCGCACCATGTCCACCGCCAGCGAGCCGTTCAGCGTCGGACAGTCGCGCACGTCGATCGCAAACTTGGCGCTGTCCTTGCCGCCGCCGGTCAGGCGGTCGATGGCGAGCATGTGGTGGGTTATGTCCTTTGACGTGCCGTCATCGACGCAGTCCGAGCAGCGCAGCAGGCTGCGCCAGCCGGGGGCACCGAACAGTACGCTGGCGAGGTCGAGCGTGCGGCCTGCGTCGTCCAGGCCCTGCACACCGGGCACCTCGTAACCGGCTGGTGTCTCCCGCCCGATCGTGCGCAGGATGCGTTCCGCCTGTGCCCGCAATGCCCCGTGCAGGCTGGTGGACGGCAGCACGGCCCGGCCGGCGTGGTTCGTGCGCGGCTTGCCGTTCGGCAGTCCGGACCCTTTCTCGCCGGTGCGTTCGTAGACGAGGAACGGGCTGTGGAACTTCAGCGCCACGCGGTCGAGCCTCAGCCAGTCGCCCCGCTCAGCGGTCTGGGGCGTCGCCTTCAGGTCGCGCACCTTCGTCCGGTCGGTCCAGAGCGAACCGCCGCCCGAGGCCCACAGCGCCGCCAGCAGACCGTCCTGAAGGCACCAGACCTCCCCCGGCTGCCACGAGACCCGCCCCTGATCCGCTGCCTTGCCCGCGCCGAGCCGCAACCCGTCCCGCGCCTCTCCCGCCAGCGCCAGCAGCCCGAGCAGCACCCCCATGTCCTCCCGGCTCAGCCCCCGCGCCGTGCATTCGAACCCGAACCTGACCCCCGGCGGCACCACCTGCGACAGGAACAGCCGCTGCGCCTCGGCCACGCCCGTGTCACGGTTGCGCGAGACGTGGGCGAGATGGGCGACGTGCGGGTGCTGGTCGCGGCCGAACTGGGGCAGCGGCGAAGTCGTCGGGAGGGAGGCGAAATCGGCGTACAGGTAGGTGAATTCGACGCCGCCGGAAGTCGTCGTGTTGCCCTCGGTTGCGCCGAACAGCCTGCGACGCTGCGCGTCGTCGATCCCCGTCCGCTTGGCCAGCGCCGCCAGCGCCCCCTTGAAGCTGCTGGCCGGGATGCAGGGCCGCCCCTGGTGGTCGCGCACCACCGTGGCAACGTGGCGGGTTTCGTCTGGGCGCGATTCGCCCTCCGATCCCATCCGTTGCTCGTCGAGCTGGATCGGCTCGTCGCGCCCGGTGCCGATGTGCAGCGGCGTCACCAGCGTGAACGTGCCCGTGAGGCGCCACAGCGGTACCTGCGGGCGCTGGTCGCGCTCGCCAGCCTGGGCAGCGGTGTTGTCGGTGTTCATGTCTCTGTCCTCTCCTGATGGCTTCACAGCGGCTGGAAACCGTGTTGCGGATGGACGGCCACCTCGCCGTGACCGTTCTCGGGCAGATAGGGATGGCGCGTCCAGTCGGCGCCGTGGCACTGCTGCACCTCGGGCGGCAGCTTCAGCCCGTGCCGCTGCCACGCCTCCAGCACGCGCCGCGCCCCGTCCGGCTCGACCACCTCGAACACGAACACCGACCCCGCCTCGGTCAGCACCAGCGGGCGGTACGGCTGATCCTTCCGCTCCCGATAGCGTTCGTGCAGAAACCGCCCCCCCGCCAGACGCTGCGTGGCGAAGTGATGGCTGTAGCGCAGCGGCACGTCCGCCGCTGCTGCGCCGACGATCTCGCGCTGCAACGCCTCGAACTGCGTGGTGTAGATCGTCACCAGATCGACCACGGCAGGTGGCTCGATCTCGGTCGTCGGAAACAGCAGCGCATCGGTGACCAGCAACACCGGCACCTTGTCGCCTTTCTTCAGCCCCTGGGCCGGGCCGGATGGCCAGACCGCTCCGTCGTCGCACGGCTGGACTTCCATCCGCGCATCGGTCTTGCCCAGCGGCGCCAGCCCCTCGGCCAGCATATCGTCGAGCGACTGCGCGACGCTGCCCCGGTCTTGCTCTGGCACCGCGCCGAGGTCAATGTCGAACAGCCAGCGGGTCAGCGGGTGGCCTTGCTCGTCGCGGGCGCTGACGCGGCAGTCGTAGGCGAACAGCGCGCCGTCCTTCGCCTGCCCCTCGCCGTTGATGTCGGTGCGCACGCGCAGGTAGGACTCGCTCCTGCCTTTGCCTTGCCTCGCTCCAGCGGTCTCGAAGTCCGCCGTTTTCCAGTCGGTCTGAAAGGCCACCGCGCCGGACAGCATGTCCGGTGGGGCCTCATGGCGAAAGGCGTCGCGGATCTGGCCGCCGCCCAGCGACACCAGTGACTGCGGCAGCGGCACCGGCCGGCCGCTGTCGTGTGCCGCCGGCAGCGCATGGGTCACGCGCACCTTGTCGAAGTGGCAGGCCAGCTTCTGCGCGGGCAGGGCGTCGAGCGACTTCACGCCGTACCGCTCCGACAGCATCCGCGCCAGCACGCCCTTGATCGTGCCGCCGCTGACGTGGTCGACCGACACGAACACGTTGCCGCGCTGCGTCGAGGCGGACAGGCAGAGTGCGTCGTCGCTCGTCAGCGCGAACCGGCGCCGCCCGCCGGCCCAGGCCTCACGCTGGACGGGCCAGCGGGTCACGCCGTCGCTCGCCTTGCGTTTCACCTCGACCGCCTGCACCCGCCCGAAGCCGATGTTGCGCCATGCGCCGAGCTGGGTCTGCATCTGCAGCGCCACCTGGAGTTGCCTGCGCAGCGTCTCGGCTTGCCTGTCGTCGGCCCGAACGCTCCACTCGCCCTGGAACGTCAGCGACGCCCCTGGAAGGCACACCTGCTCGACCATGAGCAAGGCGCCGTGCTGCACCGAGCCGGTGGTGTCGTCGATCTGCACGCGGGAGGCGTCGAATTCGTGCGTCGCGGCGGTCGGATCGAACGGTTTGCCGCCGACCGTCGTCAGCACCAGATCGCTCACGCGCAACCGCGCCCGCTGGCCGACCCCGCTGGCGATGGTGATGCCTGGCGTGCCGAACCAGCGGTCAGCATCGGCGTCACCCAACGCTTTGCCGTGTGCGGTCCAGACCTCGGCGATGCGCCCCGCCAGCAGCGTTCCGGGCAGCACCGGAATGCGCCGGTGGTTGCGCAGCAAGGTGGCGTGCAGCCCGTAGCGGCCGGCGTCGTTGCCGTGGACAAGGTAGGGCGCCTGCAGCGTGATGCTCAGCGCGAACGTCTGCAGGGGGATTGTTCCGGTGGGGCTTCCGGTGGGGCTCATGCCTGGCCTCCTTCGACGACGTAGTCCCAGGTTTCGATGAGCTTGAGCCAGGCGGGCAGGTCCGCCGGCGACGGGGTGGCCGACCATGTCGGCCGGTCCGGGTGCAATGCCTGCCACAGCTTCTGCCAGGCGTCGGCGTGCGTGCCCTTCATGGCGTCGCTCACCTGCGCGTAGCTGGCCTTGAGCAGGTCGTGACCAATCTCGCTGCCCGCTGCCAGCATCCGCGCTGCCCGCGTGATCGCGCTGCGCGGCAGCTCGTCCTTGAGTGCCGGCAGCGTGGTGCGCAGCGTGTCCAGCGTCGAAGCCTCCAGCGCCAGTGCCTTCCACGTCATGTCGGGGCGGTCGGGGAAACGCTGCTTCAGGTATTGCGCCAAGCTGTCGCCAGCATGGTCGAGCGACTCCAGCACCAGCCAGTTCAGGATGTCGTCGGCCTTGCCGTCCTGCTTGCCCTGTTCGGCCAGCCGCTTCGCCAGCGCGGCGATGTGGCTGATGGGGGTCTTGTGCGAGCAGAAGACGAGGCCGCAGGCGTGGGTGAGGCGGCTGGCATCCGTGCGATCGGTTTCGGGGTAGCGCAGATCGGCCACTTCGTCCAGAAACAGCTGGGCCAGCTCGAAACCGCACCAGGCCGGCACGATCAGCATGAACTCGTCTCCGCCCCACAGCGGTGTTTCCAGCCGGATCTCTCCGGCGTTCTGCCAGCGCGAGTCACCACGGGCACGCTCGATCAGCCGGGCCAGGAAGCGGCGGCGGCGCTTCTTCAGGAAGCTTTCCCAGGCGGTCAGCGCCGCGGGTGTGGTGCAGGCCGCGACCTTGGCGCCGAAGCTGTTGCCGTCGGCGTAGAAGACGGCCATCTTGCCGTCAAGGTGGCTGTCCGCCGGCTGACGCGGTCCGCACGACAGTTGTTCGAAGGTGTGGGTGTAGCGCAGCGCTTCATCCCACCCGTCCGGACGATCTGTGGCAGGGAGTGCTTCGAGTTCACGGCGATAGAAGCGCTGCTTCATCTGGTTGCCATAGCTGCGACGCTCGGCGACCGACAGGCTGACACCCGTGTCCGCTTCCCCGCCGACCATGCGCCAGCTCGCCACCGGGCGCACTCGGTCGACTTCGCACGCACCGGCCTGCGTCGGTTTCAGACCGGCCGTCGAGAACGACAGCCGCTGCATCTGCTGCCAGCGGCCGTGGTTCAGCGCCTGCTGCTCGGTGCGTGGGAAGTCCGCGCCGACGGCACGCGACACCACGAAGGTGCCATTGCGGAAGACCTCGCCGGCCAGCGTGGTGCGGACACGTTCGAGCGTGCCATCGTCAGCCCCCGCGCTGTCGGTGATACGAAACAGCCCGGCGGATGCGCCGGTGCTGACCGCCTCGGCCACGCCCTGCAGCGCCTGGGCCACCGCGTCGGTCGCGTTGAGCAGCATCAGCCCGCCGCCACGCCGCGTCGCGAGGTCTTCGGTATCGCCGATGCAATGGGCGTGGTTGACGCCCTCGATGCGTAGCAGATTCATGTCGAGCCTCCCTGAAAAATTCACCTCGGCCGGCGATTCGGCCGGCTGAACATTCGCCATGCCAGCCACAAGGCCGCCCCGAAACACACCAGGCCCACGCCGCTGACGCCCCAGAAAATCCCCGTCAATCCCGACCCAGGCGCAGGAATCGCCCCATCAGGCGGGTTCATGCCATAAATCCCCGTGACGACCGCCAGGATCGACAGCCCCAGCGCAATCAACCCGAACCATGCCACCGACTGGTTCAGCTCCCGATCCGAGCGCAGCTCGCTGTAGTCGTACATATCGCGCAGCGACTGGCGCATCTGCTCGTAGAGCTTGGCGGTGCCGAGTTCGCGTTGCCACATCGCAAAAAGCTGCTGCCCCTGTTCCTGCGGCGTGGCCTCGTCGAACCAGCTGGCCTGCGTGAACTCGATGAACTGCAGATAGATGTCCTCCACCTCGTGCTGGGGCGGCAGGATCAGCTTGCCGCTGCGGCGATCACGGCCGGTGATGTCGCTGAGCTGCTGCGCCAGCCGCAGCAGCCGCGCCTTCTGCATGTGCGCGATCAGACCCATCGGGATGTGGATGTGGCGAAAGATCGCGTGGGCCCCGTTCTTTTCGTTGGCGAAGAAATAGTGGCAATCGGCATTGCCCGCATAGGTGAAGGCGTAGCCCGACACCAGCACGCGCGAGGGGGAATCGCGGGTTTCCTCCGGCTCGTACCAGAAGCGGTCATAGGCATGCTGCCTCTCGAAGTCCTCGAGAAAGCACTGTGCATAGGGCAGGGGGTCCGATCCGGGCGCATCGGCAAAGCAGGTGCGCACCCAGTCGCCACGCCCGACATGGCGCACATCGTCGAAGGCCAGCCAGGTCATGATCGGCGCCCGGTCGTCGCCGAGCGGGCACACGTCCAGCTGGCCTCGGTCTTCCGGCACGGGCTGGTCGTCACCGGTCCGCAGGGGCGCCAGCAGCGAGCGCCAATGCGCAGCCAGCGGGACGAGTGCCTGCCGGTCCGGCTCCAGCGCATGGCGCAGGGCCCGGGCCGTCGGGCCGAACTGCCGCATGACCTCGGCGGGCGCATGAGTCTGGCACTCGAAGTCGCCGGGGCGGCCGATCACGCGGCCTTCCCGGTCCAGCAGTTCGACCCGCTTCGGACAGTGCCCGCCGAACCAGCGGGTGTCGCGTGAGGGATGGGGCCTGTCGTCGACATACGGCGCATACAGCCGGCGCAGCGTGTCGAGCAGCGCCTGCACCTCGTCGAGCGGTCGCGCCCGGTCCTCGCCGAGCTCGAGCATCAGCAGTCCGATGTCCGGCTGAAACACCCACAGCTGGCAGCGCAGCACGGGCAGCCGCAGCTCGACGGTCGGGCTGTCCTTCAGCGTTTCCGACCAGGGGCCGTGGCGCAGTTCGACGCGCAGGCTGTGGATGTCGCGGTGGCGCCAGCAGCGCACCCGCTCCGGATCACCGAGCAGCGGCCGCACATGCGGGTGGAAATAGGCCAGCGCCTGCATCGGACGCAGGGTGTTCCAGAGGTCGGTGTCGGATCGGACCTCGGCGGGCATCTCGAAGGGGTCGGTCCGCTCCCAGGGGGCCTGGATGAAGGACGCGATCTCGTCCAGATGCAGGCCTGCGGAGCGGGCCGAGCCGGCGCTCGGCTTCGGTGAGCGACGCAGCGCGAAGGGCACGCAGATCACATGCAGGAAGCGGCGCACGGTGGGCGGGGCGGAGGTGGTCATGACGGTATCCATGCATAGCTGCCGAACCCCATCGTCGTCTTCTGCCCGACGCCCACCCACTGTCCCCAATACAGCAGCGCGGCTTCCTGCTCGGGGTGGTGGCTGGGGTAGATCAGCGTGCCGATCAGCCCCGAGGGGGCGAGGTGATGCTCGCGAGTTTGGTAGGGCAGGACAATTTCGCGGGCAGGTCGCGAGGCGGGGGTGAGCGGCTCGATCTGCCACTGCGCCGGTGCGGCACGCCAGCGCAGTCTGGCCGGCAGCGCATCCAGTCCGAGCTGTGCCGCCTGTGTCGGGGCCAGCACACGCAGCCGGGCCGCGATCGACTCGAGCACGCTGCCCAGCGATGGCCAGGGCAGGTGCCTGTACTGGCGCCATCCGGCGTGGGTGGCACTGCCGGAGGCCAGCAGCAGGGGCGCCCGCAGTTCAAGCCGGTGCAGCCGGATGGCGCTTGCCGGCTCGACCGCCAGTGCGGGCAGATGGGACGGCGCATCGATCACGCGGACTTCGCCCAGCCGGGCCAGGCGACCATGCAAGCGGCTGGCGCACTGCATCCGCAGCGCCTGCGCCAGTTCGTCCGCCTGCTCGGCCAGGGCACCGAACAGCACGATGCCGAAATCCAGCGGTTCGGGGTCGTCTTCATCCGCACTTTCGGCCTGCGGCCCATCTGTGACCGGCGGGGGCAGGACGGCGAAATGCGCCGGGGCCTGACGGCCACCGGGCCGCAGCAGCGGCAGCAGTTCGGGGGCGTGGTTCATGGCTGCACGCTCGACGAAGCCGTGCAGCACCCCTCCCCATGCCGCCTGCGCACCAGAGCGCGGGCCGAGCAGGAGTTGCAGCGACATCAGGCGCATCACGGTGGCGGCGCCTGGGCCTCAGGATGCGGAGACGCTGGCCGCGGGGGGGCTGTCGACGGCGTGGCGCGCCTGACCCTGGCGGATGCCGCGGGCGGCGCTCTGATAGGCGTGACGTGGAATCAGCGGGCTGGCGGCATTGGCATCGCTGTAGCGCTTGGACAGGTCCTTGAGCCGAGTGACCAGGTCCGGCAGCGCCGCCGATGCGGTGGCAAGCAGCTCGACCTGGCGCATCAGTCGGGCCTCGTTGCGCAGCGCAACGAAGCGCGCGCCGGCCTGCTGATGGGCGGCATGACGGGACTGGGGATTGAGGAAGGTCAACAGGGCCGTCAGCGCGCCCGAGATCAGCGCCAGGGTCGAGGCGATCTCAGGCTGGTTCTTCCAGGCCGACGCGCCGGCCAGCGCCGCCATCAGCGCCGACGCGATGCCCACCCACAGATGCACGCCCGACCAGCGATCCGCAGCCTCGAAATGCGCCTTGCTGGTGTAGGTCGCATCCTCCTCGACACGACTCAGCTCCGCCCGAACCTCGCGCCGCAGCGCCTCATCGTTGAGGTTTTCCGCCATGCCCAGCCTTCTCCCGACATCTTTGTTCGTGGTTTATTCCGGAACTGGATGGTAATGGCGCATCAGTAAGCCACTGTTATCTTTTGTAACTTTGAGTTTTTGAGGGCCAATCCAACCCGGCTTCCGCCGGGAATATCGCCACACCCATCGATCACAAATCTTTCTAGACAAGTGAGTTTCAATCCAACCCAGCTCTCGCCGGGAATATCGCCGAGCGCATGGACGCCGTGACCCAGGCGTATGCCGTGTTTCAATCCAACCCAGCTCTCGCCGGGAATATCGCCTACATCATCGGCGAGTTATATGATCATGATGACATTGTTTCAATCCAACCCAGCTCTCGCTGGGAATATCGCCGGCCTTGCACAGTGGGCGAGCGACACGGCAGGCGTGTTTTAATCCAACCCAGCTTTCGCCGGGAATATCGCCGCGATCACGGGAACCACCCTCGCTTTCCTGGAGCTTCTGTTTCAATTCAACCCAGCTTCGCCGGGAATATCGCCCCCAGGGCCTGAGCATCACGACCCGGCCGCAGACCGTGTTTCAATCCAACCCAGCTCTCGCCGGGAATATCGCCGCATCGGAAGTACGCCAAGCGCGGAGAGGACAAGGCGTTTCAATCCAACCCAGCTCTCGCCGGGAATATCGCCCTCGGCTTATTAAGGTATCTGTCAACCTGACGCCGTTTCAATCCAATCCAGCCCTCGCCGGGAATATCGCCGACCGCGGCGCGATCGATGACGTGTCCAGCATCGTCAACGTTTCAATCCAACCCAGCCCTCGCCGGGAATATCGCCCTCCCAGCGCGTGGCCTTGTGCATGTCGCGGATCGGGTTTCAATCCAACCCAGCTCTCGCCGGGAATATCGACTGCCGGTACTTCAAGGGGGTGACGCGATGAGCAAGTTTCAATCCAACCCAGCTCTCGCCGGGAATATCGCCCAGATCGGTGCGAGAGGTCTTCGAGCTGGTGCCGAAGTTTCAATCCAACCCAGCTCTCGCCGGGAATATCGCCCGCCCCATGCCAACCGTACTCGGCCGCCAGTGCCGTTTCAATCCAACCCAGCTCTCGCCGGGAATATCGCCCTGATTTCGGCACGACTGCGGCGGAGTACAAGGCGGCGTTTCAATCCAACCCAGCTCTCGCCGGGAATATCGCCTACGGCGTCCAGCAGGCCGCGATGGACGACGACCGGTTTCAATCCAACCCAGCTCTCGCCGGGAATATCGCCCGCATGATCTACGATGATACTGACGTGGACGCAGGTTTCAATCCAACCCAGCTCTCGCCGGGAATATCGCCCAGTCGCTGCATCTGCACCTCATAGCTGATGTCCGTGTTTCAATCCAACCCAGCTCTCGCCGGGAATATCGCCTCCGCCGCGCCAAGTCATTGATTTTCCGATGTATTTTTCATTTTTTGCGCGAACCGGGATGCTATCAGCGAAAAAACGTCGAGGGAAGGTGCGGAGCGTCGGCAAGTGCTTGATGCGGCTTGGCGCGAACCTCGCGGGTGGCGGCCGTCACTCGGGGTTCGCGCACGGCACCAGCGTGCCGACGCCGGCGTTGCGCCCCTGGCCCAGCACGATGGGGCCGATGACAGGGGCGCGCAAGCGCAAGCGTACATGCACCGCCGGCATGCGCCGCCAGCTTGCTCGATCCTTCAGGAACAAGGAGCGGTAATCGATCGACTCGGGCAGGAAGCCGGTCTGGCCAAAATCGATCTGTTCGACCAGGTCGGGATCCAGGCCGGCATGGGTCAGCGCCCGCAGGATCAGCTTGCGCGTGCGCCGCGCCTGACCGCTGTCCATGCCCGGCAGGATGACCGGTTGCACGCTGCTCCAGCAGCGTGACGGTCGCAACCAGCCACGCAGCACCGGCACCAGGCGGGGATCGCGCAGCGGCACCGCCCAGGCGAGCCGTTCGCCGCTGTGCGCGTCGACGAGCGGCAGGCCCGGTGAAGGGGCCGCCATCAGCAGCATCGCCAGGTGCTGCATGTGCTCTGGGCGCACCGTCAGCAGCAGATGACGCAGCCGCCCATCCCGATGGCCCGCACCGATCTCCGGCACCGGAATCACCGCGACACGGCCATCCGGATCATGCTCGACATGCCCGGCGGCAAAGGCGGCCAGCGCGGTGTCCTCGCCCGCACAGGCGATCAGCGCATGGCGAACCATGCCGGCCAGCCGCACCGGCTCGCCCGGTCGCCACCCGGCCGGCGTGCCGTCGTCGTGCTGCAGCGCGCAGGCCATCAGCGCGACGCGCGGCCGTGCATCGGTCGGGCGGTAGGTCATGAAGACCGGCGGACCCTCTGCCTGCGCGCGCACAGGCAACAGCCGGTCCTCGTCCAGGCAGGGCAGACTCGGCCGGAGCGGCGTCCAGCAGCGCCAGCCCGCCGGCAGGGCCTGCACCGGATCGACGACACCGTCCCGGTCGAAGCCCGACGCGGATGACCGCAGCGACAGTCGCAGCATCGCCGCCCCGTCCAGAGCCAGCGGCTCGACCGGCAGCCGGTCGGAGTCCAGCGGGGGAGCGTCCTCGGTCGCGATCCGCCACAAATAGCGCACGGCACGCACCTGAGCCGGGTCGCCTTCGTCGGGGGCAAGAATGTGCGGTGCCGGCTGTCTCAGCAGCCAATCCGACAGCTCGGGCACATGCGCCTCGAGCAGCGCCGATTCGCCCAGTGCCCGCAGCAGCCGCGCAGGCGCAGGGGGCCACTCGGTGTCGGGGTGCAGCCCGTGAGGCAGTAAAAGTTCCAGAACAAGCTCAAGACGGCAGGCAGGCATGGGGGCAATGGGATCGCTTCAGCCCGCGCTCGGGCATTCCCTCGGATTGTCCCGAATCGGACACGAAGTGCAGGATCGGGGCTCCTAGACTGGCCCTCAGCCCTTGCGCTCAGCCTCGCCTCTGGACTGGAGACTTCTTCCATGACCGCCACCCTCGCACGCCACGGCCGCGTCGCCGTCATCACGCTCGACAACCCGCCGGTCAACGGCCTGGGCCTGGAGACCCGCCGCGCGCTGGCCGCGCAGGTGCACGCCGCCGAAGCCGATCCGCAGATCGCCGCGATGGTCATCACCGGCGCCGGCCGGGTGTTCTCGGGCGGCGCCGACATCAAGGAGTTCGGCTCGCCCAAGGCGGTGGCCGAGCCCAATCTGCTCAGCCTGATCCTGCTGGTCGAGCGCGCGACCAAGCCGGTGGTGGCCGCCATCCACGGCACCTGCATGGGCGGCGGCCTGGAGCTGTCGCTGGGCTGCCACTACCGCGTGGCCGCGCCGGGCGCCAGCATCGCGCTGCCGGAGGTCAAGATCGGCCTGGTGCCGGGCGCCGGCGGCACGCAGCGGCTGCCGCGCGCGCTCGGCGTCGAGACGGCGCTGAACATGATCGTCTCGGGCGAGCCGGTCCGCAGCGAGCAGCTCGCGCAGGTGCCGGGCCAGCGCCTGATCGATCGCCTGATCGAGGGCGAGCTGATCGCCGGCGCGGTGGCCTTCGCCGAGGAAGTGGCCGACGTGCGCCCGCTGCCTCGGGTGCGCGACCTGAAGGCGGAGCACCCGCAGGCCGACGCCTACTTCCAGTTCGCGCGCAACACCGCGCGGGCGATGGCCAAGAATTTTCCGGCGCCGGTCAGGTGCGTCGACTGCGTCGAGCAGGCGGTCAAGGCGAAGTTCGACGAGGGCATGCGCTTCGAGCGCGAGGCCTTCCTGGGCCTGATGTGGACGCCCGAGTGCAAGGCGCTGCGCCACGCCTTCTTCGCCGAGCGCGCCGCCAGCAAGATCGCCGACGTGCCCGAGGACACGCCGCTGCGCCCGGTGCAGCGGGTCGCGGTCATCGGCGCCGGCACGATGGGCGGCGGCATCGCGATGAACTTCCTGAACGCCGGCATTCCTGTCGTGATGCTGGAGATGAAGCAGGAGGCGCTCGAGCGCGGCGTGGCCACCATCCGCAAGAACTACGAGGCCCAGGTCAGGAAGGGCAAGCTCAAGGCCGACAAGTACGAGCAGCGCATGGCGCTGCTGTCGACCACGCTGAGCTATGCCGACATCGGCGACGCCGACCTGGCGATCGAGGCGGTCTTCGAGGACATGGCGGTCAAGCAGGCGGTCTTCGAGCAGCTCGACGCGGTGATGAAGCCCGGCGCGATCCTGGCCACCAACACCTCGACGCTGGACGTGAACCGCATCGCCTCCTTCACCCGGCGCTCGCAGGACGTGATCGGCACGCACTTCTTCAGCCCCGCCAACGTGATGAAGCTGCTGGAGGTCGTGCGCGGCGCCGAGACGGCCCGGGACGTGCTGGCCACCGTGATGGCGCTGGGCAAGAAGATCAGGAAGACCTGTGTGGTCTCCGGCGTGTGCGACGGCTTCATCGGCAACCGCATGATCGAGCAGTACAGCCGCCAGGCCGGCTTCCTGCTCGAGGAAGGCTGCACGCCCACCCAGGTCGACCGCGCGATCGAGAAGTTCGGCTTCGCGATGGGCCCGTTCCGCATGGGCGACCTGGCCGGCAACGACATTGGCTGGTACATCCGCAAGCGCCGCTACCTCGAGAAGCCCGAGCTGCGCTACAGCCGCACCGCCGACCTGCTGTGCGAGATGGGCCGCTTCGGCCAGAAGACCGGCGCGGGCTGGCATGACTATCAGGCCGGCAGGCGCGACGCGATCCCGAGCCCGGTGGTCGAGCAGATGATCGCCGACCACCGCGCCGCGCTGGGCATCACGCCGCGCAAGATCAGCGACGAGGAGATCGTGCACCGGCTGGTGTATTCGCTGGTCAACGAGGCGGCGCGACTGCTCGAGGAAGGCATCGCGGCCAAGGCCAGCGACATCGACATGGTCTACCTGACCGGCTATGGCTTCCCGCTGCACCGCGGCGGCCCGATGTGCTACGCCGACACGCAGGGCCTCTTCAACGTCGTCGAGGACATGAAACGCTTCGCCCGCAACCCGCACGACGACGCGGCGTTCTGGCAGCCGGCGCCGCTGCTGGCGCGCCTGGTCGCCGAGGGCAAGACCTTCAACCCGGCCTGAACCAGAACACGACGGAGTTCGCCCCATGACCACCGCTGTCATCGTTTCCACCGCGCGCACCCCGCTGGCCAAGAGCTGGAAGGGATCGTTCAACATGACCCACGGCGCCACGCTCGGCGGCCATGTCGTGGCCGAGGCCGTGCGCCGCGCCGGCATCGAGCCCGGCGCGGTCGAGGACGTGCTGATGGGCTGCGCCAACCCCGAGGGCGCCACCGGCTGGAACATCGCGCGCCAGATCGTGCTGCGCGCCGGCCTGCCGGTGAGCGTCTCGGGCCTGACGGTCAACCGCTTCTGCTCCAGCGGCCTGCAGACGATCGCGCTGGCCGCGCAGCGCATCATCGCCGGCGAGGGCGAGGTGCAGGTCGCCGGCGGCGTCGAGAGCATTTCCTGCGTGCAGCAGGAGATGAACCAGCACATGTTCGTCGACGCCTGGCTGAAGCAGCACAAGCCCGAGATCTACTGGCCGATGCTGCAGACCGCCGAGAACGTCGCCCGGCGCTACGGCATCCCGAAGGAGCGCATGGACCGGTTCGGCGCCGAGAGCCAGCAGAAGGCCTGCGCGGCGCAGGCGGCCGGGCGCTTCACGGAGGAGATCGCGCCGATCACCGTGACCGCGGGCGTGGCCGACAAGGTGCTGGGCCTGCGCACGCAGCAGCTCGCCGTCAACGTCGACGAGGGCCTGCGCGAGGGCACGACGGTCGAGGCGGTGGCCTCGATCCGCACCGCGCAGCCCGGCGGCGTGGTCTCGGCCGGCAACGCCAGCCAGTTCAGCGACGGCGCCGGCGCCTGCGTGGTGGTGGACGAGCGCTACGCCGAGCGCCACGGGCTCAAGCCCCTGGGCCGCTTCCTGGGCTTCGCGGTCGCCGGCTGCGAGCCCGACGAGATGGGCATCGGGCCGGTGTTCGCGGTGCCGAAGGTGCTCGCGCGCCTGGGACTCACGGTCGACGACATCGACCTGTGGGAGCTCAACGAGGCCTTCGCGGTGCAGGTGCTGTACTGCGCCGACCGGCTCGGCATTCCGATGGAGCGGCTCAACGTCAACGGCGGCGCCATCGCGCTCGGCCATCCCTACGGCATGAGCGGCCAGCGCCTGGTCGGCCACGCGCTGATCGAGGGGCGACGCCGCGCGGCCAAGTACGTCTGCGTGACGATGTGCATCGGCGGCGGCATGGGCGCAGCGGGCGTGTTCGAGGTGCTCTGAGTTCGAGGTGCTCTGACGCCGTCGCGCCCAACCGTCCGTCATCCTGCTCTTTCCGTCATCCCCGCGCAGGCGGGGACCCACGCAGACCACAGCCCATGTTCAGCCCGTGCTCATCGTGGGCCCTCGCCTTCGCGAGGGTGACGGCGTGGATGCCGAAACCCGAAACTGCCACCGCCACCGCCACCGCCACCTCCCCATGCGCGCCACCCTCGACTTCCTGCTCCACGACTGGCTGCGCGTCGAGTCCCTGACCGCGCGCGCCCGCTTCGCCGACCACAGCCGCGAGACCTTCGACGCGGTGCTCGACACCTGCGAGCGCATCGCCCGCGAGAAGTTCGCGCCGGCCAACCGCACCGCCGACCTGCAGGAGCCGCATTTCGACGGCGAGAAGGTCATCCTGCCGGCCTCGACGCACGCGGCCAGCCGCGCCTATGTCGAGTCCGGCATGCTGGCTGCGGCGCAGGACCACGCGCTGGGCGGCATGCAGCTGCCCTGCGTCGTCGAGATGGCCGCCAACAGCTTCTTCGCCAAGGCGGGCGTCGGCCTGGGCGGACACATGCTGACCTCCGGCAACGCCAATCTGCTGATGGCGCACGGCACGCCGGCGCAGCAGCGCGTCTTCGCGCACCAGGAGTTCGCCGGCCGCTTCTTCGGCACGATGTGCCTGAGCGAGCCGCAGGCTGGCTCCAGCCTGTCCGACATCGCCACCCGCGCCGAGCCGGACGGCGACGACGCGCCCAGCGATCCGCTCGGCCCGCGCTACCGCCTGCGCGGCCACAAGATGTGGATCAGCAACGGCGACCACGAGCTGGCCGAGAACATCGTCCATCTGGTGCTGGCGAAGATTCCCGGCCCGGACGGCCGGCTGGTGCCGGGCGTGCGCGGCATCTCGCTGTTCATCGTGCCGAAGTGGCTGGTGGACGAGGAGGGCGCGCTGACCGGCGAGCGCAACGACGTGGCGCTCGCCGGCCTGAACCACAAGCTCGGCTACCGCGGCATTCCGAACACGCTGCTGAACTTCGGCGAGGGCCGATACCCGGTGCGCGGCGCGGCCGGCGCGATCGGCTACCGCGTCGGCGCGCCCGGCGAGGGCCTGAAGGGCATGTTCCACATGATGAACGAGGCGCGCATCGCCGTCGGCCTCGGCGCGGTGATGCTGGGCGCGGCCGGCTACGAGGCCAGCCTCGACTACGCGCGCGGCCGCCCGCAGGGCCGCCCGATCGGCCCGGCCGGCAAGGATGCCCACCAGCCGCAGGTGCCGATCATCCGCCACGCCGACGTGCGGCGCATGCTGCTGGCGCAGAAGAGCTACGTCGAGGGCGGCCTGGCCCTGGCGCTGCACTGCGCCCGGCTGGTGGACGAGCAGCACACCGGCGAGCCGGCCGCGGCCCGGGACGCCGCGCTGCTGCTGGAGATGCTCACGCCCGTCGCCAAGAGCTGGCCGAGCGAGTGGTGCCTGGAGGCCAACAGCCTGGCGATCCAGATCCACGGCGGCTACGGCTACACCCGCGACTACCCCGTCGAACAATACTGGCGCGACAACCGCCTGAACATGATCCACGAGGGCACGCACGGCATCCAGGCGCTGGACCTGCTCGGCCGCAAGGTGACGATGGACGGCGGCGCCGGGCTGATGGCGCTGGCGCGGGCGGTCAACACGACGATCGAGCGCGCGCTGCCCGACGCGCGGCTGCAGCCCTTCGCGTCGCGGCTGGCGCAGGCGCTGCAGCAGCTCGGCGCGGCGACCAAGGCGGCCTGGGCCACCGGCGTGCCCGAGGAGGCACTGGCCAACGCCGTGCCCTATCTGCAGGCCTTCGGCCACCTCGTGATCGCCTGGATGTGGCTGGACGTGGCGCTGGCCAGCGACCGCGACAGCGCCGCCGGCCAGGGGCGCCACGCCGCCTGCCGCTTCTTCTTCCACCATGAGCTGCCGCGCATCGACGCCTGGCTCGCGGTGGTCCGCGACCGTGACGACACCTGCCGGACGATGCAGGAGGAGTGGTTCTGATGGGAACGCCGATCAATCAGCTCTTCGATCTGACGGGCCGCATCGCGCTGGTCACCGGCGGCTCGCGCGGCCTGGGGCTGCAGATCGCCGAGGCGCTCGGCGACGCCGGTGCCAAGGTCATGCTGACCGCGCGCAAGGCCGACGAGCTGGAGGCCGCCTGCGCGCAGCTGCAGGCGCGCGGCATCGATGCGCGCTGGGTCGCCGCCGACGCCAGCACGCCCGAGGGCGTGGCCCGCATCGTCGACGAGACCTGCGAGCGCCTGGGCGACATCGACATCCTGGTCAACAACGCCGGCGCCACCTGGGGGGCGCCGGCCGAGGAGCATCCGCTCGAGGCCTGGGACAAGGTGATGGACCTGAACGTGCGCGCGGTCTTCCTGATCAGCCAAGTGGTGGGCCGGCGCTGCATGATCCCGCGCGGCGCGGGGCGCATCGTCAACGTCGCGTCGATCGCCGGCCTGTCGGGCAACGGCCCGGCGATGACCACGCTGGCCTACAACACCAGCAAGGGCGCGGTGATCAACTTCACCCGCGCGCTGGCGGGCGAGTGGGGCCGCCACGGCATCACCGTCAACGCGCTGGCGCCGGGCTTCTTTCCGAGCCGGATGACACGCGGCACGCTGGCGCGCCTTGGCGAGGACGCGCTGGCCGCGAAGGCACCACTGCGCCGCCTCGGCGATGATGACGACCTCAAGGGCGCCGCCGTCCTGTTCGCCAGCGCGGCCGGCAAGCACATCACCGGCCAGATCCTGGCGGTCGACGGCGGCGTCAGTGCCGTCCACGGCGGCTGATTCCCGTCCGCTGCGTGACGGGCACCGCCCGTGCCCCATCCGTCATTCCCGCGAAAGCGGGAACCCACCCCTGCCCCGATGCAATTTCCCGTCCCCATCCCCTTCGTCGACCACCTCGGCTTCGAGCTGGTGCGCTTCGCCGACGGCCAGGCCGAGATCCACCTCGACCTGCGCCCGGAGCTGCTGAACTCCTTCATGGTCGCGCACGGCGGCGTCTCGATGACGCTGCTCGACGTGGTCATGGCGCATGCCGCGCGCAGCAGCGTGCCCGACAGCGGCGCGGTGACGATCGAGATGAAGACCAGCTTCTTCCGCCCCGGCGAGGGCCGGCTGCGTGCGGTCGGCCGGCTGCTGCACCGCACCGCGACGATGGCCTTCACCGAGGGCCACGTCTACGGCGGCCACGGCGAGCTGTGCGCGCACGCCACCGGCACCTTCAAGTACGTCAAGCGCCTGCCCGCGGGCGGGCGGGCGATCAAGGCGCTGAACCGGCGCGACGATCCTGAACCTTCCCAGTCCCACGAACCCTGAACCGAAGGACCGCTCCATGCCCCTGACGAACCGCCAGATCGTGCTCGCCTCGCGCCCGCAGGGCGAGGCCAGCGCCGACAACTTCCGCCTGGTCGAGACGGCGCTGCCCGGCCCCGACGAGCTGGCAGAGGGCCAGGTGCTGGTGCGCCACCACGTCCTGAGTCTCGACCCCTACATGCGCGGCCGCATGAACGACAGCCGCAGCTACGCGCAGCCGCAGCCGCTGGGCGAGGTGATGATCGGCGGCACCGCGGGCGAGGTGATCGCGTCGCGCAACCCGCATTTCGCCGTCGGCGACCACGTCGTCGGCATGGGCGGCTGGCAGGAGCATGCGCTGGTCGACGCCACGCAGCGCGGCGTGCTGCAGAAGGTCGACACCCGCCAGGTGCCGCTGTCAGCCTACCTGGGCGCGGTCGGCATGCCGGGGGTCACGGCCTGGTACGGGCTGGTCAAGATCATCGACCCGCAGCCCGGGCAGACCGTCACCGTGTCGGCCGCCAGCGGCGCGGTGGGCTCGGCGGTGGGGCAGCTCGCCAAGGCGCGCGGCTGCCGCGTCGTCGGCATCGCCGGCGGGGCGGAGAAGTGTGCCTATGTCGTGGATGAGCTCGGCTTCGACGCCTGCATCGACTACCGCCAGCATCCAGACCTGAAGTCGATGTCGGCGGCGCTGAAGGCGGCCTGCCCGGCGGGCATCGACGGCCATTTCGAGAATGTCGGCGGCCTGATCCTGGACGCGGTGATGCTGCGCGCCAACGCCTTCAGCCGGGTGGCGATGTGCGGAATGATCGCCGGCTACGACGGCCAGCCGCTGCCGATGGCCAATCCGGCGCTGATCCTGGTCAACCGCATGAAGATCGAGGGCTTCATCGTCAGCGAGCACATGGCGGTCTGGCCGGAGGCGCTGCGCGAGCTGGCCACCGGCGTGGCCACCGGCACGCTGAAATACCGCGAGACGGTCGCCCAGGGGCTGGAGAGCGCGCCCGAGGCCTTCATCGGCCTGCTCAAGGGACGCAACTTTGGCAAGCAGCTGGTGAAGCTGGTCTGAGCGGGAGGTCGGTGATGAAGACCTTGCAGGGCAGGACCGCGGTGCTGACCGGCGCCGCCTCCGGTTTCGGACTGGAACTCGCGCGGCTGTGCGCAGGTCTGGGCATGAAGATCGTCATGGCCGACGTGCAGCAGGACGCGCTCGACCGCGCTGCCGCCGAGGTCGCGGCGCTGGGCCAGCCGAACGGCGCCGAGGTGCTGGCGTTCCGGCTCGACGTCTCCAAGGCCGAGCAGGTCGAGGCGCTGGGCGCGGCGACACTGGCGCGCTTCGGGGCGCCGCACCTGGTGTTCAACAACGCCGGGGTCGGCATCGGCGGCCTGATCTGGGAGCACAGCCGCGCCGACTGGGAATGGACGATCGGCGTCAACCTGATGGGCGTAGCGCACGGCGTGCGGGTGTTCACGCCGATGATGCTGACCGCCGCCAAGGCCGATCCCGCATGGGAGGGCCACATCGTCAACACCGCCTCGATGGCCGGGCTGGTCAACATGCCCAACATGGGCGCCTACAACGTCAGCAAGCACGCGGTGGTGAGCCTGTCGGAGACGCTGTACCAGGATCTGCGGCTGGTGACCGAGCAGGTCTCGGCCAGCGTGCTGTGCCCGTACTTCGTGCCGACCGGCATCCACCAGAGCGAGCGCGTGCGCCCCGGCGATCTGTCGGCCACGGCCCCGACGCGCAGCCAGCTTGTCGGCCAGGCGATGGCGGCCAAGGCGGTCACCAGCGGCAAGGTCAGCGCCGCCGAGGTGGCGCAGAAGGTGGTGGACGCGGTGCTGGCCGGGCAGTTCTACATCTACAGCCACCCGCAGGCGGTCAGCATCGTCGGCACGCGCGCCGAGGACATCGTCCGGAGCCGCAACCCGAGCGACCCCTTCGCCGAGCGCCCGGAGGTCGGCGAGCGGCTGAGGCAGGCGCTGAAAGGCTGAGCATCGCCACCCGGTTGGGCACCGTCACCCGGTTGGGCACCGCCCCCGGGCTGAGCACCGTCACCCTCGCGAAGGCGAGGGCCCACGCTGAACGCCGGCTCGCCGATCCCGCTGTGGCAAACTCCGCCGCCTCCCGCAACTGCCACGCCCTTGCGGCGTCCCCCGGTTTGGAACACGCCCAGAAGATCCTCCAGCAGATCGCCGCGGAACTGAAGGTCCGCCCGGCCCAGGTGCAGACGGCCATCGAGCTGCTCGACGGTGGCGCCACCGTGCCCTTCATCGCCCGCTACCGCAAGGAAGCCACCGGCGGCCTGGATGATGTCCAGCTGCGCGAGCTGGAAAGCCGCTTGGCCTACCTGCGCGAGCTGGAAACGCGCCGCGACGCGATCCTGAAAAGCATCGAGGAGCAGGGCAAGCTCACGCCCGAGCTGCGCGCCGCGGTGCTGGCCGCGCCGACCAAGCAGGAGCTCGAAGACCTCTACCTGCCCTACAAGCCCAAGCGCCGCACCAAGGGCATGATCGCCCGCGAGGCCGGTCTGGAGCCGCTGGCCGACAAGCTCTTTGCCGATCCCACGCTGGATCCGAAGCAGGAGGCCGCCGCCTTCGTCAACGCCGAGGCCGGATTTGCCGACGCGCTGGCGGTGCTCGACGGCGTGCGCGACCTGCTGAGCGAGCGCTGGGCCGAGGACGCCGCGCTGGTCGGCCTGCTGCGCGAATGGCTCTGGGGCGAGGGCCTGCTGCGCTCGAAGCTGCTCGACGGCAAGGACGCCAACCACCCCGACACCGCCAAGTTCCGCGACTATTTCGACTACGACGAGCCGATCGGCCGCGTGCCCTCGCACCGCGCGCTGGCGGTGTTCCGTGGCCGCACGCTGGACCTGCTCGACGTCAAGCTGGTCGTCGACGAGGCGGTCGTGCCGGGCACGCCCACGATCGCCGAAGGGCGCATCGCCGTGCACCTGGGCTGGAGCCACGCCAAGCGCCCGAGCGATGACCTGATCCGCAAGACGATCGCCTGGACCTGGAAGGTCAAGCTCAGCTTGAGCCTGGAGCGCGATCTGTTCACCCGGCTGCGCGAGGCGGCCGAGGCGACCGCGATCAAGGTCTTCGGCGAGAACCTGCGCGACCTGCTGCTGGCCGCGCCGGCGGGCAAGCGGGTGGTGATGGGGCTGGATCCGGGCATCCGCACCGGCGTGAAGGTCGCGGTGGTCAGCGACACCGGCCGGGTGCTCGACACCTCGACCGTCTACCCGCACGAGCCGCGCCGCGACTGGGACGGCGCGCTGCACACGCTGGCCAAGCTCTGCGCCGCGCATGGCGTGAACCTGATCGCCATCGGCAACGGCACCGCCAGCCGCGAGACCGACAAGCTCGCCGGCGACCTGATCAAGCGGCTGCAGCAGCTCGCGCCGGATCGCGCCATCGAGAAGGTGGTGGTGTCGGAGGCCGGCGCCTCGGTCTATTCGGCGTCGGAATTTGCGTCGAAGGAACTGCCGGAGCTGGATGTCAGCCTGCGCGGCGCGGTGTCGATCGCGCGGCGGCTGCAGGATCCGCTGGCCGAGCTGGTCAAGATCGACCCCAAGAGCATCGGCGTGGGCCAGTACCAGCACGATGTCAACCAGGGCGAGCTGGCGCGCACGCTGGGCGCGGTGGTCGAGGACTGCGTGAACTCGGTCGGCGTGGACCTGAACACCGCCTCGGTGCCGCTCCTGTCGCGGGTGTCGGGCCTGAGCGCCTCGGTGGCGGCCAGCGTGGTGCGCTGGCGCGACGCCAACGGCGCCTTCCGCAACCGCCGCCAGCTGCTCGACGTGGCCGGCCTGGGGCCGAAGACCTTCGAGCAGGCCGCCGGCTTCCTGCGCATCCGCGACGGCGACAACCCGCTCGACATCACCGGCGTGCACCCCGAGACCTATCCGGTGGTCGAGAAGATGCTGAAAGCCGTCAATCGCCCGATCGGCGAGCTGATGGGCCGCAGCGACGTGCTGAAAAGCCTCAAGCCCGAGACCTTCGCCGACGAGCGGTTCGGCGCCATCACGGTGCGCGACATCCTGGCCGAGCTCGACAAGCCCGGGCGCGACCCGCGGCCGGACTTCAAGGTCGCGCGCTTCAACGACGGCGTCGAGGACATCCAGGACCTGAAGGAAGGCATGGTGCTGGAGGGCACGGTCAGCAACGTCGCGCAGTTCGGTGCCTTCGTCGATCTGGGCGTGCACCAGGACGGGCTGGTGCATGTCAGCCAGCTCTCGAACAAGTTCGTCAGCGACGCGCGCGAGGTGGTGCGCACCGGCGACATCGTCAAGGTGCGGGTGCTGGAGGTGGACGTGGCGCGCAAGCGCATCTCGCTGACGATGAAGCTCGACGCGCCGGCGCAGAAGGCGGGCGGCGCCGAGCGGGGCGCCGACAACCGCTTCCGCCCGGCCGGCCGGGGCGAGCAGCCACAGCGTGGCGGGCAGGGCGGCCGGGGCGCGCCGGCGCCGGCCTCGCAGAACGCGATGGCCGCGGCCTTCGCCAAGCTCAAGCCGGGACGTTGATCGCGCGGGGATGCGTCGTCTCCGGGCAGGGCTTAGGATGAAAGATCCACAACCCGCCTGGAGACTCCGAATGACGCTTTTCCACCTTCCCAAGCTGATCGCCACGGCTGCTGCCGCTCTTGCGCTGGGCGGCTGCGCCGGCATGATGGGCCACGGCGGCCACGGTCACCACAGCGGCATGCATGACATGCACAAGGGCCCGATGGCCATGGCCAAGCTCGAGGCCACCCGTGGCAACGCCGTCAGCGGCACGGTGATGTTCCACGAGCACGGCGACCATGTGATGGTCCACGCCAAGCTCAGCGGCCTGAAGCCGAACGGCGAGCACGGCTTCCATGTCCACGAGAAGGGCGACTGCTCCAGCGGCGACGGCATGAGCACCGGCGGCCACTTCAACCCCACGGGCAAGCCGCACGGCCCGCAGGACGGCGACCACCACGCCGGCGACATGCCGAGCCTGAAGGCCGACGCCAACGGCCAGGCCGACGTCACCTTCCACCTGAGCGGTGTCACGCTGAAGGACGGCCCGACCAGCCTGATCGGCAAGGGCGTGATCGTGCATGTCGGCCCGGACGACTACAAGACGCAGCCCACCGGCAACTCAGGCGCGCGCATCGCCTGCGGCGTGATCGCGCAGGGCGGGCACTGAGCCGGGGCGTGCCTCAGGTCGAGGCCGCCAGCAGCCAGGGCGAGGCCTCGGCGTGGGGCCGCAGCGGCATCGCGCTGGCGGCGAGCCCCCCCGGCGCCATCGCAGCCATCGCGCTGACCAGCTGATCGACCTGGGTGCTCATCGCCGCCGACGCGCTGCTCGCGGTCGTCGACAGGCCGACCTTCGAGCGCAGCGTGGCCAGGTTCCAGGTGGTGCCATTGGCGAACTGGACCTGCTGGATCGGGTTCCAGGCGCTGCTCTTGAAGTTCTGGATGGTGACCGAGTCGGTCGTGCCCTTGATCGCCAGCACCAGGTTGTTGCCCGACAGGCTGGCCTGGATGTCCGTCGGCAGCACACCGGCCTTGAAGATCAGCTTCTCAGTGCGGGTCGCCCGCGAGTCGTAGTTCTCGCTGATGAGGTCCTTGCCCTCACCCCGGCCGAAGTAGTAGGTGTCATCGCCCGCACCGCCCACCATCGTGTCGTTGCCAGCGCTGCCCGAGAAGATGTCGTTCAGGTCGGTGCCGACCAGGCTGTCTGCACCGGCCGTGCCGCGCAGCGCCTCGGTGACCATCTGGGTGGTGTTCCACACCGTGGTGCTGCCGGTGAAGCTCACCTGCTGGATGGGGTTCCGGTTATTGGCCGGCGTATCAAGGTACTTGAAGTCCTGGATCGTGATCGAGTCGCTGGTGCCCTTGATGGCCAGCACCAAGTTGTTGCCCACGAACGAGGCCTGGATGTCCGTCGGCAGTACGCCGGCCTTGAAGATCAGTTTTTCCGACCGGGTTGCGCGCGTGTCGGTGCTCTGGGCAATGATGTCCTTGCCCTCATCGCGGCCGAAGTAGTAC
>NZ_FTMZ01000018.1 GCF_900156335.1 Sphaerotilus natans
CACGCCCGCCAGGAGCGCGAGCAGCTCCAGGCCCAGGCCCGCGCCGAGCGCGACCAGGCCCGCGTCGCCATCGACGAGGCCGACACCCGCGCCCGCGACGCCGAGCGCCGCGCCGCCGCCGACATGGACCGCGAGCGCCAGGCCCGCCTGCGCGCCGAGCAGCGCCTGACCGAGCAGACCCGCGACAGCACCGCCCAGCTCGAGCGCGAGCGCGCCCAGGCCCGCGCCGAGCAGCTCGCCCAGCTCGAGCGCCACGCCCGCCTCGAGGCCCGCCTGGCCCAGCTCCAGTCCGAGCGCGACCGCCTCGAGGCCGAGCGCCTCAGGGCCAGAATGAAAGAACGTCGCGTGCAGCAGCGTTCCCCGTCCTCAAGAAAGTGAGTACGAGTTCAAACAGGCACTTTATGCTGTCAATATGATGTCTGGGCAACTTTAATCATTCCGGCCACAGTACGGGCTCCATTGCAGGAGAACCCATGAGGACAAGGACAGGCAGGCCCACCTTCCAGCTGGACGCGAAACGACTCAAAAGCGTTCGTGAGGAAGCGAAGTTGACGCAGGCGCAGGTGGCCCAGCGCGCGCATGAGCTGCTCAAGAAGCCCCTGGCGACGGCTGACACGGCGACGAAGCACTATCAGAAGATCGAGCGGACCGGTCGCACCAGCCAGGCCATGGCAGACGCCTTGGCCAAGGCGTTGAACACGACGGTGAACGTGCTGCAAGGCAATGCTCCTGACAAAGGGCCGAGCTTGATCGAAAGCCTGGAGCGCCAGTTTAGACACCAACTGGAAACGGGCGCCAGTCCGGTCTTGCAAGAGGCCTTGGCGCAGGAGGCCCTGGCGCAGCGTGGAGACCCGGATCCGGATCCCGTGCGTACCTTTGCCGAGGAGGTGGCCAAGCGGATCGAATACATGCAGCTCGGCCCGCCAAGGGACGAACTGGCCCGTCTGGTCGAACTGACCGGCTGGACTGAGGCAGAACTGATGAGGCCCATGAGCATCGACGGCCATTGGTTCGTGATGTCCACGATTCACGGCGTGCGCAGGTCGGAAATCGTCCTCGGCGCCGACCATGTGCCGCACTGGATCCAGTATTCGATCCAGGATGACTGGCCCGACTTCCCCGGAGGATCCATCTGGTCGGACTGCGTCATCACCATGCGCGAGGAATTGCCGTGGCTCCACGTCGAGGTACAGTCCCCGTCCATCCCGGCCTTGCGCAACACGTTCAGCTTTGTTCGGTGCAGTCCGACCCCGTCGGGTCTTCACTGGACCAATCCGTCGTGGCGCGACCGCTTCTGGCTGGATGACTCCTTGCGGAAGTGGGCCTTCACCCACGCCAATTTCGTCGTCGGATTCGATGGCCAGAGGGTGCCGAGTGACATGCGCGCTCTTCGCCTGCTCATCGAAAGGCCAGACCATGACGATGACGAGCAACTCGCCGTGGTCAAAGGCAACCTGGAAGAACTGTCGGACGACGTTATTGACAACTTCAAAGGTGAAGGCCAACACGACCTGGTCGTCAGCTGGATCGCCTCTGGGCTCTGGGAGGCAGTGAAGCCGTTGCTCCACGATTGGCCTGCAGACCAGTGGCATGTGAAGTCAGACACATGCATCGTGGACACATGCATCGTGATCAGCCTCGACGATTCGATCAGGTGGAAAGACTGGTCAGGTCGGGGTGCTCCTCCCCCCAGCGTCGGGTACCGGCTGCGGCTGGTCGAGCAGCTCGATGATGGCAAGTTCCGGCGCGTGCCCTGGCGGCGATCCAGCGTCGAGTTGATCGCGGAGAGGCTACGGAAACGCCTCAGCGAAGAAGCCGAGCGCAATCGCGCATCCAAGGCGCCGCAGGCTGCGCTTCCACCGGCCTAGCCTCACCGTCTATCTATCCAATTCTTCGAGTCATCCGCACGGACGCAGGCCCGTGCTGGCTGAACTCAGCCCATCGATTTGCGATTCACATGTCGAGACCCGGGTCATCCATGCGCCAAAGCCATGAAAGAAACGCCAGCCGCGATGCGCACAGTCCCATCGTCATCAACTGGCATGTGACCGAGAACTGCAATTACCAGTGCGGCTACTGCTACGCCAAATGGTCAGGCCTGGACCGCAAAGATTTGATCCGCGATCCTGATGCAACAACGGCCTTGCTCCAGTCGCTGCATGCGCACTTCGTATCGGCTGGAGGCGGGCCGAGGCCGCGTTTGAACTTCGCCGGTGGCGAGCCACTGCTGCATGGCCGTCGTTTGATCTCGGCCATGCGACTCGCACGATCCATCGGGTTCGATGTATCGATCATCACGAATGGCAGTCTACTGAACGAGCGCCTGGTGGCCGACCTGGCGCCAGAGCTGTCCTTGTTGGGGCTGAGCATCGACGCCGTGGCGCCCACCCCACTTGCGGCGATCGGGCGGGAAAACCGACGCGCACGCCAGATTGATCTCGCTGCCTTGGCCGGGCATGTGGACCAAGCCCGGCGCATCAATCCTGCGCTGATGCTGAAGATCAACACGGTAGTGTGTTCAGCAAACTGGCAAGAGGACTTGTCGGGTGCGATCAGTGGATTGGCTCCGACGCGGTGGAAGGTGTTGAGGATGCTGCCGGTCGTCAATCGGAACCTTGAGGTATCCGACATGCAGTTTCGAGCCTTCATCGATCGACACGCTTCGCTGGAGCATGTGATTTCGATCGAAGGCAACGACGACATGGTGGGCTCGTACATCATGGTCGACCCGAGCGGGCGCTTCTTCCAGAACCGTGCGGGCGCATCTGGCTATGACTACAGTCCACCGATCCTCGAAGTCGGGGCCGGAGACGCGTTCGCTCGGATCGGCTGGTCTGCGGTCAAGTTCGCTGGGCGGTACGCGCGCACCTTATCGGTGGTGCCCGCATGAGGTATGCCCTTCTTCGCCGCCCCCCGTCACCCCCCAATGCAGCCTCACCCCCCGTGCCGCCGCGCAGCGCGCACGGCGGCTCGGCGCAGTCGATCAGGGCCTCGGCGCGCTCGAGCGCGCGGGCGGCGTGGCGGCTTCAGCGGTGCGGCGGGGGCCCTCGCATCCGCGAGGGTGACGGGGCTTTGCGTGGGCCCTCGCCTTCGCGAGGGTGACGGAAAAGCTTCGTCATCCCCGCGCCCCCTTCCGTCATCCCCGCGCAGGCGGGGACCCACGCAGGCCACCCGCCCGCCCGCTACGGCGTCATCTCCTTCAACACCTGGCGCCACAGATCCGGCCACGTCTGCTGGTCCGGCGGCAGCTGCCCGCGCTCCTGCAGCCCCTCCAGCACCGCCAGCCCTCGCTCCAGCAGTGCCCGCCGCTCGGCCTTCGGCAGCGCCGGCGTGTCGAGCTGCGACAGCTGCCAGCAGGACCCCGCCAGGCCCATCTGCCCCACAGCATTGTCGGGGTCGCGCTCGACCATCCGGCGCGCGACCTCCAGGCTCGCCTGGTAGCTCTTGAGCGCCCCGCCCAGGTCGCCCTGCGCCTGCTGCACTTCGCCCATATTCAAGTGACTGACCCAGAGACCGGACTGCCCCAGGAGACTGCCGAGGTCGAGCTCGACCAGTCGGCGCGCGGCCTCCAGGCCCGCCTGGTAGCTCTGGAGCGCCCCGCCCAGGTCGCCCTGCGCGCTCTGCACATCGCCGATCTTGTTGTGGCTGGCCAAGAGATTGCGCTGCCACTCGGCATTGCCGGGGTCGCGCTCGACCAGCTGGCGCCGGATCTCCAGGCTTGCCTGGTAGCTCTTGAGCGCGCCGGCCAGGTCGCCCTGCGCCTTCTGCACGTCGCCGATCCGTTGGTGGCTGACCGAAAGATCGCGCTGCCACTGGGCCTTGCCGGGATCGAGCTCGGCCAGCCAGCGCCGGCCCTCCTGGCTCGTCTGGTAGCTCTGGAGCGCCCCGCTCAGGTCACCTTTCGCTCTCTGCTCGTCACCGATCCGTTCGTGCTGGGCGGCGATGCTGCTCTTGCTCTGGGGATGGTCGGGGTCGATCTCGGTCATCCAGCGCCGGCTCTCCTGGCCCGCCTGGTCGCTCTTGAGCGCCCCGTCCAGGTCGCCCTGCGCCTTCTGCACGTCGCGGATCCGCTCGTGGCTGGCCGCGACACTGTACCGCCAACCCGTCTCGCCGGGTTCGCGCTCGGCGAGCGCGCGCACGATCTCCAGGCCCGCTTGGTAGCTCTGGAGCGCGCCAGCCAGGTCGCCTTGCGCCTTCTGCACGTCGCCGATCCGGTCGTGCTGGCTCGCGATCATACTCTTGGTGTTGGGGTCGAGCTCGGGGAGCCCGCGCCGGACCTCCAGGCCCGCCTGGTAGCTCTTGAGCGCCCCGGCCAGGTCGCCCTGCGCCTTGTGCACGTCGCCGATCTTGTTGTGGCTGACCGAGAGATTCTTCTGCCACAGGATCTCGCCGGGATCGCGCTCGGCCAGCAGGCGTGTGATCTCCAGCAAGGTCTGATAGCTCTTGAGCGCGCCGGCCAGGTCGCCCTGCGCCCTGTGCATGTCGCCGACCGAGATGTGGTTGAACGAGAGCTCGTTCTGCCACTTGGTGTTGCCGGGATCGCGCTCGACCAGCCGGCGCATGATCTCCTGGCTCGTCTGGTGGTTCTTGAGCGCGCCGGCCAGGTCGCCACGGGCGCCATCGTGCAGCCTGAGGCCGATATTCTCGTGGCTGACCGAGAGCGCGTGCTGCCACTGGGCGTTGCCGGGGTCGCGCTCGACGAGCCGGCGCGCGATCTCCAGGTGCGCCTGGTAGCTCTTGAGCGCCTTGCCCTGGTCGTCCAGCAGGCCATGGCCTTCGGCAATCTTGTCGTGGCTGACCAGGAGCGCGTTCTGCCACTCGGCGTTGCCGGGGTCGCGCTCGACGAGCCGGCGCACGATCTCCAGGCTCGCCTGGTAGCTCTTGAGCGCCCGGCTCCACATCATCAGTGCGCTCTGCGCGTCGCCGGTCCGGATGTGGCTGACCGACAGCGCATGCAACCACGTCGGATCCTCGGGCACCTCCACCAGCCGCCCTTGCGCGGCCCGCTGCGCCCGCTGAAACGCCTCCAGCGCCCGCGCGCTGCGTCCATCGGCCAGCGCCGCGTCACCCGCCTCGATCAGCCACCAGAACGTTTCCGGCTCGACATCATCCGCCCGCTCCTCGAACGCCTCGACCAGCAGCCACACGCCCTTGTCCGGGTCCAGCCGCGTCAGCGCCAGGCTGGCCTGCGAGGCCAGCACGCTGGCCGCCAGCCGGCGGGAGGCGCGGAGCTGCGCCTTCAGCGGCCGGGCGTCCGCCCGCGCGATCTGCAGCGCCTCGCCCAGCAGCGTGTCCACCTCGTCGAAGCGCCCTGCCCACCGCGCCGCCTGCGCCTGCGTCACCCGCGCCTGGATCGGCGCCGACGTCACCGGGATCGCCGCCAGCCGCGTCTCCAGCGCCAGGTGGCTCCGCAGGATCTCGCCCAGCTGCTGCTTCAGCCTGTTCGGCGGCACCTTTCGGCGCGTCAGCGTCTCCATGAACTGCCGCACCGAGCCTTCCGTGTACGCCGCGCGCTGCGCCTGCTGGTTCAGCTCGGCCACGAACCTGCGCAGCAGCTCGTCTCGCTGCGGGCCCTGCGCCTTCAGCAGCGTCTGCACCTGCTGCGCGCTGATGCGGTGGTCGTCGATCGTGCCCCCGCTCATCGGGCCGACGGCGACCTGGTTCGATCCCGCCACGCTCGTCTGCGTCTGCGTCTGCGTCTGCGCGCCGACCGAGCCCGCGCTGGCCAGCGCCGCCAGCAGCAACAGCGGCACCGCCCTCCAGGACGAGGCGCGCGTCATGGCCGGGCCCCGCTGCTGTCGTTGTCGTTGTCGTTGATCGTTGCACCGCTCATCTTCACGCCCTTTTCGTCATCCCCGCACCCTCTTCCGTCATCCCCGCGCAGGCGGGGACCCACGCAGGGCACTGCGGTTGTTCATCGTGGGCCCTCGCATTCGCGAGGGTGACGGGCTTTGCGTGGGCCCTCGCCTTCGCGAGGGTGACGGGCTTTGCGTGGGCCCTCGCCTTCGCGAGGGTGACGGCGCCGTCATCCCCGCACCCTCTTCCGTCATCCCCGCGCAGGCGGGGACCCACGCAGGCAGCCCGCTCGCCCGCTACGCCCCCATCTCCTTCAACGCCTGGCGAAACAGATCCGGCCATGTCTGCTTGTCCGGCGTCAGCAGCCTGCGCTGCTGCAGCCCCTCCAGCGCCGCCAGCCCGCGCTTCAGCAGCGCCCGCCGCTCAGCCCTCGGCAGCGCTGGCGTGTCGAGCTGCGACAGCTTCCAGCAGGACACCGCCAGGTCGGTTTGCCACTGAGCATGGCTGGGGTCGCGCTCGACCAGCCGGCGCCGAATCTCCAGGCCCACCCGGTAGCTCTTGAGCGCCCCGCCCTGGTCGCCCTGCGCGTGCAGCACATCGCCGATCTTGTTGTGGTGGGTCGAGAAATCGCCCTGCCACTCGGCCTGGCCGGGGTCGCGCTCGGTGAGCCGGCGCGCGATCTCCAGGCCTGCCCGGTAGCTCTTGAGCGCCCCGCCCAGGTCGCCCTGCGCCTTCTGCACGTCGCCGACCAGGCCGTGGCTGGCCGAGAGATTGCGCTGCCACTCCGCATGGCCGGGATCGCGCTCGACCAGCCGGCGCCGGATCTCCAGGCCCGCCTGGTAGCTCTGGAGCGCCCCGTCCAGGTCGCCCTGCGCGCTCTGCGTGTCGCCGATCAGATCGTGGCTGACCGAGAGATCGCGCTGCCACTCGGCGTTGTCGGGATCGCGCTCGACCAGCCGGCGCGCGATCTCCAGGCCCGCCTGGTAGCTCTGGAGCGCCCCGGCCAGGTCGCCCTGCGCCTTCTGCACGTCACCGATCCGGTCGTGGCTGATCGAGAGCTCGCTCAGCCACCGGGCGTTGCCGGAGTCGCGCTCGGTGAGCCGGCGCCGGCTCTCCAGGCTGGCCTGGTAGCTCTTGAGCGCCCCGCCCAGATCGCCCTGCGTGCGCAGCACGTTGCCGATCAGGTCGTGACTGCGCGAGAAATCGTGCAGCCACTGGGCCTGGCCGGGTTCAAGCTCGACCAGCTGGCGCCGGATCTCCTGGCCCGCCCGGAAGTTCTTGAGCGCCCCGGCCAGATTGCCCTGCGCGCGCAGCACGTCGCCGATCAGGTCGTGGCTGATCGAGAGATCGCGCTGCCACTGGGTATTGCCGGGGTCGCGCTCGACCAGCCGGCGCCGGATCTCCAGGCTCACCTGGTAGCTCTTGAGCGCGCCGGCCAGCTTGCCCTGCGCGCCCTGCACGTCGCCGACCAGGCTGTGGCTGATCGAGAGCTCGCGCTGCCACCGGGCATTGCCGGGGTCGCGCTCGACCAGCCGGCGCCGGATCTCCAGGCTCGCCTGGTAGCTCTTGAGCGCGCCGGCCAGGTCGCCCTGCGCCTTGTGCACGTCGCCGATCCGGTCGTGGCTGATCGAGAGATCGCGTTGCCACTCGGCGTTGCCTGGGTCGCGCCTGGCGAGCCGGCGCGCGATCTCCATGCCCGCCTGGTAGCTCTTGAGCGCCCCGGCCAGGTCGCCCTGTGCAAGCTGCTCGTCACCGATCCGGTCGTGGCTGGCCGAGAGATCGTGCAGCGTCTGCTCCCCGGCATGGCCCGACCCCGATCCGTCCGGCTGCGCCGCGGCCTGCCCCGCGCTGGCCAGCGCCGCCAGCAGCGCCCCCGTGATCAGCACCCAGCGCGGCAGCCCCGCTGCGGACTGCGCTGGACTCGGCACCGGCGCTGTTGGCGCGGCTGTGCCTTGGCGTGGCTTGGTCATGGCCAATCGGGTACTCCCATCGTTTGCAAGCCACTCTACCGACGAGCCCCCCGGGAAAATGTAAAAAATCGCCAGAGGCTTTTTTCCGTCGTCCCCGCCCCCTTGCCGTCATCCCCGCGCAGGCGGGGACCCACGCAGGGCACGGCGGGCGGTGATCGTGGGCCCTCGCCTTCGCGAGGGTGACGGGCTTTGCGGGGGCCCGGGAGTGACAGCGCCAATGAAAACGCCCTTGCGGCGCGTGCAGCAAGGGCGTTTTCTGAAGGATGAGGATGCGCGTGAAAGATCAGCGATCGCCGTAGTGATAGCGGCACTGCACGATGGTCAGCGCGTCCTGCTCGTAGAGATAGACCAGACGATGCGTCCGGTCGATGCGACGTGACCAGAAGCCGCTCAGGTCGCCACAGAGGGGTTCAGGTTTGCCGGTGCCCTTGAACGGGCTCCTCAAGCACTCCTGGATGAGTGCGTTGATGGCGGCCACCGCCACGGCGTTGTGCTGCTGATGCCAGAGATAGTCGTCCCAGGCGTGATCGGTCCAGCGCAGCGATGCCTCTGCACGGGTTTCAGCCTTGTTGCGGCTTTTCTTGCTGGAGGCGTTCATCGACGGGATCTTTCGCCGCGGCGAGATCGAAAGGCCTGCTGCGGGCCTGCCCGGCACGCAGCTGCTCGATGGACTCCATCAGACGCACCGCATTGCGGGGCGAGCCCAGCAGGTGCATCGTCTCCTGCATGCTGTTGTAGTCCGCGAGGGACAGCAGGACCACATGCTCTCCGTTGACGCGTGACACCACAGTGGGTTCGTGATCGCGGCAGACGGCGTCCATCACGGACTTGAAGCCGGCGCGTGCTTCGCTGTAAGTGATGATGTTCATGGGGTGCTCTGGTTTGCGTCGTGTCAGGGTTCAGGGACAGATTCTGTACAACATCCTGTACGCGGTCAAGCGCCCCGATGCAGCCTCACCACCACCTCCCCCGTGCCGCCGCCCATCGCGTCGGCCAGGGTGTGGCGGTCGAGCTCGGCGTAGAAGGCGTCCTCGGCCTGGTCGAGCAGGCCCTTGAGCGTGCAGGCGCCGCGCAGCACGCACGGCGGCTCGGCGCAGTCGATCAGGGCCTCGGTGCGCTCGAGCGCGCGGGCGGCGTGGCGACTTCAGCGGCGCGGCGTGGGCCCTCGCATCCGCGAGGGTGACGGGGCTTTGCGTGGGCCCTCGCCTTCGCGAGGGTGACGGGAACGGGGCGAGGGTGACGGCGCCGTCATCCCCGCGCCCTTTTCCGTCATCCCCGCGCAGGCGGGGACCCACGCAGGGCACGGCGGGTGGTGATCGTGGGCCCTCGCATTCGCGAGGGTGACGGGAAAGCTTCGTCATCCCCCCCCGGCACACCCGCTTTTCCGGCTTTCAACACCCCCCGCGGTCACGGGAGTACCGGTTTTTTTCGCAGAAATCGCAATGTAGATTGATCCATGTCCATTTCGGGACAAGATTTTTTACATCGAGAGTCTGCGCATGAAACTCATCCGAAACCAGAAACCCCTGATCGCCGTGGCCGCCGCCGCACTGCTGGGTATCACCAGCCCGGCCCAGGCCGATACCTTCTCGGTCGATTTCAGCGGCACGTTCAGCTATGCGAACCCGTTCAGCCCGCCGCTCGGCTCGCCGCTGGACGTCGACATGGAAGTCACCACCGCCGGCGACGCCAGCAGCCCCGAGGCCATCACCGACATCACCGGCACCATCCGCGGCAAAACCATTTCCAGCTTCCAGAACGGCATCAGCGCGACCTTCTGGTTCGATGGCTCCACCGGCCTGGGCCATTTCAGCAGCATGGGCCTGTACGCCTACACCAGCGACGGGCTGTGGAATCTGCGGGACACGGAAGCCATCCTGCTGGGCCCGATTGGCAACTCGGGCTACAGCTCCAGTCCGGCCACCAACATCTGGTCGATCAGCCCCGTCGCACCGGTGCCCGAGCCCGGCAGCATCGCGATGATGGTCGCCGGCCTGGGCCTGCTGGGCCTGCAGGCTCGCCGCCGCACCCGCCCGGCCGCAGCAGCCACCCCCCAGGCCGACGCGATCGCGGCGTGATGGCGGCGCGTGGGCCCTCGCATCCGCGAGGGTGACGGGCTTTGCGTGGGCCCTCGCATCCGCGAGGGTGACGGGGCTTTGCGTGGGCCCTCGCCTTCGCGAGGGTGACGGGAACGGGGCGAGGGTGACGGGGTCGTCATCCCCGCGCTCCTCTTCCGTCATCCCCGCGCTCCTCTTCCGTCATCCCCGCGCAGGCGGGGACCCACGCAGGCCACCCGCCCGCTACGGCGTCATCTCCTTCAACTTCTGGCGTAACAGATCCGGCAACGTCTGCTGGTCCGGCGGCAGCTCCCCGCGCTCCTGCAGCCTCTCCAGCACCGCCAGCGCGCACTCCAGCAGTGCCCGCCGCTCAGCCCTCGACAGCGCCGGCGTCTCGAGCTGCGACAGCGCCGCGCCCAACGCCACCAGGCCCACCTGCCCCACAGGATTGTCGGGCTCGCGCTCGGCGATCCGGCGCGCGACCTCCAGGCCCGCCTGGCAGCTCTGGAGCATCCCGTCCAGGTCGCCCAGCACCTCATGCACTGCGCCCATATTCAAGTGACTGAGCAAGAGCTCGAGCTGCCACTCGGCATGGCCGGGGTCGCGCTCGAACAGCCAGCGCCGGATCTCCAGGTTCGCCTGGTGGATCTTGAGCGCGCCGGCCCAGTCGCCCTGCTCGCACAGCACGTCGCTGATCAGGCCGTGGCTGATCGAGAGCTCGCACTTCCACCAGGCGTTGTCAGGGTCGCGCTCGGCCAGCCGGCGCCGGATCTCCAGGCCCGCCTGGTAGCTCTTGAGCGCGCCGGCCAGGTCGCCCTGCACAAACTGCTCGTCGCCGATATGGTCGTGGCTGACCGAGAGATCTTGCAGCGTCTGATCCGTCTGATCCTCCCCGGCCTGGCCCGACCCCGATCCGTCTGGCTGCGCCGCTGCGGGCGGGGCTGAACTCGGCACTGGCGCTGTTGGCGCGGCTGTGCCTTGGCATGGCTGGATCGTGGCCAATCGGGTACTCCCATCGTTTGCAAGCCACTCTACCGACGAGCCCCCCGGGAAAATGTAAAAAATCGCCAGAGGGCAAGCCGTCTCGTCACCGCACTGCAGTAGAACCCCCCCATGTACCGCCGCGCCTTCCTCGCCACCCCCCTGCTGCTGACCCCGCCGCTCCACGCTGCAACGCCAGGCCCCCCAGCCGCCCCCACCTCCCTCGACACCCGGCTCGGCGCCATCGCCACCGGCGCCGACAACCTCCACGGCGTCGTCGTCGAGCGGGCCGGCGTGGTGCTGGGCGAGTGCTACCGCGACGGGCACGACCGGCTCACCACCGCCCTGTGGTCCACCCCGACGCACTTCGATGCCGACACGCTCCACGATGTGCGCTCCATCAGCAAGTCGGTCGTCTCGCTGCTCTGGGGCATCGCGCAGGCGCGCGGCCTGGTGCCGCCGCTGGACACGCCTGCCCTCGACCTGCTGCCCGCGCTGGCCGACCTGCGCCGCGACGGGCGCGAGGCCATCACCCTGGCCCACCTGTTCGACATGACCAGCGGCCTGGCCTGGACCGAACCCGGCCGCCTCGGCCTGCTCGACGACGACGAGTTGCGCCTCTACTGGCGCGCCGACCCCGCCCGCTTCGTCTTCGAGCGCCCGCTCGTCAGCGCCCCCGGCACCCGCTGGCAGTACCACAGCGGCGGCACCGCCGTGCTCGCCCAGCTGCTCGCCGAGCGCACCGGCCAGCCGCTGCCCGCGTGGGCCGACGCCGTGCTCTGGGCGCCGATGGGCATCACCCGCTGGGCGTGGACCGCCGACTTCCGCGACCGGCCGCTGGCCTTCACCGGGCTGCGCCTGCGCCCGCGCGACCTGGCGCGGCTGGGCCGGCTGGTGCTCGGTCAGGGGCGCTGGCAGGGCCGCGAGGTGGTGCCCGCCGCCTGGCTGGCCGAGTCCCTGCAGCCGCGCGTGGACGTGCCGCCACTCGGCCCGGTGCTGACCGGACTGCGCTATGGCCGCTTCTGGTGGCATGGACAAATCCCCGACCCGCGCCCGGCACACCGCGACAGCCCCCTGTCCTGGACCGCCGGCTTCGGCAACGGCGGCCAGCGGCTCTACCTGGTGCCGGCGCTGGACCTCGTGGTCTCGGTGTCCGCCGGCGCCTACGGGGAGCCGGCGGTGAATGCGCGCGTGGACCGCTTGCTGCGGGATGTGGTGGACAGCGTGTCGGGCTGAAGGGGATGTCGAGGGGCGTCATCCGGGGACCCACGCAGGCCACGACGGTTGTTCATCGTGGGCCCTCGCATTCGCGAGGGTGACGGCGCCGTCATCCCCACCCTTCCGTCATCCCCGCGCAGGCGGGGACCCACGCAGGGCGCGGCGGGTGGTGATCGTGGGCCCTCGCATCCGCGAGGGTGACGAGAACGGCGATTCACCCCGTGATCTCCTCCCACAGATCCCGCCACGTCGGGTTGCTGGCTTCGATCAGCCGGATCTTCCACTCGCGCCGCCAGTGCTTGAGCGCCTTCTCGCGCGCGATGGCCTCGGGCATCGTCGCGTGCGACTCGTACCAGACCAGGCGCTTGACGCCGTGGCGCGCGGTGAAGCCGTCGGCCAGCCCTTGCCGGTGCTGCCAGACGCGCTGCACCAGGTTGGAGGTCACGCCGATGTACAGCGTGCCCAGGCGCTGGCTGGCCAGCAGGTAGACGGCGGGACGGCGCGGGTCCATGCCCGGCAGTGGAGCGCGCCGGCCGTGGCGGGGGGATCCCGCTGGAGGGGGATGCGGGGGGGGCTGGCGTGGGCCCTCGCATCCGCGAGGGTGACGGGCTTTGCGTGGGCCCTCGCATCCGCGAGGGTGACGGGCTTTGCGTGGGCCCTCGCCTTCGCGAGGGTGACGGTGCTTTTTTCCGTCATCCCCGCGCAGGCGGGGACCCACGCAAACCACCCACGCCCCCGTCATCCCCGCGACACCCCCGCCCCACCCCCGCTGCCCACAATCCCCCGCATGAGCCCCGACACCCCCACCCCCCGCGACCCCGCCGAGCAGGCCCGCCTGCACCTGGCCATCACCGAGCTGTGGGAGCAGCGCCTGAGCTTCAACCAGCTCCTCGGCCTGAAGGTCGACGCCCTCGACCCCGCCGCACCCCGCCTGCGCTTCGACATGCGCCCCGAACTCGTCGGCCACTACCTCCATGGCCGCCTCCACGGCGGCGTCATCTCGGCCGTGCTCGACGCCACCGGCGGCTTCGCCCTCACCCTGGCCATCGCCCACCGCCACCCGCTCGAGAACACCGCCCAGATCCTCCACCGCTTCGGCCGCATGGGCACCATCGACCTGCGCGTCGACTACCTCCGCCAGGGCCTGGGCCAGCACTTCATCGCCTCCGCCGAGGTCACCCGCCTGGGCGGCCGCGTCGCCTCCACCCTCATGCGCATGCACAACGATGAAGGCCTGCTCATCGCCACCGGCGCCGCTTCCTACATCGTCAGCTAGTCGTCCGACGCCGCCCGACACGCAGGAAAGACGGGAACCACACGCAGCCGGACGCTGACTTGTCCCGACCCGAAGCAGCCCCATGCTGAGGAGCATCGCCCCCTCGCCCCTCCTCTCCATCTGCATGCTCGGAGTCCCCGCCATGGCTGCCCTCTTTCTCTGGATCTTCGTCTTCGCGCTGCTGGCGGTCTGGTCTCTCGCCGTCTGGGCCGGCCACGCCGGGGCCGTGTGGGCAGTCTCGCAGGCGGGCTCGCTCTCGGGCTCGGCCGCCGACGTGGCGGCCTTTCCCCTGCCGCCCTGGCTCGAGCTCTGGGTGCCGCGCGAACTGCTCGAGTGGCTGCCCCGCATGGCGGCCGACCTGGCTCCGCTGATCGACAGCCTGCTGCAGGCCGTGCCCGCCCTGGCCGGCGCCCTGACGGTGGTGGCCGGGCTGCTCTGGGCCCTGGGCGCGCTGCCGCTGCTCCTGCTGGGCGTGGGCCTGCAGATGATGCTGATCGCGCGTCGGCGCCTTCCGTCGCCGGGTCACCGCACCGGCTCCAGCCCTGGCTCCGGCTCCACCGCGCACGGCATGGCCTCGCTGATCGGCCGCTGGCTGCGCCAGCGTTTCGCCCGCTAAGGCCACAGTGAAACAGGATGTATCCTTGCGCCCATGCGGGTTTCCATCCTGATCAGCAGCCACAACTACGCACGCTTCCTGGCCGAGGCGATCGACAGCGCGCTGGCCCAGCGCAACGGCGGGCCCGACGCCCTGCCGGTGCCCGAGGTGGAGGTCGTCGTCTGCGATGACGCCTCCAGCGATGGCTCCGATGCGGTGATCCGCCGCTACGGCACCCGCATTCGCCACTGGATCAGCCCGGACAACCGCGGCCAGGCCTCGATGATGAACGCCGCGATGGCGCTGTCCACTGGCGACTGGGTGCTGTTCCTGGACGCGGACGACCGGCTCGAGCCCCAGGCCCTGGCCCACTGCCTGGCACGGCTGCGCGCCGAGCCCGACGGCGGCCGCGACGTGGCCAAGATCCAGTTCCTGCTGCGCTGCATCGACCGCGAGGGCCGCTGCATGAGCCGCACCATCCCCTATCTGATGCACGACGGCGACGTGCGCCCGCTGATCCGGCGCTTCGGCAGCTACGGCGGGCCCCCCTCGAGCGGCAATCTCTACCGCCGCAGCGCCATCGCCCGCTATTTCCCCCTGGCCGAGGCCGACTGGCGCCGCGCCGCCGACACGCCGCCCTTCATCCTGGCGCCTTTTCAGGGCCGCGTGCTGGGCATCGATGCGGCGCTCGGCGCCTACCGCATCCACTCTGGAACGAACCGCGCCCGGGGTTGCTTCGGCAACATCGCCGCCCGCCATGCCGACACGCTTCGGGTGGACCGGCACCGCCGCGAAGCGTCGCTGGCCCTGCTGGCGCGCCACGGTGGCGAGCGCATCGAAGGCCCCTTCCTGCCGGCCCCCTGGAACCTGCGCACCCGCGTGCTGTCCTGGCGCACCGAGCCGCAGCGCCATCCCTACCGGCATGACGACGCGCTGCGCCTGCTGCAGCTGCAAGCGCGCTCGCTGCGCGAATGCCCGGGCTATACCCGGCCGGAACGCTATGCCTCGCAGCTCTGGCTGATGGCGATGCTGGTGGCACCGCCCGCGCTGGCCAGCCGGATGGCGGTGACCAACACCTCCGGCCGGCTGCGCAGCTGGCTGCGCAGCTTTCGGCCTGACACGGCCGTCGCATGAATTCAGGCCTGCTGGACCGCCTGCGCCATCTGGGTCGGCGCCTGCGCGGCTTTCGTCGGCCGGACCTGTGGCTGGCGCGCCGGCTCGGCCGGGTGCTGCCCGACCGGCTCTATCTGGCCGTCGGCCACCTGCTCTACTTCGGCCGCTGGCCGGACTACGCGCACCCTCGCAGCTTCAACGAGCACATCCAGGCCTACATGCTGCGCTGCCGCTCGCCGCTGCTGCAGCTCGCCGCCGACAAGGCCGCCGCCCGGCAATGGGTGATCGAGCAGGTCGGCGACACGCATGTGCTGCCGCAGCTCGGTCTGTGGACCCACGCCGATGCGGTGCCGCTGCGCACGCTGCCGCGCCCCTGCGTGCTCAAGCCGACGGTGGGCAGCGGCCGGGTGATCTTCCTGCGCGAGAACGATCCGCCACTGGACGCCACCGCCGAGGTCGCGCTGCGGCTGGAGATGCAGCGCTGGCTCGACACCGACTTCAGCCGCCAGAGCCGCGAGTGGTGCTATGCCGGCCTGCGCGGTCGCATCCTGGCCGAGCCGATGCTGAGCGATCCGCGCGAGCCCGGCGGCATTCCGCCAGATCACAAGGTCTACGTGATCGGCGGTGCGGTGCGCTTCATCCAGGTCGACCGTGGCCGCTTCGGCCGCCACACCCGCAATCTCTATGACACCGACTGGCGGCGGCTGCCGGTGCGGCTGACGCTGGACAACCATGCGCCGGACCCGCGCCCGCCCGAGCTCGACCGGATGATCGCGCTGGCGTTGAAGCTGGCCGCGCCCTTCGAGTTCCTGCGCGTCGATCTGTACCTGTGCGAGGGGCGGCTGATCGTCGGCGAGCTGACCAGCTATCCCGGCGCCGGCTTCGAGCGCTTCATCCCGTCGGACTTCGCGCTCGAGCTGGGCGCGCACTGGACACGCGCGATGCGCGCCCGCCGCGACGATCAGCCCGCGTGAGGCGCTGCGGCCGGCACGATGACCGGCCGGGTGTGCCAGATCTCGTGCGCGTATTCGGCGATGGTGCGGTCCGACGAGAACAGGCCCATGCCGGCGATGTTGAGCACCGCGCGGCGGGTCCACTCGTCGGCGTTGCGGTAGAGCGTGTCGACCCGGTCCTGCGTGGCGACATAGCTGGCGTAGTCGGCCAGCAGCAGGTAGTGGTCGCCCCAGTTCACCAGCGCGTCGAAGATCGGCTGGTAGCGGCCGGGATCGTCGGGGCTGAAGACGCCGTCGCGGATCGCGTCGAGCACCGCGCGCAGCTCGGCATCGGCCTCGTAGATCGCGCGCGGCTGGTAGCCGCGGGCGCGGATGTCGGCCACCTCGGGCGTGGTGTGGCCGAAGATGAAGATGTTCTCGTCGCCGACCTGCTCGCGGATCTCGACATTGGCGCCGTCGAGCGTGCCGATGGTCAGCGCGCCGTTGAGCGCGAACTTCATGTTGCCGGTGCCCGAGGCCTCGGTGCCGGCGGTGGAGATCTGCTCGGAGAGATCCGCCGCCGGGATGATGACCTCGGCCAGGCTGACGCTGTAGTTCGGGATGAAGACCACCTTCAGCCGACCGCCGACGCGCGGGTCGTTGTTGATCACCCGGGCGATGTCGTTGGTGAGCTGGATCACCAGCTTGGCCATGCGGTAGGCCGAGGCCGCCTTGCCGGCGAAGACCACCACGCGCGGCACCCACTGCGCGTCCGGATTGGCCAGGATGCGCTGGTAGCGGGTGACGACATGCAGCAGATTGAGCAGCTGGCGCTTGTACTCGTGGATGCGCTTGACCTGCACGTCGAACAGCGCGTCCGGGTTCAGGTCGACGCCGAGCTGCTTGAGCACCAGGCGGCCGAGCCGCTCCTTGTTCTGGCGCTTGACCTTGCGCACCGCGCCCAGGAAGCCCTGCAGGTCCAGCGCATGGCGCAGGCTGTCGAGCTGGTCGAGCTGGCGCCGCCAGCCCCGGCCCAGGCGCTGGTCGAGCAGCGCCGCCAGCCCCGGGTTGGCCTGGGCCAGCCAGCGCCGGGGCGTGACCCCGTTGGTCTTGTTGTTGAAGCGCTCCGGCCAGAGCTGCGCGAAGTCGCGGAAGATCGAGGCCTTCATCAGGTCGGAATGCAGCGCCGAGACGCCGTTGACCGAATGGCTGGCCACCACCGCCAGATAGCCCATGCGCACCCGGCGCTCGCCGGTCTCGTCGATCAGCGAGACACGGCGCAGCAGGTCCGGATCGCCGCCGCCGCGCTGCGACACGCCGCCGAGGAAATGCGCGTTGATGTCGAAGATGATGCGCAGGTGGCGCGGCAGCACCCGGCCGAGCATGTCCACCGGCCAGGTCTCCAGCGCCTCGTGCATCAGCGTGTGGTTGGTGTAGGAGAACACCTTCTGGCAGAGCTGCCAGGCGTGCGTCCAGGGCACGCGGTGCTCGTCGACCAGCAGGCGCATCAGCTCGGGGATCGCCAGCACCGGGTGGGTGTCATTGAGGTGGACACTGACCTTGTCGGGCAGCGCCTCGAAGCCGGTGTGGGTGCGCAGGTAGCGGCGCAGCAGATCCTGCAGGCTGGCCGAGACGAAGAAATATTCCTGGCGCAGGCGCAGCTCGCGCCCGGAGGCGGTCGAGTCGTCCGGGTAGAGCACCCGTGAGACGTTCTCGCTGTGGTTCTTGGTCTCGACCGCGCCGAAGTAGTTGCCCTGGTTGAAGGCGCGGAGGTTCATCTCCTCGGTGGCCTTGGCCGACCACAGCCGCAGCGTGTTGGTCGCCTCGGTGCCGTAGCCGGGAATGATGGTGTCGTAGGCCATCGCCAGCACGTCGTCGGTGCCGACCCAGCGCACCGTGTCGCCGTGCTGCTCCAGGTGGCCGCCGAAGCGCACCCGGAACTGCACCTCGGGGCGCGGGAATTCCCAGGGGTTGCCGCCGGTCAGCCAGTAGTCGGGCACCTCGACCTGGCGGCCGTCGACGATCTGCTGGCGGAACATGCCGTAGTCGTAGCGGATGCCATAGCCGAAGCCCGGCACGCCCAGCGTGGCCATCGAGTCGAGAAAGCACGCCGCCAGCCGTCCCAGGCCGCCGTTGCCCAGCGCGGCATCGGGCTCGAGGTCGAGCACCTTGTCGACGTCGACATCGAGCTCGGCCAGCGCCTGGCGGATCACCGGCATCAGCTCGAGCGCCAGCACCGCGTTGGTGAAGGTGCGCCCGATCAGGAACTCCATCGAGAGGTAGTAGACCCGCTTGACGTCCTGCGCGTACTGCGCGCGCGTGGTCTTCATCCAGCGCTCGACCAGGTGGTCGCGCACCGCGTGCGACACCGCGTGCAGCCAGTCCTCGGGGCGGGCCGACACGGGATCCTTGCCGACGGTGTACATCAGCTTGGTCGAGATGGCGCGCTTGAAGGCGCCGACGTCACGGGCGAGCTGCTCGTACTGGTGCTCGAACTGGGTCAGGTCCATGGGAATGATCGGGCGAAGAGGGAGAGATCGTCAGGCGCTGACCTGGCGGTACAGCGCCTGGTAGTGGCGCGCGGCGGCCGTCCAGCCGAAGTCCTGCCGCATCGCGCGCTGCTGCACGGTACGCCAGTCGGCCGGGCGGCGGAACAGCGCCACAGCCCGCTCGGCGGCCCACAGCAGCGCGCCTGCGGAAAATTCGTCGAAGACGAAGCCGGTGGCGTCGCGGTCGAGCGTCTCCAGTCGCGTGTCGGCCACGGTGTCGGCCAGACCGCCGACGCGGCGCACCAGCGGCAGCGTGCCGTACTTCAAGCCGTAGAGCTGGGTCAGCCCGCAGGGCTCGAAGCGCGAGGGCACGGCGATCGCGTCGCTGCCGGCGATCAGCCGGTGCGCAAAGCGCTCGTCGTAGCCGATGCGCACCGCGATGTCGGCCGGATGGGCGGCCGCCGCCTCGGCGAAGGCCGTCTCCATCCAGGCGTCGCCGCTGCCCAGCATCGCGAACTGCCAGCCCAGCGCGCGCAGGCCCGGCAGAGCTTCCAGCACCAGGTGCAGGCCCTTCTGCTCGGTCAGGCGGCTGACGATGCACAGCAGAGGCCTCGCCGGATCGACCGCCAGGCCGAGCTCCTGCTGCAGCGCCGCCTTGCAGGCGGCCTTGCCGTCGAGCGCGTCGACCGCGTAGTTCGCCGGCAGCAGCGTGTCGGTGGCCGGATGCCAGACCGCGTCGTCGACGCCGTTGAGGATGCCCGAGAGGTCGACGCCGCGGGTGCGCAGCAGCCCGTCGAGGCCGCAGCCCTGCTCTGGCCCCTGGATCTCGCGTGCGTAGGTCGGGCTGACGGTGGTCAGGCGGTCGGCGAAATACAGCCCGCCCTTCAGGAAGCCGAGCTGGCCGTGGAACTCGACGCCGTTGACGCCCCAGAAGCCGCTGGGCAGGCCCAGCTCCTGGAAGTGATGCCCGGCGAAGCCGCCCTGGTAGGCCAGGTTGTGCACCGTGAAGACGCTGCCGGCGAAATGCTGGTGGCGCGCCTGCTGCGCCGCACGCAGGTAGACCGGCGCCAGGCCGGCGTGCCAGTCGTGCGCATGCAGCACCGTCGGATGCCAGAAGGGATCGAGCCCCTGCGCCAGCTCCGCGGCGACCCAGCCCAGCAGCGCGAAGCGCAGGTGGTTGTCGCCGTACGGGTGGCGATTGGCGTCCGCATACGGGCCGCCGGGGCGGCGGTAGTAGCCGGGCGCGTCGATCACGTAGGCGGTGACGCCCTCGCCCACCGCCGGCAGCCGGCCCCACAGCAGCCGCGCGCCGCCGCTGCCCCAGTGCAGCGCCGGCGGCGGCTGCAGCTCGGCCACGACCACCGCCTCCTGCAGCCCGTCCAGGATGGCGTCGAAGCCGGGCAGCAGCACCCGCACCTCGTCGCCGAGCGCAGCCAGCGCCGGCGGCAGGGCGCCGGCGACATCGGCCAGACCGCCGGTCTTCAGCAGCGGGAAGATCTCGGCACAGACCTGCAGGACTCTCATAGCGCGGCAATCATCCTGCGGGTCACCAGGACCACACCGTTGTCGGTGCGGAAGAAGCGCTGGGCATCCAGTTCAGGATCCTCGCCGATGACCAGGCCGTCGGGCAGCCGGCAGCGCCGGTCGATCACCACCTTGCTCAGGCGGCAGCCCCGGCCGATCTGCACGTCGGGCAGCACCACCGCCTGGTTGATCTCCGAGAAGGAGCGCACCAGCACGTTGGAGAACAGCACCGAGTTGCGCACCGTCGCGCCCGAGACGATGCAGCCGCCCGAGACCAGGCTGTCGATCGCCTGGCCGCAGCGCCCCGGCTCGTCGTGCACGAACTTGGCCGGCGGCAGCTGTTCCTGGTAGGTCCAGATCGGCCAGTCGCGGTCGTACATGTTCAGCTCGGGCGTGGTCGAGGCCAGATCGAGGTTGGCCGCCCAGTAGGCGTCGACCGTGCCGACGTCGCGCCAGTAGGCACGCGAGTACGGCGGGTTGGCGATCGCCGACATCGAGAACGGATGCGCCAGCGCCTGGCCCTCCGAGACCGCCTTCGGGATCAGGTTCTTGCCGAAGTCGTGCTCGGAATCCGGATCGGCCGCATCCTCCTCCAGCAGCCGGTACAGATACTCGGCCGTGAAGATGTAGATGCCCATGCTCGCCAGCGAGGTGTTCGGATCACCCGGCATCGGCGGCGGATCGGCCGGCTTCTCGACGAACTCGACGATGGCGCGGCTCTCGTCGATCGCCATCACGCCGAAGCCCTTGGCCTCCTCGCGCGGCACCTCGATGCAGCCGACCGTGACGCCCCGGCCGCTGGCGGCGTGGTCGGCCAGCATGATCGAGTAGTCCATCTTGTAGATGTGGTCGCCGGCCAGCACGACGATGTACTCGGGCGGGGTCGAGTTGCGGATGATGTCGAGGTTCTGGTAGATGGCGTCGGCAGTGCCGCGGTACCAGGATTCCTCGTCGACGCGCTGCTGCGCCGGCAGCAGGTCGACGAACTCGCCCATCTCGTTGCGCAGGAAGCTCCAGCCGCGCTGCAGGTGGCGCAGCAGCGAGTGCGACTTGTACTGCGTGATGACGCCGATGCGGCGCATGCCGGAGTTCATGCAGTTCGACAGCGCGAAGTCGATGATGCGGAACTTGCCGCCGAAGTGCACCGCCGGCTTGGCGCGGCGGTCGGTCAGGTCCTTCAGGCGCGAACCGCGGCCACCGGCCAGGACCAGGGCAAGCGTGCGACGTGCCAGCGTGCGGCTCTCTGTGTAGCGGGTGATATCCATGAGGCAGGTCTCCTTGTGCTCTGCTTGCTGTGTTCGGGTGGGCGGGAATCTCAGGTGATGACGGTCGGCGCGGTCTGGCCGGAGCGCTCGCGGATGGCGGCCACCGTGTCGGCCAGCGCGATCAGGTCGGCCAGCGCGTCCTGGGTCGGGCGGTCGTGGTCGCCGTCGGCCGGCTCGAAGCGCTCGAGATAGACGCGCAGCGTCGCGCCCTCGGTGCCGGTGCCCGACAGGCGGAAGACCACCCGCGAGCAGCCGGCCAGGATCAGGCGCACGCCCTGACGGCTGGAGACGGAGCCGTCGACCGGATCGGTGTAGGAGAAATCGTCGGCCTGCGCGATTTCCAGCGCGCCGAAGCGCTGGCCAGCCAGCGTCGGCAGCTGCGCGCGCAGCGCGGCCATCAGCGCGTCGGCGCGCTCGGTCGGAATGCCTTCCCAGTCGTGGCGCGAGTAGTAGTGGCGGCCGAAGCGCTTCCAGTGCGCCCGCACCAGCGACTCGACCGACTCGCCGGTCGCCGCCAGCAGGTTCAGCCAGAACAGGATGGCCCACAGGCCGTCCTTCTCGCGCACATGGTTCGAGCCGGTGCCGTAGCTTTCCTCGCCGCAGAGCGTGGCCTTGCCGGCGTCGAGCAGGTTGCCGAAGAACTTCCAGCCCGTCGGCGTCTCCCAGGCCGGGATGCCCAGGGCCTGCGCCACCACGTCGGCCGCCTGCGAGGTCGGCATCGAGCGGGCGATGCCGGCCAGGCCCTCGCGGTAGCCCGGCACCTTCGTGGCGTGGGCGGCCAGCAGCGCCAGGCTGTCGGAGGGCGTGACGACGAAGTCGCGGCCCAGGATCATGTTGCGGTCGGCGTCGCCGTCCGAGGCGGCGCCGAAGTCCGGGGCGCCCGCGCCGCTCATGGCAGCGATCAGCTCGGTGGCATGGGCCGGATTCGGGTCCGGATGGTGGCCGCCGAAGTCCTCCAGCGGCTCGCCGTTGACCACCGTGCCGGCAGGCGCACCCAGCAGGCCCTCAATCACCGCGCGGGCGTAGGGGCCGCTGATCGCGCACATCGAATCCATGCGCATGCGCCCGCCCCGGGCAAACCAGGCGCGCATCGCGTCGAAGTCGAAGAGCTTCTCCATCAGCTCGGCGTAGTCGGCGACCGGGTCGATCACCTCGACCGTCATGCCGGCCAGCGTCGTGGTGCCGAGCGTGTCCAGGTCCAGATCGGCCGCACCGTCCAGCGTGCGGTATTCGGTGATGTCGCGGGTGCGGGCGTAGAGGGCCTCGGTGATCTTCTCGGGGGCCGGGCCGCCGTTGGCGATGTTGTACTTGATGCCGAAGTCGCCGTCCGGGCCGCCGGGATTGTGGCTGGCCGACAGGATGATGCCGCCGTAGGCGCCGTGCTTGCGGATCACCGCGCTGGCCGCCGGCGTCGACAGCAGGCCACCGCGGCCCACCATCACGCGGCCGATGCCGTTGGCGGCCGCCATCTTCAGGATGGTCTGCACCGCGACACGGTTGTGGAAGCGGCCGTCGCCGCCGACCACCAGCGTCTGGCCGGCCAGCGGGCCGACCTCGACGGGCAGGATGTCGAACAGCGCCTGGACGAAGTTCTCGAGGTAGTGCGGCTGCTGGAAGACGGTGACCTTCTTGCGCAGGCCGGAGGTGCCGGGGCGCTGGCCGTCGAACGGCCGGGTGGAGACGGTCTGGATCATGGGAGCGTTCGGACTCATGGATGGGGACTGGAAAACATTGTGCGCGGAGGCCGTGCGGCGCGAATTGCGGCGATCCCCGATGCGTTCACCGATCTGCGGCCTCGCTGCGATGGATCAGCAGCGCGCGTGCCGGCAGCACCGCGACCGCGCCAGCGCCCAGCGCAGCCGCCTCGGGGTCAGGGGCGCCGCCCGGGCGGCTGCTGTCGAAGAGCGCGACCCAGCGGCGACCGGGCCCCGGATCGGGCAGTCGCGCCTCGCGGGCGATGTGCTGCGGATGCACCGACACCAGCACCGCATCCGCGTCGGCCGCCGCCTGCAGGCGGATCAGCAGCGTGCGGTCCTGCGGATCGCTCCAGTCGCCGTCGTGCATCGCACGGCCGGCCGGATGCCACCAGACGACATCGGTACAGCCCTGCGCGTCGGGCGCGCCGCGCAGCCAGCGGCCGATGCGCAGCGAGGCCAGCGTCTGGCGCCCGTGCCCGAGCCGGCGCGCGGTGGCCAGCAGGTCGTCGTCCTGACCGGGCCAGTCCAGCCAGCTGATCTCGTTGTCCTGGCAATAGGCGTTGTTGTTGCCCTGCTGGCTGTGGCCGATCTCGTCGCCGGCCAGCAGCATCGGCGTGCCCTGGGACAGCCACAGCGTCGCCAGCAGCGCCCGCTGCAGGCGCGCGCGCAGCGCAAGCACCGCGGCGTCCTGCGTGGCCCCCTCCACGCCGCAGTTCCAGCTGCAGTTGTGGTGGTGGCCGTCGCGGTTGTGCTCGCCGTTGGCGTGGTTGTGCTTGTGGTCGAAGCTGACCAGATCGCGCAGCGTGAAGCCGTCATGCGCGGTGAGGAAGTTGATGCCGGCGGTCGGCGCGCGGTGATCGTGGCGGAACTGCGCGCTCGAGCCGGCGAAGCGGTGCGCGAAGACGCCGCGGTCGCCCGCGTCGCGCAGCCACCAGGCGCGCATCGTGTCGCGGTACTGGTCGTTCCACTCGTTCCAGCCTGGCGGGAAGGCCCCGAGCTGGTAGCCGCCCGGGCCGATGTCCCAGGGCTCGGCGATCAGCCGCACCGAGGACAGCACCGGATCGGCGCGCAGCGCGGCGAAGAAGCCGGCCTCGCGGCTGAAGGCGCCGTCGCGCCCGCGCGCCAGCACCGGCGCCAGATCGAAGCGGAAACCGTCGACGCCATAGGCCTCGACCCAGTGGCGCAGCGAGCCCGCCACCAGCTCGATCATGCGCGGCTCGGCCAGATTCAGGCCGTTGCCGCAGCCGGTCCAGTTCTCGTAGAGGTCGGCGCGGCCCTCGGCGCGGCGCAGGTGGTAGGCCCGCGCATTGGCCAGCCCGCGCAGCGACAGCGTCGGACCGAGCTCGTCGGTCTCGGCGCTGTGGTTGTAGACCACGTCCAGCACCACCTCCAGGCCGGCGGCGTGCAGCTCGCGCACCATCTGGCGGAACTCGCCCTCGGGCGTGGTGCCGGGGCGGCCGCTCCAGTAGCGCGGCTCCGGCGCCAGGAAGCCGATGCTGGAGTAGCCCCAGTGGTTGCGCAGGCCCAGGCGCTGCAGCCGCTCCTCGTCGGCGCGGGCGTGCACCGGCAGCAGACTCAGCGTGGTCACGCCCAGCGCCTGCCAGTGCGCGATCATCGCCGGATGCGCCATCGCCGCGTAGCTGCCGCGCAGCTCGGCCGGGATGTCCGGATGGCGCATCGTCGTCGAGCGCACATGCGCCTCGGCGATCACCACGCGGTCGGCCGGATGGCGCGGCCGCTCGGCCGGATCGACTTTCGGCATCGGCGCGACCACCCGCGCCTTCAGCGCGACCGCGGCGTTGTCGCGCGTGTCGGGATGGCGCGTGTCGGCTGCATCATGGCCGTGATAGAGGCTCAGGTCGACGCCCGGCCCGCCGTAGGTGCCGACCACCGCCTGCGCCCACGGATCCAGCAGCAGCTTGGCCGGATTGAAGCGGTGCCCCTCCCGCGGCGCCCAGGGCCCGTGCGCCCGCAGGCCGTAGACCGTGCCCGCGCCCAGACCTTCACCCAGCAGCCGGCCATGCCAGACGCCGTCGGTGCAGCACGGCAGCGACACACGCGCCTGCTCGTGCAGGCCCTGCGCATCGAACAGGCTGACCTCGATCGCCGTCGCATCCGGGGCCCACACCGCGATGTCCAGCCCGCCCGCGACCGGCGTCGCGCCCAGCGGCGCCGGCCGGCCCGCCTCGATCCTCACGACCGTCATCGCCGCCCCTGACCGATCCGTCAATCGATCACCAGCATCACGGTGGCCAGCGGCGGCAGCGTCATGACGATCGACTGCGCCTGGTCCTGCCACGGCAGCGCCTCGCTCTCGAGCACGCCGTTGCCGACGCCCGAGCCGCCGTAGACCGCCTGGTCGGTGTTGATCAGCTCGCGCCAGGCGCCGGCCTGCGGCACGCCGATGCGCCAGCCGTGGCGCACCACCGGCGTGAGGTTGCAGATCACCAGCACCCGCGCGGCGTGGCCGGCCTCGTCAGGCGCGGCACGGCGCTCGAAGACGATCACCGAATGCTGCGCGTCCTCATGGCTGACCCAGGCGAAGCCGTCGGGCTGGACATCGCGCTGGTGCAGCGCCGGATAGTGGCGCAGCACGCTGTTGAGGTCGCGCACCAGGCGCTGCACGCCGGCATGCGGCGCCTGCTCGAGCAGCGGCCAGTCGAGCTGCGCGGCCTCGTTCCACTCGTTCCACTGCGCGAACTCGCAGCCCATGAACAGCAGCTTCTTGCCGGGATGGCCCCACATGAACCCGAGGTAGGCGCGCAGGTTGGCGAACTTCTGCCAGTCGTCGCCTGGCATCTTGCGGATCAGCGAGCCCTTGCCGTGCACCACCTCGTCGTGCGAGAGCGGCAGCACGAAGTTCTCGCTGAAGGCGTACATCAGCGAGAAGCGCAGCTGGTCGTGATGGTGGCTGCGGTAGACCGGATCGCGCGAGAAGTAGGCCAGCGTGTCGTTCATCCAGCCCATGTTCCACTTGTAGTGGAAGCCCAGGCCGCCGGACTGCAGGTCCTCAGAGGGCGGGCGCGTCACCATCGGGAAGGAGGTCGACTCCTCGGCGATCATCACCGCCTCCGGGCGCTGCGTGCCGACGATGAAGTTGGCGCGGCGCAGGAACTCGATGGCCTCGAGGTTCTCGCGGCCGCCGTGGCGATTGGGGATCCACTCGCCGTCGCGGCGGCTGTAGTCGCGGTAGAGCATCGAGGCCACCGCGTCCACCCGCAGGCCGTCGATGCCGAAGCGCTCGATCCAGTACAGCGCATTGCCGACCAGGAAGTTGCGCACCTCAGTGCGGCCGTAGTTGTAGATCAGCGTGTTCCAGTCCTGGTGGAAGCCCTCGCGCGGATCGGCGTGCTCGTAGAGGTGCGTGCCGTCGAACTCGGCCAGCGCGAAGGCGTCGGTCGGGAAGTGGCCCGGCACCCAGTCGAGGATGACGCCCAGCCCGGCCGCGTGCGCCGCGTCGACGAAGGCGCGGAAGTCCTCCGGCGTGCCGAAGCGCGAGGTCGGCGCGTAGAGACCGGTCGGCTGGTAGCCCCAGGAGCCGTCGAAGGGATGCTCGTGCACCGGCAGCAGCTCGATGTGGGTGAAGCCCAGGTCGCGCACATAGGGCACCAGCTGCTCGGCCAGCTCGCGGTAGCTGAGCCAGCGGCCGTCCTCGCCGTGCCGCCACGAGCCCAGATGCACCTCGTAGATCGACACCGCCGCGTCCAGCGCATTGGCCTGGCGGCGCGTCTCGTCGATCGCCACGCCAGGCAGCAGGCGCTGCACCACCGAGGCGGTCTGCGGCCGCACCTCGGCGCGGAAGGCGTAGGGGTCGGCCTTGACGCGCACCACGCCGTCGGCGCCCAGCACCTCGAACTTGTAGAGATCGCCCTCGCCCACCTGCGGCACGAAGATCTCCCACAGCCCGCATTCATGGCGACGGCGCATCAGGTGGCGCCGGCCGTCCCACTGGTTGAAGCTGCCGACCACCGAGACGCGGCGCGCGCTCGGCGCCCAGACCACGAAGCGCGTGCCGCCGGTGCCCTCGTGGATCTGCGGGTGCGCGCCCATCCATTCGTAGGGGCGGTGGTGCGTGCCCTCGGCCAGCAGGTAGAGGTCGGTGTCGCGGATCAGCGGCGCGAAGCGGTAGGCGTCGTCGACCACCACCGGCTCGAGCGCACGGCCCTCGGCGTCGGTCCAGCGGATGCGCAGCCGGTAGGCGAAGGGGTTGCGCCGGCGCGGCACCGCACCGGTGAACAGCGCGCTGCTCTCCTGGCGTGCCAGCGTGCACAGCCGCCGGCCCAGCGTGTCGAGCAGATCGACCTCGGCCGCGCCGGGCAGCAGCGCACGCACCACCAGCGCGGTGCCGGTGTGATGCATGCCGAGCACCGAGAACGGATCGCCGTGGTCGGCGCGCATCAGCGCGTCCAGCGTCGCGGCATCGACCCGGCCGGTCTCGGGCACGACAGCCGGCGCAGCGGCCACCGTCTGGGATTTCTTCTTCGCGGGAGCGGCTGGAGCCGGGGCCGGGGCCGGGGACGGAGCGGAGGTCTTGCGGGGCATGGAGCGAGAAGAAAGCGGTGAACGGGAGTTATGCAATCGCCGCGCCAAGCGGATCGATCTGCAGGCGCAGGCCATCGGCGGACAGCCGGGCCGAGACGCCCAGCGGGGTGCCGGTCTGCAGCGCGACACCCTGCCAGGCGACCGGCAGAGGCAGCTCGACCGGCTGGTCCGTGGTGTTGAAGGCCAGCAGCATGCACTCTTGCGGTGCATCGATGCGATCAATCCGGCGCTCGAACATCAGCACGGCGTCGGGCGCATCGATGAAGCGGATCGAGCCCTCGCGCAGCAGCGGCGTGGCGCGACGCCAAGCCAGCAGCGCCTGCGCGGTCTTCAGCACCGAGTCCGGCGCGGCCTGCTGGCGGTCGACCGCCCTCGCCTGCTGCGCCGCGCTGACCGGCAGCCAGGGCTCGACGGTCGAGAAACCAGCCTGTACCACATCGGCCTGCCAGGGCATCGGCGTGCGGCAGCCGTCGCGGCCCTTGAACTCTGGCCAGAAGGCCAGGCCGTAGGGATCCTGCAGCCGCTCGAAGGGCACATCGGCCTCGGGCAGGCCGAGCTCCTCGCCCTGGTAGAGGCAGACGCTGCCGCGCAGCGTCAGCAGCATCGCCAGCTGCAGCCGGGAGCGGCGGTCATCAGGCTGGCCGTCGCTCGACCAGCGGCTGGCCACCCGCGGCACGTCATGGTTGGAGAAGGCCCAGCAGCCCCAGCCGCCGGTGCGCGCGATCTCGCGCTCGAGCTTCTCGACCTCGGCGCGCAGATGCGCAGGCGCGCAGTGGGCGGTCAGCAGGCTGAAGCTGTAGGCCATGTGCAGGCGGCGGCCGGCCTCGGTGTAGTCGGCCATCAGCGGCGGCGCGTTCTCGTCGCCGACCTCGCCGATGCTGGCCGCGCCGAAGGCATCGAGCACGCCGCGCAGCCGCTCGAGGAAGGCCAGGTTCTCCGGCCGGCTCTTGTCGTGCAGGTGCTGCTGCATCGCGTAGGGGTTGTCGGCGCGCACCGTCGAGACCTCGCCGCCTTGCGCCGGCGGGTTGTCGCGCAGCAGCGCGTCGTGGAACTGGTGGTTGCAGGCATCGAAGCGGAAGCCGTCGACGCCCTTCTCGCACCAGAAGCGCACCTCGCCGAGCAGCGCGTCCTGCACCGCCGGGTTGTGGAAGTTGAGGTCCGGCTGGCTGCTCAGGAAGCTGTGCAGGTAGTACTGGCGCCGGCGCGAATCCCACTGCCAGGCGCTGCCGCCGAAGACGCTGAGCCAGTTGTTCGGCGGCGTGCCGTCAGGCTTCGCATCGGCCCAGACATACCAGTCGCTCTTCGGGTTGTCGCGGCTCAGGCGGCTTTCCTGGAACCAGGCGTGCTGGTCGGAGGTGTGCGAGAGCACCTGGTCGATCATCACCCGCAGGCCCAGCTGGTGCGCGCGCGCCAGCAGCAAGTCGAAGTCGGCCAGCGTGCCGAAGATCGGATCGACATCGCGGTAGTCGGCGACGTCATAGCCGAAGTCCTTCATCGGACTGCGGAAGAAGGGCGAGATCCAGATCGCGTCGACGCCCAGCGCAGCGACATGGTCGAGCCGTGCAGTGATGCCCGGCAGGTCGCCGATGCCGTCGCCGTTGCTGTCCTGGAAGCTGCGCGGATAGATCTGGTAGATCACCGCGCCGCGCCACCAGGTCGGATTTTTCGTGTTCTGGGTCATGCGTTTCATCTTGCCATGTAACCGTGACGGAACCCATCCTGAGGAAGACCCGGCTGTTCCGATTTGCGGCAGAGCAATTCAAGCAAGCGGCATGCCTCGAAATTTCACCGATCCACTGGCGAGACCCACGAACAGATGATTTGTGACTTAAGTTGCATCTGGTAGCGTTCTGCTGCGTGAATTTTTCGCGCAAGAACCTGAAAACACATCGTTGCCATGCCAGGAACATCACGCATCCCCCGTCAAGCCGTCCTGGGAGATCAGACCGGCTCACCCCGACAGGACTGGGTCGACATCGCTCGCGGGCTGTGCATCCTGGCGGTCGTCGGCTACTGGGCCACGCGCAGCCTGCATGCCAGCGATGGCGCCGCCAGCTGGCTCGGCTATCTGAGCGCCGCGATGCAACCCTTCCGGATGCCGGACTTCTTCCTGCTGTCAGGCCTGTTCATGGCGCAGGTGATCAACCGGCGATGGCGTCACTTTCTCGATCGCCGGGTGCTGCACCATCTGTATTTCCTGCTGCTGTGGGCGCCGATCCTGGTGATCGGGCAATGGCTGCTGGGCCAGCACCGTCCGCAGGGCATGACGGATGCGCTCGCACAGCTGCTGCTGGCGCTGTGGAAGCCGCCGGCGATGCTGTGGTTCCTGCTGATGCTGCCGATCTACGCGCTGGCCTCGCGCCTGCTGCAGGCGGTCTCGCCCTGGATCGTGGGCCTGGCGGCCACGCTGATGCACCTGTTCCCGCTGCACACCGGCATTCCGGTGCTCGACTGGTTCGGCATGTACTTCGTGTTCTTCCATGCCGGCCATGTGCTGGCGCCCTTCTTCATGGCGCTGGCCGCGCGCAGCCAGGACAAGCCGCGCTGGGCGCTGCGGATGCTGGCGCTGTGGCTGCCCGCCCATCTGGTGCTGATGCTGTACAAGCCCGCCCCCTGGCCGCTGGTTCAGTTCATGCTGGGCATGGTCGGCATCACGGCGGTGGTGATGGCGTCGGCCCTGCTGTCAGGCCGGACACCCGGCCTCTGGCTGCAGCGTGCCGGGCACGGCTCGCTGGCCATCTATCTCGGCTTCTGGCTGCCGATGCAGGCCTTGGCGCCGCTGCTGGCCGATCTGGGCCTGCCGCTGGCCTGGCGGGCGCTGCTTCTGCCGGCCGGTGCGATCGTCGTCGCGCTGGCGCTGAACCGGCTGGCGCTGCGTCACGGCGCCGCCTGGCTCTACCGGCGCCCGACGCGAGTGCAGCTGCCGGTCGATACCGGCGATCGCCGGGTGGCGACCTGAGGGCCTGATCTCAGTGCTCGTCCTCGGGCAGCTCCTCGTCGGGAACCATGCCGGCGTCGATGCTGCGGTCGAACAGCTCGATCTCGGTCAGCGCATGCGGAATCAGCGGTCGGTCGAGCGGCCGGCAGACCCGGCGCTGCAGTCGGCCCAGGCGCTCCGAGCGCTCGACGGCGGCGAGAATGTCCTGCGGATTCATCATCAGGGCGAACGGATCGGCGGGAAACGTCGTGTACTGCTGGGCGTTCATCGTGGCACTCCTGAAATCCATGAGGCCACTCTAGAACCGGGCCGAGCTGCGCACCATCGGCGCCCTGCCCGAGCGCATGTCGGAAGCTGTCCGACAGCCCGTCCGGCGACGTCCGTCAGCGTCGCGGACGCACCCGCAGAGCCAGCAGCACGCCGGCCACCAGCAGCACGATGCCCGCCAGCGTGGCCGCATCCGGCCAGCGCCCGCGCAGCACCATCGCGTAGCCGAGCGCGGCCAGCGTCTCGAACACGATCAGCTGCCCGAGCAACGCGGTGGGCAGGCGCTGGCTGGCGGCGTTCCAGCACAGCGTGCCGACCCAGGACGCCAGCAGGCCCACGGCCAGCATCAGCAGCACGAAGCGCAGCGGCTCCGGCCCGAAGGGCATGGCCACGCCCAGCCCGGCGGCGCCCGCGGGCGTCAGCGAGACCAGCCCCAGCGCGCCATAGCCCAGCACCGCCAGCGGCAGCGTCATCAGCCCCTGCGCGGTGGCCCAGCTGCGCGGATGGCGGTCCGGGTGGGCGCGCATCCAGTCGGCGTTGCGAATCGGGTACCAGGTCCAGCAGGCGACCGCGGCGACCGACAGCAGCGCGCCGGTCAGGTAGCGGCCGGCGTCCAGGCTGCCCTCGGCACGCAGGCGCGTCAGCTCGACCTGGTTGACGCAGGCGATGCCGATGGCGATCAGCACCAGCGGCGGCAGCAGCTCGCGCCACGGCAGGCGCTCGCGCGGATCGCGCAGGTTCGAGCAGATGGCGATCACCACCGGCAGCGTGCCGATGATCATCGTCGGCAGCGCGCCGCCGGCGCGCTGGATCGCCGCGGCCAGGCAGAGGTAATAGAGCAGATTGCCGATGGCCGAGAGCTTCAGCGCCTCGATCCAGTCGCCGCGCTCGAGCTCGCGCAGGCGCGCGCGGTCGAACCAGGCGATCGGCAGCGCGATCAGCCCGAAGGCCAGATAGCGACCGCAGGACAGCAGCGCGGCCGGATAGTCCGGCAGCAGCAGCGGCGTGACAAAGACCAGGCCCCACATCAGGCCAGCCACCAGGGCACAGAGAATTCCGATCGACATGCCGGGCAGTGTCGGTCAGGCGTGCCGGCGGGGTCTTGTACCGGATTGCTGCAGCTACAGCTGCAATTGCTGGCGGTAGCGCGCCGGTGTCACGCCGTAGCGGCGCGCGAAGGCGCGGGTCAGATGCGCCTGATCGGCCAGGCCGGTGGCGGCGGCCACCTGCGCCAGCGGCTCGCCGGCGGCAATGCGCCGCTTGGCCTCGAGCAGGCGCAACGCCATCAGCATCTGCTGCGGCGTGGCGTGGTGCTCGCGGCGAAAGCTGCGCAGGAAATGGAAGGGGCTCAGGCCCGCGGCAGCGGCCAGCTCGTCGAGCGTCAGCGGCTCGTCCAGGCGCGCGCGCATCAGCTCGATCACCGGCCGGAAGCGCGTGGTGGCGCGGGCCTCGCGCGGCGCGGCCGCGTCGCGGGCATGCGGGCGCAGGGCCTCGACCAGCTCGACGAGCAGGCTATCGAAGGCCAGCGGCTCGGCGCCCTGCGCGGCCGCGCGCCAGATCTGGTGCATCAGCGCGCTGACCGGCGCGACGGTGCGCGGATCGCGGATCAGCGCATCGTCGAAACACCAGGCCGAGCCGCCGCCCAGCCCGCGCAGCAGGTCCTCGTCCAGATAGAGCATCCGGTAGGACCAGCCCTGCGGCGTCTCGGCGCGGCCGGTGTGCAGGTCCTCGGGCTGCATCGCCACCAGCGTGTCCACCGGCGCGAGGTGCTCGGCGCCGCGCAGCCGGAAGCGCTCGACGCCCTGGTCGATCACGCCGAAGCCGTAGGCGTCGTGGCCATGCGGCTCGAAGGCGCAATCGACGATGCGGGCGCGGTAGAGCTCGACGCCGGCGCGGTGCGCCGGGCGCAGGAACTCGGCGCGGTCGCGCGGCGAGTCGAAGCGCTCCGGCACGCCCTCCATCGTCTGCGCGGCCCCCAGGTGGCTCAGGCCTTCACGCAGTCGATGAAGTAGCGCTTGCGCCCGCCGCCGATGTCCTCCTCGACCAGGCCGTGCACGTCGGTGTGGAAGCCGGGGAAGCGCTCGTTGAAGTCGCGGGTGAAGCGCAGGTAGTCGACGATGCGCTTGTTGAAGCGCTCGCCCGGGATCAGCAGCGGGATGCCCGGCGGGTACGGCGTCAGCAGCGAGGTGGTGATGCGGCCCTCGAGCTGGTCGATCTCGACGCGCTCGGTGCGGCGGTGCGCGATGTGCGCGTAGGCGTCGCTGGGCTTCATCGCCGGCTCGACATCCGACAGATAGACCTCGGTCGTCAGGCGGGCGATGTCGCCCTCGGCGTAGGCCTTGTGGATGAGCTGGCACAGGTCCTTCAGGCCCAGGCGCTCGTACATCGGGAACTTGGCGGCGAACTCGGGCAGCACGCGCCAGATCGGCTGGTTGCGGTCGTAGTCGTCCTTGAACTGCTGCAGCGCGGTCAGCAGCGTGTTCCAGCGGCCCTTGGTGATGCCGATGGTGAACATGATGAAGAACGAGTACAGGCCCGTCTTCTCGACCACCACGCCGTGCTCGGCCAGGTACTTCGAGACGATCGAGGCCGGGATGCCGGTCTCGGCGAAGTCGCCCGACACGTCCAGTCCGGGCGTGATCAGCGTCGACTTGATCGGGTCGAGCATGTTGAAGCCCGGCGCCAGGTCGCCGAAGCCGTGCCAGCTCTCGTTGGCCTGCAGCACCCAGCCTTCGGCGCGGCCGATGCCGTCGGCGGCCAGCGCCGGCGGGCCCCAGACCTTGAACCACCAGTCGTGGCCGAACTCGTCCTCGACCTTGCGCATGGCGCGGCGGAAGTCCAGCGCCTCCTTGATGCTTTCCTCGACCAGCGCGGTGCCGCCCGGGGGCTCCATCATCGCCGCGGCGACATCGCACGAGGCGATGATCGCGTACTGCGGGCTGGTGGAGGTGTGCATCAGGTAGGCCTCGTTGAAGAGGTGGCGGTCGAGCTTCTGCTCCTGCGCGTCCTGCACCAGCACCTGCGAGGCCTGGCTGATGCCGGCCAGCAGCTTGTGGGTCGACTGGGTCGCGTAGACCATCGCCTGCTTCGGACGCGGGCGGTTCTTGCCCATCGCGTGGTAGCTGCCGTAGAACTTGTGGAAGGCGGCGTGCGGCAGCCAGGCCTCGTCGAAGTGCAGCGTGTCGATCCAGCCGTCCATCATCTGCTTGATGGTCTCGGTGTTGTAGAGCACGCCGTCATAGGTGCTCTGCGTCAGCGTCATGATGCGCGGCTTGATGCCGGTGGTGTCGACGCCGGCCAGCAGCGGGTTCTTCGCGATCTTGGCCTCGATGGCCTCGCGGGTGAACTCGGTCTGCGGGATCGGGCCGATGATGCCGAAGTGGTTGCGCGTCGGCGTCATGAACACCGGAATCGCGCCGGTCATGATGATCGAGTGCAGGATCGACTTGTGGCAGTTGCGGTCCACCACCACCACGTCGCCCGGCGCCACCGTGTGGTGCCAGACCATCTTGTTGGAGGTCGAGGTGCCGTTGGTGACGAAGAAGCAGTGGTCGGCGTTGAAGATGCGCGCGGCGTTGCGCTCGCTCTGCGCCACCGGGCCGGTGTGGTCGAGCAGCTGGCCGAGTTCCTCGACCGCATTGCAGACGTCGGCGCGCAGCATGTTCTCGCCGAAGAACTGGTGGAACATCTGGCCCACCGGGCTCTTCAGGAAGGCCACGCCGCCGGAGTGGCCCGGGCAGTGCCAGCTGTAGGAGCCGTCGCGCGCGTACTCCATCAGCTGCTTGAAGAACGGCGGCGCCAGGCCGTCGAGATAGGTGCGCGCCTCGCGGATGATGTGACGCGCCACGAACTCCGGCGTGTCCTCGAACATGTGGATGAAGCCGTGCAGCTCGCGCAGGATGTCGTTCGGGATGTGCTGGCTGGTGCGCGTCTCGCCGTAGATGTAGATCGGGATGTCCGGGTTGCGGAAGCGGATCTCCTCGATGAATTTCCGCAGGTTCAGCACCGCCGGATCCAGCTCGGGGCCGGGCGTGAACTCCTCGTCGTCGATCGACAGGATGAAGGCCGAGGCGCGGCTCTGCTGCTGCGCGAACTGGCTCAGGTCGCCGTAGCTGGTCACGCCCAGCACCTCGAAACCCTCTTTCTCGATCGCCTGCGCCAGCGCGCGGATGCCGAGGCCGGAGGTGTTCTCCGAGCGGAAGTCCTCGTCGATGATGACGATCGGGAAATGGAAGCGCTGCATGGCGGAAGGGTCTCCGAAGACCAGGGGGCGGTGGAACAGGAAAAAGCGAAGGGCGAAGTGTAGGGCCAGCGCGTGACGCGACGACGATGGACGAGGCCTGCGGTGGGATGTGCCTCGCGCAGGGTGCGTCACCCCGGCTCATGTGTTCCTGGACACGAACACGACACAGGCACCGGCAGGGGTCTGGTTCGCTCAGACACAGATCCTTCTACACCCACTGAGAGAACAATTATCCGTATGGGGTTGCCAATCCATCAAGTCATTTGAGACTTTCTGGATGCCAATTAGCTTTCTAGACTGCTTGCCATGGCATCAATCACCCTGGAACAAGCAGGCCTGCAGTCCATGTGCAAAGTGAGTCATGGCGTGGGAAGCGCAGCACCGACCCATGCATCCGATGCGTCCGGTCATGAGGCACTGTGGCCATGAGCGGCGCAAACGGGCTACGCATCGCCATGGCATCTCTGACGCTGTCTCTCGCGGGGCCTTCCCTGGCACAGAGCGCTGAGTCGAGTCTTCGGATCACACACCATGGCTCGCAAGAGGCGGTGCGTGGCGCGGCGAACCACTTCTCAGGTGTCGTGCAGGTCGAGCTGCGGTTTGCCAGCGAGTTCCCCGCTCGCGTCAGTGGCGGCCTGGTCAGTTTCGAGCCTGGTGCCCGCACGGTCTGGCACACCCACCCGCTTGGGCAGACGCTGTTCGTCACCCGTGGCCTTGGGCTCGTGCAGCGATGGGGCGGTTCCGTCCAGGAGATGCGTCCGGGCGATGTCGTCTGGATTCCGGCTGGCGTGAAGCACTGGCACGGTGCCTCGCACGCGAGTGCCATGAGCCACCTGGCGATCGCAGAACAACTCGACGGCAAGACCGTCGACTGGCTGGAACCGGTCGCCGATGCGGTGCCCGCCCAGGTGGCGGCGCCTGGCGCCATCGATGCGCTGACCGCCAAGCAGCAGGCCATCGCGGCTGTCGCTGCGTTCGCGGCCATGAGCGACATGCCCCGGCTGAACGCCGCGCTCAACCAGGGGCTGGATGCTGGACTGAGCATCGGCGAAGCCAAGGAGATCCTGGTGCAGCTCTACGCGTATGTCGGCTTTCCGAAGAGCCTCAATGCGCTGGGTGAGCTGCTGAAGGTCACGCAAGGCCGCCAGCAGCGCGGCATCCACGATGCCGCTGGCCGCGAACCCGTGCGTCCCATCCCGGTAGGTGAGGAGCTGTTGGCTGTGGGCGCGCTCAACCAGGCGCGCATCGCCGGGGGAGCCGTCAAGAACGCGGTGACGGACTTTGCGCCGCTCATCAACCAGTACCTGCAGGCGCACCTGTTCGGCGCCATCTTCGAGCGCGACAACCTCGACTGGGCCAGTCGTGAGCTGGCGACCGTCGGCGCGCTGGCCGCCACGCCGGGCGTCGAGGCCCAGTTGCGTTCGCACCTGCGGGCCAGCCTGCGGGTGGGCTTGACCGCGGCGCAGCTGCGGCAGTTGACGCAGGTGCTGGCCGAACGCGTGGATCCGGCGGCGGCCGGGCGCGCGGAAGCGGCACTGAACCAGGCGCTCGCAGCCGCGACCGGAGGATGACCATGACCCTGAACCACAAGACCTTGCTGGCGATGCTGGCGCTGGGTGCGCTCTCCGCCTGCTCGACTCCGTGCGGCCACCTGTCCGACGGGCCCTTGCAGATCGCGAAACAAGGCAGTTTCGCGGTGGGCGGGACGGTGCTGACCACGCCCGGCGTCTACGACAACAACCGCCCCAGCGCCCAGGGTCAGACCTTTCACGGCGACCACATCTACGCCTTCTATCAGGTGCCAGCGCAGCCGCGGGCGCTGCCCATCGTCATGCTGCACGGCGCCTTCCAGTCGGCCCGCACCTGGGAGACCACCTTTGACGGCCGCGAAGGCTTCCAGACCCTGTTCCTGCGCCGCGGCTACCCGGTCTACCTGGTCGATCAGCCGCGCCGCGGACGGGCGGGCAACAGCACGGTCGCGGGCACGATCGAGCCGGCACCCAACGACCAGCTCTTCTTCGACCAGTTCCGCCTGGGCAAGTGGCCCGCCTATTTCGACAATGTCCAGTTCGACCGCCAGCCCGAGACCTTGAACCAGGCCTTCCGCTCGTTGACGCCCAACACCGGGCCGTTCGATGCGGGCGTGATCTCGGACGCCATGGCGGCGCTGTTCGACAAGACCGGCCCCGGCATCCTGTTCACGCACTCGCAGGCCGGCGGCCCGGGGTGGCTGACGGCCATCAAGAGCGACAAGGTCCAGGCCATCGTCGCGCTGGAGCCCGGCAGCGGCTTCATCTTCCCCACGGGAGAACTGCCGCCCGAGCTGCCAAGCGCGGCCGGCACGCTGAAGGCCGAGGCGGTGCCGCTGGCGGACTTCGAGAAGCTCACCCGCATACCCATCGTCCTCTACTACGGCGACAACTTCCCGACCGAGCCAACCGCAGAGCGCGGGCAGGACAACTGGCGGGTGCGCCTGCAGATGGCGCGGCTGTGGGTGGCCGCCATCAACCGCCACGGCGGCGACGCCCGGCTGGTGCATTTGCCGGAGATCGGCATCCGCGGCAACACCCACTTCCTGATGTCCGACCTGAACAACGTCGCCATCGCCAACCTCGTGTCCGCCTTTCTCGCCGAAAAGAAGCTGGACTGATGCCCACCCCTTTCAAGCCACCGACCATGCGTACGCACACCTCCCCATCCGCCCGCAGCGGCCCGAAGACGACCACGGCCGCACTGGCCCTCTCTGCCGCCTTGCTGACCGGCGGCTGGCTGCCTGCCAGCGCCCAGGCTGCGGATCCCTTGGTTCGCACCTCGAGCGGCCCGGTGCAGGGCCTCGTCGATGACGGCGTGCTGACCTTCCGCGGCATTCCCTATGCGACGGCGCCCCGCTTCATGCCGCCGATCGAGCCGGCCGCCTGGTCGACACCGCTGGCCGCCACCCAGTACGGCCCGATCTGCCTGCAATCCGGGCAGAACCCCTTCCCGGGCCAGGCGCCGAAGTTGCCGCAGAGCGATGACTGCCAGAACCTCAACGTCTGGGCGCCTGCCGGCAAGACCGCCAAGAAGCGTGCGGTGATGGTCTGGCTGCACGGCGGGGGCTTTTCCGCAGGCTCGTCGATGGAGGCCATCAGCTACGAAGGCAAGAACCTCAGCAAGACCGGCGACGTGGTCGTGGTGTCGGTCAACCACCGGCTCAATGCCCTCGGGCACCTCGACCTGTCGGCCTATGGTGACGCCTACAAGTACTCCGCCAACCTGGGCGTGATGGACCTGGTGGCGTCGCTGCAATGGGTCCGGCGCAACATCGGCCAGTTCGGCGGGGACCCGGCCAATGTCACGGTCTTCGGCGAGTCGGGCGGCGGCGCCAAGGTGCTCACGCTGATGGCCACCCCGGCGGCCCGCGGCCTGTTCCAGAAGGCCATCGTGCAAAGCGGTGCGGTCGAGCAGATGGGCATGAACCTGACCGCGCCCGCCACCGGCCGCCGCGTGGCCGAACTCACGCTGCAGCAGCTCGACATCGCCCCCGGCGACGTGGCGCGCCTGCAGGCCGTGCCTTACCCGCAGCTGGTGGAGGCCACGCGCAAGGCGCTCAAGCAGACGGCCGAAGAGCGGAAGCTGCCGGCGGTGCTGGGTTCGGGCTACGGCCTGGACTGGACGCCCACCATGGACGGCGACTACATCCCGGTGCAGCCCGCGGGCCAGACCTTCGCGGCGCAGTCCCAGTCCATTCCGCTGCTGATCGGCACCAACCTCAACGAGTGGACCACCATCGGCAACCTGCTGAACCGGGACCAGATCCGCGCGGACAACAAGAACACCTGGTCGGCTGAGCAGGTGGCCGCCAAGCTGAAGGAACGCTTTGGTGACCAAGCCGATGCGGTCACCCAGGCCTTCTTGCGTGCCTATCCCGACAAGAAGCCAGCGGATGCGCTGTTCGTGGACACCTTCCTGCGCGTGCCGGCCCTGAAGACCGCGGGCCTCAAGGCCGATCAGCACGGCGCGCCGGTCTACACCTATGTCTTCAGCTGGGAGACCCCGGCCCTCGGCGGTGTGGGCATGGCCTACCACACGGCCGAGATCCCCTTCGTGTTCAACAACATCGCCATCACCGGGGCGCTGACCGGCAACGGCCCCGAGGCCCACACGCTGGCGCAACGCATGAGCGGCGCCTGGGTGCGCTTCGCCAAGACCGGCAACCCCAACGGGCCGGGCCTGCCGACGTGGACGCCCTACACCCGCGCCAGCGGGGCGACGATGGTGTTCGACAACACCGTGCAGGTGCGCCATCACCATGACCGCGAATTGTTGAAGCTGCTGGCCCCCGAGCCGGCGCACTGACGACACGAGGCCACGCCATGCACCACACCGATCCAACCCCGAAGCGCCGCGAGTTCCTCGAAAGCTGCGCCGGTCTCATGTCCCTCGCTTCCCTGGCCGTTGCAGGAGGTTCCCTGATGTCCACGTCCGCTGTCGCAGCCGACCCCAAGCAGAACCCGTTCACGCTGGTCTACGAGGGCGCGATTGCGAAGAACGAGCCGGGCCAGGTCCACATCCACCCGGTCCAGTACGAGCTCAACGGCCTGAAGATCGCCGCCAACGTCTACACCCCCCCGAACTACGATGCGGGCAGGACGTACGCCGCCATCGTGGTGGCGCACCCCAACGGTGGCGTGAAGGAGCAGACCGCGGGCCTGCATGCGCAGCGCCTGGCCGGACTGGGCTACGTCACCATCGCGATGGACGCCGCCTACCAGGGCGGCAGCGGTGGCGAGCCGCGCAGCACGGACAAGCCGCAGTTCCGCATCGAGGACATCCATGGCGCGGCGGACTTCATCACCCGCTACCCCGGTGTCGATGCCACGCGCCTGGGCCTGCTGGGCATCTGCGGCGGCGGTGGTTACTCGTTGGCCGCAGCCAAGACCGACCGGCGCTTCAAGGCCGTGGCGACGCTGAGCATGTTCAATTCCGGGCGCGTGCGCCGCAACGGCTTTGCCGACTCGCAACGCCAGACCCTCGAGCAGCGCCTGAAGGACGCGTCGGACGCCCGCGCGCAGGAAAAGGCGGGTGGCCCCATCCGGTATTCAGGCGATGCGAACATGACCGACGCGCAGATCGCCGCGCTGCCCTTCGAGATGTACCGGCAGGGCTACCACTACTACTGGCGCACGCACGCCCATCCGGGCTCGACCTTCCGCTACACCACCAGCAGCCTGCTGGACCTGATGCGCTGGGATGCCACCGACCAGATCGAGCTGATCACGCAGCCCCTGCTGATGATTGCAGGCAGCAAGGCCGACAGCCTCTACATGACCGAGGAGGCTTTCGCCAAGGCCACCGGCACGCAGGACAAGGAGCTGTTCAAGATCGAGGGCGCGACACACATCGAGACCTACTGGGTCCCGGAGTATGTGGACGCCACAATCGGAAAGCTTGGGCCGTTCTTCGCTCGCACGCTGTGATCGTTCGATTAGGGTCTGACTTGTCGAAGCGGATGGTGGCGACAGCGCGGAAATCCTTGAGGCGGTGATGCAGCGCTCGACGACGTTGCGGCCCTTGTAGGCCTGTAGGCCACCTCGGCGCTCCCGGCCCGCCGGTCAGTCGTCGTCGGCCGCGTCCAGGCCGGGAAACAGCACCTCGGTGTAGCCGAAGCGGCTGAAGTCGCGCACCCGCATCGGATAGAGCGTGCCGATCAGGTGGTCGCATTCGTGCTGCACCACCCGGGCATGAAAGCCCTCGGCGATGCGGTCGATCGGCTGGCCACGCTCGTCGCGGCCGGTGTAGCGGATGCGTGACCAGCGCGGCACCACGCCGCGCAGACCCGGCACCGACAGGCAGCCCTCCCACCCCTCCTCTTCCTCGTCCGACAGCGGCTCGATCACCGGATTGATCAGCACGGTAGCCGGCACGACCGGAGCCTGCGGATAACGCCGGCTGGCACCGAAGCCGAAGATCACCAGCGCCAGGTCGACGCCGATCTGCGGCGCAGCCAGGCCCGCGCCTTGCACGGCCTGCATGGTCTCGACCATGTCGGCGATCAGCGCGTGCAGCTCGGAGGTGCCGAACTCGGCCTCGGTGACCGGTCGGGCCGGCTTCAGCAGTCGGGCATCGCCCATCTTCAGGATTTCGCGTCGGGTCATGGCCACCATCATCCAGGTACGGTCAGGAACGCGAATTCTTGCGCACGAGATCGCATCGCGACAGACCGATACCCCATGTCTGGTCGGCGTTCCGATTGGAAGACTCCGACGGCCATTACCATTCGTTACCATGAATGCGCTTGCCGATCACATTGCTGTCCGTGAAATCCATTCCGCCTGCGAGGCCAGCACGGTCAGCTTCCGCGTCGAGCATGGCCTGCACGGCTGGATGAGGCTGCAGTCGCGCTGGCAGGCCATGCTGAGCGCGGGCCCGGATGCGGACTGCGTCTTCCGGCAGCCGATCTGGCACGGGGCGCGTCTGCGCCACCTCTGCAGTGATCCGGACGAGCTGTTCTTCGTCTGCGCCGAGCGGCAGGGTCGTCTGCTGGCGGTTCTGCCGCTGGCGCTGTCGGAGAAAGCCGTCGGACGCATGACCGCCATCCGGGAGCTGCGCACCCCGGTGCATGCGCATCAGCTGCTCTGCGACATCGCGCTGGCACCGGATCAGGACATCCATCGCCTCTGGCCCCAGATGCAGGCCTGGCTGCAGGGACCCGGCGCCCGCCACCTGCCCTCCTGGGATCTGCTGCGCATCGACGGCGTGCCCGGTGCCAGTGCGCTGGACCAGGCGCTGTGCGCCCAGGCCGGAGCACATCAGCGCACGCAGCTGCTGCGCCACAGCGCCTGGCTGGACTGCAGCGGCACGGTCGATCAGGCGCTTGCGCGGGTGTCGCGCAGCCATCACGGCAATGTGCGGCGCCTCCAGCGCCGAGCGATGTCGCGGGGGGCACTGCGCTTCGAGGTGGTGAGCGATCCGGCGGCGCTGCCTCAGGCGCTGTCGCATTTCCTTCAGGTCGAGTCTTCGGGCTGGAAGGGCGAGCGCGGCACCGCGATCGCCGCCTGCGAGGGTCTGAGCGGCTTCTACCGAACGCTGGCCGAGCAGTTCGCCCGCCATCGCTGCTGCCGCATCCATCTGCTGTGGCTGGACGACCGGGTGATCGCGGCGCAGTTCGTGCTGCTGGGGGCGCGCACGATGAATCTGGTCAAGATCGCCTATCTCGAGGAGGAGTCAGACATCGCACCGGGCCATCTGATCATGCGCGAGGCGATCGAGGCCGCCTGTGCCGACCCGGGCATCGACCGGCTCAGCTTTGTCTCGAGCCCCTCCTGGGCGCATCTGTGGAAGCCGCTGCAGGAGCCGGTCCGCCAGCACCTGATCTTCCGTGACAGCCTGCGAGGCTGGCTGCTGCACCGGCTGCACGCGCATCGCCAGCCCGTTCAGGCCGGCTGAATGGCGAGCCGGATTCATCCATGCGATGATCCGCCCCCGATGCGATCGCGATTCCTTCCTGCACTGCCTTGATCTCCCGCTGGATACACCGCCGCGCCATCACCGGCTTCCTGCTGCTGCCCTGGCTGACCCTGGTGCTGGCCCTGGGCGGGCTGGCCGCCGTCGACCTTCTGCTGGGCGATGGCGTGCTGGCGCAGCAATGGGCTCAGGAGCCACGTCGCGAACTGCTGCGCCAGCTCGGTCTGGATCTGCTGTGGATCGTCGGCGCACTCTATCTGCTGGGCACGCTGCCCTGGCTGGGCGGTCTGCTGCTCGGGGCGATGCCCGCAGCGAGTTCCGGCCTGCTGCTGATGCTGATCTGCGGCACCGCAGGGCTCGGTCTCGGGCTGTTCGCCGGGCTGTCGGCGCTGCAGCCGCAGTCCCTGGTCCTGGGCGGCGTCTGTGCGCTGGCAGGGCTGCTGTACGCGCTGAGCACCCGCCGTGCCCGCGCCCGACCGGCGCGCCGTCTCCCGGTGTCCGTCTTTCAGGACGATGATTCGGTCGCACCCGCGCCTTCCAGCCGGCCGGCCCGGACGCGGGCCCCGGCGCCCCTGCCTGTCCTGACCGAGCGCCACGATGCGCCGACCACGCTTCCTGCAGAGCACTGACATGTCCCGCCTGATGTCCTCGCCGCGCAGGTCGGCGTCCTCCCGCCTCGGGGCGGCCCTGCTGGCCGCGCTGGCGCTGATGGGTGGTGGTGTCAGCGCCGCACCGCAGGCCGCAGCCCGCTCGCATGTCTGGCTGGTGGGCGGCGGCCCCGATCCGGATGGATCCCAGGGTCAGATCGAACTCAATGTGCTGTGGGTGGCCGACATCGTCCGCTCGGTGGCGCCTGCCGCATCGCTGAAGGTCTATTTTGCGGACGCTTCGCCTGAAGTCCGCGATGTGCGGATCTGGAGCCGGCCGGCCGACAGCCGCGAGAATCTGCAGCCCTTGGCGCGGATCTTCGGCCAGCAGGAATTCAACGGCAACCAGTACCGCAAGCACCGGGTGCCCGACATCGTGCACGGCACGCGGGCCGATCTGCTGACACCGTCGCTGGCGCGCGAATTCGGCGCGATGGGCCCTCAGGACCGGGGACTGTTCGTCTTCAACGGCCACGGCCTGCGCGATCTGTCAGACCGGGCAGGCAACACGCTGCGGCTGTGGGACGACACGCGCATGTCGGTGCGCGAGCTCGAGCGGCTGGCCACGAATGCGCCGCCCAGCGCGCCGCTGCGCTTTGTCTTCACCCAGTGCTATTCGGGCGGCTTCATGCGGCTGATCCGGCCGGACGCGCGCGACCTGCGCACGCTGGCCGCCTACAACCGCTGCGGCTTCGCGGCCGAATCGGCCGACCGGCTCTCCGAGGGCTGCTCGGCCAGCATCGAGGTCGGCGACTACCGCGACTACACCACCTATTTCTTCGCGGCGCTGAGCGGGCGCCACCGCTCCGGCCAGCCGCTGGAGCGCTCGCCCGACCGCGACCGCGACGGCCAGGTCACGCTGCACGAGGCCCATGTGCACGCGGTGATCGAAGGCTACAACGCCGATCTGCCGCGCTCGACCAGCGAGACCTATCTGGAGCGCTGGCAGCCCGCCTGGCTGCGCTATCTCGATACCACCAGCGAACCGGACAATGAATACGGCCGGCTGGCCACGGAGCTGGCGCTGCGGCTGAAGCTGCCAGCGCGCGGCACGATGCTGCAGCGTGCCCTCGGCACCCGCCATGAGCAGCTGAACCGGCGCCTGCAGGCGATCGACGAGCAGTCGCGCCAGCTCGAGGGCGAGATCAGCCGGCTTCAGGGCGATCTGAAGCGGGGACTGGTGCAGCGCTGGCCGGAAGCCGCGCATGCGCACACCGCCGCCTATGTGCGCTTTCTGGCCACCGAGCTCGGTGCTGCGCAGGCTTATGTGACCGCCCGCCCGGACTATGCGCAGCTGGTCGAGCGCCAGGACCGGCATGCGGCGCTGGAACTGGAGCGCGTGGCCGTCGACCGCGACCTGACGCAGCTGGACAAGGTGCTTCGCCTGCGTCAGCTTTCACGGCTGCTCGATCAGTTCGAGCGCTTTGCCACGCCGTCCGCGCGGCGCGAGTACCAGCGGCTGATCCGCTGCGAACGCACGCCGCTCTGACCGACGGCGCTCTCGAACGCTGCTCAGGCCAGACCCGCCACCGGTGCGGTGAGCAGATGGCGGTAGCGCTTCATCGGGCCGGTGTCGACATAGCCCATCCAGCGCGCGACATCCTCCTCGGCATGGCCGGCCTGCAGCTGGCGCACCGCAAAGGTGTGACGCAGCCTGAAGGGCGCGCCGCCCTCGATGCCCAGCGCATCGAGCTGCGTGACCGCTGCACGGTGGCAGGCCGGATGTGACCAGGGCTTGCCCGACAGGGTCGACGGGAAGACCCATTCAGCGCACTGCATTTCCGCGCCAAGCATGCGCCGCGCCGCCAGCCAGAGGCGAAGCTGGCGGGCAGCCCAGTCCGCCAGCGGCACCTGATGCTCAGGACTGCTGCCATCGGCGACGATGGTGAGCCGCCAGGGCAGATCCGGCTCTCGGCCACCGTCGCAGCTCACGTCGCGCAGGCGCAGCGCCCTGACCTGCCCAGGCGCCAGCCCGGCACCCAGCATCAGCGCCAGTGCGCAGCGGTCGCGCAAGACTTTCCAGGCGGCACCGGCAGCCGGGTCCAGCGACTGGAATTCGGTGCAGTGCGCGATCAGGCTCTCGCATTGCGCATCGGTCAGCACATCGGGCACGGGCGTCAGCGCAGCCGCGTTGGCATGACAGAACGGAGGCTCCTGCATCAGGGCCAGCGCCGGCTCGTAGGCGGGCTGATCTTCCTGCTCGCGGGCGTGGTTGAGCACCCGGTCGATCAGCTGCAGCAGCCGCCAGGCGTAGCGCGGCGTCAGCTCGGTCCGGGTGCGGCGGGTTCGGACCTGCCGCAGTGGCCGGATGGCTTCGTGCTCGAGGAAATCCAGCAAGGCACGGCGGTCCAGCGTCTCCTGCCCTTTGGCGTCGGGCGGCCGCAGCGGATCCAGCCGGATGACCCGCGGGCCGGAGTCGCCTGAGCCTGCATCCGTCGACAAGGGCGCGCAGAAAGCGATGAAGGCCTGCCACATGTCCGCATAGATGCGCGCCGATTCCTCGCGCAGCCGGCCGCTGCCGCGAGGGCCGCGAGCCGGCGCCGAATCCAGCCAGGAATGGAAGCTGGCCTGCAGCCGGCCGACCAGCTGATCGGCCGCGGCGGGTTCGAACAGGGGCAAGGTGTTGGCATCCATGAAAAGATACTAACGAAATTGTTTTTTCAAAACAAGACGGACTGCAACTTTGTGCCTCGTTCAACCCAAATCACGCAAATCACCCGCCATTCATTCCGCTCACCCTCTCACCAAAAGCTGTTAGTATTTTATTTGATGACAAAACCCCATTCGTCACGAAGCCAGATCCCGGATCTGCCGACCGGAATCGCCGGGGAGCGCGGATGGATGAAAATCGCGCATCTCCAGAGGCCCGCCAGAAAAGGAAAAAAACGCTCATGAACACCGTCAGCCTGCCCGTCGACCTGCAACTGTGCGTCGAGAACGCCCTGGCCGAGGACATCGGAAGCGGCGACGTGACCTCGGTGCTGCTGTCACGGGCCCAGCAGGTCACCGCCCAGGTGACGATCCGCGAAGCCGCGGTGCTGTGCGGTCAGCCCTGGTTCGACGCGGTCTTCCGGATCCTCGACCCCACGATCCGCATCGAGTGGACCGTCCCGGAAGGCTCGGCCGTGCAGGCCGACGACCTGCTGTGCACCCTCTCGGGCCCGGCGCGCGCGATCTTCACCGGCGAGCGCACCGCGCTGAACTTCCTGCAGACCCTCTCGGGCACCGCCACCTCGGTGCGGCGCTACGTGGAGGCGGTCGGCACGACGGGCACCTGCATCGTCGACACCCGCCAGACCCTGCCGGGCCTGCGCAGCGCGCAGAAATACGCCGTGCTGGCCGGCGGCGGGCTGAACCATCGTCTGGGCCTGCATGACGGCTTCCTGATCGAGGATGTGCACATCGCCTCGGCCGGCGGCCTGCGCGAGGCCATCTCATTCGCCCGCGCGCTCGGACTGAACGTGCCGATCATGGCCGAGATCCGCACCCGCGAGGACACGCTGATCGCGCTCGACGAGGACATCGAGCTGGTGCTGATCGAAAGCCTGCCCCAGGAGCTGGTGCGCACGGTGGCCCGCATGGTGCGGGAACACCGGGAATGTGGCGGCCGCACGCTGGTGGAGTATTCGGGCGGCATCTCGCTGGAGACGGTGCGCATGCTGGCCGAGACCGGCGTGGACCGCATCGCGGTCGGCTCGATCACCAAGCATCTGCGCGCGGTCGACGTGACGATGCGCATCAGCCGCGAGCCGTCGGGCGTGGCGCCCTCCCCCGCCGGCGCCTGACACGCCGCCCCGGACCGCCGCTCACGAGCGGTGCAGCGCCTCCTCGGCCTCCAGCCGGGAGAACTCCTCGTCGCTGAACAGCCGCGAACGGCTGAGAAAGGCCTTGCCCAGAGGGCCTTCCAGGCTGAAGTTGTCCCCGCCCAGCGGGGCGTCCACCGCGTCGACGATCATCTGGCTGCTCTTCCAGTAGGCGTACTGGGAACTGCTCATGTAGAAGGGCACGTCGCCGATGTGGCCCAGCAGGACATCGCTCGGGCTGATCGCCAGCTCACCCGGCAGATAGCAGTTGGGCGCGCTGTTGTCGCAGCAGCCGCTGGACTGGTAGAACATCAGCGCGCCATGGCGAGCCTGAAGCTGCGCGATCAGCGCCAGCGCGCCTTCGGTGGCGGTCACGCGTGCAAGGGTCGTCATGTCGTTCTCCCATGAATGAAAAAGGGGGACCGAAGTCCCCCAAAGGCATGACAGCTCGTCAATCGATCTGAACAGATCAGAAGAAGCCCAGCTTGTTCTCGCTGTACGAGACAAGCAGGTTCTTGGTCTGCTGGTAGTGGTCCAGCATGACCTTGTGGGTCTCGCGGCCGATGCCCGATTCCTTGTAGCCACCGAAGGCGGCGTGCGCCGGGTAGGCGTGGTAGCAGTTGGTCCACACGCGACCGGCCTTGATCGCGCGGCCCATGCGGTAGGCGGTGTTGCCGTTGCGGCTCCAGACGCCGGCGCCCAGACCGTAGACGGTGTCGTTGGCGATCGCCAGCGCGTCGGCCTCGTCACGGAAGGTGGTCACGGCCAGCACCGGGCCGAAGATCTCTTCCTGGAAGATGCGCATCTTGTTGTGGCCCTTGAACAGGGTCGGCTGGATGTAGTAGCCGCCGGCCAGGTCGCCGCCGAGCTGGGCGCGGTCGCCGCCGATCAGCACCTGCGCGCCTTCCTGCTTGCCCAGTTCGAGGTAGCTGCTGATCTTGTCGATCTGCATCTGCGAGGCCTGCGCGCCGATCATGGTGTCGGTGTCGAGCGGGCTGCCCTGCTTGATGGCAGCCACGCGCGGCAGCACGCGCGCCATGAACTCGTCGTAGATCGATTCCTGGATGACGGCGCGCGACGGGCAGGTGCAGACCTCGCCCTGGTTGAACGCGAACAGCACCAGACCTTCGATCGCCTTGTCCAGGAAGGAATCATCCTTGTCCATGACGTCGGCGAAGAAGATGTTGGGCGACTTGCCGCCCAGCTCCAGCGTGGCCGGGATCAGGTTCGACGCGGCGGCCTGGGCGATGACCTTGCCGGTGGCGGTCGAGCCGGTGAAGGCGATCTTGGCGATGCGCTTGGAGGTGGCCAGCGGCATGCCGGCCTCGCGACCGAAGCCGTTGACGATGTTGAGCACGCCCGGCGGCAGCAGGTCGGCGATCAGCTCGGTCAGCACCAGGATCGAGATCGGGGTCGACTCGGCCGGCTTCAGCACCACGCAGTTGCCCGCGCCCAGCGCCGGGGCCAGCTTCCACGCGGCCATCAGGATCGGGAAGTTCCACGGAATGATCTGGCCGACCACGCCCAGCGGCTCGTGGTAGTGGTAGGCGACCGTGTTCTCGTCGACTTCGGACAGCGAGCCTTCCTGACCGCGCAGGCAGCCGGCGAAGTAGCGGAAGTGGTCGACCGCCAGCGGGATGTCGGCGTTGAGCGTCTCGCGGATCGGCTTGCCGTTGTCCACGGTCTCGGCGTAGGCCAGCATCTCGAGGTTCTGCTCGAGGCGGTCGGCGATCTTCAGCAGGATGTTGGAGCGCTCGGTGACCGAGGTCTTGGCCCACTTGTCGGCTGCGGCGTGGGCGGCGTCCAGCGCCAGCTCGACGTCCGCTTCGTTCGAGCGGGCCGCCTGGGTGTAGACCTGGCCGTTGACCGGCGTGACGACGTCGAAGTACTGGCCGGAGACCGGCGCGACCCACTTGCCGCCGATGAAGTTGTCATAGCGCGGCTTGTACTGGACCTTGGCGCCCGGGGTGTTCGGATTCGCGTAGAGCATCGATGTCTCCTTCAGTGTTGATGCCAGGGGTTGGGATGCCACCTCCATTGCGAAGGTCGTGCCAGCCCGTGAATCCGGCGCATTCCGGTGCGCTGTCGGGAACGAGATCGGACATTCAGGCAGAAATGGCCCGTTTCCTGCTGGAAATCTGTTCAGGGGTCATTCAGTGATCAGGTCGGCGGTCCGCACTGTCATTCGCCGAGACAGTACATACCCGAGGCCGCGGCACGAGGCAAAAACTGTCACGGATCGGACCATCGGCGGCTGACTCCTGGCGAGACAATCGGCACGAAAAAACATAAGGGTAAACACTTAAATGAAAGATTCCGAACGTCCTGCGGGGGGCAAGACGCCACGGCTGCGGCCCCTGAAGCAGGCCTTGCTGAGCGGCGAGGTCGAGCCCGACACGCTGCCGGTCGACCCGCTGCTGCTGCGCTCCTGGCAGCGCAGCCGGGAGGCCGGGCTGACGCCGGCCGGCCTGGGCAGCGCCGGGCCGCATGCCTCTGCGGTGCAGCTCGCGCGGGCACGCGAGCGCCATCACGAGCTGATCGCGCACGCGCGGCCGGTGCTGGAATTCCTGTTCGAGCAGACCCGCGACACCGACAGCGTGGTGCTGCTGGCCGATGCGCAGGGCATGCTGCTGGACGCGATCGGCGACGCCGACTTCAGCCAGCGTGCCGCACGGGTGGCCCTGCGCCCCGGCGCCATCTGGCATGAGCAATGGCGCGGCACCAATGCGATCGGCACCTGCCTGGCCGAGGAGCAGGCGCTGGTGATCCACGGCGACGAACACTATCTGGACCGCAACGGCTTCCTGACCTGCGCCGCCTCGCCGATCGTCGATCCGGCCGGACGCATCATCGGCGCGATCGACATCAGCAACGATCACCGCCAGGCACACCGGCACACGCTCGGGCTGGTGCGATCGGCCGCGCGCATGATCGAGCAGCGCCTGTTCGAGACCCGCCACGCGCAGGGGCTGCGGCTGCGCTTTCATGCCCGGCGCGAAGGCATCGCCAGCCTGACCGAAGGCCTGATGGCGCTGTCGGACGACGGCTGGGTGATCGGCGCCAATGCGGCGGCGCTGTCGATGCTGAAGCTGGAGCGCGGCCACATCGGCGCGCTGCGCGCCGACAGCCTCTTCGGCCTGGACCTGTGCCGCATCGAAGCCATGGCCCGCCCGCCCGCTGAGCCGCGCGCGCTGCGCTGTCCGGACGGCACGATGCTGTGGCTGCGGGTCGACAGCAGTCACAGCATCGAGGTCATGGCGCGCCGCACGGATCGCCAGCCCGACGATGCGCTGCCGCCTGCGTCATCCGCATCCAGCGTCGCGGCAGCGACGGCAGCAGAGACGGCGCCGGAGAGGCCAGGACAGGACGACGCGCTGTCCGGCTTCGAGCTGGGTGACCCGACGCTGCGCCAGATCGTCAACCGGCTGAGGCGCCTGAGCGGCGCACCGGTCGGACTGGTGCTGCAGGGCGAATCCGGCAGCGGCAAGAGCGCACTGGCCCAGGCGGTGCACCTCAACAGCCCGCGCCGGGACGGGCCGCTGCGGACGCTGCACTGCGCCAGCCTCGATGCCGACCTGCTGGACGACACCCTGTTCGGCCGACCGCTGGAACGCCCGCCGGCGCCGGGCCTGCTGCGCCGCGCACGCGGCGGCACGCTGGTGCTCGACGAGGTGGCTGATCTGCCGCTGCCGCTGCAGGCCCGGCTGCTGCGGGTGCTGCAGGACGACATGCTGGCACCGCTGCCGGGCGAGCCGGCCCAGCCGCTGGATGTCGCGCTGATCTGCACCAGCCGGCGCCGCCTGATCGACGAGGTGGCCTGCGGCCGGCTGCGCGAGGACCTGTACTACCGGCTCAACGGCCTGACGCTGATGCTGCCGCCGCTGCGCGAGCGCAGCGATCTGGCTGCGCTGTGCCGCCAGCTGCTCGACGCGGTCGGCTCGCAGGCGGCGGTCGATCCCGGCCTGCTCGAGCGTCTGACGTGCTACCCGTGGCCCGGCAACGGGCGCCAGCTCGCCAACGCGCTGCGCGCGGCCAGCGCCCAGCTCGAGCCGCACGAGCGCATGATCCGCCTCGATCATCTGCCCGACGACCTGCGCGAGGAGCTGGCTCAGCTCGCGCGGCAGCCACAGGGGCCGGACCGCAACCGTGTGGCGCGCCCCCCGCTCGATGCCGCGCAAGTGGCTCGCACGGTGGCTGCATGCGAAGGCAATCTGTCGGAGGCGGCGCGCCGGCTCGGCATCAGCCGCAACACGCTCTACCGGCGGCTGCGCGAGGCCGGCGAGGACGCCGGTGAGGCCGACAGCGCCAGCAGGTGACCCATCTTCTCGCGCTTGGTCGCGAGATAGGCGGCATTCTCGGGGTTGGCATCGATCTCGTGCGGCTCGCGCTGCACCACCTCCAGCCCCTGCTGCTGCAGCGCCAGCAGCTTGATCGGGTTGTTGCTCATCAGGCTGACCGAAGCGACGCCCAGGTCCTGCAGGATCTCGGCGGCGGCCTCGAAACGGCGGCTGTCGGGCGCATGGCCCAGCGCCAGATTGGCCTCGACGGTGTCCAGGCCCTGATCCTGCAGCGTGTAGGCGCGCAGCTTCTCGTCGATGCCGATGCCGCGGCCTTCATGCCCGCGCATGTAGATCACCACGCCCCGGCCAGCCGCACTGATGCGCTGCAATGCCAGGCGCAGCTGCGGGCCGCAGTCGCAGCGCAGCGAGCCGAAGATGTCGCCGGTCAGGCACTCGGAATGCACCCGCACCAGCACCTCGCGCGCGCCGACCAGCTCGCCGCAATGGATGGCCATGTGCTCGATGCTGGTGCCGCGGTCGAAGTAGGAGGAAATGGTGAAGTCGCCATGCTCGGTGGGCAGGCGCGCGCTCGGGCCACGCCGGACATGGGCGTGGGCATCGGCGGCCGGCAGGAAGGTCGTTTCGGGCTTCATCGCAACATCGTCGGTCTGGAGCGGCATTGTCGCCGCATCCGCGCCGGCGTGCAGGCGTCGGCCCTGCGCCGAGCTCAGCCGCGCCGAGCGCGCCGACCGATCTCGAGCTTGGCGATGGCGTTGCGGTGCACCTCGTCCGGACCGTCGACCAGCCGCACGGTGCGCTGGTGCGCGTACATTTCCGACAGCCAGCTGTCCTGGCTCAGGCCCGCCGCGCCATGGGCCTGGATCGCCCAGTCGACCACCTGGCAGGACACCTTGGGCGCCACCACCTTGATCATCGCGATCTCGGCCCGGGCGCCCTTGTTGCCGACGGTGTCCATCATCTTCGCGGCATTCATCGTCAGCAGCCGCGCCTGATCGATCATGCAGCGCGACTCGGCGATGCGCTCATGCCAGATCGACTGCGCCGAGAGCGGCTGGCCGAAGGCGACGCGGGCGCTCAGCCGGTCGATCATCAGCTCCAGCGCCCGCTCGGCCGCGCCGATCGAGCGCATGCAGTGGTGGATGCGCCCCGGGCCCAGCCGCCCCTGCGCGATCTCGAAGCCGCGCCCCTCGCCGAGCAGGATGTTCTCGGCCGGCACGCGCACGTTCTCCAGCAGCACCTCCATGTGGCCATGCGGCGCGTCGTCATAGCCGAAGACGCTCAAGGGGCGCAGCACCGTCACGCCCGGCGTGTCGCGCGGCACCAGGATCATCGACTGCTGCAGATGGCGCGCCGCCTCGGGATCGGTCTTGCCCATCACGATGAAGATCTCGCACTTCGGATGCCCGGCGCCGGACGAGAACCACTTGCGGCCGTTGATGACATAGTCGTCGCCATCGCGCCGGATCGAGCACTCGATGTTGGTCGCGTCCGACGAGGCCACCGCCGGCTCGGTCATCAGGAAGGCCGAGCGGATCCGGCCCTCGAGCAGCGGCTCGAGCCAGCGTGTCTTCTGGGCCTCGGTGCCGTAGCGCTCGAGCGTCTCCATGTTGCCGGTGTCGGGCGCCGAACAGTTGAAGACCTCGCCGGACCAGATCACCCGGCCCATCAGCTCGCACAGCGGCGCGTAGTCGAAGTTGGACACCCCGCCCTCGCCCTTGTGCGCATGCGGCAGGAACAGGTTCCAGAGGCCGGCCTGGCGGGCCAGCGGCTTGAGCGCCTCCACCAGCGGCACCGGCTGCCACGGATTGCCCGCGGCCCGCAGCGCCTGCATCTGCTGCTCGTGGAGAGCCTCGTTCGGGAAGATGTGACGATCGAAGAAGGCCTGCAGGCGCTCGAGCAGCTCGCGGCCGCGCTCGGTGGGGGCGATCAGGGACATGACGACAGATCCTCGGCTGGGTTCTCGGCGAGACGGTGGCGGGACGGATCCGATTGAAGCACCGGCCCCGCCGGAGCGACGTCACGCAGGCGACGAGCCCGCGCTGCAAAAAATCGCGACTCCCTCTGGAACTTCAGGCCGTCGGTGCCATCTGATGGCGCGGGGGAAAGAACCTTCCCGACTTTTCTCCCTTCCCGAAAACCACTGCATTCCACAGGAGCCAGCACAATGGGTCTGTTCGACATGTTCAAGAGCGATTCCGGCGACAAGATGACGCCGCACCTCGCCTTCACCACCTCGCTGATCTACATGATGAGCGCCGATGGCGAGATGGACAGCGAGGAAGTGGGCCATCTGCTGTCGGTGCTCGGCGGCAAGGACGACGGACGCGGCACGATCGGCGTGGGCGCACAGAACCAGGCCCTGCTGGACTCGGCGCTGAAGTACCGCCGCAAGAACTCGCTCGACACCTTCCTGGCCGAGGCCGCCCCGCTGCTGACCGACGCGCAGAAGATGTGCATCATGGTCAACCTGATCGACTCCTCGCTGGCCGACGGTCAGCCCGAGCCGGAAGAACAGCAGATGTTCGCCAAGTTCCTGCAGGCCTTCGGCATCACCGAGGAACGCTTCCGTCCCTTCTTCGAGGTCATCATGCTGAAGAACGACCGCTCGGTCTTCACCAACCAGAGCCACCCGAAGAACGCGCCGGGCTACCAGGTCAAGCTGTCGATGTGATCGTCGCCCCGGGGCCGTGCCTGGCCCTGGCGCAGCAAGAGGCGGCCTGCGGGCCGCCTCTGTCGTTTCAGGCCGAGAACTCTTCCGTGTCGATCTCGGTCTGGGTGGCGGCGTTGTAGCGCGTGCCGGCCACATTGCCCGGGTGGATGGCCGCCTCCAGGCGGGCGATCTGCTCGGGCGTGAGCACCACCGCCGCCGCGCCCAGGTTCTCCTCCAGATGCGCCACGCTCGTGGTGCCCGGAATCGGCAGGATGTGGTCGCCACGGTGCAGCAGCCAGGCCAGCGCCAGCTGCGCCAGCGTGCAGCCAGCCTCCTCGGCGACCCCGACCAGTGGCTCGAGCAGTCGCAGGTTGGCCGCATGGTTCGCGGCGGTGAAGCGCGGCATCGCCCGGCGGATGTCCTTCGCGTCGAAGCCGGAGACCTCGCGCAGCGTGCCCGGCAGGAAGCCGCGCCCCAGCGGGCTGAACGCGACGAAGGCCGTGCCCAGCTCGCGGCAGGCCTCCAGCACCGCGATCTCCGGGTTGCGCGTCCACAGCGAGTACTCGGTCTGCAGCGCGGCGATCGGGTGCACCGCATGGGCGCGGCGCAGCGTCGGCGCCGACACCTCCGACAGGCCGATCGCGCGGATCTTGCCCTCGCGCACCAGATCGGCCAGCGCGCCCACCGACTCCTCGATCGGCACCGACTTGTCCCAGCGGTGCAGATAGTACAGGTCGATGACCTCGGTGCGCAGTCGGCGCAGCGCCTCCTCGCAGGTGGCCTTGAGGGTGGCCGGACGGCCGTCGATCACACGCTTGCCGTCGACGCCGGTCATGCCGCACTTGCTCGCCAGCGTGAAGCGGTGGCGGTGCGGCGCCAGCACCCGACCGACCAGCTCCTCGTTGGCACCGAAGCCATACAGCGCGGCGGTGTCGAAATGGTTCACGCCCAGATCGAGCGCGCGCAGCAGCAGACTGGCGGCCGCCTCGGGCGCGGGTGGCACGCCATAGGCATGGCTGAGATTCATGCAGCCCAGACCGATCGGCGCGACTTCGGCAGGGCCGAGGCGGCGAGACAAAGAGGTCGCGGCAGAGATCGCGGCAGAAGTCAAGCAAGTCTCCTGGAGGTCGTGGGTGAAGGGCTGCACATTCTGGACAGCCCCAGGCCATGCCTGCCAGCGAGGGTGACGACTAGCAGCTATGTCGAACCGGCAACACCCGGAACACCGGCCGGCGGATGCGCCGACGGCGGCTGGTTCAGCAGACACCAGTAGAGCTTGATCTGCGAGGTGACCTCGAGGAACTTGTCGAAGTCGACCGGCTTGACGATGTAGGAGTTGGCCCCGTCGCCATAGGCCTGCGCGATGTCGCAGTCCTCGGCCGAGGAGGTCAGCACCACGATCGGCACGGTGCGCGCCAGGGCATGCTCGCGGTAGCGGCGCAGCACCTCCAGACCATCGACCTTGGGCAGCTTCAGGTCGAGCAGCACCACCAGCGGCAGCGGCTCGCCGGCCTCCCAGCGCGCCAGCCAGGCCAGGGCCTCGGCGCCGTCGCGGGCGACCTCGAGCGGATTGACCAGCTGGCTGCGCGCGAAGGCGCGCCGGGTCAGGTCCAGATCGATCGGGTTGTCCTCGACCAGCAAGATGGCGCGGCGCACCGGTTCGCTCGAGATCATTGCGGCATCTCCAGGTGGAAGACGGCACCACGGCCCGGCTCGCCCTGGGCCCAGACCCGGCCGCCCATGCGCTGCATCGCCTTGCGCACGATCGCCAGACCGATGCCGGTGCCGGGATAGGCCTCGGCGCGCTCGAGCCGCTGGAAGATCTCGAAGATCCGGTCGTGATACTGCATGTCGAAACCGATGCCGTTGTCGTGGACAGAAAGCATAGCGCAGCCATCCTCGCCGTGGCTGACACGCAGCCGCACGCACGGCGGCTGGCTGCGGGCGCTGAACTTCAGCGCGTTGTCGATCAGGTTGCGCAGCACCATGGCCAGGCCATCGGCATCGGCACAGGCCATGACCGGCGTGTCCGGCGCCTCGAGCTGCAGCACCCGCCCGAGACCCGCCCCCAGGCCCAGGCCGGGATCATCGGTGCAGCGCGCCTCGATCGCCCGCCGCGCCAGATCGACCAGATCGACCCGGGCGCAGCGCACCTGGCGCTGCTCGAGATGGCAGTAGGCCAGCAGGTCGTGGATCAGCTGGTTCATCTGGCCGGCGCCGTGGCGGATGCGCGCCACCAGATCGCGCGCACCGTCATCGAGCAGGTCGCCGTGCACCAGCTGCAGCATGCGGCTGTAGCCGTCGATGCCGCGCAGCGGCGCCTTCAGGTCATGCGAGACGGTGTAGGTGAAGGTCGCCAGCTCGCGGTTGGCGGTGGCCAGATCGGCGGTGCGCTCGGCCACCCGCTGCTCGAGCTCGGCATGGAAGCGCCGCATCCGGAACTCCAGCTCCTTGGCCTCGGTGATGTCGTAGCAGTAGCCGATGAAGCCAAGAAAGCGGCCCTGGCTGTCGTGCCGAGGCGAGCCATCGACGCGAATCCAGCGGTGGCGCCCGTCGGCGGCACGCAGCCGGTACTCCATGCTGAAGCTGCGCCGCGCGACGAAGGCGGCCTTGTAGGTCAGCAGGCAGCGCTCGATGTCCTCGGCATGCACGCCCTCGGTCCAGCCGCTGCCCAGCTCCTGGGCCAGGGTGCGGCCGGTGAAGTTCAGCCAGGGCTGGTTGAAGTAGTCGCAGCCCATGTCCAGGCCGGAGGTCCAGATCAGCGCCGAGCCCTGGTCGGCCAGCGTGCGGAAATGCTGCTCGCTCTCGCGCAGCTCCTGCTCGAGGCGGCGCTGCGACTCCAGCAGCTCGACCAGCGCCAGCCGCGCCTGCTCGGCCGCGACCAGCAGGCCGCGCGACTCGTCGGCCATGCCGGCATGGAGCTCGACCATGCGGTCGCTGTCCTTCAGCATCTCGACCTGCTGCGCGGCGGTGATGCGCGCATCGAGCAGGCGCGAGACATGCCGCCCCAGCAGCTCGAGCATCTCCAGCTGCGCCGGCTCGAGCCGGCGCGGCCGGTGATCGAGCACGCACAGCGCACCGAGCCGCTCGCCGCTGGCCAGGCGCAGCGGCACGCCGGCGTAGAAGCGGTTGCGGTTGGCGGCCACCAGCGGGTTGTCGTGAAAGCGCGCGTCCTGGAGGGCATCCTCGCAGACCAGCGGTCCGTCCCCCAGCAGGGTGTGCGCGCAGGCCGAGATCGCCCGCGGCGTCTCGCTGACCGGCACATTGACGCGCGACTTGAACCACTGCCGATGCCGGTCGACCAGCGTGATCGCCGCCACCGGCGCATCGCACAGCCGCGCCGCCAGCACGGCCAGCTCGTCATAGAGCGGCTCGGCGGCCGTGTCGAGAATGGCGCAGCGCGCAAGCGCCTGCAGGCGCTGCTCCTCGTCGGGCGGAATCGGGGCAGGAATCATCGCGACGACACCTCCGCAAAAGACATCCGCCCGGCTCAGCCTGGCAGCGAGCTGGCCGCAGCCGCCTGCGGCAGCCCGCGCGCCAGATCCGACAGCAGCCGGGTCGCCTGACGCAGCAGCGGCGTGGGTCGCTGACGCGACGACACCGCCCGGCACAGCACGCTGCGCAGCCCCGGATCGAGAATCGGCCGCACCGCCAGCAGGTCCGCCCGGCCGGAGGCCGCCACCGCGCTGGCGGTCAGCACCGCCTGGCCGTAGTCGGCGCAGACCAGATCGATGATCGCCGCGACGCTGGAAACCTCCCAGGCGATGTCGAGCTGCAGCCCGGCATGCATGGCGCGCGTCTCGAGCAGGCGCCGGATCACATGGGCGCGTTCGGGCAGCACCAGCCTCGCGTCGGCCAGCTCGGCCATCGACAGCGGCCCGCGCCCGGCCGACGCCAGCGCATCGGCGCGCTGCACCAGGCACAGCGGCTCCTCCAGCAACGGCACGAACTCCAGCCCCGGCTGAGCCTCCGGGTTGTAGAGCAGGCCCAGATCGACCCGGCCCGAGGTGATCCACTCGACGATGTGGGTCGACAGGCCCTCGACCACCGCCAGACGGGCGCGCGGCATGCGGCGGCGAAAGCCGTCGATCAGCGGCAGCGTGAGCTGGCGGCCGATGGTCGGCGGCAGGCCGATGGTGATGCGCCCGACCGGCTCGTCGCGGTTGGAGGCCATGTCGGCGCGGGCCTCGCCGACGCGCTGCAGGATGGCCAGACTGTGCTCGAGCAGGCGCTGGCCGGCCTCGGTCAGCGTCACGCCACGGCCGTTGCGCAGCAGCAGCGTCTCGCGCAGCTCGATCTCGAGCGCACGCACCTGCCGGCTCAGCGCCGACTGCGCGATGCCCAGCACCACCGCGGCGCGGCTGAAGCTGCGCAGCTCGGCGACGTGCACGAAATAGTCCAGTTGTTTCAGATCCATGTCGGATCGGGAGTATGCCGCCCGATCTGCATCAGTGCGAGCGCACGAACAGCATGACGCCGAAGATCGTCAGCCCCATCAGCCGCAGCGTGTCGCGGCGCCAGTCGATGCTGAGCAGCGGCGCGGGCACCTGGTGCGTCGGCATCGAGCGCACCGCGCAGTGCCAGGCGCCGATGCACAGCGCCAGCAGGAAGAACAGCGCCGGCCCGTAGGTGCGCGACAGGAACCAGGCGCAGGTCAGATAGCCCACCATCGACGAGCGCAGCAGCGAGGCCGTCTGCCACGCCGGACTGCCCTCCGGCAGCTGCTCGAGCGTGCGGTTCAGGCTCTTGTAGGTCAGCACGATCAGGCCCATCCAGACGAAGTAGCCCAGCAGGCCCAGCTCGGCGAAGCACAGCACGAAGGAGTTGTGCGCCGTCAGGTAGTTGTATTCGAGATAGTTGCCGTAGCCGGCGCCGAAGATCGGGTTGCGCTTGAGCAGATCCAGGCCGATCACCCAGGACTCGATGCGCTCCTCGGCCGACTTCTCCTTGCCGGAGAACTCCCGCCCGCCCGACATGTTGCCCACCAGCTGCACCGCCACCATCGAGCCCAGCAGCAGCATCGTCTTCGTCGTGCCCAGGGCCTTGCGCACGCCAAAGAACAGCAGCGAGGCCAGACCGAGCAGCGCCCCGCGCGACTGGGTCAGGAAGATCGCATAGATCATGAGCGCGCCGGGCGCGATCACCCGCACCAGATTGTTCAGCCGCTGGTCCGGCCGCCAGCCCGCGCCCCACAGCATCGGCAGCGTCATCACCAGCACCTGGGCAAAGTCGTTCGGGTCAGCCAGGAAGCCCACGCTCTTGAGACGCCACAGGAACCAGCCGGAATCGTCACGCGCGGGAATGACGGTCTTCAGGTCCGGCATCGTCGACGGATCGTCGTTGTCGTGCGCCGGCGCTGTCTGGCGCAGCACCAGCTTGTCCATGTTCTCGCCGGTGTGATAGGCCTGGATGCCGAAGACGCAGTTGAGCAGCATCGCCAACACCACCGCGTTCATCGTCGACTTCAGCCGCTCCAGCGTGGTCAGGTTCAGCACCGCCAGCAGGAACAGCATCGAGGAGGTGCTGAAGTCGCTGATCGCATCCATCGTGCCGCCAGGCCAGGGCGACAGCAGCTTGGACACGCCGATCAGCACCCACAGCCCGAAGATCAGCTTGAAGTGGATCGGGCGCGCGCCGGCCTCCTTCTTCGCGGCTGCGGCGACCACCGAGGTGATCACCGCCAGCAGCCACAGCCACAGCATCGGGCGCAGCTCGCCCAGCTCGGGCATGAACAGCTCCACCGGTCGGAAGAAGGTCAGCAGGATGTAGGCCTGGAACAGCTTGAAACTCATGATCGGGTGATCTTAGAAAGATCACCCCGGGGTACTCAGGGGTATTCCGACCCGGACACAGAAACCTCGGCCAAAAGTGATTTCTCGATTCAGGCCCCTCTTTTGCCCCGGTGAATTTGAAATATATGAAACAGGATTCATCTCTCGGACCTGCTACGCTCGCGACCCGTCCGCTACTGTCCGTTTTCACCGCTCCCCCGACCACCCGCCATGCACTTCGAAGACAACGAGACCCTGGAAGCCGCACGCGCACGCAACATCCGCGACGCGCTGCAAGAGGACATCGGCCGCTGCGACTGGACCGCCGAGCTGGTGCCGGCCGACCGCCGCGTGCAGGCGCGCGTCGTCGCCAAGGAAGACGGCGTGCTGTGCGGCCGCGACTGGTTCGACGGCTGCATGCACGGCTGCGACGCCTCGATCCGCATCGACTGGGCGGTGGCCGAGGGCGCGCGCTTTGCCGCCGGCACCGAGCTGTGCCGCATCGACGCGCCGGCGCGCGCGCTGCTCAGCGCCGAGCGCTCGTCGCTGAACTTCCTGCAGATGCTCTCGGCGGTCGCCACCGTGACCCGCGAGCATGTCGACGCGATCGAGGGCCTGAGCCCGAACCCGAACGGCTGCGTGGTGCTCGACACCCGCAAGACCCTGCCGGGCCTGCGCCAGGCGCAGAAGTACGCGGTGCGGGTGGGCGGCGGCGCCAACCAGCGCATGGCGCTGTGGCACGGCATCCTGATCAAGGAAAACCACATCGCCGCGGCCGGCGGCATCACCGCGGCGCTAAAGGCAGCCCAGGCGCTCGACTCGGGCGTGAGCATCCAGATCGAGGTCGAGAACCTCGCCGAGCTGGAGGAGGCGCTGGAGGCCGGCGCCACCAGCGTGCTGATCGACGACTTTTCCTTCGACGACATGCGCGCGGCGGTGGCGCTGAACCGGGGCCGCGCGCTGCTGGAGGTCTCCGGGGGCGTCGACATGACGACCATCCGCGAGATCGCCGCCACCGGCGTCGACCGCGTCTCGATCGGCCGGCTGACCAAGGACGTGCGCGCGATCGACCTGTCGATGCGGGTGCTGCCGGCCGCGCGCGAGATCGCGCCGGGCCTGGTGGTGCGCGGCTTCGAGCCGCCGCTGCGGCTGAGCGACTTCCGCCTGATCGCCTTCGACATGGACTCGACGCTGATCAACATCGAGTGCATCGACGAGATCGCCGATGCGGTCGGCCGCAAGGCCGAGGTCGCCGCGATCACCGCCGCGGCGATGCGCGGCGAGATCACCGACTTCAAGGACAGCCTGCGCCGGCGCGTGGCGCTGCTGGCCGGCGTGCCGGTGGCGGCGCTGGAGGCGGTCTGGACCGAGCGGCTGCGGCTGAATCCCGGCGCCGAGGCGCTGGTGCGTGCCTGCCAGGCCGCCGGCCTGAAGATCGTGCTGGTCTCGGGCGGCTTCACCTTCTTCACCGACCGGCTGCGCGATCTGCTGCAGATCGACCACACCCGCAGCAACCTGCTGGAGATCGACGCCGACGGCCGCCTCACCGGCCGGGTGCTCGACCAGGACTGGGGCGACATCTGCGACGGCGAGGAAAAGCGCCGCACGGTGCTGGCCCTGTGCGCGCAGCATGGCATCGATCCGCGCCAGGCCATCGCGATGGGCGACGGCGCCAACGACCTGCCGATGATGGGCGCGGTCGGCCTGTCGGTGGCGCATCACGCCAAGCCGGCGGTGCGCGAGCGCGCGATGGTGGCGATCGAGTCCGGCGGCCTGGACCGGCTGCTGGAGGTGGTGCGGCCCTGACCGCACCGACCCGGGGTCAGCCGCGCCCGCCCAGCGTGGCCTGCACGCTGACCTCGTCGAGCCAGTCGTCGTAGTCCTGCAGGCTCAGGCCCAGCACATGCAGGGCCATCGCGCCGCCACGCTGCCACTCGACATGCTGGCGGTGGCGCGCGGCCGGCCGCACCGTCATGCGGTCGGCCACCAGGCCGAGCGCGACCAGCAGACGCACCCGGGAGGGCTGCTCCGGCGCCGAAGTCTCGGGCGTCAGCACCCGGGCATCATGATGCCGCCCGACCGCGCAGGCCAGACCGGCGTCCAGCCCCCAGTGCAGTGCCAGGCGCTCGGCCACTTCGGCATGGTCGATGCCGTGGCGGCTGCGCTCGACCTCGGTGACCGGGCGGTGCCCGAGATTGGCCTCGGCCAGCGTGACCCGGTAGCTGGGCGACTGCAGCTCGAGCATCATCAGCGCCACCGCGCTGTCGCACAGCAGGCCGAAGCCCAGCGCCAGATCGGCGCTTTCGCCGCCGTGCCGGCGGGCCAGCCAGGCCAGCACCCGCGCACGGTTGAGGCTGTGCGCCCAGAAGCCGGCCCAGGACGCGCAGGGACCGCCCGCGCCGTCTCGCTGCAAGGCCAGCGCACGCATCTGGCCCACCAGCGCCAGCGTGCCGAACAGATCGACCGCCCGGCGCACGCCGAAGGCGTCGACAGCCGCCTCGAAGGTGGAGCGCCGCCCGCCCGGCGGCCCCAGGCCCAGCGAGATCGCACACTGCATCAGCAGCGCGCAGCTCGGCGCGTCCAGCGCGGCGGCCAGGCGCGACAGCGCGGCCGGAGATTCGCTGCGCAGCTGCGACAGCAGCACCGGCGCCGCAGGCAGCGCCAGCGCCTGAACCGACCCGGCCGCCGCTGGCAGCAGCCCGCCCGCCGCCTCGTCGGCAGCGCTGGCAGGCCTGGCGATGGCGCACAGCAGGGTCTCGGTCATGCGCCCTATTTCGGCCCCGGGCGCCCTGTCTGTAAGCATGGGTCCGTGCAGTCTGCACGGTGGAAAGACTCCGGGTACGGTACCGGGTTCGGGTGCAGGACCCGGTTCAGGCGGGACGTGCGCCCATCACCACGATGCCGTCGGCATCGGCGCAGATCCAGTCGCCGGGGCGCACCGTCACGCCCTGGATCTGCACCGGCTGGTCGAGCAGGCCGGGCTGGCGCCGTTCGGTGGGCAGCGGCATCGGCGCCAGCGCACGGATGCCGACATCGCAGACCGCCAGCTCGGCGACATCGCGCACGCAGCCGTCGACGATGACGCCGGCCCAGCCGTTGCGCGCCGCCGCCGCGCCGATGTTGCCGCCCACCAGCGCGCGGCGCAGCGAGCCCGCGCCATCGACCACCAGCACCCGGCCCTCGCCCGGCCCCTCCAGCAGCGCCTTGACCGAGGTGTTGTCCTCGAAGCACTTGACGGTGACCGCGGTGCCGCTGAACGCGACGCGGCCGCCGAACTCGCGGAACACCGGCGGCAGCACGCGGAAGTCGCCGCTGGTGTCGCCCTTGAAGCGGTCGCACAGGTCGCAGGTCGGAATCAGGTCGGTCGTCACGGAAGCTCTCCTCTCGGTTCAAAGGTCCGCGACGATGCCACGCCGGGCTGACGGCACCCTGGCGCAGCGTCAGCCCGGCGTCAGGTCGAATATCGCCGCGTCAGTGGATGCGCGGATCAGCGGATGCCGGCAGCCTCCAGGCTGGCGAGAAAGGCGTCGGCCTTCTGGAAGCCGATCACCCGGCGCTCGGACTGCTCGCGCCCGGCCGCATCGAAGAACAGGATGGCCGGCGGCCCGAACAGGCCGAAGCGGCGCAGCAGCTCGCGGTCGTCGGCGTTGTTGGCGGTCACGTCGACCTGCAGCAGCAGCACGCCGGCCAGGCGCTCGCGCACCCGCGGGTCGGTGAAGGTGTAGCGCTCCATTTCCTTGCAGGACACGCACCAGTCGGCATAGAAGTCGAACATCACCGGTCGGCCGGCCTCGCGCACCGCCGTCTCCAGCTCGGCCAGCGTGCGCACCCGGCGGAAATGCACCGGCTCGCCAGCCGGTGCGCCGCCCAGGCCCAGGTTCACGCCCAGATGCGCCAGCGGCGCCAGCGCATCGCGCCCGCCGCTGGCCGCGCCACCCCACTGCGCCAGCGCCAGCAGCGCGCAGACCAGCGCCAGCGCGCGCACCGCCAGACCGCCGGCGCCAGGCCGGGCCGCCCGCCACAGCACCGCAGCCAGCGCCAGCGCCAGCGCGCCCCAGCCGATCATCGCCACCACCGCCGGCAGCAGCGGCAGCACCATCCACAGCGCCACGCCCAGCAGCAGCACGCCGAAGACATGCTTGACCGACGCCATCCAGGCCCCCGCCTTCGGCAGCAGCGATCCGGCCGACAGGCCCACCAACAGCAGCGGCACGCTCATGCCGATCGCCATCGAGAACAGCGCCAGCCCGCCCAGCACCACATCGCCGGTGCGGCTGATGTAGACCAGCGCGCCGGCCAGCGGCGCGGCCACGCAGGGCCCGACGATCAGCGCCGACAGCCCGCCCAGCAGGAAGACGCCGCCATGGCGCCCGCCGCGCAGGCCGCTGCCGGCCTGGCTGAGACGCGACTGCAGCGCCGCCGGCATCTGCAGTTCGTAGAGCCCGAACATCGACAGCGACAGCAGCACCAGCAGCAGCGCGAAGCCGCCCAGCACCGCGGGCGTCTGCAGCGCCGCGGCCAGCCCTTCGCCGGCCAGGCCGGCCGCCACGCCGAAGGCGGTGTAGACCAGCGCCATGCCCAGCGCGTAGGCCAGCGACAGGCCCAGGCCGCGCGCACGCGACACCGGCTCGCCCTGCCCGACGATGATCGACGACAGGATCGGCACCATCGGCAGCACGCAGGGCGTGAAGGACAGCAGCAGGCCGGCCAGCGCGAACACCGCCGCCACCGTCAGCAGGCTGCCCGAGCCCAGCGCGGCGGCGAAGCGGTCGCCGATCGCGCCACCCACGCCCTCCGGCGGCGCCGTGTCCTCCAGCGGCACCAGCGCCCCGCCCTCCTGCTCCGGCTGCAGCCGCACCGCCAGCGCCTGCAGACCGGCCGCACCGCCGTCCTTCAGCTCCAGCTGCAGGATCTGGCGCCGCGGCGGATAGCACAGGCCCTTGTCGGCGCAGCCCTGGCTGCCGAGCGTGATCCGCACCGGCCCGCCCGGCGCAGCGCGTGCCGCCTCCAGCAGCGGCCCCAGATCGACGCTGAAGGCCAGCCGGTCGTGGTAGACCGCCATGTCTTTCTGGAAGGTCTCGTCGTACTTGCGATCGCCCGGCGGCAGCGGCACGCCCGCCAGCGCCAGCCCGGCCGGCGCGGACTGCAGCTCCAGCCGCTCGCGGTACAGGTAGTAGCCGGGCGCGATGGTGTAGCGCACCCCCAGCGTGCGTGCGTCGAGCAGCTCGGCCTCGAGGCGGAAGGCGCGGTCAGGCTCGAGAAAATCCTCGGCGCGCACCAGCGCGGGCAGCAGCAGCGCCAGCCCGAGCAGCGCGGACAGCAGCACGCGCAGCGGCAGACGGAAAAGCATCAGGTCACGCATGGACAGGAACGGGGGCATGAACAGGGCATGAAACGGGACACGGCCCGCAGTGTGCCCGGGAATGCACGCTCAGCCCATGAAGGGATCCATGAAGGGATATGTCCTCTACACCATCCCGAACGGGGTACCGGCGATTTTTTGTTCCCAATCGAATCATGCGAAGTCAAGAGGCCGACGCAACACAAAAGATTGCATCATGAACTTTCACTCGGAATCAGCCAGCACAAGGTTTCAGGCACTAAAGTAGCGCCGTGCCGAAATCATCCATCGGACCCGAAAGACCCCCGAGAAGAACATGCTCAAGAGCCTCTTTGGCGACCTCACTCCGCTGCGCGAGGCGGTCAGTCGCGCCAGTCGCCACAAGGACGACCCGGCGCCTGACGACCGTCACGACGCGGACTTCATCTCGACGACCATCATGGATGTGGCCGACGAGCAGGACTGCATGCCCGCCGCCCCCCCTGCGGTCGACCCGCACCGCGACGAGCTGCTGGTCAAGGGCTCGCCCGCGCAGGCGATGCGCACCCATTTCGCCGGCAGCCGCAAGGACACCTTCGTCCGGCAGAAGCTCATCACCATCTGCGACCCGTCCCACATGTGGGCCGCGGCCGTCATCCGTGCGCTGGCCGATGCCAGCGGTCAGCCGATCGAGCGGCTGCACATGCGCGACCAGACCAGCCTGGCGCCGCTGGCCGACATCGAGCGCACCACGCTGCCGCGCCGCACCGACGACACGCTGAAGATCTACTACGCCGACATCCAGGCCGAGGGCCGCGATGCCGCCGAGGTGCAGATCGCGCTGATGGAGCGCTCCGACCTGTCGGTGGTGATCATCGGCCCGATGGCGCCGGCCGACATCGCCTCGATGCTCGAGGACATCCGCCAGGCCACCCACAGCCTGCACTGGCAGTGCCGCAACCTGCTGTTCATGCTGCCGGTCAGCTCAGGCGCGCTGATGCAGCGCATCCAGCAGCTCGACTGGCCCGACCAGGTGCGGGTCGAGGCGATCTGCGAATCGCTCACCAGCGCCAGCGTGGTCTGGAACCGCATGCTCGCGCACTGGCAGAAGCTGCGCACCGAGCAGGCCACGCCCAGTTCGCCAGCGCCGCTGACCAGCCCCAGCGCGCCGATGCCGCTGCCCGAGTCGGCGCCGGTCGTGTCCTCGCCCACGCCCTCGATGGTGTTCGTCGGCCAGGCGCCGACCACGCTGATGTCGCCGCTGTCGCCACCACCGGCCGCGCCGGTCAGCGACTTCGGTCCGGTCAGCGCGCCGATGAGCCTGCAGTCGGGCATCGAGCCGCGCATCGACGCCCGGCGCGCCCGCGCGGTGCTCGACGAGCTGACCGTGCTCGACGGGCTGATCTTCGTCGCGCTGGTCAACGGCGCCACCGGCGCGGTGGTGGCCTGCCCCGCGCCCGGCCCCGACATCGACCGCGCCGCGCTGGCCGCCTCCGAGATCTGGAAGACGCATCGGCGCACGCTGCGCCAGCTCGGCCACTCGCGCCCGGGCGACCCGCTCGAGGAAATCCTGGTGACCGCCGGCAGCCGCTACCACATCCTGCGCACGCTGCGCGCCCATCCCGATCTGTTCATCCTGTCGGTGCTCGACAAGCTGCGCAGCAATCTCGCGATGACACGCTACCGCATCATGGAGGCCCAGCAGGTGCTGGTGTGAGGTCGGTGCGACGCGAACTGCGCACCGGGGCCGCGCAGCCGGAGGCCCCGCCGCTCGGCAGCCTGTTCTCCCGCGAGGCCCCGACGCCGGGCGACTGCCTGGTGGCCTGGGATCCGCACGGCAGCTGGCCCGGCTTCAGCCTGCCAGCCCTGGCCCACGGCGCCGGCGCCAGCCTGTCCGAGGTGGTGCTGCTGCACGAGAGCCAGCCCGAGACGCCGCTGGCCCTGCTGCGTGGCACCGTGCTGCCGACGCCGGAAGGCACCTGGCTGGGCGTGCTGCAGGTCGAGGCCTCGCCCGAGGACGCCCGCGCGCTCGGCCTGGTGCTGGATCTGCTGGCGCGCGCCGGCACCGCGCTGGTGCTGGCCGGCTCCCGCCGTGACAAGGACCTGGTGCGGCGCATCCGCGAAGGCCTGCGCCCCGACCACTGGCGCGGCCCGGTGCTGCAGATGCTGGTGCCGACCGAGCCTCCCGGCCGCGGCGAGCCGCTGCGCCAGGCGCTGTGGCCGCGCGGCCTGACGGTCCGGGTGATCGAGCACCCCGGCAGCAGCGCCGATCCGGACTGGACCCGCCTGCTGCTCGCCCGGCTGCGCGCCACGACCGACACCCCCGCGCCCCCCCGAATGACCGCCTTTCCCGTCCAGACCGCCCCCGCCGACTCCACCGCTTCCGCAGCGCCGATCGCGACGCCCGAGCTGCCGCCGCTGGCCGACGAGGAGCCGCTGCATGACGACGATCCGGCCGGATCGCTCGATTTCTCGCGCGTGGAGCGCCTGCTGGAGCTGGCGGCGATGGGCCCGGGCGTGCTCGCTGCCGCGCTGGTGGACGTCGGCTCGGCCGAGCTGCTGTCGCTGCAGGCCCTCACAGAGCGCGCCGCGGATCGGGCCGAGCGGGCTGCCCGTCAGGGCTGCGCGATGTGGCGGACCGGTCTGACGCCGGACGAGCCGGCGCAGGAAGCGCAGGCGCTGCAGGAGCTGCTCTGGTCCGATGCCGAGCATCACCATCTGCTGCTGCCGATGCCGCAGCGCGCCGACCTGCTGCTGCTGGTGTGCATCGACCGACAGTTCGGCGATCTGTCGGCTTCGCGCTGGCAGGCGGCGGTGGCGCGCCATCAGGGCTGCTGAGTCTCCTGTCGAGTCTCGGCTAGGATCGCGCTCCAGAACGACGACCCAGACCGACCATGACCGGACTCCCATTCGACTACACCCGCCAGGACGCCAGCGGCCAGAGCTGCACCGCGCTGGCCTGGGCCAAGGCCCCCAAGCCGCTGACCCGCGACGAGCGCGCGACCCTGAAGGAGCGTGCCCGCACGCTGCTGAAGGAGCGCGGCGCGGTGCTGGTCGCGCACTACTACGTCGACGGCGACCTGCAGGACCTGGCGGTCGAGACCGGCGGCTGCGTCTCCGACTCGCTCGAGATGGCACGCTTCGGCCGCGACCATGCCGCGCAGACCCTGATCGTGGCCGGCGTGCGCTTCATGGGCGAGAGCGCCAAGATCCTCAGCCCCGAGAAGCGGGTGCTGATGCCCGACCTGGACGCGACCTGCTCGCTCGACCTGGGCTGCCCGGCCGACCAGTTCGCCGCCTTCTGCGACGCGCATCCGGACCGCACCGTGGTGGTCTACGCCAACACCAGCGCCGCGGTGAAGGCTCGCGCCGACTGGATGGTCACCAGCTCCTGCGCGCTGTCCATCGTCGGCCACCTGCATGCGCAGGGCAAGAAGATCCTCTGGGCGCCGGACCGCCACCTCGGCAGCTATGTGCAGCGCCAGACCGGCGCCGACATGCTGATGTGGAGCGGCGACTGCATCGTGCACAACGAGTTCAAGGGCACCGAGCTGGAGCTGCTGCGCCAGGCGCATCCGCAGGCCAAGGTGCTGGTGCACCCCGAGTCGCCGCAGAGCGTCGTCGAGCAGGCCGACGTGGTCGGCTCGACCGCGCAGCTGCTCAAGGCCGTCATCGAGATGGACGCGCCCGAGTTCATCGTCGCCACCGACAACGGCATGTTCCACCGCATGCGCCAGGCCGCGCCGGACAAGGTGCTGATCGAGGCACCGACCGCCGGCAACAGCGCCACCTGCAAGAGCTGCGCGCACTGCCCGTGGATGGCGATGAACGCGCTGCAGGGCGTGATCGACTGCCTGGAGCAGGGCAGCGGCGAGATCCAGGTCGACGAGCCGGTGCGCTCGCAGGCCCTGGGCTGCATCGACCGCATGCTCGACTTCGTCAAGGCCCATCCGGCGGCCATCGCCAAGCCGGCCCAGGGCTTCGTGCCGAACATCGGCGCGGCCTGAGCGGGCGGCGCGGGCCGAGGCGGTTCAAGTCAGGTCCGGGCCGGGCCGATGAAGACGGATCCCGCATCCGACTTCACGACCCGACCTCCGACCTGGCCATGACGACGAACATCGACTTCACCTCGGTCCACAACCACTACGAGCGCCCGGTCTTCGACGCGGTCAGCCGACTGGCGCCGAACTACCCCTACCTCGAGGCCGACGCGCTGCCCGACGTGGCCTGCGTCGCGCTCAACCGGCTGGGCTCGCGCTACATCCGCCACACGGTGGACCTGAACTTCTACCTGACGGAGAAGGAACGCCTCGCGATCGAGCAGACGATCGGCGAGGCGGTGACCTACGCGTTCGAGTTCGTGCAGGCGCGCATCGCGATGCGCGCCCGCCGCTGATCCGCGGCCGCGGTCTGGTCGTTCAGGCCGCAGCGCCCAGCGCGGCGCCGGCCGGCGGCTCGGCGGCATCGACATCGACCGCCACCGGACGGTGACCGGCCGCGCCGTAGTGCGCGATGTAGACATAGCAGACCAGCGGCACCGCGAAGGACACCAGCAGGCCGACATGATCGGCCACCAGCGCCTGCAGCAGCGGCACGATCGCGCCACCGACGATGGCCATGCACAGCAGGCCCGAGCCCCGGCTGGTCAGCGCGCCCAGACCTTCCAGCGCCAGCGAGAAGATGGTCGGGAACATCACCGCATTCATCAGGCCGGTGGCCAGCAGCAGCCACATCGCCGCCGGGCCGCCCAGCGCGATCGCCGCGCCGATCAGCACCACATTGGCCGCCGCCACCAGCGCCAGCACGCGGCTGGCGCGGACGTGACGCATGATCGCGCTGCCGGCAAAGCGGCCCACCATCGCCGCGCCCCAGTACAGCGCCAGGTACTTGCCCGCCTGGACATGGTCCAGACCCGCGATCGCCGGATCGGCCATCAGGTTGATCAGGAAGCTGCCGATGCTGACCTCCGCGCCCACATAGGCAAAGATCGCCACCGCGCCCAGCACCAGATGGCGGTGCGCCGTCAGGCGGCCCCGCTCGGCGGCCGGCACATCGCTGTGGCTGGCCTGCTCGGCGGCGCGCTCGATCTCGCGGGCGTCCGGCAGGCGGAACATCGCCATCACCAGCGCCAGCACGAACAGCGCCGCGGCCAGGGCCTGATACGGACCCTGCACGCTGTCACCGCCCTGGGCCGCCGAGGCCGCCTGATCGGCCGCGCCCAGGATCAGCACCGCGCCCAGCAAGGGCCCCAGCGTCGCGCCCAGCGAGTTGAAGGCCTGCGTCAGGTTCAGCCGGCTCGAGGCCGTCTCCGGACGGCCCAGCAGCGTCACATAGGGATTGGCCGCCACCTGCAGCAGCGTGATGCCCGCGGCCAGCACGAACAGCGCACCCAGGAACAGCGGATACGAGCGCAGGCTCTCGGCCGGGCCGAACATCAGGCAGCCCACCGCGGCAATGCACAGCCCGGCGACGATGCCGCGCTGGTAGCCCAGGCGCTGCAGCAGCCGGCCCGCCGGCACCGAGACGATGAAATACGCGGCGAAGAAGCAGAACTGGATCAGCATCGCCTGCACATAGCTCAGCGAGAACATCGCCTTCAGGTGCGGGATGAGGATGTCGTTCAGCGAGGTGATCAGACCCCACATGAAGAACAGCGAGGTCAGGACCGTCAGCGGTCGGGTGTGCGTTTGCGGGCGTGAGCTGGACATGAAGATCGTTCCGGCCCTGCACGGACGTGGCAGGGCCCAGCGGCTGAAAGAAAGAATTAAGATTCTAGCCGCTTGTTGAACTAAACATTAATACCCGTTGAACGCCTGATTTCAGTCGATCATCCGCACAAGCCGGTCGCCGAGGGCGGGCGCGGCACCGAGGGCGACATCAGCCCCATGCCCAGCCCCGCCAGGCCGGCGCCGCGCCGGCTGCGCGCCGGGCGCACCAGCACGGTGGGGAAGCTCACCGGCAGCGGATCGGGAAAGTCTCGGCTGTAGTGCAGGCCGCGGCTTTCCTGGCGCATCAGCGCCGAGCGCACGATCAGCTCGGCGCAGTCGACCAGGTTGCGCAGCTCCAGCAGGTCGCGGTCGACGCGGAAGTTGGCGTAGTAGTCGTCGATCTCGTCGCGCAGCAGCTGGATGCGGTGCAGCGCGCGCTCCAGGCGCTTGGTGGTGCGCACGATGCCGACGTAGTTCCACATCAGCAGGCGCAGCTCGTCCCAGTTGTGGGCGATGACCACCTGCTCGTCGGCGTTGTGCACCTGGCTCTCGTCCCAGGCCGGCAGCTGCGGCTGCTCGGCGCGCGGCGAGGCGACGATGGTCTCGGCGCAGGTCTTGCCCAGCACCACGCACTCCAGCAGCGAGTTGCTCGCCAGCCGGTTGGCGCCGTGCAGGCCGGTGTAGGTGGTCTCGCCGACCGCGTAGAGGCCCGGCAGGTCGGTGCGGCCGTGCAGGTCGGTGACGACGCCGCCGCAGGTGTAGTGCGCCGCCGGCACCACCGGAATCGGCTGGCGCGCGATGTCGATGCCCAGGGCCAGGCAGCGCGCGTGAATGGTCGGGAAATGCTCCTTCAGGAACTCCTCGCCCAGATGGGTCGCGTCCAGCCACACATGGTCCAGGCCGTGCTTCTTCATCTCGAAGTCGATCGCACGGGCGACGATGTCGCGCGGGGCCAGCTCGCCGCGGGCATCGTGCGCCGGCATGAAGCGGGTGCCGTCGGGCAGCTTCAGGTGCGCGCCTTCGCCGCGCAGCGCCTCGGTGATCAGGAAGCTGCGGTCCTGCGGGTGGTAGAGGCAGGTCGGGTGGAACTGGATGAACTCCATGTTCGCGGCCCGGCAGCCCGCGCGCCAGGCCATCGCGATGCCGTCGCCGGTGGCGGTGTCGGGATTGCTGGTGTAGCGGTAGACCTTGCCGACGCCGCCGCTGGCCAGCACCACCGCGCGGGTGGCGATGGTCTCGACGCGCTGGCTGTCGATGTCGAGCACGTAGACGCCGTGGCAGCGGGGCGCGGCGTCGCTGTGCAGGTGGCGCGGGGTGATGACGTCGATCGCCATCCAGCGCTCGCGCAGCTCGATGTTGGGGTGGCGCGCCACCTCGGCCAGCAGCGCCTGGTGGATCGCGAAGCCGGTGGCATCGGCCGCATGCGCGATGCGGCGCACCGCGTGGCCGCCCTCGCGCGTCAGGTGCAGGCCCAGCGGGCCGTCCGGATCGGGCGAGAACGGCACGCCGCGCTCGACCAGCCACGCGACGGCCTCGGCGCTGCGCTCGGCGATGAAGCGCGCGGTGTGCTCGTCGACCAGGCCCGCGCCGGCGTCCTGGGTGTCGCGCACATGGCTGTCGATGCTGTCGTCGCGCCCCAGCACGCCGACGATGCCGCCCTGGGCCCAGGCGGTGGCCGCCTCGCCGAGCTGGCGCTTGGCCAGCACGATCACGCGATGCGTGGCGGCCAGATGCAGGGCCACCGTCAAGCCAGCCAGGCCGGCTCCGACGATCACGACAGGCAGCGCATCAGGTTCGGAAGTGAAAGAATTGGAAGGCATGCTGGCGCACGATATGAAATCAAGGCCCGGATGATAGGATGAGACGCGATCGTTCCACGCCGGCTCCTCCGCTTGTCCCGGCCGCGTGCCGCCACAGCGTTCCCTCCAGGAGACACCGGCCATGTTTTCGAGCTCAGGTCATCCATCGTCGCGCCCGCCTGTGGACGTGCGCGATGACGACGACCTCCATCAGACCCAGATCCAGCGCAGCGTGCGCGACTATCTCGACGAGCCGGCCGACATCGGCCGGGCGGTGGGCAACCACACCCGCGAGCTGTTCGTGTCCTGCGAGCCCGCCGAGGCGCTGCAGCAGCAGCTCGAGTTCCTGCGCCCGAGCTACATCGTGCTGCACGACATCGCCAGCCGGGGCGCGCGGCGCATGCTGCACGCGGTGGCGGCGGCCGCCGGCCAGCCGGTCGAGCGGCTGCATGTGCGCCGGCAAAGCTACGGCACCACGCTGGCGGGCATCGACCATGTCGACTGTCCCGGCAGCCAGGGCCGGCGGGTGCGGCTCTACAGCACCGACATCGACGCCGACAGCCCGACCCGCGCCGCGCTGACGCGGGTGCTGCTGTCGCGTGCGACGCTGGCGGTGGTGCTGGTGGGCGACCTGCCGCCGCATGCGCTGGGCGATGCACTGCAGCCGCTGCGCGAGCTGCTCTTTCATCCGCAGTGGCAGTGCCGGCATCTGCAGCTGATGCCGCTGGCGGCCGGCAGCCATGCGGCGATGACCGGCCTGATCGCCGGCCTGGGGCTGGGCAGCGGGCTGGACTGCCGGCTGTCGACGCCGGTCAGCCGGCCGGCCGAGGCCTGGACCCTGCTGGGCGAGCGCTGGAACCAGATCGAGCACGCACGCCGCCCGGACGGCACCGGCGTGCTGCTGTCGCCCTTCCCGCCCGCCAGCGCCAGCAGCGCGCCGCAGCCGATGCCGCCGACCGGCGCCGATCGCCCGGCCCTGGCCGCCCAGGCCACGCCGATGGAGCGCTTCGTGCTGGAGCTGCATGCGCTCAGCGGCGTGCAGGCGGCCTGCGTGTTCGACATCGCCACCAGCCGGGTGATCGCGCATGCCGGCTCGGTCGCACGCGGGCCGGATCTGGCGCGGCGCGGCTCGCTGCTGCTGGCCGCCGGCAACAGCACCCGGCGCCAGCTGCAGATCCCGGGCCAGGCCGACGAGGTGCTGGTCATGGGCGGCACCGAGGCGCTGGGCGTGCGCACCCTGCTCTCCCAGCCCGGCCTGGCGATGCATCTGGTCTACAGCCCTACCCGCACCAGCTGGATGCAGCTGCGCCCGCGGCTGATGGCGCTGGATGCGGCGCTGCCAAGGGCCCCGGTGATCTGAGCACGGCGCAGACCGCCCCGCCCCGGGCTGTCCACCCCCTGGGTACGGGAAGGTACTCGGCCCCTCGCTGATCGGACAATCGTCGGTTTTCGATTGTCTTCATCAATCACGAGGGAGTTTCCATGAGAATGATCCGAGCTCTGGCCAGTCTGGGCCTGCTGCTGCCGGCGCTGGTGCTGGCCAAGGACACCGGTCACGCCACCCCGTCGGTGGAACGCATCAAGCAGGCGATGATCGCCGAGTCCCGGGCGGACTATCCCGGACGCTGCCCCTGCCCGTACGACACCATGCGCAACGGCGCGGCCTGCGGCGGCCGCAGCGCCTACAGCCGTCCAGGCGGCAGCTCGCCGCTGTGCCATCCGGGGGACATCACCCCGGCGATGGTGCAGGCGTGGACGGCGCGCCACCGGCCCGCGCCCGTGACGCCGGCCGCATCGCAGGCCACGTCGCAAGACGCGACCCAGATCACGGCACCGGAGGCGCTGCAGTGACGCGGTGATGTCGTCCGGCGGCGCGAGAGCAGACAATCTGCACCCGAATGCACCATCAGAAAGACATTCAGGGGGAATCGAGCGCATGGACATGGATCTGAGCACGCTGTCCGAGCAGGACATCAGCACCCAGTTCGTCATTCCGGCCTTGCTGCGGGCCGGCTGGGATCTGCGGCGCCAGGTGCGCGAGCAGGTGAGCTTCACCAAGGGCCGCATCATCGTGCGCGGCCGGCTGCACACCCGTGGCAACGGGCGGCGTGCCGACATCGTGCTGTACCAGCAGCCGAACCAGCCGATCGCGGTCATCGAGGTCAAGAAGGCCACGCTGGCGGTCGGCGCCGGCATGCAGCAGGCGCTGGACTATGCCGAGTCGCTGCAGGTGCCCTTTGTCTTCTCGACCAATGGCCGGGGCATCCTGTTCCATGACCGCAGCGGCACCGGCGGCCCGGGCGAGCCGGTGGAGACCGAGCTGGGCCTGGACGCCTTCCCGACGCCGCAGGAGCTCTGGCGGCGCTGGTGCCTGTGGCGTGGCCTGGACGACGCCCAGCAGGCCCGTGCCGTGGCGCCCTATCACGACGACGGCAGCGGCCGCGCACCGCGCTACTACCAGCTCAACGCCATCAACCGCACCGTCGAGGCGGTGGTGCGCGGGCAGGACCGCATCCTGCTGGTCATGGCCACCGGCACTGGCAAGACCTACACCGCCTTCCAGATCATCTGGCGGCTGTGGAAGAGCGGGCAGAAGAAACGCATCCTGTTCCTGGCCGACCGCAACATCCTGGTCGACCAGACCCGCACCAACGACTTCAAGCCCTTCGGCGCGGCGATGACCAAGATCACCGGCCGCAGGATCGACAAGAGCTACGAGATCTACCTCTCGCTCTACCAGGCGGTCACCGGCACCGACGAGGCGAGCAACATCTACCGGCAGTTCTCGCCCGACTTCTTCGATCTGGTGGTGATCGACGAATGCCACCGCGGCAGCGCGGCCGAGGACTCGGCCTGGCGCGACATCCTCGACCACTTCGCCGGCGCCACCCACATCGGCCTGACCGCCACGCCGAAGGAGACGCGCGATGTCTCCAGCCTGGGCTACTTCGGCGAGCCGGTCTACAGCTACAGCCTGAAGCAGGGCATCGACGACGGCTTCCTCGCGCCCTACAAGGTGGTGCGCATCGACCTCGACCGCGACCTGCAGGGCTGGCGCCCGCCCAAAGGCATGCTCGACCGCAGCGGCCAGGTGATCGAGGACCGCATCTACAACCTGAAGGACATGGACCGCGCCCTGGTGCTGGACGCGCGCACCGATCTGGTCGCCAGGAAGATCACCGAGTTCCTGCAGGCCACCGACCCGATGCAGAAGACCATCGTGTTCTGCAGCGACATCGACCACGCCGAGCGCATGCGCCAGGCGCTGGTGAACCTCAACCCCGAGCGGGTGCGCGCCAACCGCAAGTACGTCATGCGCATCACCGGCGACGATGTCGAGGGCAAGGCCGAGCTGGACAACTTCATCGACCCCGAGCAGCCGTATCCGGTCATCGCCACCACCAGCAAGCTGATGACCACCGGGGTGGACGCGCAGACCTGCAAGCTGATCGTGCTGGACCAGCACATCCAGTCGATGACCGAGTTCAAGCAGATCATCGGCCGGGGCACGCGCATCAACGAGGACCACGGCAAGTTCTGGTTCACGATCATGGACTTCAAGAAGGCGACCGAGCTGTTCGCCGATCCGGCCTTCGACGGCGATCCGGTGGCGGTCTTCGAGCCCGGCCCCGGCGATCCGGTCACGCCGCCGGACGAGCCGCCCGCCGGCATGCCGGACGGCAGCGGCCCGGCGGCGCCCTCACCGTCGCCCGATGGCGGGTTTCCGGATGGCGGCGATGGGGACGGCACGGGCGCGGGCGCGGGCGAAGGCCGCCGCGTCAAGTACCGCGTCGGCGCCGATCAGGTCAGCGTGCAGATCGTGGCCGAGCGGGTGCAGTACTACGGCAGCGACGGCCGGCTCGTCACCGAGAGCCTGCGCGACTACACCCGCTCGTGCGTCAAGAAGCAGTTCGCCTCGCTGGACGACTTCCTGCGCCGCTGGAACGACGCCGAGCAGAAGAAGGCGGTCATCGACGAGCTGGCCGCGCAGGGCGTGATCTGGGAGGCGCTGCAGGAGGACGTGGCGGCCAAGGGCGGCGGCACGGCGCTCGATCCCTTCGATCTGGTCTGCCACGTCGCCTTCGACCGCCCGCCGCTGACCCGGCGCGAGCGCGCCGACAGCGTGAGAAAGCGCGACTACTTCGCCCGCTACCAGGGCACGGCGCGGCAGGTGCTCGAAGCGCTGCTCGACAAGTACGCCGACACCGGCGTCGAGCCGATCGAGGACCTGAAAATCCTGCAGATGCCGCCGTTCAGCCAGATCGGTGCGCCGCTCGAGCTGGTGGGTGCCTTCGGCGGCAAGAAGCAATACACACAAGCCATCCAGGACCTGGAGGTCCAGCTGTACGCATGACGAAGTCTCTCGATAACCACACGCTCCGAGCGGCGCTGCTCGCCCGCGGATTCATCGATGTCACCAGCGCTGATCGTTCGACGAAATCATGGCGCCTGCATCACCCCAGGATGCGCCATTGGGTGTCCATCAAGTTGGCCAGCGACACCGCGCGGCCGATGTCGGCCGCCCCCCTCGTCATTCACCCGGACGACGCGGCCCAGGTCCTGCGCAGTGCAGAAGCACGGGCCGTGCTGACCTTCGAGAGTCAGCCCTACAAGGGCAGCAGCACGATCTACGACGGGACACCGGGTCGCGCGCTGTCCTTGCCCGACGAACGGGCGGTCGATGCCTTCGTCGCGGCCGTGACCGAGCCGGTGGCCTGTCCCACGGTATGTCCCGCAGCCGGCGCGGCATCTTCGCCAGAGGCGGTACTCCTGGCGGCTGCCGCGCAAGAACTCGACACGGAGCCCGGTGCGCATGACCTTGCGGCGACGACCCGCCAGGCATTGATCGAGGCCCGCATCGGACAGGGGCAGTTTCGCCAGAACATGCTGCGCCTGTGGGAGCACCGCTGCGCCGTCACGGGATGCGCCATCGAGGCCGTCCTGGTGGCTTCTCATGCCGTGGCCTGGAAGGACAACGCCGATCCCGCCGTGCGGCTGGATCCGTACAACGGCCTGCTCCTGGCTGCCTCGATCGATCGGCTGTTCGATCGTGGGCTGATCAGCTTTGCGGACGACGGCGCGCTGCTTCGCCAGCCCGGCCTGTCGGCTTCCGAACTCGCCCTGCTGGGGCTGCAGCCCGATGCCCGGCTGCGTGCCGTGCATGAACGGCACAAGACCTACCTCCGCGCCCACCGCGCCCGCCACGGTTTCTGATCTTTCCCATGTCCATCACCAGTTCCATCAAATCCATCCAGGACATCATGCGCAAGGACGTCGGCGTCGACGGCGATGCGCAGCGCATCGGGCAGCTTGTCTGGATGCTGTTCCTGAAGGTCTTCGATGACCGCGAGACGGAATGGGAGCTGTTCGACGACGACTACCGCTCGCCGCTGCCCCAGGCCTACCGCTGGCGCAACTGGGCCGCCGACGCCGAGGGCCTGACGGGCGAGGCGCTGATGAGCTTCGTCGACAACGAGCTGTTCCCGACGCTGCAGCATCTGGGCGAGGGCGACGCCGAGCTGCGGCCGGTGGCGCGGGTGATCCGCGGCGTGTTCGAGGACGCCTACAACTACATGAAGTCCGGGCAGCTGCTGCGCCAGGTGCTCAACAAGATCGAGGAGGCGGTGGACTTCAACAAGGCCCAGGAGCGCCACGCCTTCGGCGACATGTACGAGCAGCTGCTGCGCGATCTGCAGAACGCGGGCAACGCGGGCGAGTTCTACACGCCGCGGCCGGTGACCGAGTTCATGGTGCGCCGGGTGGACCCGAAGCTGCACGAGAAGGTGATGGACCCGGCCTGCGGCACGGGCGGCTTCCTCACCTGCGCCATCGAGCACAAGCGCGCGCGCTACGTGAAGACGCCCGAGGACGAGGCGGTGCTGCAGGCCAGCGTCTTTGGCGTGGAGAAGAAGCCGCTGCCGCACCTGCTGGCCACGACGAACATGATCCTGCACGGCATCGAGGTGCCGAGCCAGATCCGCCACGACAACACGCTGGCGCGGCCGCTGATCAGCTGGGGGCCGGGCGAGCGGGTGGACTGCATCGTCGCCAATCCGCCGTTCGGCGGCATGGAGGAAGACGGCATCGAGGGCAACTTCCCCGCCACCTTCCGCACCCGCGAGACGGCCGATCTGTTCATGGTGCTGATCATGCATCTGCTGAAAACCGGCGGCCGCGCGGCGGTGGTGCTGCCCGACGGCTTCCTGTTCGGCGAGGGCATCAAGAGCCGCATCAAGGAGAAGTTGCTGACCGAGTGCAATCTGCACACCGTGGTGCGGCTGCCCAATGGCGTGTTCAACCCCTACACCGGCATCAAGACCAACCTGCTGTTCTTCACCAAGGGCGAGCCCACGACGGAGGTCTGGTTCTACGAGCACCCGTATCCGGCAGGGGTGAAGAACTATTCCAAGACGCGGCCGATGCGCGTCGAGGAATTCGCCACCGAGGAGGCCTGGTGGGGCGACCGCCAGGAGACGCCGCAGGCCTGGAAAGTCGGCATCGACGAGATCCGCGCCCGCAACTGGAACCTCGACTGCAAGAACCCGCACGTCGGCGAGCAGGAAACCCACGACCCCGAGGTGCTGCTGGCCGATTACCGCCAGATTCAGGCCGAGATCGCGGACCTGCAGGCGCAATTGAAGGCGGCGCTGGCGGCTGCGTTGGAGCGGGGCGAATGAGCGCGCTGATCACGCCATGCCTGCCGCTGCTGGCCGATGCGCCTGACGGGATCAAGAAGCTGCGCGGGTTGATTCTGGATCTGGCAGTGGGTGGTCGCCTGCTTTGGGCCGAAGGAGTGGGAGCTTTTGATAGTCCGAAGCGCGCGTTACGCACGCTCGTTGACCCATCGCGGCCGATTACTTATGGCGTACTGAAACCTGGTCTAGATGTTTCGGATGGCGTCAGATTGGTGAAGACAGAAAACGTCTTTTTCAATAAGGTAGTACCCAACTTCAGAAGTCGCATCTCTACTGCCTTGGATGAAGAATATAAGAGAACTCGACTTCGCGGCGGCGAAGTGCTGGTGACCTTGGTTGGCAGCATAGGTAGGTGCGCTATCGCCACCGCAGACTTGGCTGGCGCAAATCTTTCACGGTCCGTCGGGCTCATTGCCCTGAGTCCTGAAGTCGATGCTCAATACCTTGTCTATGTACTTACCTCGTTGATCAATGAGGAATTCATCGAAATTAGTTGCAGCGGCACCGCTCAAAAAGTATTAAATGTGGGCACCCTCAATAATTTGGAGGTGCCGCTCCCTTCGTTAGCAGAACAACACCGCATCGTCGCCAAGGTCGATGAACTGATGGCCCTGTGCGACCGGCTGGAAGCGCGGCAGCAGGACGCCGAGGCCGCGCACGCCCGGCTGGTGCAGGCGCTGCTCGACAGCCTCACGCAGGCGCGCGATGCGCAGGAGTTTCAGGCGGGGTGGGAGCGGTTGGCGGGGGAGTTTTCTTCGATTTTCTCCACTGAGAGTAGTATTGCAGCATTACGCCAAACCATCATGTCTCTCGCTATGCGGGGATACCTGACCCAAGGCGCAGATCACGTAGCAAAAGTTTTATCCTTGTCCGATCTCACAACAAAAATCACCGACGGCACACACAAAACACCAAATTATGTTTCATCCGGCGTAAAATTTTTGTCCGCCAAAAATGTCCGAACCGGCATTCTTGATATGCAGGAATGCCGATATATCAGTGAAGCTGAGCATATTGAGCTGACCAAACGCTGTCGCCCAGAAATAGGTGACATCCTACTTTCAAAGAGTGGATCTATCGGAACAGCGGTCATAGTAAAAGACGATGAGCCCTTCAGTATTTTTGAGAGTCTGGCACTTCTAAAAACTGATCATGGCAAAGTTCTTGCTGATTATTTGCAGCTCGCAGTGCAGGAAGCGTGTTTACGACTAGATGATACGCACGTCAAGGGCGTGGGCGTCAAACATCTGCATTTGAATGTAATTCGTAGGATTGAGGTTTATACCCCCACACTGGATATGCAGCGCCGCATCGTCGCCAAAGTCTCCGAACTCCTCGCCCTGTGCGATCAGCTCAAGGCGCGGATTGCGGCGGGGCGGGTCAAGCAGGCGCAGCTGGCCGAGGCGCTGGTGAAGCAGGCGGTGGCGGCAGCGGGCTGACAGAAAGCCGAAAGGGCCCGCCCCCTTCGCGGGAGCGGACCCTTTTTCTTGGGGCGGTGCAGCAGCCCGCCCCCAGGCCGACAGCGGGCGGCCTCAGCCTTGGCTGCTGGTCGCCTGCATCGCCTTGCGCAGGCTCAGCGGGCGCATGTCGGTCCACACTTCCTTGATGTAGTCGAGGCACTCGGCCTTCAGACCCTGCTTGCCCTCGTCGCGCCAGCCCGGCGCATTCAGGCGGTCAGCCGGCCAGATCGAATACATCTCTTCCTGATTGACCACCACTTTGTAGAGGGTCGGGTCTTCGTTGTCGCTCATGGAGTCTCTCCTCGGGCCAATGGGGCAAGAAAGACCCATGCTAGGAGGAATGAGGGCGATTTTCCATATCCGGAAACGGACTGGTACAGACTGAGCGGCCCCACAAAGGCCAACGGGTTAGACCCTTGTGAGGTCTAACCCGTTGATTTCATTGGTCGGGGCGGCGGGATTCGAACTCGCGACCCCTTGCACCCCATGCAAGTGCGCTACCAGGCTGCGCTACGCCCCGACTGCTGAGAAAGAAATTATAGGATGAATTGCGCGATGGAGTCCAGCATTTCGAGCGATTTTTTTGATCAGCCCAGCAAGGCCCGGATCGCCAGCAGCTCGGCGCGCAATTCCTGCGGGGTCAGCGGGCCGGTCGAGGGCTCGGGCAGGACCGGCAGAGGCGCCAGGTCGGCGGCCGGCGGATCGACCGGGGCCAGGGCCTCGTCCAGATCCTGCTCGTCCTCGAGGGCGCGGATCGCGCCGGGGCCCAGCTCGGCCAGCCGGTTGCGCGCGCCGCTGATGGTGAAGCCCTGCTCGTAGAGCAGCTCGCGGATGCGGCGCACCAGCAGCACCTCGTGGTGCTGGTAGTAGCGCCGGTTGCCGCGCCGCTTGACCGGGCGCAGCTGCGCGAACTCCTGCTCCCAGTAGCGCAGCACATGCGGCTTGACGCCGCACAGCTCGCTGACTTCGCCGATCGTGAAATAGCGCTTCGGCGGGATGGCGGGCAGGTTGTTTTCCATTCCGGATCAACGGGTTCGGAGACAGTCCTGAGACTTTACTCCGAGTCCCCATCGCCGGGGGCATCGCCCTGCACCGCGTCCTTGAGCTTGTGGCTGGCGTGAAAGGTGACGACCTTGCGCGCCTCGATCGGGATCGACTCGCCGGTGCGCGGGTTGCGGCCCGGGCGCGGCGCCTTGCGCCGCACCTGGAAGTTGCCGAAGCCGGAGAGCTTGACCTCCTCGCCACGCGCGAGCGAGGCGTGCATGAACTCGAAGAAGGCCTCGACCATGTCCTTGGACTCGCGCTTGTTCAGGCCGAGCCGCTCGAAGAGCAGTTCGGCCAGCTCGGCCTTGGTCAGCGTCGGGGTCTCGATCGAGACGACGCGGGCGGGCACGGGATCGTGGTCGTCGATGGGCATTCGGTCTCCTGGCGGCTCACAGCATCATCGGTCTCACTCGCCACGCAGGCGCGCGCCCACCGCCTGACGGGCGGCCTCGATCGCGGCACGCACCGCCGCATCGCTGCGCTCGTCGGTCAGCGGGGCCTCGTCGTCGAGCAGCTCCAGGCGGATCGCCAGGCTGCGCTCGCCGGGCTGGAAGCCGGCGGCACCCGGCGCCGGCCGGTAGACATCGAACAGCCGCGCCGAGCGCAGCAGCCCGCCGGTGTCGGCCGCCAGCAGGCTGCCGATCACCGCGTCATGGCCGGCCGCCTCGCCGACGATCAGCGCGATGTCGCGGTTGACCGCCTGCTGGCGTGCCACCGGCTGGTAGGCCGGCACCGGGCGCTGCAGCAGCGCAGGCACGTCCAGCTCGAACAGCACCGGCGCGCCCTGCCCGGCCGGCAGCTCGTAGCCCTGCTTCCAGCGCGGATGCAGCTCGCCGACAAAGCCGATGACCTGGCCGTCGAGCTCGACGCGGGCGCAGCGGCCCGGGTGCATCGCCGGATGCTCGGCCGCGACGAAGGTCGCCACGCGCGGCGCCAGCAGCGCCTCGACATCGGCCTTGACGTCGAAGAAGTCGACCGTGCGCTCCTTGGCGCCCCACTGCAGCGGCTCGACCGGGCCCCAGGCCAGACCGGCGAGCTTCAGCGGCTGGTCGATGCCGACCACCGTCTGCTCGCTGGTCTGCACCGAGGCGTCGCGACGGAACACCCGGCCCAGCTCGAACACCCGCACGCGCGTCGCCCGGCGCGACAGGTTGTGGCGCAGCACCTGCACCAGCGAGCCGATCAGGCTCGAGCGCATCACCGACAGCGGCGCGGCGATCGGGTTGAGCAGGCGGATCGGCTCGGCGTTGCCGGCCAGCTCGGCCTCCCAGCGCGCCTCGACGAAGGAGAAGTTGATCGTCTCCTGGTAGTCGAGCGCGGCCGCCGCACGGCGCAGCGCATGGCTGCCGCGCTGCGCCTCCGGGCGCACCCGGGCGCTGACGGGCGCCAGCGGCGCGCTCAGCGGCAGCTTGTCGAAGCCGATGACGCGGATCACCTCCTCGATCAGGTCTTCCTCGATCTCGAGGTCGAAACGCCAGCTCGGCGGGGTGACGGTCAGCACGCCCTCGGCCTCGACGAAGTCCAGGCCCAGGCGGCGGAAGACCTCGGCGCACTGCGCCTGCGTGACCGGCATGCCGATCACCTTGGCCGCACGCGCCACCCGCAGGGCCACCGGCGCGCGCGCCGGCAGGTTCGGCTGCACGTCGGTGACCGGGCCGCAGGCGGTGGCCTCGCCGCCGCAGATCTCCAGGATCAGCTGCGTGATGCGCTCGATGCGCGCCACCGTCTGCGCCGGATCGACGCCGCGCTCGTAGCGGTGGCCGGCGTCGGTGCTGAAGTTGAAGCGACGGCCCCGGCCAGCGACCGCGTCCGGCCACCAGAAGGCGGCCTCGACGTAGACGTTCCTCGTGTCGTCGCCCACCGCGGTGGCGTCGCCGCCCATGATGCCGGCCAGCGACTCGACGGTCTGCGCGCCGCCCTCGGCCTCGTCGGCGATCACGCCGACCTGGCCGTCCACCGTGATGGTGTTGCCGTTGAGCAGCTTGAGGCTTTCACCTTCGCGGCCCCAGCGCACCACCAGGCCGCCGTGGATCTTGTCGAGATCGAAGATGTGGCTGGGCTGGCCGGTCTCGAACATCACGTAGTTCGAGATGTCGACCAGCGCGCTGACCGGGCGCTGGCCGCAGCGCGCCAGCCGGTCGACCATCCACTGCGGGGTCTTGGCGGTGGTGTCGATGCCGCGCACGATGCGGCCGGAGAAGCGCCCGCACAGGTCGCTCGCCTCGACGCGCACCGCCACCGTGTCGTCCAGCGTCGGCAGCACCGGCGCGGCCGCCAGGGCCTTCAGCGGCGCACCCGTCAGGGCCGAGACCTCGCGCGCGATGCCGTAGACACTCAGCCCGTGGCCGAGATTCGGCGTGAGCTTGAGCGTGAACAGCGTGTCGTCGAGGTTCAGGTACTCGCGGATGTCGGTGCCCACCGGCGCATCGGCCGGCAGCTCGAGCAGGCCGCCGTGGTCGTCGGCGATCTTCAGCTCGCGCGCCGAGCACAGCATGCCGAAGCTCTCGACGCCGCGCAGCTTGCCCTTGCCGATCTTGAAGGGCTTGCCGTCCTCGCCGGGCGGCAGCACCGCGCCGACGGTGGCCAGCGGGATCTTGATGCCGGCGCGGGCATTGGGCGCGCCGCAGACGATCTGCAGCGGGCCGTCCTTGCTGAACGGGCCGGCCCCGACGGTGCACACGCGCAGCTTGTCGGCGTTGGGGTGCTGGTCGGCGGTCAGGATCTCGGCGACGACGATGCCGGTGAAGGGCGGCGCGACCGGCTGGAGCTCCTCGACTTCCATGCCGGACATCGTCAGCAGGTCGGCAAGCTCTTGCGTCGTCAGCTCAGGGTTGCAGTACTCGCGCAACCACGATTCGGGGAATTGCATCTTCTGGTCCTTGGAATCCGGGACGTGGTGGACTGCCGGGCAATCAGCGGAACTGGCCGAGGAAGCGCAGATCGCCCTCGAAGAACAGGCGCAGGTCGGCCACGCCGTAGCGCAGCATCGTCAGCCGGTCCGGGCCCATGCCGAAGGCGAAGCCGATGTGGCGCTCCGGATCGAGCCCGAAGTTGCGCACCACGTTCGGGTGCACCTGGCCGGAGCCGGCCACCTCCAGCCAGCGGCCCTTCAGCGGCCCCGACGAGAAGGCGATGTCGACCTCGGCCGACGGCTCGGTGAAGGGGAAGAAGCTGGGGCGGAAGCGCAGCTGCAGGTCGTCCGTCTCGAAGAAGGTGCGGAAGAAGTCGGTGAAGACCGCCTTCAGGTCCTTGAACGAGACGTTCTCGCCGATCCACAGGCCTTCGCACTGGTGGAACATCGGCGAGTGGGTCGCGTCGCTGTCGACGCGGTAGGTGCGGCCCGGCGCGATGACGCGGATCTCGGGCAGCGGATCCTGGCCGGCATGGGTGGCGGCATGCTGGCGCGCATAGCGCACCTGCATCGGCGAGGTGTGCGGGCGCAGGCACAAGGGGCGCCCCGCCTCGTCCTTCATGTCGACGTAGAAGGTGTCCTGCATCGAACGCGCCGGATGGTTCTCCGGGTTGTTCAGCGCGGTGAAGCTGTACCAGTCGGTCTCGATCTCGGGGCCGTCGGCCACATCGAAGCCCATCGAGCCGAAGATCTGCTCGATGCGCTCCATCGTGCGCGACACCGGATGCAGGCCCCCGACGGAGCGGCCGCGACCGGGCAGCGTGACGTCAAGCGCCTCGGCCTTGAGTTGCGCCTGCAGCTCGGCCTCGGCCAGCGCCTGGCGCCGGGCGGTCAGCGCGGCTTCGATGCGCTGCTTGGTCTCGTTGATCGCGGCGCCGCGGGTCTTCTTCTCTTCGGGCGACAGTTTTGCCATGCCCTTGAGCAGCTCGGTCACCTGACCGGTCTTGCCGGTGTAGCGCGCCTTGGCGTCTTCGAGCTGGGCGGGCGTGGTGGCCGCCGCGAAGTCGGCCTGCGCGGCCTGCACGAGTTGGTCGAGATCGTTCATCGGGGGACGGGTTGTGCATGCTGCCGTCGCGCGCACCTGCGGGCGGCGACAGCCAAGAAAAAAGGCCGAACGCAGTGTCGGCCTTTTTCGAGGGACACGGAAACGGCGCGAACCGCTTCCGGTGCCGTCAGACTCAAGCGAGCTGGGCCTTCACCTTCTCGACGATGCTGCCGAAGGCGGCAGGATCGTTGACGGCGAGGTCGGCCAGAACCTTGCGGTCCAGGTCGATCTTGGCCTTCTTCAGGCCGGCGACGAACTTGCTGTACGTCAGGCCCAGCGCGCGCGAACCGGCGTTGATACGCGCGATCCACAGGCGACGGAATTCGCGCTTCTTGGCACGGCGGTCACGGTAGGCGTACTGGCCCGCCTTCATCACCGCCTGCTTGGCGATGCGATAGACGTTCTTGCGACGACCGCGGAAACCCTTGGCGAGGGCGAGGACCTTCTTGTGACGGGCGCGGGCGGTAACACCACGTTTGACGCGAGGCATTGTGTGACTCCTTCAGTGTGGTGAATTACAGACCGGCGAACGGCAGCATCTGTGCCATGTGACCCATGTTGGTCTCATGCACATTGGCGGCGCCGCGCAGCTGGCGCTTCGTCTTGGTCGACTTCTTGGTCAGGATGTGGCGCTTGAAGGCTTGGCCGCGCTTCACGGTACCACCCGGACGCACGCGAAAACGCTTCTTCGCGCTGCTCTTGGTCTTCATCTTGGGCATGACTGCTCCTTGGAATGTTCCTGCGAGGCGGCCCGAACGACTCGGACTCTTGGGGGCCTGCGGGCACTGAGCGGCAGCGGCGACCAGACCGCTGCGCGCTCGAAAAACGTCGATTGTCGCCGAGCGGCGACTTTTGCGCCAGCCCCGTGAGGAACGGGGCCGACGGCGATCACTTCTTGCGCTTGGGCGCCAGCACCATGATCATCTGGCGGCCTTCGAGCTTGGGCATGTGCTCGACCACCGACACGTCGGTCAGCTCGTCGCGCACCCGCTCCAGCAGGCGCATGCCGATGTCCTGGTGGGTGATCTCGCGGCCACGGAAACGCAGCGTGACCTTGCCCTTGTCGCCGTCTTCCAGGAAGCGGCGCAGGTTGCGCATCTTGATCTGGTAGTCGCCTTCGTCCGTGCCCGGACGGAACTTGACTTCCTTCACGTCGATGACGTGCTGCTTGGCCTTGGCCTCCGCGGCACGCTTCTGTTCCTGATACTTGAACTTGCCGTAGTCCATCAGGCGGCACACCGGCGGCTGCGCCGTCGCGGAGATCTCCACCAGGTCCACGTCGCTTTCGGCGGCCAGCCGCAGGGCCTCCTGGATGCTGACGATGCCCAGCGGCTCGTTTTCCGGTCCGTTCAGACGGACTTCGGGGACGACGATCTCGCGGTTGAGACGATGCTTGCGCTCCGCGTTGGGCGTGCGGCGATCAAGAAAGGTAGCGATGGTGAGATTCCTTCAAGGGCTGGCGACCCAAAAACCATGGATTCACGCCTGAGGACAAGGACGAAAGACCGCTGGACCTCACTCGCCCCGCGCGGGAGCCAGTTCGGCAGCGATCTTCTGGGAGAAGGCTTCGAGAGCCATCACCCCGAGGTCCTGATTGCCTCGGGCGCGCACTGCAACGGCCCCCGCGGCCCTCTCCTTGTCACCGACAACGAGCAGGTAAGGAACCTTCTGCAAAGAATGCTCGCGGATTTTATACGTGATCTTTTCATTGCGCAAATCGAGCGAGACCCTAAGTCCTTGTTTTTGCAGCGTTTTGGCCACGTCGCGCGCATAGTCGGCCTGCGCATCGGTAATGTTCAGCACCACGACCTGGATCGGCGCCAGCCAGGCGGGCAGCGCGCCGGCGTGTTCCTCGATCAGGATGCCGATGAAGCGCTCGAGACTGCCAAGAATGGCGCGGTGCAGCATGACCGGATGCACCCGGTCACCCGATTCCGCGACATATTCCGCACCCAGGCGCTCGGGGAGCGAGAAATCGACCTGGATCGTGCCGCACTGCCAGTGGCGGCCGAGCGCGTCCTTCAGCGTGTACTCGATCTTCGGACCGTAGAACGCGCCGTCGCCCGGGGCGATCTCGAACTCGCAGCCGGTGCGGCGCAGGCTCTCGATCAGCGCCGTCTCGGCCTTGTCCCACAGCGCGTCGGCGCCGATGCGCTTTTCCGGGCGAGTCGCGACCTTGTAGAGAATCTCGGTGAAGCCGAAGTCGGCGTAGACCTTCTGCAGCAGCGCGGTGAAGGCGTCGCACTCGGCCTGGATCTGGTCCTCGGTGCAGAAGATGTGGCCGTCGTCCTGCGTGAAGCCGCGCACGCGCATGATGCCGTGCAGGCCGCCGGTGGGCTCGTTGCGGTGGCACTGGCCGAACTCGCCGTAGCGCAGCGGCAGGTCGCGGTAGCTCTTGATGCCCTGCTTGTAGATCAGGATGTGGCCAGGGCAGTTCATCGGCTTGAGCGCGTAGTCGCGCTTTTCCGACTCGGTCACGAACATGTTGTCGCGGTACTTGTTCCAGTGGCCGGTCTTCTCCCACAGGCCCTTGTCGAGGATCTGCGGGCCCTTGACCTCCTGGTAGCCGTTGTCGCGGTAGACGGCGCGCATGTACTGCTCGACCGCCTGCCAGACCGTCCAGCCCTTCGGATGCCAGAACACGGTGCCGGGCGAATGCTCGTCCATGTGGAAGAGATCGAGCTCGCGGCCCAGGCGGCGGTGGTCGCGCTTCTCGGCCTCCTCGAGCATCGTCAGGTACTTCTGCAGGTCGTCCTTGGTGGCCCAGGCGGTACCGTAGACGCGCTGCAGCATCTCGTTGCGGTGGTCGCCGCGCCAGTAGGCGCCGGCCACCTTCATCAGCTTGAAGAACTTCAGCTTGCCGGTGCTGGGCACGTGCGGGCCGCGGCACAGGTCGGTGAACGCCCCTTCAGCGTAGAGCGAGACGTCCTGGTCGGCCGGGATGCTCTCGATGATCTCGGCCTTGTAGGCCTCGCCGATCGACTTGAAGTAGGCCACCGCCTCGTCGCGCGGCAGCACGCTGCGCACCACCTTCTCGTCCTTGTTCGCCAGCTCAAGCATCTTCTTCTCGATGGCCGCCAGGTCCTCGGGCGTGAAGGGGCGCTTGTAGGCGAAGTCGTAGTAGAAGCCGTGCTCGATCGTCGGGCCGATGGTGACCTGCGCGTCGGGGAACAGCTCCTTGACGGCATAGGCCAGCAGGTGCGCGGTCGAGTGGCGGATGACGTCCAGGCCGTCGGCATCCTTGGCGGTGATGATCGCCAGCTTCGTGTCGGCCTCGATCAGGTGGCTGGTGTCGACCAGGCGCGCGCCCTCGCCCGCACCGACGCGCCCGGCCAGGGCCGCCTTGGCCAGGCCGGTGCCGATCGACGCGGCGACATCGGCCACCGTGACCGGGCCGGGAAATTCACGCAGGGAGCCATCGGGGAGCTGGATCGAGATCATCGGGAAACCTTGGACGGAAGAGGAATTCGGAAAAGCAAAAAGCGCGGGGCCGCCGCGCTTTCCGTCTGGGGACTGTCGGGAAACAAGCCGCGGCCGACCGGTCAGACCGCCGTGGCGGCCTGAGATGACGGTGAAGTTCGCGGTGTCATCACCCTTGGTGCCTTTCCCGTGTCTTGCTGGTCGGTGGATCGGAAGGATCTGCGCATTTTATCCGATGGCATCCGCTCCTGCCGAGCGGGCGGCCCCCTCGGGATCGCACAAAAAAAGAGGCCCCGGAGGCATGAACTCCGAGGCCTTCAAGAACAGAACTCAAAACAGAACGTTGCAAAGCCACATGAACTGTGGGTTGGCACCCGCGCGGCCGACCGGATCACGGACCGGCCCGCACGGGCGCCGGAGCAGTCATCAGTGGAACTGCTCTTCCTCGGTCGAGCCGGTCAGCGCCTTGACGCTGGACGACCCGCCCTGGATCACGGTGGTCACTTCGTCGAAGTAGCCGGTGCCGACTTCCTGCTGGTGCGACACGAAGGTGTAGCCTTGCTCGCGGGCCTGGAATTCCGGCTCCTGCACCATGTTGACGTAGTGCTTCATGCCTTCGCCGCGGGCATAGGCGTGGGCGAACTTGAAGGTGTTGTACCAGTTGACGTGGATGCCGGCCAGGGTGATGAACTGGTACTTGTAGCCCAGCGCGCTCAGCTCTTCCTGGAAGGAAGCGATCTGGCTGTCGCTCAGGTTCTTCTTCCAGTTGAACGACGGCGAGCAGTTGTACGACAGCAGCTTGCCCGGGCAGGCGGCCAGCACGGCCTGAGCGAATTCACGGGCGAAGCCGATGTCGGGCACGCCGGTCTCGCACCACACCAGGTCGGCGTACGGCGCGTAGGCGACGCCACGGCTGATCGACTGCTCCAGACCGTTCTTCACGCGGAAGAAGCCTTCCTGGGTGCGCTCGCCGGTCAGGAAGGGCTTGTCGTTCTCGTCGTAGTCCGAGGTGATCAGGTTGGCCGCTTCCGCGTCGGTGCGGGCCAGGATCAGGGTCGGCACGCCCATGACGTCGGCGGCGAAACGCGCGGAGATCAGCTTCTCGACGGCTTCGCGGGTCGGGACCAGCACCTTGCCGCCCATGTGACCGCACTTCTTGGCCGCGGCCAGCTGGTCTTCGAAGTGAACGCCGGCAGCGCCCGACGCGATCATGTTCTTCATCAGCTCGAAGGCGTTGAGCACGCCACCGAAACCGGCTTCCGCGTCAGCGACGATCGGCAGGAAGTAGTCGATGTAGCCTTCGTCGCCCGGGTTCACGCCACGCGACCACTGGATCTCGTCGGCGCGCTTGAAGGTGTTGTTGATGCGACGGACCATCGTCGGCACCGAGTCGTAGGCGTACAGCGACTGGTCCGGGTACATGGTTTCCGAGGTGTTGCCGTCGGCGGCGACCTGCCAGCCCGACAGGTACACCGCTTCCAGGCCGGCCTTGGCCTGCTGCATCGCCTGACCGGCGGTGATCGCACCGAAGGCGTTGACGTAGCCCTTCTTGGCGCCGCCGTTGACCTTGTCCCACAGGACCTTGGCGCCACGCTGGGCCAGGGTGTACTCGGGCTGCAGCGAGCCGCGCAGACGCACGACGTCGGCGGCGCTGTAGCCGCGCTTCACCAGCTTCCAGCGGGGGTTCTCGGCCCAGTCCTTCTCGAGGGCGGCGATCTGTTGTTCGCGGGTCAGGTTCGTCATGAGTCTCTCCGTTCGACGGTGTTTCAAGGAGGCTGAACACGGCGTGTTCGATGGCTCAAGCTTAATCCCGACCTCTCCGGCCGCCAACACTTATGTCTTATATAAGACATCTTTTTGATCTCAATAAAATCAACAACTTAGCGACAATATTGCACATCATGGGAAATGTTTTCTCACGATGGAAAATTTTGGTGCGCCGCAACAGAATAATTTTCCACATTATGAAACGATGTTCGGCAGCATGAAAATTCCGGATCAGGCGGGGGCCAGACCGGCAAGAAAGCCGTCCAGCAGCGCCGCGACCCGGTCGATCGCCGCGTCGGCCGTCTCGGGCGAGACCAGCAGCATGTCGTGGAAGGGCGTCAGCAGCACGCCTCGGTTGAGCAGCCACAGGTGCAGCAGCCGCTCCAGCGGCGCGTGCATCGCCGCGGCGGCCTCGCGCGCGTCGCGCGGCGCGCGGGCACAGAACTGCAGCTCCATGCGCGCGCCCAGCCGGGTCACGCTCCAGGGCAGCGCATGCGCGGCGATCACCCGCTCCAGGGCGGCCTGCAGCCGCGCCGCGCCGGCTTCCATGCGCGCCCAAGCCGCAGGCGTCATCACCTCGGCCAGACAGGCCTGCAGCGCCGCCAGCCCGAGCAGACCGCCCGAGAGCGTCGTGCCGATGCCGGAATGGCCCTCGGGCGCGGCCTCCTTCGTGCGGGCCATGCGCTCGGCCACCGCGTCGGTGAAGCCGTAGACCGCGCAGGGCATGCCGCCGGCCACCGCCTTGCCGGCGACCAGGAAGTCCGGCTGCAGCCCGAGCTGGCGGCCCAGCCCGCCAGGGCCGCTCGACAGCGTGTGCGTCTCGTCGAGCACCAGCAGCGTGCCGTGACGCCGGCAGGCCGCCTGCACCGCCTCCAGGAAACCCGGCAGCGGCGGCACCAGGCCGCAGTTGGTCAGCGCGGGCTCGGTCAGCACCGCCGCGACGTCGCCGCCGGCCAGCGCCGCCTCGACCGCCGCGGCGTCGTTGAACGGCACGACGACGGTGCCGACCGCCAGATCCTGCACCTGGCCGAGCAGGCTGGCGCGGGTGAGCGTGCGCCCGTCGTCGGCGCGGTCGACCAGCGTGTCGTCGACGGTGCCGTGATAGCAGCCCTCGAAGACCAGCAGCTTCGGCCGGGCGGTGATCGCGCGCGCCCAGCGCAGCACGAAGCGGTTGGCATCGGTCGCGCTCAGCGTGACCTGCCAGCGCGGCAGCCCGAACAGCGCGGCCAGCCGCCGGCCGATGTCGGGCAGCGTCTCGGGCGGCAGCATCGCGGTCAGGCCGCGCCCGGCCTGCAGCGCCAGCGCCTGCGCCACCGGCGCCGGGCTGTGGCCGAACATCGCGCCGGTGTCGCCCAGGCAGAAATCGTCGTAGGCATGACCGTCGACGCAGCGCAGCCGCGCCCCGTGCGCCTCGGCGACGAAGAGCGGCCGCGGCGCCGGCCAGTCGCGCATCCAGTGCATCGGCAGGCCGTAGAGCCAGTGGCGCGTGGCCTCGTCGGCCAGCGCGACCGAGCGCGGGTGGGTGTCGAGATAGCGCCGCACCTCGGCGGCGTGCAGGGTCTGCAGGGCCTGCAGGGTTTCGGTCGAGGTCTTCATGCCGCGGATCTTGCACACTGCGGGCCTGATCGACCCTCGGTTCAAGCCATGAGCGACCACGCCTTCGCCTTCCTGTCCGCGCACACCTTCATGAAGGTGCCCGCCGGCCCGCAACCCCGCCCCTTCGGCCTGGCCGGCATCGCCTGGGACGGCGCCGTCACCAACCGCCCCGGCGCGCGCTTCGGCCCGCGCGCCATCCGCCAGGCCAGCCACATGCTGTGCGACGGCATCCATCCGCTGTTCGAGGTCTCGCCGGACGCGCTGCTGTGCGACCACGGCGACCTGGCGCTGCCCAACACCAGCCTGGAGCGGATGCGCGCGGCGCTGGAGCCGCAGGCCGCGGCGCTGCTGGCGCGCCAGCACATGGTCTGGCTCGGCGGCGACCACTCGATCACGCTGTCGCTGCTGCGCGCGCAGCGCCAGCACCACGGCCGCCCGCTCGGCGTGCTGCACTTCGACGCCCACTGCGACACCTGGGAAGACCATTTCGGCGAGCCCAGCGGCCACGGCACCTGGGTGTACGAGGCGATCCAGGAGGGCCTGGTCGATCCGCAGGCCTTCGCGCAGATCGGCATCCGCAGCGCCGGCCACCGCGCCGCGCGCGAGTACGTGCGCGACCAGGGCGGCCTGATCTGGACCGCACGCGACCTGCGCGGGCGCGAGAGCGCCGCCCAGCTCGCCGAGCTCATCGACACGCTGAAGGCGCGCTGGGCGGCCCGCGGCCAGCCGCCGCTCTACCTCAGCTTCGACATCGACGCGCTCGATCCGGCCTTCGCGCCGGGCACCGGCACGCCCGAGCCCGGCGGACTGACGACCGCGCAGGCGCTGACGCTGCTCGAGGAGCTCGCCGGCGAGAACTGGGTCGGCATGGACTGCGTCGAGGTCGCGCCGCCCTACGACCACGCCGAGCTCAGCAGCAATGCCGCCGCGATGCTGGTCTGGACCTATCTGTGCGGCCAGGCGGCGAAGATTCATGCCGAGAAAGCACCAGAATGAGGCAAGATCGGCGCGGATGCACCTGAAATGTGAATTTCTTCCGGACTGATGCCGGGTTGACCTCGCTCAACCCGCGTGCCGTCGGCAGGCCAAGAATGGACCCATCGCGCTGCTGCAGCGCACCAACCCAGGAGTCGATCATGAGCCTGTCCGCATCCCTTGCCGCCGAAGCCGTCCTGCCGGTGCCGATCCCGGTCGAGCAGGAATTCGAGGCGCTGGACACCTGCCACCGCGAGGTGCTGGCGACGCTGCGCGACATGGCCGCCCTGGTCGATCATCTGGACGACCAGGGCGTCGATGCGGTGGCACGCCGCATGGCCTCCGACATCGTGCGCTTCTTCAGCCAGACCGCGCGCGCCCACCATGCCGACGAGGAGCGGCTGGTCTTTCCCGGCCTGCTCGCCAGCGGCGACGCCGAGCTGGTGCAGCACATCCTGCGCCTGCAGCAGGATCACGGCTGGCTCGAGGAAGACTGGCTGGCGCTGTCGGCGCAGCTCGATGCGGTCGCGCAGGGCTACAGCTGGTACGACATCGACGCGCTGCGCCAGGGCACGGCCGTCTTCACCGAGCTCTACAAGGATCACATCGATCTGGAGGAGTCGCTGATCTATCCGGAGGCGCGCCGCCAGCTGATGGTGCGCCCGCAGGCCGGCGAGGCCCGCGCCCGCCGCACGCGGAGCTGAGACACTCGGGGGCATGTCCGCACTCGATCTGTCCCTGAACCTCTCCCATCTGCTGCTGCTGAGCGCCTCGGCGCTGGGCGCCGGCGCGCTCAACGCGATCGCCGGCGGTGGCAGCTTCCTCACCTTTCCCGCGCTGGTCTGGACCGGCCTGCCGCCGATCGTCGCCAATGCGACCAGCGCGGTGGCGGTCAGCCCCGGCTACCTCGGCAGCGCGCTGGGCTTCCGGCGCGAGCTCGCCGAGCTGCCGGCCGCACGCCGCCAGGCCGAGGCGCTGATCTGCGCGCTGGGCGGCCTGGCCGGAGCCGGGCTGCTGCTGGTCACGCCGGCCCGGCTGTTCTCGGCCGCGGTGCCGTGGCTGCTGCTGTTCGCCACCGTGCTGTTCGCGCTCGGGCCCCGTCTGGTGGCCGCGCGCCGGGCCCGCAGCGCCAGCGCGCCAGAGGCCGCGTCATCGTCGCTGCTGGCGCAGCGGCTCGGCCTGTTCGCGGTGGCCGTCTACGGCGGCTATTTCAACGGCGGCCTGGGCATTCTGCTGATGGCGCTCTACACGCTGACCGGCGAATCCAGCCTCAACACCGCCAACGCGCTGAAGAACCTGAACTCGCTGGTGCTGTCGCTGCTGTCGGTGGCCGCCTTCGCCTGGGCCGGCGCAGTGGCCTGGCCGCAGGCGCTGGTGATGATGGTGGCCGCCACGCTGGGCGGCTTCATCGGCGCGCGGCTGGCGCGACGGCTTCCGGCCGCCTGGGTGCGCACCGGCGTGGTGCTGACCGGTCTGGCGATGACGGTGGCCTTCCTGATGCGCGGCTGAGTGGGCCGCCTGTCAGGCGGCGGACGCCGGGCTGGCATGATGCGAAGCCTACCCACCCAGCCGGCCCGCCATCCGGGGCCAGCCACAACTCCAAGGACTCCATGAAAGTCGACATGCACATCGTCGAGGCGGTCACCGGCCGCTGCACCGTCGAGCGGATTCGCGGCCCGCGCCGCGAGCTGCGCGCCCAGGTCCGGGCCTGCGTCCGCCGCGAGGGCGTGGCCTCGGCCTGGGCCTGGGCCACCAAGCCCCTGGCCCAGCAGAGCCAGAGAATGCTGGAGTCGGCGGACGCCGATCTCTGATCGGGGCGCCAGGTCGCTCCAGCGATCGAATAGGCGGTGCGGTTTCGCACTTTCTGAGCTGCCTACCCGGCAGTTCACGGGGATGTCTCCGCTTCGCTCCTTCATCCCCCTTTCTGAGCTGCCTACCCGGCAGTTCACCCGAGCTGGATCGGCTGCTCGGCGAGCTGCCGTTTCTGAGCTGCCTACCCGGCAGTTCACGCCAGCACCGCGCGGCTGATCTGCCAGGGGATTTTCTGAGCTGCCTACCCGGCAGTTCACGCATCAAGGACGGCGGGAGGCAGGTCGGCAGATTTCTGAGCTGCCTACCCGGCAGTTCACGACGGAAGAGGAGGTTGCCGTAGCGTGTGGGTTTTCTGAGCTGCCTACCCGGCAGTTCACGTCTCGATGTCGCTGGGGTCGTCCCAGGTGTATTTCTGAGCTGCCTACCCGGCAGTTCACGGTCACACGGCCCCGCGGCATCTCGCCGGCCATTTCTGAGCTGCCTACCCGGCAGTTCACGGCAAAGTCGATGTCGTCTTTGGTGATCAGCATTTCTGAGCTGCCTACCCGGCAGTTCACATCATGAGCAATGCCGGCGCGCTGGGCACAAATTTCTGAGCTGCCTACCCGGCAGTTCACCTGGCGGACGGCGAGCTGACGGCGACCGAGCTTTTCTGAGCTGCCTACCCGGCAGTTCACTCGCTCGAGAAGTCGGCCCGACTGCACAGGTCTTTCTGAGCTGCCTACCCGGCAGTTCACGGTCGACGACTGGCTGATCCCGGCCGGCGCCTTTTCTGAGCTGCCTACCCGGCAGTTCACGGCCCTCGACCTGACCGGCATCACCGCCGAATTTTCTGAGCTGCCTACCCGGCAGTTCACATGTGACCTGGGGCCGCATCACGCGCGGCAACTTTCTGAGCTGCCTACCCGGCAGTTCACCAGCCCTAAATCGCGCTTGGTCTATGCCGCATTTTCTGAGCTGCCTACCCGGCAGTTCACAGGTCGAACGCCAACCGGTGCTTGGCCACCTTTTTCTGAGCTGCCTACCCGGCAGTTCACCGGGACGCAGAGCATGGATCTGATCGAGGTGTTTTCTGAGCTGCCTACCCGGCAGTTCACAGCAGCGGCGAGCCGATCGGCTGCAGCGTCTCTTTCTGAGCTGCCTACCCGGCAGTTCACGGTGATGGCTGCAGACCGTCGACCCGGCCTGATTTCTGAGCTGCCTACCCGGCAGTTCACCATCAGCACTGACGAGGCCGGACAGCTCGAATTTTCTGAGCTGCCTACCCGGCAGTTCACCCGATGACCGCTGCGGGCGGCTGCGGGGCAGCTTTCTGAGCTGCCTACCCGGCAGTTCACGCTCGTCGTCGGCCGGCGCGTGCGTCTCCCAATTTCTGAGCTGCCTACCCGGCAGTTCACCCGGGCGCTGCCCTGGCGCTGGGGGCTCAGGTTTTCTGAGCTGCCTACCCGGCAGTTCACCCGGTGATTACTGTCACGTTCTCACCAAGTAATTTCTGAGCTGCCTACCCAGCAGTTCACCGGACCCGGCAGGTCACGACGGTATTGCCAAGTTTCTGAGCTGCCTACCCGGCAGTTCACGCTTCGATCATTCGGGCTTCGATTTTGCGCATTTTCTGAGCTGCCTACCCGGCAGTTCACGGCTGGTGCCCTGGGGGCTCAGGGTGAGGGCTTTTCTGAGCTGCCTACCCGGCAGTTCACCTGAGGCCCGAGCAGGACCGGCCACGGTGGCCTTTCTGAGCTGCCTACCCGGCAGTTCACAAGTGGGAGCTGCACCTGGCCTGGGGCTTCAATTTCTGAGCTGCCTACCCGGCAGTTCACGCAATGACGAGTTCCGCCTCGTGCAGCTGTGATTTCTGAGCTGCCTACCCGGCAGTTCACGCGGCTGGCGGCCTGCTGTTCACGGCCTTCGATTTCTGAGCTGCCTACCCGGCAGTTCACAGTTCGATGCGGCTTCGCTCGTCATGACGGTTTTTCTGAGCTGCCTACCCGGCAGTTCACGGCCGGGCGCTGCCCTGGCGCGGCTGGGCTCATTTCTGAGCTGCCTACCCGGCAGTTCACATTCCGTCCCGTGTCCCGGCGCGCCTGGCACTTTTCTGAGCTGCCTACCCGGCAGTTCACCCGTCCTCGCTGCTGGTGCTGCGGGCCTGGTTTTTCTGAGCTGCCTACCCGGCAGTTCATGCGGCATCGGTTCCCGTCGTGGTCTCGACCTTTTTCTGAGCTGCCTACCCAGGGCGATTGCATCAGCCATCGCTCGAAATTTGTGCAGGGCTGAGTGAGGCTGGAGTCAAGCCGAAGAGCGCCTGGAGGTAGTCATCGCTCCAGCCCATGCGCTTGCGCTTGGTCTTCTGGCTGCCCTTGCCGGCGTCGAGCTTGATCTGGTTCTGGGCGATGCGCCGCAGCGTGGCCATGTTGTGCGGGCCGTGGTCGCGCCGGATCAGGCAGGCATCCTCGCGGTAGTTGACGTCCAGCACCCAGTGGCAGTCGTTCTCGATGGCCCAGTGCGCCCGGATGGTGGCGTTGAAGGCCTGGGCGTCGAGCACCTCGGAGCTGATGTAGTAAC